>NZ_BDCA01000031.1 GCF_001613265.1 Nocardia vermiculata NBRC 100427
GCACTATCTTCCTTCGGACGTGTCATTCATCCGAGGCGCGCGCCGATATCGTGGCAGACCCATCGATCGGATGCCTGTGTTCTAGTAGCTACCGCGGCGGCCACTGTTTACGGGCGTCCGGAATGCAAATGCTCGAAGTCGACCGAGCGTGTGTAGTAGCACTGAGATGTGGCGCGCCGGTATCGAATGCCCGGAGGTGCCGGCAATCGGTGGATCCGACCCGGAAGGAGGCCCCGAGACCTTCATGGTCCGCCGCCGCAAGGGTTGCGTCATACGGGGCCGGGGTAGGCCGGTGGAGCGCTGGGCTGTCGTCGTTGCCCGGGCCTCGGTCCGCGTCGCCGGGTCGTGCGCGCCCGCGTCCCGAGCACGCCGTGCCGAGCCGACTACGCCCCGGGGCGGACTCGAACGGCCTGCTGCTCCTCGGTCGCCGCGGTCGCGCCTCCGTTTCGATCGGCACGCGCACGAGGCAACACCCAGAACAACACATATGTGCTGATCGCGCTGAGCACACAAATCCCCACCGAATAGCACGTGACCGCCAGTGACGAAGAACCCGCGGTCCACAGCGCGGTCGCGATGAGCGGGGCGAGCCCGCCACCGAGAATCACCGACACCTGGACGATGAGTGAGGTACCGGAATAGCGGACCGCCGGCGGGAACAACTCGGCGACGATGATGCCGCCCACACTGTGCGCGACCGGCAGGACGAGCCCCATACCGAGCAGCGCCAGTGACACCACGACCGCATTGCCGGTATCGAGCAACGGGAAATAGGCCGCAGACCAGACGACCAGCGCGACCGAACCCGCCAGATAGATGCGGTGGGTGCCGTAGCGGTCGGCCAGCGCACCCCACAACGGCATCGTCACACACCACAGCACCGAGGACACGATCACCGTCGACAGCAGGAAATCGCGGCTGAATTCCAGCGACTCGGTGCCGTAGGTGAGGGTGAAGGTCATGAAGATGTACACCACCGCCGACGTCGCGATCGCCGCGCACAGGATCAGCAACAGGCGGGCCGGACCCACCCGCAGTGCGGCGCGCAGCGGGAATGCGACAACCTCGCCGCGCCGGACCAGATCCGCGTACTGCGCCGATTCGGTGACCGTGAGTCGTACCGCCAGCCCGATCAGCACCAGGACGGCGCTCAGCAGGAACGGAATCCGCCAGCCCCAGGACAGGAACGCGTCCTCGGGTAGCAGCGCGCTGGTGCCGAGGAACACCGCGTTGGCCAGTACCAGCCCCGCCGGGGTCCCCATCTGCGGAAAACTCGCATAGCGGTTGAGCTTGCCGTGCGGGGCGTGTTCCATCGAGAACACCACCGCGCCGGCGCCTTCGCCACCGAGGCCGACCCCCTGGACCAGCCGCGCCAGTACGAGCAGGACCGGTGCCCAGAACCCGACGTCCGCGTAGGTGGGAAGCGCCCCGATCAGGGTCGAACTCACCCCCATCAGGATCAACGACACCACCAGTGTGGTGCGCCGGCCGACCCGGTCACCGAAGTGACCGAACAGCAGACCACCGATCGGACGGGCGCCGAAACCGACGGCGAAGGTCGCGAACGCTGCCAGGGTTCCGGCGGCCGGGCTCATCGAGGGAAAGAACTGCTTGCCGAAGATGAGCGCGGACGCGGTGCCGTAGAGCATGAAGTCGTACCACTCGAGTGTGGTGCCCACCAGTGTCGCCATCGCGACCTTGCGATGGGGCGGGGCGGCGGTCGAGCCGGAGGATCCTGCGGTCACTGCTATCCGTTCAGCCTGCGGCGGTGCGCCGCGTGTCATCGGGTAGGGCCGACACCGGGTGTCCGCGGACCCGGACCGGTCGCCTGGCCCGCAGGTAAATGTCCCATACCGGCGATAGCGGATGCGGGCCGGGCAGGTGCGGCAACCTCCGTTCCACATGATTGAATTCATGGTGGTTGCGGATGCGTGCCGGTCACCGGCGCCCAGTCCCGTGTGTCGTCGCCGGCCGCCAGAAGTCGGCTCGAAGAGAGGTAACACGCTGTGTCGGAGCATGACGACGGTAGGAGGCCCTTCCGCCGTAGTGGTACTGGTCCCGGTTCGACCGGCTCCGGCAAATCGGCGAACGAGCGTCCGGCGGGTGAGCGTGGTGGCTTCCGCCGCGACAACACCGGTGAGCGCCCCTCCGGCGGCTACGGCCAGGGCTCGGACAACCGGCGCTCGGGCGGCTTCCGCCGCGACGACGACGAGCGTCGATCCGGCGGTTTCCGGCGCGGGGACACCGAGCGCCCACGAGGTGGATTCCGGCGTGACGACGAGCGCCGCGACGGTGGCGACGAGCGTCGTTCCGGCAGCTACGGGCGCGGTGGCGACGGTCCGCGTTCCGGTGACGGCCGGCGCGATCAGGGCGATCGCCGTCCAGGCGGTTTCCGCCGCGACGACGCCCGGCGCGGTAGCGAGGGGACCCGCGGTGGCGATGCGGGACGCGGCGGCGAGCGTAAACAGGGCGGCTTCCGTCGCGAAGGCGAGCGCGGGACCGGTGGCTACGGGCGCGGCGGGGACGAGCGCCGCGGTGGCTATCGGCGGGAAGACAGCGGGCAGCGGCCCGCCGGTCCCGGGCAGCGCCCCGACGGGCCGGGACGTGGCGAGGACCGCCGCCGTGGTGGTGAAGGCGCTCGCGTGGGCAGCGAACATCGGGCCGGCCGGCCGGACGAACCGGCGCTGCCGGAGGAGGTACAGGCGAGCGATCTGGAAGGTGCGGTACGCCGCGACCTGCTCAGCCTCGACAAGAACAACGCCGAGACTGTTGCACGCCATCTGGTGATGGCGGCACAGCTGCTCGACGAAGATCCCGAGCTGGCCCTCGAACACGCCCGCGCGGCCCGGCGGCGCGCCGGCCGGATCGCCGTGGTCCGCGAAACCGCCGGTGTCATCGCCTATCACGCCGGCGAGTGGGCCGAGGCGCTGTCGGAACTACGCACCGCACGCCGGATGGCGGGCGGGTCGGGCCTGCTCGCGGTGATGGCCGACTGTGAACGTGGCCTCGGGCGGCCCGAGCGGGCCATCGAACTCGGCCGCAGCGACGAGGCACGGGAATTGTCCGGTGCGGAAGCGACCGAATTGCGGATCGTCGTCGCCGGCGCCCGAATGGATCTGGGGCAATACGACCAGGCGGTAGTGACACTGCAGACACCGGAACTGGACCCGGCCCACACCGGTCCGGCCTCGGCCCGGTTGTTCTACGCCTACGCCGAGGCCCTGCTCGCCGCCGAGCGACCGGACGAGGCGCTGCAGTGGTTCCTCAACACTGCGGCCGCCGATATCGACGGTGATACCGACGCCGAGGAGCGCGCCGACGAACTCGCCGCCGCGCAGGCCGACGACGACGCGGAGTAACACGGTATGGCGGCAACGCTGCGGGACGACTTCGACGCCCTCCTGCTCGATCTCGACGGCACCCTGTATCGGGGTGCGGAAGTCATCGACGGTACCCCGGCGGCCCTGGCCGCCGGGGGTGACGGTCGGCGGCTGATGTACGTCACCAACAACGCGAGCCGGTCGGTGGGTGCGGTGGCCGCGCACCTGCGTGACCTCGGCTTCTCCGCCACCGACGACGACGTGGTGACCAGCGCACAAGCGGCGGCGCGCCTGCTGGCCGACCGTGTGGACTCCGGTGCGCGAGTACTGATCGTCGGCACCGACGATCTGGCCGCGGAGGTCGAACTCGCCGGGCTGCGGCCGGTGCGGCAGTTCGACGGCGACGCCCCCGCTGCCGTGGTGCAGGGACATTCACCGCGCACCGGGTGGCCGGACCTGGCCGAAGCCGCCTACGCGGTGCGCGCGGGCGCACTGTGGGTGGCGGCGAATACCGATGCGACCCTGCCCAACGAACGCGGCCTGGCACCGGGTAACGGCGCGATGGTGGCCGCACTGCGCGCCGCCACCGATGCCGAACCCGTCGTGGCCGGCAAACCGTACGCGCCGTTGCTCGAGGATGCGCTCGTGCGCGCCGGCACCCGCCGTGCCCTGGTGGTCGGTGACCGCCTCGACACCGATATCGACGGTGCTCTCCGCGTCGGGCTGCCGTCGTTGCTGGTACTGACCGGAGTCAGCACCCTGGACCAGGTGTGTGCCCGGCCCGCCGACCGCCGCCCGACGTATCTGGCCCGCAGCCTCGACGCGCTCAACCACCCGCCGCTGTCCGGCCGGGCGGATGAGCCCCTGGAAAAGCTTGCGGAGCTACTGGACGAGCAGCCGGCCCGCGCCATCGCCCTGTCGGAGTGACGCCGATCCGGTGATACCGCCGCGGCCGTGCCGGGGGCCGCGTCCCGCCGGGCGTGCGGCGGGAATGCGGCGGCTGTCCTCATGTCAGGCGGTGACCCGTGGGCGGCCGGGCATCGCCCATGGCATCCACCGGGCCGGATACAGCGTGCGATCGCCGTCCGCGCTGCGGGCCCACGGTGGTGTTCTGCGTGCCGGACCTCGATGGGCCCCGGCCACACCTCACCGGCGATCTGCCGAGCCCGGTGCCTGCCGGCCATGAGGCGGTGCGTTCAGCGCCGCGGTACCGGAAGCAGGTCGAGCCGTTGCAGCAGGGGAGTGGCGGCCGCACCGGCGCGGCGGCGGGTGATGGCCGCGAGTTCGTGCGCTGCGGTGGGGACCTTGAGCCACCAGCGTTCCAGCGGGCGGTAGTCGTCCGCGGGCGCGAGCCGCCGGGCGAGGTCCGGGCGCTGAGCGCGCAGGTAGCGGCGGGCCCGGGCAGCATGCATCGGGTCGGAGGCGATCATGACGCGATCGGCCTGCTCGAACGACGGGGTTGTGAATTCGATGTTCTGCCAAGTGGTTTCGGCGGAGGTCTCGACGCGGATCCGGTCCGCGGACACACCCAGGTGCTCGCGCGTATAGGCGGCCATCACCTCGGCCTCGACCCAGGGGCCGTGCACCGCGCTGCCGGTGAAGATCAGAAATCCGTCCCGTTCCGGCGCCAGCGACCGCGCCGCGATCGTGCACCGCCACCGCTGCAGCGCTCGGGTTCTTCCCTCGGGTGTGGCCGGATAGCCGAGCACCACGACCACATCGAATCCGTCCCGGCGGGGTTCGTGTGCCGGGCCCAGCAACCGGTGTGACGCGCGCCGATGCGCCCATTCGGAGGCCGCCACCGCGGCCGCCGACACGCCCGCGATCAGCGCCGTCGCGGTGACGGCGAACCGGGCTGCGTCACGACCTCGCTCACCTCCCACCACGCCCATTGTGCCAATGCCGCCCACGGTGTGCTCGGGTCGGCGGGCGCGACCGGCCCGATTGCCGGGCTCGCGGGCCCGCCTGCCGCTTGTCTCGCAGGCCGGCAACTCCGGTAGCGTTGTCGGCACCATGAATACGCCCACTCCACGACCGCATTCGTCAGGTTCTCCGGGCCCTCGCCCCGGGGTTCCGCTGCCGGGGCAGCATCTCGCCGGCAGCGCCGCGGACTTCGCCGACCCGGAGCAGGTCCGCAGCGAGGTCGAGGCATTGCTGGCGGAATTGCCCGGCGGTCGGCGCGTCGCCGCGGAGCCCGACGGGGTGGACCGTGCCGGGGCCGATCTGACCCGGCGGGCTCGCATTCTCGAGCAGGCACACGAGGTGCTGGTCGGCGCCCTGGCGACGGTGGACAAGATCTGAGGTGGCCAGGCGTGCGCGAGTGGACGCCGAACTGGTTCGCCGCAAGTTGGCGAGATCGCGGGAACACGCGGTCGAGCTGATCGGCGCGGGCCGCGTCCTGATCAACGGTACGGTCGCGACGAAACCGGCGACCGCGATCGAACCCAACACCCCCTTGCTGGTACGCGAGGAACCCGACGAGGTGCAGTGGGCCTCACGGGGTGCGAAGAAGGTGCTCGGCGCCCTCGAAGCCTTCGAACCGCTCGGGGTGACCGTGGCGGGGAAACGCTGCCTGGATGCCGGTGCGTCGACCGGCGGCTTCACCGATGTGCTGCTCGACCGTGGTGCACGCGAAGTCGTCGCCGTCGACGTCGGTTACGGCCAGCTGGTCTGGCGGTTGCGCAACGACGAACGCGTGCGGGTGTTCGACCGCACCAATGTGCGTGCGCTGACACCCGAGACCATCGACGGGCCGGTGGAACTCGTGGTCGCCGACCTGTCGTTCATCTCGCTGGCGCTGGTACTGCCCGCACTGGCCGCCTGCTGTGTACCGGGCGCGGATCTGCTGCCCATGGTGAAACCACAGTTCGAGGTCGGTAAACAGCGAGTAGGCTCCGGCGGTGTGGTGCGCGATCCGGCTCTGCGTGCCGAGGCGGTGACCGAGGTCGCCGCCGCGGCCGCCGAACTGGGCCTGCGGACGTGTGGGGTCGTGGCCAGCCCGCTGCCCGGGCCGTCGGGGAATGTCGAGTACTTCCTGTGGTTGCGTAAAGATGTGGCAGATGCGCAGCACCCCGGCCCCACCGCGGCGGTGGATACCCGGACGGCCGAGATCGGCGAGATGGTGCGGCGGGCGGTCGAGGAGGGGCCTCAGTGAAGCGCGAAATCCTGCTCGTCGCCCACCCGGGCCGCTCCGAACTGCTCGAGACCGCACACCGGGTGGCGAAGATATTCTCCGACGCCGGGATCGGCCTGCGCATCCTCGAGGACGAGACCTACAGCACCAAGCTGGATTTCGACGAGACCGGCGAACCCGATGGTTATCCGATCCAGGTGGTCGCGCATGCTCCCGATGCGGCGGTCGGTTGCGAGATGGTGCTGGCGCTAGGTGGGGACGGGACGTTCCTGCGCGGGGCGGAGATGGCGCATCCGGCGCGGGTACCGGTACTGGGAATCAATCTGGGCCGCATCGGATTTCTCACCGAGGCCGAGGCCGAACACCTCGACGAGGCGCTGGCGCAGGTCGTGCGCGGGGATTACCGCATCGAGCAGCGGATGACCGTGGACGTCAGTGTCCGGGTCGACGATGTGGTGGTGGAACGCGGCTGGGCGCTCAACGAGGCGAGCATCGAGAACGCCACCCGCATGGGTGTGCTCGAGGTGGTGCTCGAGGTCGACGGCCGCCCGGTGTCGCAATTCGGTTGTGACGGGGTACTGGTCGCGACACCGACCGGGTCCACGGCCTATGCCTTCTCCGCGGGTGGGCCGGTGGTGTGGCCGGAACTGGAGGCGCTGCTGGTCATCCCCAGCAACGCCCACGCCCTGTTCGCCCGGCCCCTGGTGACCAGCCCGGACTCCCGTATTGCAGTGGAAACCGTTGCCGGCGGCCACGATGCGATCGTCTTCCTGGACGGCCGGCGGACTCTGGCACTGCCGCGCGGGGCGCGGTTCGAGGCGGTGCGTGGCACCGAACCGGTGCGCTGGGTGCGGCTGGATTCGGCACCGTTCGCGGACCGGATGGTGCGCAAATTCCGGCTACCCGTGACAGGCTGGCGGGGACGGCGGGGCGAGCAGCCGAACGGAGAACAGACGTGCTGACCGAGATCAGGATCGACGCACTCGGCGTCATATCCACTGCCACAGCGCAGTTCCACGAGGGCCTGACCTGCGTCACCGGTGAGACCGGCGCGGGAAAGACGATGGTGGTCACCGGACTGCATCTGCTCGGTGGCGCTCGTGCCGACGCGGGCCGTGTGCGTCAGGGCGCGCCGCGCGCCGTGGTGGAGGGCCGGTTCACCGTCGAGGAGGTGCACGACGGTGCCCGCGACGACGTGGAGAAGGTGCTGGAGTCCTCCGGCGCGCGCCGCGACGACGACGACAGCATCATCGCCCTGCGCACCGTCGGAAGCGACGGCCGCTCCCGCGCCCACCTGGGTGGTCGCAGCGTGCCCGCCGCGGTGCTGTCGGAGTTCACGGCGCCGCTGCTGACGGTGCACGGACAGAACGACCAGCTGCGGCTGCAGCGGCCCGATCAGCAATTGCAGGCGTTGGACCGGTTCGCCGGGAACACCGTGTCCGGGCCGCTGCGGAAATATCAGCTGGCCCGGCGTACCTGGGCGCAGGCCCGGACCGAACTGCTCGAACGTACCGCCCGCAGCCGTGAACTCGCGCTCGAGGCCGACCGGCTGCAGCATTCGCTGGACGAAATCGACGCCATCGCACCGGAACCGGGTGAGGATCAGCGCATCGTCGCCGAGGTGCTGCGGCTGGGCGATCTGGATTCGCTGCGCGGGGCCGCGGGAGCCGCCCACGAAGCACTGGCCGGCGCCGCCGAGACTTCCGGTGAGGGAGCCGGGGCGCTGGACGCGCTGGGTGCCGCGCGTAGTCGGCTGGAGTCCAGCGACGATCCCGGCCTGTCGGGTCTCGCCCCGCGGCTGGGCGAGGCGATCGCAGTCGTCGTCGACGTCACCACGGAATTGAGTTCGTATCTGTCGGACCTGCCGTCGGATCCGGCGGCGTTGGACAGCCTGCTCACCCGCCAGGCCGAGTTGAAGACCCTGACCCGGAAGTACGCCCCCGACATCGACGCGGTCATCGCCTGGGCCGAGGACGCTCGCCGGCGCCTGGCGTCGCTCGACGTGTCCGAAGAGGCATTGGCCGCGCTGGCCGCCGAGGTCGACACCGCGGCAGCGCAGGTACGTGAGACGGCGAAGAAGCTGACCGCAGCTCGGCGCAAGGCCGCCCGCAAACTGGCCGGTGCGGTGAGTGCGGAACTGAGTGGTCTGGCGATGGGGCGCGCCACCCTCGACGTGGAGGTGTGCCCGCTCGCGGCCGCGGCGAACGACAGCGCACCGATCACCATCGGCGGTACCGAACTGCATGCCGGTGCGGCCGGAGTGGACGAGGTGGAATTCCGGTTGTCCGCGCACTCCGGTGCACAGTCGCTTCCGTTGAGCCGCAGCGCGTCCGGGGGCGAGCTCTCGCGCGTGATGCTGGCTCTCGAAGTGGTGCTGGCCGCCTCCGAATACGGGTCGACCATGGTGTTCGACGAGGTCGACGCCGGTGTGGGCGGCCGGGCCGCGGTCGAGATCGGGCGGCGGCTGGCCCGGCTGGCCCGTACCCACCAGGTGATCGTGGTGACCCATCTCCCGCAGGTCGCCGCCTTCGCCGACACTCACCTGGTGGTCGACAAGGTCGACACCGGCACCGGCGTCGACAGTGGCGTGCGGGCCCTGACCAGCGACGAGCGAGTCGTGGAACTGGCACGGATGCTGGCCGGGCTCGACGACACCGAGACCGGTCGCGCCCATGCCGAGGAACTGCTGGCCACCGCGCGGGCGGAGAAATCCGACACCGCGCCGGCGGCCGGCTGACGCTACTTCGCGGCGGCGGCCTTCTTCGCGGCCTTGAGGAAAGGCGAGATCAGCGCGCGCAGGAACAGCTCGGTCGCCTTGTCCGGAACGGGCAGGCTCGGCTGGGAATCCATCCGGTAGGACACCAGCGTGCCGGCCGGGGCGTCGGCGAAGGTGATGGTGCCGACGTGGCGCTTCACCGGGGCGCCGGCGACGATCTGGTATTGCATGCGCTCACCGGGGACCAGTTCGATCGTTTCCTCCGTCACCCCGAATCCGCCGAGGCCGACCTGGTATCGCGCCCCGACACCGGCCGGTTCCGGCGCACCGGGCTTGCGCAGCGTGATCTGCACGGGCAGGAAATCGTTGAGGCTGTCACGTTCGGTGAACCACTTGTAGACGACGTCGCGCGGCGCGGAGATGACTGCGTCGACGGTGGTGCTTGCCATGTGTTCTCCTTCGAAGGGCAGTGAACCGAAGCATATCGGTACCAGCGGTTCGGTTCGGCACGCCAATCGACGGGGCGACACACCTGATGGATTGGCGTGGCTGTCTCGAATGTGCTATCCGGTCGGCGCGCCTCCATGAACGGTCGAGGGTTTGCCGCCATTATCGGATGCCATGAAGATGCTGGCGCTGTTGTCGCGCAACACCGAAACGCTGCCCGGCGTCACCGGGATGGCCCGGGTGGACCGCAACACCCGGCGTCTGCTCAAGCGGGTGGGGGCCGGTGATGTGGTCGTCCTCGACGAGATGGATATCGACCGCATCACCGCTGACCGGCTCGTCGAGGCCGGGGTGGCCGCGGTGCTGAACGCCTCGCCGTCGATTTCCGGGCGGTATCCGAATCTGGGTCCGGAGGTTCTGGCGGCCAACGGAATCGTGTTGCTGGATGCTGTCTCGGCAGATGTGTTCGGCCGGATCAAGGACGGCACCAAGGTGCGTATCGACGCCGGTGTCGTCTACGCCGACAAGCTGACCAAGAAGGAACCGGAGATCCTGGTCGAGGCGATCGAGCTCACCGATCAGGTGATCGCCGAGCGCATGATCGAGGCGCGTAACGGGCTGGCCGATCATCTGGAGGCGTTCGCGGGCAACACGATCGAATTCATTCGCAGCGAAAGCGCGCTGCTCATCGACGGTCTCGGAGTTCCGGAGCTGGATCTGTCGATGCGCAACCGGCACGTCGTCGTGGTCGCCGACGGCGCCGACGGCCGCGACGATCTCAAGGCGATCAAGCCGTTCGTGAAGGAATACGCGCCGATCCTGGTGGGCGTCGGCCGCGGTGCCGACATCCTGGCCAAGGCCGGGTACCGCCCGGATCTGATCATCGGTGACCCGGAGGAGATCACCGCGAGCACCTTGAAATGCGGTGCCGAGCTGATTCTTCCGGCCGACACGGACGGACATGCCAAAGGACTGGAACGTATTCAGGACCTGGGCATCGGTGCGACGACCTTCCCGTCCTCGGGTTCGGCGTCGGATCTGGCGCTGCTGCTGGCCGATCATCACGGCGCCGCGCTGATCATCACGTGCGGGGCGCCCGCTTCGCTCGACGACTTCTTCGACCGCAGCCGCCGCGAGTCCAATCCGGCGATGTTCCTGACCCGGCTCAAGGCGGGCCCGAAACTGATGGACGCCAAGGCTGTCGCCACCCTGTACCGGCGCAACAACTCCGGCTGGGCGACTGCGCTGGTGGTGCTGGCGGCACTGGCCGCGCTGATCGTGGGGCTGCTGGTGTCCTCGCATCTGGGTGGTGACGTGCTGGACTGGCTGGACTCGGCGTGGCGGCAGGCCCAGGACTGGCTGCATCGACTAGCCGACCGGGGGTAGAGGTACGTGGGTTCCATGCGCCGGCTTCTCATTTCCCTGGCCGCGGTCTTCCTGGCGCTGATCGTGGGCGCGGTACTGGGCGCCGTGGTCCGTCAGGGCAATTCCGATCGCGACGATCTGGCCCGTCGCAACGACGCGCTGGCCGCCGTCAACCAACAGCTCGAGCACCGGGCCGACACGGCTGAGCAGTTCATCGACCACTCGTCGGACCGGCTGCTGCACGGCACTTTGGCCGACCGGAAGGTACTGGTCTTCACCACCCCGGACGCCGACGTGGCCGACGCCGACGCGGTCAGCGCCGCCCTGACCACCGCGGGAGCGTCGGTCACCGGCCGGGTGGCGCTGACCGACGCATTCGTCGACGCCACCCAGGGCGACCGGTTGCGGACCGCGGTCACCAACATGATCCCCGCCGGAGCGCAGTTGCAGACCGACTCGGTGGACCAGGGCAGCCTCGCGGGTGATCTGCTGGGTCTGGCCTTGCTGAACGATCCCGGGAGTGGTGCGGAGCGCGCGACCGGACAGGAGCGAGGGTTGATCCTCGCCACCCTGCGCGACGGTGGGTTCCTCGCGACCGGCGAGCTCGCGCCCGCACAGCTGGCGGTGGTGGTGACCGGCTCGGGCGCACAGGCCGGGCAGGACGGCCAGGGTTCGATCATCGCGCATTTCGCGGGCGCGCTGCGCGAGCGCGGCGCGGGTGTGGTGCTGGCCGGGCAGCCGGGCTCGTCGCGCGGGCCCGGCCCGATCGCGCAGGTGCGTGCCGACCGGCGCCTGGACGCCGCGGTGACAACCGTCGACGATGTGGACCGGGGGAGTGGCCGGGTCAGCACGGTCCTCGGACTGGCGGAGCAACTGGATGGCAAAACGGGTCACTACGGCACCGGTGCGGACGTCAGCGCGACACCGGCCGGTGCGTTGCCGGGCTGAATCCAGCGGCCGTGCCCGGCCCGCTCGGCGCGTTGCCGGCCCGAACCGGTGCGTTGCCGGGCCGAATTCCGGGCGCTGCCGGGCCGAGCGGGAGCGGTTGCCCGGGCTCGGCAGTCCCGCGGCCCTGCCGACACCGACGCCACGGTCCTCCTGTCATGGGGTTGCTGCGCAGAGTGAGACGCATGTGACACCTGCGGTCGCGGCCTCGGAGTTCCCGCGCGTGGCATTCGTTTCGCAACCCTTTTCCGTGTTAGCGTGAAGTCCCGTGAGTCAATCGCGGATTCCGGCGCGCTCCCCCCATCAGACGGCCACCAGACACATCTTCGTCAGCGGTGGTGTCGCCTCCTCCCTCGGGAAGGGACTGACCGCCTCCAGCCTCGGCCAGCTGCTGACCTCCCGCGGATTGCGGGTCACCATGCAGAAACTGGACCCGTATCTGAATGTCGACCCCGGCACCATGAACCCCTTCCAGCACGGCGAGGTGTTCGTGACCGAGGACGGCGCCGAGACCGACCTCGATGTCGGGCACTACGAACGCTTCCTCGACCGGAATCTGTCCGGCTATGCGAACGTCACCACCGGGCAGGTGTACTCGACGGTGATCGCCAAGGAGCGGCGCGGTGAGTACCTGGGTGACACGGTGCAGGTCATCCCGCACATCACCGACGAGATCAAGAATCGCATCCTGGCGATGAGCGGTCCGGATCTGCAGGGACAGGTTCCGGATGTGGTGATCACCGAGATCGGCGGCACCGTCGGCGATATCGAATCGCAGCCGTTCCTCGAGGCCGCCCGCCAGATCCGGCACGAGGTCGGCCGGGACAACTGCTTCTTCCTGCACGTGACGCTGGTGCCGTATCTGGCGCCGTCGGGCGAGCTGAAGACCAAGCCCACCCAGCATTCGGTGGCGGCGCTGCGCAATATCGGTATCCAGCCCGATGCATTGATCCTGCGCTGTGACCGTGAGGTGCCGCAGGGGCTGAAGAACAAGATCGCCCTGATGTGTGACGTCGAGGTCGATGCCTGTATCTCCACCCCCGATGCGCCCTCCATCTACGACATCCCCAAGGTGCTGCACCGCGAGGGGCTCGACGCGTACGTGGTGCGCAAACTCGGGCTGCCGTTCCGGGATGTGGACTGGACCGTCTGGGGCGATCTGCTCGATCGGGTGCACAAGCCGCGCGAGGAGGTCACGGTCGCCCTCGTCGGTAAGTACGTCGATCTGCCCGACGCCTACCTGTCGGTGACCGAGGCGTTGCGGGCGGGTGGTTTCGCCGCGAAGGCCAAGGTCAACATTCGCTGGGTGCAGTCCGACGAGTGCGAGACGCCCGAGGGAGCGCAGCAACATCTCGGTGATGTGGATGCGGTCCTGATCCCGGGTGGTTTCGGTATTCGCGGGATCGAGGGCAAGGTCGGGGCGATCCGCTTCGCCCGCACCCGCTCGATCCCGCTGCTGGGACTGTGTCTGGGGCTGCAGTGCGTGGTCATCGAGGCGGCTCGTTCGGTCGGCCTCACCGACGCCAACTCCGCGGAGTTCGAGCCGGAAACCACACATCCGGTGATCTCCACCATGGCCGATCAGGCACAGGCCGTGGCCGGCGAGGCGGATCTGGGCGGCACGATGCGCCTGGGTGCCTATCCGGCGGTCCTGGACAAGGGGTCGGTGGTCGCGCGCACCTACGGTGACACCGAGGTGTCGGAGCGGCATCGGCATCGGTTCGAGGTCAACAACGTCTATCGCGACAAGATCGCGCAGAGCGGGCTGCGCTTCTCCGGCACCTCGCCCGACGGACATCTGGTCGAATTCGTGGAGCTACCCGCCGATGTGCATCCGTACTTCGTGGCCACGCAGGCACATCCGGAGCTCAAGAGCCGTCCCACCCGTCCGCATCCGCTGTTCGCGGGCCTGGTCGGGGCGGCGCTGGATTACAAAGCGGCCGAGCGGCTTCCGGTCGAAATCGTGACCGACGATGCCGACGTGCCGGAGTCGGCCGACGCGGCGGAGCAGACCGAGCGGGTCGGCGGGTGAGCGAACCCGGTAGCCACGTCTTCCGGACCATCGATTCCCGGACCGTGTACTCGGGCGCGATCGTCGCGCTGCGCCTGGACCAGGTGGAGATGCCCGGCGGCCGCGTCGCGGAACGCGAGATCGTCGAGCACCACGGTGCGGTCGCCGTCGTCGCGCTCGACGACGACGGCTCGGTCGTGCTGATCGACCAGTATCGTCACCCGGTCGGGCGGCGGTTGCTGGAGCTGCCCGCCGGATTGCTCGATGTGGCCGGTGAGGATCCGCTCGCGGCGGCGCGGCGGGAACTGGCCGAGGAGACCGGTCTCGCCGCCCGCGACTGGTCGGTCCTGGTCGATGTCGTGCTGTCGCCCGGTTTCACCGACGAGGCGCTGCGCATCTATCTCGCGACCGGCCTGTCGGAGACCGACCGGCCCGATCCCGAGATGGAAGAGGCCGATCTGGCCATCGTGCGGATGCCGTTGCCGGACGCGGTGACCGCGGCGCTGGACGGGCGGATCGAGAATGCGACCGCGGTGGCAGGACTGCTGGCCGTGTCGGCGGCGCGGGCGAACGGTACACCGCTGCGTGCCGCGGACACCGCCTGGCCGGGACTGCCGACCAGGTTCCTGGAACGCAAGGCAGCCGAACGCGAACGGTCCTGACCGCGGCGTCCGTAGGCGTGCAGCGTGTTTCACATCTGCTTTTGTCGGTGCCGGCTGCCATGATGACAGCGTGAGTATCGTATCGCGGTGCGGATCCCGGTAGTGGTGGCGGTGCAGCTACCTCCGGGTGGGTGATCATCCATGGTGGAGCAGCAGATCCGGGCCTATCTCGACCACCTGACCGTCGAGCGCGGGGTGGCCGGCAACACGCTCAGCGCGTATCGGCGTGATCTGCGCCGGTACCGGGATTTCCTGCAGCGGCGGGAGATCGCGGATCTGGATCGGGTGACAGAGAGCGTGATCGCCGACTTCGTGGTGTCGTTGCGGGCCGGTGGTGAGACACATCCACCGCTGGCCGCGGGGTCGGCGGCGCGCGCGCTGGTCGCGGTGCGCGGATTGCATCGCTTCGCGGTGGCGGAGGGGCTCACCAGTGCGGATGCCGCGCACGGGGTGAAACCGCCGACGCCGGCTCGGCGTTTGCCGAAAGCACTGCCCTACGACGATGTCTCACGGCTGCTCGAGGCCGCCGGGGGTGGCGATGCGGGTGGGCCGCGCGGGTTGCGGGACCGGGCACTGCTGGAACTGCTCTACTCCACCGGTGCACGCATCTCCGAGATCGTCGGGCTCGATGTCGACGACATCGATACCGCCGGCCGGGCCGTCGTGCTGCACGGCAAGGGCGGAAAACAGCGCATGGTGCCGATCGGCCGCCCGGCGCTGGCCGAGCTGGAGGCCTATCTGGTGCGTGGTCGTCCGGTGCTGTCGCAACGCGGTCGCGGTGCCGCGGCACTGTTCCTCAATGCGCGCGGCGGCCGGCTGTCCCGGCAGAGCGCTTGGCAGGTACTGCAGGACGCGGCGCAGCGGGCGGGGATCGGGGCGGCGGTATCGCCGCATACGCTGCGCCATTCCTTCGCCACCCATCTGCTCGACGGCGGTGCGGACGTGCGCGTGGTGCAGGAACTGCTCGGGCACGCCTCGGTCACGACCACTCAGATCTACACCCTGGTGACGGTCGGCACCCTGCACGAGGTGTGGGCCACCGCACACCCACGGGCCCGCTAGCGATCGGGCACTTCGTACTTGTTTGACGCAAAGACTTTCGCCGGGCGGCCGAAAGGCGACAGAATGCGGTATCGGCGCCGCGCGATGACACAAGTACGCAACGATCGGGCAGATTTCCCGAGCGTGTCCGATCGTGGGTCTTGCGCTCGGAGACGGTAGCGTCTATTGCGGCGGTCCGGTGCATCGGTGACCGATGCGGTGATCGCCCGCTGTTCCGCAGCGCGCGGCGGGGCAACGAGCAAGACAATTGAAGGAGCAGCGGATATGACGACAGCCGGTGCGGCCGAGCCGCCGAACAGTGCTGCGGCAGAACCGCTTTCGAATATCCGACCCGGCCTCCGAATCGAACAGGCGGCCCGCAGACTCTGGGAGGCGAACGACATCGTGGCGGACGGCACCGAACTCGGCCCGACCGGACGCCCGCTGCGCGACATTCCCGAACCACCTCCGTCGTCGCGCAACGGTGACGCCCTGATCGTCGCCATGTGCAACCAGAAGGGCGGTGTCGGTAAGACCACCTCCACCATCAATCTCGGTGCTGCGCTGGCCGAATACGGACGGCGCGTGCTGCTGGTCGACCTGGACCCGCAGGGCGCGCTGTCGGCCGGGCTCGGGGTGGCCCACCACGACCTGGACCAGACGGTGCACAATCTGCTCGTCGGTGGCCGCGCGACCGCGCCCGATGTTCTGCTCAACACCAAGGTCGACGGGATGGATCTGCTACCGAGCAACATCGATCTGTCGGCGGCCGAAATACAACTGGTCAACGAGGTCGGCCGGGAACAGACGCTCGGTCGCGCGCTGGCACCGTTGCGCGACAGCTACGACTACATCCTGATCGACTGCCAGCCGTCGCTGGGTCTGCTCACGGTGAATGCGCTGGCCTGCGCGGACGGCGTGGTGATCCCGATGGAGTGCGAGTACTTCTCGCTGCGTGGTCTGGCGCTGCTCACCGACACCGTGGAGAAGGTGCGCGACCGGCTCAACCCGCGCCTGGAACTGTCGGGCATCGTGGTCACCATGTTCGACGCGCGTCTGTTGCATTCGCGACAGGTGATGGCCCGGGTGGTCGAGGTGTTCGGCGACCTGGTCTACGACACGGTGATCAACCGGACGGTCCGCTTCCCCGATGCCAGTGTCGCGGGCGAGCCGATCACCACCTGGGCGCCCAAGTCCACCGGCGCGACGGCGTATCGGGCGATGGCCCGGGAAGTCATCCACCGGTCGGGCCGGTGAGTGGAGCCGGAACCCCGGCTGCCGACGTTCTCCCGGAAAACCCTGCCGTCGCAGTGACCGATACCGAACCGCCGCAGCCCGCCTCGGGCGAGTCGGCCGCCGACCCCGATAACTCGGACAGACCCAGCGGATTCCACCTGCGGCTGAGCAATTTCCAGGGCCCGTTCGACCTGCTGCTGCAATTGATCAGCCAGCGGCGTCTCGATGTCACCGAGGTGGCGCTGCACAAGGTCACTGACGAGTTCATCGCCTACACCAAGGAACTGACCGCGAGCCTGGAACGGGATCCGACGGTGCGCGCCGACCGGATCCTCGACCAGACCACCGAATTCCTTGTGGTCGCCGCGACTCTGCTCGATCTCAAGGCGGCACGGCTGCTGCCGTCGGGGGAGGTCAGCGACGCCGAGGATCTGGAACTGCTGGAGGCGCGTGACCTGCTGTTCGCCCGATTGCTGCAGTACCGGGCATTCAAACAGGTCGCCGAACTGCTGGGTGAGCTGGAGGCCGCAGCGCTGCGACGGTATCCGCGCGCGGTCGCCCTGGAGGATCGTTTCCTCGAGCTGCTGCCCGAGGTCACCCTCGGCGTGGACGCGGCGGGTTTCGCCGATATCGCCGCCGCCGCCTTCCGCCCGCGCCCGGCCCCCACCGTGGGGCTCGACCACCTGCACAACCACACGATCTCGGTCGCCGAACAGGCGGCGCTCGTACTGGAGATGTTGAAGAAGCGCGGGGCGGGCGAGTGGGCAACGTTCCACGAACTGTGCGCCGACTGCGAGATCCCGATCCAGATCGTCGCTCGCTTCCTGGCGCTGCTCGAGCTGTACCGCGGCAAGAGCGTCGAATTCGACCAGCCCGACCCGCTCGGCCCGCTCGCGGTGCGCTGGGTCGGCGACGACGCCGGCGCCGAGGCGGCCGAACCCGTGACGATCGAAGAGGATTACGGATGACGACTCCGGAGGGGAAGCAGACGTCGGACGAGCAGCCCGACGCTCACGGCACCGAGGTGGTGCCGGGTGTGGTGCCCGAAGATCCGGTGGCGACGACAGCCGGTGCGGGCGTCGCGACCGCGAGCGCGGGGAGGATCCGGACCGGTAACCCGTCGCGACCCTCGGATTCGGGTGGCTCGGATGCGCACCCGCCGGCGCCTGCGGTGGCCGAGAGGGGCGAGGATGCCGCCGTGGACGCCGGAGCCGATACACCGGCGACGATCGCGCCGGAGACCGGCCCGGAACCGGCGGTCGATACGGCGACAGCAGTGCCCGCCCCGGCAGATCCGGACGATCCGGAAGACCCCGAGGACGACGGGGAGCGACCGCTCGACGACGAGGAGTTGTGCTCGGCACTCGAGGCGATGCTGCTGGTGGTGGACGCGCCCGCGCCGACGGAGTTGCTGGCCGCGGCCGTCGCGGACAGTCCGACCCGGGTCGATCGGGTGCTGCGGGAGATGTCGGCGCAATGGTCGGCGCGCGAGAGTGGGATCGACCTGCGCTACGTGGGTGACGGCTGGCGGCTGTACACCCGCACGCGGTACGCACCCTATGTCGAACGGATGCTGCTCGACGGCGCTCGGTCCAAGCTCACACGGGCGGCATTGGAAACTTTGGCGGTTATCGCCTATCGTCAACCGGTTACCCGAGCACGGGTGAGTGCTGTGCGCGGTGTGAATGTCGACGGTGTGATCCGCACCCTGGTGGCGCGGGGACTGATCGCCGAGGCGGGTACCGACGTCGACACCAACGGCACCCTGTACGTCACCACCGAACTGTTCCTGGAACGGATCGGGCTCGCGTCGCTGACGGAACTTCCGTCGTTGGCGCCCCTGCTCCCGGATGTCGACCTGATCGACGAGATCAACGACAGCCTGGAGAGCGACCCCCGCTACACCAAGCTGAAAAAACCCGCCGAATCGGATATCGATCTCGGCGCCGAGAATTGACAGGTTCCGAGCCGGAACCTGCGAAATACCAGAGGACCACGTGAATACACCCGCTCGCCGAGATGGCACACCGGACCGTAGGAAACGACACAGCGACCCGCCACGCGGCGGTCGCGGGGGAACGACGGGCCGCCCGGCCCGGGGCGACGACCGTCGCGGGGGATACAACGACGACCGTCGCGGGGCATATGGCGACAACCGTCGCGGACCGGCCGGCGGCGAGCGTCGCGGCGGATACGGCGACGACCGTCGCAGCGGAGGACGCGGTGACGACCGCCGTGGGGGCTATGGCGCTCCGCGTGGCGGGTCCCGTTCCGGTCGTTCCGAGGAGCGTTACGGCCGACGCGACGAGGGTTTCGGCGCGCGGAGCTCGCGCCCGGCCCGTGGCGACGATCGGCCGAGCCGCCAGAGTGAGGGCACCGGCCGTGGCGGTGACAGCGGTTACGGCCGCGGTCCGCGTGCGGCCGGCAGGGACGAGCGCGGCAGTCGCGGCGCGGACGGCTACGGTCGCGGTTCTCGGCCCGCACACGGTGACGAGCGCGGCGGCCGGACCGAGGGCGGTCGCGGCGGTGACCGCTTCACCCGCGGACAAGCGAGCAGCGGTAGCCGCACGGGTGCGGATTCGCGCCCGGGACGTGGTGAGGGCCGTCCGGGCCGTAGCACCACGCCGAAGCCGAAGAAGCGCAAGACCCCACCGACGGTGCTGAGTTTCGCCAAACCCGCACGTCATCAGAACGTCGAGACCGCCACCGAATCCGGTCCGAAGAAGCTGCCGTGGGGTGAGGGCGAACGCCTGCAGAAGGTGCTGGCCCGGGCTGGTGTGGCGTCTCGTCGCGCCGCCGAGGAACTCATCGAGCAGGGGCGGGTCGAGGTCGACGGGGTCATCGTGCGCGAGCAGGGCCTGCGGATCGATGCCGAAACCGCCGTGGTTCGTGTCGACGGTGTGCGCGTGGTGGTGCGTGACGAGCAGGTCTACCTGGCGTTGAACAAGCCCAAGGGTTTCCAGTCGACCATGTCCGACGAGATGAACCGTCCCTGTGTCGGCGATATCGTGGCCGAACGGGTGATGGCCGGTCAGCGCCTGTTCCATGTCGGTCGTCTCGACGCCGAGACCGAGGGGCTGTTGCTGCTCACCAACGACGGCGACCTGGCGCATCGGCTGATGCATCCGTCGTATCAGGTGTCGAAGACCTATCTGGCCACCGTGCACGGCGAGGTCCAGCGCGACGCCGGTAAGCAGTTGCGTGAGGGCGTCGAACTGGAGGACGGGCCGGCGAAGGTCGACAAATTCCAGGTGCTCGAGGTGGGCGAGGGAAAATCGCTGGTCAAGGTGATTCTGCACGAGGGGCGTAAGCACATCGTGCGCCGGTTGCTCGCGGAGGTCGGGCATCCGGTCATCGGACTGGTCCGTACCCATGTCGGGCCGGTGGCGCTGGGGGACCAGCGGCCGGGCACCCTACGGGTATTGGGACGTGACGAAATCGGGAAGCTGTACGAGGCGGTGGCGTTGTGAGCGGTGGAGTGACGAGTGGCAGCGTGGTAAGTGGCAGCATTGCCGGTGACCACGCAGGCAGGCCCGACGATCCGACCCGAGGAGGCTGTGACGTGGTGGAAACCCGGAACGCCGAGGACGTGGCCGCGGGTCCTGCACTCGTGGTCGCGATGGACGGGCCGTCGGGCACCGGTAAGTCGAGCGTGTCGCGCCGGCTCGCCGACCGGCTCGGCGCCCGCTACCTCGACACCGGAGCGATGTATCGGGTCGCGACCCTGCAGGTGCTGCGGACCGCGACGGATCTGGCGGACCCGCAGGCGATCGCCGCAGCGGTCGAGGAGCTGGGGCTGTCCATCGGCACCGACCCGGGACACGAGGTGATCGAGCTCGACGGTGCGGATGTATCCGCGGAGATCCGGGGCGCGGCCGTCACCAAGGCGGTGTCCGCGGTGTCGGCGGTGCCGGAGGTACGCACCCGGCTGGTGGCGTTGCAGCGCGAGCTGGCGGCCGCGGCCGGTCGCATCGTGGTCGAGGGCCGCGACATCGGCACCGTCGTACTGCCCGAGGCCGACGCGAAAATCTATCTGACCGCGTCGGCGCAGGCGCGTGCCCAGCGCCGCAATCAGCAGAACATCGCCGAAGGGCGCGGCGACGACTACGAGGCGGTGCTCGCCGATGTGCAGCGCCGCGACAACCTGGACTCGACCCGTGCGGTGTCGCCGCTGCGTCCGGCTGCGGACGCCGTCATGGTGGATACCAGCGACCTGACCATGGACCAGGTTATCGACGAGCTGTACCGCGTTGTGGCACAGCGGATCACGGTGGGAGAGCGTAGATGAGCCCGAGTGTGTCCCCGAATTCCGATACCCTCACCGGCGACGGCGTGTGGTCCGACGAAGCCGACTGGGAGATCACCGATCTCGAGGGGGACGGCGAGGACGGTGAGCAGGTCGCGATGCCGACCCTCGCGGTCGTCGGGCGCCCCAATGTCGGCAAATCGACGCTGGTGAACCGAATCCTGGGCCGCCGTGAAGCGGTGGTGGAGGATATCCCCGGTGTCACCCGCGATCGCGTGTCCTATGAAGCGAGCTGGTCGGGCCGCCGATTCCTGGTGCAGGACACCGGTGGCTGGGAGCCCGATGCCAAGGGCCTGCAGCAGGCGGTAGCGCGCCAGGCAGAGCTGGCGATGGGCACCGCGGATGCGATCCTGCTGGTGGTCGATGCCACCGTCGGTGCCACGGCGACCGACGAGGCGGCGGTGAAGGCGTTGCGCCGCTCCAAGACTCCGGTGATCCTGGTGGCCAACAAGGTCGACGGTGAGAAGGCCGAGGCCGATGCCGCGGTGCTGTGGTCACTGGGGCTGGGGGAGCCGCGCATGGTTTCGGCCGCGCACGGTCGTGGCACCGGTGATCTGCTCGACGATGTACTGGCGGTGCTCCCGGAAACTCCACGTGAAGGGGTCACCGGTGGGGGACCGCGGCGCGTGGCGCTGGTCGGTAAGCCCAATGTCGGCAAGTCCAGCCTGCTGAACAAATTGTCCGGTGACGAACGGTCCGTGGTGCACGATGTCGCCGGAACCACGGTCGACCCTGTGGATTCACTGGTCGAATTGGGCGGCAAGCCATGGCGTTTCGTCGACACCGCGGGCTTGCGCCGCAAGGTGTCGACGGCGGGTGGCACCGAGTTCTACGCCTCGCTGCGCACCAAGGCCGCCATCGAGGCCGCGGAGGTGGCGGTCATGTTGATCGATGCCTCCGAGCCCATCACCGAACAGGATCTGCGGGTGATCGGCATGGTCGCCGACACCGGCCGCGCCCTGGTGCTGGCATTCAACAAATGGGATCTGGTCGACGAGGACCGTCGTTATCAGCTGGAGCGGGAGGTTGAGCGCGATCTGGTGCGGGTGCCGTGGGCCCAGCGGGTCAATATCTCCGCCCATACCGGCCGTGCCGTCCAGAAGCTCGTTCCCGCAATGGAAACCGCGCTGGAGTCCTGGGATCAGCGGATTCCGACCGGGCGCCTGAACACCTGGCTCAAGGAGGTCATCGCCGCCACCCCGCCGCCGATGCGCGGTGGTCGGCTGCCGCGGGTGCTGTTCGCCACCCAGGCGACCACCCGGCCGCCGACTTTCGTCCTGTTCACCACCGGATTCCTGGAGGCCGGCTACCGGCGATTCCTGGAGCGGCGACTGCGTGAGGAGTTCGGTTTCGAGGGTTCTCCGGTGCGGATCTCGGTGCGAGTGCGGGAAAAGCGAAACAGCACAAAGCGATAGCGAGACACGAGTGCGGGCCGGCCGTCCACCGGCCCGCACTTCTTTCGCATCGCAGCGCAGGAGGAAATGGGCATATAAGCATCTAAACATGTGTGTCCTGAGAGTCGCACAGACGCAGGACGGGGAGTAGTCCGCCGTTCGAAGACCGGCCTCGATGCCCATGGGGACGGGCGTCGTTCCGGGGCGGCGGGTAGGTGCGGAGGATGCGGAGTGCAGCGCCGGCGCGTGGTGAGTGCCGATCGGCAATGCGCTGCGCCCCTTCAGAATCCGAAGATGTGCCCCAGTCGTTCGCCGACGACGAGAAGTGAGAACAAGCCGTAGTACACCGTGAGCATTCCAGCATTCTGCCCTGCCGTGGTGCCGGATGCCGAGTGGATTGGCCACCCTAATCCCACTCACCGGGTTTTCACATATAGCGGCGAGAAACGGTGTGACACGGTTCACTCATCTTGTTCATCTCACCCGGAGGACGCCCCATGTCCACCTCTGTCGAAGACGCCAGACAACCGGAACCGGTCGATACGACCGGCCGGCTCGACGGTGCCTCGAAGTTCCGCATCTTCGCAGTGCTCGCGTTGATCGTCCTGTTCACCGAGGTCGCGCCGCTGCAGTATGTGATGGTTTCCGCAGCAGTGCGCGATATCGCGCCGACCTTCCCCGCGCAGGGCGCCAACGTCAACTGGATCGTCATCATTTTCGGTGTCATCGGTGCGGCGGCGTCACCGTTGCTCGGCAAGATGAGTGACATCTGGGGCAAGAAGCTCATATTCCTGGCATGCGGTGTGCTGTCGGTGATCGGCTGCGTGATCTGTGCGCTGACCAGCAACTGGTGGCTGTTTCTGATCGGCCGTGGCCTGCAGGCGACCGCCATCGCCACCACCGTGATCTCCTACGGCCTGATCCGGGACCTGATGCCGCGCAAGTACGTTCCGATCGGACTGGGCATCTCCGCGACCGGGCTGGGCTTCGCCGCCGTCGCCGGACCGCTGATCGGCGGCTTCGTCGTCGACACCTTCGATTGGCGCGCCATCTTCTGGTTCGTGTTCGCTTTCACCCTGATCATGCTGCCGCTGGTGGCCGCATTCGTCCCGGAGTCGAAACTGCGTACACCGCAGCGACTCGACGTCCTGGGGGCGGTACTGCTGGCCGCGGGCGCGACACTGACCCTGATCTACCTGGACAAGGGGCAGGAGTGGCATTGGCTGAAGCCGAGCAGCCTGGCCTGGCTGGTCGTCGGCCTGCTGCTGCTGGTGTTGTTCCCGATCGTGGAATCCCGGGTGAAGAACCCGATCATCGACATCAAGCTGCTGGCCGCGCCGCGGGTGAGCCTCGTTCTCGGGATCGCGCTGCTGGCCTCGTTCATGATCGGCTTCCATGCCTACGCGGTCGGCTACATGACGCAGACACCGTCGGCCGAGGAGACGAAGGGAATGGTCACCCAGGGCGTGCTCCAGCAGGCGCAGGAGCAGTTCGGCATGAAGCTGCCGCCCGAGGCGGTGCAGGTCACGCTCGACCCGGTCTACACCTACGGTGACGGTTTCAGCCTGTTCCAGTTCGCGACACACGTCTCGCTGGTCCAATCGATCATCGGCATGATCGTGGGATTCCTTGCCGGGCTGTGGATCCGCCGTTCCGGCGCCCGCCTTCCGCTGATCACCGCGCTGACGGTCATGGTGCTGTGCGCGATCGCCTTCGCGGTCACCGACCACGGCTGGGTGGCGATCGCGGTGGTGAGTGCGGTCTACGGCGTAGCATTCGGCATGTACTACGCGTCGACACCGAACCTGATCGTGGAGGGCGTGCCGGCCGAACAGCAGGGCGTGAGTGCGGGCATGCTCGGCGTCATGCAGTCGATGGGTACGGCGATCGGGCTGGCCGTGGGTACCGCGTTCCTCAGCGCGAATCCGATCCATGCCGACATCGCGGTCATGGGGAAACATCAAGCCACCGAGAAGCTCGATTCGCTGTTCGGTGACAAGGGGTACGAACTGGGCTTCTATTTCGCGGCCGGCGCCGCGGTGGTCGCTCTGGTCGGCGCGTTGGTCATGAAGCACGGTCGGACCGCCGCCACCGGTGGAACCGCACACTGAGACAGCCGAACAGCGAGGTGGGGCAGCCGAATCCGGCTGCCCCACCTCGCTTCGCCGGTCAGATGCCGGGTGGCATGGGCGGCAGAATCGGGGATTCGGCGGGTAGTGCGGCCGGCTCGGCCAGCTCGGATTCGAGTACATCGGCGATGACATCGGCATGGACCGGGTGATGGAAGTACCAGCCCTGGGCTGTGTCGCAGCGCAATCCGAGCAGCCGGTCGGCCTGGTGCCGGGTCTCCACACATTCGGCGGTGACACTCAGACCCAGGTCGTGGCTGAGGTCGATGATCGTCTCCAGGATCAGCAGATCGCTGCGGCCGATGGTGCCCGCGTTGCGGATTCGGTGGATGAACGGTCCGGCCAGCTTCACCACATGCAGCGGCAGCTGGCCGAGATAGGCGAGGTTGGAGTAGCCGGTGCCGAAATCGTCGATGGCGATGCGGATTCCGGATTCGGCGAGCGTGTGCAGCGCCTGCAGGGGGCGTCCGATGGCGTGCATGAAGGTGCGCTCGGTGAGCTCGAGTTGTAGCTTGTCCGGTGCGATCCCGGTGTCGGCCACCACTTTCTGCACTCGTTCCAGCCAGGCGGGATCGGCCACTTCCTCGGCGGAGACGTTGACGCTGACGACCGGGGCGTGTTCGCCGAAGCGATCGCACCACCGCCTGCCTTCCCGGCATGCCTGTTCCAGGACCACCGTGCCCAGAGCGATGATGTGGCCGCCGTTCTCGGCGAGGTCGATGAAGCGGGCCGGACTGAGGATGCCCAGCTGTGGATGATGCCAGCGCACCAGCGCCTCCACCGCGACCGGACGGTGATCGGCCAGATCCACGATCGGCTGATAGTCGAGGAAGAATTCCCCGCGGGCCAGCGCGCCCGGCAGATCCGCCAGGAGTTCGGCGCGGGTGTGCTCACGGCGACGCCGGCTGTGATCGAAGACCGCGTAGCGGCCGCGGCCGTCGGTTTTGGCCCAGTACATGGTCGAGTCGGCGGCCTGCAGCAGCTCCTCGGTGGTGGTCTCGGCGGCCTGCTCGGAGATGACACCGATGCTCACTCCGATCCGCAGCCGGTGCCCGTCGATGTCGAACGGGACCGTGAATGCGTCCAGCACGGTACCGGCCAGATCGATCAGTTCACGGCGGCGCCGGGTGCGCGGGACCAGGATGACGAACTCGTCTCCGCCCATGCGCGCCACCAGATTGTTCTCCCCGCCCGCACAGGCACACAGCCGTGAGGCCGCGCGGGTCAGCAGTTCGTCGCCGATGGCGTGACCGAAGGTGTCGTTGACGGCCTTGAAATGATCGAGGTCGACGTAGCAGAGGCCGACGCGTGCGCTGGGATCGGTGAACGCCTCGGTGAGCGCATCGAAGAAGCGGGAGCGGTTGGCGAGTCCGGTCAGCGGGTCGTGGTGGGCGCGGTAGCTGAGCCGCTCCCGCAGTTCACGTTGTTCGGAGATGTCCTCGACGAGGATGAGGGTGTACTGCGGCTCGCCCTGGTCGTCCCGGATCAATGCGACGTTGATATTCGTCCAGACCGTGCTGCCGTCCCGATGCCGGTATGCCTTCTCCATCTGGGCGTGCTCGTGTTCGCCACGCAACACCCCGTCGTAGAGTTCCCACATACCGGGCGGGTCGTCCGGATGGGTCAGATCGGTGACACCGAGTTCGTACATCTGCTGGGGTTCGTAACCGAGCATGGCCGCGAACGCGTCGTTGACCTCGATGATCCGGCCCGACATATCCGAAAGACCGGTCCCGATCCCGGCCTGGGAGAACACCGCCCGCAGCCGGGGTTCACTGCCGCGCAATTGTTCCTCCACCATGCTGCGTGCCGCCATGTCGGCGCTGCGCAGACTCTCCTGTTCGCTGAGTAACCAGGCCCGGAACTCGCGCACATACCCCGAGGCGAACGCGCCGATCAGTTCCGCGGCCCGGCCCGAGGCGACATCGCGTTCGGTGAAATAGGTGGCCAGCACCGTCATGGTGCGGCCGAGTACCTCGTCGCCGACGAAATGCGCGCGGGCCAGGTCGCCACCCAGTTCCCGGATGTGGTCGGTGCCCTCGGAATCGACGGCGGCGAGGAGATCGCCGGCGAGGCCGAGGAGCAGGTGATGGGCCTCGCGCCCACTCATCGGCACGACATGATCTCGGGCACCGCCGCCGAGCGCCGTCGCCCATCGGTGCGCCAGGTCGGCGTGCGGACCGTTCTCGGATCCATCCCACGCCATGGGGATGATCGTAGCGGGGGCGTGTACTTCGTGTGAACCGCGGGAGTTTCGAACACCGGTCGAATACGATTGCGTGGCTTGCCCTTCCGGCGGGCAATTTTTGTTTGCGCACGCCACAGGAGGTTGAGATGACCAGGCCGAGTTGGGCACCCGAGGGAATCGATCTGGATAAACCCAGCGCATCCAGGGTTTACGACTATTTCGTGGGCGGGATGCACAACTTCGAAATCGACCGCACGCTGGCGCGGCAGATCGAATCGTTCACTCCCGAGGTCGCCGAGACGATGCGGGCCAACCGAGACCTGCTGCGCCGCTGTGTTCGCTATCTGATCGACGCCGGAATCACGCAGTTCCTGGACCTGGGATCGGGTATTCCGACCGTCGGCAATGTGCACGAGGTGGCGCAGGCGCGGGACCCGCATGCGCGCGTGATCTACGTCGATATCGATCCGGTGGCGGTCGCACACAGCCAGGCGATTCTGGAAGGTAATCCGGGCGCTGCGGTGATCCAGGCGGATATGGCCGATACCGACACCATTCTGGCGAACCCGGTGGTGCGCAGGGTGCTCGACTTCGACCGCCCGATCGCGGTCCTGTTGCTGGGGGTCCTGCATTTCGTGCCGGACGCGGCCGACCCGGCAGGGTGTGTGGCGCGGTTGCAGCAGGCCGTGGCACCGGGCAGCTATCTCGCGATCACCCACGCCACCGCGGACGGCCAGCCGGCCGAGGTGCTGGAGGCGCAGAAGCTGTCGGGTCGCACTTCCACCGAGATCGTGCTGCGCGACAAGAACCATATCGAGGGATTCTTCCATGACTGGTCCTTGCTGGAACCGGGACTGGTTCATCTGCCGTTGTGGCGGCCGGAGAATCCGGGCGACGTCGGCGAGCACCCCGAAATGTCCGGCGCCTATGGTGGTTTGGCGTTGCGTGCGTGAACACGACTGTAGGGTGTGAGCGCCCGTTTGAAAATGGAAGGAATGCGGTGCGTACACCTTTGCTGATGGTTGTGCTCGGACTGGCGTTGGCCGGTGGGGCGAATGCGGTCGCCGTGGCCGATCCGGTGCCGGCACCCCCCGCCGTGCACGCGGTATCGGAGCCGGTCATCGTCGGAACAGATGGCAACGGAGGGACCACGAACCTGTCGGTCGGTGAGGAACTGGCCGTGGCGCTGCCCGACACTCCGAGCACCGGCTACGTGTGGGAGATCGGTCAGATCGACCGTGGTGTCCTCGCTCAGGAGGGCGACCCGGTGTTCCGGCCCGGCACCATGATGCCGGGTTCGCCCGGCACCAGTGTGTGGACCTTCACCGCCGCCAAGGCCGGAAGCACGCATCTGGAACTGGTGTCGGTGCGTCCGTGGGATCGGGCCAATCCGGCCCAGCGGTTCTCGATGACGGTCGCGGTGAAGTAGCCGATCGAGCCGGCGACGGCCCGCCACCCGGATTCCGGGCGGCGGGCCGTCGTCTATTTCGCCCCGTCGTCGCCGTCGGATTCGGATCGGACGTCGATCAGGCAGCCGTCCTGTAGCTGTAACCGGCGCTGCACCCGCAACTCGTCGAGGAAACGCTCGTCGTGGCTGACCACCACGATCGCACCTCGGTAGGCGTCCAGGGCGCCGACCAGTTGTCCGATACTCACCAGGTCGAGGTTGTTGGTCGGCTCGTCGAGTAGCAGCAGATGCGGTGCCGGTTCGCCGTACAGCACACAGGCGAGGGTGGCTCGCAGCCGTTCACCTCCCGACAGTACTGCGGCCGGTAGGTGTGCCCGCGGCCCGCGGAACAGGAAGCGTGCCAGCAGGTTCATCCGCTGCGCGGTCGGCAGATGCGGGGCGGTGTCGGCCAGATTCTCCGCGACCGTGCGGTGCGGATCGAGCAGGTCGAGTCGCTGGGACAGATAGGCGATGCGTCCGTCGGCGCGGGTGACGGTGCCGCTGCCGGGGGACAGCTCACCGGCGATGATCCGGAGCAGTGTGGACTTTCCGGCGCCGTTGGGGCCGGTCAACGCGATCCGTTCGGGCCCGCGAACGGTCAGGTCGATGCCCGGCGCGGTGAACAGTTCACGCGCGCCGAGCCGGTAGCGGACCTGCGCACAGCCGAACAGGGTGCGTCCGGCCGGGACCTCGGTGTCCGGGAGATTCAGCACGATTCGCTGGTCGTCGCGCAGGGACCGGCCGGCGTCGGCCAGGCGATTCTCGGCGGCATCCACTCGGGCAGCGTGGGTTTCGTTCGCGCGCCCGGCCGACTGCTGGGCGTTGCGCTTCATGGTGCCCGCGAAGATTTTCGGCAGGCCGGCGTTACCCAGGGTGCGCTGGGCGTTACTCGCGCGCCGCGCGGCCCGTTCGCGAGCCTGCTGGAGTTCGCGTTTCTCCCGTTTCACCTCCTGTTCGGCGGTGCGGATATTCTTCTCCGCCACCGCACGTTCGGCGCGGACGGCCGCTTCGTAGTCGCTGAAATTTCCGCCGTAGTACCGGATCTCGCCATGGTGGAGTTCGGCGATCCGTTCGGTGCGGTCCAGCAGGGCGCGATCGTGGCTGACCAGCAGTAGGCAGCCCTTCCAGTCGGTGAGAACGTCGTAGAGCCGGTGCCGGGCGGCGAGGTCGAGGTTGTTGGTGGGTTCGTCGAGTAGTAGCACGTCGGGGCGGCGCAACAATTGGCCGGCCAGGCCGAGCGAGACGATCTGCCCGCCGCTGAGCGTGTGCAGTTGCCGGTCGAAGCTCAGCGCTGCGAGACCGAGGCGATCCAGCTGTGCGCGGGTGCGTTCCTCGATATCCCAGTCGGTGCCGATGGTGGTGAAGTGCGCTTCGTCGGTGTCACCGGATTCCACGGCGGTCAGTGCTGCCAGGACCGGGGCGATACCGAGTACCTCTGCGACCGTGAGGTCGCCGGTCAACGGCAGATTCTGCGGCAGGTAGCCCAATGTTCCGGCGACGGTCACGCTGCCGGCGCCCGGTGTCAGCTCACCGGCGATCAGGCGGAGCAGTGTGGTCTTTCCGGTGCCGTTGGGGGCGACCAGGCCGGTACGTCCGGCGGGCACGCTGAACGACAGATCCCGGAATACCGGGGTGTCGTCGGGCCAGGTGAACGACAGATTCGATACGACGAGACAAGCGTCGGACATGATGAGACCTCGAAAGTCAGGGTGGCGACGCCACCGAGAACGGGGGAACGACGACATGGCCACATCGGCGGCGCCGTATGCGCTCACCGGTGGCCTGACTTCCGGATTTATCCGGAGATGACGAGTTCACCCACCATGTGTGTCTCCTCGACTCGGGTCCGATTCCGACGATAGCAGGCCGTTTCGCGCGGATGCGGACTCCGGGCCCCGGTTCGGCCATAATTTGACACGCGACGACGAAGTTGTTCGGGCGCAACCGGATTCACCCCGGGCCCGGCGCGTGAAAGGTAGGAGACGAGATGGACGTTGTGTTCGGGATCGGGATGGTGATCTGGTTGGCCGGTGTCGCCACGATGTTCCTGGCCCGTGCGCTGCGTGAGCGGAGTACGCAGGTCTTTCGGGGCGGCCTCGTGGCATGCGGGGTCGGGTCGACGATCCTGGCGATCGCGACGCCCGCCGTCGGTGGCGAATCCGGTGATCACGACGTGGTGATGTGCATCGTCTTCGCGGGGATGGCGGTGCTGTGCGCATATACGGCTCTGGTCCTGCGGCGCGATGCCGCAGGACCAGAGCCGAAACGGGAAATCGGTGAGCGGGCCCCGCTCAGGGAATGACGACGGTCGCGGTGACCGGTGCCGGGTCGTCGGCCCACCGTTGCGCGGATTCCCGCGGGGGGACGTTCCGCTCGGACCACGCCGCCAGCAGCCGGGCGACCTTGGAGTGCATCACGCTGCGCAGCCGGTCGAACGAGGTGTCGGGGTTCTCGTCGACCTCGCCGAGCAGCAGCCACCACGCCCAGGCGACCGCCCCGGCGTTGGCCACGAAGTCCGGCAACACCGCGATGCCGCGCGCGGCCAGCATGGCCTCCGCCTCGGGGGTCGTGGCGGCGTTCGCGGCTTCCACCACGATGCGCGCCCGCACGTCGAACGAGTTGTCGGGTGTGAGGGCGTAGGAGATCGCGGCCGGGACCAGGATGTCGACGTCGGCGGACAGCACCGCGGTGCGCGGCAACTGCTCGATGCCCTCGGGCAGCCGGGTCCGGTCGATCTCGCCGAATCCGTCACGCAGGTCGAGCAGCGCGGGGATATCGAGGCCGTCCGCGCAGTACAGCGTGCCCGCGGCATCGGCGACCGTGGTGACCTTCATTCCGGCTTCGTGCAGGTAGTAGGCGGCCGAGCCGCCCATGGTGCCCACGCCCTGGATGGCGACGGTGGTGTCGGCGGGCACCCGGCCCCAGGAGACGGCCGCCGCGAGGCAGGCGTGTGCGACGCCGTATCCGCCGATCACGTCCCCGAGCAGGAAACCGCCCTCGACCGCGGCATCGAGTCCGGCGCGGACCCGGGCGAGGGTGGCGGCCGGGTCCGGTGCGCGGCGAATCGCCGCGTGGTAGCTCTGGCCGAGCCCGAGCTTGCCGAAGACCTCGTCGATCCGGTGCTGGGGCACGCCCAGGTCCTCCGCGGTGACCCAGTGCGCGTCGATCCACGGGCGCATCGCCTCGCAGAAGCGTTCCAGCACCTCCACGGCTCGCGGATCCTTGGGGTCGAAATCGATACCGCCCTTCGCGCCGCCGATCGGCAGGTCGAACGTGGCGGTCTTGGCAGCCATCCCCCGGGCCAGGTCCTCCACCTCGCTGACGGTGCACCCGGCCCGCATCCGGGTACCGCCGGTGGCCAGACCGCCACGCAGGGTGTGTACGACGAGGTAGCCGACCGCGCCGGTGGCGGCATCGGTCCACTGCAGGCGAAGATACGGTTCGCTGCGACGAACGGGTGCCAGCGGGGCGGCCGGGGGAATGGTCGCAGCGGTCTGCGCGGTCGACGCCGGGGTGCTGCCGGCCGGGTTCTGCATGGTCGTCACGGCGAACTGCCTCCTCTCGAGTTGGATGCCATAAGCCTGCCTGCGTACCAGGTAGTGCGTCTATTTACGGTTCGTTCACTGCAGTGTTCAGCGTTCGTGCACAACCTCGGGCAACGAATAAGCTCATGTCATGGAGCTGTCGCTGGCACGTCTGCGCATGCTGCGCGAATTGCATCGTCGGGGCACGATCACCGCCGCCGCGCTGGCTCTGCACTACACGGCGTCGGCGGTGTCGCAACAACTGGCGCAGCTGGAACGCGATGTCGGCGTCCGGCTGTTCGAACGCCGTGGCCGGCGGCTGCAGCTGACCGACCGCGGGGTACTGCTGGCCGAGCACGCCGAGGAGATCCTGGCATCGGTGGAGCGGGCGACCCAGGCGCTCGAGGAATCGGGCGAGTCGATGACGGCGAAGCTGACCGCCGGAGTGTGGGCCTCGGTCGCCTCGGGCCTGCTTCCGGATGCGCTCACCGCCCTGGCGCGCACCCATCCGGGCATCCTGGTGCGCACCCGTGAGCTCGCCCCGGAGGCGACCGCGATGGCGGTCCGGGACGGGTCACTCGATCTGTCGTTCGTCCTCGACTACTCGAACTACCCGATGACCTGGGATCGCGGTCTCGAGCGCGCGATCATCGGGGTGGAGCGGCTCTATGCCGCCGTCCCCGCCGGGGCGGTTCCGGCTGCCGGTGCGACCCTGGCGGAGCTGTCCGAGCACCCGTGGATCCTGGCGCCTGCGCGCTCCCATTTCGGGCATGCGGTCCGGTTGGCATTTCAGTCCGCGGGGTTGCGCCCGCGCATCGATCACGAGGTCGAGGAACAGGCGACCGCGATGGCGATGGTCGCCGCGGGACTGGGGGTGACGCTGGTGTCGGATCTCGGCCTGGTCTTGAGACCTCCCGGCGTGGATATCGTCGGCCTCGGTGATGTGCTGACCCGCACGGTATCGCTGGCCTACCGTACGAATTCCGCGCGCAGGAGCGCACTTCTGCTGGTGGTCAACGCGATTCGCGCCGCGGCGGTGGCGAAGGGCCTGGGTGCCGATCCGGCCCTGCCGGGCCCGCAGGTCGCGCCTCCGCAGCCGGAGACGATCGGTGGCACCGGCCTGGCATGAGGGGGTTCCGGTCCGATCCCATTGCACTCGACGATCTTTCGACTCGGCGGATCGGTGGCTACAGTGTGTCACTGTGGAGTTTCACCCGGAGGTCGCCCACACCGCACGCGTTTACGACTGGTGGCTCGGCGGTCGCGACAACTACGAGGCCGACCGCATCGCCGGGGCACGTTCGGAGAGCGTGTTCCCGACCGTCAGGCTGACGGCGCGGCAGAATCGCGAATTCATGCTGCGCGCCGGCCGCCACCTCGCCACGCAAGGTATTCGGCAGTTCCTCGACATCGGCACCGGTATTCCGACCGAACCCAATCTGCATCAGGTGGTGCAGTCGATCGCCCCGGACGCGCGGGTGGTCTACACCGACAACGATCCACTGGTCCTCACCCATGCCCGGGCGCTGATGGCCGGCACCCCCGAAGGCCGTACCACCTACGTCAATGCCGATGTGCGGCAACCGGATACCATTCTCGGCGCTCGTGAACTGAGGGATACCCTGGATCTCACCCGGCCGGTGGCGGTGTCACTGATCGCCGTCATGCATTTCGTCGAGGATCAGTACGACCCGTACGGGGTCGTCGCGCAGGTGATGGCCGCAGTGCCCGCCGGATCGTATCTGGTCATGACCCATGCGACGCCGGATCTGGGGCCGGAGATGGCGGAGGTGCAGCGGGTGTATCACGAGTCCGGAATGCCGGGACGGATCCGGACCCGTGCGGAGTTCGCCCGATTCTTCGAGGAGTTGACCTGGGTCGAGCCGGGGTTGACCACACCTCATCGTTGGCGGCCCGACGGCACCGAACCGCCCGACGATATGGATCGGCGCGTCCAGTTCTATGCGGGGGTGGCCCGCAAGGACTAGACCGGAACGGTCAGTAGTGGTGGGAGAGTTTCCCGTCCGGCCAGCGCGCGAAGGTGCGTTCCGGAACCACGGTGATGACATCGGTGATCTCGACCAGTTCGGCCGGGACGGTACATTCGTCGAAATGTGCCACGGTGGGCACGATAACCGCTTCGGCGTCCACCTGCGCCACCACGTTCATCAGAACGCCGATGGGATCGTCGGTGCGACTGCCCGCCACCACCGTCTTCTGCAGGTTGTAGCCCAAACGCCTTGCCAGCGAGCGTATCTGCGCCTCGTCCCAGCGTTGCTGCTGGCGGGACACGTCTTTGCGGAGATATCCGAGGGCCACGAAAGTCATGTGTATTCCATCCTCGAGGTCGACCGCGCTCGGGCCGTGAACCGGGGGCGGTCCGGGCGCCGGTGCGGGTGCTGCGTCGGGCGATACGGAGGCTGAAACGGATGCCGGAGAACCGAACTCCAGCATCTTTGTAGCAAATTCAACTGTAGCTATGACTCTCGGTTCGCGGCAACCATTCGGGGGACGAACCGGGCATCAGGTGTCCGGGTGTGTTTGCTGCACTGCTGTCGGTATTCGCGCAGGTCTCCTGGTGGGAAGTGATTTCCGTTCGGATGGCGGACGATCGTGCGGCGATGTCGGTGGTCACTTCCATAGCCGGGTGGTGTCCTGTCTCGGATGCCAGTATGCCGTTGACATGCACGTGATCGGTGTTGCTGCTGGGGTTTTGGAGCATCGGAAGTTGATAGCTTATGCATAGCTAATTCGAGGCTCCGGTGGCCACCGACGATGTGGTTCAGGGCACCGGCGCGGTGAGCATGCCGGTCAGCATGGCGACGATCTCCTCCGGCGACTCGGGCTCGGAGCCGTCGGTGTGCGCCTTACGTTCTCGTTCGGCGAGTAGGGCGAACATCGCGGTGCCCACCGCCGTGACCCGGCGACGCACGGCGTTCGGGTCGCTGGTGGGCACGGACCGGGTGAGATCTTCCAGTACCCGCGGCCATACCGCGCCCTGCGTCCCTTCCAGGTCGGTCGGCAGATGCAGTGCTGCCGCTTGCAGGAACCGGGCGTAGTGCTCGCTGTCCACCCTGGTCAACGGCACCACCAGAATGCGAAGCAGGGCGGTGACATCGCCACGGGTCGCGTCGTCGAGTACCGAGAGCATCTCGGCGCGCTCTATCTCCATCGGCCGCAGGCGCCGGTCGATCACCGCATCGATCAGCTCCTGCCGGTTCCGGAAGTGGTAATTGACCGCCGAATTGTTTCGCTGTCCCGCTGCGAGTGCGATGTCGCGCAGCGGCACTCGCATACCGCGCTCGGCGATCAATTGTTCTGCCGCATCCAGGATCTCGGCCCGGGCGCGAGCGCTGCGACTCATCGTGATTTCACGTATTCGTAGAAGGCGCGCATATCGGCGCCGATCTCGGCGATCTCGAGATACGGCACCCCCGCGGCCGCGCCGTCGAGATAGGCATAACGCATGGCGGTGCCGACCGTGCCGTTCTGGATCACCCGCAGTCCATTGGTATTCGCATTCGCGACGGCGTCGTCGAAATCCACGGGCTCGAAACAGATATGGTGCAGGCCCGGACCGCCCCGTTCGAGGAATTCGGTATAGATACTGGTGCCGCGCACGGGTTCGATGAGTTCCAGTTGCATATCTCCGAGATAGGACAGTGAGATATGGGCGCTGAAATCGGCTGGTGCGCCGCGGTAACTACACACGTCCGGACCGAATCGAGTATCCGGCAGCCGGGTCCACGTCCCCGCACCGAACCTGCTGAGCAGCCGTTCGGTGGCCTCGATATCCGTAGTCACCCAAGCTGTTTGGGTGATCGGTCCGAAGTCGGCGGGCGTCGTCTCGGCACCGCCGGTCACCCGGCGGTCTTCCCGTTGTCGGCCGCGTAGACCGCGCCGTGCACGGCCGCGGCATCCGCACTCGCCAGGAATGCGATGACGCCGGCGACATCGCGGGGCTCGTTCATTCCGCGCAGTGCGGCGATACGCATGATGAGATTCGGATCCGCGCCTTCGGGCATCGAGAAATCGGTGACCTGTGGGGTGAGCATTCCACCCGGGCACACCGCATTCACCCGGATCTGTTTCGTGGTGTATTCCACCGCGAGCGCTCGGGTCAGTCCGATCAGACCGTGCTTGGCTGCGCAGTATCCCGCGGAATAGGCCTGTCCTTCGGTCCCGGCGATCGAGGCGACATTGACGATATTCCCGGCTGTCTCGAGTAGGTGTGGGATCGCGGCCCGGCACAGATAGAACGGTGCGTTGAGATTAACCGCCAGATCGTATTCCCACTCCGCGTCGGTGACGTCGGTGGTATGCCGCATGGTGTGTGCGCCGGCGACGTTCACGAGAATATCGAGCCGGCCGAATTCCGCCACGCACTGGTCCACCACCGACCCACAGGCGGCCGAACCCGAAATGTCGGCAACCGTGAACCGGCCACGCTCCACCTGTTCGAAGGTCTGTGACAACCGGTCCCGGTCGCGCGCTACGCCGAACACCGAGGCGCCGCGCTCGGCGAACAACTGCGCGACGCTTGCGCCCAGGCCGGAGGATGCGCCGGTGACCAGCGCTACTTTCCCTGACAGACCGCTCATTTCGACTCCTGCGACATTCGTGGGGATTGCGGGGCGTACCCCGGCGGTGCGGCCACGGTGCACCCGGCCGGGAGTTTAAGCGATTATGCTTAAATCCGCAGGTTTCGGTGCGAGCCTCAGGTGGGACGGTCCGGCGGCGGGGTCAGTTCGTCGAGCACCACCAGATTGCCGCCCGACTGTTTGGCCCGGTACATGGCAGCGTCGGCGGACTGCAGTAACCGGTCCGTGGTGGGCCGGGGAGTTCCGGGGCTGACCGTCGCGTCGTAGACGGCGACGCCGACGCTCGCGGTGACCTCGACCGCGGTTTCCGGCGTTTCGGCTACCGCCAGGCGCAGCCGCTCGGCCTCCGAGCGTGCGGCGTCACCGGCGATGGGCGCGGCCACCACGAATTCCTCGCCGCCGGTGCGTGCCACCACGGCCGCGTCCCCGGCGGCCTCGCGCAACCGCCGCGCGGTCCGTACCAGCACGGTGTCACCGACCCGATGCCCCCAGGTGTCGTTGACGTTCTTGAACCGGTCCAGATCGAAGGTCATCACACAGACTGCGGGATACTGCTCGACCAGGGGCGGCAACCTGGTCTCCAGGCCGCGCCGGTTCAGCAGTTCGGTCAGGGGGTCCGACAGCGACTCGGTGCGCAGCAACCAGTAGAGGATCTGCAACGCCGGCAATGCGCTGACCACCGAGACGAACAGCAGCAGTCCGACCGCGAGTGCCATCCGGATATCGCCACCACCGGTGACGATGCGCACCGAGAACACGATCACCGCCACCAGTGACCACGCCGAATGTGCCGCGAGGACCCGCGCGCTGTGGAAGTAGCCCAGGTAGCATCCGGTGACCACGAGCAGTACCGTGCCCATCGCCGCGAACAGCCGATCCGGCACCTGCAGGAATTCCGCGGTGAACAGCACATCGGCGCACCCGATCAGGACCACCGATTCGGTGCTGCTCGGCCAGCGCAGCAGCCACCAGCGCAAGGCCCACAGGGTCCCGGCCGCTATTCCGATGCTCGAGGCGATCCCGGGGTGGCCCGGCGGCCCCACCGGTGAGCCCGCGATCACGGCACCCATCACCGCGATCACTGCGCCCGCGGTACCGATCAGTGCCTTCAACGGTCCCAGCACGGACCGGGCCGCCAGGGTGTGCACCAGCCAGCGGTAATCGACCCGGTCGTGCCACCAGGCCCGCACTATGCTGCTGTCGTACATCGCCACTCACCCCTGGTCCGTACTGCGCAACCAGCGTCGCACACGCATCTGCCGGCAGACCCAGCGGTCTCATCGTGCCGGAGCGGTCCGAACCGGTCGGCGGCAGGTGCGGGCCGCGCGGGTTGCCGGGCGATCGCCCGGGCCTACCGCTGATCGCGGAATACCGCCGGGCGGCCTTCCGTGCGCGCTGCCACCGCCTCTTCGAAGTTGTCGGTCAGCAGGCGAATGTACAACTGCCCCAGCCCTTCTGCCTGCATATGCCCTTCCAGTGAGGACGCGTCGAGGCCGCTCCACAGCGTTCGCTTGGTCAGTTCGATTCCGGGCCGGGAGAAGGTCGCGATGCGCTCTGCGATGTCGTAGCAGTAGTCGAGGAGCCGGTCGGCCGCCACGCAATGCGACACCAGCCCGATGCGTTCTGCCTGCTGGGCGTCGATATCGCCCCCGGTGAGCATCATTTCGAAGGCACGGGAGGTGCCGACGGCCCGGGGGAGCAGATACGACAGCCCCAGTTCGCTGGCGGTGAGGCCGTTGTTGATTCCGGCGGCCCGGAAGTAGGCTTCATCGCTCGCCACCCGGATATCGGCGGCGAGCGCCAGACACAGTCCGCCGCCGATGGCGGGGCCGTTGACCGCAGCGATGATCGGCTGGTTCAGGCGGCGAAAGGACAGGATGACCTCGTCGAGAACCTCCATCGAACGCAAGGCTTTGGTGGGCGCGGTCAATCCGTCCAGATGGGGAAGGGCGCCCGCGGCCTTCTGATCGGCGCCCGAGCAGAATCCGCGTCCGGCCCCGGTCAGGACGACCGCCCGCACGGAATTGTCGTGCTTGATCTCCTCGATCGCCGCCCGCAGCGGCAACATCAGGTCGAACGCCATCGAATTCATACGTTCGGGCCGGTTCAAGGTGACGAGTGCTACCTGCGGGCGGGGCTTGTCGACGAGGACGAGATCGGTGTTCATGACGTGACCGTAGCGGTAGCGGCGAGCAACCGAGAGGTTCTCCTGACGTCGATCTGGACATATGTTAAGTGTTATGTCTGGACAGATGTCCTCGGTACGGACGTATCGGCAGCAGGTGCGAGGCGGTTTGCGTTGATTGATCCACGGACACCGGTAATCGTCGGTGTGGGGCAGATTTCGGACAGCATCGACGGGCCCGGATACCTGCAGTTGTCCTCGGTCGAGCTGGCCGCCGCGGCTGCACGCAACGCGCTCGAGGACACCGGGGCGCGATTCGCCGGTGTGGCGGCGTCGATCGAGGTGATCGCCGGAATCCGCCAATTCGAGATCTCGGCACCGGTGCCTACGCCGCTGGGCCGCTCGGACAACTACCCACGCTCGGTGGCGCGGCGATTGGACATCGATCCGGCGCGTGCGGTGCTCGAGGTGGTCGGTGGGCAGGGGCCACAGCATCTGATCACCGAATTCGCGACCGCGATCGCCGCCGGAGAGCTGGAGTCGGTGCTGATCACCGGCTCGGATGCGATATCGACCGAACGCCACTACGCCGGTCGCGCCGACAAACCCGACTTCACCGAACACGCCACGGGGCAGCTCGAGGACCGCGGTTTCGGATTCGAATCGTTCATCGACTCCAACCAGGTCCGCCATTCGGTCATGGGCGCGCCGACCCAGTACGCGCTGCTGGAGAATGCGCGCCGGGCCCGGCTGGGAGCGAGCCCGGACGAATACCGCCGGCAGATGGCGGAGCTGTTCGCGCCCTTCACCTGCGTGGCCGCGAAAAATCCGCTGGCGGCCGCACCCGTCGTCCGCTCCGCCGAGGAGTTGGCCACCGTCACCGCGGACAACCGGATGATCTGCGACCCGTACCCCCGGTTGATGGTGGCACGGGATCTGGTCAACATGGGCGCTGCGGCGGTCGTGATGTCGGTGGCTGCCGCGCGTCGTCTCGGCGTCCCGGCGGAGAAATGGGTCTACCTACGCGGCCACGCCGACCTCGCGGAGCGTTCGCTGCTCGAACGCGACGACCTCGGCACCGCGCCAACCGCAGCGATGGCCACGCGGGAAGCGTTGCGGGTGGCCGATATCAGGCTCGCCGACGTCGCGACCTTCGATCTCTACAGCTGCTTCCCGGTCCCGGTGTTCAACTTCTGCGAGGGCACCGGACTGGCCACCGACGACCCGCGCGGGCTGACCGTTACCGGCGGGCTGCCGTTCTTCGGCGGTCCCGGTAACAACTACTCGATGCACGCCATCGCCGAGACCGTCGCCCGCATGCGGGACGACCCGGGTGCGTTCGGACTGGTCGGAGCCAACGGCGGCATCATGAGCAAATACTCGGTGGGCGTGTACTCGACCGCGCAGGCCAACTGGGTGCCCGACAGCAGCGCACAGCTGCAGCGCACCGTCGACGCAGCGCCAGGTATCGCGTTCCGGTCCCGAGCCGAGGGCTCGGCCAGGATCGAGACCTACACGGTGCGCCGCGCCTTCGAACCACGGATCGGTGTACTGGTCGGACGGCTGCACGCCGACGGCAGCCGATTCCTGGCGACGATTCCCGCCGACGATCTCGACGCGGTCGACGATCCGATCGGGCACGACATCACCGTCTCCGCGGGAGACGAGAAGAACACGGCGGCCCTGGCGTCCTGATGCCAGACGCGTCCGAATCCGCGGAGAACGGAGAAACAGATGGGGTTCCTGCAGCCGGAGCTGCCGGTAGTGGACATGCAGCAGTGGGCCGGTAGCGGGCGTAGCGAGCGCATCAGGCTGATGGCCCGGCACTGGGCCGAGGTCGGATTCGGCACGCCGGTGGTGATGCACCTGTTCTATGTCGTGAAGATCCTGCTCTACATCCTCGCGATCTGGCTGTTCGCGCTCACCACCAGTGGTATCGACGGATTCACCGATGTCGGCAGCTGGTGGTCGGAACCGATCGTGTTCGAAAAGGCCGTGCTGTTCACCCTGTTGTTCGAGGTGCTCGGCCTCGGCTGTGGGTTCGGACCGCTCAACAACCGGTACTTCCCGCCGATGGGGTCGATCCTGTATTGGTTGCGCCCCGGTACGATTCGGCTCCCACCCTGGCCTCGACAGATCCCACTGACGCGCGGCACCAATCGCACACCGATCGATATCGCGCTGTATGCGGTGCTGCTGGTGGCGCTGGTATGGGCGTTGTGCTCCGACGGCACCGGGCCGATACCGGCCCTCGACACCTCGGTCGGCGTCCTGCCGGCTTGGCAGATCTGGCTGATCCTCGCGGTGCTGGCCGTGCTCGGACTGCGGGACAAGGTGATCTTCCTGGCCGCGCGCGGTGAGGTCTATGCACCGCTGGCGGTGGCCTTCCTGTTCACCGGAGCCGATATCGTGCTCGGCGCCAAGCTCGTGTTCGTCGTCATCTGGATGGGTGCGGCCACCTCGAAGTTGAACCGGCACTTCCCTTTCGTGGTCTCCACCATGATGTCCAACAGCCCGATCGTGCGGCCGCGCTGGCTCAAGCGCCGGTTCTTCGCGAAGTTTCCCGAGGATCTGCGTCCGGGGCCGTTGTCGCGCATCGTCGCGCACAGCGCCACCGCGGTCGAGTTGTGTATTCCGGTGGTGCTGTTCTTCTCCCGTGGCGGATGGCTGACCGTGGTAGCCGCGGTGCTCATGCTGTGCCTGCACCTCGCGATCCTGACCGCCATCCCGATGGGGGTGCCGCTGGAGTGGAACGTGTTCATGATGTTCGGATTGGGCGTGCTGTTCGTGTCCTACTCCGATATCGGATTGACCGACGCGGTGCACCCGTGGTGGCCTGCGCTGTTGTTCGTGGTCCCGGTGGCGATCGTGATCGCGGGCAATCTGATGCCTGCACGGATCTCGTTCCTGCCCGGGATGCGCTACTACGCGGGCAACTGGGACACCACCGTGTGGTGTGTCAAGCCGTCGGCAGCGCAGAAGATCGGGGAGAACATCGTCGCGATCGCGAGCATGCCGCAGGCTCAGATGCAGCGCTTCTACGGGGATCGTGCCGAGATCCTGATGTATCTCGGCTATGCCTTCCGCGCCATGAACACCCACGGTCGCGCGCTGTACACGCTCGTGCACCGCGCCATGCCCGCGGGCCGCGAAGACGAGTACACCATCACCGACGGGGAGCGGATCTGCAGTACCGCGGTCGGCTGGAACTTCGGTGACGGGCATATGCACAACGAACAACTCATCGCGGCACTGCAGCAGCGGTGCAGGTTCGAGCCCGGCGAGGTGCGCGTGGTCCTGCTCGACGCACAGCCGATCCACCGGCAGACCCAGTCCTATCGGCTCGTCGACGCCGCGACCGGCGAATTCGAGCGCGGCACCGTCCGGGTGGCGGATATGGTCGAAAGTCAGCCCTGGGCCGACGATCTCCCGGTCCGGGTGACCTCCGGCGGCTGAAAAATATCCGAGACAGGTGTCACGTCCGCCGGTCCACACCGGGGATGTCGACTACCATTGCTCGAAAGTGGCCGGGACGCGGGAAGAGCCCGGCACTTGCGTTCGTAGATCGGGAGAGTTGTTGTGGCACAGAAATACACGCCGCAGGTGCAAGCAGAACTTTCCGAGATGCACGAGCACTATCGGCAACTTCTGGACCGGGGGGACCGCTGGTCGTTGCGCGCCCTGTTCAGCACCGAAGACTGTGACATAGCCGAATACTGCCGGGATTTCGCGCCGAACCGGTTCGGTGAGCAGGCCTGCGCGCAGGTCGAGGACTTCTGCCGCGAGCACGGCATCTGGCTGGAACACGGTGGCGCCCACTACAACAGCATGACCCCCTACCTGCATCCACGGGCGACCACCGTCGAGCGGATGGTGACGATCGGGATCTACAACGCGATCCTGTTCTGGCTCAACGATACCGTGGGCCGGGAGAAGTTCGGCCACCTGTCCGCCGCGGAGCAGGCGCAGGCGTTGTACGAGGTCGATCGGCTGTGCCGATTATTCGAGGCGGAGGACATTCCGCCCTTACCCGAGGCGGAAGGTACTCCGCCCGCCCCCAGCCCTCCCGGACCCATCGAAACCGCCACCACCGAATTCCTCTCGATGCTCGCCGACCAGGCTGATCCGGCCTGGTTACGAAGCTTCCGGATCCTGACCGTCGACCATCTGCGACCGGCCATCCGCGATCAGAACGCGAGCGCGCGCCGCGACCTGCTCGGCGTAGACGACTACATCGCACTCCGCAACGAGATCTCCGGCATGTACCCCGCGATCGCCCTGTGCGATTTCGCGCGCGGCGTCGTGCTGCCGTGGGACCGCATCCGTGCCGTCGGCCTCGACGAGGACGTGCGGGTTCTCATCCGCCTCACCGCCGAGATCGGCGCGCTGATGAACGATGTGTTCTCCTTCGAGAAGGAGTGCATTGTCGACCGCTCGGACTTCAATCTCGTACCGATCCTGCTGCTCAACACCCCCGGCGCGACACTGTCCGATGCCGTCACCGGCGCCGCCGACGTGGTCCGTGACCGGCTCACCCATTTCCGTACGCTGCGGGCCCGGGTGCTGCGGCGATGCGCGGATGTCGCGGATGCCGAGTTGAGCGAAGCGGTCGCCGAGTATCTCGCGGATCTGGACCAGTGTGTGCAGGCCAGCTGGGTGTGGCAGTGCGTGAGTCCGCGGTACAAGGGCACCTCGATCTTCGTGGAGGATCATCTCGCCTAGAGGTGTTCCTTTTTGTGAGAATTTCGCCGTGCAGTACTTTTGCACTAGCGACCATTAGCGTTGCTTACAGAGCAGTACCGGAGGAGGCACTACCGGACGCCCGTACCTAGCGGGCTCCCGAACCGGCAGGGGATTTGTAGTGAACGACCTGGAGTACACCGCACTAGCGCAGCAGTGGCGGCGCGCCTTGGCCCCTCTCGCCGGCTCCACCCCCTACACCGACGTGGACTTATCACTGCTGAGCAAGTTATTACGCGAGCTACGGGCGGGACTTGACGCTCCAACCTTCGACTACGCCGTCGGCTCGCGGGTGGGTGCTGCCCTGGTACGTGCCCAGCTCACCGATTCCTCCGTGCCCGCCGCCTCCGCGCAGGTCCTCTACGGGCTGGTCGACCACTGCGAACATCCCGAGGGCGGCCCCCGCCTGGCAGCGCTGCTCGCCGCGCTCGGTCAGGGACACCGCGATGCCTCGGCGCTGCAGCGCCCCACTCAGTCCGAGTACGACAAGCGCTTCCGGATCGTCTTCGATCACGCGGCCATCGCCATCGCGGTCGGCGACACCAACGGCGCCCTGCTGGAAGCAAATCCCCACCTGGCGACGATGATCGGCGTATCGCCCGAGGAGCTGCACGGCATCTCGGTCTACGACTTCGCGCACCCCGACGATCAGAACGAGATCCGGCGGATGGTCTACGACAAGCTGGTCCCCGCCCGGGAGGGCACCGTCCGGATCGAGCGGCGACTGCTGCGCGCCGACGGCAGCGTCGGCTGGGCCTCCTTCGCCATCACCTATGTCAAGGGTGCCGCCGACCAGCCGGACTATCTGCTCGCGATCGGCGAGGACATGACCGAACGGCATCAGCTGCAGGAGCAGCTGCACTATCAGGCCCGGCACGATGCGCTCACCGGCCTCCCCAATCGCCGATATCTGCTCGAGAAACTCAGTGAGGCCATCGCCGCGGCCGGGGACCACGACCGGATGGGACTGTGCTTCGCCGATCTCGACCAGTTCAAGGAGATCAACGATCACTACGGGCACGGAACCGGTGATCAGGTCCTGGCCACGGTCGGTCGCCGGCTGCTCGACAATCTCTGCGGGATGGGCTGCATGGTGTCGCGGATCGGCGGCGACGAGTTCGTGATCATGGTGCCGCCCCCGGCCGGCAACGAGCGGGTCACCGAGATCGCCAACCGAGCACGCGGCGCCCTGACCGACCCCATCGTCGTCGGCGGGCACCGGCTGCCCATGTCGGCCAGCATCGGCGCCGTGATCACCCCGATCGTCGGCAGGGACCCGGAATGGCTGCTCGACGCCGCCGACACCACGCTGTACCACGCCAAATCCAATGCCAAGGGCGATTGGATCCTGCACACCGTGCACGCGGCGGACGACAGCGACGACAACCGGGTCGGATTCTGCTGAAACACAGCGACGCCCGCGACCCGGCGCGGTGTTCTCAGTCGGTGCAGAGCTCCAATTCGATGCCGCTGCCGCGGCGGACGGTGTTGTAGATCGGGCAGGTTTCGGTGAACCGCGCGACCAACGTCTCGGCGACGGTGCGGTCGACGCCGTGTACCCATACCGTGACCCGAGTGTGGTCGTAACGGGTCGGATCGGCGACACCACGCACATGCGTGGCGCTGACCCGGACGCCGGAGACCGTATACCCGGATTCGGTCGCCGTGGCCTCGATATTCGCCATCGCACAGGAGACCAGCGCCGAGAGCAGCAATTCTCCGGCCCGAATGGATTCGCCGGGCCCGAAGCGGGAGTCGGTGATCACATGGTTGGTACGAGCATCGAGGACGAACCGGCCCGGCACGCCGGCGATGGTGTGTCCCGAAACCGTCGCGGTATTCGCTTCGCTCACAACGCCACCCGCCCGGACAGCGGTGCGCGGTGGACCCACTCGCCGGACTCCGGACGGTTCAGGCCCAGATTCTCGCGCAGTGTCCGCCCCTCGTACTCGGTGCGGAACAAGCCACGCCGCTGCAGTTCCGGGACCACCTGACGGGTGAATTCCTCGAAACCGCCCGGCTGATACGGCGCTTGGACGGTGAAACCGTCGCACGCACCGGCGGTGAACCATTCCTCGAGACCGTCGGCGACTTCGGCGGCGGTCCCGACGAAGCCGCCCTCGACCCGACCGCCGTACTGTTTGCCGAGTTCACGCAGCGTCAGCCCATCACGCTCGGTGATCTCGCGAACCTCGCGGTAATGCCCTTCCACGCCGGGCACCTGCACTTCCGGCAGCCGCTCGTCGAGTGGAAAGGTCGACAGGTCGACATCGAGATGGTAAGCGAGCGTAGATAATCCACCCAGTGGCGGCACCAGCTCGTAGAGCTCGTCGTGCAGGCGGCGGGCATTCTCGGTGGTGGTGCCGATGACCGGTGCGATCGACGGGAGGATCTTGATCTGCTGCGGATCGCGGCCGTGCGCGGCGGCCCGCTCCTTGATCTCGGTGTAGAAGGCTTGCGCGGATTCGAGCGAGGCGTGACTGCAGAATATGACGTCGGACCAGCGAGCCGCGAAATCCTTGCCTTTCGCGGAGGCGCCGGCCTGGATCAGCACCGGATAACCCTGCGGTGGGCGTGGCACGTTGAGCGGCCCCCGAACGGTGAAGAATTCACCGTCGTGGTCGACCGCATGTACCTGCTCCGGATCGGCGAACAGCGGCGTCGCGGCATCCAGAACCAGCGCGTCCTCATCCCAGCTGTCCCAGAGTTTTCCGGCGACCTCCAGGAACTCGTCGGCCCGTTCGTAACGGAGCTCGCGCGGAAACTGGCTGTCGCGGCTGAAGTTACGCGCTTCGGCTTCCTGGAACGAGGTGACGATATTCCATGCGGCGCGCCCGGCGGTCAGGTGATCGAGCGTGGCGAAGGAACGGGCCACGGTGTACGGCTGCGCGTAGGTGGTCGACACCGTTGCGGCGAGTCCGAGCCGATCGGTGACCGCCCCCATCGACGAGAGCACGTGCAGTGGATCCAGACGCAGGGATCCCAGCGCGCCGTTGCGGAGCTGAGCATCGGTACTTCCGCCGAATCGGTCCGGCACCGACAGGATGTCGGCGAAGAAGGCGAGGTCGAAGCGCCCCGCCTCGAGGGTGCGGGCGATGTGCTGGTAGTAGTCGGCGCTGAGCCACCCCGGCACCGAGGAGGGGTAGCGCCAACCTCCCGGACGTCCCGGCCCGGCGGTCACGAAGGCGGCAAGGTGCATCTGTGAATTCGACATGGCTGGGTCGCAATCTATTTCGAGAGTTCCTGGTCGATGATCTTGTTGATCTCGTCGAATCGTGAGTCCTGCAGCCAGGTCGTCACGTCGACGCGTTCGGGATAGACGCCGAGCCGGTGGAAGTTGTCGGCGAGGTCCTGGGTGCCGGCGATGGCGTCGGCGCTGACCGAGGTGAACGAGCCGGCGCCCGAGTACGACAGCCGACGGCTCTCGATCAGGTCGCGGTACACCTGGGCCTCGAGCGCGCTGTCACCGAAGCCGCCGAGGCGGGTGAAGGCGTCGACGGCGCGTTGCGGATCGTCGTCGATCCAGCGCTGCGCGTCGCGCACGGTCCGCACCAGCGTCGCGGCCTGCTGTGGATGGTTGTTCGCGAACGATTCGCTCGCGACGAAGAAGGCGTAGTCGTAGGTTCGCACACCCGGCAGCGTCGCGGCGTTGTGTTTGCGGCGGGCCAGCTCCGCGCTGGGTTGCCAGGTGATCCAGGCGTCGACCTTGCCCTGCGCGAACGCGGCCTCGGCATCGGCCGCGGTGAGGTTCGCGTAGTCGACATCGTCGATCGACAGGCCGGCGGTGTCGAGATACTTGATCAGACTGTAGGTTCCGGTGGTGCCGCGCTGATCGGCGACGCGGCGACCTTTCAGATCCGCGGCCGACTTGATCGGTGACCCCTGGGGAACCAGGATGTCGACTTCGTTCGCCGGTAGCGGATAGGCCACCAGCGGGACGATCGGAACACCGCCGCCGATGGCGTAGATGACAGCGGTGGCGGTGGCGAAGGTGAAATCGACGCTGTGAGCCTTGATCGCCTCCATCACCGGGAGTGAGGCCGGAAATCCGGTGGGCCACTCGAGCGGGATGCCGCCGAGCTCGGCGGCCGGATCGATGTCGCTGAGCTTGTTGCGCAGGACGGTGCCGGGCTCGGCTCGACCGTCACCGATCAACGCGTAGCGGACTCGCCGCAGCGGCCCGTCGTCCGGTTCGGCGGTCGCGCATCCGGCCACCGCGAGGGCGGACAGACCGAGCAGCCCGGCACCGGCGGCGACGAATCCGCGTCTGTTCAGGGTGCGTGGTGGGGGTGAGGACATGGAAAACCTTCCGATTCGAGGGGATCAGGCATGCACGGCCCGGTCGGCGGCGAGCAGCGCATCGAGCAGATCGGCCTTGCGGACAGCCGATTCGGCACTGCCGTGCAAGCGCGGCCGGGGTTCGTCGATGCGCAGCTCGCGGGTGATTCCGGAGCCGGTCAGCAGGAGGACGCGGTCGGAGAGGATCAGGCTCTCCTCGACGTCGTGGGTGACCAGGACGACGGTGCGTGGATGTTCGGCCAATAGCCGCTCGAGCAGCTGCTGCATGGTGACGCGGGTGATGGCGTCCAGCGCGCCGAAAGGTTCGTCGAGCAACAACACCTCGGGCTGATGCAGCAGCGCGCGGGCCAGGGCGACCCGTTGCCGCTGACCGCCCGACAACTCCCGCGGCCAGTCCCGTTCGCGCCCCGCCAAGCCCACCGCCTGCAGCAGTTCCACGGCGCGTTCGCGCCGACCTCGCATGCCGAGCTGGACGTTGTCGACAACGGTGCGCCAGGGCAGCAGCCGGTCCTCCTGGAACATCATGCGCGAGCGCACCCCGTCCCCGGTGGTCGAGCGCACCCGGCCCGTTGTGGGTTGTTCGATCCCCGCGAGAAGTCGCAGCAGCGTCGACTTTCCGACACCACTGGGACCGAGGACGGTCACGAACTCACCGGGTTCGATGGTGAGATCGATACCGTCGAGGATCGGCCGGTCCCGATAACGGTGGCCGACGCCGGACAGTTCCAGACCGGCACCCGGGCGTGGGTCGTTCATCGCGTGCTTTCCTTGCCGTAGTTGGTGTTCCAGCGCAACACTCGCCGTTCCATCAGCCGGACCAACTGATCGGCGATCAGCCCGGCCAGTGCGTAGAGCACGATCGCCAGCACGATCCGGTCGTTGCGCAACAGGTCACGGCCGTTCTGGGCGAGGTAGCCGATTCCGTCGCTGGTGGCGATCGTTTCCCCGACCACCAGGGTCAGCCAGGCGACGCCGAGGGCGTACCGGATTCCGGTGAGGATCATCGGCATCGCCCCGGGGATCACGATCTCGCGCAGCAGGCCGGGATAGCCGAGGCCGTAGGAACGCCCGAGCTGCACCAGTTTCGGGTCGACCGATCTGATTCCGGAAACCGTGTTGAGATATACGGGGAACACGACTCCAAGGGCCACCAGAATGATCTTGGGCAATTCGTCGATACCGAACGCGGCGATCAGGAGCGGCACCATCGCCAGATGTGGGACGGCTCGCAGCATCTGGACACTGCGATCCACCAGTGCTTCGCCGATGCGCGACAGCCCCACCAGGAATCCCAGCGTGAGTCCCAGCGCCGCACCGATGCCGAAGCCGAGGGCGACCCGGCGGATACTGGCGCCAAGGTAGCGAGTGAGTTCGCCGGTCTCCCAGAGGTTTCCGGCAGTGTCGAGGATTTTGCTGGGCGGCGGCAGAATTTCGGCCGCGAGGATGCCGTTGGTCGAACCCCACTGCCAGCCGATGAGGAGCAGCACCGGAACCACCCAGGGCAGCAGGGTGGTGAGCGGGAGCCGGCGGCGCACGGCTACCACGGTGCGCTGCGGCCGGGTGACGGGGACGGTCGATATGTCAGACACGATTGCGTCCCCTCGGCGCCCGAGTGGGTAGATACATGGCTCTCCTCGCAGGTCGATGGGTACGAGCAGAACCATGTCAGCTTCGGATGCAAATGGCGCCAGTTGTATACAGCTGGATTTGAACTCTTTGCACACCGCACCGCGGCCTGGTACTCGTTGGAGAACGCAATCGAAGGGAGTGGGCCGATGCGCACCGAGTCGTCGCCGTACCAGCAACTGCGCGAACGCATCACGGGCCGGATCTACCCGCCGGGCACGATGCTCCTCCCGGCAACGGTGGGCGCCGAACTCGGCGTATCCAGGACGCCGGTCCGCGAGGCACTGCACCGCCTCGACTACGAAGGTCTGGTCGTGCAGGCGCCCCGCGGCTATCGCGTCCGCGAGCGCACCCCGGAAGAACTACTCGAGATCTGCGATGCCCGCATCGTCCTGGAGTCGGCGGTCGCTTTCTCTGCCGCGACCAGCCGGTCCGAAATCGATCTTGCCCGCCTCACCAGAATGTTCGACACCGCTGTTGCGGAACCCGATCCCGAGGCCGGCCTGCGCCTCCACAGTGACTGGCACCATGCGCTGCGGGCGGCCGCGCACAACCGGACCGTCGAGGAACTGATGGATCGGCTAGACGCCCAGATGGCGGTCTACGAAACCGACCGATCCCAGGCTCCGGAGAACCTGGCGCAGATCGAGAACGAACACCGCGACATCCTGGACGCGGTCCTGGCCGGCGACGCCGAACGCGCCCGCACCACGATGATCGCCCATCAGGTGCGCACCCGCGATATTCGCATCGCCGCGGCGGCCGCCCGATAACCGAGCGCCGCAACGGTCAGTAGGCGACGGGGGCCGGGCCCGTGCCGCGAATGGTGACGGGCATGTGGCGGACTCCCGCGTGTTTGTTGCTGCGGACGTACTCGATCGGGCCGTCCGGAGTGATCGTTTCGACGCGATCGAGCAGCACATCGAACATGACACGCATCTCCATGCGAGCCAGCGAGGCCCCCAGGCAGAAATGCACACCACGTCCGAATGCCAGGTGCGGGTTCGGGTTTCGGCCGATATCGAAGGTGTGCGGTTCGGTGAACACCTGCTCGTCGCGGTTGGCCGACGCCCACCAGAGCGTGACCTTGTCGCCGGCCGCGATCCGGTGCCCGCCGACCTCCACGTCCCGGGTGGCGGTACGCCGGTTGTACGGGGTCGAGGAGGCCCAGCGCAGCATCTCCTCGACCGCGCCCGGGAGCAGTGTCCGGTCCTGTTGCAGCCGCCGCCACAACTCGGGGTCCCCGCTGAGCGCGGCGGTCCCCTGGGCGATCGAGTTGCGGGTGGTCTCGCTGCCGGCGGCGACGATCAAACTCAGGAACAGGCGCTGCTCGGCCTCGGTCAACGGCTCGTCGTCGACGAGGGCGTGGGTGACGATGGACAGCAGGTCCGCACCCGGCTCGGCGCGCTTACGTTCCAGCAGCTCCGCCCCGTAGACGAACATCCGCGCCTGTGCCTGCGCGAGACGATCGTCGATCTCGCCGACCTCCCGGTCCTCGTAGTCGAGGGTCACATTCGCCCAGTTCATCAGCTCGTGCCGGTCGGCCTGCGGCACACCCGCCAGCTCGGCCACCGCCTGCAACGGCAGCTCCGCTGCCACATCGGTCAGGAAATCGCAGTCCCGCTTCGCGACCGCCGCATCGACGATCGCGATCGAGCGCTGCCGCAGATCGTCCTCGATCCGCCGCAGCGCGCGCGGCGTGGTGCTGGGGGCGAGCAACCGGCGGATCTTCGCGTGCCGGGGATCGTCCATCATGTTCAGCAGTGCGCCGACCGTCCCCAGCGGCATATCTTCGAGCGTGGTGCCGCCCCCGTCCCGGTCGCCACCTGTTTCCGAGGAGAAGGTGTCACCGGAGGTGGCTGCGGCGATGATATCGCCGTAGCGGCTGAGCACCCAGAATCCTTCCCCGCCCGGGCTGTGCGCGGTGGGCGGGTGAAACCACACCGGTGCTTCCCGTCGTAACCGGTCGAAGACGTGATGGGGGAATCCGCTGGTGAACCGGTTCAGGTCGGTGAGGTCGATATCGTCGAACATGGAGCCTCCTCGCCGTGCCGCCCAACGGTATTCGCCGTGGTCGAGGACGGTCAACAGCCGAGGTGGAGATGCTGCCTAAGGGTTCGCGTCGAGGACCTCGTGCAGGCGCCGGGCGAAGGCTTCGGGCTGTCCCGCGTAGCCGGCGTCTCCACCGACGAAACCGCTGTGGTGGCTGGGGAACACGACCGCTTCGTGCCCCAGCAGGGCAGCGGTGGCCTCGGCGGTACGTCCGGTGAGCACTCCGGCGGACTCGGTGCCGACCGCGATCAGCACCCGGGTCGGCGCCGCGGTGAGGGCGGCGATATCCGGACGGTAGTCCACGACCGCCCGAGAGCGGTCCGACAGCAGCGGATCGTCGCGGTGGCCGTCGTCCTCGGTGGGCATCCCGAACACACCGGGATCCGGTGCCGGCTGTGCGAAGTACCCCTCGTCGAATTCGCCCTGCCACGACGTCATGGCGATGAACGCCGCCATCCCCGCCCCGAACCCCTTGGCCTCGTAGGCTTCCCGAACCCCGGCAAACGCCCGCGCGGCCGCCGCGGCATCGGGCAATACCCCGGTGATAGGCGGTTCATGAGCGACCAGGACGGATACATCGCCAGGATGCGCCGCCACCAGGGCCAGCGCCGTCACCGCCCCACCGCTACTGGCGAATACCTCCACCGGCCCGCCGACGACCCCGATCAGCGCATGGAGATCCTCCGCCTGCACCACCGGTGAGTTGTCGGTGCGCCCATCCTTACGCACACTGCGCCCGAGCCCCCGCGGGTCGTAGGTGAGCACAGTCCGGTCCGGAAAATACTCCGCCAGGGTGGCGAAACCACCGGCATCCATCGGCTGACCCACCATGAGCAGCGGCGGACGGCCGACGCTGGGCAAGGGGCCGCGCACATCGTAGACGAGGTCGGCTTCAGCGGTTTCGAGTGTATGTGTCTGCATGCTCATCGTGACGGGGCGCCGCCCGAAAACTCATCGGTAGGTGAGCGCGATCAGTTCCGCTTCGAGTGCGGCGCGGTCGGAATCGGTGAGCACGGCGCCCCACAGGGGAGCGGTGGTGCTGCCGTCGGCGGCGGCCACGACCATGCGGATGACAGCGGGGGAGAGGCCGTCGTCGAGAAGCGCGGTCCGCCACCACAGCGCGTCCTGCTGCGTCAACTTCTCGAGTTCCGGCTCGTACATCAGATGTGCGGCCAGCGCGATGTAGTCGCGAAGCCCGGCGACGTCACGGGCCTGGGCGAAGCTCACCCGGATGTATGCCCTGGTGAGCCGGCCCGGCGTTCCCTCCTCCTCGTCGCCCGCGGCGTGCTCCACGTCCTGCCGGAACCGGACCACCAGATCCGTGGCGACTTCGTTGAGGAGTTCCTCCTTGTTCGGAAAGTGATAGAGCAGGCCACCTTTGGACACTCCGGCGGCGACGGCGATGTCGGAGACGGGCACCGCGGTGCCGTGCCTGCCGATGAGCTGCGCGGCGGCGTCCAGGATCAGTCGCTTCGTTTCGGCGGGGCTGCGGCCGGCAGTACGTGCCATATCGTCGTCCTTCGTCTGTTGCAGGTGACGAATCGGTTCAGTGCTCCACCGATACGGCAGCCTTGGTGTTCGGGATGAGCGTAAAGGCCACGACCGCGGCGATCACCATCACCGCAGCCGCGATGAGGCTCGTTGCCTGCATGGCGTGCACGAATGCGCGCTGTGCCGCTTCCAGTGCCGCACTGCCGGATTCGAGCACCGCGGTCGCGGCGGCGAGTGAGTCCTCGGCACGCGGCGGGGTGCCGGCGGGGAGTGCGAGACCGGCGCGATAGAGCACCGTGATGATCGACCCGAGCACTGCGATACCGAGTGCGACGCCGAGCTCGTAGGCGGTCTCCGACACCGACGCTGCCGCGCCGGCCTTGGCCGGACGTACCGCGGAGACGACGGCGTCGACGCTGAGGGTTTCGGCGATACCGATCCCCAGCCCGAGGGGAACCACCGCGAGCAGCACCCAGAGCAGCTGCTCACTGCCCTCCACTGCGGCCATCAGTCTCAGTCCGGCCGCACCGACGAGCATGGCGACCGCGATGGCTCGTCCGCGGCCGAGCCGGGTCAACAGGACACCGACCACCGTCACCGCGGCCATCGCGGCGAGCGCCGCGGGGAGTTGCGCCAACCCCGCCTGCAGTGGGCTGAGTTCGCGAGCGAGCTGGAGATATTGGGAGAAGAAGAACAGCACACCACTCAGCGCGAACACCGAGATGAAGTTGACCAGCACGGCTCCGGTGAACGCCTGGTTGCGGAACAGGGCCACATCGATCATCGGTGACGCCGTGCGCCGTTGCCGTCGCACGAACAGCACCGCACAGACGGCGCCGACCACGAGTACGCCCGCGGTGGCGGGTCCGAACGTGCCGCCGGCGAGCTGTTTGATCGTGTACACGAACGGAATGATCGCGAGCATCGACAGGCCGCTCGAGACGAGGTCGAAGCGGCCGGGATTCGGGTTGCGGGACTCCGGCAGCATCCACCCGCCGACGGCGAGTACGAGCAGCATGACCGGCAGGTTGATGAGGAATACCGACCCCCACCAGAAGTGCTCGAGCAGAAAACCACCTACCAGCGGCCCCAGTGCGATGCCGCTGGCGGCGGCGGCCGACCAGATCGCGATCGCCCGGGTGCGCTCCACCTGATCGGTGAAGATGTTGCGGATCAGCGACAGGGTGGAGGGCATGATCGTCGCTCCGGCAATGCCCAAGATCAGCCGGGCTGCGATCAGCACCTCGGCGGACGGTGCGAAGGCAGCCAGCACCGAGGCGAGCCCGAAGGCGACCGTGCCGATCAGCAGCAATCGCTTGCGGCCGATTCGGTCGGCCAGATTGCCCATCGTCACCAGCAAACCGGCCAGCGCGAGCGAGTAGATGTCTCCGACCCACAGCACTTGTGTCGCGGTCGGCGACAACTCGGCCGTCAGTGACGGCACCGCCAGGTAGAGCACGGTCGCGTCGATCGCCAACAGCAGCACCGCGCCGACCAGCACCGCCAGCGATGCCCAACGCCGCGCCGGACTCAGCACCTCGCTCCGTAACATGCAAAGAACTATACCGTCGTGCCGGTACAGTTTCTAGGAAGTGTGAGCGGCGACAACCCCATGACCTTCGCCTTCCGGTCGATGCCGGGGCTCGGGACGGCTGCCTCGTCGTGGCAGGATCACGGTCTGCTCCCCGGTGTCAGCGCCCGGCGTGCCAACGTCAGCCAGCGCGTCTGCTCCGCCCCGGACATGCTGTAGGTGGGTGCGGTGGACAGCAGTAGAACCATTCCCCGGCAGCCTTCCGGCTGCCGAATCTGGCCATCGCCCGCCTCTTCGGGCGCACCCCGGCCATGGGTGCATTGCCCACCCTTCGTGCCGCGACCGATCCGGCGGCTCGGGGTGGCGAATATTACGGTCCCTCAGGTCTTTTCGAGATCCGGGGCTACCCCGGACGGGTGCAGTCCAGCGCCCGATCGGTGGACCGCGAAAGGCAGCGCCGTCTCTGGGAGGAGTCGGAGAAGCTGACCGGTGTCCGTTACCTCGGCTGAACGGGGCGCAACCGGCACCCGGTGGGCAGGCTGCAGACGGCAACCCTCAATCGTGGACGGCCAGTCCGTCCACGAGGGTGCTCACCAACTGCTCGACCCAGGCGTCGTCCACCGCGGCCGCGCCACGCAGGACGACAGCGACCAGGGTGGTCCCGAAGACTGTTTCCACACACAGTGAGATGTCGAGATCGGGGCGCACCTCGCCGCGCTCGACCGCGCCCGCGAACAGCCCGGCGAGGTGGTCCCACACCGTGGTGCGCAGGCGTGCGGACAGTTCCTGCTCGAGATCCGGATCGGCGACCAGTTCGCTGATCAGCCCGGGTGTCGCACGCCGCCCCGCGGGGGAGCCGACGACCTCGACGCATCGATGCACCACGGCCCGCAGGACGCCGCGCAGGCTGCTGTCCTCGCTCGGCTCGGCCGCGACATCGGGCGGGAACACCGCCTCGTGCACGAGATGTGCTTTGGAGGCCCAGCGCCGCCGGATCGCGGGAACCGATGTTCCTGCCCGCTCGGCGATGGCGCGGAAGGTGAGGTCGGTGTAGCCGACTTCTGCCACCAGCTCACGCGTTGCGGCCAGGACGGCGTCGTCGATGCGGGTGTCGCGGGGGCGACCGGCGACCTGCGTCGCGTCCTCGGGCACGATGCTCGACCTCCTCCGTGGGGACAGACCCCTGCTTCGCTACGACCGGCCCATTATCGCCGGACTGCGATCGATTCGCGGAAACCACCTCGAGCCACACTGTCCCTATAATACATTCTGTTGCGCAACGAAACGTAATGATGCCTCCGTGTGAAAGGGATCTGGAATGATCGAGCTCAACCGCAACCATCTGGTCGACTGCATCACCGAACGCCTGGCCACCACCGAATCGGCGCGGCAACGAGCCATGCTCGAGCGGATGCGGGTGCATGCGGCTGCCGAGCGGGACGGCGACCTCGACACACTCGTCGGCACCCTGGGAGAGGCCACCGATTACCACTTCTGGGGCCTCAGCGGTGATGTCGGTCCGAAGACCCGTGACGGTGTCACCGAGTACTACCGAAACCTGGTCGAGAGCAATGGTCACGTCCTCGAATTCTTCTGCGAGCGAATGGTGGTCGACGACCACTGCATCGTCATCGAGGGCAGGTTGACGATGATCCAGCCCGGCGCACTCATGTCCCAGCATCCCCTGGCTGCCGGCGGCGGAATAGAGGTGGACAAGAACTACCTGCTGCGGATGCGCAACGTGATCTTCTGGTCCTTCGACGAGGACTCGATGGTCATCGGTGAGGATTCGTACACGGGTGGCCCGCTCGAGATGCGCGTGCTCGACGATCACGAACTGCCGGCGGATTTCGCGGCACTGACCTGATCGTGGCGGTGCGCGGGAACGGGCGTTCGGTCCCGTTTCCGCAGCGGCATGCACGGAGCCCGGTCGGTCACTCGGGGAGCAGTCGGCCCGTGAAACCGTGTTCGACCAGCCGGGCGTACGCGGCGGATACCTCGGGCGGCACTTCCTGTTCGGCGGCCCACCCCTTCGCGGGATAGATCCGGATCCGCTGCGTATCACCGACGAGCATCGTGACGACACGGTCGACGTCACCGATGCTCTCGATGTATTCGTCCAGTGGCAGCGGCAGTGATGCGCAGCGGATTTCCACTCCCGGCCACCGTTTCCGTGCGATCGCATAACTGCGCCGCTGCTGGTACGGACGCGAAATCAGCATGACGGAGCGAATCACGTCGAGCGTGCCGTGTGCGTCGAGCAGCGCTCGGGTGAAGTCGATGTTGTCGCCGGTGTTCGTGGCCTTCGGCTCCACCAGGATCGCGTCGCCGGGCACCCCGAGCCCGATGGCGTGCTCGCGGAAATGAACTGCTTCGCCGCGCGGGAACCGCTCGACGGTCGTCGCAGCGTTGGCGCCGGTGAAGACGACGAGCGGGAACACGCCCGCGTGGTAGAGCTCGGCGGTGTAGGTGGCAACGCCGAGATCATGGCTACCGAGACCGATCCCGACATCCACCGGCCGAACGTCGTGGTTCAGCTGGTTGTAGTCCCACAGGACCTCGACGTCGGCGCGAAGGTGTTCCGACAGGGTCGTGCTCGGCACAACAAGATCCTCTCAGTCCCACGAGCGCCCTGTCGACCCACTGCCCTCGGCGACGGCCCGCCATCGCACGCCACGTATCAGACGCCGGGTGCCGTCATTCGGTCGACAGAGCGTCCGTCAAATCGGCCAGGCGGGTAATCACGGCATCGGGGCCGTGCGCGGCGAGGCGGTCGATCTTCTCGGGACGGTTGGCGAAGGCTATCGAGCTGACACGGGCGGCTCGGGCAGCCTGAATGTCGGTTGTCGAATCGCCTACGAAAACAGTGTGTTCGGCGGTGGTGCTCAACGTTCGCATCGCCAGATTCAGCAAGTACGCGCTCGGCTTCAACGCGGTGAGGTCAGCGGACGTTCGGGCGAAGATTCCGGAAATATCGCGGTGTAGGTCGCGGTCGTCGAGGTATGCGGCGATGGCCGACGCGGAATTGTTGCTGACGACGGCGACCGTGTATCCGCGATGAGATGCGCGGCGGATCAGCTCGGCTGCGCCCGGGGTCGGGTGTGACACCGCCATCGCTTCCCGTTCGACTCGAGCGAATGCACGTTCGATGCGCGCGGCAGTCGATGGACCGAGTTTCTCCGCGAATCCGAGAACATCGAATGGATCCGTCGTTTCGGAAATGGCGGACGGCAGTGGTGTATCCAACTGTTTCCCAAGGTAGTCGACGGCCTCGCGGCTGGTGATTCCGGAGAAGACCGAGCAGATCGGGCCGTCGAAATCGAGCAGTAGACACCTGTGACTGGTCAGCAGATCGGCCGGACCGGTCACGGCCGGTAGTCCTTGGCGAGCGAATTCCAGAGACTGGTGAACCATAGTTGGGATTGGCTGACGAACTGACTGCCCGTCGAGTCCGGGTCGGACTCGCTCGCGTGATGGAACAATGTGGTGTCCTTACCCATCAGGTCCCAGATCGCGACGCTCTCGCCGTCGAGTTCGAGCTCGTGTTCGCGGACCGGGTAGTAGCCGAAGAACGCCTGTTCGCCGTTGAGGACATACAGCTTGAACAGTGGTACAGACGGAAAAGTTCGAATCTGAGCGGTTGCACTCGAAACGAGTCCGAGCGACGCTAATTCGTGAACCGCATCGACGATGGCGAGACTGTGTCGTTCCATGATGCGATTCGCACGTTTTCGAAAGGCCGGACTGTCGCTGAGGTCGTCGGCGCGGGATGGCAGGTGCCAAGGAATCGAATCATCGGGGACGAGGAGTCGGACTGCCAGCGAATCGGGACGGAGCCTTCCTTCTCGGATGCGGTCGAGAGGCTCTGATATTGCGCCGTGCAGTGTCTCGCCGGACAACCCGGCGAAATCGATGGTCACGTTCCGGGCCTCGAAGCTCCGTTCGATATGCGGGCGCAGCCCGACTGGACGCTCGGTGCGTTCGCGGACGAAAACCCCAGATCCTTTGCGCGAGACTACAAGCCCCTCCTCCCTCAGCATTCGAACAGCTTGCTCTGCTGTTGCCTTCGCAACGCCATAGCGTTGAACGAGTTGAGGTCCCGACGGCAGTTTCGCGCCTGGTGTGAGCTTCCGCGTCAGTATCGCCGCTCGAAGGATGCTGGCGATCTGTTGCGACGGCGGACGGGGATCGTCCGGGTCTAGGGCATCCACGTCGCGAGTGTAGGCGATAGATCGCGGAGCAACCGTGCTCCCTTGACCTACCTAGGGAGAAAATCTAAGGTGTAGTTACCTAGGTAGGCTGGGTAACTTGAGGTGCGGATTGATACGTGAGGGGTGACGCATGCGATATCGGCCTACTGCGCTCGGCTGGATCGATCCGGAGGTGAGTACCGCGCCCGAATGGGACCGCGCGCAGGTCCTGCGGTTGGCCCGCCGGTTGGGATATGCGCTGGTGTGGCCGCCGGAGGACAGTTCTCTCGCGCTGTTCGATGTTGTGATCAGCGCCGATGTCGATGCAGTCCTCGCGCCCGCGTCAGGCCACTTCGACACGCTGATGCTCGATCGGCTGATGCACGTCGTTTCTATCGAAACTGCGTGTCCGCGCCTGTCTTTCGACCGCTGGTTTCAGGCTGGGGGTCGGAGGTGAATGCTGTCGGCCGGGAGGTGCTGAGAGTTCTCCGGCAAGCAGGGTTGCTCTCGGCAGCGCAAATTCGACGGCAAGCCGGCAGACCGGGTTGGCGTATCAGACGGGTACTCAGCCGATTACAGGCAACCGGTCACGCGGTCTGCGACGCTCGCCGACGCTGCTGGCAGATCAGTGAGCGGGGTACGGCCGCGTTGGCGACGAAAGATGTTCGGCTCGGATGAGTGCGGGTACGCTCGCCGGTCTCATGGTGGCGGCAGGGCTTCCGTTCACAGTATTCATCGTGGCAGTGTTCTGGCCGGTCCGAGAATGTGACGAAACGCCTGATAGGACTGGGCAAGACCCAGCTGAGGGCGACCAGCTGGGTCAGTGAGCCCGTGTCGCCCCGCGTTCCTCGCTATTGGCGCGGCCGCTCGATCGCCATCGGCACAGCAAGAACGGTCGCCGGCCTTGAACCGGGGTGCCAGCTCGAGTACTGCATCTGTTTCCGAACGGGTTCGCCCAGTTCGTGTCCTGGCGACTACCGGGTCGGGCGGGTGGCGATGATCAGTTCGGTGGTGTGGTGTTCGGTGAGGACGGCGTCGGTGCCGAAGCGGTCGGTCAAGGCTGCGTGTAGGTCGGTCTCGAATCGGGCTCGGGCCTTCTCGTCGGCGAATTGGCTCGGGGCGCTGTAGGAGTACGAGAACTGCAGCCCGACGACCGAGTCGATGTCGCCGTCCAGCTCTCGAGTCCAGGTGCGGGTGTCGATGTCGGAAAACGGGGAGGCGGCAAGCACTTCGGCGTGGCCGAGGTGCGGATGCTGGTAGGTTCCGGCACCGGCCCGCCGATCAGGGCCGAGGTGGGCGGTACGCACCTCGGTCACGAGGTCCTGCCATGGCGGTGCCACCGCACTACCCGGCGGCCCGCCGCTGACGACCACTACTGCGCCGCGCGGGACGATGCGGTGGTCGAGGTCCGCCAGTAGCGAGGGACGGTCGGTCCAGTGGAAGCTGGCGCCGAAGGTGGTCAGGTCCAGCATCGGCAGATCGAGTTCGGCAAGGTGAGAGGCGTCGGTGTGATGCCAGGTGATGGTGTCGATCCCTGCTGCGGCGGCGAGTGTTGCCGCGTGATCGAGCATCCCGGAATCGGGGTCGACGGCGTGGATGTGCGCGACCAGCTTCGCCAGGGGCAGGGTCAGCCGGCCGGTCCCACAGCCCAGGTCCAGCACCTGTTGGGTGCGATCGAGCCCGAATCGTTCCCGCAAGGTGGTGAACACCTCCGGTGGATAGCCGGGCCGGTATGCCGCGTAATAGGGTGCGGCGCCGGTGAACAGCCCGTTCGGGTCGTAGGGCATGCGGCGTGCTCCTTCCCCGTACGGCCACTGCCGGTGATATCGAGAGTCTTTCGAGAATATCGGCGATGGATCACACGGACGACGACGTGATGTTCGAGGTGAGGTCGCGCCCTCGGGACTCGGACAGACGCGAGATGCCGAGGATCGTGGCTCCGGCACCGACGATCATGATGAGGCTCAGCGGCACACTCGAGTTGCCGGCCGCGGCCACCAGTGACGCGGCGATCATCGGGGTGAATCCCGCGCCGATGAGGCTGGACAACTGATAGCCCATCGACACGCCCGTGTAGCGAACACCGGTCCCGAACATCTCCGACAGCATCGGTGCGAGCGGTGCGTACAGCGCGTTCTGCATAACCATGGCGAGCATCAGGCCGATGGTCATCACGGCCACAGAACCCGTGTTTACCATCGCGTACAGCGGGAAGGCGATGACGACGGCGCCGACCGCACCGGTGAGACTCACTACGCGCCGGCCGACGCGATCGGAGAGCGCGGAGAACAGCGGGATGCAGACGAGTGCGGTGGTGGAGGTGAACAACAGGGTTCGGACCACGTCGTCGGAGTCGTAGCCGATGGAGGTGCCGTACACCAGGATGTGCGAGCTGATCAGCGCGGTCAGGACGAACGGCCCGATACCGATGGCGCACGCCAGCAGGAGAGCACGCGGTTGCCGCAACACCTCCAGCGCCGGGATGCGTTGACGGGTCTGTGCCTGCTCGACGGCTTCTCGGAACACCGGGCTTTCCACAACGCTCAGGCGCACGTACAGGCCGATCGCGAGCAGCAGCGCACTGATCAGGAACGGGATGCGCCAGCCCCACGACATGAAGCTGTCGTCGGGAAGCAGGGTCACGACCATCACGGCTACGGTCGACACGATCGAGCCGAGTGGCGAGCCCATCTGCATGACCCCGGCCCACACGCCGCGCTTGTCGGGTTCGGCGTGCTCGATGACCATGAGTGCGGCGCCGCCCCACTCACCGCCCACTGCTATTCCCTGCGCGATGCGCAAACCGATGAGCAGAATCGGAGCGGCTATGCCGATCTGCTGGTAGGTCGGTAGGACGCCGATGAGGAAGCTTGCGCCTCCCATGATCGACATGGACAGGATCAGCATGGATTTTCGTCCGAGCCGATCACCGAAATGGCCGAACAGGATGCCGCCGAGCGGCCTGGCCACATAGCCGACCGCCAAGGTGCCGAGTGCGGCGATCGTCGACACCGCTCCGCTCGAGGCGGGGAAGTACAGCTCGCCGAAGACCAGCGCGGCCATGGTGCTGTACAGGAGGAAGTCGTAGTACTCGATGACAGTGCCGAGCATGCTCGACAGTGCCACTCGGCGAATCTGCTGTGGCTCGGCCGGGTCTGCCGCCGTCGTCGTGCGCGAGCCCGAAACAGACTGCGACCCTTCGAGATCGTTCACGGGGAGCTCCTTGGGAAAAGCCTCGGACTATCGATGAAATCTGCTGGGATGAACGTTCACCTGTGCCGCTGCGGCGCCCGCGCAGAAAGACGGCACCCACGAGTCACCGCTGCCGTCGTGCGGAATGTGTGGGTGCCGTCCGTAGCGCGGTCCGATCAGGGCTCGTCGATATGATCCCGAAGCGTCCGACCTGCGTAACGCGTACGCAGGAGTCCGCGGCTCTGCAAGCGGGGGACGACCTCGTCGACGAAGTCCTGCAAGCCGATCGGCAGGTCGGCAGGCAGGATGATGAAGCCGTCGGCTGCGCCACTGTCGAACCAGGCCTGCAGATCGTCGGCGACCGTATCGGGTGCACCGATGAGGGTGCGGTGGCCGATGCTCAACCCGATGCGCTGAGCGAGCTGCCGCACGGTCAGTCCGTCGCGTAATGCGATCTGCGTGAACAGCTTCGGACGGGACACGCCCGCATTCTTCGGAAGCGAATCGAGCAGGTCGGGGAACGGGCCGTCGAGGTCGTACTGCGATAGATCCACGTCACCGAACGCCTGGTTCAAGAATTTCAGTGTCGTCTGCTCGTCGATGAGTGCACCCAGCTCGATCGCGAGTTCCCTTGCCTTGTCATCGGTCTCCGCGATGATCGGTGTGACACCGGGCAGGACCTTCACCGCGTTGCCGCCACGGCCCGCCGCGGTCGCCAACCCGCGCACATTATTCGCGAAGTCCAGTGCCTCGGCCATGTCGTGCTGAGTGGTGAAAACCAGATCCGCGACCCGCGCGCCGAGCTTCATCCCGGTGGGTGACGAGCCCGCCTGGGCGAGTGGAATCTGCCCCTGCGGGGACCGCGGAACAGTCAGCGGGCCGGCGACGTCGAAGAATTTGCCCCGGTGGTCGATACGGTGGATCTTGTCCCCTTCGGTCCACCGGCCCGATTCGCGGTCGGCCACGATGGCGTCGGCATCCCAGCCGTCCCACAGGGCGCGTACGACGTCGACGAACTCCTCACCACGCTCGTAGCGGTCCGCATGGTCGGGCAGGCTCGCCGAACCGTAGTTCGCCGCCGCCGCCGAGATCGCGGTGGTCACCACGTTCCAGCCCGCGCGCCCGTCACTGAGATGGTCGAGGGTCGCGAACTGACGAGCAACGGTGAACGGATCGTTGTACGTCGTCGAACTGGTGCCGATGAGGCCGATCCGCTCGGTGACCGCGGAGAGTGCCGACAGCACTGCGACAGGGTCGGGACGGTCCGTCGCGTCGGCGGCGATCGCCGGCGACAGATTCAACGCGTCGGCGATGAACAGCGCGTCGAAGAATCCTCGCTCAGCCGTCCGGGCGATCTGCTGCCAATGGCCCAGACCGTGCATGGCCTCCGGTGTGGTACGCGGCGATCGCCACACCGACTGCGCGACACCCACACCCTGCGCGAACAGTGCAAGATGCATCTTCCTGCTCATATTCGTATCTCCTTCCGCGACAGCGGTCTACTGTCGTCACGCATGCCGGCTGTTCTCCTGTCGGGCGTTGCCGCCCGCATCGAGCAGGGCGAGCTCCTCGTCGTCCAAGGACAGGTCGATGGCGGCGAACGAATCGACAACCGACTCCGGCCGGGACGCGCCGGGAATGGGCATGACCGCCGGGGAGCGGTGCAACTGCCACGCCAGGGCGACCCGGTGCACGCTCACACCGCGCCGCCGGGCGACCTCTTCGAACCGGGAGAGTCCCGGTGAGCCGTCGCCGAGCGACTTCGCCTGCCGCATCCCACCGAACGGCGCCCAGGACAGGAACGCCAGCCCACGCTTCTCACACTCCCGGATCTCCGGTTCCGACGACCGAAATCCCGGCGAGTACTCGTTTTCCACGGCCACCAGCCCGTCTCCGAGGATCTGCTGCGCGATGCCGATCTGCTCGACGTTCACATTCGACACCCCGACCCGTCGCACCAGGCCCTCGTCCCGCAGTGCGCGAAGGGCCAGCATCGATTCCTCGTACGGCAACTGCGGGTCGGGACGGTGATGGAAGTACAGCGGGAGCGGGTCGAGTCCGAGCCGCGCGCTCGACGCGATACATGCCGCCCGCAGATGCCGATGACTGCCGTCGATCCACCACGTGTCGTTCTCGGGATACCGCAGGTGACCGCCCTTCGTGGACACGATGACGTCGCCGAGGCAGTCCGGTCGGCTGCGCAGCGCCTCGATCAGGGCGAGCTCGTTGACACCGTCACCGCCGCCGGCCGGCCCGTAGACGTCGGCGGTGTCGAAGAAGCGGACTCCGGCGTCGAGCGCCGCGTGGACCGTTCGGCGGCCCCGCTCCACGTCGTATCCGGGCACCTGGGTGATCGTCATGGCGCCGAAACCTATGGCCGGAAGCCGCAGATCACCCAGCGTGCGGTGGCCCGCAACGGCACTCATTTCCCGACAGCCGTCCAGCCACCGTCGACGGGCATACACACCCCGGTCACGAATGACGCGTCCAACGCCAAGTTCTCGATCGAGCGGGCCATCTCCTCCGGTGTGCACAGGCGTCCGAGCGGGCTGCGCTGCTCGATCTGCGCGGTGTCGTAGCCCTGATCGATCATTTCCTGCACCATGGGGGTCAACGTGTGCCCGGGGGCGACGCTGTTGACACGGATATGCGGGGCCCATTCGATCGCCAGGTTCCGGGTCAGCTGCGCGACAGCGGCTTTGGCCGTCCCGTAGTCGGCCTGTTTCGCCCAACCGCCGTACGCGGTGGTCGACGATATCGTCACGATCGATCCGGGCGACTCGGCCTCCAGCAGTGGTCGTGCGAAGGCCGACGCGACCAGCAGCGTGCCCGTGACGTGCACATCGAACACGCGCCGAACCCGATCCGGATCGAGATCGACTGCGGGCACGAACTGGCCGCGGATCCCGTGGCTGGTCACCAGGACGTCGGGGGCCGGCCCGCCCGCCGCGGCCTGCTCCATCCCGGACTCCACCGCCGCTCGGTCGGTGACGTCCACCGCGACGTAGCGCACGTTCGTCCGCGGGCTCGCCGGAGGCGTCAGGTCGAACACGGTCACCGTCAGACCGCGATCGAGGAGGCGTTCGACGACCGCGTCGCCGATCCCGCTCGAACCGCCGGTCACCACTGCATGTGTCGCTGTCATCTGACGTCCTTCCGTACGAACGATCGTGAGGTGGTCACGGGCCGCCGACGGGTGATCCGTCGGCGGCCCGCGACGACTAGGTGCGTGCCGGCGCGAACCGGGATGCGAATGCATGGATGCTGGCCACGACGTGGTCGAGTTCCTCCTTGGTCATGCCATGGCTCATACCGAGCGACATGCCACGCGCGAAGACCTCGTCTGCCATGGGCAGCCCGGCGTCGGGGATGCGGTACTCGACGTTGCGCATCATCGGATGACGAGTCACGTTGCCGCTCCACACCGTTCGCGTGTCGATCCCGGCCCCCTCGAGGGACTCCTGCAAGTCCGAACGTGTGAAGGCGATGCCCTCCCGGAGCGTGACCGGATAACACAGCCACGCGGTGTGGAAGCCTTCCAGTTGGCGAGGCAGCCGGAAGAGCTCCGGGTAGGCACCGAACGCGCCGGAGAACGCCTCGAAAATCTCGTGGCGGCGTTGATAATTGACATCCAGCTTGCTCAGCTGCACCAACCCGAAGGCCGCGCCGAGCTCCGACGGCTCGAAGTTCCACGGCAGTACGTCGAAGATGAAGTCGTTGTCGTAGTCGACGCCGTCGAGTTCCTCACGGAACACCCGGCCCTCACCTGCCGAACCGAACAGGTGCGGCTCACTGCGGCGACCCCACCGGCGCAGCATCAAGCCTTTGTCGCGCAGCTTCTCGTCGTCGAGGCACACCATGCCCCCGTTGCCCGCGCAGGTGATGATGTGCGACATCGCGAAACTGGTGACCGTGATGTCCGACCGGGACCCGGTCTTTGTGCCGCGCAGGGTGGTGCCGATGCAGTCGCAGGAGTCCTCGATCACTGCGAGTTCGTGCTTGTCGGCGATCGCGCGGATCGCGTCCCAATCCGGGGCGTTGCCGGCCAGGTTCGGAACCAGGATCGCGGCGGTCTTGTCGGTGATCAGCTCCTCGATCTTGCTCACGTCGACGTTGTAGGTATCGGGCTCGACGTCGACGAATACGGGGACCCAGCCGCCGCGGACGATCGGCGACACATCGGTGGAGAAGGTCAGCGGGGAGGTGATGACCTCCGACCCCTTCGGCAGGTCCAGCAGTTCCAGCGCCAGATACAGTGCCGACGACCCCGAGTTGCACATCAGGCCCAGCTTCTTGCCGTACAGGTCGGCGACCCGGCGTTCCATCTCGGCGACGTTCTTGCCGATCTTCAGCGCGAACGGTCCGCCGCGCAGAACTTCCATACATGCCTCGATCTCGCGCTCGTCGTGGACGCTGCGGGCATAGATGACTCTGGTCAATGTCTCTCCTCGGTCGGGTTGTGGCACAGGTATCAGGGGAGTCGGGTCACCGGATGGTGGAGCCCGCGTCGACCGGCAGCGCAGCGCCGGTGACGTAGCGTGCGTCGTCGGAGGCAAGGAACAGCAACGCCTTGGTGACGTCGGAGGCCTCGATCCGATCGACGGGCAGTGAGTTCATGAAGATCGGTCCGAGATCCGGCCGGGCCTCCAGCAGTCCGGGCAGCACCGTCGAATGTCCTTGCGGGGTATCCACACCCGTCGGGTTGATCATGTTCACCCGGATGTTGCGGTCGGCGAGCTCGAGCGCGAGGGAGCGGCAGACACCGACGAGCGCGTGCTTCGCCGCGACGTAGGGCAGGTAGAACGGCAGGCCGACGGTGCTACCGGTCGAACCGGTGATGACGATATTGCCGCCGCCGTTCGCGACCAGATGCGGAATTGCCGCCGCGCAGGTGTGCCACACCCCGGTAAGGTTGACATCGAGTGTGGTTCGCCAGATCTCGTCGGTCACCTCGTCGTACGGCTGCACCGTGCAGATGGAGGCGTTGGCCAACGCCACGTCGAGACTTCCGAAGCGGTCGACACCTTCCGCTACGGCCTGTTCCAGGCCGGCGCGGTCCCGGACATCGACCTGCGCGGCGTGCACGCCCCGGCCGGTGGCTTCCACCAGGCGCGCTGTCTCGGCCAGTCCCTCCTCCGTGCCCATCCGGTAGGGGACGATGTCCAACTGCCGGCACGAATCGACCGCGATGATGTCGGCGCCGGCCTCGGCCATCGCGACCGCATGACTGCGGCCCTGACTCTGCGCGGCGCCGGTGACCAGCACTGTTTTTCCTTGCATTTTCACGTATTCACCACCCGTATCGATGTGTAGTCTCATTTCCCGAAGAAGCGTGCGGCCAGCCGTTTCTCGGTGGCGCTGTCGAGTAGTTCGACCGTCAGGCCGAACCGGTCCCGGTGGTAGGCGGTGCCGGCCGGGCACCCGTCGCCGCGCACACCGCCCATCCACATCGGTGACCCGCGGCGTGCCAATTCCTCCGAAGCGCGTGCCAGATCGTCGACCACGAACCCGATGTGATGCACCCCGGGCACCGGTTGCCACACCGGCGATCCCGGCACCGCGCGCAGGAGTTCGACGTGTGGGGGGCCTGCAACGGTCATGCCGAGCCTTTGCACGGTCGTGTTCTCCATCCCGTCGATCCGGCACCGGTAGGTCGACTCGTCGGCCAGTGACACGGTGAGGCCGTAGGTGTGCGCGAAATGCTGGGCCGCGGCCTCGATGTCATCGACCACGATGCCGATGTGATGCAGCAGTCCGAGGTCCAAGAAGTCGGAGACTGTGATCGGGCTCATCGGGGCACCGGACCCTTCCTTGTGCTCGAGTCGACTGGGCGGCGTGATTTGAATGATCGTTCAAAGATCTGCGAATTGCAAGATCTAATTCCCGCTGAGGGGGATGAATTTGTGTCGTGAACCGGAATTGAATGAACGTTCAAATCGTGTGGCGTGCGGATACGTGCAGGCAGCAGCCACTGCCTCGACAGGGGACAGGCAGCCCTGATCGCCGGGCGTGCGACACCGAACCGGGTGTCGTCGGAGGTGAGAGTCGAGGGAGCGCTAAGCGCGTCCGCGATTCATTCGGTGTGCAGTGCCATGCCGTCGAGGAACACCGACAGGCAGTGATCGGAGAGCTGGTCGATCGGGTACACGTCGTCGGCCTTGCGCCAATAGACGCTGAACCACACGGCGTCGCGCAGGAAACGGTGGAAGACCTTGGCGGGCACGTCCACACGGAGGACGCCCGCGTCCTGGCCTGCGGTGATGGCGTCGAGCCAGATGCTCTGGATCTCGTTGGTCAGGTCGCGAGCTCGTGTGTAGCCGCGCAACGTGCGCAGACTCGCGAATTCGGCGTGATACACCTTCGTCGCGTCCGGATGTGCCGCGCCGGTGGCGAGCGAAACATCGACGATCGCCTTCAGCCTCGAACGGGGGGCTAGACCCTCCAGATCCATGGCCCGATAGTCGGCCAGCAGATCGGTCAGGTAGCCCGTGATGAGCTGATTGGCGATGGCGTCCTTCGACGGGAAGTAATGGTAGAGCGCCCCCGGATTGAGCCCGACCCGATCACCGATCTGGCGAACAGAGGTCGCCTCGATTCCCCGCGTCGCGAACAGCACTGCCGCCGCCGCCAGAATCTCGGACTTGCGTCCCTCGGCGCCGGTCCTGGTGTTCGCCTGATCAACCGTCACCCGGACCAGGTTAATGAACGGCCGGAACCATGTCTCGAGGCGAGGTACAGAAATGAATCGTTGTCGACTGATGTGAGTACGACGAAAACACTCGCGGGCGGGCCGTTTGAACGGTCAGTCAGATAGTTCGGCACGCCGTCATATGGGCGTTTCAGTTCCTTCGGATCGGGTGATGTCGTCGGCGACTTACGACTGTGCCCCTTGTGCCGCCGTGTAGTCGTCGTCGCTGACGTGATCGAGCCACGTCACGACCTGCCCGTCGACATCGGCTTCCTGTAGCGCGACGTGTGCCATGAAGCGGTCGGCGGTGGCGCCGTGCCAGTGCTCCTCGCCGACCTCCGTGAAAACTTCGGAGGGCTCTTCAGAAGCGAATGTGAACTCTAGCTTCAGCCGAGGTGCAGCGTGGCCACGTCCTATGGCCGGTAGCCGACGTCGGTGACGTTGTCGGCACTGGTATCGACCGCCGACACGCTGTTGTCCCCGGTATTGCTGATGAAGGCGGTTGATGTCTCCGGAACGAGCTCGATCTCGGCCGGTTTCGCACCGAAGGGGATTGTTGCGGTGGCACTCGGTGGTGGCGTGGGGGTGTAGTCGTCTCCGGTTCCTGTGTTCTCGGAACCAGTGTTGCGCAGGGCCACAACTACCAGTGCGCCCACCAGAACAGCCACGCCGAGTAACGCAAGCCCAACCGCAACTGTGAACGACGAATCGGTGGAACCGTCCTCTGAACTCTGCCCGACATCACCGGCCACCGGCGACGAATGCGGACCGGTTGCTACCGCACCGGGCTCCGCAACGCCTGTGGCAGGGACGGATGTTGTGCGACCGACAGGTACCCGGCTCTGCGCGACTGTGGTCGGGACCAGGTGCGCCCCGACGGCTGGAGTCGGTGGCGCACCGGCGATCGCGTTGCGGGCCGCGTCGGCGAGTTCGCCGCAGGACCGGTACCGATCGACGGGGTCTTTGGCCAGTGCGGTGGCGATGACGGCGTCGATCGCGGGCGGCAGGTTCGGACGTAGCGAATGTGGCGACGGCGGTGGATCGTTCAGGTGAGCTGCCATCACCGCGGCGGGTGTCCCTCGGGGGAACGGGGGCGACGCTGTGAGCAGTTGGTGGAGCGTACAGCCGAGAGAGTAGATATCGCAGCGGTGATCGGAGGGTTGGGCGAGGAATCGTTCCGGGGCCGTGTAAGCGAATGTCACCGCGAGCGTGGAGGCCGTCACCGATTCGTCGAGTGCGCGGGCAATCCCGAAATCGGTCAGTATGGCCCGACGACTCCGGCGGGGGCCCGGTCCGATGAGCAGGTTGGCCGGTTTCACATCGCGGTGCAGCACGCCCTGGGCGTGGGCGACATCCAGCGCGTCGGCGGCGTCGGTGATCAGTTCCGTCGCCAGCGTCGCGGGCAGCCCGTCCGGATTCGCGGCGAGCAAGGCGTTGGCATCTCCACCGCTGACGTACTGCATCGACAGCCACAGCAAGGGGTCCTCGGCGCTGCTGCGATTGTAGACGGCAACGATATTGGGATGGTCGAACCGTGCCGCGAGGGCAACTTCGCGTTCGAACGCGGTGCGCGCCTTCGGATCCGTGGCGATGGCGTCATTGAGCACCTTCAACGCCACATGACGTTTCAGCCGAGGGTGCTGGGCCAGATACACCACACCCATTCCGCCGGAGCCGATCACGCGATCGATGACGAACCCGGCGAATACATCCCCCGACCGCACAACCACCTCGGCTCCCGATATCGGCCGCCACTGAACCCATGTCCATGCAAAAACGTTGTGATAGTACCGAATATGACGACACCCGCGGGTACGCGTGCCGCGCCCGACGCCCGCGCGGCAGGGCGTTCCGGGGCCTTCCGCTGCGTGGAATCGGCGTTGCGGCGTAGCGACCGTGAATGGCCGTCCCGCCACGGTGGCGTGGCCGGCGGCACGGGGATACGTGCTCGCCCGCCGTTCGCACCTGGTGCGGATGGCATCGTGCATGTCATCAGCGCCGCACGAGTGGTGGTCGACATGTTCCCCGCGCGGGCGAGGTCGGTTGCCGGATTGCTGAGCGCGCCCGAACGCCTGCTGCCGGACTGCGAATCGCAGTGGAGAAGGCGCCCGTACTCGGATCCGCCGGGGAGCCTTTCCGGCCGAGCCTGACAGGATTCGAACACGCGACCACTGAGCCTCTCCCCAGGCTGCTCGGTGTGGCGGGCGAGAGCTGACCGCCGTGGATCCGTACGGGGATGATCTGATGAACGAGTAGGAGCCCGCCTCTGCACTCGGTGAGATCCCCGGTCTACGGCAGCGGTGCGGCACGCACTCCAGGAAGCTGTCTGTGGTTCCACCTCGGCTCGGCCGAAGCCGTCGGCGATGAGCGCGGTGGGTGCCTGGTACGCCATGACCATTGCGGTTGACTTCCCCGACGGGGTCAGCTCGATATTATGGCACCTCTGCAAGCAGGCGATTTGGTCGAACCAGGGGGTGGTGGGGTACTCTTTCCGAGCACCCGCCGAGCGGGAGCAACGGGCTGTGGCGCAGCTTGGTAGCGCACTTGACTGGGGGTCAAGTGGTCGCAGGTTCAAATCCTGTCAGCCCGACAGAAAACAGCAGGTGAGAGCGGAACCGCTCCACCTGCTGACTCCGTTTCGGAGGGTAAACCCGAAACTATCCCGAACATTGCTTCCAGGGCGCCCGAACTAACTCGCCCCACCCCGATACCCACCCAAGATAGCGGTATGGTCGCGCACCTCAGACGGCTTGTCGTGGGCGTCGCTTTGAACTTGCGCGGGTCGACCCCGGTAACGAACGGCGTACCCAGGCATGCCGGTCCCTTACTCAGGCATGGTCCCCCCAGAGGCGACTTCGTTCATCAATGGTGAATTGGTCCTATGGACCGCCCGGCTGACAACTTCTTGGTATGCCGCCGCGGATCAGCCGTCGACCACATTCCCGACGAACGCAAGCATGGCGACGGAGTTGTAGCCCTCTCAACGTATTTCCGCCCCCGGCCGTGACCTTTCGGTCGCGGTCGGGGGCCGTTTTTCGTGTCCCCAGGGGTGGTAACGGATCCGCGGCGACGTCGGATAGGTAAGCGTCAGCGTCAACACAATTGGATAAGGAACGCAATGCACGCCTCTTTTGCTCGACGTCTCGGCTTCGGCGTACTGGCTGTTGCCGCGGTGGCTGTGGTTTCGCCGGCGATCGCTTCGGCTGATCCGGTGACTGATCTGCTCTGTGGTTCGGGGTCCGCGCAATTCTGCCCGGCACCGGCACCAGCTCCGGCGCCCGGTCCAGCAGCACCTGCACCAGCACCGGCCCCCGCCCCGGCTCCTGCTCCGCGGGCTGAGCTGCCGATGCAGCGTGGCGGACCGGACACGGACTGCTCCGACTACGACGGCCCCGTGCGTGTCCTTCCGGGGGATCCTCACAGGCTTGACCGTGATGGCGACGGGATCGGCTGCGACGCAAACTGACTCGTCTGACACGAAGGCGGCCCCCAGCATGATGTTGGGGGCCGTTTTTTCGTGCTTGGCGTTCTTACTCGGGCGTCTGACCGCCCGCACCGCCCGACGCGCTACCGGACGTCAACGCCTGCAACAGGGCAGGCGCCAACTCTGCACTACCCGTAGCGCCGGTGGCCGGGTCCGAAGGGGTGTCCGCGATCGCCGCCGACACAGGATCGGTGCCGCCGGGCTGCGCACTCCCGGAATCCAGCGCCTCCAGCAGGCCGGGAAGCATTTCCGCGCTACCGGTCCCGGCGGCCGGGGGGGGGGTGGTGGTGTCGCCAGCCTGGGCCGTACCGGCCCCAAGACCCACCAGGGCGACGGCCGCGGCAGTGGCGAACACGAAACGGGTGATCTTCACGAAGGGTTACTCTCGTTGAAAACGGCCAGTTTTAGAAATTGACATAGCTTTCAAATCGGACAGCGGACGATCTGGGGTGCAGGACCGAAATGCTTCCCGGCCTGCGCTTCTACTGCGTGTGCTGAGTCCACTGGTACCCGTCCCACCAGCGCATGGAGCCGTAGTTGTCCCGATACCAGCCTGGAGGCATCGGCATCGGCTGTGCCGGCGGGGGAGCGATCATGACGGGCGGTGTCGGTTTGTTTCCCACCCGCACCAACGCGCGAATCACCAGGAAGAACAGGAGGGCGGGGATCCCGAGTAGCAACGCCAGGAACATCATGCCCGGTATGTCGTCCTCGTTGAAACCTGAGGAGCCGAGTAGTGCGAGCACTCCGATGGCACCGATGGTGACTACAACGGGTATCGCCCACGGTTTCCGTGTGTGGTTTCCGGTGGGGTGGTCTTTCGCGAACTGTGCGAAATAGTCGAGGGGTGGTTCTTCGTTCATGGCGGTTGCTCCGTATTCGGTTATCTGATGATGGGGGGTGCCCTGACGTGGGCGGTGAAGGAAGAAATGTGGGGATTGGTTGCGCATCGCTGAAAGCGTGTGCGGCGTTAACCTTTCCGGCGAGGCAGCGCACGGAAACCAGTTGCAGCGTAGCGGGTTAATCCCGGCCTGCACCATAGTCGGCCAATAGTTGCGCTACTCGATGCTGGATCACCCATTCATTCGGATCAATCGGGACTGCCCCTGGTTCGGTTGACTCCTGACCTGTGAGGATTTCTCCTCGCTGGAAGGATGTTCACCATGCCGAAGCCGTATCCCGAGGAGTTCCGCCGCGACGTCGTCGCGGTCGCCCGCAAGGGCGAAATTTCATTGACTCAGATCGCCAAGGATTTCGGGATCTCGCAGAGCTGTGTGAAGAACTGGCTCAAACAAGCAGATATCGACGACGGACACCGGCCCGGCGCCACCCGCGATGAGTCCGCCGAGCTGCGCGAAGCGCGTAAAAGGATCCGGCAGCTGGAACAAGAAGCCGAGGTCATGCGCCGCGCGGTCGCCTATTTCTCGCGGGACGTCAACCCAAAATGAGCTACCCGCTGGTCCTCGACCTCGCCGCTGACGGCATCCCCGTCACGGTGACCTGCCGGGTACTCGGATTCTCCACCCAAGCGTTCTACAAATGGAAACAATGCCCTGTCTCTCAACGTGATTGGGACGACGCCCATCTGATCAACGCCGCACTCGACATCCACGCCGACGATCCGGCTTTCGGCTACCGGTTCATCGCCGACGAACTACCGGCCCGCGGCATCCGTGCCGGCGAGAACAGGGTCGCCAGACTCTGTTCAGCGCAGCAGATCTGGAGCGTGTTCGCCAAGAAACGTGGGCTCAACCGCAAGGCCGGCCCGCCGGTCCACGACGACCTCGTCGGGCGCCGGTTCACCGCGACCGCCCCGAACGCGACGTGGTTGACCGACATCACCGAACACACCACGAGCGAAGGCAAACTCTATGTGTGCGCTGTCAAGGACGTGTTCTCCAACCGGATCGTCGGCTACTCGATCGATTCACGAATGAAGGCGTCGCTGGAGGTATCGGCATTGAACCATGCCGTCGCTCTCCGAGCCCCTACCGCGACGATCGTGCATTCCGACAGAGGCAGCCAATTTCGCTCCCGAAAGTACGTTAACGCGTTGTCGGCCAACGGCTTGCAAGGATCTATGGGCAGGGTCGGGGCGTGTGGTGACAATGCTGCTATGGAGTCGTTCTTCGCGTTGCTGCAGAAGAACGTCCTCGACCGGAAACGGTGGGCGACCCGCGACGAGCTCCGCCTGGCGATCGTGGTCTGGATCGAGAAGACCTACCACCGCACCCGTCGGCAACGCCGACTCGGCCGGCTCACCCCGGTCGAGTTTGAGACAATAAACCGGCCCGCACTCGCGGCCTGAAAGATCAAACCCGCGAGTCAACCAAACTCGGGGCAGTCT
>NZ_BDCA01000032.1 GCF_001613265.1 Nocardia vermiculata NBRC 100427
GGGCAAACACGAGAAGAAGTACTACGCCGTCGATGTGCCCCAGGGGGCAACCGCCTACGTCAGTGCCACGCTCTCGTTTCCGCTGATCCGTGACCGCGACTCCATCACCAACGACACGAGCAGCATGGACATCCGCGTCTACGGCGCAGGCGGCCAGGACTGCAACGCATTCGATTTCGAATCGACGGTGTATTCCAGCCACGGTGTCTCCCTGACGGTTGCCGAGACATGGGACGGTGCGACGAAACAAAAGGGCGGCGACAGCCCCTCGGCCGACGCATGCCGTGGCGGTGGCCGCTACTACTTCGCGCCGGAATGGAGGGGAGTCGTCGAGCAGATGCCCGACCGGGTCCCGATGGAGCTGGCAGTGGCGATCGAGCCGGGTGTGAGCGATCCCGGCCCCGCCGCCACGACGTCGACAACCCCCTTCACCGCGCCCGGCGGTGAGCCGGTCTCCGTGGTCGGTGCGGGATCGTTCAATGCGGCCACGACCCTGAACGGTTCGGGCAGTTATGCCGACGTGGTGCAGCGCGGCGAGGTGGTCTACTACCGAGCCAGGCTCGACTGGGGACAGGGCCTGGCCTACCGAGTGACCTTCGACGAGACCGAGCGACACGGTGTCGACGGATTGTCCGTCGTTACCACCACGCTGTACTCGCCGATGCGTAAGCGCATCGATGATGCGTTCACCTCGTACAACGGTGACCAGAACATCCTGCCGGGCAACGATCCCGCGCTGGCAACCGTGCCCGTCCGCTACCGCAATCGTGACGCCGGACCGGGCGACGCAGATCAGAGCATGGCTGGCTGGTACTACATCGGCGTCAAGATCGGGCCGTCACATACCGAAGGCGTGGGAAGCGCCGTCCCGATTCGCATCGACCTGCACGTCGCCGGCGACCCCGAACCCGGACCCGCCTACGAATCGCCGACCGCGGACGGCGTATTCGGGGAGAATGCCACCCCTTCGGATGGCGGAGCGTCAACGGCTGAGAGCACCATCACGATGGCAGATCTCGAGGACAGCGATGACGGCGGATCCCTGATGATGGTGCTGCTCCCCGCCGGCGTGATCGTGCTGATCGCGGTGCTGGGCGCCACGATAGTGCTGGTCAGGCGCAGAGCCGCCCGCAAGTAGTGCGCAGTGGCGGCCTCATCATCGGTTTCGTTGCACCACAACATGAGACAGGGTGATGAGGTCGTCACAGCCGAGGCCCGGGGGGAGACCGGCGAGAGCAGCCTCCACTGCCTGATCCGCGCGGCGCTGGGTCCGTTCCCGGCCCCCCGCCTCGGCAACCAATGCTGCGGCGCGCTCGGCATCGGCATCCGACATCGGCCGAGGGTCGCGATACATCCGGGCCAGTTCGTCACCGGCCGCCGTTCCGGAGGTCAATGCACACACGATCGGAAACGACCGCTTCCGTGCCCGGAGGTCACTGTGACCGGGTTTGCCGGTCACACTCGGATCACCCCAGATGTCGATCGCGTCGTCCACCAACTGGAACGCCAGGCCGAGGTTGCGGCCGAAGGTGTTGAATCCGGCCACGGTGCGCGAGTCCGCACCGGCGCACAGTGCGCCGAGCGCGCACGAGCAACCGAGCAGGATCGCGGTCTTCCCCGCGGCCATGGACAGGTAGTCCTCGACGCTCACATCCGGGCGGGTTTCGAAGTCGATGTCCTGGAACTGTCCGTGGCACAGGATGGCGGTGGTGCGTGCCAGCCGGATGACCGCCGCGCCTCCCGCCTCCTCCGGGACACCACCATCGGACAGGACGGCGAACGCCAGGGCCTGCAGGGCATCCCCGAGCAGAGTGGCATTGGTCGTCCCCCACACCCGCCACACGGTGGGGCGGCCGTGCCGCATCGGATCCGCATCCATGACGTCGTCGTGGATCAGCGAGAAATTGTGCAGTAGTTCCACGGCGGCCGCGGCATGCACGGCGTCGGCGGCCGATGCTCCGCAGGCGGAGGCCGTGGCCAGAGCCAGCGCCGGACGCAGGCCCTTGCCGTGCACGCCGTGGCACAGCGTCCCGTCGACATCGCACCAGCCGAAGTGGTAGCCCGCCATGCGGTCGAGCGGATGGCCCAGCGTGGCCACCGCGGCGCGCAGCACCGGTGAGATCGCGGTCCGTGCATCGGCGAGCAGCGCACCCGCCGATCGCTCGCCCGGCACGGCATCCGTGGCGGCCCGGATGCGGCGACCCGGTTCGCGGGTGGCGGCATGCGGGCGCGGGGTGGGTTTCGATGAAGATCGCATGGTCGTACCCGCTCCCTCGGACACGGCCACCGCTCGGCGTCGCGGTCGCCGTAGTGAAAAACTGTCGTCACATCGGAACCCGCAGGATATCTCGCCGCGGTCGATTACGTATCGGCAATATTCACCGGTGTCGCCTGTGGACGTACCCACCGGTGTTCCGGAGGCTGCCGGGCCGGAGGTCGCGCGCGCCAGGAAATGCCACTAATCCGGCAAAACGACTGGTAGACGGATGTTGAGCGCGCATTCGGGGCGGTCGAGAAGTACTCTGCTGCTGCGGCACGACACCGAGATCGAGGAAGTCCGATGGGCAGGTCACGCCGCGCCGGGTGTCGAGCAGAGGTGGTGAGGGCGTGCGCGAGCGGCGAGCACATCTGGTGGTATGCGCGGTGCTGGCGACGATCGTCGTTCTCACCGGCGGCTGTGGTGATTCCGGCGACGGAGCCTCGGCCGTGCAGTCGAACGCGCCCGTGGTCACGGCACCGGCCACCATCGATGTCCCGGCCGCCGACCACGGCCCTTGGAACCCCGCGGCCCCGATCGTGGTCGGCTCCGCCGACGGACTGCTCCAGGCCGTCACCGTCGCCGACGGTGACGGCACAGCTGTCACCGGCACATTCGCTGCCGACCGGCACCAGTGGACGTCGACTGGCCCGCTCGCCTACGGCACGACCTATCGAGTGGACGTGAAGGTGGTCGACCTCGCGCAGGTGGTGACGGACCGGACCGAGACCGTCACCACGATCGATGCCGAGCACAAGGCTTATGCGAATGTGGTTCCCGCGCCGGGGCTCGTCGCCGAGTCCGGCATCGGGGTCGGGCAGCCGATGGTTTTCCAGTTCACCGCCCCGGTGTCGAACAAGGCGGAGGTGCAGAAACATCTGAAGGCCACCGTCACCCCGGCCCAGCCCGGCGCCTGGTACTGGGTCGACGACAAGGATGTGCACTTCCGTGCGGCGCAGTACTGGCAGCCCGGCACCAAGATCCACATCGAGGCGGATGTATTCGGGGTGGACCTCGGCGGCGGCGTGTACGGAGCGGAGAACAACAGCGCCGACTACACCGTGCACGACGCCTGGGTCGCGCAGGCCGACGGCAGCACCGACCAATTGACGATCTTCCACAACGGCGCGCAGGTGAACCGGATGCCGATGAGTCTCGGCTCTCCGGGGTTTCCCTCCCACGAAGGGCCGCACGTGATTTCGGAGAAGATGCCGACCATGATCATGGACTCCTGTAGCTATGGCGTGTGCGCCGGGCAGGCCGGGTACTACCGGGAACAGGTGGATCTGGACGAGCGCATCTCCAACGACGGTGAATTCGTGCATTCGGCACCCTGGTCGGTCGGGCAGCAGGGTGCGAGCAACGTCTCGCACGGCTGCGTCAACCTCTCACCCGACAATGCCCAGTGGTTCTTCGACCATTTCGGCGTCGGTGACGTCGTGGAGATCACCAATTCCGGAGGGCAGCCACTGCCGGTCTGGGACACCTACGGAGATTGGGAAGTGCCGTGGGACGTCTGGCAGGCGGGCAACGCGAACGGTTGAGCAGCGCCGGCGGGCACATTCGTGGAGCCGAGGCCCGACCGATAGCATCGGGGCATGATGGCGAACTCTCTCCGCGTACTCCCGCTGCTCGCGGTGCTCGTCGGGGGTGTCGCCTGCTCCGGCGGCACCGACGCCGAACCCGCCGACACCGGGCCGGACTCTCCGGCCGGCCACAGCTACGAGTCGACAGCCGTCCGAGGCCCGGAAATCCCCGGGGCCGGCCCGCTGCATCTGACATTCGGCACCGACGGCCGGCTCAGCGCGAACGCCGGCTGCAACACCATGATGGGGCAGGCCGACCTCGCCGACCACACACTCCGCACCGGCGTGCTGGCAACGACCCGGATGGCGTGTGTCGGTGAGCGCCAGGGAGCCGACGACTGGGCCACATCGTTGCTGCAGAGCACGCCGACCTGGAGCCTCGACGGTGAGACGCTGACTCTGACCACCTCCGACCGCACGGTCACGTTGCGCGAAACCGAACCGGACCGGTAGCGCGCTGCGGGCACTAGCCCGCGCGCGGTTCGCGCGATAGTCGCGACAGGTGCGGGCGCCGGCGGGCAGGATGACGCTATGCGCGCACTGATACAACTTCGTCCCGCCACCGATGTGATTGCCGCAGTTGCGGATCCGGGCATCCCGGTCACCGCCGGTGATATCGCGGGGGAGCTCCCCGAATTCGTGCTCGACCACACCTTCGCCCCGTGTGCAGTTCCCGGAGTATCGGGCGCAGAGCAGGTGGTGGCGGGGGATTCGGTGGTGGTGCGTGGGGAGATCCCCGACCGGGATCTCGCTGCCGTTGCCACCCGCCTGTCGGAACATCCCGATGTAGCAGGCGTTTTCGCAGATCCGCGGATCCAGACCTGCCCGACCTGCGGCGGTGATTCCGCCGTCGGAGACTCCGGCGAGGTACGCACCCTGCTCCGTACGGGCGATCTGGCTGCCGCCGGTATGGACGGCGGATCGGTCGCGCTGGCCGTCGTCGACACCGGGATCAACGCCGCGCAGGTGCGCAAAGTGCTCGGCGGCGAGGTGACCATCGATACCGTCCGCAGCTGGAATCCGCCGGGCGTGCAGGGGAGGGCGGGGGAGTTCCCGGTCGACCACGGATCGATGTGCGCATTCGACGCGTTACTGTCCGCCCCACGCGCGAGCCTGCTCGACATCCCGGTGCTGCGTAGTAGGACCCACGGGGAAACCACGATGGACGGCCTGCTGTCCGACGCGCTGGCCGCCTACGCCCATCTGCGTACCGTGCTGATCGACCAACCCGAAGCGTCACGCGCGCTGGTGGTCAGCAACAGCTGGGGTGCATTCTCCCCGGAGTGGGATTTTCCGGTGGGGCAGCCCGGGAACTACTCTGACAATCCCTCGCATCCGTTCAATGTGATCGTCGGCTCGCTCGAGGCAACCGGTGCGGACATTCTGTTCGCCGCGGGCAATTGCGGGCGCGACTGCCCCGATTCGCGCTGTGCCTACCGGGAAAAGCCGATCACCGGGGCGAACTCGCATCCGCAGGTGCTGAGCATCGGGGGAGCCGATATCCACGGCCGGCGGGTCGGCTACTCCTCCCAGGGGCCGGGCCGGCTCGCCGATCGCAAACCCGATATCTGCGGCTACACCCATTTCCTCGGGTCGAAGGCGTTCGGCCCTCAGGAGCCCGATACCGGCACCTCGGCGGCCTGCCCGGTCACGGCCGGGCTGGTCGCCGCCATCCGAACGGTGTATTCCGCGAGCGTCCTGCCACCCGCCCGGCTGCGGTCGGTGCTGCAGACCACCGCGACTGCCCGACCCGATGGCTACGACTACGACTACGGATACGGCGTCGTGGATGCTGCCGCAGTACTGAAAGCACTGAAGGACAACGGGGTGCGCGCGTAGCGTGACGGCATGCCGTTGCTCACTGTCCGGCTCCCGGCCGATACCACCCTGGCGGCAGCCCTGCGGGCGCTGGACCTCGCCGATGACGAGGTGGACCAGGCCTACGGGCTCGTCGCCGTCGATCCGGCCCAGCAGCTCTACGCCCTACGGGTGACGGAGACGGCCGCGACCCGCGTCGCGGCCGCTACTTCCGGCGCGGCCGAGGTTTTCGCGGATCCGCGCATCGAGTCCGCGGGTACCGATTCCGGGGGCGTCGGCGGTGATACCGCACCGCCCGCGGAGTCGTCCGGACGGTGAGAGGTGTGCCACGTTCGCCGGGTTCGGTTTGCCACTCTCCCCTGACGGGAGGGTAGGGTCGCCGGGTCTCGAGCGGTCGACCTGCCGCCGGTGTCGGCGGTGCCGTCGCGCCGGATCCGCGACCGGAATTCGTGGAACTGCTGGCAGCACGCGGGCAGTAGCCACGCACCCGCTCATCGGTCGATGAATTCGAGAGCATCGCTGAGTGCCGTCGTCGGGAGCTGTCCGCCTGTCGGCTGTCCCGGTCACGGGCGCATCGCGATGAACAACGCGCGACCTTGCGCGCAGATCCGGTCTCCGTGGCGCAGCGTGCCGCGCAGTGTGCGTTTACGACCGGATTCGTCGGTGAGCTCGGCTTCCAGGACGACCGGTTCGTCGATCGGGGTGATGCTGCGGTAGTCGAGCTGCAGCGACACGGTGCGCGACGGCGTCCGGCCGTCCGCATCGGCGAGGCGGCCGAAGACCTCGTCGAACGCCAATGCCACCGCACCACCGTGGGCGGCAGCGTATCCGGCGTGAAACGGTCCGAAGACGGTTTCGCAGACCAGCCGCCCGACGCCGGATTCGATCACGCGTACCGGAGCCGCGAGCGTCTGGCCCCGGCCCGGTGTGTCGATGATCCGGCCGTAGATCCGCTCGGTCGCTTCGGCCCGGTGCGGCGCCAACAGGGTGCGGGCGCGGTCCAGCAGTTCGGTGACCGGTCCGACCACCTCCGCGGGTGGATTGGTGGCGGCCACCTCGTCCTGCAGGACGCGCAGCTCCTCGATCATCTCCAGCCAGCCCGGTGCCGACCGTGCTCGCGCCCGTCCGCCGAGGTCCTGCCAGAATGCGCTGAAAGCAGGCCCGGGCGGGGAATCGATGGTGTCGATGACAGCCTCCCTGAATGCCCATAGATAGAGAGCGTTTACTTACATCATCGCAGTACTGCGGGAACGGGACACCGCTTCTCGGTAAATATCCGCCGCGGCGACACCCGGCGCGGGTCGACGCGCCTGCATCCGAGCGGCGCGCATGCCTTCGCCGCCGTCTCACCGGGAGCCGTCCGCGAAAGGCGGTGCGCGGGCGCCCCTTCCGAGCCGGCCGGGGCAAGTAGAATGCGCTCATGTCACCTTCGGTCCCACAGCGAGCAGTTCATCGTGCCCTGGTTCTCGGCGGAGGGGGTTCGGTGGGGCTCGTCTGGACGGTCGGCCTGATCACGGCACTCCGTGCGGAAGGTATCGATCCGGGAGCAGCCGACCGGATCATCGGCACCTCGGCCGGTGCCATCGTCGGCACGATCATCGCCGACGGCGGTGACCTCGACCGGATCCTGCAACCGCCTTCGCAGGAGGTGTCGCCGCCTGCTGTCGACCCCGCCGCCGTCACAGAGGTGTTCGGCATCTTGTCCACGCCCGGGATCGACGCGTCGGAAGCGCTGCGCCGGGCCGGGAAACGCGCACTCGAGCTGCCGCTCGGCGACCCGGAGGATCACGTCGCCCGGATAACGGGGCTGACCGGGGTCACCGCATGGCCCGGGGGCGACCTCGTCATCACCGTCGCCGATGTCACCGCGGGGCGGCGCCGCGCACTGACCGCGGCCGACGGGGTCCCGGTGACCCGAGCGGTCGCCGCCAGTACCTGCGCCCCGGGTGTATTCGCACCTGTTCCGATCGACGGCCGGCACTACATGGACGGCGGCCTGCATTCGCCGGTGAACGCCGATCTGGCGGCCGGCGCCGAGGTGATCGTCGTCGTCGAACCGCTGGCCCACCTGTTCCGGCGCGCACCCGAAGATGCCGACCTGGGTAGCGGCACAGTGTTTTCCGTAATCGCGGACGCCGACGCCATCGGCCCCGACCCGTTCGACACGGCTGCGTTGACACCCGCTTACGAGGCCGGTGTCCGTCAGGGACACGAGGTGGCGCCGCAACTACGTGAGATCTGGACGGCCGGTTGACGGTTCGCCGCGACCGCTGGTGCGACAGCGAGGTCAGGTGCTCGGCCCACGGCCGGCCGCGGCGCGTTGTTCACGACCGCTGACTGCCGGATTCGCCACACCGACGGTCACGCGGACCCGATCCTGGTAGAACCCGATGTGGTCACGGATCAGCGCCACTTCGGGATACGGGTCGTGGTATTCCCAGGCAACCGGGTCGCCCCCGGCGCTCGGGCGCCAGTACCGGGCTTGCCCCTTGAACGGGCAACGCGAGGTGTAGTCGTCGGGAGTCAGGAGATCGAAACGCACGTCGGCGGCCGGGAGGTAGAACACGAGCCCGTGATCCTGTTCGGCCACCAGCAGACCCGCCGTCGTTTCGGCGAGTAGTCGGTCGTCGTGGTCGACCGTGATCAGGTTGCGGACTCGCCGCACGTCGATTCGGTAGTCGGGCCATTCGGTGAAGCCTGACGGTTGCATGCGGTTCCTCCGATGTTCGGCGTCAGAGCACGGTGTCGGTGCGGGCGCGGGCCGCCGCATCGCCGGGGCGGAACCCTCGCACCATCGCATGCACACTGTAGGACGCCAGCAGCCGGCCGTCGGCGCTGTGTATCCGTCCTTCGCTCTGGGCGTGGCCGCGCCCGGTGTAGACGACGCGCGTGCCGTACAGCAGCCATTGCGTCACATCGGCGTCGTCGTGGAAGGTCATGGTGATCATGGTGATTCCGGTGGAAATCGTCGAGTGTGCCATGGACTCCCCGAACCCGGGATGGGGACGTAGGGCCGCGGCCACCGTCCAGTGGCCCGCCGACTGGGTGAGCAGTGCCTGCTGCAGCGCAGCCGCGCCGGGCGCATCGCGGAATCGTGTCCAGACGAACAGCTCCGGTGGGCCGACGGTGTCGGGGTCCGGGGTGTAGGCGTTGCCGACCACACGCATATCGCGGCCCTCGACCTCGGTGCCCGGAATATCGAGCGACGACAGCGCTTCCGGCGGATCGACATCCGGCAGCGGCGCGGCCGAGCGAATCAGGTCCGGCGCTCCCGCGTCCAACAGGACGATGCCGGTGCAGCACTGCGCTTCGCGTTGGGACACCTGCACCCGAGCCGTGCCGAACGTCCGCCCGGCGCGCACCACGTCGACATCCACCGCCAGCGGTTCGTCGTGGGCGGCGGCACGCGAGAAGACCATGGACGCCGACACCACACGGTGCGCCGGCGCTTCCTTGGCCGCCGCGACGATCGCGGCACCCAGCAGTTGGCCGGCCTCGACCACGTTCCGGATCGTCGATCCGTGCGCCGGTGCCACGTAATGCCCGTCGCCGGAGGGGGATACGTCCATCAAGCGGATGAGTTCGGCCTCGGACCAGGGCGGGCCCGTCCGATCGGCGCCGGTAGGCAGTTGGTGGTCGTTCATCGAACCCCTTCGGATGTAATTAGCACTCTCCGAATACGAGAGTCACATTACCAAAGGTGGATGCGGGCGTTGTCCCGGTAACCGGAATTCGGGACCGGGAGCACCACACTCGTTGATATGACGATCTGACGACCGCCGGCAACGGCACGATCGATAGGACGTCTATGCGGGATCTGTTCGACAACAATGACATGACCGGCCTGGCCGCGGCGATCGAGACCGGCGAGGTGAGCGCGGCCGAAGTCGTCGAGTTCAGTTTGCAGCGCATGCAGGAACGCAATCCGGCCATCAATGCGGTCATCGCCGATCGTGCCGAAGAAGCACGCACCGAGGTCGCCGCGGGGGTGCCGGCCGGACCGCTGCACGGTGTTCCGTTCGTGATCAAGGATCTGCACATGAATGTGGCGGGGATGGCGAGCACCAACGGGTCTCGCCTGTTCGCCGACGTCGTGGCCGGTGCGGACTCCGAGTTGGTGCAGCGGTATCGCCGCGCCGGTCTGGTGATCGTCGGCAAGACGAATTCGCCGGAGTTCGGGTTGAACGCGAGTACGGAGCCGACACTGTTCGGACCGACTCGCAATCCGCGGCGCCTCACGCATTCCGTCGGCGGCTCCTCGGGCGGTTCTGCCGCGGCGGTCGCGGCCGGAATCGTTCCCGGCGGTCAGGCCAGCGACGGCGGTGGTTCCATCCGGATACCGTCGTCCGCGTGTGGCCTGGTCGGACTCAAGCCCAGTCGCGGACGTGTGCCCGCCCATCCCGAAAAGAATCTGCTCGCCGCCCCGATGAGCGTCAACCACGCCGTCACCCGGAGCGTGCGGGACACCGCGTTGCTGCTCGACATCGGCGCCGGTGCCGTTCCCGGCGATCCGTATGTCATCGCGCCGCCGGCGAAGCGTTACGTCGACGTGGTGGGAACCGATCCCGGACGACTGCGGATCGGCATCGCGACAGTGTTGCCGTCCGGGGTACCCGTGCACCCCGATTGTGCCGCCGCAACCCGCGAGGTGGCCGGGACGCTCGCCGGCCTCGGCCACGAGATGGTCGACCGAGCACCGGACTTCCCCTTCGAACAGATCATCAGCGGCCTGCAATACCTGATGGCGGTGCCGGTGGCGGTGGAGATCAATGCGCGCCTGACCGCGCTCGGGCGGCCCCTGCGCGACGACGACCTCGAACCGATGACCCGGGTGATCTACGAACGCGCGAACCAGAACAGCGCGGGGGAGTACGTCGAGGCGCTACGCGACCTCGAACGGGCGGCCACCACGCTGGGCGGCTACTTCACCGACCACGACCTGCTGCTGACCCCTACGCTGGGCACGGTCGTCCCGCCACTGGGATTGCTCGACACCAACGACCCGGCATCGATCTGGGAGCACGGGATGACGTTCAGCGGCATGACGAGTCCGTTCAATGTGACCGGGCAACCGGCCATCTCACTGCCGTTGGGCACCGACAGCTCCGGTATGCCGATCGGTATCCAACTCGTGGCCGCCTTCGGCCGCGAGGACCTGCTGCTGCAGGTCGCGGCGCAACTGGAACAGGCGCGGCCGTGGACCACGACCCCGATCGAGCCTGCGGTGACGGACTGACGGACTGACGGAGCTCCGGCGCCGGGAGCGAGGCAGGCTTCCGGCGCCGGTAACGCTATGAACTACAGGTGGACGGGGCCGATTCGCCCGCCATGACACGGTCTGCGAAGTCCTGTGCGTCCTGTAGCGACGCCGGGACGGTGCCCCGGTGGTCCTGTCCCTCGTAGACCCGATAGTCGGTCGGTACTCCCTTGTCGCACAGCGCTTCGACCAGCGAGTCGGTCCCCGGCTTCGCGACGGCCGTATCCGCTGTTCCCTGCGCGACGAGGGTGGGGACCTCCGGCGTGACCCGTGCCGGATCCTGCTTGTCCAGATAGGCAGTCAAGCCTGCGAAGTCGGCATTCGGTGCGAACAACCGAGCGGGTGGTACCGGCGGCACCGCCCTGATCTGTGCCAGACATCCGGTACGCCCGGCAGTCAGCAGCGGCGCAGCCTCCGGAGTCAGCAGTTCATCCGGATCGATCGCCGGATCGGCAGCCTGAGCGCCGAGCAGAATCACCGGCAGGAATGCCTCCGCGGCCGCCGCACCGGGCTTGTCGTTGCGCATGTAATCGACGGTGCCGCTCAACCCCACCCCGCCCGGCGCGATCGATACCGCACCTTTCAACTCGAGTTCGGGAGCGCGTTTTCCGGCGTCCTGGGCCGTGAACAGTGTGGCCTGACCACCTTGACTGTGCCCGGCGACGACCCAGCGGTTGCCGATCGAGGAATCCAGATCGCGTGCCGCCCGGACGATGTCGGTGACCGTATTGGCTTCGCTGGTGCCGTTGATGTAGGGGTGCCCACCAGGCGTGCCGAGACCCTCGTAATCGGTCTGCACCACCGCATAGCCCTTGGCCACCCACGAGTCGAGGTCTCGGCTCACCGGGCCGAGATAGTCGTGGTCGGGTCCGTCGGCGGTATCCGCGGAGGGGGCGCAGGTGTCGGCATATCCGGTGGTGCCGTGCGCCCAGCTCAGCACCGGCCACCCTTGCTCAGGGGCGGGAGATTTGGGGATCGCGACGGTGCCCGAGACGACGATCGGTCGCCCCTGCGCATCCTGGGACATGTAAGTGATCAACCGGGTGCTGGCCGCACTGGGCAGCACCGCGGCGTCCATCGCGGGCCTGGAGGTCAGCAGCTTTCCCGGTTCCAGCGTCTCGCTGTCGGTCTCGGTTGCTCCGGAGCAACCGGCGGCCAGCAGCGCCGCCGCCGCCAGACCAGCGCCGATCCGGGTGGTATTGCGCATTCGTCGAGACAGCACAGCCGTCAACTCCGATCACTCGAGTCCGTTGAGATCACCGAAGGATAGAGACGATCCTCGCACCGAGGTTCGATGCTCCCACTCGCCAGGACTGTCGTGATCGGGCCACGACGGCAGCAGATTCTTCCACCAGTTGGAAAGTCGGGTGTTGCGCTCGACACACATGGTCTGTAATTCCGTTCATGACCGATCCCACTCCCTTCACCCCCGGCCCGCTGCTGGCCAGCCGGCGTGCCGTGGTCACCGGCGGGGCCGCCGGAATCGGCGCCGCCGTCGCGCGGGTGTTCGCAACTCACGGCGCCCAGGTGCTGGTAGCGGATATCGAACAGCCGGGCCCCGCCGAGTTCGACACTGCCGCGGGCGGTGCGATCACGACTATCGAATGGGATGTGCGCACCGCGGCCTGCCCTCCGGCAATCGTCGAGCACCGGCCCGACATTCTGGTCAACAACGTCGGGCACTACCTGCAGCCCCCGCACACGTTCGCCACCAACTCGCAGACGCTGTGGGAGGAATTGCACGAGATCAATTTCGGGCACGTCCTACGGCTCACGCAGGCGGTGGTGCCGGGTATGTCAGAACGGCACCGCGGCTCGATCATCAACCTGACTACGGTCGAGGCTCATCGAGCGATTCCGGGCCACTCCGTCTATTCCGGCTACAAGGCCGCGTTGACCGGGTTCACCCGCTCCCTGGCCGCGGAGGTCGGAAGCGACGGGATCCGGGTCAACGCCATCGCGCCGGACCTCATCGAGTCAGTCCAGGTGCCCTATGCCGAGCTGGTTCCGGAGCAGGATGTGCCCCTGTGGCCGACCTGGTCACCGCTGGGCGGCCCCGGCCGACCCGAGGATGTCGCCGGGGTGGCGCTGTTCCTCGCCTCGGACCTGGCCCGCTTCGTCACCGGCGGCACTATCCACGTCGACGGTGGGACCCACGCCGCGGGCGGGTGGGTGCCACGACAGTCGGGTGGCTGGACCAACCGCCCGCGCAACCCCTGATCCACCGAAAGGCAGCTTTTCGTGAAAGTTTTGATCATCGGCGGCACCGGAATGATCGGTGCACACGCTGCGCTCCATCTGCGTGACCACGGCGACGACGTCACCGTCGCCGGCCGCGGCCCGATCGGCGACGATTCCCCTGTCGCCGGCTTCGCGCATCTGGCCGGCGACTACACCGTTCCCACCTTCACCGAGGAACAACTCGCCCCCTTCGACGGCATCGTCTTCGCCGCGGGCCAGGACGTGCGGCACAAGAAGCCCGAGGACGACACCGACCAGTTCTGGGAGAACACGCAGATCACGGGGGTGCCCCGGTTCGCCGAACTGGCCAAGCGCGCCGGTGTGCGGCGCTTCGTCCAGGTCGGCAGCTATTACCACCAGCTGCGCCCGGACCTGGCCCGGAACAATCCCTACATCGCGGCACGCAAGGCCGCGGACGACGGTGCCCGCGCACTCGCCGACGAGTCGTTCACGGTCTGCACACTCAACCCGCCGTCGATCATCGGCGCGGTCCCGGGGGCCTCGGCGCGACGGTATCGGCGCATGGTGTCGTGGGCAGCCGGCAACGAGCCCGACATCCCCGATTTCGCTCCGGCGGGCGGCACCAACTACATGTCCGCCGAGTCGCTGGCACAGGCTGTGCGGGGCGCGCTCGTGCACGGCGAACCCGGTGCGGCATACCTCGTGGGCGATCAGAACATGTCCTACCGGCAGTTCTTCCAGATGCTCGTCGATGCCGCCGGTGGTGGCCGAACCATCGACGAGCGCGACGAGTCGCATCCGTTGCAGCCGGACCCCTCCATCATTCAGGGGCGCGGCAACACCCTGGCCTATGAACCCGACGCCGACCAGGTACGCCGTCTGGGCTACGCCCGCAACGACTGTGCCCGAGCGGTGAAAGCGCTCGTCGACGTCGTCACGGCCTCGAACTGACCCATTGGTGACCGTGTGACGGGTGTGCTGCCGTTGTCGGCAGCCACCGTCCGGGTCGAATTCGATCACTGACGCTGGAGCTCCCATGGACGTACCGAAGCAGCAGCCCGCAGCCCCGACGCTGCCGGACAGTGCGGTGCGCGCGAGCGCGACCGATACCACGCAGTTGCGCAAAGTCGCGCTGTCGAGCTTGCTCGGCACCGTGCTCGAGTACTACGACTTCCTGCTCTACGGCACCATGGCCGCTCTCGTCTTCGGAGATATCTTCTTCCCGTCGTCGAATCACGCAGCCTCCACTGTCGCGGCGTTCGGCACCTTGGCCGCCGGTTATGTCGCCCGTCCGGTCGGGGGCCTGGTGTTCGGCCACTTCGGCGATCGCCTCGGACGCAAGTCGATGCTCATCATCACCATGGTGATGATGGGCGGTGCGAGCTTCCTCATCGGTGTGCTGCCCGACTACCGGTCGATCGGCGTACTGGCACCTGTTCTGCTGGTGGCGTTGCGGGTGATTCAGGGCGTTGCGATCGGCGGCGAATGGGGTGGCGCCGCGCTCATGGTGATCGAGCACGCCGACGACGACCGGCGTGGACGATGGGTGGGGATCATGCAGCTCGGATCCCCGCTCGGGTCTCTGCTGTCCACCGTCGTGGTCATGGCAGTCACAGTGCTGCCGGACGACAGTCTGTATTCCTGGGGCTGGCGGATCCCCTTCCTACTGGCCGGTGTGCTGGTGGCAGTCGGCCTCTACGTCCGTCTGGGCGTGGTCGAAAGCCCGGTATTCCGGGAAGCGGTAGCGAAGGCCGACGCCGAAAACGCCACGGCGGCACCGAAAACACCGTTGGCGCAGTTGCTACGCCGTCCCGGACCACTGCTCGTGGCCTGTGCGGCTGGTATCGGACCGTTTGCACTCACTGCGCTGGCCACTTCGCACATCATCGCCTACGCCACGGATAACGGTTACGACTCGTCCCAGGTGATGCCGGCCGTCGCCGCGGTCGCAGCGCTGTCGCTGATCACGATCCCGTTGTTCTCCGCACTCTCGGATCGGCTGGGTCGCCGGTCGGTGATCCTTGCCGGTGCGGTCGGGGCTGTCGTGTTCGCATTTCCGATGTATGCGCTGGTGAACACCGGATCGCAGCTGTGGTTGCTGGTCAGCCTGCTGATCGCCCAAGTAGTGCAGAACATGATGTACGCGCCGCTGGCGCCGCTGCTGGCGGAGATGTTCGGCACCGAGAACCGCTATACCGGTGTGTCTCTCGGATACCAGACGGCCAGCCTGATCGGTGCCGGATTCGGGCCGCTGATCGCGAGCAGCCTGCTCGCGTCGACCGGCGGTTCCAGCGTCTCTCTCAGTCTGATCATCGTGGTAGCCGCCCTGGTCACGGCAATCGCGGTCCGATCTACAGCCGAAACACGAGGACGTGACCTGAACACCGAATTCATCGGCTGACTCGCTCGGCTCACCCGATTACGCGGCCACCACGCCAGGTGCCGTGTCGCTGGGTGCTGCCCACGCACTGCCCGGAGTCCCACCGGACAGCCAGGATAAGAAAGAAGAAACGACATGCGTAAGACGCTGCCCACAGCCGCCACATTGCTGGCGACGCTGGCAATCACCACCGGGATGACCACAGGCACTGCCGGCGCCGCCGATCCGGCCGCCGGTCCGGTCGGATTCACTGCGGACCAGCGAGGAAATTCGACGGTCGTCAGCATCGATTCCGGTGCTCTCGTGGTCGACGACGGGAAATTCGAAGTCACCGCAGCGGACGGGACGGTACTGGCCGGCACCCCGCTCAGCTTCCGGGTCGACGATTTCGAATTTCCGATCGCCGCGCAGATCGACGGCAGGACCGCGACGCTGACCCCGATGTTCGATACCGAACATGCCCGGTATTCGCCGGTGGCCCTGCCGTACGAGGACCAGGCCCCGTGGAAGACCCCCTACGACCGTGAGCAGGCGGCGTGGTCTCGCATGGTCACCACCATCACCATGGGTGCCTCCGTCGGTTCGGTGGTCGGCGGACTCGGCGGCGCAGCGGTGGGTTGTGTGCTCGGCGGTATCGCCGGCGCCACGGTTGCCGCGGCGACGATCGTCGGCATGTTCGGCCCCTTCATTCCGGCGGCCGCGGTCGGATGCCTCGGCGGTGTGATGGCCGTGGGCGCCCTGGGAACCGTCGCGGGGCAACTGTTCGTGACCGCACCCGTCGCGATTGCGGCCATCGCTCAGTACTTCACGACGATCAACAGCCCGATGCCGGGCAAGTGATCGCCGAAGTTCCGCAGGAGCGACGCGACACCGGAGTCGATGAATAGTCGAACATGGTGTTGCACAACCTTATTCGCACTCGATCAGCACCCCCGGCCACAACCCCGGGGGTGCTGACGTTCCCGGGTCAATGTTCGTCGTAGTGTCCGTCGTGCGCCGCGTGCCGATGTCCGTCGTGGATGTAGTCGACGTGATCGCCGTGCGGGATGGCGACATGCCCGCACCCCTCACCGTGGACGTGCTCGTGACCGCTGTGTTCGGCGTGTTCCCCGGCCTCGCACTCGTCGACATGCCCCTCGTGGGCGCGGTGGATGTGTCCGTCGTGGATGTAGTCGACATGGTCGCCGTGCGGGACGGCGACATGCCCGCACCCCTCACCGTGAACGTGCTCGTGACCGGGATGAGTGGTATGCGTGCTGCTGGTCATCGGTGCGACTCCTTTCACTGCCTACCATCTACTTATTCGTATCCTCGCATGTCCCGCAGGGTTAGCGAAAGGGTTGCCGGACGACTCTCGGGCCGGCCGCTGCGCTCCGCTCCGGACCGGCAGCGCAGCGGGGGTAGGCATGGCGTCCGAGTCGGATGCGGTGGCGTTTCGATCGCGTCGCCGGCCGGTTCGGACTGTTGCAGCAGGCATGACAACCAGTACTGCGACACCCGAGGCGGTCGCGCCGCACCCGGACCGCCGGGCCCGGTCGGCCTTGTTCATCATGTTCCTGGGCAGCTTCTCGCTCGTCACGGCCGAATTTCTGCCGCCGGGTGTATTGACCGAGCTCGCAACCGATTTGCGTGTCCCGGAAGGAGTGGTCGGGCTGTCGGTGAGCGCGACAGCGGTCACCGCGCTCGTCGCGGCCCTCGGGCTGAGCTCAGTATTTCCCCGGCTGGACCGGCGCACCCTGCTGATCGTGCTCACCCTCGGCGCGGCCGTATCCAACCTCGTGGTGGCGCTCGCACCCAACATTGTCCTACTGCTGGCGGCGCGACTCCTGCTCGGTGTCGCCGTCGGTGGCTACTGGTCGATGGCGCTGGTGATCGCTTCCCGACTGGTTCCGGCCGATCGGCTCGGCCGGGCGATGATGATCGTGAACGCCGGTACCACGGTGGCGACGGTCGCCGGTGTGCCGCTGGGAGTGGTGCTGAGTACGGCCGCCGGATGGCGAGTCACATTCGTCGTGGTGGCAGCACTGACCACCGTCGCGGCGGTGGCCGTCCGGCTGGCCCTGCCGCCGATTCCGCCCACACCCGGAATCGGCTGGGCCGCAATGGGAAGCGCGCTGCGCACCCCCGGACTGATCGCCGGTCTGGCCGGTGTGGTTGCCGTGATCGGCGGGCATATGGCGGGGTTCACCTACGTGCGTCCGGCCCTGACCGAACTGCTCGGTGCCGGACCGGCGGTGGTCGCGGTGCTGCTGGCATTGTTCGGCGTCGGGGGAGTGCTCGGCAATTTCGTGCTCGGGGCGCTCGCGGATCGACGGCTGGAACTGCTGCTCACCGTGGTGCCCGGCGCGATCGGGGTGTCGCTGCTCGCTGTCGTCGTCTCCGAGGTGGTGGCGCCCGCGGCCTATTTCGCCGTAATCGTCTGGGGAGCGGCATTCGGCGGCATCCTGAATCTGGTCCAGGTCTGGGTCTCGCGGATGGTGCCCGATCGGGTGGAGGCCGGTAGTGGCCTGGTGGTAGCCGGGTTCCAGCTGGCGATCATCGCGGGCTCCGCGATCGGCGGCCGGGGAGTGGACAGCCTCGGCACGGCCGCGACCTACGGACTCGCCGCCGTCGTGGCGGTAGCCGGTGGGGCTGCGCTCAGAATGTCACTGCGCCGCGCACCGCGATAACGGACTACTACACCGCGGGCATGCGGGCCGCACGTCGCCACTGTGAGGGCGTGAGGCCGGTATGCCTGCGGAACGCCCGCCCGAAGGCGGTCTCCGAGGTGTAGCCGAGTTGCCGCGCGAGCTTACCCACCGGGATGTCCTGTTCGCTCAGGTGACGCTGCGCGCGTTCGACACGCAGTGTCGTGACGTAGCGGCCCGGGGTGAGTCCGGTCGCCTCCTGGAATCCGGCGGCGAAGCCGGACCGCGACGCGAGGGCGATACGGGCCAGCGCTTCGACCGTCCAGTCCCGGCCCGGATGGGCGTGGATGGCAGCCACCGCTCGCGCGATCCCCGGCTCGTTCACCCGCAACAGCCACTGTTTCGGCGCGCAGCCGCGATCGTGCCAGGATTCGATTGCCATCGAGGCGATCAGGGTGGCGACCCGGTCGCCCTGTACGCCGCTCGGGTCGGGGCATTCTTCGACCAGATGGCGCAACATCGTCGCGGCGAGCGGTGCGTGCGCGGCGAATCCGGTCAGTAACACTCGTGGTGGCAGCGCCTCCATGGCCGTACCCGTGGCAGCCGGGGCCAGCTCTATACGCAACACCCGAGCCGCGGCCAGGGCGTTGATCGCGACACGGCGAGGCTGCGGCAGGAACAGGAAGTCCTCCTGTGCGAGGTCCTCGGCGTCTCCCGGGCCTTCGACCCGGATCAGTCCCTCGGTGACCAGCAGGGCGCTCGGAGCATCCGAAAGAAACTGCCACTGCCCGGTATCGAGGACGACGGTATCGCGCCCAGCGAATCGCCAGCGCAGATCTGCCAGCACAGTGTCGAGGCCCCTCGTGCCCACGTCGACCGGTGTCATCGTGCAGTTCCTCTCGCTGCCGAACGTGCCGATCCACAGTAACAATCCGCGCCCCGATCGTCGTCCGGGCTCCGCTGATAACACATCCGCCTGCCGTCCCGATCACACCGAGGACAGGCTCGGACACCGGCGGGCTCGAATTCCTGCGTCGTCAGAGGTTTCGCCGGTGTAGTACCGGGAGGTGTACCGATGAAGTCCACTCGACGCGGGCTGGTGGTCGCCGCCACGGCGGCAGCGCTCGCGATACCCACAATATTCACCAATTATGCTGCCGCGCAGCCGAACAGCATCGCGCCGGAGCAGATGCCCGGCCCACTGCTCGGATACGCCGGATTTCAGCGCACGACCGATGCGTTTCGTGAGATCGATCCCGCCCAGGTGATGTACCCGTCGGCATGCGCGCCGGCCACGGTCCCCGATCAGTACTCCACTGCCGACAGTCATCGCGGCCGCGCGTACGAGGTCGCCGGGTTCGCTGCCCACGACGTCACCGGTCCGGCCGGGGAAGTAGGGTCGGACGTCTATTCCTACGATTCGACCGAGGGTGCCACGGGCGCCTTCGATCGGCTGCGTTCACTGTTCGACCGGCAATGCCCGCTCGATCACGAGGCGATCGGGTGGGAGTTCCTGCGCGAATCCCCGATCACCGGAACCGGTTCGCCCTATGCGCCGCACCGGGCGTTCACGGCAACGGCCGGCAACGACGCGCTGGGGGCTCGCACCTCGGTCACCTTCTCGGTGCTCGACGATTACGTGGTTGCCGCCGGATACCGCGTCGAGACGAGCGATGCACCACAGGATCCGGGCACCTCGGCCGATATCGCCGATCAGGCGGCTCGTGCAGCACTGGAGGCCGTCGTGGAGCACTCCGGACGCTGAGTACGGAACCCTCGAACGGGCCGCAACCGGGGCGCCGCAGAGCCGACTATCAGACCGTGACGCTGATTTCTCCCGGATTCGTGGTCATGGTGACAACCACCGTGCCCGGTCCGGTATCGGCCAGGGCCCGCTGATAGCCGTGATCGGTGGGATAGGGGCCGCCCGGATTCGGGATCGACGACACCGAGACGTCCTGGCTGCCACTCGCCCCGGAATCCAGGTTGCGCCAGGTCAGCGTCGCATGCGCCGAGCAGGCCGGGTCCTGGCGGTCGGCCCGGAACATCACCGCCGCCGCGACGCCGTTCGCATTGTTCGGCAGTGGAGCGACCGCGACCTCCGTGCGGACCGTGCCACCGCATCCCGGTGACACCTCCACCCGGGCATCCTGGAAATCGGCAGCCGTCTGAGCCCCCGCGGGCGCCGCGAACGGGAGCAGGGCCGATACGGCAAAAGTGCCGAGGGCGAACGGACGCAGGAGCATTCGCAAAACGGTGTTTCCTCTCTGGGGACTTCGGCGCCGATTACCCCGAAGCGCCGCCCCGGTAAACCCGACCGGTGCGTAACGAACCGGCACCGGAGGTACGAACCCTCCCGCCGGGGCCGCGCCGCGGGCCGACCCGGAGGCAGCCGCCGGCATTCGGAACGCAGGCCGCACACTGTGGGAGATGAAACTGCCGGAACTTCCCGATCTGCCGATTCGTGACGTCCTCGACGACGTCGTCGAGACGGTGACCGAACACGCGACGGCCGTGCTGGTCGCCCCGCCCGGGACCGGGAAGACGACACTGGTGCCATTGGCACTCGCGGCCGCTGTCTCGGGTCGGGTGGTGGTAGCAGAGCCACGACGGCTCGCGGCCCGGGCCGCGGCCGCCCGGATGGCCGCACTGCTCGGCGAGCAGGTGGGTGAGACGGTCGGATATTCGGTGCGTGGTGACCGGCGCGTCGGGCGCCACACCCGTATCGAGGTCGTGACCTCCGGTCTGCTGGTGCGCCGGCTGCAGGACGATCCCGAACTGGCCGGGGTCGATGTGGTGCTGCTCGACGAATGTCACGAGCGCCATCTCGACGCGGACCTGCTGCTGGCACTGCTGCTCGACGCGCGGGCCGGACTGCGACCGGATCTGCGAATCCTGGCTACCTCGGCGACGGTTGCCGCCCAGCGCCTTTCATCCGTCCTGGGTGAGTCGACCCCGGTGCTTCGAGTCGAGGGACGGACTCATCCGGTGCAGACCACCTACAGTCCGCCACTGCCACGCGAACGCATCGAAGCCCACGTGGCGCGAACCACCCGCGCGGCCCTGGCCGGCTCCGCGGGCGATGTGCTGGTGTTCCTTCCCGGTGCCGCCGAAATACGCAGAACGGCAGCGTTACTCGACGACGTCGAGGTGGATGTCGTGCCATTGCACGGCCGACTGTCCACGACCCGCCAGGACACCGCACTGCGGCCCGGAACCCGGCGGCGAGTGGTGCTTTCCACGGCAGTCGCGGAGTCCAGCCTGACGGTGCCGGGGGTGCGGGCCGTGGTGGATTCGGGGCTTTCGCGGGTGCCGCGCATCGACCGGGCGCGGGGCCTGTCCGGGCTCGCGACCGTGCGGGTCTCGGCAGCGGTGGCCGAGCAACGAGCCGGACGCGCCGGGCGGGAGGCTCCGGGGCGGGTGTGGCGATGCTGGGCCGAGTACGAGCACGCCACCCTGCCCGCATATCCGGAGCCGGAGATCCGCACAGCGGACCTGACCCGTCTGGCGTTGGAGCTGGCCTGCTGGGGCACCGCCGACGGGCAAGGACTGAGCTGGTGGGATGCGCCGCCGCCCGGTGGCTTGGCCGCGGGGCGCGAGGTCCTGGTCGCGCTGGGGGCGGTGGATGTCGACGGCCGGGTCACCGATCGCGGCCGGCGCATGGCCCGGATCGGACTGCATCCACGGCTGGCGCGCGCGTTGCTCGACGGTGCAGCCGAGGTCGGTGTGCGTTGCGCGGCCGAAGTGGTGTCCGTGCTCGACGACGACACGCATCTGTCCGGAGTCGATCTCGTGGCCGGTCTGCGAATGCTGCGGCGCGAGCAACCTCCCCGCTGGCGTCGCGAAGTCGATCGTCTCGCGCGACTGGTCGACGGGCCGCCGGGGGAGGACGACCCGGCTCATGTTGTGGCATTGGCTTATCCGGAACGGATGGCCCGGCGCCGTGCGCCGGGGTCGTCGAGTTACCTGATGGTCGGCGGCACCGCGGTCACCTTGCCCGCCGGGTCCGGGACCGGTGCCCCCGAGTGGCTGGCGGTCGGCGTCGCCACCCGCGATCCGGGACGGTCCGAGGGGCGTATCCGGCTCGCCGCGGCCGCCGACGAACAACTGGCGCGCCGGGCTGCCTCGCCCCTGCTCGCCACGACTGCGGAAATCGAGTGGATCGAGGGTGATGTCGTCGCCCGGCGGACCGAACGGCTGGGCGCGATAACGTTGTCGGAGAATCCGATTCGTGACCCCGATCGCGCACAGCTCGGTGCCGCGGTGCGCCGCGGACTGGCTTCGGACGGCCTGTCCGTGCTGCCGTGGGCTGCGGAGGCGACCGCCCTACGCCGGCGCCTCGACTTCCTGCACCGGACGCTCGGGTCACCGTGGCCACCGGCCGACGAGGAATCGCTGCTCGCCGACCTGGACACCTGGCTGGGCCCCGAACTCGCCACCGCCCGCCGCCGCGCCGACCTCCAACGCATCGATACCGCCGCAGCACTCCGCCGCCTGCTGCCCTGGCCGGAGGCCGCCCGCCTGGACGAGTTGGCTCCCGAACGGCTCGAGGTGCCCTCCGGGAGCCGTCCGCGCCTGGACTATTCGGCCGACCCGCCGGTGCTGGCGGTCAAGGTGCAGGAGGTCTTCGGCTGGACGCAGACACCGCGCCTGGCCGGCGACCGCATCCCGGTCGTGCTGCACCTGCTCTCACCCGCCCAGCGTCCGGTCGCCGTCACCGCGGACCTGTCGTCGTTCTGGCACACCGGCTGGCCCCAGGTCCGCGCCGACCTACGGGGGCGGTATCCCAAGCATGCGTGGCCGGAAGACCCCACCACCGTGCCCGCCCACCGCGGGACCGCCCGTAATGCGCGCCGGGGGTAGGCGGCCCCGCCCCGTCCGGGGCGGTCAGCCTTCGCGGATCGTCATCGACACGATCCGATCACCCCGACTGCGAAAGGTGAAGCGCGACAGTCCGTTGGCGTGCGTACTACGCCAGTCGCCGATCACTGTGACATCGCCGCTGTCGTCGACGGTGACCTGTTGCGGAGTCAGAGTCCCGTTCGCGCCGATGAATTCCCGATCACTCCATCCGGCGATGGCGTCTCGCCCGGTGAAGACCCGCCCCCAGTCGTCGACGAATCCGTCGTCGGTGAATAAGTCGAGACATGATTCACGCTCGTGCCGGTTGACCACATCGATGAAGGCATCCACCGGGTTCGGAATCTCGAGTTCACCGGCCATCGTTCAGACTTCCTTCCGTCGGTTGTCGAAGCACCGTCATGCAACCACGATCGAATCCCTGAGCAACGAACCCGGTTCCCGCGTGTTTCGGCCGGTGCTGTTCATCGCTCTCACCCCGAACTGCCCTTCGACTACTTCGGTAGCGTCGCGGAGTGAAGGGACGGGCAGGGCGTACCCCGTACCGCGGTGGATACGGGTGCACCTGATGCGTGGTCTACTTCGGTCTGGCCTGCTCCGTTACGGTCCGGTTGGTGTGCACGCCCGCCGGGGATTACTCGGCTGGGGCCGGGACTGGGGTATTGCACAGGGCCAGGAGTGCCGTCGCAGTGACCGGGGAACCCGTATGCCGGCATGCACTCCTTCCCGCAACCACGCGGGGGCCGTCCGAGTCCGCCTTTACCGGCCGGCCCTGTGTCATCGGAAAGGGTGCATCGGCCCCTCTGACGGGCGACGGCACCGCGAGTGAAGCGGCCTACCCGTCGAGCGCCACGGGCACAGGGCGTCAAGGGGAAAGGTGGCTGAATCGCCGAATGCGGTAGCCTCTGTGGCTACGGCGTCGGTCTGCTGTTCTCAGATCCTCGCCCAGGCCCCGGCGAGTGTTGGTGCACTTTCCGGGGCTGACTTGTATCCGTCACACTACCAGATAGTTATGACGTCGTAACCGCAGAACTCTTTGCGGCAGACCGTATTTCACGGTTTACCCGGTTTGCCTGATTGGCCGCCGAACAACCACACCCCGTAGCCTCACCCGCCATGAGCGAGCAGCGGTCCAACCCGCACGACTCCTATTTCCGGGCTGTCATGGCCCGCCCGGAAAACGCTGTCTCCGAAATCCGAAGCGCCGTACCCGCCGCACTGGTGTCGCTCATCGACTGGACCGATCTGCAGTTGCAACCAGGTAGTTTCGTCCACCCCGATCTCCGCGACCGCTACAGCGACGTCCTCTATCGCGCCCGTCTTGCCGATCGGCCCGCCTACATCTACATCCTGCTCGAACACCAGTCCAGCAGTGATCGGTTCATGGCCTTCCGCATGCTCGAATACATGACCGCCATTTGGCGGCGCCACCTCAACGACTGTAAACCGAAACGCTCCGGCACAATCTCCACCGCAGCCCTTCCTGCGATCGTTCCGCTCGTCGTACACAACACCGCCAAAGGGCACGCCTGGTCGGCGCCCACCGAGCTCGCGGAACTCATCGATGTCGACAACCTCACCCGCGAGGTCCTGGCCCCCTACCTGCCCCGGCTGCAGTTCCTCCTCGACGATGTCGCCGTCCTGAGCCCCGACGCGTTGCGGGTACGCGACCTGACGCCGGCGACCCGCGTGTTGCTGGTGTTGCAACGTATCGCCCCCAAGAACAAGGCGCTCGGACACGATATGCTGAACTGGCTCGAAGACCTGCGCGAACTCGACGCCGGACCGGACCCCGTCGCCGACTACCTGACCGTCCTGACCTACATCATGACGGTGGGCGAAACCCCCGAGCCCGACGTCGCGGCAGTATTCGAACAGCTCGGCCCACGAGCAAAGGAGGCGATCGTGACCACGGCAGAAGCTATCGAAGCACGCGGAGAAGCACGCGGAGAAGCACGCGGCAAGGCACTCGGTAGGGCAGAAGTGCTGCTCGAACAGATGGCCGCTAAATTCGGTTCGCTCCCGAACACTGCGATCCGACGTGTCCAGTCGGCTACTCCTGCCGAGATCCGTGCCTGGACGACTCGAATCCTCACCGCGCCGACCCTCGACGACTTGTTCTCCTGAGCCGCTCGCTGCCGCGTCGCCCGCACGGTCCAACACATCTCGTGACCGGACGTGCCCTAGCCCGTGGGCCCCTGCGGCCGCTTCGAGAGATGCGGGTCGCAGGGGTCTCGCGACAGGATCAGCTTGGTTTCTGCACCTCCTGGCGCTCTGCCGCAGGGGGAGCGACCGGCCTTTGCGGTCGTGAGCGGTCGAGTCGGTGCAGGGCGTAGGCCGATACCGCGCCGATGAGGGCCAGGCCGGCCCATACTGCCCAGTCGGCCCCACCGGCTCGGGCGGCGCCGACGACGGCACCGGTGGCGAGATTGCCGATCAGGATGCCGATGCCGACGATGGTGTTGTAGAAGCCGTAGTGGGTCGCCACCAGCTTCCCGTCCGCGAGGGAGACCACGGTATCCATCTCGAAGGGGAACACCACTGCGGTGCCGACCGCGAGGAGCGCGGTGGTCAGCAGCAGGGCGCCGATCGCCACGGCGACTCCGAGGAGCCCGGGCCCGGGGACGAGCAGCAGCGGCAGGAAGGCGGCGGCCAGGATCATCATGCCGAGCACGAGACTTCGGCTCGTTCCCCAGCGAGCGCCGAACCATCCGGTGATCCGGAGCTGCCCGGCCACTGCGACCACCCCGGACACCACGAACAGCGCCGAAACGAGCATTTGCGCGTTCGCCCCGGCCAGATACTCGGCCTGCAGCGGCAACGCCAGATACACCTGGAACGACAGCACGTACGAGCCGATCATCGCCAGCGAGAACCACAGGAAGCGACGGTTGGCCACCACGGTTCGCCAATCCTGCAGTACCGCAGTCTGTTCGGCGTTCCTTCGGTCGTGGCGCTCCGGTAGGGCGAACAGTTGCGCCGCGGTGAGAGCCGCGAAGACGACGGCCGCGGCGGCGGCGGTCACCCGGAAGTCGAGGACCATCAGTGCCAAGCCCACCAGGGGACCGGCCAGAATGCCGGCTTGATAGAAGATGTTGAACACGGCGAACGCTTCCACGCGGCGCTCACCGGTATCGGCGGCCAGATAGGCACGCACCGCGGGATTGAACAGCGCCCCGGCGAAACCTGTTGCCGCGGAGGCGATGAGCATGGCCGGGAGCGACGTCGCGAACACCAGCAGGGCGAAACCGCCGGTACGGAGCAGACAGCCCGCGACGATCAGCGGTTTGTAGCCGAGCCGGTCGGCGAGGGTGCCGCCGATGAGGAACATGCCCTGCTGGGAGAAATTGCGCACCCCGAGCACGAGTCCGACTGCCCACGCCGCCAATCCCAGGGGTCCGGCGAGGTAGCCCGCGAGATACGGCATCAGCATGTAGAAGCCGAGGTTGATGCCGAACTGGTTGACCATCAGCAGCCGCGCGGCGAGATCGAAGCTGCGGAAGCTCTGCAGTACGTTCACGAAGCGTCCTTTCCGGATCGGCCGAGGGCGCGAGGGTCGACGACCGTGGTGCAGCGCGTCCACGAGCGCACCACTTGCTGGGCGGGATGCGCGATCGTCTCCGGTTCGATCGGGGGATCGGCGTCGAGGAGGCCGTGTGCGCGGCAGTAGTCGTCGTTGTAGACGGTGTCGAAGTAGCGTTGCGGTCCGTCCGGGAACACCGCGGCGATCCGGGTGCCGGCCGGATAGCTACGCGCTGCCCAGCCCGCGACCAGCGCGACTGCCCCAACGCTCCAGCCGCCGGTCGCATAATGTGTTCCGGCCAGGGCTCGGCAGGCCCACACGGCTTCCGCCGGTGCCACCCAGTGCACTTCGTGGAAGGCGGGGTAGTCGACATTGCGGGGGAGAATGCTCGAGCCGAGCCCGCGCATCACCCGAGGCCCCGCCTGCTGACCGAAGATGGTGGAGGCGATCGTGTCCACGCCGATCAGTTTCAGGTCCGGGTTGAATCGGCGCAGCACCCGTGCCACGCCGGCCGAATGCCCGCCGGTGCCGACCGCGCACACCAGGACATCGACGTTGCCCAGCTGACGGATCAGCTCGGTGCCGAGTGTTTCGTATCCGGCGACATTGTCGGGGTTGTTGTACTGGTCCGGGCACCAGGCGCCCGGTTCGGCGGCCAGCAACTCGGTGACGCGATCACGCCGTGCCTGTTGCCAGCCGCCGCTGGGGTGCGGTTCGGCTACCAGTTCGACGCGCGCCCCGTAGGAGGTGAGCATGCGTTCCACGATCGGTTCCAGCCCTGGGTCGGTGACCACGGTGACGGGGTGGTGTAGCACCGTGCCCGCGAGCGCCAGTCCCAAACCCAGCGTGCCGCTGCTGGATTCGATGATGCGAGCACCGTCGGCCAGCTCACCGCGCTGTTTCGCGCAGCGCACCATGTGCAGGGCGGGGCGATCCTTCATCCCGCCGGGGTTGGCTCCTTCGAGTTTCGCCCAGAATCCGCGTCCGGCGGGCGCCAGCGGCGCCCCCACCCACAGCACCGGGGTATTGCCGACGAGCGAATGCAGCCTGCGTGCCGGAGCCGGTGGTGTCAGTACGGCCGCAGCGTGCCCGGCGATCGCGTCGGGGACGACGTTGTTCATATGTGTGGCTTTCTGTATCCGAACCGCCATCCGGCGGTGAAGACGATGAGCGGGCAGCGGACACCGGCCGGCGCACTTCGTAGGCGTCGGCCTGGCGCTGACCGGTCAGCGTCGGCAGATACAGAATTCTGTGAGAATCGCTTGCCCACTCGCCACGGGCAGGCCACCGCTCGGCGGCCCTCTGATGACGCGGATGCGGGGACTTGCCGTGGCGAACACGGCGAGGGCGGCCACCGCGATCAGCAGTAACCACAGCTCCGGCGCGACCGTCGTGCCGGTGGGCAGGATCAGCTGCTCCAGGCAGTGCAGCGTGTGCTGGTCGCAGTGGTCGCCGGGGTGGTCGTCGATGCCGTGCAGATGGTCGGCGGCTGCTCCGGGTGCGGCGGCCATCACTGTGCTGGAGACAGCATGGGGGTATTCGTCTGCCCGGTGCCCGGTACAGTCCAGGATCGCCGCGAGGAACAGCAGCGCCAGCAGCGCCGCGACCGCCGAATACCCGGAACGCGCGCGAATCTTCACCGTGCGACGCTCGTCTGTGCGCCCGGTCGGCCGCCGCGAGCCGATCTCCTGGTCACCGCTCGCCCTGGCCACATGCATGGAGACCGGTCGCCAGCGGCCCGGTGACGTCCCGATCGCCGCACACTGTTGCCGTGGCGGTCGTGGTCGGGTTACTCACATCGGGTCCTTGCGATCGAACGGGCGAGACACACCACTTATACCATACCCCCGAGCGGTATCTAACGGACTGTGGCACCGCCGCCGAGGGTGCGTCGACGCCGGCACACGACGACTGCGAGCCTAGCGTTCGGCAGCCGACTTGCCACCCGCGCACACCCCTCCTCACCGTGCTGCGGCAGGGACCGGATCCAACACGTCGACACCTGGCGAGAATCGGCCGGTTGAACCGGGCATTCGCCTCGGCGACCACGCCGACGGCTCGGGGTATCTCTGCTGTGGCTCACCACGAGCGGCGCTACGACACCGCCGCAGCGCCCTCCGGAGTTCCGAACCAGCGGGACAGGGCACCTTCCAGGCCGGCCGTTTCACCGGTATCGGCAGCCCACGCCACGCAACCGTCGGGCCGGATCAACAGGGCCGAGAAGTTCCGCGGCTGCGCAGCCTTCACGGTCAGCACCCGCACCCGGTCGCTCCATCGGGCCGCGACGGAACGCAGTGGCGCCGAATCGGTGAGGTCCAGCAGGAGCGCGCGGCCGTCGGTGCAGTGCCGGCTCAGCCAGGTACCGTCGGCGAGTTCGATATCGGGGGCGGCCCGGCCGAGCAGTTCGTGGCCGTCGCCGAGATCGTAGCGATGGGTGACGCCACGGATCTTCTTGCAGACGAAGGTCGCACCGTCGCGCGAGGCCAGCAGCTGCCGGGTGACTGTGCGCATGGCGCGACTGTGCGGGTCCGGACGCATGATCGCCACTTGCGCGCGAGTCCACTCCAGCACCCAGGCGCCGATCGGATGTCGCTCTGCCGTATAGGTATCCAGCAGTTCCGCATCCGAGTCGCCGCGCACCACGGCGGCCAGTTTCCAGCCCAGGTTCACCGCATCACCGATCCCGAGATTGAGGCCCTGCCCACCGAACGGTGAGTGGACGTGGGCGGCATCACCGGCGAGTAGCACCCGTCCGAGCCGGTAGTCGGTGACCTGGCGGGTGTTGTCGGTGAACCGGGTCGCGGAATGCACCGTACCGATCTCGACCCGGACGCCGGACACGGCGAACAGACTCTCCTCCAGCTCGCTCGCGGTGATGGGGGCATCGCGGTCGGCGGGCGGGCCGTCCATCTCCACGGTGAGAAACCGGCCGGGCATCGGCCCGTAGGCGTAGATGCCGTGCTCGGTGGTGTGCCAGCCCGGCCGCAGACCCTCGGTGCCGGTCATCTCGACGACGGCCTGATGCCCGGTGATCAGCGGGTCCACACCCGGGAAGTCGAAACCGGCGAGTTTGCGTACCGCACTGCGGCCACCGTCGCATCCGACCAGCCACTGCGCACCGACGGCCCGGTCGCCCAGCTCGATCCGCACACCGTCGCCGTCGTCGTGGAACCCGGTCAGTTCGGCGCCACGCCACAACGGCACACCGAGTTCGGCCGCGCGTTCGCCGAGTATCTGCTCGATGCCCTGCTGATCGACGAACCAGGCGTCGCCGATCGGGCCGAGATCGGCGAAGTCCGGATCATCGTGGTCGATCACTTCCCCGTCGAGAAAGATCGCGGCGAAATGACCCCCGGGCAGCTTCATCGGGATGGGTGCCGAGCCGGCCGCAGCACGGAACTCGGCCATCTTCTGCAACGCCGCCCGGTGCCGTTGCTGCAACCCGTCCAGCAGGCCTCTCCGCGAGAATGCCTGGACCGTAGGCACATTGACTGCGCCCGCCTTGATCGTGAGATCGGGTTCGGTCAGCCGCTCGACCACCAGTACGTCGACCCCGGCCAGCCGCAATTCGCACGCGAGCATCAGCCCGACCGGTCCGGCTCCGGCTACCACCACTTCGAATGTCTCGTCCATGGATTCGACTGTGCCGGGCAGCTCTTGCACCGGAATTGCATCCCACTGACGTGCCGGCGCAAGCGCCACGGCAGACGAGGCGGTGCGGAAGACAGTGGTCGGCTCGAGTGACGGATGTGGCGCCCGACGGGCAGTCACCCGCGTGAAACGGCACGGTGTCGCACACGGGGCCCCAGCGGCGCCATCAGTCGACGCAGTTCAGCCACTCCAGCGCGCGCGGAAGCGCGCGGAAGGTGAATTCCCAGACTTGACGTCCTTCCCGCCTTGAAGGACGGGGATTCCTACCAGCGGCTCGCGCCACTCTCGGTGGGGTACTGCTTCTCAGCCAAGTGCCGGAACACGTTCCGGTCTTACTTCGGCTCCACAGCCGTTTCGACTGTCCACCCGTCCGGCGGCCAGAATGTTCCTCGCGGCGTTGAGATCTCGATCGTGGGTTGTCCCGCACGTGCAGGTCCATTCCCGCACGTGCAATGGTTTCTTTCCGCCGATCGCCCCACACACCGAGCACATGCGGGTGGAGGGAAACCATCGGTCGACCTTGGCGAAAGTGCGGCCGTACCGCTGCGCCTTCTCCTCCAACATGCGGGTGAACAGCGACCAGCCCGCATCGTGCACCGACTTCGCCAACCGCGTGCGAGCCAAACCCTTGACGCTCAGATCCTCGACATAGATCGCTTGGTTGTCACGAACTATCGCCGTGGAATGCTTGTGCGCCCAGTCTTTGCGGGTATCGGCCACCCTGGCGTGAGCCCTCGCGACCCCGACTCGGGCCTTCGCCCGGTTCTTCGAACCCTTCTCTTTGCGGGACAACGCTCTCTGCGCCTTGCGAAGCTTCCGTTCCGCTTGCCGCAGGAACCTCGGCGAGGCGATCGTCTTGCCATCCGACAGGACCGCGAACGTCGTCAGTCCGAGATCGATACCCACCTCGGACTCGGTCGACGGCAATGGCTCGGCCTCGGTGTGCACCACGAACGACGCGAAATACCGGCCGCTCGCGTCCTTGACGACGGTTACCGAGGACGGTTCCGATGGCAACTCCCGCGACCAGCGCACTTGCACATCTCCGACCTTCGGCAGACGCAACGCGCCGGCCGGAGTCACCGCGAACCGCGCGTTCTTCGTGAACCGGACCGATTGCCGACTGTCCTTGCGCGACCGGAATCGAGGCGGCGCTACCCGCGCCCCTCTCCGTTTCCCAGTGACCGATTCAAAGAAACCCCGGTACGCGGCATTCAAGTCCGCCAGCGCCTGTTGCAGAACGACGCTGGACACCTCGGCCAGCCACGCACGGTCCGGAGATTTCTTCGCCTCGGTCAACCGTTTCGACAATTCCGAGTCCGGCAGGTACGGCAACCGATCCTCGAACGCGGCCTTCCGCGCGGCCAGCGCATCGTTGAACACCACCCGAGCACACCCGAACGCACGCGCCAACTTCCGCTGCTGGCCCACGGTCGGGTAGAGGCGGAAGTTGTACCGGAGCTGCACCACTCCACACTAGCGTTGATTTATGGCCGGATACGAATCCATTCGCACAGGTACGCCCAAGGTCGCACTGTCGCGACGCGCGATCAGCGCAACGGCACCGACCACACCAGAATTGTGCCCGGTCTGTCCGGATTTTCGGTCGCCGCCGGCCCGGCTCCGAACTCGAACCGGCCACCGAGCGACTGGGCGCGCCGCGCCAGATTGGTCAGCCCGCTGGGAGTGATGTCGGCGCCGATTCCACATCCGTCGTCGGTCACCGTGACCGTGAGGTCGTCGCCGACGACGATCGCCACCTCGATGATGCCGGCGCGGGCGTAGCGGACCGCATTGCTGACCGCCTCGCGAACGACGGCCTCGGCATGGTCGGCCAGTTGCGAATGCACCACCGACAGTGGCCCCGTCACCCGGAACGTGGTGCGGACTCCGGTGTCGCCGGTCTGCTGGCGGACCGCCTCCTCGAGCCGCTGCCGCAACCGGGTGCTGGTGCCACCGTGCAGGTCGAAGATGGAGGTACGGATTTCCTGCACCACATCCTGCAGGCCGTCGATGGCATCGGCCAGTCGCGTCTGCACGGCCGGAACCCGAGTGTGCGCAATCGCGCCCTGCAGGGACAAGCCGATCGCGAACAACCGCTGAATCACGTGATCGTGCAGGTCGCGGGCGATCCGGTCGCGGTCGGTGAGCACATCGAGTTCGCGCAGGCGCCGGTGGGTCGCCGCCAACTGCATGGCCAGTGCCGCCTGATCGGAGAACGCGGCGGCCAATTCCAGCATCTCGTCGTCGAAGGGCGCGGCGTCCGTGGCACGTACTGCGATCAGGATCCCCTGCGGAGAATCGCGCGCGTGCAACGGGGTCAGCAGTACCGGGCCGCCGGTGGGGAACATCGCGTCGAGTTCCGCCGCGGCGGCATCGTCGAAGCGCTGCGGCAGGCGATCGGAGAAGACCGTGCCGACCGTACCCGCGACCGCCAGCGAGGCAGCGGTTTCCCCCGCTCGTAGGCCGGAGGAGCGGGTCACCCGCAGCGCGGCGATCTGCCCGACCGGCACATCGGGATCATCGACCGTCGCCAGGAGTACCTGCTCGGAATCGGTCAGCCTGCGCACGTGTTCGACCAGATGGTCGAGCACGGTCCCGGTATCGGTGGCAGCAAGGAATTCGGTGGTCAGATCGCGAGTTGCCTCGATCCACATCTGCCTGTTGCGTGCCGCCTGGTACAGGCGCGCATTCTCGATCGCGATCCCCGCGGCGGCCGCCAGTGCCCGCACGATCAGTTCGTCGTCTTCGGTGAACGGCTGACCGCCGGTCTTCTCGGTCAGATAGAGGTTGCCGAAGATCTCGTGGCGGATATGCACCGGCACCCCGAGGAAGGTCCGCATCGGCGGGTGGTGCGGTGGAAACCCCACCGACGACGGGTGCCGCGCTAGGTCTTCGAGTCGTATCGGTTCGGGCTGGGTGCACAGCATGCCCAGCACTCCGTGGCCTTCGGGAAGCTCGCCGATCAGCGCGCGGGTGGTCTCGTCGATGCCCTCGTAGATGAACTGGGTGAGATGTTCGTCGTGTCCGCGCACCCCGAGCGCGCCGTAGCGGGCATCGACGAGATTGATCGCCGCATGCACGATGGTGCGCAGGGTTTCGGCGAGATCGAGTCCGGAGGTCACCGACAGCATCGCTTCGACCAGACCGTCCATCCGGTCGCGAGAGTCCATGATTTCGTCGACCCGATCGCGGACCTCGGACAGCAGCTCGCGCAGCCGCAGCTGCGACAGCGTGTCACGCACCGAATGCGGGCCGAAACGCGGGTCCTCTGCCGCGCCGACCGAGTTACCGGTCATGGTCGCCGGAGTGGATTCTGGTCGCGTAGACCGCGGCCTGGGTGCGGCGCTGCATGCCGAGCTTCGCGAGCAGCCGGGAAACATAGTTCTTGACGGTCTTCTCCGCGAGGAACATCCGCTCGGCGATCTGCCGATTGGTCAGTCCCTCGCCGAGCAGAGTCAACAGGGTGCGTTCCTGTTCGGTCAGGGTGGCCAGTGGTCCGGCGGGCTCGGTGCCGCGGCGCAACTGATCCATCAGCGCCGCCGCGGCCCGGTTGTCGAGCAGCGACTTCCCGGATCCGACGTCCTTCACCGCCCGCGCGAGCTCCATACCCTTGATGTCCTTGACCACATATCCACTGGCACCGGCGAGAATCGCGTCGAGCATGGCCTGTTCATCGGTGAACGAGGTCAGGATCAGGCACCGCAGCGTATCTAGCTTCGACAGCAGCTCCCGGCACAGTTCGATGCCGTTCCCGTCGGGCAGTCGCACGTCGAGGACCGCGACATCCGGGTGCACCGCGGGGATGCGCGCCAGCGCCTGCGCCACCGTTCCCGCCTCACCGACCACCGACAGATCCGGATCGTTGTCGAGCAGATCGGTCAGGCCGCGGCGGACGATTTCGTGGTCGTCGACCAGGAAGACCGAGATCATGGTGGGCATCCAATCGGGGAGCAGCGGCGGTGTTTCACGATAGATCAGCCGGTGACAGCCACGAGCCTGATGCCTGTGACCAGCGACGGCTCTATCTCCACCACCGTGTCCATGGTCGCGGCAACCCACGATTGCAACAGGTCCTCGTATCGGGAAATGCGGGCCGGGTCGGTGACCGTGCGGGCCAGTCCGGTCACCACGACCGACCAGCCCGTGCGGGTCCGCGGGTCGATATCATCGGCCTCGTAGGCGACGACCACCTCGGGATCGGCCCGGATCGATGAGGTCAGGCGCGAGGTGAGCCGAGTGCGCACGATGATCGTGCCGTCGCGGTCCACCAGGTGATTGACCGGGCGAATGGCCGGCAGCGCGTCCCGTGTGAAAACCACCCGCCCGTAACCGATTCCCTCGAGCAGGCGCATCGCCTCGGCCCGTTCCAGCGGCACCACACGGCTGGGCGCGCCGTCGGTGGCGCGGGCGTGGCCGGTCACGGTGCAGCACTCCTCAGAGACGAAAAGAGAGACGAAAAGCGTGGGTCGCTCACATCTCACCATGCCGGGACGAGGGGGAACAGGGCCGAAAGTCCCATACACCCCGGCGACAGACCCCGGGCCGAGAACCGATCACGCACCCACTGGGACGGTCGTCGTTGCGAATCAACGCTTGCGGCAGGGCATTGCGGCCGAGTAGCCGGTGGCACCGGCACTCCGGAACGAGGACCTTGGGCCCTACACCGCCGCTGCGGGTGCGCGCATGCTCGACAGGTGTTGACGTCCGGGCATGCAACTGTGCCCGGACCCGGATGTACGGAGGGTGCTGTGTTGCAGATGTCGCAAGCGTCGGCGGGTGCGCGGTGACCCGTCCGCTGACCCAGCGCGAGATCCTGACCGAGCTCGAGCCGGTCGCCGAGTCCGCCCTGAACCGCCACCTCGCCCTGGCTCAGGATTGGCATCCGCACGACTACGTGCCGTGGAACGACGGACGCAACTTCGCCATGCTCGGCGGAAATGATTGGGATCCAGGGCAATCCAGGTTGTCCGAGGTGGCGAAGGCGGCGCTGGTGACGAACCTGCTCACCGAGGACAACCTGCCGTCCTACCACCGCGAGATCAGTGCGAACTTCTCCCGCGACGGTGCCTGGGGGACGTGGGTCGGACGCTGGACGGCCGAGGAGGCCCGCCACAGTATCGCGATCCGCGACTATCTGATCGTCACTCGCGGTGTCGACCCCGTCGCCCTGGAGCAGGCGCGCATGCAGCATATGACCGGCGGATTCCACGCCACCGACACGGCCATCGCGACCGACGAGCCCGGGTTCCTGTATTCGGTGGCCTACGTGTCGTTTCAGGAGCTGGCCACCCGCATCAGTCACCGCAACACCGCCGTCGTCTGCGCCGACCCGGTGGCGGATCGAATGCTGCAACGGATCGGCGCCGACGAGAACCTGCACATGATCTTCTATCGCACGCTGTGTGGCGCCGCGCTGGAACTGGCACCGGATCAGGCGATGACCGCGATCGATCTGATCGTGCGCAATTTCCGGATGCCCGGGACCGGGATGCCGAACTTCCGGCGCAACGGTGTGCTGATGGCCAAACACGGCATCTACGATCTGCGCCGGCATCTGCTGGAAGTACTGCACCCTGTGCTGCGCCGATGGGATATCTTCGGCCGCACCGACTTCGGGCCGCAGGGCGAGCAGGCGCGGGAGCGACTCGGGGACTTTCTGGACGATCTCGAACAGGTGCAATTGCCTCGCTTCGAGGAACATCGCGCTCGCGCGCTCGCTCGCGAGGCGGCGCAGGCCTGAGCCGGGACTGTACTTCTCGTGAGCGGACAGGCCCGGCAGTGATCTGGACCGGTTGTTTTCCGGTCCACTGCACCGTGGGAGCAGCGGACTGGCTTTTTATTTTTTCTGACGTATGGTCGAAGTCAGTCGGATGGAACTTCGAAAAGCAGGAGCGACAGTGGCTGACAAATCCCGTGGAAAATCGCTGAAGAAACCGTCGGCGACCATGAAGGAACGCCGGGCGGCGAAGCGTGAGCAGCAGGAGAACTCCGTGGAGGTCGTGCGAAAGAGGAAGCGCTGAAGCAGGTCTCGTAAGCAGCGCAGTCGTGGTCCGCCCGCCCGCAGACCGGGCGGACAGCACGCCGGCAGCCTTGCCGGGCACCCCTCGTCGAACACTCGAAGGAAAAAGGAAGCATTCTTCCCGCTTTTCTCGCATTGTATTCGTTCGACCCTGTATGTGACGAAATTCTTTTTCGAGGAGTGGAACATGACTGCGTCGGCAATTGCAGAGAGCAGAAATTACGACGGAACGCGGTTCACGACCGCCGAAATCAAGTCTCGAATCGAGGCGATGTTCGATGCACGGGCACACCGCACACCGACCGACAGGTTCGGCAGCAGTGAACACGACGAACACGAACCCTAGGGGCGGGGCACCGGTACCTCCCGGGCGCTGCACCGCAGTTCCGTCGGCGGGCCGGGCGCACCGGCTCGAGGACGCGATACTCGCCGAGTTTCGCGAGTTCGGCATCGAGGCCACCACGGCGGGCGTCTCGGACGGCCCCTGCCGGTGGTGGCCGGGCGACCGGTCGCCCGCGCCCCCACAACCGATCACCGTCAGCGGTAGCGGCGACGAGGCCGTCGTGGTCGTTCTCGGCCGCACACCGCTCGAATTCCTCTTCGGTACCGCCGGCGAGGGACGAGCGGGGCTCCCACTGCTGCTGCGCACCGCGCGAGCGCGGTCCTTCGAAAATCGTGTGTGCGAGAAGGTGACCGAGGCAGCCATGGCCGTCGAGGCGCGCCGCCTGCTGATCGTGTGCGATGCCACGCGAACCGGTCCGGCCGAGCGACCGCGTGCCATCCGGTGGGTTCGCGAAATGGCGCACCGAATCGGATACGAGTCGTCGATCAACGGCCTGCAGGACCTTGCGACCTCATATCTCGTCCTGGTCGCCGCCACCGAATCCGCGGATGCGGCACGCTCGGTGCTCGACTGGTATCGGGGCGTCGAAGAGCGCTGAGCGCCACGCACCGGTAACCCGAGTCGCGCCGCGCCTACCGAAGAAAACCGTCGAAGAACAGCTTCGTCAGCAGTTCCGCGAAATCTTCGGTGCTGTGCTCGGCGCGACTCGGCCAGTGCATGCTCGCCCACAACGAGTCGCGCACAGTGCGATAGAAGAGCTCGGCCGGTATGTCGCTCCGGAAGGTTCCGTCGGCGACACCGGCCTCGAGCGCGTCCAGCCAGTAGTTGCGTATCTTCCGCGAGGCGGAGTCCACCGTTTCGAGCAGGCCGTGCTCACGGAGATACTGCCGATTCTGCTGGTATATCGCCGTCGGATGCGGGTGCACATCGATGACCTGCAGGGTTTGCCGGATCAAGCCGCCGACGGTGTCGCGGGGGGCGTTCGAGTTCGCGACGACCTCTCCGAATCGCCGGTCGATATCGGTCATGTAGCCGGACAGGATCTCCTGCACCAGAGCGTTTTTGCTGCGGAAGTAGTGGTACAGGCTGCCCGAGAAGACACCGGCACGGTCGCCGATCTCGCGGACCGAGGTCGCGCTGATTCCGCGTTCGGCGAACAGCTCGGCCGCCAACGCCATGATCTCCTCGCGCCGATTCTCCGTTCGCGCCACCGTGTCTCCTGTGTTGTTCGAAATTCGGCGGCGCAGTCCAACTCAGTGGGAATCGGGGATGCGCATCTGCCGGGACATCTCTACTGTACTTTACCAAGCGCTTGCTCAAGAACGGCGGTGGGAGTGATGCAAACCTTGGAACAACAATTCGAGCAGTTCGTCGGTCAGGAGGCCGAGCCACCGCGGGTGGCGCGATACCCGGTCAATGCGGCGATGATCCGCAACTGGGTCGAGGCACACGACGATCTCAACCCGATCTATGTCGATACCGACGCCGCCCGCACCACGGGTCGTGCCGACGTGGTCTGCCCACCGGCGATGATCTCCACCTGGGTGATGTCGGGTTACCGTCGCTGGCGCGAGGTACAGCGCCTCCGCGCCGAACGGGTCGTCGAGGACTGCGCGTACGCGCGGTTGCTCGCGCTGCTGGACGAGGCGGGATTCACCTCGGTGGTAGCCACCGACGTGGAGCAGGACTACCACCGTGAACTGGTACCCGGCGACCATGTCACCGCCCACTTCACCATCGAATCGATCTCGCCGGTCAAACGCACCGGGCTCGGTGAGGGTCGCTTCATCACGTTGCACAAGTCCTACGAGAACCAGCACGGAGATCTCCTCGCCGAGGAACGTTTCCGGCTGCTCCGTTTCCGGCCCCAGACCGACAAGGAGGCATGATGACCGGGGTACCTCACCTGATCGTCACCCAGGACAACGAGTTCTGGTTCACCGCCGCGAAGCAGGGGCGACTGGAGATCCAGCGGTGTGCCGACTGCCAGACGCTGCGCCACCCACCGAGTCCGGCCTGCCCCAGCTGCCGCTCCTTCGCCTGGGACACCGTCCAATCGAACCGGCGAGGCCGCTTGCACAGCTGGACGGTCATTCACCATCCCAAGGACCCGGCATTCGACTATCCGCTGGCGGTAGGGCTGCTCGATCTGGCCGAGGGAATCCGGATCGTCGCCGACATCGCCGGCGTCGACCATGAGCGGCTCGAGATCGGAATGGAACTCGAGGTCGGCTTCGCCGAACACGCCCACGGCGAGATGCTTCCGCAGCTGCGGCTTCCGAGCGGAGGTGCGGCATGAGCCTGCCCGAATGCACGGTGGGCACCGAGTTGCCGGCCCTGGACCTCCCGCTGGATCGGAGCACCATCGTTGCCGCCGCGATGGCCTCGCAGGACTTCGAGGATGTGCACCATGATCCCGGCGCCGCGAACGAGCGCGGTATGCCCGACATCTTCATGAGCATCAACTCGACGAACGGATTCATCGACCGATACGTCACCGACTGGGCCGGACCGGCTTCCCGGATCCGCAAGGTCGCGCTGCGCCTCGGGGTTCCGAACTTCCCCGGCGACACCATGCGCATGAGCGGCGTGGTTACCGAGATCGACGGCGCCCTGGTGACCATCGCGCTCGAAGGCCGCAACGACCGCGGCGTACACGTCACCGCCCGGGTGAGCGTCGAACCGTACCAGGAAGGAACACGATGACCGCCACCGGCTTCTCCGGGGCCGCCGCAATCGCCGGTATCGGAGCCACCGAGTTCTCGAAGAATTCCGGACGCAGCGAATGGCAACTGGCCTGCGAGAGTGTGCTGGCCGCACTTGCCGACGCGCAGATCGGGGTCGAAGAAGTGGACGGCTTCGCGCTGTTCACCATGGAGACCAATCCGGAAATCGCCGTCGCCCGCGCGCTCGGCATTCCGGAACTGAAGTTCTTCAGCCGCATTCCGCACGGTGGCGGTGGCGCGTGCGCGCCGGTACAGCAGGCGGCGCTGGCGGTGTCCAGTGGTGTCGCCGACGTCGTCGTGGTCTATCGCGCCTTCAACGAACGCTCCGGTCACCGATTCGGTTCGGGCCCACCGCCGTTCGCGTATACCGCGAACACCGATCAGGAATACCGGAACTGGATCAATCCCTACGGCTTGATGACCCCGGCACAGCAGGAAGCCTTCCTGGCCCGCCGCTACATGAACAAGTACGGGGCGACCAGCGCGGACTTCGGCGCGATTTCGGTGCTGTCGCGCCAACACGCGGCCCGTAACCCGAAGGCATGGTTCTACGACCGTCCCATCACGCTGGAAGATCACCAGAACTCCAGGATGATCGCCGACCCACTGCGACTGCTGGACTGCTGCCAGGAAAGCGACGGTGGCCAGGCACTCGTCATCGTCAGCGCCGAGCGGGCCCGCGATCTGCCGCACCCGCCCGCCGTCATCTCCGGTGCCGCTCAGGGCGTCGGTCCACAGCAGATCTCGATGAGCAGTTACTACCGCGACGATATCGACGAGATGCCCGAGGTCGAGCTGGTGGCCCGGCAGCTGTGGAATCAAGCCGGAATCGGCCCGGACGGCATCGATGCCGCGGTGCTCTACGACGCCTTCACCCCGATGGTGCTGCTGCAACTCGAGGAGTACGGATTCTGCGGCCGCGGCGAGGCCAAGGACTTCATCGCTGCCGGTGAGCTCGAACTCGACGGACGCCTGCCGATCAACACCCACGGCGGTCAGCTGGGCGAGGGATACATTCACGGCGTCAACGGCATTGCCGAAGGCGTCCGGCTGATCCGCGGCACATCGGTCAACCAGCCGGCCAAGGACATCGGCAATGTGCTGGTCACCGGTGGTTCACCGGTGCCGCACAGCGCGATCGTCCTGTCCACGGACCACTGATCAGATCGACTCCTCACAAAAGGTAATTCCGATATGACCGATCGCATCACCTACGCCCGGGCGACCCACGGCGAGCAAGAGATTCAGGCCGTCGTCGACGTGCTCCGCAGCGGACATCAGGGCCTCCGAATCGGCAAGAACGTGTTCGAACTGGAACGCCGGGTACCCGAACTGTCCGGCAAGAAGTTCGGCGTCATGTGCAACTCGGGTTCGTCGGGCTTGTATCTCGCCGTCGAACTGCTCGACCTGCCCGCGGGCAGCGAGGTGATCACCTCGCCGTTGACCTTTTCCACCGATGTGGCACCGCTGGTGCGGGCCGGACTCGTCCCCGTCTTCGTCGATGTGGCACCCAGTACCTTCAACATCGACCCGGACCGGATCGAGGCGATGGTCACTGACCGGACCAGTGCGATCCTGGTCCCGAACCTCGCCGGCAACTGCCCGGACTGGGACGCTATCCGCGAAGTCGCCGACCGGCACGGCTTGAAGGTCATCGAGGACACCTGCGACACCCTGGGTGCGCGACTGCGCGGAACCCCCACCGGCAGCCGCGCCGATCTGAGCGTCACCAGCTTCTCCATGGCGCACATCATCACCTGCGCGGGGACCGGCGGGATGGTGATGATGGACGACGAGCAGACCCGTGACCGTGCGCTGCTGCTGCGCCGCTGGGGACGGCGTTCGGAACCGAACCTGTTCGGCAACGGTGCGGGCCGGGTCTTCCGTGAATCTCTCGACGGCGTCGACTACGACAACGACTTCATCTTCGACGCGGTGCCGTGGAACTTCGAACCCTCCGAACTCGGTGCGGCCTACGGGGTGGTCCAACTCGGCAAACTGAACGAGAACTACCGCCGTCGCCGGGAGATCTTCGCCGCGTACACCGCTGCCTACGCTGCCCACCCGCAGTTCTTCGTCCCGCCGGTCGAAACGCCGGAACTCGACACCGCGTGGCTGTGTTATCCGGTGATGGTCGCCGCCGACGCCCCGTTCTCCCGCAGCGACCTGCAGGAGTTCATCGAGTCGCAGGGCATCGATACCCGAACGGTGTGGAGCGGCAACATCACTCGGCATCCGATGATGGCCGGCACCGAGTTCCGGATCCCCGGCGACGGGCTGCCCGAAGCCGACGCGGTCCTCGAGCGGGGCATGACCTTGGGTATGAGCCACGGCCTCACCGATCCCGAGATCGGCCGAATTACCCAGGCGATCAACGATTTCGCCGCGAAATGGTCATGACCGCTCGTTTCTCCGGCATGCGGGCCGTGGTCACCGGTGCCAGTCGCGGTATCGGTGCCGGGATCGCCCAGCGGCTCGCGGCCGAGGGGGCCGATCTGTTGCTGGTCGCGCGGACCCTCGACCGCCACCCGACGCTGCCGGGCAGTCTCACCGACACCGCGGCCCGGCTCGCCGGCTACGGCGGTCGGGTGGAGGTACTGGCCGCGGACCTGTCCGATCCGGACGACCGCGCCCGGATCGTCCCCGCCGCCGTGGAACGGCTCGGGGGGCCGGTCGACATTCTGGTGAACAACGCGGCCGCGGCGATCTACCAACCGCTGGCGGATTACCCGCTGCGGCGCAGTCGACTGACCTTCGAGATGAATGTGCACGCCCCGCTGGAGCTGATGCAGGCGGTGCTCCCCGGCATGCGGGAGTCCGGCCGCGGCTGGATCGTCAACATTTCCAGCGCCAGCGCCCGGCTGTTCGACGGGCCACCGTTCCGGTTGGTCGAGCCGGGGACGAGCTTGGCGGTCTACGCCGCCTCGAAGGCAGCCCTCAACCGGGTCGCCAACGGGATGGCGGCGGAGTTGTATGGCACCGGGATTCGGGTCAACACGGTGCGACCGCGGGCGGCGGTGCTCAGCGAAGGCGCCGCGGTGCTGGCCGGGACGACTCTTCGCACGGATCAGATCGAACACCTGGAGGAAATGGTGGAGGCGGTCACCGCGCTGTGTGCGGCCCCACCGGATCTGACCGGGAAGCTGTGCAGCAGCCTCGATCTGATCGACGAACTGGGACTGCAGGTGCACGGCCTCGACGGCCGCACCTGGAACCGACCGGAGGTATCGAAATGAAACCGGTGATCGTGGATGCGGCTCGCACCCCGTTCGGTAAGCGCGAGGGGTGGATCTCCGGGCTACATGCGGCCGAACTGCTGGGACTGGCACAGCGCGGCGTGCTCGATCGGCTCGACCTGGATCCCGAACTCGTGGCGCAGGTGATCGGCGGATGCGTGACCCCGGTCGGCGAGCAGTACGGCAACATCACCCGTACCGCCTGGATGCATGCCGGCCTGCCGGCGCACACCGGCGCGACAACCATCGACGCCCAGTGCAGCACCGCACTGCAGGCGGTGCACCTGGTCGCGGGCCAGATCGCCTTGGGCACCTTGGATATCGGCGTCGCGTGCGGAGTCGAGTTGATGTCACGGGTGCCGCTGACCGCGAAGTCCGGTTTCGGTCTCGGGACGCCGCGCCCGGCCGACTGGAAGCTGGACACGCCCGATCAGTACACCGCTGCCGACCGGATCGCGCGCCGGCGCGGTTTCACCCGGGCGGACCTCGACGCGTTCGGCTTGCGCTCCCAGCAGCGCGCTCACGCGGCGTGGGACGAACAGCGATTCGAGCGGCAGCTGATCCCGGTGACGGTGCCCGGCACCGACGGCGACAGCACAGTCGTCGACCGCGACCAGGGGCTGCGGGACACCAGCATGGAAGCACTCGCCCGACTGCGCACCGTCAAGGGCGACGGACTGCACACCGCCGGCACCTCCTCGCAGATCTCCGACGGCGCCAGTGCGGCGGTGCTGATGTCCGAGGCGCGAGCCCGGGACCTGGGCCTGGCGCCGCGGGCCCGGCTGCTCGCCCAAACCGTCATCGGTGGCGACATCGAATACATGCTGGACGGCCCGGTCGCCGCCGCACAGCAGTTGTTCGACCGCACCGGCATGAACGTCGCCGATATCGACCTGTTCGAGGTGAACGAGGCATTCGCCGCGGTTCCCCTGTCCTTCGCGCAGGTCCATCGGATCGACTCGGACAAACTCAATGTCAACGGCGGCGCGATCGCGCTCGGCCATCCGGCCGGAGCCACCGGCATCCGGCTGCTGGCGACCGCCGTCGACGAGCTCGAACGCCGCAACGGCCGGATCGCGATGATCGCGATCTGTGCCTCCGCCGCCACCTCGTGCATGATTCTGGAGCGCCTCTGATGCCTATCGCCCTCGACGACGACCACCGTGCCCTCGCGGACACGGTCACCGCACTCGCCGCCCGACATGCCCCACTGGAGCAGACCCGCAAGGTTTTCGACGATCTCGCCGCCGGCGAAAAACCTGCCGTGTGGGACGAACTGGTCCGCGCGGGACTGCATACGATCCATCTGCCCGAGGAGTACGGCGGCGCGGACGCAAGCCTGACCGATCTGGCCGTCGTGGCCGAACAGCTCGGCCGGGCGCTGGTACCCGGACCGTGGCTGCCCACGGTGACGACCGGTGCGGTTCTCGCCACACTCGAGCCCACCGGTCCGGTGCCGGCGTTGTTGCGTGCGCTCGGTGCGGGGGCCGGAGGTGCGCTCGTCACCACGCCCGGGCTCACCGCGACCGCCACCGACGCCGGGTGGACCGTCACCGGTACCTGCGGACCGGTACTCGGCCTGCCGGGAGCCGACACCGTGATCGTGCGCGCGGACCTCGACGGGGCACCGCTGTGGTTCCGCCTGCCCGCGCGCACGGGTGAGATCATCGTCGACGAGGGCACCGACCTCACCCGATCCGTCGGCCGCCTGCGCCTGCACGATGACCTCGTCACCCACGAGGACGCGGTACCGGCACCGGACCCCGACCGCGTCGACCTGATCGTGAACACCCTGCTCGCCGCCGAGGCCTCCGGTGTCGCCGGGTGGGCGCTGGCCACGGCGGTGGACTACGTGCGCGACCGCGTGCAGTTCGGCCGCCCCGTCGGCACCTTCCAAGCCGTGCAGCACAAGGCCGCAATGATGCTCGTGCATACCGAAACCGCTTGTGCGGCAGCCTGGGACGCCGCGCGCGCCGCCGGGCACTCGACCGAGCAGATTCGCCTCGCCGCGGCGCACGCAGCGCTCACCGCGCTGCCCGCCGGGATCGACGTCACCCACGACTGTGTGATGCTGCTCGGCGGTATCGGCTTCACCTGGGAGCACGACGCGCACCTGTATTGGCGGCGCGCGGTGAGTATCGCCTCGATCGGGGGCCCCGACGCCGGGTGGGCGCGCCGGCTCGGCGCGGCCGCACTGACCGATGTCCGCGACTACTCGTTCGTCGAGCAGGACGCACTGCCGCAGCTACGAGCCCGGGTGGCACCGGTGCTGGAGCAGGTGGCTGCGCTGCCGGAGACCGGCACATCCGACGAGGACGACGACCGTCCGGTTCAAGAAGGTGGCCCGCGACGCGAGCTCCTGGCCGAAGCGGGTCTGGTCGCACCGCATTACCCGGCGCCCTACGGTCTGGGGGCCGGGCCCGTCGAACAGGCCGTGATCGCGGACGAATTCGCGCGGCACCGAGTGAAGCAGCCGACCACGGTGATCGGGGAGTGGGTACTGCCGACCCTGCTGGTGCACGGCACCGCCGCGCAGCAGCAGCGATTCATCGGCCCGACGCTGCGGGGCGAGTTCGTCTGGTGCCAGTTGTTCAGCGAGCCGGGTGCGGGATCGGATCTGGCGAGCCTGACCACCCGCGCCCGGAAGGTCGACGGCGGCTGGTCGTTGAGCGGCCAGAAGGTGTGGAACTCGAAAGCACACGAGGCCGATTTCGGTGTCTGCCTGGCCCGCACCGACCGCGATGCACCCAAACACAAAGGGATCTCGTACTTCCTGGTCGATATGCGCAGCGCGGGTGTGCAGGTGCGGCCGCTGCGTCAGGCCACCGGGCGCGCAGAGTTCAACGAGGTGTTCCTCGACAACGTCTTCGTGCCCGACGACTGCCTCGTCGGCGGGCCGGGCGACGGCTGGCGGCTGGCGGTCACCACGCTGTCCAACGAACGACTGAATATGGGCGCCATGCTCACCCACGGTTCCGCCCGCCGAGTTCGGGAGCTGATCGACTCCGGGCAGTACGTGGCCGAGCGCGACGACGCGATCCGAGTCCTCGGTCGCGATACCGGACGCGAAATGACGCTGTCGGCGATGAATCTGCGCAATGTGCTCGGCCGGATGTCCGACGCCGATGTCGGCGCGGAGATCAGCGTGCAGAAGCTCTACAACGCGCTGGTGCAACGCGACGGGGCACGCGCGCTGCTGTCACTACTGGGGCCCGCGGCGGCGATTGCCGACGGTGGCGGCGCCCTCGACTACATCGGTGTGCCCGCAGTGCTTTTCGGGGGCGGCACCGTCGAGATCCAGCTCAATGTGATCGCGCAGCGCGTGCTCGGACTGCCGCGCTGACGTTGCCTGCGGCCACGCGTCGAGCCTGCACCACAGTAATCAGAGGAGACCACATGCAACCCGAGCTGTCCGAGAAGTCACGGCGGCTACGCACCGAACTCCGGGAATACTTCGCCCGGATCATCAACGACGAGGATCGCCGGGCCCTGGTGGACCAGACCGAGGGCGGCCCGGTCTTCGACCGGATCCTGCGGCAGATGGGCAGTGACGGCTGGTTGGGCCTGGGCTGGCCCGAAGAATACGGCGGCCGGGGTGAAGATCCCGAAGCGCTGTATGTGTTCTACGACGAGGTGATTCGCGCCGGCGCCCCGCTGTCGCTGGTCACCCTGAACACGGTGGCCCCCGCGCTGATGAAGCACGGCACCGACGAGCAGCGGGAATTCTTCCTGCCGAAGATTCTCACCGGGGAGCTCATCTTCGCGATCGGCTACACCGAGCCCAGTGCCGGCACGGACCTGGCGTCCTTGCAGACCCGGGCCCGGATCGAGGGCGACGAACTCGTCATCAACGGCAACAAGATCTTCACCAGCGCCGGGGTTTTCGCCGACTGGATCTGGCTGGCAGTACGGACCGACCCGGACGCACCGCGCCATCGGGGCATCTCCATCGTGCTCGTTCCGACCTCGGCACCGGGGTTCTCGGCCACCGAAATCCACACCGTCGGCGGAATCAGCACCTCGGCAACCTATTACGAGGACGTTCGGGTGCCGATCAGCAATATCGTCGGCACCTTGAACGACGGGTGGAGCCTGATCACCAATCAGCTCAACCACGAGCGCGTCGCACTCGCCGCCCGCGGCGGGATCGCCAACGAGCTCTACGACGCCGTGGCGGCCTGGGCGAAGACCGAGCCGGTCGGACCGTCCAGCTTGTACGACGTGCCGTGGGTGCGCAGCACTCTGGCCGAGGTATACGCGCTGCTCAGCGCCGCAGATCTGATGAACCTGCGGTTGGTCTCCGATATCGCGGCCAACACCCTCGGCGGCGGCGATTCGGCGGCGGCGAAGATCTTCGGCACCGAAGCGGTGGTGACCGCGTACGGGAGGCTGCAGGAGGTGCTGGGGGCCAAGGGCCTGCTGCGTCCGGGCAGTGCCGGCGCCGCGATCGAGGGCCGGGTCGAGACGCTGGCCCGCCGAGCACAGAACAACACCTTCGGTGGTGGCACCAACGAGGTGATGCGCGAGATCGTGGCGAGCAAATGCCTGGGTATGACGCTCGCCGCCCGCCGCCGCACCGAGACCCCGGCGAAAGCTAGGAGCTGACAATGGAATTCGCACGCAACGAAGATGTCGCGGCGGTCGCCGAGCTGGCCGGACAGGTTTTCGGCTCGCTCGCGAAACTGGACCGCGTCGTCGAGGTCGAGACGCGGGAAGGCGGGTTCGACCGTCCCCTGTGGGAAGCAGCGGCCGAGGCCGGGCTGCTCGGCATAGCGCTGCCCGAGGAGGTCGGGGGAGCAGGTCAGGGCATGCTCGGACTGGTCGCGATGCTCGAGGAGCAAGGCAAGCGGGTGGCTCCGGTCCCGTTGTGGCCGATACTCACCGGTGCCGCGCTGCCGATCGCGCAGTTCGGCAGCGCCGAGCAGCATGCGCGGTGGCTACCCGGTTTGATCGACGGCACCCTGGTGCTGACCGGTGCGTTCGAATCGGCTCCCGGACAGGATATTCCGGTTTCCGGAATCCGCGAGAAGAACGGGCTCGTGCTGAACGGTGAGATAGCGGCGGTAACGGCGGCTGCGGTCGCCGATGGCATCGTGGTGCCGGTGCGCTGCGCGGACGATTCGGTCGCGGTGGCGGTGGTCCCCACCGACGCGACCGGTGTCACGGTGGTTCCGGTGGACCCGACCAACCGCGAAAGCGCCGCGGCGGTCCGGTTCGCCGATGTCGAGGTGCCGGCGGCCGACGAGTTGAGCGGCGACGGCGCCCGAATCGTCGGCTGGGTCCGGCGACGCGCCCGGATCGCCCTGGCGGCAGTGCAATTGGGTGTGTGCGAGGAAGCGCTGCGGATGACCGCCGGGTACACCTCGGAGCGGGTGCAGTTCGGTCGTGCACTGTCGACCAACCAGGCCGTGGCGGTGCGCGCGGCCGACGCCTATCTCGACACCGAGGCGATCCGGCTCACCACCGAGCGCGCGGCATGGCTGCTCGACAGCGGTCGCGAGGACGAGGGCGAGTCGGCGAGCCTGGTGGCCAAATGGTGGGCTTCGCGCGGCGGGCTGCGCGTCGTGCACGCCACGCAACACCTGCACGGTGGTATCGGCGCCGATGTCGACTACCCGATTCATCGCTACTTCCTCTGGGGGCGGCAGGCCGCCTTCACCCTCGGCAGTGCCGATGCCGTCGCCGCCGAACTCGGCAACGGCCTCGACTCCGCACCGGCCATCGGTGCCGCACTGTGAGGCCGCGGCAGGACCAGGACGGTATCGGGATTCGGGAGCGAGCATGAGCACGATCGATATGACGGGCCGCACCGCGGTGGTGACCGGCGCGGGCGCCGGCCTGGGCCGCGCCGAGGCACTGGCACTGGCCGCGCACGGTGCGAATGTGGTGGTCAACGACATCGGCGAGGCCGCGGATGCGGTAGCCGGCGAGATCGAGGCTGCCGGCGGTCAGGCGATCGCGGTGCACGGTGACGTCGGCCGCTGGGCGATCGGACAGGAATTGGTCGACGCCGCGGTGGGCCGGTTCGGTGCACTCGACATCGTGGTCAACAATGCCGGGATCACCCGCGACACCATGGTGTTCAATATGACCGAGCAGGCCTGGGACGATGTGATCCGGGTCCATCTCAAAGGACATGCGGCGATCACGCAGGCCGCGGCCGCCTACTGGCGCTCCGCGTCGAAGGCACAGGGCGGCCCGGTGTACGGGCGAATCGTCAACACCACCTCCGAGGCATTCCTGCTCGCCGGCCCGGGACAGGCGAATTACGCTGCCGCGAAGTCCGGCATCGTCGCGCTGACCACAGCCACCAGCCGGGCACTGTCCCGGTACGGGATCACCGCGAATGCGATCGCCCCGCGCGCCCGCACCGACATGACGGCCGAAGTGTTCGAAGCCGACACCAGCGGTCGCACGTTGGACGCCCTGGCACCGGAGCGAGTGGCCACCTTCGTGGCCTACTTGGCCTCACCGGCGGCCGCGGCAGTGAACGGCCAGGTGTTCGTGGTCTACGGCGATATGGTCGCACTCATGGCACCACCGACCGTCGAGCACAAGTTCGTCGCCGCCGACGGCGCCTTCACCGCCGAGGAGCTCGATGCTCGAGTGGCGCACTACTTCTCGAACCGTCCGGCGGGCCGCACCTTCTCCGCTGACGGTGTTGCGCAACTGGACACCACCGGGATCCGGACCAAGTCACGGTGAACGCGGCAGGTGCCGCGACCACTGAGCCTCGGGGAAAAGAGAAGTCGATGTTCGATCTGACCGGCCGAATCGCCCTTGTCACCGGTGCTGGGAAGGGTATGGGCACCGGAGTGGCTCATACGCTGGCCCAACAGGGGGCCGCGGTGGCAGTCAACGACCTGGATGCCGTTGCGGCCCAGCGGGTTGCCGCGGAAATAGTCGAGTCGGGTGGGCGGGCCGTGGCGGTCCCCTTCGACGTCACCGAACTCGAGGCCGTACAGCTCGGCGTCGACCAGGCGACCGAACAGCTCGGCGGGCACATCGATGTGCTCGTCAACAATGCCGGAATCGCGCTCGGAATGGCGGTCGGGCCGTTTCGCACCCTGGACCCGGCGGTCTGGCGCGCTCCTGTCGAGCTGAACATCTTCGGATCGATGAATTGCATCAAGGCGGTGGTGGACCCGATGTGTGATGCAGGCTGGGGCCGCATAATCCAGATCTCATCGGGTGCGGCACGAAGGGGCCTGGGTATCGGGGTTTCACTGTATGGCGCGAGCAAGAGCGGCATCGAAGGATTCATCCGTCATCTCGCCGTTGAACTGGCTCCCCAGGGCGTCACCGCGAACAGCCTGGCGCTCGGCCTCATGGATACCCCGGGTTCGCGGACAGAGACGAAACTGGCCCGCGGGATCCCGCTCGGACGGCTCGGTAGACCCGAGGATGTGGGCGCCGCTGTCGCCTACCTGGCCTCGACGGAAGCCGAGTGGATCACCGGGCAAACCTACAACCTCAATGGCGGCTCCTTGATGAACTGAGGTACCGGCGACCGGGATCACTGCACTGCGGCGGCGCGCGGTACCCGGTCCCGGCTGGGCGGGACCTCGCGATGAACACGGGCAGCCCAGAGCGCCACGACAATGTAGAGCAGTTGTTCGGGGATGCGGAACCACAGCGGTGTGGCGGGTGCGCCGTTGAACGCGATATCGGCAATGGCGGCGTAGATGTTGGCGGGAAGGAGCACGACGAACAGTGCGACGAGCCCGACACCGGCCACACGCCGCGTTCCGGTCAGGACGAGACCGAGCGCGCCGAGTAGTTCGAGCACCCCGGTCAGGTAGACCTGAAAACCCGGGAACGGCACGAAGGGTGGCACCATCGGGACGAAGTCACCGTGGGTGGGGGCTGGGCCGCCCACCAGCGCGTCGGGCAGAAAATGCGTGGTGCCGGTGAGAACGAGCATGGCCGCGAGCGCATATGCCGCGCAGGTCGGCCAGGTGCCGAGATGTTTCACACCCAGCGCACCGGCCAGTCGGAGCCCGAACAGGACGGCTAGAAGAAAGATCAGGGTTTCCATGTCATGCCTCCGGGGTCACTTGGTGGCGCGTACGAGATAGTCCTGCGGGACACCGGGTGTACCGAGGCGAGTCACCACGGCTTGCCAATCACGGTCGGTGAGAAGTGTTCCGGGCTCTTCGTTCCCGTAACGCCAAGCCACATCGCGTTCGGCGAGGCGGTCGAGCATCGGGCATATCGATAGTGTCGCTATCGACTACGATTATGCGGAGCCAAACTTTCCGCTGTCAAGATACGGGTGTTCGGCGAAGCGCACCGTCGAAGTGGGTCCGCTCGCTACTGTGATCGGGAACACGTAGACCGTCTCGGCTCGGAGCCGTGTGCCGCGCGGAGGACAGGAGTGAGCATGACTGCCACCACGGAAACGACCGGCGAAGCCACCACCGAACCGTTGCGTTCGCGACGCAACCACTGGAACAACCAGGTGCATCGGCACGCCCTCATGACACCGGACCGCACGGCCGTCACCTACCTGGACAAGTCGACCAGCTGGCGCGCGCTCGACGACCGGTCCCGAGCGTTCGCCGCCGCCCTGCACCGCCGCGGCGTACGGTTCGGCGACCGGATTCTGATGGCGCTGCTCAATCGCACCGAATACCTCGAAGCGGTGCTGGGTGCCAACCTGATCGGCGCGATCCCGGTTCCGGTCAACATCCGGATGAGCCCGGCCGAGGCCTCCTACCTCGTCACCGACAGCGGTGCGGCAGTCGTCGTCACCGAGAACGCGCTGATCCCGCTGCTGGATGCGGTGAGCGCGGCGACCGGCACGATCGAGACGATGATCGTGGTGGACAGCGACGGTGCCGCGGCGCATCTCGATTACGAGGCACTCCTCGCCGAGGCACCCGCCGAGCTCCCCGAGATCGACGTCCCCGAGGACACCGTCGCCCTCATCATGTACACCTCGGGTACCACCGGAAAACCCAAGGGCGCCATGCTCACCCACACCAATCTGCACGCCCAGGCGGTGACCACCATCAACGCCGCCGACGGGGCTTCCGACGAGGATGTCGCCTCCGTCGTACCGCCGATCTTTCACATCGCCGGACTGGCGGCATTCGCGCCCGTCCTGTACCGGGGGATCCGTGCGGTGATTCATCCGCTGGGCGCTTTCGACGCCGACGCCATGCTCGACATCATGGAACGCGAACGCACCACCTCGGTGTTCATGGTGCCCGCGCAGTGGCAGGCGATATGTGCTGCGCAACGGGCGAAACCACGCAATCTCGCACTCCGCAACATCAGCTGGGGCGCCGCGCCGGCCTCGGACACGGTCCTCACGGCGATGAACGAGACCTTCCCGCAGGCACTGAACACGACCGCCTTCGGCCAGACCGAGATGTCTCCGGTCACCTGCATCCTCGCGGGCAAGGACGCACTGCGCAAGATCGGTTCCATCGGCAAGGTCGTACCGGCGGTGACCGCCCGGATCGTGGACCCCACGATGAACGATGTGAAACCCGGTGAGGTCGGCGAAATCGTCTACCGCGGACCGAATCTGATGAAGGGGTACTGGCGCAACCCGGAGGGCACCGCGGAAGCGTTCCGCGGTGGCTGGTTCCACTCCGGCGATCTGGTCCGCCAGGACGAGGACGGATTCCTCTACGTCGTCGACCGCGCCAAGGACATGATCATCTCCGGCGGCGAGAACATCTACTGCGCCGAGGTCGAGAACGTCCTGTACGCGCACCCCGCGATCTCCGAGGCCGCTGTGATCGGCCGCGCCCACGAGCGGTGGGGAGAGGTGCCGGTGGCCGTCGTCGCACTCGCCGACGGTGCCACCACACTCACCCTCGCCGACCTCGAACCCCACCTGAACGAGAACCTCGCCCGTTTCAAACATCCGAAGGATCTGGTGATCGTCGAAGCACTGCCGCGCAATGCGAGCGGCAAGGTCGTCAAACCGGACCTACGCAAGACATACGGCAGTAAGGACGAGGGATTCGCGGACTGACGTCCACCGACCCGGTCCGGTAATGTCCCATCCGATCGTGGCCGGGGTGCCAGCAGCAGCGGAGAAGGGGATGTCGGGTGGGGCGCAGTCGCGACATGATCGGCGTCACGAATCTGGTGTGGACGTTGGCCGCCGGGCTGGCAGCCGTCCTGTTCGTGGCAGCCGTGGTGAATCTCGGTTGGCGGCTGGCAGTGTGGTCGGGCAACGACGCGATCATCGCGCTGGCACTTCCGGTCAGTGCAGTACTCGCGATGATGCTGTGGGGCCCGGTACTGGGCATGTGCTGGCGGTGGCGGCGCACCCACCTGCAACGGTCCGGAACGAAAGCGGAAGGGCGAGTGGCCGACTCCGACTATCGGCGAATCAACCGAACCAACGGCCTGGATCAGCATCGTGTCCGGATCCGGGTCGAGTTCACCCACCCCGAGACCGGTGCGGGCCACCGGTTACGGAAGCAATACACGTTCTCGGACATTCGCCGCAGGCGTGCCCGGGCGTTCCACGAGCGGTTCCCCGTGGGGGCCTCGATGCCGCTGCTGGTGCGCGGGCAGCAGGCGGTGTTCGACCTGCCGCAGCGTCCGTGCTGGTCCGACATCTGGTGACGCGGTAGCCCGATCCGGCGGCACCACTCGAGCTTCGCCGATTGTCGACGCCGCGGCGCCGCCGATATCAGGGCTGTCAGATCAGTGCCGCTGCCAGGGCTCGGAAGGCATCGGCGGGGAACGCGGTGGCGTCCCCGCCGTTGAGTACCTGGATCGCCACTTCGTCCGCACCGGCCTGGTAATGCTTCTCGATCCCGGCAGCAACCTGCTCGACCGTGCCCCAGGGAATGAGAGCGTCGACGAGGCGGTCGCTGCCGCCGTCGGCCAAGTCGTCGTCGGTCCAGCCGAATCGGCGAAGGTTGTTGGTGTAGTTGGGCATTGCCAGATACATGGTGGTGTACTGACGGGCTGTCGCACGCGCGGCGGTGGCGTCCTGCTCGAGGACCACTGCGACCTCCGGCGCCAGCAGCGGTCCGGTGCCCAGTGTCTGCCGGGCCTCGGCGGTGTGCTCGGCGGGAACGAAGTACGGGTGTGCCCCGGCCGAGCGGTCGCGAGACAGCCCCATCATGCGGGGACCGAGTGCCGCCAGGATCCGTTGCTCCGGAGGGATCCCGGCAGCATCGAGCGCGTCGAGGTAGTCCACCATCTTCGAATACGGTTTGCGGTACGCGGTGCCGTTGCCTTCCACCACCACGGCGTGGCTGGCTCCGAGCCCCAGGAGGAAGCGCCCGGGATGCACCCGCTGTGCCTCCGCGGTGAACGCCGCCGCATCCGCCGGGGCCGTATGCCAGATGCTGAGGATTCCGGGGGCTACGCCGATCCGCTCGGTTCCGTCGAGGATCTCACGGAAGCGCGGGGGAATCTGTTCCTCGAACCCTCCCGAGAACCAGATGCGCGAATATCCGAGTCGTTCGAGCTCCACCGCGGCATCGACGGCGGCGGAACTGTCGCTCGCGAGGAAGAAGGGCTGCCAGACGCTGACGTGTCGTTGTGCCATGACCGAACTTTACGACGAACCGGCGCCCCACTCCGCGCCCCGGACACGAATTTCCCACAATGAATGTCATGACGACTCCCGACGACGAGTGCTCGGTGGACGAGCTGGCGACGTGGCTGGCGCACCGGCTGCCCGGTGATCGCCGGTATCTGCTCGGTATCGCCGGCCCACCCGCCGCGGGCAAGTCCACCTTGTCGGAGCGGCTGGCACTGGCGCTGACGCAGAGGGAGGGTGTCGCCGCGCAGATCGCACCGATGGACGGCTTCCATATGACCTCGCAACGCCTGTCCGACGTGGGCGCGCTGGACCGCAAGGGCGAACCCGATACCTTCGATGTCGACGGTTTCGTCACCGCTCTCGCCGCATTGCGTTCGGTGCGGGCAGGGGTTGTCGTCCGGTGGCCGGCCTTCGATCGCGTGCTGGACGACCCTGTGCCCGAAGCGATCACCTTCGCGCACCAACGCGTGGCCGTCGTCGAAGGCAACTACCTGTTGCTCCGGCAATCCGGCTGGTCGGAGGTTCGGGACCTACTGGACGAGGTGTGGTATCTCGACGCGGACGACACAGTCCTCGAGCGACGCCTGCTCGACCGCCACCTGGCCGGCGGCAGAACCCCCGAGCGAGCGAAAGCCAAAGTGGCCGACAGCGATATGGTCAACGCCCGGCTCGTCGCATCGACCCGAGAGCACGCCGATGTCGTACTGCGGGAATCCCAAGGCGCCTACGTCCTCCTCGGTCACCGCACCTGACCGACTCGACGCCCCTCGTCGGCGGGTGTGTACCGGATTCCCCAGCTACCCGACCAGGAGGCGCCCGGCTCCAGCCAGTGCAGGCCCGCACCGGAATTGAGGGCGTCGGGTGGTGCAGTCATCGGCTCGAGCGCGAGGGCGACAGGGCGGCCGGGGAAGGTCCGGGGCGTGAAGACCTGCAGGTAACCCCAGTCGTCGTCCTGGAGAAGCTCGACGACGCCGTCCGGGGCCCGGAGTACGGCGACGGCACCCCGCTGGTGGTGTACCGCCCCGAACGTCGTATCCAGGTCGAGGTCCTTGACCCGGCGGCCGTCCCGCAGGTCGTAGCCGGTCCCGGAGACCGAATTCTCCGAGATCGGGTTCATCCGATCGTCCACCTCGAAATATGTTGCGGCATGCACCGTGAGCGTGAGGTCCTCGACGGGGTGATCCCCGATGCGCACGTAGGGATGCGCGCCGACCGCGAACGGTGCCCGGCGGTCGCCGTGATTGACGGCCCCGTGCGTCACCTGCAGCCCGTCCGGGCGCAACGTATAACGCACCCAGGTGTCCAGCAGGAACGGCCAGCCGTGTTGCGGCGGCACGAGTGCGCCGAGAGTCACCTGGTCCTTGCGCTGCTCCCGCACCGTGTAGTCGGTGTTGCGCAGCAGGCCGTGAATGGCATTGCGCCGGGCGACCTCGGTCAGGTCGAGCTGCTGCGGGTCCCCTTCCGGAGACCACAGTCCGTCGCGGACGCGATTGGGCCACGGCGCCAACACGATTCCGGCCGCCATGGGCGGTGGCGTATTCGCCGGCAGCGGTTCGGTCACTGCCACACCGTGGACGGTCAGAGCACGCAGTACCGCGGCGACCGTGCCGATCTCGGCGCGCACACCGGCGGCTTCGATGACGATCGGGCGGCCGGTCGGACCGAGATCGGATTCCGTCACGGCGTCAGCCTAGTGTTGCGGGGGCCGGATCTGCGTGCTGTCGGTCGATACTTCACCGCCTACGCGTGTTCCGGTAAGTGGGACCGATACACCTGCTCCCGTCGGCGGGTGATCGGGTGGTGAGACTCGGCCTGACGGTCGGACTGCGCGAGAACAGGAGTGAAGATGGGAAAGCTCGACGGGAAGGTCGCACTGATCACCGGGGCGGGGCAGGGGATCGGCCGGGGGACCGCTCTGGCGCTGGCCAAGGAGGGCGCTGCTGTCGCGGTGGTGGGCCGCACCGAGTCCAAACTGAACGACACCTGTGCGATGCTCACCGAGCTGGGCGCTCGTAGTGCGGCGATCACCTGCAATGTCGGCAATACCGACGAGCTCCCCGGCGCGGTCGAGCGGACCGTGGAAGCGTTGGGTGGGGTCGACATCCTCGTCAACAACGCCAACGACTGTAAGCCGGGTCCGGTCCTGTCGATCACCGAGGACGCCTACCGGCAGTCGTTCGCGACGGGGCCGCTGGCCACCTTGCGCCTGATGCAGCTGTGCCACCCGCATATGAAAGCCCGCGGCGGCGGCGTGATCATCAACATGGTGACCTCGGCCGCGGTGCGCTGGGACGCGAGCAACTACGGCGCCTACGCCTCGATCAAGGAAGCGATGCGCGCCCTGACTCGCTCGGCCGCCTGCGAATGGGGCCGTGACGGCATCCGCGCCCTGGCCGTCGCCCCGCACGCCATGACACCGGCCCTGCAATGGTGGGCAGAACGCAACCCGGAAGAGGCCGAGGAATTCGTCGCCTCCATTCCCCTGGGCCGAGTGGGCGACCCGGAGGCCGATATCGCCCGCGCCATCGTCTTCCTCGTCGGAGACGACGCGGGGTATCTGACCGGCGCGACGATCCCGCTCGACGGCGGACAGTCTCGCTGGGGCTGAGGATCAAGCACCCGCCGACCTGGGCGCACCTGTCTGCGCAGGTCGGCGGTATCCACCACCACCGGCCCCGAACGGGGCCAACCACACCTCCACCGCGCGCAGGCGCTCGAACCGCGCGGCGCCGTCGCCCGGCGATGAGATCTTCTCGGCGTCACCCGGTCGATCCGAGCGGTAGCGTCGGGACGCGGTCGGTCGCGCGCACCGCGCTGCGGAACTGTCCCGGCGCCTGCGAACGGATACGGCGAAACGCTCGGCTGAACGCATATACCGAGGTGTAGCCGACGGAGCGGGCGATCGTGTCGAGAGTGTCGTCGGTGTCGCGCAACCGGATTGCGGCGAGGTCCATGCGCCATCTCGTCAGGTAGTCGGCGGGTGGGGCGCCGGTGACGGTGCGGAACCGTCGGGTCAGTGTGCTGCGAGAGATCGTCAGTTCCGCGGCGAGTGAGTCGATGGTCCAGCCCGGGGCCGGCCACTGACGCCAAGCGAATCGGCTTCGCTGCCGGCCGATGCTTCCAGCCGGCAGCGAAAAGCGCCACAGTGACCGCGCCCTCTGACCGCAGTCCTTACAGGGAGTTCGCCGCCTGGCGTGCGCGCCGGCCACCGAGCAGGCCGAGCGCGACACCGAGCACGATCCAGGCGACCAGGACAGCGATCGCTCGAGTAGCACCACTTCCGTCGAAGAAGGCGGTCGAGCGCAACAGTCGCCCGCCCGCGCCCGGGGGAAGGAGCTGGCCGATCGAACCGGTCCAGCCCGGCAGCATCTCAGGCGCGGTCGCAGCGCCGGAGAGAGGGTTACCGACGAGCATCATGGTGACAGCGCCGATCCCGATTCCGATGATGCCGAACAGAGATTCGAGCCCGAGGACGGTCAGGGAGGTGGCCGCGATCGTCAGACCGATAGCACCGGCGTTGGCCAGGTAGGACCCACTCAACGAGCCGAACCAGAACTGCAGTATCGCTGCGACGGCCAGCCCGCCGCTGACCGCGAAGGCCAGTGCTCCAGCAATTCGACGGTCGATGCCGTGGACGAGCCTGGTCAGCAGCACCGCGGCCAGCAGACCGCACATGACGAGTGGCAAAGCACCCGCGGCCAGGCCCGCGCCGCGCGGATCCTCGGCGGGCAGCGCGGCGAGGTCGCGTACAGCGACTGGAGCACCGGCGCTGTCTGTTCGACCGAGGCTGGTGGCGATGCTCTGCATCGTCTGGGCGACCGCGGTACTGCCGGCGGAGGCGAGAATGACTTGCGGGGTGCCGGCGCTGAGGTCGATCGCTCCGTACACCTCTCGATCACGGATGAGTCTTTCCGCCTCGGCGGTGTCGGCGACTTCGCTGATCTCGAAGCCACCCGGCAGCCGCTGCTCGAGCGCGGTGCGGAGCTGCGCGACCGCGGGAGCATTCCCGGCGACAGCGATCGGCACCTCGTGCACCGACGACCGCACCGACGGCCAGGCGAAGGCGATGAACAGTACGGCGGTGATCGCCGTGAGCAAGGGGACCACTGTGGCCACCGTTTGCCACCGTGAAGGAAGCGTTTCGGTGCTGAGCGGTGTTGGCAGCGTGGTCATTTACACTCCTTGAGCAGCCAGACCGTGACCGGATTTGTCTCGAAGTGGGTCCGGTCCCGGGGCGAAATCGGTGAAGCTTGTCTGGTTTGGTGCCCCTTGAACAAGGCAGCCGTCGAATTCCTGACAGCACCGGCGAGTGATGTGGAACACTGCCTCCGAGTTACCGTTCAGGTGCTCCTGCAGGCTGCGGACGGCAGCCCACCTCAATACCAACGGCACCGGGGCCGTCTACGCACGCGAGAAGATCCGGAGGCGATCGACCCGGCGTAACCGCGGCCGAGTACCGCTGCCTGTCTACTCGCCCGAACGGCCGGGCTCCAGGGCGAGCCGAACCTGATTTTCGATTGCGGCGACCACAGGCAACGGGAGGTGCACGCGTCCCCGGGCGTCGAGATCGGTCACTATCCGATGCACCTTCCGCAGGTAGGACGTCTTCTCCTCGGCGTGGTCGGTGGCCTGGGCGTGGTTGTAGAGCTTTGCCGCGGTGGCGAGGTCGTTGCGGTCGTCTTCGGGGAGATACTCGGTGCCGGTGGCTTTTCCGTCGCGTTCGCAGCGGATCCAGGTGCGGCGCAGGGTATCTACGACAGCACGGTAGCGGCCGGCGTAGGCGGGATCATCGGGGTAGGTGTCGGTGGCGAGCGCCTGGGCTTCGGCCAGAGCGGTGTGAAAGTCCATGACCGGCTCGCGGGTGACGTCCGTGACGCCGGGGTAGCGGAGATAGCGGGTGGGGTCGAGTTCGTAGGCCCCGTATTCGGACAGGATGCTGCGGTGCACGCTGCGGGCGGCCTCCCACAATCGGAGATCGGCGGCGGGGGAGATACTCGGTTCGATGCCGGATGCTTCGGCTACTCGCGGCTCACCTGCCGAATCGGCGACAGGTGCTGGTCCATCGGGTATTTCGTCGGCTGCGCTCGGTTGTTCGACGCTCTGCTCGTCGCCGGCGGGAATCGCACCGCGCAGTCGCCGCACGATTTCCGCGGCCACGGGGTCGGCTTCACGCACGGCGACGCGGTAGACGGCGGCGTCCGCGAACGTCAACCGCACGTGGTGGATTCCTCCGATACGCAGATCCCGCGCGGCCGGGTCGATCCGCGTTTCCGCGGACGTCTCGGTCGACAGGTGGACACCGGTGAGGTCGGCGAGGGGGCGCACCACATCGGGTGTGCTCTCGGTGCCGATGAGGATCTGGCCGTCGACGAGCCCTAGCCGCACCGCGGTGCGGCGGCCTGCGATCGGACCGGCGAGGAACAACGCGAGCGACGCCGTGACTGCACCACCGGCAATGGCGACGGCGACGGTCGGCGCAACATCGGCTGCGTCGAGCACGGGAAGCAGTGGGACCGATCCGACCAGCAGTGCGCCACTGCAGAGCAGGCGGAGCCGCCGCGGCGTATCGGAATACTCGGCGCGGGCGATCAGGGCGGTGGCGCGTTCGGGCTCCGCGCGGACACTGCTCATGGTTGCGGAACCCTCTGCTGCATATCGGAACGCTACCGCGTCGCGTGGGGACTGCGTATGGTTGGCCCATGTTCGAGGCTTCCCGATATGCCCGGTTCGTGATGCATTCCGTCGATGGGTGAGGGGCACCGATGAATCCCATGGTTCGTGCGGTGGCCGGTGGCGTGTGCGTGGGTGCCGGAATCGCGGTCGGTGCCTACTCGGGTGGTTGGTTTCTGCTCGCCACGGTGGTGCTCGGCCTACTCGGTATCGCTACGGTGGCAGGCCCGTTCGTGCGCGCCGTCACGACAGCTTCCTCCGGGAAACCGGTACCGGTTCAGGTGGAACTCGTGGACCGGTCCGCATCGAACTCACTCGCGTCCTCGACACTCGTGGCAGGTGAAGCCCGCCCGGACGGTGATGTGCCGTTCCGTTTCCAGACCCGCGCGCACCTGTCGGATGCTCAGGTCGCCGATATCGTCCACGACGGCAACGGCACCCTTCCCTCGGATGCGCTGGGGGAGCCCGGCAACGCGCCGGTGACCGAGCATCGGGCCGTCCGTGCGCAGGTGCCGGCGGCGGTAGCGGCCGTTGCCGCGATGTGGGCGACGATTCTGCTGCCGCCGAGTGGATTCTGGGATGTCACCCCCATCTCGTCGGCCGGACTCGCCGTCGTGCACCCCGTGCCCGGTCCCGACGAGCGTCCGCTGTGGCAGTGGTACGACGACGCGCTGGCCCACCTGCGCGACGAATCACCCGAATCGCTGGATTCGATACTGCAGATCGCGATCTACGACACCTACGTCGATGTGAAGGTCTATCTCGGCGGCGACCGGATGCGAGTGTACGAGGGACGGACCCGGGGTTGGGAAGTGACCGAGGCGGCCACGAACTATCGCGATCGCGACACCTTCAGTGCCGCCGACGTACAGGGATTCGTAGCGCGTGAGTTTCTCTCCGAGGCGGCCGGGATGCTGCCCGAGGCCGAACGCGCCCCCGAGCGCCTGGAACTCGCCCGCTCCACCGACGATATCTACGGCGCGATCCGACCGCCCCTGGCCGAGGCCTGGTTCGGCGACGATTCCACCCTGCGCCTGCACGCGCTGGGCGACGGCACCGTCGCACCGTGGTGGTCGGCCGAAGATCTGCCCGCGGGCCTGCGACACGTCGGCGACGCATTGACCGCCCGCGGGATCGCTGCCGGAGAGGCACAGATCAAAGAGATCACGTTGAACACCAGTGGAGACGGTAGTTTCGGACTCGATTACTACCGGGGCGATACCTATTTCAGTACGACGGCCAAGGCCGGAGATTTCGCCGACGCCGACGACAAAGGCAGCAACTCGGACTTCCCACGCTTCCGGTTCACCGATCTCGATCCCGCGGTCCTGACCCGCGTACGAGACGACGCCATGCGCCGCTACAGCGTCGACCCCGTGGACCGGGGGACCGCGGAGATCACGATCAAGGCATGGGGCAGTGATGGCGGCGCCCGGCAAGACGAGGTGGTCATCGCGGTCGACTATCACAGTGCCCACGGTGACACCGCGTTCTACACCCTCGGCGGTGACCACCTCGCCGGGTGAGGCTTTGTCACCTCCTCACCGCGGTTGGGAATACGACCTCGATGGGCAACGCAACAATGGGGGCAACCGGTTGCGCCATCCCGGTTCGACCGGCACCCCGACGGGTCTCCGTGCGGGACGGTCGAGTTCGAGCTCCACTGTTCCAGCACTCATTCGTGTAGACACTCGGGAGATCTGTTGCGCCCCACTCAATCGCTTGCAGGAATCTTGCTCGCCGTCGCTATTGCGCTGTCCGGTGCGGTCGGCACCACCGCGAACGCGGAACCGAATCATCTGTGCACAGATGCGGCGTATCGCACGGAAATGCTGAACCTGCACAACGACTATCGAGCCACTCATCATGCACCGAAGCTGCAGCTCGACGAGGAGTTGAACCGGCTGGCCGAGGACTGGGCACAACGCCTGGCTCGCACCCGCACCTTCGAACATCGTCCGGACAACAAGTTCGGCGAGAACCTGTACATGATGAGCGGCAACGGTGGCACCTTCGCCGGCGCGGAATCCGCCTTCCGGGCCTGGGCCGACGAGGAAGAAGCGGTGTACGACTACGACAAACCCGGATTCAGCATGGAGACAGGCCATTTCACCCAGGTCGTCTGGAAGGGAACCGAGCGGATGGGGGTGGCGCGCGTCTGTGAGCCGGAGTCGGGGGAGACCTATGTGGTCGCCAATTACGACCCGCCCGGAAACTGGGAGGGCCGCTTCCCCGAGAACGTCCTCCGACCGTGACGAGGCGGGGGCGGCAGGCCATCGGGTCGAGGCGGGCGCGCGCCCGATGAGTTTTGCACGCTCGTCCGGTCGAAGCTCATGACACCCTAGGAAAGGACGCCACCATGTCGGAGCTTCTCGTCGACTTCATCACCTCGCTCGACGGCTACGCGTCGGGAGCGGGATGGCCCGGTTTCTGGGGCCTCGAGGGCCCGGAGTATCTCGCGTGGCTCGGCGAACAGCCCGAGGTCACCTATCTGATGGGGGCGAATACCTACCGACTGATGTCGGGATTCGCCGCAGGCGAGGTCCCGGGTGGTCAAGACGAGTTCAGGCCGGAAGAAGAGTCGTCGGTCGACGAGCTCACGCAGGCGTCCAAGGTGGTGTTCTCCTCCTCGCTCGAGGAGCCACTGACGTGGGCCAACTCCAGGCTGGTCCGCGACGATGCCGTGGCGGCGGTCCGCGCCTTGAAGTCGAACGGCTCCGGGCTCCTCAGCACGATCGGCAGCCTCAGCCTGTCCCGGTCCCTGCTACGAGCCGGGCTCGTCGACCGCTTCCGGGTCGTGATGTTCCCGGTGATCACCGGCGCGACGGGCGCCGAACGCATCTACGACGGCTACCCGGACGTCGCCCTCGAGATGACCGAGCACCGCACCTTCGACGGCGGTATCCAGCTGGTCGAATACAAGCCCCGGGTGCTCGAGCATCCGCCGCTCAGCACCCCTGCGTGACATATCCCTGTCCGCTTCTTCACCGACGCGAGCCCAGCGTCGCCCTGGTGCAGATACAGTCATCTTGTTCGTTAGTTCGGAATTCCGGAATAAGAGAGATTGTACATGCGGATTCGGATGGCGCTGGCCACGATGGTGATTCCACTGGCCACGGGATGTTCGGGAACAGAGCCGGCGGCGCAGGCATGCGGGCCATCACCGGAACCGGGCGTCAGCTCGGCCGACGGGTGGCTGGGGCGTATCGACGCGGAACCGGAAACCATCTCCGTGTACGTGGACGACGGGAAGGGGAACGTCGTGCAGCGGCGGGCCGATGAGCCGCAGCCGACGGCGTCGGCGAACAAGGTGGTGCCGCTGGCGGCTTATGCGCGTGCGGTCGCGAACGGGGAACTCGACCCGCAGGAGCGGGTGCCGGTCGCCGAGTGGGAACGGTGGTATCTACCGGGAACCGATGGGGGAGCCCACGATCGGGCGCGGGCCCGGCTCGGCGGGGAAGCCGTGACATTGGACCAGCTGGTCAGTGCGATGATCCGGGAAAGTGACAACGCCGTACCCGACTACCTGCGCGAACGCCTCGGCGACCTGGCGATGATCGACGCAGCGGCCGCGGGCGGATGGGAAGAGTACCGCCCATCCAGCAAGCTCGGCGAGATGATCCGGCTGCTCGAGCCCGGCGGCGACGAGTGGGACACCGCCCGCCGCTACGCCTACGACCCCGCATACGGCGCGCATATCCGGTCCCGGCCGCTTCCCGCACCGCAAGCGCAAGCCCGATGGGCCGAAACCACGGCTACCGCGTCCGCCCGCCGGCTCGCGTCCATGCACCGAGCCCTCGCCGACGGCAGCTTCGGCGCCGGCGCCGACATCGCCCGGGCGCAACTGGAATGGCAGCAACCGCCACCCGGGTACGAGGCGATCGGTTTCAAGGGCGGAAGCTACCCCGGTGTCTTGGCGGACGCGATCTACTTACGAGCCGCGGACGGGACGGTGGCCACCGCCGTGCTGCTCGACCATCGCATGCCCGTCGACCTCTGGGCGGAAGCGATGACAACCCTGAGCCAGCAGCAAGTGCTGGTCGGCGCCATGGCGGACCCGGAGACGGCGCGCCGATTAGCATGCGCGGTATGACCGACACCCCCTCCGGCCCGGCCGAATCCGCGGCGGGCCCCAGGACTGCACCGTGACAGACGTCGAGGCCAAACTCGCCGAGCTGGAGGCGCGGATCGCGGCCCTAGAAGGACCGGCGCCCGCCGACCGCGGCGAGCGGGGCTTCGTCGAATACGGCGGCAGCGTCGATTTCGGCGGCCCGGTGGACTGGACGATCCGCTACAGCGCCACCGCGATCCGCACACTGCCCGCGCACGACCGGGTCGAGGTCCTGGCAGCCCTGGGCCATCCGGTCCGACAGGCATTGGTCGAGGCGCTGCTGGACGGCCCACGGACCGGTGCGGAACTCGCGGATGCCGCTGGCCTCACCTCGCAAGGACAGCTGTATCACCATGTCCGCGCGCTGATATCGGCGAAAGTGATCGAACAACACGGCCGCGGCTCCTACCGGATACCGGCCCCGAAACTCGTCCCGACCCTGATCATCATGACCGCCGCCGCAGACATCGCCGAAGTCCTGCGCTGAGCGCACTGCCGCTGGTCACTGGAGGTGGGTGAACTCCTGTGTGCCGACCACGCTGAGCAGGTCCAGCTTGTCCGCGCTGTCGGTGCCGATGGCCGGGGTGAACCAGAGCAGCCGTTGTCGGCCGTCCTCGCTGAACAGATTGAGGCAGTTGACTTCGATCAGGCCGAGGGACGGGTGAAGGATACGTTTGCGGTCGTTTCGACGGAACGCCACCTCGTGAGCCGTCCATAGCTCCGCGAATTCGGTGGAGCAGCTCAGCAATTCGGAGATGAGCGCAGCCGCTTCGGTATCCGACGCCGAGCGACGACCGGCGGCGGCCCGCAGATCAGCCACGAAGGCCCGGGACTGGGTTTCGTGGTCGCTCTCGGGGTGGAGCTGCCGGGCTCCTGGATCGGTGAACCAGCGGTAGACAAAGCTCGCCGCCATGCCCTCCAGCCCGGATTGATCGCCGAGCAGCGCGACGGCCCCAGCATTCTGCACCAGCGTGACATGCAGGTCGGTGATCACCTGGGCAGGTGTCCCGACCAGCCGGGTGAGCAGGTCGACCATCCCGGGATGGACGTGCGAGCTCGCGGTTCCGTCCCGCGGCACCGGACGATCGGCGAGGTGATAGATATGGTCGCGCTCGTCGACAGTCAGCCGCAGGGCGCGCGCCAGCGCCGCCAGCATCTGTTCCGAGGGCTGCGACCCGGCCCCACGCTCGAGCTCGTTGTAGTAATCCACCGACGCTCCGGCGAGTTGCGCCACCTCGTCGCGACGGAGTCCACGCACGCGCCGTCGCGCCCCGGAGACGAACCCGACCTCTTCGGGCCGAATCCGCTCACGCCGGGACCGCAGGAACGCACCCAGCTCGGAGTACTTCGCGATGCTCATGACATCCAGTCTGCGCCACGTAGGGCCTGCGACACAGGGGATGGGATCCCCTGGTACCCGCCGCCCGCGCCGCCGATAGTGAAGACATGACATCCACCGACACCGCATCAGGAAAGGCCGGACGGGTTGCCGTCGTCACCGGAGGTTCCCGTGGCATCGGGCGGGCGATCTCGCTCGAGCTCGCGGCCCGCGGCAGCACCGTCGTCGTCAACTACACGGGCAACACCGCCGCTGCCGAGGAAGCCGTGGCCGCCATCTCCGCGGCAGGCGGCACCGCGATCGCTGTCCAGGCGGACGTCGCCGACGAAGACGCCGTCTCCGCCCTGTTCGACCGCACCGAAGCCGAGTTCGGCGGCGTCGACATCGTCGTCAACTCCGCGGGCCGCCTCGCCCTGTCCACCATCGCCGATCTCGATCTGAATGTGCTCGACGCGATGCACCGCGTGAACATCCGCGGCACCTTCGTCGTTGCCCAGCAAGTGGCGCGGCGGCTGCGCGCCGGCGGCTCGTTCGTGAGTTTCTCGACATCCGTGGTCGGCACCCAGTTCCCCACCTACGGCGCGTACGCCGCCAGCAAAGGCGCCGTAGAAGCGGTCACACTGATCCTGGCCAGGGAACTACGCGGCCGCGACATCACCGTCAACACCGTGGCGCCCGGCCCGACCGCCACCGCGATGTTCTTCGAAGGGAAGACCGAGGAACAGATCGCCACGCTCGCCAAGACTCCGCCGCTCGAACGCCTGGGCACCCCGGAAGACATCGCCCGCGTGGTCGCCTTCCTCACCAGTCGCGAGGGGCACTGGATCAACGGTCAGATCCTGCGCGCCAACGGCGGAATGATCTGACGCCGAGACCGCCACCACCAACCACATAAGGAGATCACCATGCCATTCGCCAACTTCAAAGTCCCCGCGGGAACCATCGACGACGAAGACAAGCGCAAGATCGTGGAACGCACCACCGAGCTGTATGTCGAGATCTACGGCGAACGCGCTCGCGCGACCACCGTTGTCCTCGTCGACGAGGTCGTCGACGGAGGGTGGGGAGTCGGCGGGAACGTGCTGACGGCCGAAATGCTCGGCAGCAACACGTGATTCAGTCTTCTTGGCAGGATTGCCCGGTTCACGCTCCGAGCGCATCGGGCCGTCAGGGGATGGTCCAGCAGCACGGCCGTAGCGGCCGACCCTGAGTAGTTCGCGTCGGCCAGTGCACCGCGGCTTCCGCTGCGCACCTTCTGAAGTTCCCTGTCGGGACCGTTCTTGGCGACTGGTCAAGATAGCATCGGGGCTGGAACTAGGTCAGGACTGGAGATGCCTCGCAACAGACGTCCACAGGATCGAGAAGAGAAGCGTGCGGAGATCGTGGTGGCTGCTCGGCGGTTGTTCGTCGAGGAGGGATACGACGCAGCGTCGATGACACGGATCGCCCGGGACGCCGGAGTGGTGTCCAACACGCTGTACTGGTACTTCCAGGACAAGGACGCGGTATTGATCGCGGTCCTGGACGCGGTCCTGGCCGACTCGATGGCCTCCTACAACGAAGTTCTGGGCTCGGGGCTGGCTGATCGACTGCTATGGCTGGTCGCGGAATTGGAGCAGCTGGGGCGGTTGGTGAGCACAGTGCACACACGTGCCGAGGTGTCCGCGTCCATTCGGGAGTGGCACGAGCAGTTCCACGCGCTGGCCGAGGGATTGTTCCGGTCAGAGCTGATCGAGCTCGGCGTGCCCGCAGAGGAAGTGGATCCGCTGATCTCGATCGGCGTTTTCGTTGTCGAGGGCTTGCTGACGCATCCGACGGAACAGGCGCAGCGGCGCGCGGTGATCGAGACGTTACTGAACAGCGCTCGCAATCTTGCCGCAGCCGCCGGCTGAATGGCGGGGCATACGCACGTCCACGAGCCCGGGACAACCTACTGCGGGTTGCGTGCAGTGTAGTCGAATTGCGTTGCCAGGAAATAGAGTTGGTCACGCACGGCGCGTTCGAAATGCTCACCCACATAGATGTCGAAGTGGCCGCAGGGGTAGTTCTGGACATGCACGTGCGCCAAGCCCTGCGCGCGCCGCTTCGTGATCTTCGAGGGGGCAGCCGCGTCGTTGTCGCAAACACAGAGCAGAGTCGGAGTGTTGAAGCGAGCCAGCGCGCGACCGGGCCGATCGAGCGGAAGGCGCAGCACCAGCCGTGCCGCCAAGGCGTTCGCGGCATCGAATTCGCCGGCCGGGCCGCGCAATACGCCCCACATGCTGTTACGGCCGACACCGGTCACGGGTTCTTCTGCACCGTCGATCTCGGTCAGCTCGATGTTCTTCGACACCTGAGTCCGGACCGAGGGCAGCCGTTTCAACAACGCACTCGTGCGCCGCGAGAGCCGGGTCCCCGCCGGCAGGAGCGCAGAAGCGCCGGCCAGGGCGTCGGGTGAGGCCACGAACGCGGGCATCCAGGACGTCCCCGCCATGGGCAACAGGATCGGCTTCGCGCCGAACCAGGAACCGATTGTGTCGAGGATGCCTGCCCCGGTCAGCACTATCGCGCTCAGCGGGCCGGTCCGTAGCCGCGAGCGCAACGACGCCGGCCCGTCGGTGAAGGGACACTGGGCCACGACCGCCGCGACACGGTCGTCTTCGGAGGCGATTTGAATAACATGCCCGCCACCGAAAGAACTGCCCCACACTGCAATCCGGTCGACATCGACCTCCGGTAGCGTTCGCACGAACGCCAAGGCGGCATGCCAGTCGGCGCGTTGGCGGCCGATATCGAGGAGCTGGCGCGGCTCTCCGCCGCTGGCCCCCAGGTGACGGTAGTCGAACACCAGCACCGACCATCCCGCAGCTGCGAACCGTTTCGCGTAGGCATCCAGGCGCATCTCCCGCACCGCCCCGAGCCCATGCCCCATGATCACCATCGGGTGCGGGCCGTTCAGGTCGGGTGCGCTGTACAACCATGCCGCACACTCGTCCCGGCCAGAGGAGAACGAGACCTCACGCCGTCGCACCGTTGTCGCCTCGTGCCTATCGGCAGGCTCACTGATTTCCATGACTCGTGTCCTCCGCTTCACCACCGGTCTTCTTGGACGCCATTCAAGAAGAAGGTCGCGGCAACAGTAAAGGCTTCTTGGACATCGGTCAAGAGGCCTGCCGGTCACTGCCAAGATCTTGCGCCAAGGCACCCTCCACAGCGGCGGGACGCCGGGAGATCCGGAGGTCAACTGGTCAGGAAGAGGTGAACTGGGCGGGCTGCCACAGCTCCTCCGAAACTCGGAACAGCGGTCCTGTTATTCCGAGTTTCACCCTTAACTCGGAATAGCGGGCAGCCTAATCCGACTTTCGCGGAGCGACGACACCGCACGACGCCGTCACGAGGCAGCGGCGGCCGTCTGGCCTCATTGCGTTCCCGTATTCCGGCCGGCAGACGATCGACGAGGTCGGCGATGGTGACCGCTCGCAACGATGCACGCCAAGCGTTGTCGGCCTCGCTCATCAAGGTGTTGATCGCGCACGGCTTGGTGCACTGCTCTGGAGCGAGCGCGCCGGTGGCCGCGCTGTTGGAACGCGACCGTCCCGACCCGATCGCCGCCCTGTTGATCGCTTTGGGTATCGACCCGTCGGCAACACGAGCCCGGCTGCAGGGTTGACCGCGACGGCCGGGTGATCTGCCCGTGATCGTCAGGGCGCCTCGGGAACTGAATTAGGATCGAGGTGGTGAGCACTCCGTTGCCGGATACGGCGATCCGATCGGATTCGCATACTCGCCCCAGACCGTTGCGGGCAGTTGTGATGACCACGACGCTGGTCTCCGTGCTACTGGTCCTCTTCGCCGTCCCGTGGTGGACGTTGGTGATGTCCGGAACTCAGTGGCCCGCACTGGTAGTCGCACTGGGAACAGCGGGTTTTGCAATCACTCTCGTGGCCTTACCCGTGACGCTGGCATTGAGCCACGGCCGCCACCAACTCGACTGGGCAGGCATGATCGGCGACTCGATCCTGGGAATCGTGTGGGTGCTCTTCTCGTGGTCGGTGATCGGCACGATTGCGCGGCTGGTACTCGCCTTCGTGGGCGTGGCGGACCCGGTTCGCTCACGTTCGGTGGCCATTGCGGTCGTACTCGTCACCGTGGTTCTCCTGATCTGGGGCAATCGGGAAGCCATGCGAATTCCTCGGGTCAAGCAGGTCGAGGTCACCTTGCCACGACTCGGCCAGGGATTGGACGGCACCCGAGTCGTCGCCGTCACCGATACCCATTTCGGTCCGATCGATCGGACGAAGTGGTCGCTCGGAGTCGCTGCGGCCGTGAACGAATTACGTCCCGATATCGTGGCCCATGTCGGTGACATAGCCGATGGTCCCGTAGCGAAACGACGTGGCCAGGCGGTCCCGCTCGCCACCATGGATGCCGGGCTCGCCAAGGTTTACGTCACCGGCAATCACGAGTACCTCGGAGAGGCGCAGGGCTGGCTCGACTACATGGATTCGATCGGCTGGAAGACCCTGCACAACGATCACATTGTCGTCGAGCGCGGCGGCGATCGCCTGGTACTCGCGGGCGTCGACGACGCTACTGCGAAGTCGGCAGGACTGAGTGGACATGGCGCGAACTTCGAAGATGCCATGACGGGAGTCGATCCCGAGCTTCCGGTGCTCATGCTCGCGCATCAACCGAAACAGGTTGCCGAGTCCGCGGCTGCCGGTGTCGACCTCCAGATCGCCGGCCATACCCACGGTGGGCAGATCTGGCCGTTCAACTTCCTGGTCCGCCTCGATCAACCCACCGTTCACGGATTGAGCCGCCACGGCGACCGGACACAGCTGTATACCAGCAGAGGCTCAGGTTTCTGGGGTCCTCCTTTCCGTATCTTCGCGCCCAGTGAAATCACGGTGATAACGCTTCGTTCCGCTTGACGGTCACTGTGTGCGGCAGTGGGGGCCAAGGCGCCCGGCGCCTCTGAGATCTACGGCAGACGCAAGTCTGCGCGGATCTCGGCGTCAGCCGCGGGCGGGTGTCGCGGATCGAGCGTGGCGCCCACGACATCCCGGACCGACCCAACCACGATCGCCGCTACCTCATCGATCCGAGCAAGCTGGAAACCGAGCTCGGGTGGCGGCCCGAACACGACTTCGAGACCGGGATCGCTGAAACCGTGGCCTGGTATGTCGAGCATCGCGACTGGTGGGAAGCGATTATCGCCGACAAGGGCGAGCTCGGGTTCGACTGGAGCCAGATGGGACCGGCCCCGGCACGTTAACCCTCGGACCTGCCCCTCGGTATGCCGGAGAGACGCGCGCCGTGGGAGTGCGCGACGTCGGCGATCGACAGCACCACAGCGCGAAGTACACAGATTCCAGACGTGCGAGGCCGGGAAGAGGCGCCCGCACGCGAGGGGCGTACGGGCGCTTGCGATAGTCGTCATGCTCTCGCGTGTGCGCACATCACCAGGTCCCGATACGGGAGCCGCACGACCGGGAGCGTGGAAACCCCGATCGCCTGTTCGATGGCTTCGAGACGTGCGTCTGCGCCGTCGCTGTCGGCGGCGAGAATTTCGGTTTCGATGAAGGCGCCGACACCGGTCACGATATCGATGCTGACGACCGTGTCGTCATGGTCAGGGTGTCGGTAGGTGGTTCGTACTTTCTCGACCCGTACAAGTTCGACCATTCCGACCGCGGCGAGCAACGCGTTCGCCGCGCCCGCTTGTCCGGTGTCGGAGAGCTGAACGTTGGTCTCCAGCTTCGCGATAATGCCGTCCTCCGAATGGGTTGCCGTGCTGGATGGCGGCTTGTAGGTGATTTCGGCCGACCCGTTGCGTTGTCGTACCCGCAGGCATTCGACGGTTTCCATGTAGTCGACGTCGGGCCGGCTGTAGTAGGTGTCGATTTCGGTCAGCGAGCTGACTTCGCGGTAGCCGAGTTCAGTGAGGCGGTGGCGCAGGGTTTCACTGTCGGCGAGTTCGCGCTTGCGCTCGACCTCGATCAGATTCATGCGGGGATCATCCTTTCCAGTGAATTGCGGTGTGCAGTCGAGCAAGTGTCGGTTTCGAGCAGATCGCCTGCAGGGTGCCGAGAGCGCGTTGCAGGGTTTCGGTGTCGCTCAGCGGGATGTTCTGGAACAGCACCATCTGCTTCGCGTCGACGAGCGGGTTCGATAGACGGTGGGTGAGGAATCGGTTGTAGTAGTGCCGGTTTCGGGTGAACACATCATCGGCCGACACCGGCATCAAGACCAGGTCCTGACGGGAGTGGGCGTTGATCGAATGCACCGCGAACGCCGAAAGCAGCTCGTCGATGGTGAGGTAGGCGTAAGTCTCACGGCCTTCACGAGTCAACCACGAATCCCAGGTTCGGTCACAGTCGTCGGCGCCCTGCTCGGCCGCGGACAGGAACGCCATCAGGGCTACGTCGCTGACGGCGTCGAAGATATCTCCGTCGATCACGTGATGATCATCGAACGGTTCACTCACCGCGAGGACATTCGCCCGTTGCATCGCCGGCATCCGATCCGATTCCGTCAGGGCGTAGTGCACTCGTTTGTGGCCGGTCCGGAGGTCGATCCAATCTCCGGACAGGGCTCCGTCCAGAACCGGCCGAAACCCGAGGACTCCCGACCTCCAGACATGGTCGCGGCAGGTGATGTAGTGCCGTTGCACCTCGCGAAAGAGCCCAACCGGCGCCTCGATCACCGCGCAGACCCGCGTATCAAGTTCGGCTACTGGCACGATGCGCGAGTTCTGCCGGACGACAACCTCGTCGTCGTGATGGTGATACGGATGGGTTCCTTCCCGCAGGTAGTGCGGGACGAACATGCGCCAGAACTGCAACCAGGAGTGTGAGCTGTAGGACTGCACGACCCGCTCGTGCAGGCTCGGCGCGGCGACGGCATAGACGTCCCGATAGACGAAGTACCCGTAGGGATGGAGCACGGTCGGCAGTGTCCGCATCAAGGTGTGTAGTCCGGAGTAGGCGCCACCGTAGGAGTAGACCTCGTGCATCAGCGCGGACGCGCTGATCACGTCGACCGGCTCGTGTAGCAGTTGCCCGATGTCCTGAGCCCATCCGTGCACCAGCACGCACGACCCGACCGCATGGAACCGTGTGATCGCATCTGTGAGCGAAGCCGACGAGATGTCGGGTGCCTCCACCAGTGTGAGCCGTAGAGGGCGCTGCTCCTCGACTGCCCGGGTCGCGAGGTAGTCGACGGCAGCGCCACCGCCCGGGCCGATCTCGACGATATGCGGTTCGGTCGATTCGATACGCCGTAACGCCCGATGTACGAGTAGCCCTTTCTCGTCGCCGTGGTCGTTGGCCGCGACGTCGAGATAGGTCGCGGCCGACTTGTGCTCGTGAGCGAAATGGTTCGGAGCTCCGATCATTTCGGCCACCAGATCGTCGCCGCGATCACCAGCAGCGGTAGTCCGATCGCGATCACGAAGCCAAGCAGCACGAGACCACTCATGGGGTCACCTGCGTGGATGACCAACGTGCGAAGCTGAACCGCGGTGTCACGGTTTCCACGTCGGCCACGTTCATCACCGCGTTGAGTTCGAGTGGGCTGAGGTGATCGGGCGCCGGCAGAATCACCAGGTCGGCGCCGGCGTTTCGGGCCTGGTCGGCAGTCCGCAGCACCGACCGTTCGCAAGGCCACACAACGTAGTAACCGAGTTGGTCTGCAAGTCGCAGTATCTGAGCGCGGTCCGCTTCTGGTGCGCGGCTGAAGTCGTAGTCAATCCAGCCGAAAGCGATCGAGACATTCGAAGTGCCATCGGCCCCGCCCGCACGTGGTCTACGGATCGGGCAATCGGCCTGGGAGGGTTCAGTCACGCGACGCCCATGGAGCGCACGTAGGCCTGCAGCGACCCGTACCAGAAGTGCGTGGTCCTTGCGACGGCTGG
>NZ_BDCA01000033.1 GCF_001613265.1 Nocardia vermiculata NBRC 100427
GCCGCCCGGTGCGGCAGGCATGTGTCGATCGGCCGGGCTCGCCCGGGTTCAGCCGCCCGCGTAGGTCCGGATCACCTCGGCCCGCTTCACCTTCCCGGTGGCGTTACGGGGTAGCACCTCGGTAGTGATCACCCACTTCGACGGCACCTTGTACCGAGCGATGCGCTCGGCGACGAAGGAGCTGAGCTCGGGCTCGGTGACCGCGGCCGGGTCGGAGACGACGACGATCGCGCACACCTCCTCCCCCAGATCCGCATGTGCCACGCCGATGACCGCGGATTCACGCACCGCGGGATGTTCACCCAGCGCGTTCTCCACCTCGATCGGATAGACGTTCTCCCCGCCGCGCAGAATGAGATCCGAACGGCGGCTGCTCACGGTGAGGTGCCCACCCTCCATCGTGCCCAGATCGCCCGTGCGCATCCAGCCGTCCGCGCCGATCGCGGCGGCCGTGGCCTCCGGATTGTTCCAATAGCCGAGCATCACGAGCGGACCACGCAGGCAGATTTCGCCTTCGGTCCCGTCGGGCAGCGACCGTCCCTGTTCGTCGCGGATCTCGACGCTCATCGTCGCGATCGGAGTGCCGGCGGAATCGGGTCGCTGTTCCAGATCCGCCGCCGTCGCAAACGTTGCGGCAGTGGAGGATTCGGTGAGGCCGTAGGAGGTCCCCAGGGAGCGGGCGGCCACCGGAAGGGAGCGGCGCAGGCGTTGTTTGAACGACGCGCTCGACGGAGCGCTGTTGACCGAGACCGTCTGCAGTGAGGACAGGTCGTATCCCGACAGGTCCCCGTGCTCCAGCAGGCGGTGCAGCATGGTCGGCACGGCACCCCAGTTGGTGACCCGCTCGGTCTCGATGAGCCGCAGCACCCGGTCGATGTCGAAGCGGCCGGTGTTGATCACGGCGGTCTCGCCGAAGGCGAGGCGGGGAACGGCGAGATTGTGCAGCGCCGCGATGTGGAACAACGGTGTGGCCAGCAGGAACCGGCGAACACCCGGTGCGTGCCCCAGGGCCGCGGCGACCGCATCGTTCAACCGATAGAAGTCGACGGCGGCGATCATGTTCCGATGCGAGTGCAGGGCACCCTTCGGCCGGCCCGTGGTGCCGCTGGTGTAGAGAATGACCGCCGGATCGTCCTCGTCGGTGTCGTAGGCCGGCAGGGCCGACCCGGGCGCCGCCGTGGCCAGTCGCGCAATGTCGTCTTCGATCGAGAGCACCGGAACCGCGACCTCGCCGAGCAGGGCTCGGCGCGGCGCGTCGGCGACCACCAGGCGCGGCGTCGAATGCTCCATGCCATAGGCTATTTCGCGCGCGGACCACATCGAGTTCATCCCCACGGTGATCGCGCCCAGCGCGGTCGCCGCCCAGAACGTGAGGATCCATTCCGCGTTGTTGGCCGACAGGATCGCGACCCTGTCGCCCTTGCCGATTCCGAAGTCCTCGCGCAGCGCCCGGCTCAGGGAGGCCACCCGATCCAGATGTTCGGCGTACGTGAGCCTGGTGCCGCCGCCGACGAGGTATTCCGCATCCCCGTGCGCCGCCGACTCCGCGAGCAGCTGCTGCAGCGCGCGTTTACGGTGCTTGAACACCGGCATCGGCACACCGTTGACGAGCTCTTCGGTGATCTCGAAATCGGCGCCCGGCGCGGTGAGAGACGCAGTCACTTCCGCGCGCGATTTCCCCGGCACTGGTTGACCCGACATTGCTTACCTTCCTCGGCACCGCCCTCGTGGGCGGTGAACCTGTTACTTCCGCCGGACACTCAACGAATCGTCAGCTGACCGCCATCGATATTCCAGGACTGTCCGGTTATCCAGCCGGCCTGCTCACTGGCCAGGAATACGGCCGCCCAGGCTACTTCCTGCGCCCGGCCGATGCGCCGCAACGGCACGTTCGCCTCCACGTAGCGCTGCCACATCTGCGGTGTCAGATCCGACAGCCGGCTGGTCCCGGTCACTCCCGGGCACAACGCGTTGACCCGGATTCCGGCCGGGCCCAATTCCTTTGCCATCGATGAGGTCAGCGACTGGACGGCTGCCTTCGACGCCGCGTAGGCGGCGGTATTCGGACCGCTCAACTTGCCCGCCAGCGAGGACATGTTGACGATGCTGCCCGGCCCGCCGCGCTCGACCATGGTGCGGGCGAAGGCACGGCTCACCAGGAAGGTCCCGCGCAGGTTCACCTTCAGCACCGTGTCCCAGACGTCGACGTCCAGTTCGAGCACCGGTACCCGGTCGCCGGCTCGTGCCGCGGCGGCGTTGTTCACGACGATGTCGACGTGCCCGTATTCCGCGAGCACCGCCTCGACGAGTTCGTCCACCGCCGCCTCGTCGGACACATCGCAGACGTGCGCACTCGCCCGCCGGCCCAGGGCACGGATCTCCTCGGCCACCGAGTCGATATCGCGCCAACCGCAGGCACGTTCGTCGTCGGTGTAACGATCGGGAGTCCGTCCGGTGCCGGTCACCACGACATCACATCCCGCGCGGGCCAGCGCCACGGCCGTCTCGCGGCCGATGGAGCGCATCCGGCCGGCGCCGGTGACCACGGCGACCGCACCCTCGAATCCGGTGAGCTGCACAGGATCAGATCCTCTCGATGACGGCTCCGGAGACCATCGCGCCCCCGGCGCACACGGCCACCAGCGCGCGTTCGCCGTCCCGGCGTTCCAGTTCGTCGATCGCGGCACCGACCAGCCGCACTCCCGAGGAGCCGACCGGATGTCCCAGCGCGATCGCGCCGCCGTTGACATTGAGCCGGTCGGCGTCGATGCCGTGTACCCGCGCCGCGGACATGGGCACGGCTGCGAACGCCTCGTTGATTTCGAACAGGTCGATGTCGGAGACCGACATCCCGGTGCGCTGCAGCAGATGTTCGACGGCGAGTACCGGTCCGTCGAGCAAGTACGGAACCTCACTGCCGAGCAGACATTGACGCACGATCCGGGCCCGGGGACGCAGCCCCAGCGCCACCGCGCGGTCGTGGTCCATGAGGACGGCCGCAGCGGCACCGTCGGAGATCTGCGACGAGGTACCGGCGGTGTGCATACCGTCCTCCAGCACGGGGGCCAGGGCGGCCAGCTTCTCCAGGGAGGTTTCCCGGAGTCCTTGATCACGCGAGACCACGGAGCTCTCGGCACCCTCCTCGCCCGGTACTCGGATCGCAATGATCTGGCGGTCGAACCGGCCCTCACTCCAGGCGGTCGCCGCGCGCCGCTGGGACTGCAGTCCGAAGGCGTCGAGGTCGGCGCGGGAGAACTCGCGCCGGCGTGCGATCCGGTCCGCACCGACGAACTGGGTGGGCAGATCCAGCGACCAGTCCTCGGGCCGCGGGCGCCCGACGTTGCCGGGGATGTTCGACAGCAACGGAACCCTCGACATGGCCTCGACACCGCATGCCAGGCCCGCGTCGATCACCCCGGCCGCGATCTGGGCCGCGATCAGATTGACCGATTGCTGGCCGGACCCGCACTGGGCATCGATCGTGGTGACGCCGGTGCGCTCGGGCAGCCCCGCATGCAGCCACGCGGTCCGCGCGATATTCGCCGATTGTTCCCCGGCCTGGGTGACGCACCCGCCGATGACCTGTTCGATCGTCGCGGGATCCAGACCCACGCGGTCGAGGATGCCGGTCTGCACCGCACCGAGAAGTTCGGCGGCGTGCAGCCCCGACAGCCATCCACCCCGACGGCCGTACGGTGACCGCGCGACGTCGACTATGACCGGATTGCCCATGATGAAGTCCTCCTGGACCGATAGAAGAGAAGCTGCCCTCTCGATCGCTGCGGACTGTTGCCACAGCGATCATACCAATCAAGCGCTTGGTAAGATTCAGTCGAACCAATTCCACTGCCACGGCGTGATCGCGCGCAGCGGCCCCTCGAAGACCACGGATTCGACGCCACCGGTATCGACGGCGTCGGCGCGCGCCCGATCGCGGGCAGCGAGGTCGACCACGAATTCCAGCGGATCGACCTCGAGATAGATCAACTGCAACCGCCACTGCGGCAGATTCTCCCGGTCCACCCCGGCGATCTGCAGCCGCTCACTGCGAAACGTCCATCCGCCGACCGCGCCGGCAGCTTCGAGCAGTTGCGGCATCCGCACCCGGTCGTACCAGCGATCGACCGCTTCGGTGGCGACGGATTCGGGTTCGAGCAGTTCACATATTCGTACATGGACGCCACGCATCGGACGGAACGGTAAGGCCGCCAACGATATCTGCGTACGATCACTCATCCGGCCGCGCACGGGCCGGTAGAACCCGGTGACCGAGCGCTGCGTCCATTGCCGTTCGGGCCTGCGGCCCTGATCCAGGGTCGACCGGCCCAGTGCCTTCCACTCGCGCTCACTGTCGTCGACCGGTTTGTCGAACCAGTACATCGCCATGTAGTGGAAGTCCCGCATCACCGGGTCGTTTCTGGTGCTGACCTCCGCACAGTCCGGAGACAGCACCCACCTGTCGCCGTAGACGACTCCCTGCAGGGCAAGGTTTTCGGGTCGATGATCGAGCATGTGCCACTCGTTGTAGGCGACATGTTTGTCGGGGTTGGTGATCTGCGGGAACGAGAAGAAGGCACGCTTGGCAGTCATGGGTGTTGGTCCTTCCCGGTGACACGACGAGCACCGGCGATTCCGGAATCCGTTACTTGTAGTCGGCGAGGACGAGCCCGGTGACGTCCTCCACGTTGCGCAGCGCCTCCGCGAAGCCGATCCGCCCCGAGGTCCACGAGGTCAATGCGGTGAGCATGGTCCCGCCGATAGCCAGTGCGGCGACCCGAGCCCGCTCGGGCGGCACCCCGTCCATCAGTTCGAGCAGCGCCACCCGGTTGGCGGCGGCACGCTGGTCCAGCGTCTCGATGACGTATTCGTCCGTCGAGGAGTACAATTCGATTTCCAGACGGGCGAAGTTCGGTCTACGCCGGAATGCTCGCATCTCCCGCCGCTGCACATCGAGCACCCGCTCGTACACGCTGCGGCCGTCCGCACCGCGGGGTGCGGCACGTTCACTGCCCAGCTTCTCCAACAGCCGGTTGTTCCAGCCCTGCATGGCCGCCGCAAGCAGTTGCTGTTTGGCCGGAAAGTAGCGGTACAGCGTGCCCAGCGCTACCCCGGAACGTTTGGAGACGTCCCTCATCTTGATGCGATCGGGTTCCATTTCCCCGAGCATCTCGATCACGGCATCGGACAACCGGCGGCGCCGCTCGAGCTGGTTCGCCGTCATCGATTCGACGCTCATCGGCACTTCGGCGCCGGAGGGCACGGTACCGACGACCACGCCTGCCCCGGCGATCACTGCGCCCGCTCCCCCGGGAGCTTCAGCACCCGGCGCGCGTTCTCGTGCAGGAACTGCGGCCACACCTCGGCACGGAACGGCACCTGCGGTAATTCGTCCACAATGCGTTCCAGCGAGAGCCCTGCCGGAAAGTACCCGGCATAGATGATCTTGTGTGCCCCACGGGTATTGGCGTAGTCGACGATCGCGCGGGGATAGTGTTTCGGCGCGAATGCCGAGGTCGAGTAGTACAGGTTCGGCCATTTGATCATGAGTTTGACCGCCAGATCCTGCCACGGCTCGCACCCGTGCCTGGTGACGAAGACCAGATCGGGGAAGTCGAACATCACATCGTCGATGAGTTCGACGTGCTGAACGGCCGCCCGCACCCGGGGCCCCGGAATGCCCGCACAGGCGAAGATCGGGATGTCGAGCTCCACGCATTTGGCGTAGATCGGGTACATCTGTGCCGCGTTGAGCGCCACCTGCGGGAAGGTTCCCGCCGCGAAGGAACTCACCGAGCGGATGCCGAACTCCTCGAACTCGGCCTGCATCCGCCACAGTGTGCCCATGATGTCGTTGGGATCGACGGCCGAGCCCTGCGGCACGAATCGATCCGGATGCCGCTGTACCGCGCGACGCCCGGATTCCGTTGCGACGCTGACCATCCCCATGGCTATCCCGTTGCGGTCCATCGCACGCAGCGTGACCGCCACCGGATCGTCGGTCGGGAGATCCCGGGGCACGCCTTTGAACATGTACTCCGCGGGAAAGGAGAATTCCTCCCGGCTCTCCCGGTCCTTCGTCTGCCGGGTGATGAAGTCGTACTGGTCGTTGCCCGATTCACGAAAACCTATGTGTGTGTCGATGATCGGCTGCTGGGCCGGGTGCGCCGGCCCCGCCTGTGGTGACATCTGCATTCGCCCCACTTTTAGAATCAGGTTCTTATCTATACCAACGGAACGTACCTGAGCACCGTGGATTTTGTCTCAGCCCTCCGAGAGAAAAAAGAACCGTGTTCTAGCTCGCGGATCTGACCAGGCCGAACGGGCCGGCCCGAGGTCGACCCGGATTCCGGTCAGTGGAAACAGCGGCTTGCGCGACGGTGTTGCCTCCAGCGGCTCGGCACCGGAAGCGGATTCAGCCGTCGACCGAGCGGATGGCGTCGGTCACCGCGGCCAGTGCCATCAGCCGCACCACATCGACGTGGGTATCGAGCTCGCCGGTCGCGGCGGCGATGAAACCGTCGCCGTCGAACCGGGTGTGCGGCGGGGTGAGCGCCCGGGACAGGCCGTCGTGCGCGCCCTGCGCGACGATCCGGCAGGACGGTTTGTCCAAGCGGGCGTTGGTGACGACCGCACCGATCGTGGTGTGGGTGCGGTCTTCGTCGAATTCGAAAGGCTGCCGGAGCATCTCGACGGCGTCGAGGGATATGCCGGTACCGCCGTGATCGATGTCGCCGAATGCGTTGACAACGCACAGCGCGCCCACGACCAGCTCTCCGAGACGGCGTTGCGCGTATACCAGCCCACCCGGCCGCCGCCCCTGCGGTCCGCGCCACTGGGCAATGTAGGCCCCGGTGCCGGCTCCGATCCGGCCGGACAGCACCTGGTCGTCGGAGACCGCGCGGGCCGCGGCATAGCCGGCTTCGGCAGTGGGCCGCGCGGCCGGATCCCCGGCAGCGAGATCGAACAGGGCCAGCGTCGGGACGATCGGAACGCGACCGGCAGGTGTCGGCACCCCGCGGCCCTGTTCCTCCAGATATCGCATTACGCCGTCGGCGGCCGCCAAGCCGAATGCGGAACCGCCGGTCAATACGACGGCATCGACGGCGACCACGGATTTGTCCGGCGCCAGTGCGTCCAGTTCTCTCGACGCCGGAGCACCGCCACGCACCTCACAGGAGGCGACACTTCCCTGCGGCAGCTCCAGCACCGTGCAGCCGGTCCGCCCTACCGAGTCGGTCCAATGCCCCACGCGCACACCGGATATCCCGAAATTCACCGCATCCGCCCTCCCGCTCGCACCCCCGAGGGAGCGCGAGAAGCATCGTCTCCGAAACGCACTGCACTCCGATCATCTCACCACCGGCCGAGCACGCACGACAAGCGCCGGACAATCGGTCCGCATGTGGGTCCGACGACGATTCGCGACACGGGCCCGCCCGGCCCCGCACACTCCCCCGCGCGGTATCTCGGACCTGTCGGCGCCGGTTCAGCCCGGCGTCACGATCCGAATGTCACCGACGGTGTGGTGCACCTCGAACAGCAGCTCGGTGATCCGCCAGCCCGCACCGGTCCGGCGCAGCGTGTGCCGGTAGACGCCGAAGCACTCGTACGGTTCGAATGCCGCCGCGGCCCCGGCGCCGTAGTGATACACCCGGGCCTTGCAGGTCGACTCGGCGCGGTCGCCGTCGACGGAGACGATATGAGTGGCGAACAGATGCTGGCTGGGACCACAGCCGTCCAGCATCGATCGAATCATCTGCACGATGGCGGTACGCCCGGTCAGCGGCGCACTGCTCGCCGTTCCGTACCGGGCCACCGCATCCTCGGCGAACACCTCGTCCAACTGCGCCCAGTCCCGATCGTCGAGAGCGTAGGCGTAGCGATTGACCACATCGGTCACCGCCGCATTATCGGGTAGTGCCGTCATCTGTCACCTCCGGGTCGTGACCACGTGTTCAGTACAGTCGGCTCTCGTACTTCTTGCGCTCGTAGGTCGGCAGCGCCCCGCCGGTCCGAATGGTCTCGGCGATGGCCGGATCGGCCAGGTGCAGCCGGCCGATGGCGACCAGGTCGAATTCCTCTTCGTCGACTCTGCGCAGCAACCCGCTGAGATCGGCCGGTTCGGGCACACCCGAATCACGCAGAGATTTGGTGAGACCGACACTGCCCACCGCCATACTCGCGGCACCGGTCAGCTTCTTCGCCCAGCCGGCCAGCGACAGGTCACTGCCGTCGAAAGCGGGGGTGTCGAACCGGCGGATACTGGCATCGAGGACATCGACCCCGGCCTCGACGAGAGCCCCGAGAACCACACCCAATTCGTCCGGAGTCTCCGCTATCCGGGCACCGTAATCCTGCTGCTTGTGCTGGGAGAAACGGTAGAAGATGGGCAGATCCGGCCCGATCTCGGCCCGGATCGCCCGCACGACCTCGACCGGGAATCTGGTGCGCCGCACCAGATCACCACCCCAGTCGTCGTCACGCCGGTTGGTCGACTCCCAGAGGAAGGCATCGAGCAGATAGCCGTGCCCGCCGTGGATGGCGATCCCGTCGAAGCCGGCGTCCACCGCGTTACGCGCCGAACGCACATAGGCCGCGATCACCTCGGTGATGTCCTGCTCGGTCATCGCACGGACGGGTGCGCTCGCCCGTTCGATGTAGCGGTCCGGATACACCGTGTGACCGGGGGTACCCCACAGCCCGGACGGTCGCATCGACACTGCCGGATCCGCATCCACCATCGCGCCCCACAGCGGTCCGACATGCCACAGCTGCGGAATGATCCGACCACCGGCCCGGTGCACGGTGTCGGTGACATGACGCCAGCCCGCGAGGGCCTGCCCACCGTGCATCCGCGGCACCCGCGGATTGTCCACGGCGGCCGGATGATCGATCGCGACACCCTCGGTGATCACGAGCCCGGTACCACCCTCGGCGCGACGCCGGTAGTAGTCGGCCACATCGGTGCCCGGCACCCCCTCCGGGGAATACGACCGGGTCATCGGTGACATGACGATCCGGTTGGGCAGCCTCAGCGATCGGATCTCGAAGGCGGAGAACAGAGCGTTCGAGGTGAGTTCGCGGGTCATGGCCACATCGTCTCAATCCGGTGCCGCCGAACCAACCGAGGTTCCGGTCACCGGAAGTCCGCCCGGTGACCGGAAGTTCCGTTGCGAGGCCGCGGCGGCTCTGCTTCACTTCCGCTCGTTCGACAGGGTCCGCCGGCAAAGGAGCATCATGCAGACATATGTCGTCACCGGCAGCGCATCGGGAATCGGCGCGGCGACGAAGGCGCGGTTGGAAGCCGACGGCCATCGGGTCATCGGGATCGACCGGCACCACGCCGACATCACCGCGGACCTCGGTACCCGAACCGGTCGGCGCGCCGCCGTCGCGGCCGTGCGCGAGCGCGCCGGCGACGCGATCGACGGCGTCGCAGCCGTCGCCGGGCTCTCCCCCTCGTCCGACCGGCCGCCGAGCCTGATGGTCTCGGTGAACTACTTCGGCGCGATCGAACTACTCGAGGGGCTGCGCCCACTGCTGGCTGCCGCACACCATCCGGCGGCGGTGTTGATCAGTTCCAACTCCACCACGTGCGCGCCCCCCTGGCTCACCGAAGTGGCCGATGCCTGCCTGGCCGGCGACGAAGAGCACGCGTGCACCGTGGCCGACTCGCTCGACAATCCGATGGGCACCACCACCTATCCGGCGACCAAGGCTGCCCTGGCCTTCTATACCCGGACTCGCTCCGCCGACTACATCACCGACGGAATTCGGCTCAACGCGGTGGCACCGGGAGTCATCGACACCCCGATGAGCCGCGGCTCCGGTGACGACCCGGCCACCGCGGCGGCGACCCGCAAATACATCGAGTCGATTCCGGCCGCACGAGCCGGACAACCGGAGGAAGTCGCCTCCGTCCTGGCGTTCCTGCTCGGGACCGACTCGGCGTACATGATCGGCTCCGTCCTGTTCGTCGACGGCGGCTCCGACGCAGCGATTCGAGGTACGGACTGGCCCGCGGCACGAGAAGTACAGCGCAGCTGACCGATCCGAGGTCAGTCCGGTCCGCCCCGCCGGAGCTGGAACGTCATCCGGCTCAACAGCCGATCACGCAGCACCAGTGTGTGTGCCAGTACCGCGCACATATGCGCGGTGAATACCACGAGCAGGGCGTAGGCGAGGACCGTGTGCACCTCCCGCAGGAGGTGATACAGCGGGGCGTTCTCCGGGACGAGCGCGGGCAGCAGAATTCCGCCGACGAGCCGAATCGGAATTCCCGACGCCGACGCCAGTGCCCACCCGACGAGTGGCTGCGCGACGAACAGCACGTACATGAGCGCCTCCGAGACGCCGGCCACCAACCGCTCCGGCCGGCCGATGGAGGGCAGCTGCGGTGGTGGCGCGGCACGCAACCGGTTACCGATCCGTACCACCGCCAGGACCACGACGATCACGCCGACGGTCTGATGCAGGACGAGCACCCGGTCGTAGTTGCCGAGCGAACCGACCAGCAACGCCCCGAGAAACAGCATCGCGACGATCGACACCGCCATCGCCCAGTGCAGGATTCGCGCGGTCGAGCCGAAACGGGCCGGTTGTTCGGACTGGTGCGTCGGGGACCGGTCCGGGCGGTCCGAGTGCGCGCTGATCTCCTCCGCCGTACTCATGCCCGGCCCTCGAGCCGCACGGCGCCGGAACCGTCACCCTCACCGGAACGACGTCGATACGATTCCGCGTAGGCCGCCGAACGCGCGGACAGCAAGGGGTCGTCGGAGGGGGCGAGACCGTCCGGCAACACCAGCGGGTCGAAATTGATATTGCGGACGTTGCCCGCCGTTTCGGTGGCGACGTCGGTGAGCACCACCGACCCCACCGCCACGGTGCGGCGGTCGGCAGGCCACGGCACCGTCGCGTCGTCGGTCCGGTCCTTCCCCGGTACTCCCACCACGATCAGCATCGTCCAACGCCGCGGCCGCTGCTCGATATCGGCGGCCAGCCGATCGAACAGATAGTCGCCGCCGCGCCCCGGGGCCGGTTCCGTTCCGTTCGACTCGGGCACCAATTTCCACCTGACCGGAACGGTCACACCGTCGGCATTACTCGATGCGAAGGCGTTGAGACCGTTGAATGTCGTCGTCGCGAACGTCGGAGCGACCGGTTCGGATTTCGCCACCGCCATGGCGGCAACAGTTCGCGGATGGGTCGACAGATATGCCGCCTTGGCTCGCGGATCCGGTTTTCCGGTCGCCGGGTCGGCGGCGAACGCCAGCATTCTGTCGTAGAAGTCCTGCGGTGTCGGGTCGAGGAAGACCGGCAGGTTGATCAACGCCAGACGCCATTGTTCGCCCTCCGGAAGCAGGATTCGCAGCCCCAGCCCCCGGACGATGTCCGCGGCATCGGCGACGTGCGGATTCCCACCGGAGAGCGAGAATCGCCCGATCAGTTCGTATCGTCCGGCCCGGAAAACCGATGCGGAACACAGGTCGGCGCCGTTACCGTTGCTTTCGAAATAGCCCGCTACCGCGACCCCCTTCGCGTGATTGCGACGAAATCCCGAAAATACACCGTTCACATTCTGAAAACGATCGACAATTGCACGTGCGGTGAGCCGCGCGGGCCCGATGACATTCTCGGTCAAGAGAAACCCTACCGAACTCACAGCACCCGCTCCACCGACCACGAGCGCGCCGAGGAATGCACGTCTGTCCATTATCACCTTTCTCGAATATTCGGCCCCTTCGACAAACCTAGGCCGCGATCGGCGCCTGCGGGGCCGGGAAAGAATGACGAAAGCGTGACGTCGCGCCGCGGACCACGAGTACGGCCGTCGGATCGTCCACGCCGCCATATAGTCGGACGTGTGGACGCGACGAACGATGACAACGATGGCGACCGATGGCCGTTCTGATCGCCGACGACGATCCGGTGGTGCGTGAGGTCGTGCGGCGCTATCTCGAACGCGATGCGCTCACCGTGCTCGAAGCCGCCGACGGACCGGCGGCGATGGCCGAGCTGACCCGGGCCGGCACTCCGGTGGATCTGGCCGTCCTGGATGTCATGATGCCCGCGCCCGACGGTATCGAGATCTGCCGCGCGATTCGCCGCGGCCGCCACCCGGACACACCCGTCATCCTGCTCACCGCCCTGGGAGACGAACACGACCGGATCCTCGGGCTGGAGGCGGGGGCCGACGACTATGTCGTCAAACCGTTCAGTCCACGCGAATTGGCGCTGCGCATCGCCTCGGTACTGCGCCGTTCCCGGCGCGAAGCGCACTCCGCGCCCACTGTCTTGCAGGACGGCCTGCTGACGGTGCGGGAGGAGTCGCGCATGGTGTGGGCCGACGAGGTAGCGGTCGAGCTCACCGCTCGCGAATACGACCTGCTCGTATTTCTGCTGCGGCATCGGCACCGGGTGTTCGGTCGCGAGGAATTACTGGCGCAGGTGTGGGGGTGGGACTTCGGCGATCTGTCCACCGTGACCGTGCACATCAAACGGTTGCGGGCGAAACTCGGTGCGCATCACCGGATCGAAACAGTCTGGGGCCACGGCTATGTCTGGGACCGGGACAGCGGAGGTTCCGGAGCGGCCGATGCCTGAAGACACGCTGCAACTGGTGGTGTACGCCGTGGCCGGCTCGTTGCCGGTGGCGGTACTCGGGGCGTGGATCCTGCGGGCTACCAGCAACCGCTCGCTCACCGCCAGTATGGCTGTGCTGGTGCTCATTCCGACGCTGTCGACGCTCGCGGGAATCGCCGGGGCGATGGGACTGATATTCGGACCGCAATTCCAGCGCATCGCGATCGTGCTCGTGGTGGTCGCCGCGATCACCCTGCCGACCGCGTTGTTCCTGGGCCGCCGCCAAGCGCGTAAGACGGTGTGGGAGAAACAGATCCGGGAGCAGGAACGCACCGCCGAGCGCTCCCGGCGGGAGCTGGTGGCATGGGTGAGTCACGACCTGCGGACACCGCTGGCCGGTATCCGCGCCATGGCCGAGGCACTGTCGGACCGGGTCGTCGAAGGGGCCGACACGACCCGCTACGCAAACCAGATCCTGCGCGAGACCGACCGGGTCTCCGCCCTGGTCGACGACCTGTTCGAGATGTCGAAGATCAACGCCGGAGCCCTGCGCCTGGACCTCGAGCCGCTGGATATACGGGAGCTGATCGACGAGGTGCTCGCCGCCCGCCGGGCACAGGCCGATCGTGCCGGGATCGAACTGTCGGTCTACCAACCCGGCACGCCGGTGATCGCCACGGCGAACGACCGCGCGCTGACCCGGGCACTCGACAACCTGGTCAGCAACGCCATCGCCTACAGCCCGCCCGACAGCCGGGTCGTCGTGGCGGTCGGCCGGGACGAGGACGCGGTGTGGATCCGAGTCGACGACTGTGGTCCCGGAATCGCCGACTCCGATATGCCACGCGTATTCGAGGTCGCCTACCGCGGTAACGCCGCCCGCACTCCGGTGCCCGCGGGAGGAATGCCCAGTGGCAGCGGGATGGGTTTGGCCATTGCCGCGGGACTCGTGCAGGCGCATCGCGGAGTGATCACCGCGGCCAACCGGGATCAGGGGTGCCGATTCGAAATGCGCGTCCCGACGCATACTCCTTCGACGGGCAGAATGTGATGGAGTCCGGACTTAATTGAAGTTGACGTCAACCTCAACTACGGTACCGGCATGGGCACCGCCAGGTCACGGCACGAAACCTGGCCGGCACGCTGCACGAGCACCGGGACCCGACCGCCCATACCGGGATCCATACGACGATCAGGAGATCGCATGTCGATGTTCGACCTCTCCGAGCGAGCCGAGGAGTACCGCACCCGGTTGCTCGAGTTCATGGATTCCCACGTCTACCCGGCCGAGGCCGTCTACGACGAGCAGATGCGCGCCGCCGGTGACCCGCATTACCAGCCGCCGATCCTGGAACAGCTCAAGGAGCAGGCCCGTGAACGCGGACTGTGGAATCTGTTCCACCCCTACCCGGAGTGGGGCCCGGGACTGACCAATCTCGAATACGCGCCGCTGGCCGAGATCATGGGGCGCAGCCATATCGCGCCGGAGGTGTTCAACTGCAACGCTCCCGATACCGGGAACATGGAGGTGTTCACCCTCTTCGGCACCGACGAACACAAGCAGAAGTATCTGAAGCCGCTGCTGGAGGGCACCATCCGGTCCGCGTTCGCCATGACCGAACCCGCGGTTGCCAGCTCCGATGCCACCAATATCGAGCTGTCGATGGTGCGCGACGGCGACGACTATGTGCTCAACGGCCGCAAATGGTTCGCCTCCAATGCGCTGCACCCGCACTGCGCCGTTCTGATCGTCATGGGTAAGACCGATCCCGAGGCGGCACCACACCGGCAGCAATCGATGATGGTCGTGCCGATCGACGCTCCCGGCGTCACCGTGCTGCGCGGACTGCCGGTCTTCGGCTACCAGGACCGCGAGGGCCACGCCGAGATCGACTTCGACAACGTGCGCGTGCCGGCGAAGGACGTCCTAGCAGGTGAGGGCGAAGGCTTCGCGATCAGCCAGGCGCGACTGGGCCCCGGCCGCATCCATCACTGCATGCGCGCCATCGGTATGGCCGAGCGCGCCCTGGAGCTGATGTGCCGGCGCGCGAACGCCCGGACCACTTTCGGCAAGCCGGTCAGCGCGAACGCCAACATTCAGGACTGGATCGCCGAAGCCCGGATCGATATCGAGATGATCCGCCTGCTCACCTTGAAGACCGCGTACCTCATGGACACCGTCGGCAACAAACACGCGCGCACCGAGATCGCCGCGATCAAGGTCGCCGCACCGCAGATCGCGTTGCAGATCGTCGACCGGGCGATCCAGGTCTACGGCGGCGCCGGCGTCACCGACGACTTCCCCCTCGCGATGGCCTGGGCACATCTGCGCACGCTGCGGCTGGCCGACGGTCCCGACGAGGTCCACAAGCGCACCATCGCGCGGCAGGAGCTCAGGAAGTACCGCGACGACGCGACCGCGAAGAAGCCCTAGAGCGCGACCCGTCGCAACGCAGCGTGGTCACCGCCCCGCGTGGGTATCTATCACGTCTGCGGCAGGCCGGCGCGGCGTATGCGGCAGTGGGGCGGCACCTGGCGGCAGCCAGCCCAACCGCACCATGGTCTGCGGATAGGCACAGTCCGCGAGCACATGGCGGCGCAGCCGGGCACGCAGATCCGGCATCGCCAGCGGCTCGGACTGCAGGCTCGACGACAACCCCAGCGCGGTCGCCGACAACAGCAGTGCACTCGCGGCCTCCCCTGCCTGTAGCCGCGCCTGCCGGTCGTCACCGATGGTGCACAGCACCAGCCACTCGGCGGCCTCCGGCTGGGTGGCGAGGTCGGCCAGTTCCGGTGATTCGAAACGGCGCACCGCGACCTCGGCGTCTGATCGCTGCACCGGAGTGTTGGCGGCCGGGACGCCGTCGGGCGTACCGTGCCGTCCGCTCCAGACCGCGAGTTCGTGCAGGTAGGCCGGGTCGGCAGCATGGCGCAGCGAGGCCGTCCGTGCTGCGGTGGCGAGTTCGGAGCGCAGGTCCGGCGGTACCTGCCGGGCCGCCGCACCGAAGGCACGAGCCGCACTCGACACCTCGCGCACGTGAGCCTGTGGCACCGGGCGGGCACCGTAACGCCGTCGATCGGATTGCCGGTGCGAGATGGCGGCGGCGAGTTCGATATCGCGTGCGGTCGGCTGCCGGGGGCTCAGCGCTAGCGCCGCGAGATGATCCGGGACCGCGTCGTCGGGCAGATAGGTGACCTCGGCCGACCAGCCGAGCATCGCCAGCGCCACCCGCATGTGGTGCAATGCGGCACCGCAGCTCATCAACAACGCCCGCTGCGCGGGATCGGTGACCGCGAGATGCCGGGTCGCGTCGGCGTACAGATGGATACCGTCCTCGCGCAACGACCAGCGCCACGGCTGGGTGTTGTGGACGGAAGGCGCGCGCACCGCCATATCCAGGGCGTCGGTGAAGATGTCGATGTAGGGCGTGGTGGCCACGGTCATGGTGCCGGTTCTGCCTTTCGAGCGTCGCACGGACAGGAGGCTCGGGCGTCGAGCGCCGATCGAGCCCACATCAGATCAACCTCCGGCAAGGGCGCGAAGTTTCGTAATAGTTCACAAAGCCTGGCCCTCAGCGCTTGTCACTATCGCCGTTCACGATCCGTCGGCATCGAGTTCGCGATAGCGCAGCGCCCACCACACCTGCTGCGCGACATGCGGATCCTTCAACGAGGCACCGGTGAGTTCCTCGAAACGCGACAACCGGTAGCGCACGGTGTTGTGATGCAGATACAGGCGATGCCCGGTCTCGCTCGCATTCAGGCCCGCCGCCAGATAGGCGTCCACGGTCGCGAGGATCGCACCGGCCTCCGCGGTATGGATGGGGGTGATGTACCGCGCCACCACGGCAGCGCCGATATCGCTGTCACCGACAACCGCCGGCAGTACCCCCAGGTCGATGAGAGTATGGCGGCCCGGCTTGCCGAACAGGCGAGCAGTGTCGGCCACCCGCCCTGCGATGTGCAGTGAATGCGGCATGCGCTCGAGCGGGCATTCGGGACCGATGCCGAGGTAGACCCCGGGCGGTGGCGGCGCCGCGTCCCGCGGGTCGCAGGCACCCACCACGTCGCCGTCCAGCAGGGCGACCACGCCGTGTGGTGGACGGAATCCGGGACGCTGGCGTAGTTCCCATTCGGTGTGTTCCGGCTCGGCGGTGATCGCCCGGAATGCCGCATACGATCCGTCCAGGCGCAGACCGATGTACTGTGCGCGGCGCCGCAGCTCCCCGGCCGGGAGGCTGCCCTCGGCGAGCGCTCGCACCATCTCGTCGCGACGGTTGTCCAGTCGCCGGTTGATCTGGGACTCCGCTTCCCGGTGGCCGGAGCTGTAGGCGACCGTCGCCGCGTCCGAGGCGCGCAGCAACGACCCGAGCACCGAGATCAATGCCGCGCCGGGGCGCGTCGCCCAGTCCTGGGACGTGCCGATCCGTTCGATCGTCTCCCCCACGACGATCTGCCAGCCACGCAACATCGCATCGAGGGACACACCCCATTCGGCGCGCAACGCACCGTATTCACGGAACCGCGTCAGTTCCGGCTCGTCGAGCGGCCGGTCGCCCACCGTGGCACCGATCAGGCTTTCGAGGGCACCGGCGATCGAGGGCACCAGGGATTCGGTGGCGATCCCCCGGTACGCCGGGATCTCGCTCTGCAGGCGGGCGCGGATGTGCTCGGCGAACGCGACCGGGTCCCCGATCGCGGAACTCCGCAACCGTGGATGCGTCGACCCGGTGCCGTCGCTCACACCGACCGACGATACCGCCGCATCGCACCCGCCGGGTCACGCATCGGCGGGTGTCACCACTCGGATGGGTGCAGCGGGCGCCGGGGCCTCAGCGCGGGCGGTCCGGTTCAGCGTGGCGGCCGGTTGTCCCCGGCCAGACGTCCCCGCCGGATCAGGGCGCGTTTGGTGCCGGGTGGGACCGGTGGCAGCGGCGCCTCCGAATCCGCCGGTGGTTCGGCGGGATTGGTCAGCATGAACAGCGTGACCGAGGTCGCGGGGGTGAAACCACTGCGGGTCATCAGGGTCGCGGAGGCGGTATTACTCTGCTCCACATCGGTGACGATGCGCCGCGCTCCGCGTGCGAACAACGCCTGTGCGCACACCTCGACCAACCGTTGCGCGATCCCGTGCCCCTGCAAATCCGGTGCCACCGCGATCCACTCCAGATACCCCCAGTCGTCGCGCAGCTCGAATTCCATCGAACCGAGGACGAATCCCACCACCCGATCCGAGTCGAGTGCCACCCAGCATGCCTCGTCGGCCGAGTCGAGATGTTCGGCCACCGAGGTCAGCGACCAGGAGGTGTAGGGCTTGGCGGTGGTGTCGAATACCGCGTGCCCCAGATCCAGTACCTGGCGCAGATGGCCCAACCCCATCGGCACGATCACCACATCGACATCCATCAGCACAGTTTGCCAGAGGTATGCTCGTCCGGATACGCGTCATTCACCATCCGGTCGCGACAGCTGCGGCGAGATCTCGATCATGCACTGCCGCAGCCGATTCCATGCGGCAATACAGCCGTGGTATCGCATCGGCTTCCGCCGCACCCGGACCGCACTCGGTGATCCGGACCCCCAGGCCAAGCGTACCTACCGCAGCGGAACCTCGTGATTCATGACCTCGACCCACCAGGACTCCAATGGGCTGTGCTCGGGCCAGTTCACCAGCATGGCGTCCTGTTCGAACTGCTCGGAATTCATGATCTCGGCTTCGTTCATTCTTCGGCACCTCGTCCCTCATCGTGAACGCATCGGCCTCGACAATCGAACTACCTCATCAGCATTCGGCCGATGGACCCCCGCGCGACGACCGCACAACCACTGGCACGGTGCCGGTGTCACAGGGACGTAGGCGGATGAAAGCAACAGTGGTTCGGCACTCGTCGTCGCGGAATCTCCAGCCGAAGCCGAGGGCGACGGGCGTCGAGCCCGCAGCGGGGCGTCCTCGCGGTGCGAGGACGAACCGCACCTCCTTTTTAGCACGAAAATGTGTGGCGCGCCGTCGCGTTGGGTAAGGCGGCCACTTCCGAGGCGGGAACCGAACGGTCGGCCGGCACGTTCAGCCGGTCACGGCACCATCGGCAGCAGAGCTGACGAGTTTGCGGTACTTGGCCAGCACACCGGAGGTGTAGGTCGGCGGGGGCGGCGCCCAGCCCTGGGTGCGCGCACCGAGGTCCGCCTCGTCGATCTCGACGTCGAGGCTGCGGTTCGCAACGTCCAGCACGATCGGATCACCGTCCCGGACGAAGGCGATCGGCCCGCCGTCGACCGCCTCGGGGGCGATATGACCGACACACAGGCCGGTGGTGCCGCCGGAGAACCGGCCGTCGGTGAGCAGCAAGACATCCTTACCCAAGCCGGCCCCCTTGATTGCGCCGGTGATCGCGAGCATTTCTCGCATGCCGGGCCCGCCCTTGGGCCCCTCGTACCGGATCACGACCACATCGCCGGCCGCGATGGTGCCGTCGGTGAGCGCATCCATCGCCGCGCGCTCCCCATCGAAGACCCGCGCCGTCCCCCGGAAGACGTCGGAATCGAATCCTGCAGTCTTGACCACCGCCCCCTCGGGGGCCAGCGAGCCGTGCAGGATCGTGAGGCCGCCGGTGCGGTGGATCGGACGATCGAGGGTCCGGATCACCTCACCATCGAGGACCGTGTCGAGATCGGCCAGGTTCTCGGCCATGGTTCTGCCGGTCACCGTCAGCACGTCGCCGTGCAGCAGTTCCGCATCGAGCAGCGCCTTCATCACCACCGGGATACCGCCGATCCGGTCGACATCGTTCATGACATAACGACCGAAGGGCTTGAGATCACCCAGATGCGGGACCTTGTCCCCGACCCGATTGAAATCGGCGAGGGTGAGATCCACTCCGGCCTCCCGGGCGATGGCCAGCAGATGCAGCACCGCGTTGGTGGAGCCACCGAGCGCCATCACGACCGTGATGGCGTTCTCGAATGCCTCCAGCGTCAGAATGTCGCGTGCGGTGATACCGCGCCGGAGCAACCCGACCACCGCCTCGCCGGATCTGCGCGCATACTCGTCGCGGCGACGATCGGGAGCCGGCGGGGCGGCCGAGCCCGGCAGGCTCATCCCCAGCGCCTCGGCGGCCGAGGCCATCGTGTTGGCGGTGTACATCCCACCGCAGGCCCCCTCCCCCGGACAGATCGCACGCTCGATGCGGTCGACATCGTCCCGGCTGATCAGCCCCTTCATACAGGCGCCGACCGCTTCGAAGGCGTCGATGATCGTCACATCCTTGCCGTCGACATTTCCCGGCAGGGTCGAGCCGGCGTAGAGGAACACGCTCGACAGATCGAGGCGGGCCGCCGCCATCAACATGCCCGGCAGGCTCTTGTCGCACCCGGCGAGCAGGACCGAACCGTCCAGCCGTTCGGCCATCATCACGGTTTCGACGGAGTCGGCGATGACCTCGCGGCTGACCAGCGAAAAGTGCATACCCTCATGGCCCATCGAGATGCCGTCGGAGACCGAGATGGTGCCGAACTCGAGGGGATACCCGCCACCCGCGTGCACGCCTTCCTTGACGGCCTTCGCCAGCCGGTCGAGCGAGAGGTTGCACGGCGTGATCTCGTTCCAGCTGGAGGCGACACCGATCTGCGGCTTGGCCCAGTCGTCGTCGCCCATGCCGACCGCACGGAGCATGCCACGCGCGGCGGTCCGCTCCACCCCATCGGTGACATCGCGCGAGCGAGGTTTGATATCTATCGACTCGTCCCGGTCCTGTGTCATAGCGCCAGCGTACGGCCGATACCAGCTGGTGAACGCCGAATACGCGTCCGGCGCGGCACCCATCGCTCGAGCTTCCTGCGCGGCTACCGCTGCCGCAGCAATAATCCCGCACAGCAGGAGCGACCCCCGGCTGTGCGGCGCATCACTGTAGTTTCTGCCGACGTGACGGAGCTCACCTCCGTTTCACGACAGTTTTCTGGAGGAACTCGATGACGACACTCCCCGACCCTGTGGACACGGCCGATGCGGCCGCCACACCCCGGCGCTTCCGCAGAAGGCGGGCCGCGTGGACGATCCTCACCATCCTGGTACTGGTCGAGATCATCAGCGCATTCGAAACGTCGATGGTCTACGCCGCGATTCCCACGATCATCCGGGACCTGCACAGCGATGCCGGCACGGTCGGCTGGTCGGTCACAGCATTTCTGCTGGTCGCGGCCGCCGCCGCGGCGGTGTGCGGACGCATCGGCGATATGTACGGTCGCGAACGGGTCCTGGTCGTGATTCTCGCGGCGACCATCATCGGTTCGCTCATCAGCGCACTCGGCGACAGTATCGGCGCCCTCATTCTCGGTCGCGCCGTTCAGGGTGTGGCCGGCGCCATTCTTCCGTTGTGTGTGGGCCTGGCTCGCGAGCACCTGCCGAGGGAGAAGATTCCGGTCGCAGTCGCGGTCATCTCCGGTGCGGCGATCGCCGCGGGTGCCGCAGCGACCTACATCGCCGGTCTGATGATCGACCACGCCAGCTGGCACATGATCTTCATCGTCGCAGCGATCTACGCCGCATGCATGCTCGCGCTGGTGCTGTTCGTGCTGCCGTGGCGCCCACCCACCGGCAGCACCCAGCGGATCGACTATGTCGGCACCCTCGCCTTCGCACCGGCCATTGCGGCAATCCTGTTGGGTATCAACAAGATCAGCGATTGGGGCTTCCTGGACGCCAAGACCCTCGGCTTGATCGTGGCCGGAGCGGTCGTGCTGGTGCTGTGGGTGCGCTGGGAGCTGCGGGTCGACGATCCGATCATCAACGTGCGGATCCTGACCGATCGCCATCTCGCGTTGACGATGCTCGCCACGGTGACGCTGGCAGCGGGCCCGTTCGGCATCAGCACCATGATCAACTCGCTGATCCTGCAGTACCCCTCGGATATGCCGTTCGGCGTCGGCCTCTCCCCGACCGATGCCGGTTTGCTGACCTTGATCGGCGCCATGTTCGGTTTCGTCTTCACTCCGGTGAGCGGCTGGTTCGCCCGTACCGTGGGTGCTCGGATATCGCTGCTCATCGGCGTGCTGGTCTTCGGTGTCTACTCCGTGCTCATCCTCTTCGTCCATCACTCGACGATCGGCATGTTCTTCGCGGTGGTCTGCGCCTCGATCGCCGCATCGTTCGCCTATACGGCACTGCCGAACCTCATCGTCGAATCGGTGGATGTCGAAAACACCAGTGAGGTCTCCGGAATCAACGCGGTCATCCGCACCGGCGGACAGGGCATCGGCACCTCGATCGCCGGGGCGGTGCTGACCGCGACCGCAGTCGCGGGCGTCAGCAGTTTCGGCGGACTGCAGGCGGTCGCCGCGATCATGCTCGTTGGTACGGTCCTGACTCTCGTTCTGACGCTGATGATCCGGCGCGGCAGTGTCTATCGGAACACCACGGTGTCGACGCAGGCGTGAGATGTGGCCGGGCCTCCCACCGGAGGTCCGGCCACCGGGGCGGCCCCCATCCGTGCGGACGGATTGGCGCAGGTCTCGGGCAGACTGGCCGGATGGCACGTTCCACCGGGCAACGCCCCGCACCGGAAGATCTGGCCGCCGCGGCGGACCGGACGGTTCCCGACCTGCTGGCACCGGATCTGCGGGTGTTGTTCTGCGGAATCAATCCGGGACTGTGGTCGGGTGCCACCGGCAACCACTTCGCCGGACCCGGAAACCGATTCTGGCCCGCCCTGTACCGGTCCGGGTTCACCTCGCGAGTGTTGCGCCCCGACGAGCGGGAGGAACTACTCGCACTCGGGCTGGGTATCACCAACGTCGCCACCCGCACCACCGCGAAGGCGGACCAGCTCACCCCGCAGGAATTGCGTGACGGCGGCGTGGTGCTCCGCGAGAAGGTGCGGCGACTGCGGCCCCGAGCGCTCGCCGTCCTCGGATTGGGCGCCTACCGCACCGCTTTCGGGCACAAACGAACCACGGTCGGACGGCAATCCGACACCATCGGCGCGACAGAGATCTGGGTGCTGCCCAATCCCAGCGGTCTCAACGCGCACTACACGCTGGATGCGCTGGCCGCCGAGTTCGCGAAGCTGCGGGAGGCAACCGCGGCCGAATGACCCCGGCCGGTGTCACCCCCGCAGAGTGCCCCGTACCGGATTCCGGCACGGGGCACGAGTTCGGATTCGGTCAGCCGGCGACCATGTCACGCTCGACACGAGTGGGAGCGGTGGTGCGCCGCTTCCGCATTCCGGCAGCCAGCATGCCGGTAGCGACGAGACCGAGTGCGGTGATGATGCCGCCGGTCCATTCGTTGTTCCAGATCACCGCTGCGGTGGAGGGGCCCACGACCCATGGCGTGAGCAGCATCCAGATCCCCATCGGCACCAGTGTCCAGCTCAGCCGATGGCATCGTTCGGGCGCCACGACGAGCGCCAGACCGACACCGGCGACCGCGATACCGACGATCAGATTGATCACTGCCAATCTCGACAAACCGCCGGCTGCCCCGGCGACGGGGAACGTGGCGACCACCCACGGTGAGATCACCAGATACAGGCCGGCCAGCATCAGCAGACCGTCGACCGCGACCGCTTGCGGCGCGGCCAGGATCCGGTCGTGCCGCTCCCGGATCTCCACAGCGTCCGGATGATCGGTGAAATCCAGGTGTCGCGACACATTCGCCATGACAAACACCTTCTTTCTGTTGTTATCAACCTCCTCGCCCTGCCCGGCAGGGCAACGACCTACACCCCCATCTTCGGACGATCGGCGGGCGCGGAAAGTCACAGTCGAGAGGCGTTTTCGTCATGTTTCGCGCACGGCCGGATGTCGGATGATCCGGCTACCGGCGGCCGCGCACCGCGTCGACGTACTCCCGCCCTGCGGGACGCTCGGGTACGACGCCCGGAGTTTCCCCGGACGCGGTGCGACACTGGATCCACTTCTCGGCCGTCACCGAAAAGTGTTGCCCACTAGGTATTTCAGGAAGGTACGACATGAACGATCGAGTAGCCGTGGTGATCGGCGGAGCATCGGGGCTCGGCAAGGCCATCGCGCACGCCCTGGCCTCCGACGGATATCTGGTAACGGTGGCCGATCGCGACGGCGCCGGCGCGCAGGGCGTCGCGGCCGAGATCGGGGGCTCCGCCCACACCGTGGACGTCACCGACGAATCCGCGGTGCAGGCGCTGTTCGAGTCGGTCCGAGAGCGAGCGGGTGCGGTCCACGCGGTGGTCAACACGGCCGGACTGAGCAGCTGGTCGCCGATCGTCGACCACGACGTCCAGGAGTTCCGCCGCGTGGTCGACATCAACCTGGTCGGTGCCTTCATCGTGTTGAAACACGCCGGACGGGTAGTGGCCGACGGTGGTGCGCTGGTGTCGCTCTCGTCGCTGAACGGGCGGCAGCCGGGCGAGGGACTGTCCGCCTACTGTGCGGCCAAGGCCGGTCTGTCGATGCTGACCCAGGTGGCCGCGCTGGAACTGGCCCCGCGCGGGATCCGGGTCAACGCGATCGCACCGGGCCTGGTCATCACTCCGCTCACCGAGGCGATCCAGGCCATCCCGGGCGTCACGGAGGACTATGTCGACAACACCCCACTCGGACGCGCCGGGCTACCCGAGGAGATCGCCGCCGCCCTGTATCTGTGCTCGGATCAGGCGGCCTGGATTACCGGCGAGGTACTCGACATCAACGGCGGCGCCCACCTGAAGCGGTACCCGAACCTGCGCACCCATATCGAGGCACTGTCCTGAGCGGCCGGCCACCGCGGCCGCCGATACGATCTCGAGGCTGTGACCTGCGTGGCAGCACGCACGGTTTTGATTAGCTAGGCTAATCAATGTGGATCATTCGCCCCCGAACGTTCAGCACCAGCGTCCGTGGTGACCGAACGATCCGGAACCGGCGGCATGTTCTCCTCGCTGTCCGTCCGCAACTACCGCTACTACTTCGCCGGCCAGGTGGTGTCCAACACCGGCACCTGGATGCAGCGGATCGCACAGGACTGGCTGGTACTCACTCTCACCGGCAGTGCCTTCGCCGTCGGTATCACCACCGCCATGCAGTTCCTGCCAATGCTGTTGTTCGGCCTCTACGGTGGCGTCATCGCCGACCGCTTCCCGAAGCGTGAACTGCTGGTCATCACGCAGGCGGCCATGGGAGTGCTCGCGGCCGTGCTCGGTGTCCTCGCGCTCACCGGCGCTGTCGCGGCCTGGCATGTGTACCTGCTGGCACTGCTGCTGGGCATGGTGACCGTGGTGGACAACCCGACCCGCCAGTCCTTCGTCCCGGAAATGGTCGGCCGGCAACAACTCCGCAACGCAGTCAGCCTGAATTCCGCGAATTTCCAGGCCGCACGGCTCATCGGACCGGCAGTCGCCGGCGTGCTCATCGCCGCGGTCGGGTCCGGCTGGGCCTTCCTCATCAACGCCTGCTCCTTCGTCGCCGTCATCGGCGGGCTGCTCGCCATGCGGAAGTCGGAGTTGCAGCCGGTGCCGCGCCTGCCGCGACAGAAGGGCCAGCTGCGCGAGGGGCTGCGCTACGTCAGATCCCATCCGCAGCTGCTCTGGCCCATCGTCATGGTCGGTTTCATCGGCACCTTCGGGTACAACTTTCCCACCGTATTGTCCGGTTTCGCCTATCACGTCTTCTATGTCGACGCCGGAAAATACGGCCTGCTCAACACCGCGCTGGCCGCGGGCTCGCTGGCCGGCGCCCTGCTGGCGAGCCGTCGCGGCCGGGTGCGACTGCGGATGCTGGTCGGTACCGCCATAGCGTTCGGGCTGCTGGAGGCGGTCACCGCCTTCGCACCGAACTACTGGCTGTTCGCGGCGCTGCTCACCGTCGTCGGCCTGCTCGGACTCACCTTCAACACCACCGGCAATTCGATGGTGCAACTGGAGACGGACCCGTCCATGCGCGGGCGGGTGATGTCGCTGTACATGATGGTGTTCACCGGAGGGACGCCGATCGGCGGACCGGTCGTGGGGTGGGTCACCGAAGAATTCGGCCCCCGGATCGGGCTGTTCGCCTGTGGTGCGGTGTCCGCGGCATCCGCGGCACTGGTCGGGCTGATCCTCGCTCGCACGGCCGGACTGCGCCTGCGCATCTCACGCGCCGGAGTGTCGTTCGTGCCCCGCGAGGTCCGTCCGGCGCCGGCGCAGCCGCACCCGGCGCCCGAGAATCAATTGTCCGAGACCCGCGCGGCCAGCCACTGCGTCAAGGTTTCGGCCGATCGCTCCGCCTGCGCACCGGGAAGCAGACTGTCGGGGCCCGGGACCGCGCCGAAATAGCGTGCCTGCGGGTCGGCGACGACCGGGCGCGGATCCGACTGCGCGGTGAGCGCCGTGCGGATCCACTCGTCCATCCCGAACACCTCCGGCCCGCCGATCTCGATACCACCGCCGGCGGCCGCGGCGGCTGCGGTCCGGGCGACCACCGCAGCCACCTCCCGAGCCGCCATCGGCTGCACTCCCGCGTTCGGCAGCCGCACCGCGCCGTCGACGGTTGCCGAGTCGGCGATACCGGAGGCGAACTCGAAGAATTGGGTCGCGTGCACGATCGAGTACGGCAGGGTCGATCCCTCGATCAGCTGCTCCTGTGCGAGCTTGGCCCGCAGGTACCCCGATTCCGGCAACCGGCCGGTCCCTACCACCGACAAGGCGACGTAATGACCGACGCCGGCCTTCTCTGACGCGGTGAGCAGGTTCGTGGTGGAGGTCCGGAAGAAGTCCATGACATCGTCGTCGGCGAACGAAGGCGAATTCGAGACGTCCACGACGACGGCCGCACCGCGCACCGCGGCGTCGAGCCCGTCGCCGGTCAGGGAGTTCACCCCCGTCCTGGGCGACGCGGCCACGGTTTCGTGGCCCTGCTCTCCCAGCCGCCCGACAACCGTCGAACCGATCAGCCCGGTTCCCCCGATGACGACTACCTTCATAACCGCACCTTCCTTCCGAGATGAATTGTCCCGAGATGAATTGTGGAGGCCACGTCCCCGGCGAAGCTTATGCTCGGGCGCGGTACGCGCGGACCGAACCGGGAGCACGAACCAGGTTCTTCGCCGAAACGAGATCTCACGTCCGGACGGCGTCGGCCGATCGGGCCGGGATACTCGACACCAGCCAGTCGATCGACGAGGAGGATGTTCGTGTCCGCACTGTTCTTACTCGAAGCGGGTCAGGAACCGGCAGTGTCACTGCGGGGTTTCGTGCGCCGGCACCCGTGGATCCGGCTCAGTACGGATCCGCTGTTCCTGCAGCACGATCGCGGCGCCGCGGCGCGGCGGGTCGCCCTCGTCTCCGGTGGCGGATCCGGTCACGAACCGATGCATGCCGGATTCGTCGGTCCGGGGATGCTGGATGCCGCCGTGCCGGGGAAGATCTTCGCTTCGCCGCACAATCGACAGGTCTACGAGGCGAGTAAGGCCGTCGCTCGCGACGGCGGGGTACTGCACATCGTGAAGAACTACACCGGAGACAAGATCAACTTCGGCATCGCGGCCGAACGGCTCGCCGCCGACGGGATCGAGGTCGCCCGGGTGCTCGTCGACGACGATGTCGCCACCGAATCCGACGCGACCGCGACCGGCCGGCGTGGCACGGCCGCAACCATCGTCGTGGAGAAGCTTCTCGGCGCTGCCGCCGACCGCGGTGACGACCTGAACTCACTCACCGCGCTGGGCCGCGACGTGGCCGCGCGCAGCCGCAGCATCGCGGTGGCCTCCGCGGCGCTGACCTCACCGCACACCGGGACGCGAACCTTCGAACTCGAACCCGGTCAGCTCGAATACGGGGTGGGTATCCACGGTGAACGCGCCGCCGCATCGATCGCGCGGCCGCCGCTCACCGAACTCGTCGAGCGCATGGTCACCGATATCCTCGGCTCGCTCCCCGCCGGCAACCGAGACCCGTTGTTACTGTTGGTCAACGGGCTCGGTGCGACCACCGATCTCGAGCTCTGCACGGTGCTCGAACTCGCCGCGCGCCGGCTCACCGACCTGGGTCACGAGATCGCGGCGGTGGAGTTCGGCACGTTCGTCGCGGCACTGGACATGAGCGGTTTCTCGATCACCCTGACCCGCCTCACCGACGGCCTGCTCGAGCTCTGGCAGGCCCCGACCGGCGCACCCGCATGGAAGGACCAGCGACGATGACCAGCGCGGCAACGACAACTCTCGACGCCACCGTCCCTCGGCTGCACGAGGCGTTCGTGTCGGCGGAGCCGGTGTTGACCGCACTGGACGAGATCGCCGGTGACGGGGACTTCGGGGTCAACCTCCGGGACGGCTTCACCGAGGTCACCCAGCGGCTGTCCGGGCCGGACTCCCCGTCCCCGTGGGACGCGGTGCGCGCGGTGTTCCTCGACGAGGTCGGCGGGACGAGTGGCCCTCTGTTCGGATTGCTGTTCCAGGCACTCGGTGTCCGAGCGGCACAGTCGGATACCTATGCCGACGCACTACGGCTCGGCCTCGCCGACGGACTCGCCGCCATCGAGCGCGTCGGTGAGGCGCAGGTCGGTGACCGGACCATGGTCGATGCGCTGGCACCCGCCGTCGAGACGGCCGCCACGGACCGCGACGATCATGCCGCGCTGGTGAACTCCGCAGTGGAGGGGGCGTTGTCCACGTCCTCCCTGCGGGCACGCCGCGGCCGCGCCAGCTACCTCGCCGAGCGTGCAGTCGGGCACCCCGACCCGGGCGCGATCGGTATGGCGCTGCTGTTGTGTGTCCTGGCGGAGCCGATCACCGCACCGGAGACGACCGCACGGGAACGTACCCGCCTGCTCGAGGCGGCAGCTCGTGCGGCACCGGCCCGCGACGACACGTGACGCCCGCGGCGAGTACTGCCGGGAACAACTAGCCTGGGCGAGGTGACGATCACCGAGTTACCCTTCGGGTCCTGGCCGACTTCCACCACGTCCGCACATGTCGTCAGCGCCGCGGTGCGTCTCGGTGAGGTGCGGGTGGACGGGGTCGACGTGTACTGGTCGGAAGGCCGTCCGGCCGAAGGAGGCCGGACCCAGATCGTGCGCCGCACTCCCGACGGAACCCGTACCGACCTGTTGCCGGAGGGGATGAACGCGCGTACTGCGGTGCACGAATACGGTGGCGCCGCATGGTGGGTGCGCGACGGGGTGCTGTATTTCGTCGACTGGGCCGATCAGCGGCTGTACCGGATCGAGCCCGGGGGTGCACCGGTCGCGCTCACCGGCGCACCCGCCGTGGCGCGCGGGGATCGTTACGCCGACGGCGCATTCGGTCCGGACGGCACCCTCGTGGCGATCCGGGAGCGCCATCCGGCCGGCGGACGGGGTGCGATCGATGTGCGCAACGAGATCGTGCGCTTGTCCGCCGACCGGCAGTCGGAACCCGAAGTTCTCGTCGACAGCTCGGATTTCGCGGTCGCACCGCGCCCGAGTCCGGACGGCGCCCGGCTGGCCGTGATCACGTGGGACCATCCGTCGATGCCGTGGGACGACACGGTGCTGCGGGTTCGTGATCTCGCCGACGGCACGGAGACCGTCGTCGCGGGCGGGCCGGGCGAATCGGTGCAGGAACCGCGCTGGTGCGACGACGGCTCCCTGTTGTTCCTGTCCGACCGCAACGGCTGGTGGAACCTCTATCGCTGGACACCGGGCGGCGACATCGAGACCGTCATCGAGGTGGATGCCGAAATCGGTGTTCCCGCCTGGCAGCTGGGCTCCGCGCGCTATGCCGTACTCGGCGATCGGGGCATCGTGTTCGCGCGGTGGCGTGATGGTTACGACGGACTGGCCCTGCGCCTGCCGGACGGATCGGTCCGTGATCTGGACGTCCCGTTCTCGGCGATCGCCGCGGTCGAGCGTGCCGACGAGAACTCGGTGGTCGTGGTAGCGGGCACGCCCACCACCGAATTCGGTGTCTATCGCCTCGGATTCGGCAACGGTCCCGGCATCGACATCGACATCGACACCCTGCGCGCGGCACGCGATTCGGAGATCGACGAGGCCGACATCTCGGTGCCCGAGCCGATCTCGTTCCCGTCGACCGACGACACCGGAGCAACGCGCACCGCGCATGCGCTGTTCTATCCACCCGCGAACTCCCGATACCGCGCTCCCGACGGGGAACTACCACCACTGCTGGTCGTGATCCACGGTGGTCCCACCTCACAGGCGATCCCAGTACTCGCCTCGAGCACTCAGTACTGGACCAGCCGCGGAATCGCGGTCGTGGACGTAAATTACGGCGGTTCCACCGGCTACGGCCGCAGCTACCGGACGTTGCTGCGTGGATCCTGGGGCGTGGTGGACGTGGCCGACTGTATCGCCGCGGCGCGGTGGCTCGCGGACACCGGCCGGGTCGACCCGCAGCGGCTCGCCATCCGCGGCGGTTCGGCCGGCGGCTACACCACACTCACCGCGCTGACCCGAACGGACACCCCGTTCGCGGCGGGCGCCGATCATTTCGGCGTCGCCGACCTCGAGGCGCTCGCCGCCGAGACGCACAAATTCGAGAGCCGGTATCTGGACGGCCTGGTCGGGGAATATCCGGCCGAACGGGAGCGCTACCGCGAACGGTCGCCGATCCACCACGTCGACCGATTCCGCAGCCCACTGATCGTGCTGCAGGGCAGCGAGGACGCGGTGGTACCACCCAACCAGTCCCAGATGATCGTCGACGCACTGCGTGAGCGCCGGATCCCGGTCGCGTATCTCCTCTTCGAGGGGGAACAGCACGGCTTCCGACGTTCGGAGAACATTCGGAAGGCTCTGGATTCCGAATTGAGTTTCTACGGGCAGGTATTCGGATTCGAACTACCCGCCCGCGAAGGAATCGAACCGGTGGCGGTCGAGAACCTCGACACCGCCTCCATCGGTGCGGCACTGGGAGGGTGATCATGGCAACGGAACGAATGGTCGAGACCAACGGTGTGTCGCTGCGGGTCACCGAAGCCGGCGACGCGAACGCGCCGGTAGTCGTAGCGGCCCACGGCTTTCCGGAACTGGCCTACTCGTGGCGGCATCAGATCCCGGCCCTGGCTGCCGCGGGCTATCACGTCCTGGCCCCCGACCAGCGCGGGTACGGCGGGTCGTCGCGGCCCGAGGCCGTCGAGGACTACAACATCGTGGAACTGACCGGCGATATCGCCGGCCTGCTCGACGCGGTCGGCGCCGAGCGGGCCGTGCTCGTCGGGCACGATTGGGGCTCCCCCGTCGTCACGAACTTCGCGCTGCTGCACCCGCACCGCGTCGCCGGGGTGGTCACGCTGAGCGTGCGGCCCGTGCCGCGCCCGCAGGCTCCCCCCACTCGCATCTGGCGCAAGAAATTCGGGGACAACTTCTTCTACATTCTCTACTTCCAGGAACCCGGCCTCGCCGATGCGGAATTGAACGGCGACCCGGCCCGCACCATGCGCAGGATGATCGGCGGTCTCGGCGGTGGTGCCTTCGCGGCGCCGCAGATGGGTGCCCCCGGGTCTGCCGGCTTCATCGATCGGTTGCCCGAACCCGAGGCGCTGCCGGGCTGGATCACCCGGTCCGAACTCGACCATTACATCGACGAGTTCTCGCGCACCGGCTTCACCGGCGGGCTCAACTGGTACCGGAACTTCGATCGCAACTGGGAACTCACCGAACAGACTCCGGCCGCAACCATTGCGGTGCCGACGCTGTTCCTCGGCGGCAGCGACGACCCGGTTCTCGCGACCAGCTCACCCGAGCGGATCCCCGAGGTGGTGTCGGGCGCCTACCGCGAAGTGGTGATCGACGGCGCCGGTCACTGGCTGCAACAGGAAAAACCCGACGAGGTGAACCGGGAGCTGCTCGGCTTCCTGGACGGACTGCCTCCGTGGTGAGCCGCGTGCCCGGCCTCGCGGTCCTGCCCGACGGCGGCCCCGCATCGCCCGGATGTCCGCGGCGGGCCGCCGCCGCGACCTCGTGATCCGGCCCCCGTCGGCAGCGGAGCCGGTGTCGTTCCTGCGGACATCGTGGTCGACCGATCCGTTCGCGTTGTGTTCCTACTCGTTCCAGGCGCCGAGTCGGCTGGGTGTGGATATGCGCACGATGCTGGCCGAACCGGTGGACGGACGAGTGTTCTTCGCCGGCGAAGCGACGTCGGTGGATGCGCCGGCCACCACACGTGGGGCGCTGGAATCCGGGCGGCGCGCGGCGCGCGAGATCCACCGCACCGCCCGGCCGGGCGCCCGGGTCGTGGTGGTGGGCGCCGGTTTCGCGGGTCTGGGCTGTGCACACGCCCTGGAGCGGTTCGGGTTCGACGTGCAGGTGGTCGAGGCGCGCAGCCGCGTCGGCGGACGGGTCTGGACGCGTCGAATCGCCGGAGTGCCGGTTGAATTGGGCGCCTCGTGGATTCACGGTGCCGAACGTAATCCGATGGCGGCACTGTTGCGACGCAGCGGTGGGCGGGGATACGAGGTCGACTACGACAACATCGTCGGAGGAGACGAGGCCGCGATGGCCGAACTCGACGAGTATCTCGAGGCCCTCGACGACGTCGAGGACCCGGATGTCACGGCCGTGTCGGCCCTGCTTCCCGACCCGATGCCGGCCGCCGTGCAGTACGCCACGAACCTCGCCTATGCGCAGGAATACGGCTGCGAGCCCGCCGAACTCGCGGTCGCGGCCGATCAGGGCTGGTTCGGCGGCGGGGCCGGGGCGGATCTGTTGCTGCTCGACGGATACGACCGCTTGATCGCGCACCTGCAGGGCCGGCGGGCAGTACAGGCCAACACCGTCGTCGCCACGGTCTCGCACACCGCCACCGGCGTGCGTCTCGGAACGGCGGACGGCGGGCACCTCGACGCCGACGCGGTGGTACTCACGGTGCCGATCGGCGTGCTCAAAGCGTCGGCGATCGAGTTCTCCCCGCCGCTGCCCGACGGCAAACAGGAAGCGATCGCCGCACTCGGCGCCGGGCTGCTGGACAAGCTGTGGCTGGAGTTCGATTCCGTGTTCTGGGATCCCGAGCCCGAATTCATCGAGTGGCGCGACCCGGATGCACCGGGCCTGTGGTCGCTGTGGCTCAACGGATATGCCGTCTTCGGGCACCCCCTGCTGCTGGGTTTCAACGGTGGAGCTCAGGCGCGGGCGCTGGCCGGGGCCACCGATCGCGAGGTCGTGGCCGGCGCTCTGCACGCCCTCGGCCACCCCGATTTCCCCCTCCGCTAGCCGGCTCGGAACCTCGCCGCGACGACGAGGCCCTGATTCGTTCCCGGGATCCCGGGCGTTTCCACTGGCCGGAAGCGCCGTATCCCGATGCCCGGCAAGCTTCTACGCTGCATTGAATGGTTGCTCGGCCGACCTGAATGCGTAGGTAGCGATATGTCAGTTTCTATATCCGACAGCGATTCCCCTTCCGCAGGGACCGGCAGCGAACCCGGCGGCTCGACCGGATACTGGACCGGAATTCTGCTCATCCTGGTACTTCTCACCGAGCAGGCGTCGCTGGCGTTCGCGCTGTTCACACCCGCACTGCCGAAGATCGCCGCGAAATATCAGACGACCGAAGTCGTGTGGGTGATGACGGCACTGGTCCTGGCCGCCGCGATCGCCTCCCCGATCCTGGGCAAACTCGCCGACATCCACGGCAAGAAGCGGATCCTGGTGGTCACCGCGATGATCGCCGGGCTCGGCGCCTTCATCTCGGCGGTCGCGCCCACCTTTCCCATTCTGCTGATCGGCCGATTCCTGTCGGGCGCGGGTTTCGCGTTCACCGCACTCGGCTATTCGCTGATCCGCGACGTCTTTCCGGCGCGGCTGCAGCCCATGTCGATTTCCATCGCGAACACCGGCGTCGGCATCATCGCGGTGGCCGCGCCGTTGATCTCCGGTTTTCTCCTCGACCACGTGGGAGTGTCGTCGATCTTCTGGTTCTCGTTCGCACTGTGTGCGGTCGGTGGCCTGCTCACCCTGTTCTTCGTTCCCGAAACCACTGTCCGAGCACACGTCTCGGTCGACTGGCTGGGCGCCTTCCTGCTCACGGTCGCCCTGTTCACCGTCATGCTCGCCCTGTCACTGGGGGCCGAATGGGGCTGGGCCAGTGGCAGGACACTCGGCACGCTTGCTGTGACGGTCGTTTTCGCCGTCGCCTGGGTGCTCTGGGAACGGCGCGCACGCGAACCGCTGATCAGCATCCCGATGCTTGCCGGCCGGAAGGTGGGAATCACGCTGTTGGCCGGCGGTATCGCCTACGGCGCCACAACTCTCATAGCGACCCTGATGCCGATGCTGCTGCAGACTCCGAAGGACGCGGGCGGCTACGGATTCGGGCTGTCGGTAACCGGCATGGCGCTGTGGATGTTGCCCGGCGGTGTTCTCATCGTCCTCGGTGGAGTGTTCGTCGGCGCCACCGCGCGGTGGATCGGCTTCCGGACGCAGCTGATCATCGGCGCAGGCCTGATCGCGATCGGCGCCGTCCTGCTGGCGACCACCCCCGACCAACCGTGGCAAGTGGTCTCCGCCTACGGCATCATCGGGTTCGGGTCGATGATCTACGCTGCCGTGCCCAACCTCGTGCTACTCGGACTGGACGAGGAACAGCGCGCCATCGGGGCCAACTTCACCGGCCTGTCACAGTCCATGTTCGGCGGCATGCTCTCCTCACTGGGCTTCGCGTTCCTGGCTCAGCACATGCTCGCGGTGTCCCCTGCGGGCCCGGTCTACAGCTCCGACGGCTTCATGGTGGCATTCCTGGTCGCCGGCGGTGCCGCCGCGATCGGCGCACTCCTCGCCCTCGGCATCACCGTCGGCCGCGTACGGCGATAGGCGATCATCGGTTCAGGGGTTTTCCGCGTCGTAGACATCGCGCGCCCGTTCGATGGCAGGCAGGTACTCGGCCGCCCATGCCAGCACGGCATCCACCGGTTGCCGCAGTGTTTTGCCGAGCGGGCTGATCCGGTACTCGACCGCGACGGGGCGAGTGCCGGTGACAACTCGTTCGATCACGCCGTTGCGCTCGAGCCGGCGCAGGGTCGCGGTCAGCGATTTCTGGGTGACTGCGGGAATGGCGCGGCGCAGTTCGTTGAACCGGCACGGGCGTTCGCACAGTTCGTTGAGAATGCTGAGCGACCATTTGTCGAGCACCTGATCGAGCAGTTCGCGGTGCGCGGTATCTATTCGCAATTCGTCGTGCGCGGTATCCATGCCGAAACCTGGTTTCGTTGAAGTGTCCTCTTGCTACTAAGTATCGTAGCGATACCTGAAAAGAGGAGAGATGAGGACCATGACCGTCGAGCACTTCACCCCCGCAGGCATGCTGCAGCCGACCCCCTACCACCACGTCGCGATCGGCAGCGGATCGAAGCATGTGCACATCAGCGGGCAAGTGGCACGGCGCGCCGACGGCACCCCCGTCGCACCCGGCGATCTTGCCGGACAAGTCGCCGAGGCACTGCGCAATACCGCGATCGGCCTGTCCGCGGCGGGCGCGTCCTTTGCCGACGTCGTACGCCTGACGTTCTACGTCACCCGATGGAGCCCGGAGCAGATCGGCCGGTTCATGGCCGGGGTCGAATCCGTCGCAGGAGAGATCGGTCTCCCGATACCGATGCCCCCGGCCTCGCTCATCGGCGTCGAGTACCTGTTCGAAGCCGATGTGCGGGTCGAGGTCGAGGCGACCGCGATACTCGACTGACCGATCCGGATGCCGAGCAGGGCCGGTTACGCTGCGCTGCCGACGGCCTCCTTCGGGGAGCGCACCATCGCCGCAGCGGCGATCAATACCACCGACAGCACCGCCGCGACGAGGAATGCGGTGTGCACGCCGTGCGCTGCCGCCCCGATCGGTGCGGTGCCCTCGCCGAGTGCCGACTCGGTGCCGCGCGTCATCATCGTCACGAACAGCGCGGTCCCCGCCGCACCCGCGACCTGCTGCACAGTGCTGACCGTCGCGCTGCCGTGGGAGTACAACTCCGCCGGCAGCGACCCCAGCGCCGAGGTCATCAACGGGCTCAGAGCACAGCTGATCCCCGCACTGACGATCACGTGCGCGGCGATCACGAGAGCGATCGAGGAGTGGGTCGAGGCATGCGCGCCCGGTGGCGGCGACCCGGATCTGGCCTCGATCTACCGCACGGTCTGCGCCCGCCTGCGATCGCTGTGATAGCGGGTGAGACCTCAGCTCAACTGAGTGAGCAAGCGCCGCAGCGCCGGCACGGCGGATTCCACCGCCCTGCGGTCGGCTTCCGGTAGTCGCGCCAGTGTTTCGTGCAACATGGCCGCGCTGGCGCGATCGTAGCGATCCAGCAGCTCGCGCGCCCGCACGGAAGCGATGAGCATCGCCCCGCGGCCGTCCTCCGGAGTCGGCAACCGTTCGACGAGCTTCGCGGTCGTCATGGCCCGCAGCAGATTGCTGATGGTGGACTGCGCCATATTCAATTCGGCCGCCGCCCGGCTCGGCGGCAGCCCCCCGGTCGCCACCAGCAGCCGGAGCAACTCGATCTGCGCCTCCGGCAGGTCCGGCAAATCTTCGGCGGCGCGGGTACGCCGCAGGACAGCGCGCCGCAACGGACCGAGCACGGCACTCAGCTGAGCCTCTACCGGAATGGGCGGGGTCGGATCCGATCGGGCGGTCGAAGGCTGCTCCACATCGCTATTGTGCCGTGCGCTTCGACGGCTCCGGAGCTGCGACGACGGAAAAGGCGCACAACGACACCGTTTTCGCGGAAACACCGCTGCGGAAGACCTGGGCAGCCTAAAGTGCTTTTGTCGCAAAACTACATGAAGGCAGGGAGTTCACATGCCGATCCGCACCCCCTGGCGCACCGGAATGCGGTGGCTGCCGTCGATCCTCATCAGCGCCGTTGCGCTTGCGGTGGCAACCATCACACCGCCCGTCCAGGCCGCACCTCCGGCGGGTGCGGAGCCCGTGGTGACCGTGACCGGCGGACAGATCCGCGGTGCGCGCGCAGACGGGGTCGTCCGGTATCTAGGAGTGCCGTTCGCGCACGCCGGGCGCTTCGCACCCCCACAACCGGCACCGGCATGGCCAGGGGTGCGCCCTGCGGTCGACCACGGCCCGCAGTGTGCGCAATCGTCCCCGGTCCCGGGGGTGGCACTGCAGCCGTCGAGCGAAGAGTGTCTCAGCATCGACCTCTACGTGCCCGAACACCCGGCCGGCACCACACTTCCGGTGATGGTATGGCTCTACGGCGGCGCGTTCGTGCTCGGATCCAATGCCCAATACGATGCTCCGACCCGGCTCGTCCGCGATGGCCGAGTGATCGTCGCCGTTCCGAATTATCGCGTCGGACCCTTCGGATTTCTGGCCCTACCCGAGCTGGCCGCCGAGAATGACGGCGCGACAGGGACCTACGGCGTCATGGATCAGCAGGCAGCACTGCGCTGGATCCGCGACAACGCCGCCGGCTTCGGTGGAGATCCCGCTAATGTCACCCTGTTCGGCGAATCGGCCGGCGGCATGAGCGTATGCACTCAGCTCGCCTCTCCCACAGCTCGCGGTCTGTTCGCCAAGGCGATCGTCGAAAGCGGTTCGTGCGCACGAAGTCCGCTCGCGCCGCCCACCCGAGGGCTCGCCTATCAGCGATCAGCCGACTACGCCTCCAGCCTGGGGTGCGCCGACCCCACCACCCGGGCGGCCTGTTTACGGGCACTGCCCCTCGATCGGCTCCTCGACTCCCCCACAACCCAGCTCAACACCATGGCCGTCACCTGGAGCCCGGTGCGTGACGGGGTAGTGGTGACCGATACCCCCGAGAACGCCTTGGCGGCCGGTGCCGCGCGTGACATCCCCCTGGTGGTGGGCAGCAACGCGGAGGAGGGTGCGACATTCATCGCCCTGCTCGACTATGCGCACGGCACCACCCCCTCGGCGATCGACTACACCGGGTGGGTGCGAGAACTGTTCGGCGAGAACACCGATCGCATTCTCCAGCGCTATCCGGGATCCACCTTTCCCACCCCTGCCGCTGCCAAGGAACGCGTGCTCACCGACGGATTCTTCGCCTGCCCGGCACAATTCACAGCCGAGGCCGCCCGGCGCGGCGGCACAGCCGTATGGCGGTACCAGTTCAATGACGCCCTCCTACCCACCAATCCGCTACTGCCGGGCGCGTTCCACGGCGCCGAAGTCCCGTATGTATTCTCCGCGCTCATGGGCCTGCCCATCCCGTTGCCGCCTGCCGCCGACCGGCTTTCGCGTGACATTCAGGACAGCTGGGCGCAATTCGCCTATACAGGCAATCCCGAGACACCGGCACTCACCCCCTGGCCCAACGACGATGCCGACACTACTCTGGAACTCGCGCGCAGCCATATCGGACTCGCGGACACCTTCGCCGCACAGCATCACTGCGACCTGTGGGCCGGCATCGATCACATCGGTTAGCGGCCGCACAACGAGTCTTGCTCCTGCCGGCGCGACCGAGGCCCACCACCGGTCGCCACACCGCGACCACCGTCTGCCGAGCACCGCCTCCACACCCGCAGGTGACATCGGCTCTGCGGCGTGAGCGACGCCGGTTCCGGACGGTCCGGCTCAGGGCATGCGGGCAGACACGCCCGCACCGATCTCCACCGTGTGACCGGTGACGTGCCGGGCCTCCGGTGAGGCGAGATAGATCGCCGCGGCCGTAATGTCCTCCGGCTCCGTCCATGGGACGCCCAGCGGGTTCAGCTTGGCGTACCGGCCGCGGACCTGCTCCCGTGTGGGTCCGTCCAAATCCGGCGCAAACAGTGAATACATGGCGGGGTTGTGCACCATATCCGTCGAAACGGTGCCGGGGCAGATGATATTCGCGGTCACACCGGTGCCCGCCAATTCCAGAGCGAGGGTCTTGGTCAGCCCGATCACGCCCCATTTTGCCGCGACGTAGTGGCCCAGGTTGGGGGTGCCGGAGCGCCCGCCCATCGAGGAGATCGTGATGATCCGCCCCCACTGCTGTGCGGTCATGATCGGGGCGACGGCCCGTATCGTGTTGAACACTCCGGTCAAGTCGATATCGAGCATCGTCTGCCACTGCGCGTCCGACAGCTCGGTCACCGGTGCGAAACTGACCACGCCCGCATTGGCGATGCATACGTCGATCCGGCCGAAGGTCTCGACCGCAGTGTCGACGACTTCACGCATACGGGCCGAATCGCGAACGTCCGCTTGGACTGTCAGGCAACGCGCACCGGCCCGCTCCACCAGCGACCGGGTTTCCTCGAGATCGTCGCCGGTGGCGAGTCCGTAGGGCACGGTGTCGACCTCGGCGCACAGGTCGACGGCGACGATCGAGGCTCCGCGGCGGGCGAATTCGACTGCATGGCTGCGACCTTGCCCGCGGGCCGCACCGGTGATCAGCACTGTCGTCCCGGCACGGTCGCCGGCGGTCTCGGTGGTGTGCTCGAAATGTGTCATCGGATCCGGTATGTCCTCACGGCGGTGTCGGTATAGAAGGACTGTTGCTCGGCGGCGGACGCTTCGCCGAGCAGGACGGCGAGCGTGTCGATCCATTGCCGGTAGCTGCCGGCCACCGTTTCGATCGGCATGTTCGAGCCGAACATCACTCGGTCCCAGCCGAACTCGGCAATCGCCGTCTCGACCCAGGGGCGCAGCACATCGACCGACAGGTCGGTGGTCGTCATCCCCAGACCCGTGACCTTGCACGTGCTGCCGGGCCGTTCGGCGCAGTGGCGGATCGCCTCCTGCCAGGCGCGGAAGCCGTCGTTGTCGGTCGTGCTCGGCCATCCGGTGTGTTCGAGCACGACGGGAAGCTGCGGATGCTCGGCGAGTACATCGAGCCACCGGTGCATGTCCTCGGGGCCGGTCACCAGGTCGAACACATAGCCGTGGCGTTGCAACCACGACAGCACGGTCGCCGCCGCACCGGATTCGGGTTCCAGACCCGACAGCACCCGTATTCCGCGGAAGCGGGCACGACTTGCCTGCTGCTCCAGGTCGGCGAGGAGCGCGTCGCGGTCGAGGCCGGGGTCGACACTGCCGATCATCACCAGCTCCAGTCCGTCGCGGTCGGCGAGTTCGTCGACCCACCGTGCCTCGTCGAGGTAGGCGCGCGCAGCGGTGGTCGCCGACACGTGCACGAACTTCTCGACCGGTAGCCCACCCGCCGCGGCCCGATAGTCCGCGGGGAGGAAATCCGCGTACAGGTCGTGGACCCCGGCCTGCTCCGCGAAGGGCCGCAATGCGGTGTACCAATCATTTTCGCTGACCTGCCACAGATGCATATGCGCATCGACGACTCCAGTGACCATCGTGTACTCCTCACCAGCTGTGCAATGTGGGCATGACCCGCTCTGCGAACCGGGCGACCGCGTCGTACCCCTCACCTCGCAGGTCGATGCCCGGGTGTGGGCCGAACAGCACCAGGTCGGTCAGCCCGAGCCCACGTACGTGCGGTTCGAGAGTTTCGAGAACCAGGTCCGCGGTGCCGATCAATTCGTTGGCTCGGTATGTCTCGGCCGACGGCGCCAAGCCGTATTCGAGATCCGGGTCGCCGAATTCCGAGCGAATCGTGCGGTAGTAGTCCCACCGGTGGTGGTAGTGGTGTTTGTTCCGCTGCCACACGGCGTCGGGTTCTTCGTCGGTGACGGTGATGCTCCACGGATTCGATACCCGCGTCGACCCCCGTGCGATCCCGGCCGAGTCGAGCGCCGCGTGATACGCCGCATGCACGGCCGGATCGACGCTGGCCGCAGCGAGATTCGCTCCGTGCCGACCGGCGCGCTCGGCCGCCGCAACGGTGGTCGCGGCGACCCAGATCGGCGGGTGCGGTTGCTGGACAGGTGTGGGTTGAACCCGGACGTCGTCCAGGGTGTAGTGCCGGCCGTGATGGGAGAACGACTGACCGGACCAGCCCTGCGGAAGGATATCGAGGGCCTCTTCCATCCGGGACGGACGCGTCTTCGGATCGAGCCCGAATGCTCGGTATTCGGCGAGGCTGTGACCGATCCCGAGACCCACGTCCAGACGCCCGCCGGAGAGTTGGTCGAGCACCGCCGTCTCCTGAGCGAGAGCCAGCGGATGATGCAACGGCGCGACATAGATGTACGAGCCGACTCGGGCCGTCGTCGTCCGTGTCGCCAGCGAACCCAGAAATACCGGCATGGAGGGGCCGTAACCGTCGGAAGTGAAGAAGTGCTCCTGGACCAGCAACGAATCGAAGCCGAGCTTCTCGGCCTGCTCGAACAGCCACAGGCAGTCGCTCCACATCTGCTGCCAGGATTCCTCGCGATACGGCGACTTGCGCATCTCCAACGTCAAACCCACCCGCATGAACACACCTCCGGAAGCATCGGTCCCACCATCCTGCGATGGCACGAACTCGGATCGCCAATACCGATATTTCCGTGATCTAGTATGTGGACATGCTGGATCTGGTCAGCCTGCGCGACCTCCAATACATCGTCGCGGTCGACCGGGAACGCAGCATCACTCGCGCGGCCGCCGCGATCCCGATGGCCCAGCCCGCATTGAGTCAGGCGATCGCGCGGATCGAGCGCCGCCTCGGTGTCACGCTGTTCCGGCGTACGAGCCGCACCGTCGTACCGACCGCCGCCGGCAGCCTGCTCGCCGACCGAGCGCGGACCATCCTGACCGACATCCACCACGCCGTGCGCGATACGCGCGCGGCCGGCGGCCACCAGCACGTGCGTATCCACGTCACCGAACCGTCACTGACGGTGCCCCGCCGGGTCTTCGCGGCCGTGCGCAGCGCCCTCCCGGACACGGCGGTACGCCAGATGACGGTGCCGCGGTCGCAGGTGGCCGACATGCTCGCGAGCGGAGAACTCACACTCGCCGTCGGACCGCGCGAAGACGGCGCCCGCATCGAGGCGGGCCGGCTGTGCCGAGAACGCGTCGTCGCCGTCATGTCCGACACACATCCACTGGCCGCGGCGCGAGCCGTCACACCGGCGCAAGTCGTGGCGTATCCGATCGTGACGATCGACGACGACATGAGCGACTGGAATGCGACCGTCACCCGCTATCTCACCCGCGCCGGCCACATTCCGCAGTGGACCGGATCCTCGGCGTTCGGCGCCGTTGCCGCAGCGGACCTGACCAACGAAACACAGGCCGTCTTCCTGGCCATCGAATCGATCGCGCGCAGCCAGCCTGCGGGGCGCACCTACCGCCCGTTCACACCCAACTGGCAGATCACCTGGTTTCTCAACTGGCACCGCGACACCGCGAACGCCACATTCGCCGAAACCGTCGTCGGCGCAGTACGGCGGAGCTTTCGGCCGTCCGACACCAGCGACGGCGAATAGCTCCCGCTCGGAGCACCCACCGCTCCATCGACCGCGATCGGTGCCCTTCGGACGAGCGAGCCCGGGTGCACCACCGAATTGCCGGCGCACGACAACCGACCGGCGCGTGTTCGACCACACGTTCGAAGCCTGTTCCCATAAGGGGCGAATCACACCTGGCAGACAACGGGACACCGGTGCCGGCTCGTGATCGCGCCGATACACACAGACGCGACGGCGGCAATACACAGGCAACAAGCTGCAGTGCTGGATTCTTCTAAAAATGTTGGACTGCAACACGTTCCGGTATGGTCGTCCAGCGTGCCCACACAACACATGCCAGGTGGTCCCACAGCAGGCAGCAGAAAGGGACACAACGCGACACCATGCGCGAGGGTCGTGCGTTGAGCAATACAGATCCGAGATTCCAGGGTGGCACTCCCGGCCCGCGCAGGTCCCCGGAGTCCACCACCGCCCCCGTCCGGCTCGACGACCCCGCGTTCGCGGCCGACCCCCACCACATGTACCGAACCATGCGCCGGCACGGCCCGCTGGTGCCGGTCGAACTGTCCGCCGGAGTGCCCGCGACGCTCGTGGTCGGCTATCAGGTGGCCGTGCAGATCCTCAACGACGAGCACCACTTCCCCGCCGACCCGCGTAGATGGGAGAACAACGCCGGCCCGGGGTGTCCGATGGTGCCGATGCTGGGCTATCGCCAGAATGCGTTGCGCACCGCGGGGGTGGAACACGAGCGCTACCGGCGCACCATCATCGCGGCATTGGATACCGTCAACCTGCACACGGTGCACGACACGGTCGCGCGGGCGGCCGAAACACTGATCAACGGCTTCTGCGAACGCGGGACCGCGGATCTGCAGATGGACTACGCCTACCCGCTGACCTTCCGGGTCATCAGTGAGCTGATGGGATTTCCCGAAGATGCCGCGGCCGCGGCATATCAGGGAATGGCGGCGATGCTGGAAGGCGAAGGCGCCGAAGAGGGGCAGCAGCGTTTCGTCGAGGCACTCGTCGGCGTCGTCCAGCAGAAGCAGGCCGAGCCCGGCGACGACCTGACCTCACAGCTGCTGCAGCATCCAGACGGGCTCGACCTGATGGAGATGGTGAATCAGGCGGCACTGCTGTTCTCGATGGGCACGGAGCCGACCTGCAATCTCATCCTCAACGCGTTGCTGCTGTTGATGACCGACGGACAATACGGCGGCGAGATCCTCAGTGGCGCCATGGCCACCCGGGACGCCATCGATGCCGTGCTGTTCGAGGACCCACCGCTGGCGAACTGGTGCGTGAGCTATCCCAAGCAGCCGCAACTGGTCGGCGATAGGTGGCTGCCGGCCGATCAACCGGTGGTCGTCAGCTTGGCCGCGTGCAACAACGATCCGTCCGTCGCCGGCGGCGACCGTAAGGGCAACCGGTCACATCTGGCGTGGGGCGCCGGACCGCACGCCTGTCCGGCACAGCCGCTCGCACTGACGATCGCCTCGCAGGCCATCGATCTACTGCTCGACGCACTACCCGATATCCGTTCGCAAGTGCCTGTGCAGCAACTGGATTGGCGACCGGGACAGTTCCACCGCGCGGTGGCGGCACTTCCGGTCCGGTTTCCGGCCTGCCCGCCGATGCGTCTCACCTGACCGCCCGCATACCGGTCGGTAAGGAATCGGAACCACCAACGCGCGCAAGGATATTCCGCTAACCTCCAGACATCGCACGCCGTCTCGTCGAAAGGCAGATCTCACGGATGACAACGACCTCGCAGCACTCCGCATCCTCGTCCCGGCAGCACGCTCGCGAGATCGACGCAGTTGTCGTCGGCGCCGGATTCGCCGGTCTGCACATGCTGTACAAGCTGCGCGGCCTCGGGCTGTCGGTGCAGGTGTACGAAGCGGGCGACGGGATCGGCGGCACCTGGTATTGGAACCGCTATCCGGGTGCGCGCGTCGACGTGAAGAGCATGTACTACAACTACTCCTTCGACCCCGAGCTCGAGCAGGAGTGGGAGTGGACGGAGAAGCTGCCGCCGCAGCCGGAGTTGCTCCGGTACATCAACCACGTCGCGGACCGCTTCGATCTGCGTAAGGACGTGCAGTTGCGCACCCGGGTCACCGCCGCGGTGTACGACGAGTCCACCGCGCGGTGGCAGATCACGACCGATCGGGGCGAGCTCGTGTCGGCGCGATTCGTGATCATGGCGACAGGTTGCCTGTCGGCGCCGAAGCTGGTGGAGATCCCGGGCGTCGAGACGTTCCGGGGTCGCAGTTTCCACACCGGTAACTGGCCCGAGCAGGAGGTGGATTTCACCGGTCGGCGGGTTGCGGTGATCGGCACCGGTTCCTCTGGTGTGCAAGTCATTCCGCTCATCGCCGAATCGGCCGGACAGCTCACCGTATTCCAGCGAACCCCGAACTATGTTCTCCCCGCCGGCAATCACACGATCGATCCCGACTTCCAACGCGACATCAAGTCCCGCTATCGCGAAGTGCGCAAGGCCAATCGGGAATCGTCGTTCGGTATCGCGCGCCCCGAAGCCACCAAGGGTGCACTCGAGGTGAGTGAGGAGGAGCGCAACGCCTTCTACCGCGCGGTGTGGGACGACAAGAACAGCGAACTGGTCAGCATGCTGACCGGCTTCACCGACACCCTCCTCGACGAGAGGTCGAACGAGACTGCAGCCCAGTTCATTCGGGACCGAATCGCCGAGATCGTCGAGGATCCGGCGGTGGCTCGGATACTGCAGCCCGCCGGACTGTTCGGCGTCAAACGTCCGGTCCTGGGGACGCGCTATTACGAAACCTTCAATCGCTCCAATGTCCGGCTCGTGGACGTCGCCGCGACCCCGCTCACCTCGATCACCGAGTCCGGACTCGCGACGACGGAGGAAAATTTCGAGTTCGACGACATCATCTACGCCACCGGATACGACGCGATGACCGGCGCGCTGGACGCGATCGACATCCGCGGCCGGGAGGGTGCGTCACTGCGCGAGAAATGGGCCGCCGGTCCCGTCACCTACCTCGGCCTCACCGTGGCGGGCTTTCCGAACCTGTTCACGATCACCGGCCCGGGCAGCCCCTCGGTCCTGTCGAACATGCTGGTTTCCATCGAGCAGCACGTCGACTGGGTGGGCGATGCCATCGACGCGCTGCGTTCCAAGGGTGTCACGACCATCGAGGCCGAACCCGCCGCGGAGCAGGAATGGACCCGCCACGTCGACGAGGCCGGCAACATGACGCTGTACCCGAAGGTGGACTCCTGGTACGTCGGATCGAACGTGCCGGGCAAACCGAGGGTGATGTACGCCTACATCGGCGGTGTCGGCGCCTACCGCGAGAAGTGCGAGCAGGTCGCCGCGGACGACTATGCGGGGTTCACTCTGAGCCGTTGATCGGGCCCCTGCCGCTGCCGGCGGGCCGATGCGGCCGGTAGCAGCAGGGTATCGGTTGTCGCCGCGACGCCGCTGCCGAAGCGGCAGTCGTACTTGTCGTCATCCCGTGGCGAGCAGAAGGCTGCAGCGCTGAGCGGCCGAGCTCGTCACGGCTGCGCTCAGGGCGCGTGAGATTCGAACAACCTGCTGCCGCAACGGCAGTCAGACGGCATCGAACACGATGATTCCGCCGATCCTGTTGCCGAGGCGTACGAAGCGGGGCACCTCCGAACCGGCTGCTCCGGGCGGCATGATACGCGGGTTACACACCGTGACGGTACCGCCGCGAAGACGCAGCCGCGCCTCGCCGGCAGCGACCACGTTCCGGGCCCACTGGGTCTCACCGTGCAGCAGCAGGACCGCCAGCACCCCGCCGCGACGTGAGATCTTGACCGGCGTCTCGTATCTGTTTCCCGATCTGCGGCCGACATGCTCGACCACGGCGTACCCCGGTAGCGACGGCCCGACACGCCGCATCCAGGGATTCACGTACCGCACGCCCAGCCGATCGATCCACTTCGGGAAGAAGTGCGGCAGTGAACCATCGATGCTCGTCATATCGATCAGAGTAGGGGCGTGCGGCCCCTCGATCCGAGGAGAATCGATCGAGCCTGCCCGCAGCAGAAGGAAGTGGAGACGGTGAATGTCGCAGCGCCCGGCGTAGCTCTGGCACTGTTGTGCCTGGTGATGGTCACCGCCTCAGCGGCGGTGTACCGGATCGCGAGTCTCGGTTCGACGCTGATCGTGCCCGGTGCGGCCGTTCGGGCGGTCGTACAACTGAGCCTGGTGGCATTGGTGTTGGCCGCCGCCCTCCGCCACCTGTGGTCCTCGTTCCTGGTCCTGGGTGTGATGTTCGCAGCCGCCGTGTTCACCGCTGCCCGCCGGGCACGCGCGGGACGCTCGGGGGTATGGCTGACCGCAGCCCTGGCGGCCGGGTGGGCCGCCGTGCTTCCGCTGATGCTCGGCAGCGGAGTGGTTCCGCTCGCGGGGCCCGCGGTCGTGCCTGTCGGCGGCATCGTCCTCGGCGGCGCGATGACCTCGACCTCCTTGGCGGCGCGCCGCGCACTGGATACCGTTCACGACCGTTTCGGTGAAATCGAAGCCGCGATGAGCCTGGGTTTCACCGATCGCCAGGCACGCCTGGAAATCATCCGCACCACAGCCGCGGACGCGCTCCTGCCGGGTGTCGACCAAACCCGCACGGTCGGATTGGTCACGCTGCCGGGCGCATTCGTCGGCGTCTTGATCGCCAGCGGCTCCGCGGGCCGTGCGGCAGCAGTGCAAATCCTCGTTCTGCTCGGCCTGCTTCTCGCACAAGCATGTGCGGTGGCGGTCACTGTCGAGCTGGTAGCCCACGGGCGAGTCCACCGGCGATCCCGGATACCCGCGATCGGCAATGGTCACCACACGGTGGCGAGGAGGTTGTCGAGCGTGCAGAAGCACCTGGGAAAACGGGGAGCGGCGCCGGGCAAGCCCTGAGGATCGGAAAGATGTAGGCGACGTGTTCCATTCATCGGGAGAAACGATCGCGCCGGCACGACGCCGCTCATAGCGTCCCGCCCCGGGCCGCCCTTCCACCAATGCGGGCCCTTACCAAGATAATTGAAGGAGTGCCGATGCCACCGATTGCATCTCGCCTGTCCGCCATGATCGTATCGGTCGTCGCGGCGGTTGCGATCATCACCGCCGGAGGCGGTAGCGCGGCAGCTGCGCCGCAGACCGGTGAAATGACCCTCACGTTCGTTCGCCACGGCGAATCGGCCGGCAATGCTTCCGGCCTCATCGACACCTCCATCCCGGGCCCCGCACTGACCGAACAGGGGTGGAAACAGGCCGGTGCAGTCGCTGTACGCCTGCGCGACTGCCGGTTCGACGGTGTCTACGCATCGCGGATGATCCGCACCGAGATGACGGCGAAGCCGACGTCGGAACTCTGCCATCAGCAGACGATCGTCGAGGACGGCTTCCACGAAATCGAGGCCGGCGACTACGAAGGCCGGCCCGAGAGCGAAGCCAACGCGGGCTACTTCCAGGCACCGACCCAGTGGATACAGGGCAACCTCGATGCCCGCATACCCGGTTCGATCAACGGCCACGAGTTCAAGAAGCGGATGGACGACTCCATCCAGGACATTCAGGACCGCGGCGACAAGCGTGCGGTGGTCTTCTCTCACGGTGGCGCCATCATGGTCTGGACGCTCATGTCCGTGTCGAATCCGGATCCGAGCAAGCTGCAGACCGACCCGCTCCGCAATACCGGGCAGGTGGTCGTGAAGGGCAGTCCGGCGAAGGGCTGGAAGCTCGTTTCCTGGGACGGTAGTCCCGCCGGCACCTGAGCGAACCGTCCGAAGGCCCCGGCCCCGTGCGCGTCTACTGCGGACGGGGCCGGGGCTCTGGGACCGCTACGCACCCGGAGAGCTACGAGGTGTGTCGAATGCTCACCGTGTCGCCGTCATGCGGCGGTCGAATGCCGCCTGTCGTTGCGATCGCTGCGTGTCCCGTTCCGAGGGCGATACGGTCGCGGCACCGGAGTCCCTCGTCGAGGCGAGGTCGGCGACATCGACCACGGCAACGTCGCGGAGGGCTCGGTCGAGCGGCTTGCTGCGTTCGGCCGGGAAGCTCTGCCATCGCAGGGCGATCATTCCGGAGCCGTGGCCGTCCGGGTCCAGCCAGTTGTCGATGCCCGGATCCTTCTCGGAGATGACGAAGGTGTAGGTGCCGTCGGGGTTCGGCGTCGCCTGTGAGGTGTTGAGACTGCTGGTGCGACGGCGGTATTCATATGCGGCTCCCCAGGGGTCACTCAGCTGCACACCCAGCGATCGTGCACCGAGTGGGTCGACGGTGAAGGTCAGTGCCTGATCGTCGCGCAGGCGAAACCAGCCGCCGGTGGACACACCGCGGCCTCCCGGGCGTTCCCGGACGGCACGGATGGTGTTCGGCTCCTGTGAGTAGTAGTAGGTGTTGAAGTACTTCACCCAGAACGGCGCGATCTGCGACAGGATTTCCGCGGAACGCGCGGCGAGAGTGTCGGTGTCGCGCTGTGGTGCGGCCGGTGGGCCGGAAATGCGCCTGATCTCAAGTGGCGCGGGACCTTGGCTGCTCCAGTCGTCGATCAGGTCGCGGGCCAGCGCCCGGGATGTTTTTCCGGGCGGGATCCGGATATGGTTCGGGCGGCCGTCGGCCGGCCTGGAGTCGACGGTGATCACGAAATCTCCGTCGTCGGTCGTCTGCAGGTTCTCGCTGCTAATCGACCCGACGATTCCGCCGCCCTCGGCGGTGAAGCTGGTGGTGCCGGGAATGGCGTCTCTGAATTCGAGGTGCAGTTCGAGCGGACCTCCTTTACCGAGGCGGCCTCGTATCTCGTAGGCGCTGTCACCGGAGATTGCGCTCTGCCGATAGACGTTGTCGGGATTCTCGATGCCGTACCCACTGGCCGGCATGGGTTTGTCAGCGAATCGGTGCGAGGGGGCGACCGTCCACATGAATGCGGGCCGGTCGGGATCTCCGGTCACCGCGTACTGGGCGGCGGCCGCCCCGATTGCTTTCGCGGAACTGTCGACGGTGGCGGCACCGGCAGGATGTGCGGCCTGCGGGTCGGCGCGATACAGCTGCGCCACCTGGTCGATCTGCGACCGCATCACGTCGGTCGCCAGGATCTTCCGCACCTGTTCCTCGAGTTCGAGCTGCGCCCCGGTAGCCAATACCGTGCCCTTCGATACGGCAGTCGTTGCCGAGGTCGGACCCCCGATCGACGATGGCTCGCTCGAACATGCCGTCACTATCGACAGAGCGACGGTAACTGAAACACCGCTGACGACCGCCGATTTCACCATCCGCCGGAGTTGCCGGTGAGGTCGGGAAGCTCGCCTCGGCGAGGTCTCGTGGGTTCGGTCCATTGTCTTGCCTTTCACCATCGAACAGACACCCGGCAGATTTCGCTGAACGGGTGCCCTCGTGTGCAGGACCTGCGCAGTGGAACAGTCGACGACCGGTATCGGTGAACACATCGTGTCGTCGGTGTTCCTGAGGCTTGATTGGACAGTAGACGCCCGTCTACTGTCAAGGGGTGTGCGCATCCAGATCCGCCGACAAGGCTTGGGGCAGAGACGAAGTAAGGCGAGCCGTACTCGTGGCTGCGCGAGCAAGACTCGCGGAGAAGGGGCTGTCGTTCAGCATGCGCGAGCTCGCCGCCGACGCCGGAGTCAACCTCGGGCTCATCCACAAACATCTCGGCAACAAGGAGGACGTCGTACGTGCCGTCCTGGCCCGCAACAATGCCCGATCCGCTGCCGCCATACAGGGGATCGATTCACTGCCGGAGGCCGTGCACAGGCTGTTCCTGGTGGGGGTGGCCGACCCTCAGTACGTTCGAATCGTCGCGTGGTTGATCCTGCATGATCGAGTCGATCTTCTTCCGAACTCGGACGCCGACGAGATCGCGGCAATCACCAGATTGTCCTCACCATCCGTCGACGGCCGGGTGCGGCTGATGACTGCACTGTCCGCGATTGCCGGATGGTCCCTGTTCGGCGACGGAATCCTACGTTCGGCCGAAATACCTGACGATGCCCACAAAATGTATGAAAACCATATTGCGGAACTACTTTCCGCGATAGTGCAGGACGAGCACAGGGCGAACTGAGGTTCTCAGCCGCGGCGACCGTGCCATCGATTCCGAAAGCTCCTGCCCGAGGCCGACGGCCTGCACCGTGCGGACCGCCGGTGTCGGCAGTTCGGTGCCGAACGTCGGCACCTGCATGCAGCACCCGGCGGGCCGGACAACCTGTGAGAACTCGTCTGGAGGGCGTTTACCCGCAGTGTTCGATCTTCGAGAACCACCCCTGCCACCCCGGGTCGGTAAAGCCTCCCCACTGAATACAGACCCCCTTGGCCGCGAGCCGCACCGGACCTGCGTAGTAGGCGTACATCCCCTTGTCCACGATCGCCGCCGTATGCGTTTCGGACGACAGGGACGCCGCCATCATGACCTTGGTTCCCGGATTGTTCCTCGTGGTGACCACGCAGTTGGTACTGCCGTTGTACAGCAGATGGATGCGCGCACCCGGGAGATCATGATGGTCGATCTCACGGTAGTTGCTGCCACATGCTTCCGCCGGGGTCGCAACAGCATTCGCCGGAACGGCCACCGCCATCGATCCGGCAAGGATCGCCGCCACAGCCAGGCCGAGCTTGGCCCCGTATTCGAGAAGACGCATTGGATTCAACTTTCTCATGTGTTACGACAGACCACGGAAACACCGCCATCCATGTCGCGGCGATCTTTACAGACTTCCCGCCCGAGCCGAATCAGCAATATTCCCATCGGTGGTAGCCGTACGCTCCCACGCAATCGCATCCGATATGGTCGTCCTGGACCGACACGGGGTGCCGGAAACGGCTGAGAGACAGACCCGTCGAACCTGATCTCGATAACGCGAGCGAAGGGATGCCGAGCAGGAGCGGAATGCTGATCCGATGCTGCCCCGCAGCTCTTCCCACACCAGGGAGTTGGCCAGATGCTACTGAAGAACGAGACCGTTCTCGTCACCACCCCGCTCCAAAAGGTCACCACTCCAGATGATTTCGCCGCCGCAGTACTGTTCTTCGCAAGCGACTGGTCGCGGGCGGTGACGGACCAGAACCTCGTAGTCGACGGCGGACTGGTGATGAACTGACTGCCGTCTCCCGGACACGGCATCTCGGTACCCGACCGATAGGCATCCGCCAGCGCTCGGCCGCATAGCAATTACCCCAGTCGCCGGTACAGAACCAACCGTTCATACGTCGGTGCCCTGTATGCATTCTGATAGTTGTACAGAACTCTGCACCGTGCCGACCTGATCGACAGCGCCGTCGCCCAGGCCGGGAGAAGGCCTCGACACCGGGAGCGGCGGTGTGTGTCCTATACGGCGACGCCACTCGCTGCACGGCCGCGACGACGGAACCACCGATCGCTCGACCTCGCAGCGAGACTGCTGATGTGCCGGTTCAGGCAACCTTCATCAGTCCTGATCCCTTACGTCGACGCGATGGCATCCGCGGTGAAATCGTCGAGGCCGTTGAGCCGGGTGTTGTGTACCGCTCGAATCAGCCAGCACCCCTCGCGTTTTACCAGAACTGCGGTGATAATACCGCGCCTGTCCTCGCCGACGGTGGAACCGGGTAGGACGTGATCGGGCCAGGACCATTCAGTGTGCACCAGCATCACATCGGGGCCCAGGGGCTGGATATCGAGTATCGACTGGCTGTAGTTGTGTTTCTGCGTCAGAACCGACTCCGGCACATCCTCGTGACCGACGACGTTGGCCGCTCGCGATCGCCACCAGATTCCTCGATGTGTGATGAAATCACAGTCCTCGGTGAACAGTTCACCCCATTCGCTCATGTCATGCCGGACCCAGAGTTCGGTATAGCGGTCGAGCAGTCTTCGGATCTCATGTTGGTCGGCGTCCATGTCGAGAATTCTCAAATCTAAACAGTAGTTGAGGTCAAGTTCTCGCCGCCGCCGTTTGGGACTGCCTGAGTTCGGTCGACTCGCCGGGATTCGCCGGCACAGGGCTCAGCGAGATTGCGAACGCCCCGTAGGTCGCGGTTCGAGGTCGCTCTTTCGATCCAACCGATCAGCCATCTAAGCGAGGAGGATTAGTCCCGAGCGGGTACCTCGCATTGTCAAAGGGTGGGAACCGAGTACGCCGGAAAGAGGCCGCGGCGAGCTGGAAGAACTGGTCAGGTGGGTCCACGGGGACCGACCGCCGCAACAGCGATCTAGGATTCAGCCATGGCGCGGAACGGCGCGGTCACGCGCGAACGGTTGATCGATGCCGCAGAGAAGGTGTTCGCGGCGCAGGGTATCGAGCAGGCCAACCTGCGCGACGTCAACCGCGCCGCGGGCCAATCCAATAATTCGGCACTGCACTATCACTTCGGTTCCAGAGAAGCTCTCCTCAAGGAGGTTCTCAAGCGCCACCGTGCGGAGACAGACGCCCAGAGGCGGGAACTCGTCGCGGGACTGTCCGGCACAGTGCCCTCGATCGCGGACCTGCTGGTGGTATCGATCTGGCCTCTGGCCTTTCAACTCGAAAGCAGCAGCGGGCGAAGCTTTCTGCGCATCGCGCTCCACATACGGCACCGAAGCGAGGTGCGCACGCACCACATCTTCAACCCGGACAGTAGTGACGATCTTCGGTGGGCGTACGCGCAGCTGCAGTCACGGCTTCGGCACCTTCCGGAGTCACTGCGCGACGAACGATTGGGCGTGTGGATCGACATGGCGGTTGCCGCGCTTGCCGGTCGTGCCGAGTGCATCGACCATGGGGTCGAATTGGCGCTCGACAACAACGCATTCATGAACAACCTGATCGACATGGGCGTCGCGGCGCTCACCGCGCCGAGCAGCCTCGTCGCGTCGGACTGAACTTCGAACCGCCTCCCGGTGACCGGGATCGCCAGCAGCGACTCGGGTGATTGCCGGCTCTCGACGACGAAGGCCCCCCGACCACGGTGTATGCACCTCGGGTGGGGCAGGCTGCTTGCCAGTCAGCATCTGCGGCCGAGCGTGAGACAGCCATGCTCTTGACAACACATCCCTTCTCGCCTCATAACTAATCCACCCAGCTTATATATGGGTGCCGAGTGAGAGGGAGCTACGTATGGCCATCGAAGTACTGCCGGTCACCAACACGATCGGTGCGGAGGTTCGTGGCGTCGACCTCCGCACATGTAGCGATGAAGAGTTCGAGACCGTGCGCCGCGCTCTGCACATGCATCAGGTGATATTCCTGCGCGGAGCAGCGTTGAGCCCGGATGACCATCTCGCGGTGGCGCGGCGATTCGGAACGCCGAGCATCTTCCCGATCTCGCGACTGCGGGGCGCCACCGAGCCGAGCCTTCAGGTCATCTCCGACGGCCCCGACTCGCCACCGACCGCGGAAATGTGGCACACCGACCTCACCTGGATCGCGACGCCGCCGCGCTACGCGCTGCTGTGCGGCGAGGTCATCCCGGCAGCAGGCGGGGACACACTGTGGGCGTCGATGACCGCGGCATACGAGGCGCTCTCGCCCACCATGCAGGAGATACTCGCGGGGCTCGAGGTCGAGCACACCACAGACAGCTTCGTCGACTCGATTCTCGGTCGGGGCGGTCACAGTAGTGAAGCGCAGGATCTGGCCGACCAGCTGAAGATGGCCTACCCCCGAGTCGTTGTCCACCCGCTGGTACGCACACACCCGGAAAATGGGCGGCGAATCCTGTTCATCGGCGGTCCTTCGAGAGATCGAATCAAGGGGCTACGCCGGGTCGAAAGCGATGCGCTGCTCGGCTTCCTGGCACATCACGTGGCCGACGAGCGGTTCCAATGCCGGTGGCGTTGGTCGGCCGGGGATCTTGCCATCTGGGATGAGCGATCGACGATGCACCGCGCTGCTGCCGACCACTTCCCGCAGCACCGGACGGTCCGGCGAATCGAGATCGACGGGGATCGGCCGTATTTCGACCCGGATGCTCACCCGACCGCAGCAGTTCCCGAGCCAGACCGTTCGCGACTGTCCGCGTAGCGGCCGCCGACGTCACACCGAAGTTCGACATCCATGTCCCGACCGCCGGCACCGAAGGAAGCTCGATGGCGCTCAATTTGACCCGGACCGATGGCCCTGTCTCCAAGTCCCGCATCGTTATCGTGCTGGCGTCGATCATCTTGCTGTCCGAGATCGCGACGTTCGAGATGATCATGGTGCTCCCGGACCTGCCGCACCTCGCCCGGCACTTCCGCACGCTCGACATCGCGTGGGCCTTCTCGATCGTCACACTGGTCGGCGCCTCCGTCCAGCCGCTGGTCGGTAAGGCCGCCGATCAGTGGGGAAAGAAACGCACCATTGTCGTCCTGGCCGTGTTGTGCGCGATAGGCAGCGTGATCTGTGCGCTCGCCCCGAACTTCACCCTGCTGCTGGTCGGCCGCGCGCTACAGGGGGCGATGGTCGGCATTGTCGGAATATCCTACGGCCTGGTTCGTGACGTCGTCCCGCGCGACGCCGTGCCGATCGCGCTCGGCGCGGTGGTGACCGGTATCGGTATGGCCGCGGTGGCGGGGCCGTTCATCGCCGGTGCCCTCATCGATACCTTCGGGCCGCAGTCGGTCTTCTGGTTCATGGCGATCTACATGGCGCTGCTCATCCCGGTCTATGTCGCGATTGTGCCCGAGAGCGACGTCCGGTCGAACAGGCCGGTCGACTACTTCGGCGTCGTGCTCCTCGGCCCGGGCATCGGCGTTGTGCTGCTCGCCGTCTCCAAGGGCAACACGTGGGGATGGACCGCGGGGAGCACCCTCGCCCTGGCCGGGCTCGGTGTTGCGATGCTCGCGGTGTTCCTGGTGTGGGAGAAGATCACCACTCATCCGGTCATCGACCTGAACATCCTCTTCGGCCGCCGGTTCGGGCCGACCGTACTCGCTGTCGCATGCGTGTCCTACATGATGAATGCCGACGCGATCATCCGGCCGACTCTGCTCGAGACCCCTCACCTGCCCGGGATCTCTTACGGTGCAGGGCTATCCGCCACCCAGTTTGCGATCTGGACGTTCCCGCTCGGCCTCGTCGGCATGTTCACCGGGCCGCTCGGTGGGTACCTGGCCAAGAAGGTCGGTGCACGTCTGGTGCTCATCACCTCGGCAGTACTCTTCCTTGCGGTGATGTTCGCCGGCAGCTTCCTGCCGACCGTGCAGTGGCAGATCGGGCTGCTCAGCTTCGCCGCCGGCTTTGCGATCGGGTTCCTGCATTCGTCCAACGGCAACCTCATCCAGGACGCGCTGCCTGCCACGCAGGGCGGAATCGGTAACACCATCGCCGGCATGCTCACCCTGCTCGCCGGCGCCACAGCGTCGACGCTCACCGGAATCGTCATGTCCCACAACGTCCTCGCCGTCAGCCCGCAGACGCACGCGGCGCTGTACAAGGACACAGCCCTCACCCACGGCTACTGGGTTGCCATGGGGGTCGGCGCTCTCGGTCTGGCTATCGCGCTGATCATGCGGCACGGCCGGCGGCCCGCCCAGGGGGGCCTCGTCGAAACCGACGAGGCCACCGCTCACGGACGCAGCGCAGTCGACGCCGAGCAGTCAACCTCCCGAAACGTCGCCGCCCCCGGCTCTGCGAAATAGCAACGAAAGGATCCACCGACCATGCCGATACCATCCACAGCAGTCGAAACCTCCTCCGTTATCGCATCATTGGATCAATCCTGGGCTTCTCTGGTCGGCCACCTCGCCGCTGCCGCGGAAGTATTGCGGTCCGATCCCGTCGCCGAGAACCCGGCGCTACGCGCCTCCGGATACCGATACCTGCTCAATCTGATCAATGCCGCACTCGAGCAGGAAGTGTTCAGTGCCGACGCCGAATACCCCGAGGTCGGCCATCTTCAGGACAGCACCAAGCGGTACGGCACCGAATCACCGGACTGCCTGTTCGGACACTTCGCGGTCGACCCGAAAGGCACCTACCGCCTCACCGGCGTCGGTGGCCGGGCACGCTACCTCGGTGTCACGGTCTACTCGACGATGCGGGTGTACGAACCACTGCTCGACAATCCCGACGCGGACTTCACGACGATCTTCGCCACGGCCACCGGATCGACCCTCGGTGCCATCTCGAACCCCGGCGGGCTGGCACTGGACGAGGACGGCAACTTCGAGGTGATCATCAGTGCCACACCGCAGGAGGGCAACTGGCTGCCGCTGGACCCGCAGGGCGCCCGGATCATGACCCGCCAATACTTCTACGATTGGACCGCCGAGTCCCCGTACCACTTCTCGGTCGAACGGCTCGACCAGGCCGGACCGGGTCCGAAGGCAGATCCGGAATCGGTGCAGCACGAACTCACCGGAGTCGGACGCTTCGTCGACGGCTTCGCTCACTTCTGGGCTCAGATGTACGCGGCAAAGAACCGTGAACAGCACAACCGACTCGTCACCCAGCCGGCGCTGCAGGCCGGCTACGCCGGCGACGGCGGCCACATCGCTTACGGTGGCGGCGTCCTGGAACTCGGCCCGGACGAGGCGGCGATCATCACGGTGAAGCCACCCGTCGCACACTTCTGGAACATCCACCTCGGCGACTACTGGGGACAATCGCTCGACTACACCTTCCGCCAGACCTCATTGAACGGTCACATGGCCCACATCGAAGACGACGGCACGTTCACCGCCGTGGTCGCTCATCGTGACCCCGGGGTGGCCAACTGGCTCGACACCGCCGACAACACGATCCTGCGCGTGTGCTACCGCTGGTGGTTGTGCCCGAGCCCCGAGGTTCCCACCCCCGCGATGCAAATCGTCTCGTTCGACGACCTCGACGACGTGCTCCCGGCGAGCGTCGCTCGGATCAGCACCGAGAGCCGACGGCTAGCTCTCGACAACAGGCGCCGGGCGGTGTTCAAGCGGTATCAACGTTGACATCCCAGCCCCGGGCACAACAGTAAACCCACGGTCCTGCTTGCCCGAGTCCGCCCATTCAGAAACAACACATCAGAAACTGCGCCACCACCTGCTCGCCGCTGCGCCGCACCGGGCCTCGGACAGACGGCGGGCGTCTCCATCGCGGCGTTTCCCCGTCTGATGGTTCATCACGAGGAATAGGAGCGGACCACGCGGAGGGCGCTCGGGCAGCGGACGTTCGAGGCTGCACACCGCGAAGGCGAGGCGCTCGATCTCGAGGCCGCCATCGCCTACGGCCTCGGTACGGAGCCTGCCGCCACCCCGCCCACCAAGGTGCCGGCGGCGGAGCCGACCACACGGGAGCGGCAGGTGGCCGACCTCGGTGCCGAGGGGCTGACCAACCGGGCCATCTCCGCCCGTCTGGTCATCTCCGTACGCAACGCAGAAGGCCATGTCGAACACATCCGGGCCGAGCTCGGTTCACCTCGCGGGCCCAGATCGCTTCCTGGGTCACCGAACGCCGACAACCCCGAACTCGAGGCAACTCAGCAGTCGTACCCGAACTTCACGCGGGACCCCGGCCGTGTCGGCCGGATGCTCGTTTCAGGCTTCGAACAGGGCTGCGGCGCGCTCACCGAGCATCACCGCGGTGGCGTTGGGGCCCCGACGAGGCACGGTAGGAAGTACCGAGGTATCCGCAACGCGCAGACCGTCGACGCCGCGGACTCGAAGGAATTGGTCGACGACCGCACCGGGGTCACTCTCGGGGCCCATACAAGCACTGCCCGAGAGGTGAAAATTCGAGTTGAGCGTTGCGCGGATCCAGTTGTCGAGTGCGGTGTCGTCGCGAATGTTCGCCGCGACCGGTGCCGTGATCTCCTCGACCCATGGCTTCAGCGGGCCGCTACCGAGGAGTTCGACACACGTCCGAATTCCCGTGCGCAAGCGAGCCAGATCGTAGTCGGTGCTCAGATAATTGAACCGCAGTTCCGGATGTATATGCGGGTCGCCGGACAGCAGGCGCATCTCACCACGATTCTCGGGATTCTGCAGGCCGACCATAATATTCAAGTCACCCTGCCGGACGACCTGAGTGGCCAGCCTTTTCAGGGATACGCCCCGCAAGGCCGACAGCGTTTTCCTCGGACGACGAATGGTATCCGTCGCACCTTTGAGGATCGCCGCCTTCCCTCCTCCCGCCATCATGACACCGAGCGGGGCGACGAACAGCAGCAGTTCGACATCGCCGGCCGGGTCGTTGCCCGAATCCAGGTTCAGCGCGGCCTGAGGCACCAGCATTTCCGGGTCGAACGGCACGTCCCGGCCCGCTGTGAATCCCACATAGACGTCCGGATGGTCCGACCAATCCTGCCCGACCCCGGGTGCGTTCACCACCACGTCTATTCCAGCCTGGCGTAGTTGCTCAGCGGGGCCGATTCCCGACAGCATCAGCAGATGCGGAGACTTCACCGAGCCCGCCGACAAGACGATCTCGTTGCCACGAACAGTCTCACGCCCCCGGCCGAAATCTACCTCGACACCAACCGCTCGTCCCCTTTCGAGCACGACACGTAGCACGGTGGCATTTCCCTGCACCGTCAAATTCTTGCGGCCCAGGTGCGGAATCAGATGGGAGATAGCAGCATTCACCCTGATGCCGTCGACAAAGTTCCCGGGCACGAGCCCTGCGCCCGGGGCTCGGTCGCCGTTCTTGTCCGCTTCCTCCGGGAAACCCGCCGACACGCATGCGTCGAGAAAAGCATCGGACAACGGACTCCGCAATTTACCTTTCGCACGCTGCACCGGAATCGGGCCGTCCACTCCATGCCCGCTACCGGTGAAATCCAGATCATGCTCAGCTTTACGATAAAAGGGCAGACATGCGTCATACGACCACAGGTCGTTACCGGCTGCGACCCACTCATCGAAATCAGCCCGCCGCGCGCGCACATAGTTGGCGCCATTCATCGCACCCGACCCGCCGAATATCTTTCCCCGCGGCACAGTGTAGGGCAGATCGGGAGTAAGAAATCCCTTGAACGGCCAGTTGCCGGGATGTCCCGGCAACATCGCCGACAACGACGACACGCGCAGGATCTCCTCGGGGAATTCGCCGGTGGAGCCGAAGACCGGACCCGCCTCCAACAGCAACACTCTACGGTTCGAGTCTTCGGACAAACGCGATGCGAGCACACAGCCCGACGAACCGGCACCCACCACGATGACATCGAAATCGTCCACTTCCGGATCCTAATATCTCGACTCGAGAGCGATCCGATGTTCCCCGCGGCGCAAGCACGGCAGAGAACAGGCCGAGAAGAAGGGGAATTGCCCGGAACTACCTCGGCGGCAACCGGATTGGTGTGGCCCCGGTGAGTACCGAAACCACACCGCGGCACACACAGCCGGCCTGCGACGGACGGTATGTCAGCGTGCGCCGGCGGGCACCGTCACGGGCTCGTTGCCGGTCGCGAGCCAGCGGAATCTGGTGCCGAGCACCGTGTCGATACTGAACTTCCCGGCGCCGACGACGGCCAGGAGCAGTGCGCCCGCGCCCAGTGCCAGGACGAATTCGTAACCACCGTCCGAGCTCCAGATCCCCTTACCGATGTGCGCAATGAAGAAGGCACCGAGCATGTCCAGGAACAGCAGGGCACCGAAGATCGGCGTCAGGATTCCCACGAGCAGCGCAATACCGCCGATGATCTCGACCCAGGTGGCCAGGAAGGCGGACAGGGCCGGCACCGGAGCACCCATGCCTTCGAATGCCGCCTTGGTCGCGGAGTACCCCTGGGTATTGGCCTTCTGTAGACCGTGCGCCAGGAAGATGACGCCGAATCCGATGCGGGCGAGCAGAATACCGATGCTGCGCACGTGGGGGATGTTCATTGGTTACCTTTCACCTACCAGGAACCACCTGCACTGCAGGGGTAAATGACTTCATCCATTAAGTCGAAGCTAACTGATGTGACTTCACGGTGCAAGTCACATCGAGGTGCGAGTGACTTCAACCATGAAGCTACAATGACGCCTATGGCAACCGAATCGGAGCCCCGCTGGCTGGACGACGAGGAACAGGACACGTGGCTGTCCCTGATCGGCGTGTTGATGAAGCTGCCCGCGGCGCTCGATGCTCAGCTGCAGCGCGATGCGGGCGTCACTCACTTCGAGTACATGACGATGGCAACGCTGTCCCAGGCGCCCGAGCGGACCCTACGGATGAGCGCCCTCGCCGCGTCTACCGAATCGTCACTGTCCCGGTTGTCCCAGGTGGTCTCACGATTGGAAAAGCGGAACTGGGTCCGCCGGGCCCCGGACCCGTCCGATGGCCGCTACACACTGGCAACCCTCACCGACGACGGCTGGGAGAAGGTCCGCGAGACCGCGCCCGGACACGTACAGGCCGTCCGTGACTATGTGTTCACCCCGTTGACCAAGGCACAAATTCGTCAGCTGACCGGTATCGACAACCGGATTCTGAAGGCCATCAGATCGGATCAGGCGCGCCCTGAGCACTGAACGCCCGACAGCCACTCCCCCACCGCCGAAGCACTACTTTCCATTGGAATCCTCCTGGCACCAACACTTTTCGATGCTTTACTGTTTCACCTCGGCACGACCGGGTATCCGGTGTGCACGCGGCATCGCCGAGAGAGCAGGTGGGAATTCGATGATCACCCGATCCGTTCGTCTCTGGATCTGCGCGCTGGCCGCCCTCGGTGCGACATTCGGCTCGAGCGCATGTGCGACCACGACCGAGCCGGCCGAGCCCGGCGCACCGCAGCCCGCCGACACCGGCGCCGATCCGACGATTTCCCCCAGAGCGGCGCAGGACCTGTGCGAGACGTTGCAGAGCCATGTCCCAGGCTGGCACGGCAAGGATGATGTCTTGGTCAAGACCCAGTTCAACGGGGTTGTGCACGAATGGGCGGCACGGAACAACGGGATCAATATCGCGATCGTCCGGCATCGCGACGTCCTCGACACCACGACATCGGCTACCTGCCCGCAGGTGCGCGCCGACATGCTGCAAGCCACGGGCACAACGGATCTGGCGTCAGCACTGGTGGGATTCTGACGAACTACGCCACAACCACTTCCATGCCGAGGGTCGAGCACCGCCACATTGTTGACCAATCAGTCCACATCTGGTGTTATGGACTAATCAGTCAACAACAGGAAGTGGGAGGCTGCCATGAAGGTCCTGGAAGGCAAAGTCGCGGTCGTGACCGGAGGTAACTCGGGTATCGGACTGGCGATCGTGCGGGCTTACCTCGACGAGGGTGCCCGGGTGTTCGTCGCCGGACGTCGTCAGGCGCAGCTCGACGAGGTCGAGGCCGAACTCGGTCCCGGGGTCACCGGAGTTCGCTGTGACGTGGGCAGGCTCGAGGACCTCGACGCACTCTATGCGACGGTCGCCGAGCAGGCGGGCCGGATCGATGTCCTGGTCGCCAACGCCGGGATCGGGATCGTGGCGCCATTGGGCGAGATCACCGAGGAACAGTTCGACGCCATCTTCACCACCAACGTCAAGGGCTCGCTGTTCACCGTGCAGAAGGCGCTGCCGCTGCTCTCACCAGGAGCGGCGATCATCCTCACCGGATCAACGGCAGCCTCGCGGCCCGAGCCGTACCTGCCCGTGTACGGGGCGAGCAAGGCCGCGCTCCGCAACCTGGTTCGCGGGTTCGCCCACGCCGCCGGGGAACGCCGGTACCGGATCAACATGCTCTCCCCCGGCGGCACCCGCACGCAGGGCCTGGTCGACCTGATCTCAGCCGAGACGGCCGCCACCGCCGGGGAGTCGGTTCCACTCGGCCGGCTGGCCGAACCCGACGAGATCGCCGCAGCGGCCGTCTTCCTCGCCTCGGACGCGTCCAGCTATGTCAACGGCTCCGAGCTCGCCGTGGATGGCGGCGCCGCCCAGATCTGAGCCGCGCAAGCGCACCCCGCGATCATCATCGGCCAGAATTCACCGCAACCGTTCCGAAGGCCCGTTGAACTCGTATTCCGCTTGTTCGACGGCGCGGCGAATCTCGGCTTCTGCGATCTCAGCACGACTGCTGATGGTCACGGCGTCGGAGGGGATATCGATGCTGATCGACTCGACACCTTCTATTCGAGCAATCCCGTGCGAAACCGTCTCCTCGCAATGCGTACACGCCATTCCGAGAACCGAGTAGGTTCGTGTGATCATGATGGGCTCGATACCCTCGTGGACTTCTATTCCGTAAGGGGACGGGCATCGCGGAGGGTCCGCGTCAGGCTGTTGGCACGGCACAGACGCCCGTCACCGGCGAAGTGAGCGAACTCGTGCACTTCGATCGAGAATTCCTTTGTTTCGTCGCATCGAGTCTCGGTGATGTGCATGAGATATCTGGCAGCCACCCGGTCCTCGTGGGCGAACGCTTCCAGGATTTCCAGGCGCAGACATGGCCTGCGGCGACGGACCACCTGCACGTGTGCGAGGAGCTTGTCACGGTCCATGACGTAACCGTCGGCCACTGTGATCATGTCGAGAGTGTGGAACCTGTCGACCAGCGTGCTGAGATCTTCTTCGCCCTCGACGATTGCTTGGTGGAAGCCTTCGACGAAATCTGTGATGCGTTGGCGGGCATCGGACTCGGTCGGCATAATGATCGCGACTCCTTGTTCCCAGTGACATATCGGGGTTCTGTCGGTACGCCCACTTTGCTCGATGCCGGCATCAGTGTCGATAACCTGCAAGGTCATGGAGCCCGTGATCGGGCCCGCCCACGGTAAGAACACCGATGCACGACAACGGGTTCAGAAGGAGCTATGCCACCAGGCTCACTATGCCTGCTCGTAACGGATGTCGTACCGCGCGGCGATCGGATTGATCTTCGCCGGGTCCAGCACTCCGTCGGTCAGGACCGATGCACCGGCCTCGAACAGGTCCTGCAGATAGCATTCCCACCCACCGGGCGAGGAGATCTGCAGCATCCGCGGCGGCGGATCGGAGACGCACCGCAAGGCGTGCGGAATCCCGTGTGGCAGTAACACGAACATGCCCGCCGTCGCGGTGAACGTCCGGTCGTCGAAATCCACACCGAGCTCGCCGTCCAGCACATAGATGCACTCGTCGGCGACATGATGGGTGTGGCGCGGAATATCTCGCGCCAGAGCCACTTCCAGCAAGGAGAACCGCCCTTCGGTGTCGTCTGTCGCGGCCTTCACCGCGAATGACGGCGGTAGCGGAACACGACCGGGCCGAACTTCTCCCGAAGCCAAACAGAGAAAACGATCATGGGACATCGCGTGCTAACCTTTCGGTAAAGAAACCGGAACCGGAGTCCTAATCCGTTTCAAGCATAACCCGAAAGGAACGACGCGTGTCAACAGAACCACGCAAGGCCCGCGCCGATGCCGCCCGCAACCGGGAGCGAATCCTGGAGGCGGCTCGGAGCTTGTTCGCCGAACGTGGATCTCAGGTGCAGCTTCCCGAGGTGGCGCGTACGGCAGGCGTCGGCGTCGGCACCGTCTACCGCCACTTCCCCGCACTACGCGATCTCATCGAAGCTGCTGCCGAGCAACGTTTCCAGGAGATCGAGGCCTTCGCCCGCACCGAATGCCTCGAAAACGCCGAGCCCGGCCAGGGACTGGTTCGCTACCTCCACCATGTCGGCGAGGTGCTCACCGCGGACCGCGGACTGTCGGCAGCGATCGAGTACACCCGGCAATCGCCGGGCAGTGAGCCACGGGGTACCTCACGAGCCCAGCTCGAATCGGTCGTAGCAGAAATCATCGCGCGCGACCGAGCCACAGGCACTCTTCGCCACGACTGCGGTACGGCCGACGTCCATCTCCTCGTCGGCGCCATCTCGGCGACTATCCGAACTCGGAGTGGTGACTGGCGGCGCCTGGTCGAGCTCGCCCTCGACGGTCTCCGGTCACGGGCTACTCCTGGACAGGGCGCGCGCATCCACCGATGACTGTGTGCTGGTCACCATTTCGCAGTGGCACAGCGAGCGCCCGAGCCATGACCTGAGAGGTCATCGACAGTGACCACGGGCCGGGCGATGGTGGTCCCGGTGAGACCGTCACCTCTGTCCGAGCCAGGAGTTATCGCCATGTTTTCGATCGAGATCGCCCACCCTGCAACGAGACCCGCGGTGCCGACGAGGTATATCGCGTTCCACGAGCCGGCCGGTCGGCGCTCGGACAGCACCGACGCGGTGCTGTCGTGAAGGTCGGGTCCGTCCCGGACGTCGCCCGCCCGGTCGCACTGCTGTCCAGCGGCCTGCTCGCGGGTGCGTTCGGCTATGGCGCGGTCAACGTGGTGTATGCCTTTCACGCCGTCTCGCCGGAAGTCCGATTCACCTTCCACACCGCCCTGATGTCGGTCAACGGATTCGTGATGCAGGCGATGATGGCACTGACCATCCTGAGCTGCGTGGTCCTCGCATTCACCACGCGAGCGGGTGAGCGCCGCCTCGCGTGGGCCGCGACCGTGCTCGCTGTCGCCACCCTCCTGATCACCCGGTTCGGCAATGTGCCGATCAACCAGGAGATCAAGATATGGGCGGTGTCCGGGCCGCCGGCCGGATACGCCGACAACCTGTCGCGCTGGGAGAACTTCCACTTCGCACGGGTCGCCTGTGCGGTGGCGGTCTTCGTATTGGTCGTGGCGGCGGCGCTGTTCGCGAGGAGGAGGTGCGACGACAGTGACTGAATCACCCACTTCCCCGCCCGACGGCGCAGTCACGCGGGTCGCTTCACGCCGGGAGCGGCACCGGGGACGGCCGTGGGTGGTCCGGATACCGGTAGCCGCGCTGGGCATCGTGATCGGAGCGGCTGCGATCCCGTTGCTCCTGATCCCCGAGCTGGGACTTCCGCTGCTGCTGTTGGCACTGCGTATTCTCGCGCTCGAGTTCACCTGGGCCGTCCATGCCCAAGGCTGGATCGAGGCGAGGGTGACGGCGATCCGCAGATGGTTCGCCCGCTGCTCCCGAACCACCAAGTTCACGATGGTCGCTGTCACTGTGATCGGCGCGATCCTGATCGCACTGCCGTTGATTCGATAATCGGGCCAAACGAGGCACGAAAGCAATCGCCAAACCCCCAGCCACGAGGTCGAGTTGACTCGGATACGAACCGATCTGGAAGTTGATTTCCGGACCGACGGTCCACCGATACTCGGCGGCTCGGCCGATCCCGCATTCCGCGGAGACCGTACTCGCTGGAATCCCGAGCAACTGTTCGTTGCCTCCCTCGCTCAGTGCCACATGCTCTGGTACCTGAGCCTGGCAGCGAGCCAGGAAATCACCGTAACCGCCTACCGAGACAACCCCACCGGCACAATGGTCGAAGAATCCGACGGCAGCGGACGATTCATTGATATACACCTCCACCCGCATGTCACCATCACCTCCAACAGCGATCCCACCCTCGCACGCACACTGCATCACCGCGTAGCCGACTACTGCTTCATCGCCCGATCCGTCGCTGTCCCCGTGCACCACGAACCTCACATCGTGCAGCCCGCGTACGAGTAGTAGTGGCACATACCGCTATCGATCACGCAGGAGGACAAGAATGTTCGACCCACCATCGATGGGGGACTGTGGATTCAAGGGTACTTCCGGCCTGATTCGCTGACCGGAAGGTCAGCGGGAAGATGCCATGATGACGAGTGCCTGTGGCTCGGTCGCGCGCGATGATTTCTGCTACGACCGATATTCACGAGGGGGTGATTCACCAGGCTGAGACGCGGTTGAGTTGATCTGTGCGACGGGTCTGTGTCACCGCGTCTGGGTCATGGCGGGCGGTGTGATCCCGGCCGGTGCTCCGAGCAGGCGCAGGCGGGCCGGCCGGTGAGATCGTCGAGCGGCCCGGATAAGAACGGCAACAGCGGCCGGCCTGGCGAGCTCTGCTTCCAAGGCTGTTGTGGGCCTTGGCCACCGAACGCTGCATCATCCGTTCGACGGTGCATCGGCCACGTCGATGCCCTCGCGGTTGACTTGGAGCCATACTTTCCGGGCACCGTAGACGCCAGCTGTCGGCGCGAAACGTCTCGAAAATGGCACTGGACGTGGGCCACACAGTACACCCGCCTGCCTGTCAGCTGCTCCTCAGTGGTGTAGCCGCAGTTGGACCGTCGGTATGCCTGGAGCCGTTTCGTCGATCTCGGCGCCGAAGGTGTTCTCGATCGCGGGCTTCAATGCGTTCCAGGCACGGCGGTGCCGCGTGATGTAGGAATGCAATGAGGCCGCAGACTCCTCGGAACTCATCACTCGCGCGGAAGTCGGTACCGCCGCGCGCAGACCGGTCCACACGCGCCCCGCCGGGTGCGACTGCAGATTACGGAACCACTGCGCTCGGGTCCCGAACCCCGAAACCACCACATAAGTATCCGGCTCGGGATGGTCGATCACTTCCAGGACAACGTATCGGCGCGCGCCGGACTTACGGCCGATGTGCTCGAGCATCAGCATGCGTGTTCCGAACAGGAACCCGAGTCGCGCCCGGTACAAATGAATGGGCGCGCGCATGAGCCGCCGATTGTGCAAGGCTTTGGTGGCTCCGGTGACGAGTGCATCGCCCACTGCGGCAGGCATTGTGGCCATTTTCGGCATGATCAACCTTTCACGACATTGGTTATTACGCTGAGGCTTTCACTATTTCGACTCAGCCGTCGGGATCGGGTGCCCGCGTGGCCAGACCGTGCCGGTAGATCGACAGCACCTCCGTACTCCACCGCTGCATACCGTTGGTCGACAACAGTTCGAATCCGAGCACCTCGTTGAGGCGTGGCCGCAACATCAGCACTGCAAGGTCGTTGACCAGCAAAAACGCGGCTCGAACCGCAGGATCCGATCCGCTCTCGGCCCAACCGGCCGCAGCCATGCCATCCAGCGCATCGCGGCTGATCGCATGGAGACGAGCGAAAAGCGCTGCCCCAGAAGCACTTCCCGACACCAGCATCCGCCCGAGGTAAGCAGGCACAGGCGAGTCGGCCGGAAGCTGTTCGATCACCAACTCCGCCAGACTTCCAGCTCGTCCGTTGTCGAACGCGTTTACCCCCGGATCGGTGACCTGGTCCAGCAGGGATTCGAACACCGTGACTACATACTCGTCCACGACGGCACGTAACCCGTCCTTGGACTGGTAGTGGCGCATCACCAGAGAGGGTGACACCGCAGCCGCGGCGGCGATATCCCGGACCGTCACCACATCCGGCCCATAGTCGGCGAACAGGAGCAACGCTTCGTCGCGAATCCTCGCTCGCGCTGTACGGTCTTCATCGAGTGAACGCATGTTTACTATAGTAAACACATGTTCACCACTTGTCGCGTCGACGGCCCCTCGCCGACCATGACGCCGTCATTCGGATGAACCGCAAAGTATCCGCGACAATCACACACGACCTACCGGTCTCCCGGCAGACGGGGAACGCGCGCCAGAGAAGCTTCAGGCCGCGATTGTGGACGGTCAGTTGCCACCGCTTCCGGTGGACACCGCACCGCGCGCCGCTCGTGTGTATGCGGATAGCGTGTAGCCGGGCCCGCCCGAGCGACGGCGAGCCGACGACGTTCGGAGAGACGTGGAGACCGTTTGCTGTCACTGGCACTGGTCGTCATCGCGGGCGTAGAGCTGTTCTGCGTGGGGCTACTGTGGGTACGCAAAGCGCGCGCGGCGCGCGCAGTGATACTCGGTCTGGTCGGCATCGGAACCGCTTACGATTCAGCGGTTTTCGGGCTCGGCGCGCTGATCGGCGAGGCCCCTCTCCTACATGGTCTGAGTGTCGGGCGCTTCGTGGGACACGCCCTGCTGACTCCACTGCTGGTGTTGTGGGCCGCGGACCGGACCGAAGCGAGTCCCCGGTGGCGGCGCGTCGCCGCGCTGGTCACCGTGCTTTTGATCGGGTGGGGTCTGCTCAGCGAGCTGGCGCATTTGCAGCTGGTCCCACGCTGGTTCGCCGACACCCTGCGTTACGCGGGCGAGAGCTCGACTGTTCCGCTCGCCGCCATCGCAGTCAGCGCGGTGCTGGTGGTGGCCGGTGTCGCTCTGTGGCGCGAGGAAGGGATTCGATTTCCGTTGGTCGGCGTCGCCGCGCTGATCGTGGCCTCCGGCGCGGGGGTGGTCTGCCCGCCGCTGGGCAATGCCGGCGAGGCGGTCATGCTGGTCGCACTGACCGGCGCAGAACTCGCCGCACCGGGTCTCTCCTCGAACGGTCGGCGCGACCGTCATCAAGCTCGGGTGACGCCAGCTCACTGGTGACGACGGCTTACGTCGGCAGCTCCACGGCCTGCCCAGGATTCGCGGGAGTAAGCCTGGCGCGACTACTACGCGCATTCGGCTGTCACGCCGACTGCGGCCGACCCGATGCTGATCGAGGTCGAACTCACGCACCATCCCCGCGGCCGGCCGAAGCATCGTCGACAGAGCCTCACGGGAGTTGGCTGTCGCCGGTAGCCGTGAGGACGTCGATGTGTATCCGTCCGATGATCGAGTCGAAGTTCCAACTGGAGTCGATGCGCATCTCGTCAGCGTGAGGTAGAGGCTGCCAGCCGTGGTACCACCGGGCCATCTGATCAGGAGGGATCGTGGCAGCCTGCGGGCGGCCCGCGTGGCGAGCGAGTGTCTCCGCGAAGGTGAGGTCGAACCCGTAATGCAGTGCGGAATCGGCGGTTTCGGCGAGAGAATGCAGCATCGGCGCGTAGCGATCGGCATCAAGGATGCCTTCCACGATCGTCACCATCCCGCGGGCCAGGCATAATCTCGCGATATGTCCGATCAGCTCGATATTCCATCCACCGGGTAGATCGGGCTCGCGGACAATCTGCCGTCGCACCACATCCTGTCCGACGACCGCGCATCGTCCGTGTTCGAAGCGGCGTTGCAGCCCGGCAGCGATCGTTGACTTGCCGGATGCTGAATTGCCGCGAATCACAACCAGCGTGGCCATCAGGTGGTAGCGGGTTGCAGGAAGCTGTCGAGTTTGCGGATGAATCTCGGCAGGTGCGGGTCGGTGTCGGGAAGCCCGCACGGGTCGAGGCCCCACCACCGTCCCCCGTCGAACTCGGTGGGATCGAGGTCGAAATCCCTCAGGCGGCACCCGCGAGCAACGTACCAAAGCGACGTGTCGACATGCCCGCCGCTCGGACCGACAGTCGGCGTAACGGTCAAGAGAAACGGCCGCTCCCCCACCACGTCGAAGAACACCTCGACACCGAGTTCCTCAACGGCCTCCCGACGCGCCGCGGCCAACGGGTGTTCACCGATTTCCACATGACCGCCCATCGGAAGGTGCAGACCAGATTTACGGTGCCGACCGAGATAGACGCCACGCTCGCCGGGATCGACCAGGACCACATACGCAACCAAGTGAGGTGACGGTATCGCCGGCGGAATCCGGCGATAGATGTCATCGGTGCGAGCAAGCCACGACAAGGTCTGCTCGATATGTTCCTGTTCGAGGTCGTCGACCGGCGTGATAGCACCGACGAGATCAGCGACAACGGCGGTGGCGGACTCCATGGTGTCGGAGCCTATCGGCGCCCTCCGACATTCGCGGCGCTTCCTCACGTGAATTCCCTCGGTGAGACCGGGACTTCTTCTGTGAAGGATGGAGTCGTGTCGTCGAGGAAGAAGTACCCGGTCGAGCTGCGTGAGCGGGCCATGCGGATGTTCACCGAGATCGGTGATCAGCACGAGTCGGAGTGGGTCCGCCACAACGCTGACCGTCAGATATATCGCGGACGCCAGGGTCGCCTCGACAGCGGGGCCTGCAATGGGGTTTCGAGTCGATCTGCGCCGTGCTGGCCGAGCTGGGCGTGAAGATCGCCTCATCGACCTACTACGAACACCGCAACCGAACCCCGACCACGACGCAGAAGCAGAAGCAGGACGAGGAAATCGCACGGAACGTGGGCGAATGACGCCTGTATCAGGGCGTCCAGGTCCACGAACAGCAACCAACAACCACCGGCAACCACGAAACCGCAGGTAGATGCCATTCACGAGACAGACGCGGCAGGTCATAAGTAGCATCAGAGGATGCGGTCGATACGCCAACAGACCGCGTCATTCCCTGGTTCGGTCCGTTCGGCACCGCATGAGCGAACGACGAACCGCAGTTCAACAGAGTTTTCGATACGGCGATAAGATCGACTTCACTGATGATTGCCAGTTGACGCAGACCTACAGAACGTCGACACGACGTCGCGGAACCACCCGCCGGTTCAGTATCCGCGTGCGATCCATTCGGCCAGGTGTGGCGCCTCGGTTCCGATGGTGGCGGCGCCGCCGTGGCCGGTGTGGCCCCTGGTGTGCTCGGGAAGTGTGAACAGTCGATCGCGGATGGATCCGATGATGGTGGGGAAGTCGGAGAACGACCGCCCGGTGGATCCGGGGCCCCCGGCGAACAGGGTGTCTCCGGAGAACAACGCATCCGCTCCCGGCAAGCACAGACATACAGAGCCGGGTGAATGCCCGGCGCGTGGACAATATGAATCTCGGTGCCCGCGAAGGCGACTCGCTGGGCATCGACGAGATGCCAGTAACGCTGCCCCGGATGGGTGAGTTGCCACAGTCGGTCGTCACCAGGGTGCACCAGCACCGGGGCGTGCAAGCCCTCCCCCAGTTGCGGGGCGAAGGTGACGTGGTCGTTGTGGCCGTGCATGCAGACGACTGCGGTGACGTGGCGATTGCCCACGGATTCCACGATCGGTTTCGGGTCGTGCGCCGCGTCCACTACGACCGCTTCGTCGCCGATCACCCACACATTGTTGTCGACATCCCGAGTGTCGCCGTCGAGTTCGAAGACGCCGGAGGTGACGACCCGATCGATGCGCAGCGCGCCGCTCACAGCACCACCACCGACCGCAGCACCTCACCGCTGTCCATGGTGTGGAACGCCTGCTCCACCTGATCGATCGTGATGCGCTCGGTGACGAATCCGTCCAGCGGCAGCCGACCCTGCTGGTACAGGTCGATCAGCGCCGGGAAATCACGTTCGGGAAGGCAGTCGCCGTACCACGACGACTTCAACGCGCCACCCCGAGAGAAGAAGTCCACCAGCGGCATCTCCAGGCGCATATCCGAAGTCGGAACACCGACCAGGACGACGGTTCCGG
>NZ_BDCA01000034.1 GCF_001613265.1 Nocardia vermiculata NBRC 100427
TGAAATGTTGCGGCGGTGCCCTTGACGAAGGCCGTGGTGTTCTTCAGTTGACGGGCGAATACCTCGGGGTCGAGGGGCTTGGGTGCGGGGATCTCGTCGATCAGCTCGATACCGACCTCGGCCGCGGTCTCGGTGCTGCGGTCCTGGAAGGACTGGCGGCCGACCAAGTTGGTGGTGTCCGGTCCGAGGGGGAGCCAGGCGCCCTCGGCGGGCTTGTCGACGCTGGCGATGATGCTGAACCGGCCCTCGTCGTCGACCGGAATCTCGTCGGTGCTGATTTCGCCGGTCGAGGCCATGGTGCCGTCGATATGGTAGCGGCTGGCCTTCGAGCCGAAGGTCAGCAAGGGGACGGTGCCGCGCTTCCCACTGATCCGGTAGCGGTACTTGGGTGAAATCCGTGCGCCCATATAGATGTTGTCCGGGTTGTCGGCGCCGATCTTGCACTTGAGATGAGGGTCGAGGGCGTTGGTGATGGCAGGGTAGAGGGGATCGGAATTCTCGATCGAGTTGAGCGAGGCACACCGGAGCAGACGGATCAGGTAGCGAATCCCTTCGGCCTGATTGAGCGGGTCCTGCGGTGCGGCCTCGTCGATCAATGCCTGTCCGGCGTCACGCAGTTCGTCACAGAAGTCGTTCCAGGCCTTGTTCACGGTCATCGGATCCTCCGGTTCGTCGACGATTGCCCTCAGCAATGTATGCGGTGAGCTGGGCCTGCTGTCGTGTGGTCTCGGTCACCAGGACATCCCGCTGGTCAGGACGACGGCTGCTCGGACACAACGGGATTCCTACCCTGGACCGGTGATGTCAGGTGAGCGCGCAGTGCCGCACGTGTGGGTCGGCCGATGAGGCTGGGTCTGGCCACGCCCGTGGTCCTTACAGTGCCCGGCCATACTGCGGAGTGGGAGGACACCGCGGGTATCGCGGAGATCACCCGGGTGGCCGAGCGGGCCGACCGGCTCGGATTCCATTTCCTCACCTGCAGCGAACACATCGCGATGCCGCCGGGGATCCCGTCGCCGCAACTGCCGCAAGGCCGTGGCACCCGCTACTGGGACCCGCTGGCGACCCTGTCCTGGCTGGCCGCTCGTACCGAGAACATCCGCCTGCTGACCAACGTCCTCGTGCTCGGCTACCACCATCCGCTGGCCGTCGCCAAGCGGTACGGCACGCTCGACCGGATGAGCGGCGGCCGGGTCCGGCTCGGTCTCGGTGTCGGCACGGCCGAGGAGGAATTCCGGACGCTGGGTGCGCAATTCGAGGACCGAGGGGCGCGGGCCGACGACGCGATTCGGGCACTGCGGGCGGCGCTGTCCCGGACAGATCCCGAATACCACGGTGAATTCTATGATTTCGCTGGTCTGGTGGTCGATCCGTGTGCAGTGCAACCGCGGGTACCGCTGTGGGTGGGCGGGCACACCGAACGCGCGCTCCGCCGGGCCGTCACACTCGCGGACGGATGGATTCCCGGCGCCCCGGATGTCGAGACCCTTCGAACGATGCTGGCCGCCTACCCCGACCGGCCTGACGGATTCGAGGTCGTCGCGGGCGTCGGGGCAGCGATGGACCCGCTGGCACACCCCGAGCGGGCGGCGGACGCGCTCGGCACGATGGCCGATGCCGGCGTGACGATGGTCCCGTTCCGGCCGGTCAGCCGGTCGCTGGAGCACTACCTCGAGCAGCTCGAAGCGCTCGCCGCGCTGGATGTCTTCGAAGCCCTGGCTCCGGGATCTCGGTGATCGGGATCACTGCCGGCTCCTGATGGACTCGTCCTTAGGTTGAGGACGCATGGAAATGATGAACAGGGTGGGGTTCGTCCACGGCGGCACCGAAAGCCGTCGTACGCGGTGAGGAGGCCTTCTGATGAAATGGGCACTGTCCGGCGCGATGCTCGGTGCGCGTGAGCTGCTCGAGCTCGCTCCCGCAGCCGAATCCTCCGGCTATCACAGCATTGCGATGCCGGATTCGGTGTTCTATCCGGAGACGGTGTCGGCGGATTACCCGTATACCCCGGACGGCAAGCGGATGTGGAACGCCGAGATGCCGATGCCCGACCCGTTCATCATGATGTCGGCGATGGCCGCGGTCACCGAGCGGCTGGAGTTCTCCACCAACGTACTCAAACTGCCGCTGCGCGATCCGCTGCTCACCGCCAAACAGGTGGCGACCATGGCGGTCCTGTCCGGTAACCGGATCGGGATCGGTGTCGGGGTGTCCTGGATTCCGGAGGAGTTCACGTTCACGCGGACCGACATGCGCACCCGTGGTGCCCGCACCGACGAAGCCATCGAGATCATCAAGGCCGTCTGTGCCGGCAACGGCCCGGAGTGGGTCGAATACCACGGGAAGCACTACGACTTCGATCGGTTGATGATCAGCCCGGCGCCCGACCGGGCGGTCCCGATCTACGTGGGCGGGCACAGCGAGCCCGGCCTCCGACGTGCTGCGCGGGCAGGGGACGGCTGGATCTCGGTGAACGTTCCGACCGATCAGCTGAAGGTGTCCATCGCCCGGCTGTCGGACCTCCGCGCCGAGTACGGCCGCTCGGAATTGCCGTTCGAGATCGACGTGTCACCGACCGATATAACAGATCTCGACGGCTACCGCGCGATCGAGTCGGCCGGCGCGACCGTCTGCCGGGTCACGCCCTGGCATATCTACGACGTCGAGCAGACCACCGTCGGCCGGATCGCCGCACTTCACCGGTTCGCGGACGAGGTCATCGCGAGGTACTGACCTCGGGTCGATCGCTCGGCGCGCGCCACCACGGCGGGCGCCGAGCGGGGTCGTGACCCGCCGTGTCCGGATCATCCGCCGGGCGATCAATCAGATTGTGCCGGCGCGGTTCTCGTGGTCTGCATGGCACCTCCTCGGATACCGGGGCGCTACGCGGCGCTCTACGCCGGTGTGCACCAACGTCTCGTCCAGACCCGGTCGGTCCAGCCCTCAGCCTCTTCGGTCCCGAAAAGTGTGTGTTCTCGTCGGCGGAAGGAGAAGGTTTCTCACTGGCTGGGACATCCCGCACGGGCAGGGTGTCGAAAAGCACACCATCCGGTTGAGAACTGCGGAGGGACTGAGGACGGAGCACGATGACCAACGAGATTCTCGACAAGGTTCGGCCGTTGTTGCCCAGCATCATCGAGCGCGCCAAGGCGACCGACACCGAGGGCGCCATACCGCCCGAAACCATCGCCGAACTCACCATGGCCGGAGTCTTCCGGATGCTCCAGCCGCGGCGCTTCGGTGGTCTCGAGTGTGATCCGGTGCAGTTCTACGAGGTGGTCCGGGCAATCTCGGGCGCCTGCGGCTCGACCGGCTGGGTCGCCTCCATCCTCGGCGTGCATCCGTGGCAACTCGGTCTCTTCGACGAGCGGGCCCAGGCAGAAGTATGGGGCGAGGACCCGGACACGCTGGTCTCATCGGCGTATGCGCCCGTGGGACGCCTCAAACAGGTGGACGGCGGCTTCGAGCTCAGCGGCCGTTGGCGCTACTCCTCGGGCTGCGGCCACGCGTCATGGGCTGTGCTGGGGGGACTGGTGACCGATCTCGGAGGCAAGCCCGTCGACGTCGTCACGCTGTTGGTACCGCGCACCGACTACCGGATCGACGAGGTCTGGGATGTGACGGGACTGCGCGGCACGGCGAGCAACGACATCCTGGTGGACAAGGCGTTCGTCCCCGCCCACCGCACGATCCGCAACTACGAGCAGGCTCAGCTGTGGGGCCCGGGGCAGAAGGTCAATACCGGCCCGCTCTACCGGATGCCGTTTGCCTCGATATTCACCTCGGCGGTCACCGCTCCGGTGATCGGCGCGGTCTCCGGCTGCTACGAGGCCTATATCTCCGAGATGCGGAATCGGATTCGGCTCAGCTACGGAGGTGGCCGCTACTCCGAAGACCAATTCGTGCAGGTCGCCGTCGCCCGCGCCGCATCCGAGATCGACGCCGCGATACTGCAAATGGATCGCAATCTCACCGAGCTCTACGCACATGCGGTGCGGCATACCGAGATTCCCGCCGAACTGCGATTGCGCACGCGTCGTGATCAGGTCCGCGCCACCGAACGGGCTCTGGGGGCGATCGACATCCTGTTCAAGATCGCCGGTGGCACTTCCCTCGCGCGGGGAAACCCGATCGAGCGTTCCTGGCGCGATGCGCATGCGGGCAGCGTTCATGTCGCGAACGACGTCGAGCGCGCCCTGGCCATGTACGGCCGAGGCGAGTTCGGCTTCACCGTCGAGGACACCCTGGTATGAGTGCCCGCAGATCCGGTTCCGGAGGAGAAAGCATGCGTGAACCGCCGAATTACAGTGTCTGCCACCGTTTTGCTGGAAACACATCGCCCGCACGGCCGGGCTGCTAATCTAACCTTCCAAGCGCTTGTTAGGTAACCACGGCTGAGCGACGAGAACGTCGCCCGTTGGTGATTCATCGGACCCGAGATCACGCCAGGCAATCAGGAAATGTGAGAGGACCTGCACCGTCATATGACGGCTGACGTGCAGACCGGGGAACGGGATATCGAATACTCCACGGGGCCGCGGGCTACCTCGACGACTCCGCGGCAACCCATCGGCTGCCGCGCCCTGTGGCCGCGAGCCCGGGACTCATCGCCCGGAGCACCGCTGGACCGAGGGGTGACGAGCACAAACAGACGGCACGAGGACCGCGGCCTGCACAGTACCGAAGCACTCGCCTTCGGACGGATCACCGGCAGGACCGCAGCAGCGACAACAGGAGGATCCTCATGACAACACTGATCCCGGATGTCGGGTGTACCCCCGCGGCCACGCCTCCGTCGATGCTCGATCGGATGACGCTGATCATGGAGTGCTTCACCAGTGGACCGGCTCGCCTGACGCTCGAGGACGTCGTCACGGCCACCCAGCTGCCCAGGTCCACCACCCACCGGATTCTGGTGGACCTGGTGCGGCTGGGCTGGCTGGGGCGGACACAGGACGGCTACGGCCTGGGCACTCGGCCACTGGCACTGCAGGGCAACGCCGGAAACGGCCGCCTCCGCGAAGTCACTGCCGAAACCCTGCACGATCTCGCCCTCCGCACCGGCATGGTTGTCCACCTGGCCGTGTTGGTCGACACCGACATCCTGTATCTGGACAAGGTGGGAGGTCGTTTCGCCACGCAGGTACCTTCCCGGGTCGGTGGTCGAGCGCCCGCGCACTCGACGGGTCTGGGGAAGGCGATGCTCGCGTGGTTGCCGCCGGAACAGGTCGACCGCCAGTTGGAGGGGGCGATCGGCCGGCTGACGAACCGGACCATCTGTCGTATCTCCACGCTGCACCAGGAACTCGCCCGGATTCGCAACCGCGTCGGCGGCCTGACCTTCGAACGCGGCGAGTGCTTCCCGGAGGTGGCATGCGTAGCCGCCGCCATCCGATCGCCCGAAGGGCCGGTCGCCGGAATTTCGTTGTGCGGGAATATCAGTGCAAACCTGGAGAGCGTGGCGCCGTTGGTCGCGCACGCTGCCCGCTCGGTGTCGGAGGAACTGTTCCCGCGCCGCAAGGCGTCCCGTTGCCGGACGGTGGCTCCGGTAGCGCAGGGATGGTCTGCCGAACTACTGGACTCGCTGTTGACCGTCGGCTCGGGCTCGGACTGGATCTGACCGCGGCCGACCGAATCTCTTTCGCTGTCGGGCGATTTCGTACTCACATCTCGTACTCCCAGTCACTGAGAGTGCGAAATGTGAGCTGAATCTCGCGACTTATATTCGGCCTGCGGCAGGCGCCGCCGCAGCTAGAGACAGTCGAAGAGGGCGTCTGCGACGTCCGGCCCCATAACGATGGTGGAGTGCCATGACCAGATTCATCACCAAACGCCTGCTATTGGCGGTGCCGACGATCATCCTTGTGACACTGCTGGTGTTCGTACTCATGGAGCTTTCTCCCACGGACCCGGCGGCGGTATTGGCGGGCGACAATCCGACACCGGAACGTCTGGCGGAATTGCACCGGATGCTGGGACTGGACAAACCATTTCTCACTCGCTACTGGGATTGGGTGTGGGACGCGCTGCACGGCAACTTCGGGGAGTCGGCGGTGACACATCAGTCGGTGATCTCGGACTTGATGTTCCGCCTGCCGATCACCGCTTCGCTCCTGGTCTTGGCGCTCGTGTTCAGCCTGGTGATGGGTATCGGCCTGGGCACGGCCGCGGCCCTGAACAAAGGGGGCGTCATCGACTGGATCATGAACGGGATCGCCAACCTGCTGATGGCGATTCCGCCGTTCGTGGCCGCCGTGCTCCTGGTGCTCTTCCTCGCGATCATGTCACCGGTTTTTCCCGCGACCGGTTATGCCAGCCTGTCTGCCGGAATCGGCCCGTGGCTGCAATACACCACGTTGCCCGCGTTGGCGCTCGCGATCATCCCCGGCGCGCTGCTGACCCGGCAGGTGCGCGGCGCGCTGGTCGACGCCCTCGAGGAGGACTACGTACGCACCGCCCGGGCGAAGGGCCTGCGGCGTCGCATGGTGATCGGCAAACATGCCGCGAAGAACGCCGCGGTTCCGGTCGTCACGGTGCTCGGCCTGGTGATCACCAGCATGCTCGGTGGCGCCGTTGTCGTCGAGAAGATCTTCGCGATACCAGGTCTGGGGTCCCTGAGCGTGGAGTCCGTCCTCAATGGTGACCTGGTCACCCTGCAGGGGCTGGTGCTCCTCATCGCGATCATCGTGACCGTCGTCAATCTCCTCGTCGATGCGTCCTACGGCTACTTCAACCCGAGACTGAGGGTCCGATGACTACTTCACACACCCCGGCTCCCGCAACGGGCACCCGCCCGAAGGTGCGACGCCGCCGGGAAAGCCGAGTGCTGAAGCGATTGCTGCACAACAAGGTAGCGATGGCATCCATCGTGGTCCTGCTGTTGCTCGTCGTGATTGCGGCCACCGGATCGATCCTTGCGCCCTACGATCCGAATGCGGTCTCGCTGTCACTGCGGCTCACCGGCCCGTCCGGTGCTCACTGGCTCGGCACCGACGAACTGGGACGCGACGTGCTGAGCCGATTGATCGTCGCGACCCGCGTCGACCTGCTCGCCTCCGCCCAGGCGGTCGGGCTGGCGCTACTGATCGGTGTACCGCTCGGGATCGTCGCCGGGTACGTCGGCGGGGTGACCGACGCACTGTTGAGCCGGATCATCGACGCACTCATGACGCTGCCGCCGCTGATTCTCGCGGTCGTGGTTGTCGCTATCCTCGGTCCTGGCCTGCACAACGCGATGCTTGCGATCGCGATTCTCATCGTGCCCAGCTTCTATCGCATCGTCCGGGCCTCCACGGAAGGGGCTCGCAGCGAGCTCTACATCGAGAGTGCGCGAGCCAGTGGCTGCAGCAGTTGGCGCATTCTGTGGCGGCACATCCTTCCCGCGGTGCTGCCGGCCCTGTTGGTACAGGCATCGTTCTCCGCGTCGGTGGTGATCGTGGCCGAGGCGAGCCTGTCTTTTCTGGGGCTGGGTGCCCGTGCGCCGCAGGCGACGTGGGGGCTGATGCTCAGCGATGCATCGGCGAGCATCACCACGAGTAGCTACCTGATCTATCCGCCGACCATCATGGTCGCGATCACAATCCTGGCCTTCTCACTTCTGGGTGACGGCCTCCGCGACGCCCTCGGGCGCCAGAGCACGGATGGGCGCTGACAATGACTGCGATCGATACTTCCCGCACCGCCCACACCGGCGATGTCGTCCTGGCTGCGACAGATCTGACGGTCGAGGTCCGCACCGAGCGCGGCTGGGTGACGATCGTCGACGGCGTCGATCTCACCATCCGCCGCAACGAGGTGGTCGGTATGGTCGGCGAGTCGGGCTCGGGCAAAACCGTCACGTCGCTCGCGGTGATGGGACTGCTGCCCGAGAACGCCCGGATCAGCCGGGGGTCGGTGGAGGTGATGGGCCGACGGATCTCCGGCCTGGACGAGCGCGAGCTCGCCGACGTGCGGGGTGCCCAGGTAGCGATGATCTTTCAAGAGCCGCGACGCTGTCTCAACCCGGCCTTCACGGTCGGCGATCAGGTGGCGGAATCGCTACGGCGCCACCGAGGCTGGTCCCGCAAGCGCGCCATGCAGCGCACGGTGGAACTGTTCGAACTGGTCGAGATTCCGCAGGCACGACGACGCGTCGGACAGTATCCCCACGAGTTCAGCGGCGGTATGTGCCAGCGGGTCATGCTGGCAATGGCCCTCGCCTGTGAGCCGATGCTGCTCATCGCCGATGAACCGACCACCGCACTCGACGTGACCGTGCAACGCCAGGTGCTCGAGCTCATCCGCCGGCTGCAGGCCGACCTCGGTCTGGGGCTGATGCTGATCACGCACGACCTCGGCGTGGTTGCCGAGATGTGTGACCGGGTTTCGGTGATGTACGCGGGGCAGGTAGTCGAGGAAGCCGACGTCGACACGGTGTTTCATCATCCCGCGCATCCCTACACCAGCGCGCTTCTGCAATCGATGCTCGAGCCCACCCGCCGGGGTGAGCCGCTCGGGTACATCCCCGGTCTGGTTCCCGCGCCACACCAGTTTCCGATCAGTTGCCGGTTCCGGGACCGATGCGGGCACGCCGCCGACGACCCGTGTCAGCGGCCGGTTGCGCTGCATTCCATCACGTCCGAGCACACGAGCCGTTGCGCACGGTTCGACGAACTCGCCTTGCCGGGGGTGAAAGCATGAATTCCCACGACACCGTGCTGTCGGTCCGAGGTTTGACGAAGGTGTACGGGCGGCGCGCCACGATGCTGCGCCGTCGGCCGCATCGGCTGACCGCGGTCGACCATGTCGACTTCGACGTCGCGGCGGGTAAGACCATGGGCCTGGTCGGTGAGAGCGGTGCGGGAAAGTCGACGGTCGGCCGGCTGGTCCTGCGATTGATCGAGGCGGACGAGGGATCGATCGAGCTACTGGGTACCGACATGGCCGAGCTGTCGCGCGGTGACCTGCGGCGGATGCGCTCGCACGCCACGATGATCTTTCAGGACCCGTACACCTCACTCGATCCGAGGATGCTGATCAAGGATTCGGTCGCCGAGCCGCTGATCATGCACACCGACGATTCCCGGGCCACCCGATACGACAGGGCGTACGAATTGCTCCGGCGCGTCGGACTGGATGCCGTCCACATGGAGCGCTTCCCGTACGAGATGTCGGGTGGCCAGCTGCAGCGGGTGGCCATCGCCCGTGCGCTGATCACCGATCCGTCGTTCATCGTGTGCGACGAGCCGGTCGCCGCGCTGGACGTGTCCACCCAGGCACAGGTGATCAACCTGCTCAACGACCTGCAGCAGGAGCGGGGTATCTCCTACCTGTTCATCTCCCACGACCTTCGGCTGGTTCGACTGATCGCCGATGATGTGGCGGTGATGCGACACGGCCGGCTGTTGGAGACCGGCCCCGCGGAACAGGTGTTCACCGAACCCGAGGACGCCTACACACGGGAACTCCTGGCCGCGATCCCCGGCCGTAGCCCCCGGCAGCGCCGCTTCGACGGTGCTGTCAGCGGGCACCATGCCTGACGGGCTTCTCGCCCTCACACCGGCGACCGGCCCGGTGCCCATGTTCGTACTAATCCGAGGAGACTGAACACGTGGAAAGTCCGGATCGCCGTCAGGAAATCCTCGACGGAGCCGCTCGACTGCTCGCCCAGCGTGGAATTACCGGGTGCACGGTTCGGGGCATCGCTGAAGAGGTCGGGATTCTTGCCGGCAGTCTCTATTACCACTTCGATTCGAAGGACGCGATTGTCGAGGAGATCGTTGCCGTTTATCTCGCCCAGCTCGCGGACCGGTGCGCCGAGGTGGTTGCGACCCGCACCGACGGACGCACCCGATTACAGGAATTGGTGGCCGGTTCGCTCGAGGTCTCCCACGCGAATGCGGCCGCGAGCGATATTTATCAGGCCAATCGCGGCTATTTCGCCGACGACGAGCGGTTCGCAAGGATTCGTTTGCTGGCCGCTCAGGTGCAGCACTCCTGGATGGACGTCATAGAGGCGGGTATTCGAGAAGGTTCTTTCCGCGGCGACACCAACAAGCGCGTCTTTCATCGTTACCTCAGGGATGCGGTCTTTCTGTCCTCACGCTGGTTCGTACCCACGGAGACGTACCTCTTGGCAGACCTCGCGGCAGACATTTCGCGGATATTCCTCGACGGATTCACCCGGGTGCCCGAGGAGTCGACGCTGTGAGCGCGGGGACCACCGGCAGCGACGCGATCGCGATCGCCCTGGAGAAGCTGGGGGTCACAACGGTTTTCGCCATCCCGAGTGCACACAACATGCCCATCTTGCGTGCCATCGAGGGCCGCACGACGATCCGGATCATCGGTTGCCGGCACGAGCAGGGCGTCGCACATGCGGCCGATGCCTATGCGCGTACCACCGGCTCGCTCGGCGTGGGAGTAGTCAGCGGCGGGCCGGGCACGGCGAATGCCATGGGGGGAATGTACGAGGCACACTTCGCGTCCTCGCCGGTACTGCTGATCACCAGCCAAGTGGAGTCGGCCCATCTCGGCCGCGGACGCGGTTACGTGCACGAGGCGGAGAATCAGCGGGAGATGCTCGCCACCGTCACCCGCGAGGTCGTGACCGAGACCTCGGTGGACGACCTTGCCGACACCGTACTGCGGCTCGCCCGGCAGGCCCGTCGGGGCCGGCCCCGACCGGTCGCGCTCGAGGTCCCGCTCGATATCCAGACCGCTTCGGTGGCCTCTTTCGACGGACCGGGGCCGGGCGTGGGTGTGGCTGCGCCGACCCGGCGTAGCCGGCCGTCCGCAGGGCCGGTCGAGGAAGCCGCACGGCTGATGGCCACAGCCCGGCGACCGGTGATCTGGGCCGGTGGCGGTGTGATCCGTTCCGAGGCGAGCAGGGAACTACTAGCCCTGGCTCATCGCTGGAATGCACCGGTCCTGACCAGCCGCGAGGGCCGCGGGGCGATCAGTGAGCTCGATCCGCTGAGCATCGGCGCATACGCCACCTTGCCGCCGGTACGGGACTTCCTCGGCGAATGCGACGTCATGCTGGCAGTCGGGACGCGTTTCCAGATGTATCCGACCGCACAGTGGCAGCTCCCGATCCCCGATGCGCTGGTACACCTCGATATCGATCCGACCGTGATAGGACGCAGCTATCGCGCCGGCATCGCCCTGGTCGGCGACGCGAAGGCCGGTCTGGCCGAGCTGTCCGCAGTGCTCGCCGACGGGTCGAGCGACAACGGCCGTAGCGCACACGTCGTAGCAGGGCAACGGGCGGCAGCCGCGGCACGCGAGATCGTCGCGGCGCAGGCCGGACCCGACCACCTCCGGATCAGCCGAGCCGTGGCCAGGCACAGACCGCCCGACGGTGTGCTGGTGTGCGACGCGACGGTCCCGGCCTACGTCTGGGGCGACCGGCTGGTGCCGATTCACCGGCCGCGCACGTCGATCCGGTCAGCGGCCGCGGGGATCGGTCCCGGCATGGCGATGGCACTCGGCGCTGCGGCCGGATCGAGCGCTCATACGGTGCTCCTCCAGGGAGACGGCGGCTTCATGCTCGGGATCGGCGAGCTCGCCGCTGCCGTCCAGGCGAAATCGAGGATTGTGGTCTGCCTGTTCGACGACGGCGGGTACGGAATGCTGCGAGCGATCGACGCCGAGACCTCAGGAGTGAGCACCGACTCCTTCGCACTCGCCACACCGGATTTCGCCACGGTCGCGTCCGCATTCGGTGCTGCGAGTGCGCGGGCCGCCGATCCGGACGAGTTCGAGCAGGCGTTCCGCACCGCTCTCGGTCATGACGGCCCGAGCCTGATCCACATCGATATGACCGCGATGGCTCCGCTCCAGCGCACGCTCGGAACCTGACCGGCAGCCTGCGTCCGGGGCCGTCTCGCTGAGTAAGAGCGCGCGGTGGGGCCGACACCCTGTGCTCGACACTTGTTGTCCGAGTGGATGAATCGTTCGACACAGGAGCACGAGCGTGGGACCCCGAAGGTGCCGTGCCGACCGATCCGAGAGCTCAGAACAGAGGAGAGATCACATGACTGCTGCAGTGAGGCCGGACGTACTCGATGTCCTGGTGATCGGTGCGGGCTTCGCGGGCATCTACGCTGTGTACGCCAGTCGCCGGGCCGGGCTCGACGTGCTCTGCGTGGAAGCGGGCGCCGGTGTGGGCGGCACCTGGTACTTCAACCGTTATCCCGGCGCACGGTGTGATGTGGAGAGTATCGACTACTCCTATTCCTTCGATGAAGAGCTGCAGAACGATTGGGTCTGGAGTGAGCGCTACGCCACCCAGCCCGAGATCCTGGCCTACATCAACCACGTCGCCGAACGGTTCGACCTGCTGCGCAGCATCCGGCTCGGCACCCGGGTCGCGAGCGCGGAATGGGACGAGACCGCGGCAGTCTGGCGCGTGGTCACCGAAGCAGGCGATGTCCATACCTCGCGTCACGTGGTCTGCGCGACCGGATCGCTCTCGATCCCCAACAAACCGGCCATTTCCGGGGTGGACGACTTCGAGGGCGAGGTGCTGTTCACCGCGCAATGGCCGGACACGGAGCCGTCGTTCGCCGGCAAGCGCGTGGCGGTGATCGGCACCGGATCCTCCGGCATCCAATCGATTCCGTTGATCGCGCAGCAAGCCGCCGCGTTGACCGTCTTCCAACGCACCGCGAACTACAGTGTGCCCGCCTTCAACCGGAAACTGACCGAGGAGGACCAGCGGCGGATCCGGGCGGAGTATCCGGAGCGTCGCCGCAAGTCACGGCTCAGCGGCGGCGGCTCGCCGCACGTGGCATACCCCAAGAGCGCTCTGGACTGCACGCCGGAGGAACGAAATGCGGCACTGGAGAAGGGATGGCAGACCGGTGGCGTACTTTTCGGCAAGACCTTCCCGGACCAGTACACCGATATCGCCGCCAACGACTACGCACGCGAGTTCGCCGAGGCCAAGATCACCTCGATCATCGAAGACCCCGAGGTCGCGCGTCATCTGATTCCTCGCAACCAGCCTCTCGGCGGCAAGCGGATCTGCACCGACTCCGGCTATTTCGAGACCTTCAACCGCGACAACGTCACGCTGGTCGACCTGCGGGAGGAGCCGATCTCGTCGATTGCCGCGTGGGGAATCAAGACCGGCGCTGCTTCCTACGAGGTCGACGTCATCGTCTTCGCGACCGGATTCGACGCCCTGACCGGAGCATTGGCACGGATCGACCTCCGAGGGGTCGGCGGCGTGTCGATTCAGCAGGCCTGGGCGGACGGTCCGGTCACCTATCTCGGTGTCCAGGTGCCGGGGTTTCCGAACCTCCACATCGTCAACGGGCCCGGGTCTCCCGGAGTTCTCGCCAACATGGTGATGCACGCGGAGCTCCAGTTCGATTGGATCCTCGGGCTCATCCGTGCGGCCGAGGACCGCGGGGCAGACCGGGTGGAGCCACGTGCGGACGCGGCACAGAAGTGGACCTCCGAGGTCGACGAGGCAGCCACGGGAACTGTCTTCGTCAGGACCGACTCCTGGTATCTCGGATCGAACATCGAGGGAAAACCCCGTCGTTTCATGCTCGACACCCGCGGGATGGGGACCTACCTGGGCACCTGCCGGGAGATCGCCGAATCCGACTACGAGGGATTCGTTTTCACGAGCCGGTGATCCCGCCGGACCTGCCGGCCGAGCGGGTCCGGTGGTCGTGCGCGTCGCTCGGTAGGCTACGACACAGCCGGATCCCGCTCGCCAGACAAGGTCGCCACGTGCCCGACACCGATCGCCGATCCTCCATCATGGAACATGCTGCGGTGTTGTTCGCCGAGAAGGGGGTCGACGCCAGTACGGTTCGGGAGATCGCCGGTGCCGCTGGGCTTCTCTCGGGCAGCCTCTATCACTATTTCGACTCCAAGGACGCGATAGTCGAGGCCATCGTGGTGGAGTACCTACGGGCCCTCACTCGGCGCTACACCGATGTGGTTCTGGCCCGGTCCGATCCGCGGGCGCGACTGCACGAGCTGGTGCTGGCCTCCCTGCGGGTGATGCACGACCATCCGCACGCCAGCGAGATCTACCAGGACAACCGCGACTTCTTCGAAGGGCGGCAACGATTCCGGACCGTGCGTGATCTTGCCTCGTCCGTGCACGAGACCTGGACGGAGGTGATAGACACCGGCGTCGCGGCGGGTGCGTTCCGGGCCGATATCGACCCGCGGGTCTTCCATCGCTTCCTTCGCGACGCGGTGTTCCTGGCTTCACGCTGGCACCGACCCACCGCGGCCTACCGCATCGAGGACCTCGCCGAGGATACGGCCCGTATCTTCCTCGACGGTGTCACTGCCCCGGCAGACCACCCACCCACTGAATGTGGGAACGGTCGAGTCACTGTCGCCGATAGCGCGGGCCCCGACATGGAGCAACACCCTCGCGGACGGCACCGGAATGTACGAGGTCTCGTTGGGCGGGACTTGCCCGAGTAGCGGATGCGGTTCGCCCGACCATGAAGCCATGTCGCATGACCTGCCTGTCCAGTACTGTCCCGCCGAGCGAGTCTTGGCCGACTTGGCGCTGATGGCGGACGGGGTGGTCGCGCCGGTGTTCGAACCGCCCGGCGGGCAGGTGGTGTTGGACGCCGCCGAGATCACCGCCACGCAACTGGAACTCGTCGATCCGGAAGGTGTCCCGCTCGCGACGGTCGAGGTGGAAGGCAATGACGGCGCCCACGTCTGGGGGCCGGTAACGCTGCTGACCCGCCCGGAACACGGCGCGTTCCGGCAGCTGCACCTGAGCCCGGCCCAACTCGCGGAGCAGTACCACGGGTGGCCGACGATACCGGTCTCGGGCCCGCTCACCCACACCGATCTCGAGGACATCCGCGCCCTGCGCCGATCCGTCGTCCTGCTGGTGCTGTGTGAATCCGGTGACGTGGCCGCTGGATCCGTCGCGGGGCTGATCCGGGCAACGCTGGCGGCTGCCGAACTGCTCGGCGACGCAGTCGTCGGTACCGCACCCCTTGCCTCGCGCGGTGATCGCGAGGCGGACCGGCTCTTTCGTGAGCGTGTGGTGGCGGCGTATGCCCCCGGACGGGTCCATCGAGTCGCCGGGGAGGGTGAGCTTCCCGTGGAGATCGCGGACGTCATCGATGTCGACCGGCCTCCCACGCATCAGCGTGGTCTCGTCGTCTTCTTCACCGGCCTTTCGGGCAGTGGCAAGTCGACGCTCGCCCGCGCCCTGCACGACGTGCTCCTCGAACAGGGCCACAGGACCGTGACATCGCTGGACGGCGACATCGTCCGGCGCACGCTCTCGGCCGGACTGACATTCTCCCGGCGCGACCGTGAGGCCAATATCTACCGGATCGGCTGGGTAGCAGCAGAGATCAGCCGTCACGGGGGAGTGGCGATCTGCTCGCCGATCGCGCCGTTCGAACAGACCCGTCAGCAGGTCCGCCGGATGGTCGCGGACGCGGGTGGCTCCTTCTTCCTGATCCACGTGGCCACATCACTCGAAGAATGCGAGCACCGTGATCGAAAAGGCCTCTACGCCAAGGCTCGTCGTGGCGAGATCCCCGACTTCACCGGCATCTCCTCACCGTACGAAGAGCCGGACGACCCCGATGTCCGGGTGGACACGGCCGGCCGGACGATTGATGAGGCACTGGCCACGGTGCTCGCGGCGCTCGAGACAGCGGGGCACCTCGAGCAAGGAACGCCGGGGCGGGCTCTACGTGACCGGGGGCGCCGCTGTTCGCCCGGGACCCGGTCCCACTCTGCGGCACAGCGGCCGTAGCGAGCCGACAGGTGTGCGTAGATCACCAGGTCCGATCCGATTCGTGGAGGTTGTTTGCTGTGTTCGAGACCCGCATATCGCCCGAGACCTGTAGGGGCCGGGTACAGGTCAGGATTATTCGATGAGGGCGGCCTTGCCGACCTGCCCCGACGACATCGTCGCCGACGACGACGCCTTCGCACGTTGGCTCGCTGATCGGACCGGTGATCTGCTCCTGCAGGTGCGGGGCGGTGGTTCGACGGGAGCGGCCCTGAAGGACGCGGGCGACGCCGCCGCGCACGACCTCCTGATCAGGCTGCTGGCGCGATATCGCCCGGCCGACGCCGTACTCAGCGAGGAAGGCGAGGACGATCGGGCGCGGCTCGAGGCGCGCCGGACATGGATCGTGGATCCGGTCGACGGGACACGGGAGTTCTCCGAGCCGCCCCGGGAGGACTGGGCGGTCCACGTCGCTCTGTGGGAGAGCGGCGAGCTGGTATCGGGAGCCGTGGCGCTGCCGGCGGCCGGGCTGACCTATGCGACCGATAATGCGCCGACAGTGCCGGCCCGCACGACCGGGCCGCTCCGGATCGCGGTCAGCCGCTCCCGACCACCGGACTTCGTCACCGCACTGGCCGAGGAACTCGGTGCAGAACTCGTCCCCATGGGGTCCGCGGGCGTGAAGGTGATCTCTGTCGTCCGGGATCTGACGGACGCCTACGTGCATGCGGGTGGCCAGTACGAGTGGGATTCGGCTGCACCCGTGGCGGTGGCGAGGGCCGCCGGACTGCATGCCAGCCGCGCCGACGGCTCGCCGCTGCGCTACAACCAGGCCGACGTCCTGTTGCCCGACCTTCTCGTCTGCCGGCCCGAAGTCGCGCAACGGATCTCGGCGTTCGTGCGTGCGTACCAGGATTCGATGCCTGCGAGCTGACGACGCGGTCGCGTCACTGTGCGGATCTCCGATGCTGTCCGTACAGTGACGCGTCGGTCCGGGACGTGCTCACACGTGGGGGATCGCCAGCAGTCCGGCTATGCCCCCGTCGACCGGGACGGTGACCCCGTTCACGTATGCCGAGTAGTCGCTGGCCAGGAAGCAGGCTACTTTCGCAATGTCCGCTGCGACACCGAGGCGGCCGGACGGTATCTGCTCGAAGTAGTCGCGGTCGGATCCGGGCAGCGCGTCGAGCCAGCCTCGGAAACCCGCAGTGTCCATCGAGCCCGGGGAGATGACGTTCGCGCGGATGCCCAGTCCGCCGTACTCCGCGGCGATGCTGCGGGTCAACGCGATCATCCCGGCTTTGGCGGCGCCGTACACCGCGAGACCTCGCACCGCGCCGAGCCCGGCGCCGGACGTGGTCGACACGATGGTGCCCGCCCCCTGATCGATCATGATCGGCAATGCTGCGCGAACCCCGTAGAACATCGAGCCGAGGTTGAGGCCGACGAGGTGCTCGAAGCGCTCGACAGACATCTCGTGCAGTGGGCCCGGCGATGATCCGCCCGCATGATTGAAAAGGATATCGAGCCGGCCGTAGGTGCTGGTGGCCGCGTGAACGAGGTCGGCGACCTGCTCGGCGGAGGTGACGTCGCACGGCATCGCGAGGGCACGTCCGCCGGCTGCCACGATCTCGCTCGCGACGCCGGAGACCGAGTCACCGTCCACATCGCCCAGTACCACGGTGGCGCCGGCGGCCGCGAACTCCAGGGCGCTGGCGCGCCCGATTCCACGGCCCGCCGCGGTGATGACCGCGATCCTGTTTTCGAGGGTGATCGACATAGCTGGACTGTAAAACCGGGCCCCGGGCACCGATCGCGGATTCTTGGTGACCGGGACAATCTATTTCAATCACTGATTGAAACCTGTTCTGTGTCGTGGTTCACTAGCTCCCGTGGGAGACAGAGCCGCATCGGCGACGCGTGTGAAGCTGCTGGCCGCCGCCGAGCAGTTGTTGCTGGACGAACGGTACGAGGACGTGTCGGTCCGGGGTATCTGTGTGGCTGCGGGAGTCAATCCGGCTGCGGTGCACTACCACTTCGGCTCCAAGGAATCGCTGGTAGCGGCTCTGCTCGAGGATCGACTGGGCCCGCTGTGGTCCGAAGGCCTGGCCGCGGCCACCGCGACCGAACCGCGGTCCGTGCCCGCGCTGGTGGACGCCGTGCTGGAACCGTTCGTGCAGTTGGCAGCCGACCCCACCGGGCGGCTTCATCTCCGGCTACTGGCCGGGCTCGTTCTGCGCCGCCGCCCGCTGGCCTGGCAGCACCGATGGTTCCGGATGGACTCCTGGTCGCAATTGCTGCCCGGAGTACGGCCCGCCGAGCAACAGCGCCGCTGGCTGCTGGCCTTCGATCTCATCCTGATGCGTTTCGGCAGTACCTCGGACCACGACCTCGCACCGTCGTCGATCGCCACGCTGCGGGAATTCGTCATCGCCGGACTGGCAGCCCCCTCGGCCGAGCCGAGCGCCGGTCCGGCACCAACCAACACGGCAACACAGGAGCAGACATCACCGTGAACGACATCTTCGAACCCGTCGACCTGGGCCCGATCACCCTGCGCAACCGGGTGATCAAGGCCGCGACCTTCGAGGGGCGCACCCCGGATGCGCTGGTCACCGACGAGCTCATCGACTTCCATCGGGAGGTCGCCGCCGGCGGCGTGGGTATGAACACCGTCGCCTACTGTGCGATCACTCCCGGCGGCCGGACCGACCGCCACCAGATCTGGATGCGGCCCGAGGCGGTACCGGGACTGACCCGGCTCACCGACGCTATCCACGCCGAAGGCGCCAAGGCCAGCGCACAGATCGGCCATGCGGGACCGGTGGCCAATGCCGCCTCCAATCGGGCGCCCGCGCTGGCTCCGACGAAGTTGTTCTCGCCGCTGAGCATGAAGATGATGCAGTCGCCCTCGGTCGCCGAGATCCAGGAGCTGGTGCAGGCGTTCGTGCGGGCGGTGCTGATCGCCGAGGAGTCCGGATTCGACGCGGTCGAACTGCACTTCGGGCACAATTATCTGGCCAGCTCGTTCCTGAGTCCGCTGCTGAACCGGCGCAAAGATGCTTACGGCGGCTCGCTGGCCAATCGTGCCCGGATGGCCCGTGAAATCGCAATGGCGGTGCGGGAGGCGGTCGGCGGCCGGCTCGCGATCCTCGCGAAGCTGAGCATGGAGGACGGTGCCCCCGGCGGGCTCGGACTCGAGGAATCGCTGCAGGTGGCGTCCTGGCTCGAGGCCGACGGCGGACTGGACGCGCTCGAACTGACCGCGGGAAGCTCACTGCTGAACCCGATGCTGCTGTTCCACGGTGATGCGCCGCGCAAGGCCTTCGCCAAGGTGCTGCCCGGTCCGACCCGCCTCGGTTTCAAGGTCGTCGGCCGGGGCTTCCTGCGCGAATACCCGTATCAGGGCACCTACCTGCTGGAGCGGGCGCGCCAGTTCCGCCGCGAGCTCTCGATGCCGCTGGTGCTGCTCGGCGGTGTCGCCGAATACGAGGATATGCAGCGCGCCCGGAGTGAGGGTTTCGAATTCGTCGCGATGGGCCGGGCGCTGCTGCGCCAGCCGGAACTGCTGCAGCGCATCCAGGCCGATGTGACCACCCGCTCGGCGTGCACGCACTGCAACGAGTGCATGCCGAGCATCTACACCGGCACCCGATGCGTGCTGCGCCTGGACAATGTCGCCATCCCCGAGGGGCTGAGCCTGCAGTAGCCCGGAGCCGGGCTCGCACGATAGCGGATCGCCGACGGCCGGTTCGATTCAGGACCGGCCGTCCGCATAAACTGTCGCCATGCAAATGTTCCTGGATATCCTCCTGATCATCACCAGCGTGCTGCTGGTGCTGCTGGTGTTGCTGCACCGCGCGAAGGGTGGAGGCCTGTCCAGCCTGTTCGGCGGTGGCGTGCAGTCCAGCCTGTCCGGCTCCACGGTGGTCGAGAAGAACCTCGATCGCATCACCATCTTCGTGGGCCTGATCTGGTTCATCGCTGTACTGGGCATCGGCTTCGAGATCAAGTTCGCCTGATCCGTACCACGGGTCCCGCCCCGGCGGGACCGCCACCGCCGTCGCGCCGCCACCCGGCCGCGATGGCCGCAGCCGATCCGGCGGCCACCGCCAGGGCCACCGCCGCGATGACGAACGCCGGACCGTAACTGTCACCGAGTACCGGCGCCACGACCAGCGGCCCGAACATTTGACCCACCCCGTAGCCCGCGGTGAGCGTGGCCGCGGCGCCCGCGCCGGCCAGATCGTCACCGATTTCCAGGGCGAGCAGGGTGATGCCCATGAAGGTGGCGCCGAACAGCGCGGCCGAGGCAACTGCCGGCCATACTCCACCCGACAACGTCGGGAGCAGAGCCGCGACACATTGCAGGACCAATGCCCCCGCCAGTGCGACCACGGGCGATCCGCGCCGTGCGAGCGCACCCCACATCACCGTCGCGGGCGCTGCTGCCACGCCGACCACGATCCAGACGGCGGTTCCCGCCGTCGGATGTCCGGCCGCTTGCACCGCCGCGACGAGGAATGTGCCCAGCACGATATAGCCGAGTCCCTCGAGGAAATACGTAGTCTGCAGCAGGTGCCATGCGCGGCGGGCTCGTACCGAGGCCGCACCGGACCGGGTGCCCGGCCGGATCTCCAGACCGAGTGCCGGCCACACCAGCAGTGCCGTACCTGCCGCGGTGACGAGCCACAGCGCTTCCCAGGACAGGACCGACTGCGCGGCGAAGACCAGCGCCCCGGTGGCGGCGATACCCGCGCCCACGCCGGCGAACGCGATACCCGCCGCGCGCCGGCGATTGTCTTGTCTCGCGGCGATCTGCGCGCAGCCGATGAACAGCACCGCGCTGGCCACACCGGCGACCGTGCGTGCGAGGATCGGGACGATTACGGGGGCGGGGACCGCCATGATCGCCTGGCTGACGATCAAGGCCAGTGCCGAACAGCGGAAGACGGTGCGCCCGTTGTATTGCGGCACGCGTGCCAGTGCTACCGCGCCGATCAGATATCCGGCGTAGTTGGCGGCGGCCACGACCGCACCGGACCGGGTGCTCAATTGCCCGGCGTCGATCAGGACCGGCAGTAGTGGTGTATAGGCGAAGCGGCCGAAACCCATCGCGGCGGCCAGGCCACTGGCAGCGCGCAGGGCCGGCGTCAGGGAGGTACTGCGGGTGGGAGCGATGGTCACGTTCGCACGGTACGGGGCCGGACCCGACGCTGTGAAATGCCTACGGTGCACCATGTATACGCTGGACGTATGGATCTCGAGCTGCGGCACCTGCGCGCATTCCTGGTGCTGTGCGAGGAACGCAACTACACCCGTGCCGCGGTCCGCCTGCGCACCACCCAGCCCTCGCTGACCCGCACTGTGCAGCAGGCCGAGCGGATTCTGGACTGCAGACTGGTCGAGCGCAGCGCGCGCCGATTCGCCCTCACTCCCGAAGGCGAGGAACTCCTGGCCGCTGCGGCACGCATCGTCGCCGACCTCGACTCCGTGACTACCGGGCTGCGCTCCCGGGCACGGGTGTCGGTCGGCTTCTCGTGGCTGCTTCCCGATTGGTTCGCCGCGGTGCGAACCAGATTCGAGGCACTGGGCGGCGCCGTGGAAATCCTTCGTATCGACGACCCGGTCGCCGCGGTGTCGGCCGGTCGCATCGACGTGGCTCTGTACCGTAAGGACAGTGCGCTGCCCACCGCCTTGACCGGGCGGATCATCGGCGCCGAGCGCCGCGTCGCGGCCGTGTCCACCCGCTCGGAACTGGCCGGTTCGCCCGCGTTGTGCTGGGCAGATCTGTCACGGTACCCACTGGTGGTCAATACCGTCTCCGGCACGACCGACGTGAGCAGCTGGGCCGGCGCCGACTTGGATCGTCCGGTCGTGACCTGCACCAACTTCGACGAATGGATCGAGCTGATCGCCGCGGACCGCGGGGTGGGTGCGGTCCCCGAACTTGCCCGTACGCGCGCGCCGCACCCCGGGGTCACCTACCTCGACATCGTCGATGCGCCGGCCTCGGCGGTGCGGTTGGCCTGGCGCAGACGCCCGGCCCCGGGCAGATCGGTGCGGAGCTTTCTCGATATCGCTCTGGTCGCCGGCGGCACCGATCAGGCGGGATGACCCGGGTGCAGGTCGGCCAGATCGTGGTAGCGCAGCCCGGTGGTGTCGGGCGGTGGCGGCGTGCCGCCCAGCGGTTCGAGTAGCAGTCCGACGTGATCGCCGAAGTCGTGCCGGGACAGGATGCGCCCGGCGAACCAGGCCGCGGCGTCGTCGAGTACCACTACTCCGCCGGGCCCGTGATGCCACCGGCACCAACTGAACTTGTCGACATCGTCCCCGGTCTCGGCACCGAAGAGCTGGGCCAGCGCGCGGGAGCCGGAGTGGACCAGATGTACTGCCACGTGCGTCGCCTCGGTCGCGACCCGATAGGTGTAGTTGAGCGTGGACAGGCAGATCAGGAATCGCCGCGGCTCGATGGCGACCTGCGACGCGAAACCCACCACACACCCGGCGCGTTCGGTATCGGTGGCGACGGTCACGACATAGATCGGGGCGTCGGCAGCGGCAAGCACCGCATCGAAATCGGCCCGGGTATCCATCGGCTTCTCCTTCGCCCGCCGTAGCGAATCGTTTTTCGCTGCCTCAGGCTAAGGGAGCCGGGGCCGACAATCGCTTATCCGGTGCGCGGCACGCGGCCGTCGATATCGGTGAAGCCGTAGGCCTCGGCCAGATCGGCTACCCGCCACGCCCGTCCGGTGCGGGCACGACGGTCCGTATCACCGGCCAGTGCGACCACCGCACGGCCCGCGAAATGCGGGGTCTCCGCATCCTCGAGGTCGAAGGTGCCCTCACCGGGCAACGTGATCAACCGCCGGCCCTGCGCATCGGCCGGAACCATCTGCAGCAGCTCGGTATTGACGATGCCGGGCCACAGCGAGACCACGGTGACCCCGGTCTCGGCCAGATCGTGTGCCATATCCGCGGTGAGTCGATCGACGGCCGCCTTTCCGACGCCGTAGACCACATTGTGCGTGAAATGATCGGCACCGGGAGAGGAGATGTCGACGATCAGCCCGCCGGATTCGATCAGCAGCGGCGCCGCGAAATGGGCGGCCGCGTAATGAGAGCGAACGCCGATGTCGAATCCTTCGTCCCAGGCCTTCGGAGGTACCTCCCAGAACGGCTTGCCGAGCCACCGGGCCGAGGCAGGGGAGTTGTAGACGTTGTTGACCAGCACGTCTAGGTGACCGTGTTCGGTGCGGATGGTGTCGAACAGTCGTGCCACCGCGTCGTCGTCGCGATGGTCGCAGACGAACGGGATGCCGCGTCCGCCCAGCCGGTCGATGTCGGCGGCAGTTCCGGCGACCGTGCCCGGGAGCTGTCCCGGTGTCTCGGAACGTCCGGTGACGTAGACCGTCGCGCCGGCCGCGCCGAGCTCGAGTGCGATGCCCTTGCCGATGCCGCGACTCGCGCCGGTGACGACGGCGACTCGGTCGCTGAGTATTCCGTTCACGACTCCGGGACACTACCGTGAAATAGGAACGTGTTCTAGTACCAGGGAGGCGTAGTGGAGCCGACACATCGGTTCGTGGAGACCAACGGGATTCGGTTGCATATCGCCGAAGCGGGAACAGGTGCCCCGGTGATCTTCTGTCATGGATTCCCGCACGGTTGGTTCGTCTGGCATCGGCAGCTGCGAGCGCTGGCAGCGGCCGGATATCATGCGATCGCACCCGATCTGCGGGGGTACGGCCGCACCGAGGCGCCCGAGGGGGTGGATGCCTCGACCAACCAGGCCGTGATCGCGGATCTGCTCGGGCTGCTCGACGACATCGGCGCCGAACGTGCGGTGTTCGTGGGCCTCGACTTCGGCGCCCAGCTGGTGTGGGAACTGGCGTTGCGGGCACCGGAGCGGATCGCGGGCATCATGGTGCTCAACAACCCCTACGCGCCGCGCCCGCCCAAGGCTCCGTCGGCGTTCTGGACGCGTGCCGCGCAACGACACTTCCTGCATCTGTCGTATTTCCAGGAACCGGGAGTCGCCGACGCCGAACTCGCCGCTCGCCCGCGCGAATTCCTCGCCCGGGTCTTCTACTCGCTCAGCGGTGATTTCCACTATCTCGACACGTGGAAGAATCCGCCCGGCATCGGCTACCTCGAAGCCCTTCCGCAGGCGCCCGAACTACCGTGGTCGTGGCTGTCGGAGGCCGAATTCGATGCGCTCGCCACGGAATTCGAACGCACCGGTTTCACCGGCGGACTGAACTGGTACCGCGCGCTGGACCGCAACTGGGAACTCACCGAGGGATTACCCACCACGGTGACCGTGCCGACCCACTTCCTCTACGGCGAGAACGATCCGGATATGGAGGGCTTCAGCGGCCGCGATCCGCTCGCGGTACTGCGGGCGCATGTCAGCGATCTGCGCGCGGTCGAGAAGGTGGCGGACGCAGGCCATCTCGTCCAGCTCGAGCGCACGGCCGAGGTGAACGACTTCCTGCTGAGGCATCTGGCCGCATTGGATCGCCCCGGAAGCGCCGTGGCGCCGTAAAACGCCGACGGGGCGGCGGAGGACACGATGGTCTCCGCCGCCCCGCCTCGGCGCCGAACCCGGTGCCGTGGAGCCGCGTCTAAGGCTTGGGCAGCTTCGCGGCGGCGGCTTCGTCGAGCAGCCAGGTGGTGCTCGCACTGCCCTGCGCACCGGCCGCGGGAATATCCACGGCGGACGCGCCGAATACCGCTGCGGCGACCGCATCGGCCTTGGCTCCGCCGCTGACGACCAGCACCACATGCCGGGTGAGCGCCACCGCGGGAAGTGTCAGCGTGATGCGGACGGCCGGCGGCTTGGGGGAATCCGTCACCGCCACCACGAGTTCGTGTTTCTCGGCGACCGCATCGGTGTGCGGGAACAACGAGTTCACATGTCCCTCGCCGCCCATCCCGAGCAGATGCAGATCGAAGGCGCCGTGCTCGGCCAGGTGGGCGTGCACCGCCGCCGAATATTCGGCTGCCGCCTCGACCGGGTCCGGGTATTCACCGTCCGAGGTGGCCGTCGCATGCACGCGGGCCGGATCGACCGGGACGTGGTCGAGCAGTGCCTGGCGGGCCTGCAATTCGTTGCGCTCCGGATCGCCCGCGGGGACGAAACGTTCGTCGCCCCAGAACACGTCGAGTTGCGCGAAGTCGACCTTCCCCGGAGACCGACGTACCTTGTCCAACAGGGCGATCCCGGTGCTCCCTCCGGTGAGCACCACCGATGCCGAACCACGCTCGGCCTGTGCCCGGGTGACGATCTCCACGAAATGCTCGGCGGCCGCCGTGACCAGCTCGTCGGTTCCGGCGAATACCTCTGTCCGCGGCTTACTCATAGACCACCTTTCCGATTCCGGCGAGTGCTTCGGCATACACCTCGTCCGCGTCCAACCGCCGCAGCTCTTCGGCCAGACAATCCCTGGTCTCGCGCCGGGCCAGGGCGAACCGCTGATCCGGTTCACCGGTGCGGCCGAGCGTCGCGGTGCGACCGGTCTGGGGCCGCGCGATGGTGATCGACACCGACGGACGATGCAATTCGACCTTCAGCTCGCCGGTCAGCCGCCGAACCGGGCAGTCGAGCCTGGCCGCGAGCCAGCCGGCGAGAATGTCCAGGGCCGGCTCTTCCGCCAGCCCGGACAGGGTGATGGACTCGATCGGCTCGTACGGTGGCACATCGAGTGCCGAGGCCAGCAGCGCCCGCCACGAGGTGACGCGGCTCCACGCCAGATCGGTATCGCCCGGTGCGTAGGAGTCCAGGCGGCGCGTGATGGCGGCACGTGGATCGGCTGCGTAGGTGGCATCGGTGATGCGCCGGATGGCCAGCCGCCCGACCGAGTCCTGGGACGGGTGTTCCGGTGCGCCCCGCGGCCACCACGCCACCACCGGGGTATCGGGGAGTAGCAGCGGGACGACGACGCTGCTCTCGTTGTTGACCAGTTCACCCTGCAGCCGAAGCACTATCACCTCGGCCGCTCCGGCGTCACCGCCGACCCGGATCTGAGCGTCGAGTTTCGTCTCGGCGAAGCGGTCCCCCCGGGCGAGCACGATGACCCGGCACGGATGTTCCCGGCTCGCATCGTTGGCGGCATCGATGGCGTCCTCGGCCTCGGAGGAATCCAGGGTGCACACCACCAGGGTGAGGACCCTGCCCATGGCGATGACGCCGTTGGATTCGCGCAGCGCCACCAGCCGTTTACTCACCTCACGGGTCCCGGTATCGGGCATGTCCACTATCACGGCCGCCGCCATTCCCGCCCGGTGCGGGCGAGGATCTCGTCGGCCGAGGACGGACCCCAGGTGCCGGATTCGTAAGGTTCGGGTGTGCCCTCGGCGGCCCACCGTTCGAGGACGGGATCGAGAATGCGCCAGGCCAATTCGACCTCCTCGTTGACCGGGAACAGCGAAGGTTCGCCGAGCAGTACGTCCAGGATGAGCCGCTCGTAGGCTTCGGGCGAGGATTCGGTGAACGATTCGCCGTAGCTGAAATCCATGTTCACGTCGCGGACTTCCATGCTCGAACCGGGCACCTTCGACCCGAATCGCATGGTGATGCCCTCATCCGGCTGCACTCGGATGACCAGTGCGTTCTGCCCGAGCTCTTCGGTCATGGTCTCGTCGAAGGGGAGGTGCGGGGCGCGCTTGAACATCACCGCGATCTCGGTGACCCGGCGCCCCAGCCGTTTTCCGGTGCGTAGGTAGAACGGCACACCTGCCCAGCGACGGGTGTCCACCCCGAGCGTGATCGCGGCATAGGTCTCGGTCCGCGATTGCGGATCGAAGCCCTCTTCCTCGAGCAGACCCACCACCTTTTCGCTGCCCTGCCACCCGGCCGTGTACTGGCCGCGTGCGGTGGTCTCCTCCAGCGGTTCGATCAGTTTGGTCGCCGAGAGTACCTTGATCTTCTCGATCTGCAGCTGCCGCGGCTGGAAGTTGACCGGGTCCTCCATGGCGGTCAGCGCCAGCAGTTGCAGCAGATGGTTCTGGATGACGTCGCGTGCGGCACCGATTCCGTCGTAATAGCCTGCGCGACCGCCCAATCCGATGTCCTCGGCCATCGTGATCTGCACATGGTCGACGTAGTTGGCATTCCAGATCGGTTCGAACAGCTCGTTCGCGAACCGTAGTGCCAGCAGGTTCTGCACCGTTTCCTTACCGAGGTAATGATCGATGCGGAACACCGTCTCCTCGGGGAAGACCCGGTTGACCAGGGCGTTGAGCTCGCGTGCGCTGTCGAGGTCGTGGCCGAACGGTTTCTCGATGACCACCCGCCGCCACGCCGGGGACTTACCCGTGGCCAGGTCGCTGGGTTTGGCCAGGCCGGTACGGGAAAGCTGTTGCAGCACAACAGGGAACGCGTTGGGAGGGATGGACAGGTAGAAGGCGTGATTACCGCCCGTACCGCGCTCGGCGTCGAGCTTCTCCAACGTCTTGGCCAGCGTCTCGAAGGCCGAGTCGTCCTGGAAGGTGCCCTGTACGAAGCGGATGCCCTCCGACAGCTGTTCCCACACCTCCTGCCGGAAGGGGGTGCGCGCGTGCGCTTTGACCGACTCGAGCACGACCGCGGCGAAGTCCTCGTCGGCGTAATCGCGCCGCGCGAAGCCGACCAGCGCGAATCCGGGCGGTAACAAGCCCCGGTTCGCGAGGTCGTAGATGGCCGGCATCAGCTTTCTGCGTGACAGATCGCCCGTCACCCCGAAGATCACCATGCTGCATGGGCCGGCGATCCGGGGAAGCCGCTTGTCGCGCTCTTCGCGTAGCGGATTCCCCGGGGCGGCCGTCTTCTTCTGGCCGGCCATCGGGGTCAGTTGCTCCCGGTGGTCTGCAGCTCGGCGGTCGTCGCGGTGAGCAGTTCTTCCCACGACTTCTCGAACTTCTCCACGCCTTCGCGCTCCAGCACCGCGAAGACGTCGGCGAGGTCGATCCCGACCGCGGTGAGCGCGTCGAACACGCCCTGTGCCTCGGCGGCGGTGCCCGATACCGTGTCACCGCGCTGCTCACCGTGGTCGGCGAAGGCCTCGAGGGTCTTCTCCGGCAGGGTGTTCACGGTATTGGGCGCCACCAGTTCGGTGATGTACATCGTGTCCGGGTAATCCGGATTCTTCACACCGGTCGAGGCCCACAACGGCCGCTGCCGGTTACCGCTGGCCGACGCCAGATGCGAGTAGGTCGAGGTGTGGTTACCGCCGTCGAACACGTCCTGGTACTCCGCGTAGGCCAGTCGCGCGTTGGCGACGCCTGCCTTGCCACGCAGTGCCAGCGCCTCGGGCGTGCCGATCTGCTCCAGGCGCTTGTCGATCTCGGAGTCGACCCGGGAGACGAAGAACGAGGCGACCGAATGGATGTGGCCCAGGTCGTGGCCGGCGATGCGCGCCTTACGCAGACCGTCCAGGTAGGCCCCCATCACGCTGCGGTAGCGCTGCACCGAGAAGATCAACGTGACGTTGACGCTGATTCCTTCCGCGATCACCCGGGTGATCGCGGGCAGACCTTCCTCGGTGGCCGGAATCTTGATGAACAGATTCGGCCGGTCGACGATCTTCCACAACTCCACGGCCTGCGCCACCGTCTTGTCGGTGTCGAAGGCCAGGCGCGGATCGACCTCGATCGAGACCCGGCCGTCCACGCCACCGGTCGCCTCGAACACCTCGGCGAACACGTCGCAGGCCGAGCGGACGTCGTCGGTGGTGATGGTGCGGATCGCGGCGTCCGCGTCGGCACCTTGGCCGGCGAGCTCCTTGACCTGCTCGTCGTAGGCGTGCCCCTGACTCAGGGCGCCCTGGAAGATCGTCGGGTTGGTGGTGACACCGACGACGCTGCGGGTGGCGACGAGCTCGGCGAGATTGCCGGAGCGGATCCGGTCCCGCGACAGATCGTCGAGCCATACCGATACGCCGGCCTGTGACAGTGCGGCGAGATTCTCGTTCTGTGCCATTGCTTATCCCTTCACCTTGGCAAGTGAGCGCTGTGCGGCATCGACGACGGCCTCGGTGGTGAAGCCGAACTCCTGGAACAGCACCTTGTAGGGGGCCGACGCGCCGAAGTGGTCGATCGACACGTTCTCACCGTCGTTGCCGGTGAAGCGCTGCCACGGCATCGCGATACCGGCCTCGACCGTGACGCGGGCAGTGACCTGCGGGGGCAGCACCTCGTCGCGGTAGGACTGGTCCTGGGCGTCGAACCACTCCACACACGGCATGGACACCACCCGGGTGCCGATGCCCTGCTCCTCCAGCGTAGTGCGCGCCTGCACCGCCAGGTGAAGTTCCGATCCGGTGGCGATCAGGATTACCTGCGGTGTGGCGGTGGAGGATTCGGCCAGGACGTACCCGCCGCGCGAGACACCTTCGTAGCTGGTGCCCTCGAGCGTCGGCACGTCCTGGCGGGTCAGCGCGAGCGCCGAGGGGCCGTCGGTGTGCGGGTGGTCGGCCGGCACGAAATGAGAATGCTGCTCGGCGCTCTCGAGTTCGAGCACGGTACGCCAGGCGTAGACGGTTTCGTTCGCGTCACCGGGGCGGACCACATTGAGACCCGGGATGGCGCGCAGTGCGGCAAGGTGCTCGACCGGCTGATGGGTCGGGCCGTCCTCGCCCAGGCCGATGGAATCGTGGGTCCAGACGTAGATCGCCGGCACCCGCATGAGCGCGGCCAGCCGCACCGCGGGGCGCATGTAATCGGAGAACACCAGGAAGGTGCCACCGTACGGGCGGGTCGGGCCGTGCAGGGCGATGCCGTTGAGGATCGAACCCATCGCATGCTCGCGCACACCGAAGTGCAGGGTGCGGCCGTAGGGCTCGGCGGTCCACATACCGGTGGAGATGGACTCCGGACCGAAGCTGCGCGCCCCCGGCATGGTGGTGTTGTTGGATTCCGCGAGGTCGGCCGAACCGCCCCACAGTTCCGGGAGCACCGGGGCCAGCGCGGCCAGCACCTTGCCGGACGCCTTGCGCGTGGCCATGCCCTTGGCATCGGATTCGAAGGAGGGCAGCGACTCGGCCCAGCCCTGCGGCAGCTTCCGCTGGGTGAGGCGATCGAACAGGGCCTTGTTCTCCGGATTGGCCGCGGCCCACGCGTCGTAGCGTTCCTGCCAGGCGGCACGCAGCCCCTTGGCGCGGTCGGCGGCGTTACCGCGGGTGTGCGCGATGACCTCGTCGTCTACGGCGAAGCTCTGGTCCGGGTCGAATCCGAGGGCCTTCTTGATGCCCGCGACCTCGTCGGCGCCCAGTGCGGCTCCGTGCGCGGCGCCGGTGTTCATCTTGGTGGGCGCGGGGTAGCCGATGACGGTACGCAGCAGGATGAACGACGGCTTGTCGGTGACGGCCTTGGCGGCCGCCACGGCCTCCAGGATGCCGGTGACGTTCTCGCCACCCTCGACGACCTGAACATGCCAGCCGTAGGCGCGGTAGCGCTCGGCCGTGTCCTCGGTCAGCGCGATCGAGGTGTCGTCCTCGATGGAGATCTTGTTGTCGTCGTAGAAGACGATCAAGTTGCCCAGCTGCTGGGTGCCGGCCAGGGAGGAGGCCTCGGACGTGACGCCCTCTTCTATATCGCCGTCGGAGGCGATGACGTAGACGAAGTGGTCGAACGGGCTGGCTCCCTGCGGGGCGGACGGGTCGAACAGGCCGCGCTCGCGGCGCGAGGCCATCGCCATCCCGACCGCGGACGCCATGCCCTGCCCGAGCGGGCCGGTGGTGATCTCCACACCCTTGGTGTGCCGGAACTCCGGGTGGCCGGGGGTGAGTGAGCCCCACTGGCGCAGATGCTTCAGGTCGTCGAGTTCGAGCCCGATACCGGCCAGATACAGCTGGATGTACTGAGTGAGGCTGGAATGGCCGCACGAGAGCACGAAGCGGTCGCGGCCGACCCATTCCGGATCGCTCGGGTCGTAGTCGAGCACCCGCTGATACAGCGAATAGGCCAGGGGCGCCAGGCTCATCGCGGTACCGGGGTGGCCGTTGCCGGCGTTCTGGACCGAGTCCGCCGCGAGCACCCGGACGGTGTCGACAGCTTTGGTGTCCAGTTCGGTCCAGTCGGCCGGATGTGCGGGCTGGATGAGGGCGCGGATGTCGTCTGTGACTGACACGACCGAGGTTCTCCTGACCTTCTCGTGTGGGTACAACGGCGGCTTGCGGGCTGTGTACCCCCCACCCTAGAGGTCACCGGATCGGCGTGAGTGAGTAACCCGCCACCCGCACCCCCTCCATGTGTGCGGCGTTACGGTGAACGATCACACCGCGCACGACGCCGATCGCCTGTGCCGCCACGGGTCTCGCGACGGGCGGTGCCCGAGTGCAATACGCGGGGGTCTACCATCGTGTGTAGTAGAGGCCGCGCCGCCCGCGTCGCGCTCTGCCGTGACAGCGGAAACGACTGCGCGCGGGATGCCCCGCCACCAGGCCGGAAACGCTGCTTCCTATCGGATCGATGCACCACCTGCGAGGAGAGACAGTGCGGATTGGGCAACAGCCGGGTGATGCGCATGGCTCCTCCGCGACCGCGCTCGCCGACCGTGTCCAGGGCAGCGGCCCGCTGTCGGCGTTGTTCCGTCGAGTGCTCGCCTACATCGCCCTCACGAAGCCGAGGGTTATCGAGCTGCTTCTGGTCGCCACCATCCCGACGATGCTGCTGGCCGACCGCGGACACGTCGATATCCGGTTGATCGTGGCCACGCTGTTCGGCGGCTGGATGGGCGCGGCGAGTGCCAACACGCTCAACTGCGTCGCCGACGCCGATATCGACAAGGTGATGAAGCGCACCTCGAAGCGGCCGCTGGCACGGGACGCGGTGCCGACGCGGCACGCGTTCGTCTTCGGCGTGCTGCTGGGCGCGGGGTCGTTCGGCTGGCTGTGGTGGCAGGCGAATCTGCTGTCGGGGCTGCTGGTCGTGGCCACGATCCTGTTCTACGTTTTCGTCTACACCCTCGGCCTCAAACGCCGGACCGCCCAGAATGTCGTCTGGGGTGGCGCCGCAGGATGTATGCCCGCACTCGTGGGCTGGTCCGCGGTCACCGGAACCATCGGCTGGCCCGCGATCGCCTTGTTCGCGGTGATCTTCTTCTGGACGCCACCGCACACCTGGGCGCTGGCCATGCGCTACAAGGACGACTATCGCGCCGCCGGCGTCCCGATGCTGCCGGTCGTCGCGACCGAGCAGGCGGTGACCAAGCAGATCGTCATCTACACCTGGCTCACCGTGCTGGCGACACTCGCGCTGGTTCCGGCGGCGGGCGTGGTGTACGCCGCGGTCGCGATCGCCGCCGGGGCCTGGTTCCTGCTGATGGCGCACCAGCTCTACTCGGGTGTACGCCGTGGTGCGTCGGTGAAACCGCTGCGTTTGTTCCTGCAGTCCAACAACTATCTCGCGGTGGTGTTCTGCGGCCTCGCGGTCGACTCGGTCCTCGGCTGGCACACCATCGGATCGACGCTGTTCGGCTGATATCCCCTGGTGTCGGGCACCGACGTCCGACACCATCGCGGCCCGTGTCGCGTGCTTCGACTGCTGAACAAGCTCCGATGCGGTACGGCGTGAGCTTCCGCTTCCCTCGACGTTTCGCAACGGACCTGCATGGTCACCGCTGTGCCGTCCGGCCGGAGGGGGCTATGACCGCCGAATTCTCCCGTATGCCGGTGCACATCAACTGTCGACGTCGCGCGACTGCGGCCCGAAGGGGACGCCGATGAGATTCCGCAACTACCGGGTCTTGGGTGCCGGAGCGTCGTCTGTTCCGGCGCCGCCGACGGAGTAGTGCATCAGTTCGTGCAGCCGGGCTGGAACGGGTAGCAGGCGCGTCCGGGCGTCGGATGCGGCACCGTGTGCTCGGGTGCGGGTGTGAACGGCACCGTCGTCGTCGAGGTGCGCGTCGGGGCCGGTCCGCCGGCGGGCTCGTCGTCCGAACCGCCACCGCCCGCGGTGCACATCGCCGCGGCGGCGAGCACCACGACCAGCACGCCCAATAGCACCAACGGCACCAGGCTGCGGCGGCGACGCCGTGGCGGCTGCGGCGGCCGCGGATCGAACGGCACGGAGTACGGCTGCGAGGTCGGTGCGTATCCGGCCGCCGCGCGGGTGGCGGCGGGTGGACCGCCGGGAGTTCCGGGACCACGCGGCGGCATCTGAGGAGCCGGGCCGGGCCGGGGGCCGGGCGGCGGAGCCGAGCCTGGTGCGGGCATCGAGCCGGGCTGGATCATCGAGCCGGGCTGGGGCGGCGGCTGTCCCGGCCCGGGCGCCGGGCGCGCCATCGATACGGGGCCGCCTGTCACCGGTGCCGGTGGCCGGTCTGCGGGCGGGCGGGTTCCGGGAATAGGTGCCGCGGCCGGTGCCGGTGCCGGTGCGGGCCTGGGCGGTGGGGGAGTGCGTACCAGGCGGGCCGGGAATCCGTCGTTGGTCAGGTCCGAGTGTGTAGCTGCCGCCGCGAAACCCAGAGTGCCCAGTGCCTGGCCGACCTGGGTGGCATCCCAGGTGTCGGGGGCGTCGGTAGTGATGGTGGTGAAGTAGTTGCGCAGCGCGGCCGGACCGTCGCCGAGTACCACGTCGATGCCGTCGGGAAGGTCACCACGCTCCAGGGTCAGCCTGCTGCCCAGTTGTGGCATCACCAGGACCAGGCCCGTCACCGCGACGCGTTCCCGTCCGGGAGCTCCGCGCAGTACCTCGGCGACCTCCCCGGTGCGCGCACGGATCTCGGTCATCGGCTCGGTCCCGGCTTCGGTGCCGGTCAGCGGAGCGACGCCGTCGCCAACCGTCCAGGGACGGTATCCCGAGACCGTCAGGGTGCCGCTCACGCGTTCGGTGAAGTCCTTGATCACCACCACGACACACGTTTTCGGTGTCCACACGAGCACGTCGGCGGCGCCGGCCGCGACCACCGCGACGCCTGGCAGTGCATTCGCACCGGTCCAGGTCTTGAGCCAGTTCGCCACCGTCCGTTCGGAATTGGACAGCCGCGACGGATCGTCGTTGCGAACCTTCACCAACATCTGGATCAACCCCTGACCGATGCCTGCTGTACACACCGCCCCGCGCGGCGGCCCGACCACCGTACGACGGTACGGATGAGCGGGCGAATCGGCTTGGGCGGCAGCACAGATCATCCACTATGGCGGCGTGGCGCGCACCGGCGGGTTACCACTGGCGGTACCAGTCCAGGTAACCGTCCGGCCGCACCAGGACCCGTGTGCCAGTGGCGGCGGCGTAGTCGGTGAAGGCGTGCCCGCCGACCGCTACCAGTTGAGTCGCATCGGTCCGGGCGCCGGGCCGAACGATCGAATACGCGTGAATTCCCGGGGTTTCGGATGTCTCGGCCGGGAGACCGAACGTCAAACGGGTGGCATGCGGGCCCCGGAGCAGGTCGAACAGGCGGATCTCGCTGCCGTCGCTGCGCAGCAGCGGAGCGTCGGGAGCACGATCCCCCGCAGTCAGCACCGCGGTATCACCCGGTGCGCGATAGCTGATGTCCAACTGCTGCGTCTCCGGGCCGCGGTCCATCGCGTTCTCGGCACCCTCCAGATGTTTGTCCAGTAGTTCGGCGCTGAGCCCGAGGACCCGCATCGCCACGGCGCGGCGCTCGGGCTCGTAGGTATCCAGCGGCCCGTCGTCGCCGGCGAGTGCGGCCGCGAGTTTCCAGCCCAGGTTGTACGCATCCTGAATACCGGTGTTCATTCCCTGGCCGCCATTCGGTGGATGGGCGTGCGCGGCGTCACCGGCGAGTAGCGCGCGCCCCGACCGGAACCGCTGAGCCAGCCGGATATTCGGCCGCCAGACCGTCGACCACACGGGTTCTCCCACCTCGAGGCCGTCGCGCCCGGACCGGTGGTCGAGGTACTGCTGCAGCACCGCGCGGGTGGCCTCGGTATCGCGCTGCATCGGTGCCATGAACTGGAACAGCGCGCCGCCGGGCAGGGGCATCAGCGCGATGCCGTCCATCGGCGCTTCCGGCGTGGCGAACCAATGCCCGAAATCATGGTCGAGCCCGTCCACGGTCACATCGCCGAGCAGCATCCGGATGGACTCGTCGGTGGTCCCTTCGAACGGGATTGCGAGCGTGCGGCGCACCGTGCTGGCGCCGCCGTCGGCGCCGACCAGGTAGTCCGCCTGCTCGCTGGTGGTGCCGCCGATGCTGCTCAGGGTGGCGTACACCCCGGTCTCGTCGCAGGTGAACTCGGTCAGCGCGGTGCCGAATTCGACGTGCACACCGAGGTCGGCGAGCCGTTGCCGCAGCAATCGTTCGGTGTCGGCTTGGCCGAGTACCCACGGATTCGGATACGGCACCGCCGGGGTGGCTGCGCGAACTTCGCTCATCCGCCGTTCGGCCACCTGCGCGCCACCGATGTGGATGTGCATGGCGGCGGGTGGCATGCCCGCAGTGAGTACGGCGTCGAGGACGCCGAGGTCGTCGAAGACCTCGAGGGTCCGCGGCTGGATGCCGTCACCGCGCGACCCGGCCTGCGGCGCGGGCGCCCGTTCGATGATCCGCACACCGATTCCGCGGCGCGCGAGATCGATGGCGAGGGTGAGGCCGGTCGGGCCGGCACCGGCGATGAGTACCTGTACTGGCATGAGTGCTCCGATGGCTGAATCTGAGTTCACTGAAACTGGATTCAGTATTTAGGTTGATACTGTCCGGTGTCAAGGAGGCGAGATGGCGACCGGAGAGCAGCGTGGTGGGAGCCGTAAGGAGCGGTCTGCGGAGACCGAGCGGGCGCTCAAGAGCGCGGCACGGCAACTGTTCGCCGAGCGCGGCTATCTGAACACCAAGATCGTCGATATCACCGCGGCGGCGGGGCGGTCGGCGGGGTCGTTCTACAACCATTTCGCGAGCAAAGAGGAGTTACTGCAGGCGCTACTGCAGGATTTCGGCGCTGCCGGGGATGCCGCGGCCGAGGCGGGTGACCACGATCCGGACTTCACCAAGCCCGAGGCCGTGGCCTTTCATGTCGAGCAGTACTGGGACTTCGCCCGGGAGCATCGGCCGGTGCTGCGGGCGGTGGCGCAGGCGGCCCTGGTCGACGACGAATTCGCACGGATCGCAGGGAAGTTCAGTGCCGAGCAGCTCGAGGAAGTCGTCGACCACGTGGATGGTTTCGACGCGGCGGGCCTGCGGCTGCCCAGTACGCCCGAGGTCAGCGTATCGATGATGTTCCTGCTGGTGCAGGCCCTGGTCGACGCGGTCGAGGAAGGGGTGCTGCCGCTCGACGACCGGGATGCGGTCGCGGCGCTGACCCGATTCTCCTACCGCGGGCTCACCGGGCGCGACTACTGACCGGGTTCAGGGCAGCAGCACGATGGAGCCGGTGGTCCGGCGCGCCTCCAGATCGCGATGGGCGCGGGGAGCCTCGGCGAGCGGATACTCGGCACCGACACGCACCTGCAGTGTGCCTGCGGCGATCGCGGTGAGCACATCGCCCGCGCGCCAGGTCAATTCGGCACGGTCCCGGGTGTAGTGGACCAGCGTCGGCCGGGTGACGAACAGTGATCCCGCCGGGTTGAGCCGCTGTAGATCGAACGGCGGCACCTGGCCGCCGGCGGCGCCGAACAAGGCCAGCGTGCCGCGCACCCGCAGCGAGGCCAGACTCGCCTCGAAGGTCGGCGCTCCCACACCGTCGTAGACCGCGGCGACACCGGCTCCGTCGGTGAGTTCGCGGACCCGATCGGCGAGATCGTCGCCGTAACGCAAGACCTGCGCCGCGCCGGCCTCCCGTGACAGTGTCTCCTTCTCGTCGGTGGACACGGTCGTGACGACCCGGATGCCACGCGCGGCGGCCAACTGGGTCAGCAGCAGCCCGACCCCGCCCGCACCGGCATGGACCAGGATCGTCTCGCCCGGTTCGGGCCGGTATACCGACTCGATCAGGTAGTGCGCGGTCATTCCCTGCAGCAGCACCGATGCCGCGACGGCCGGCTCGATACCGTCGGGAACCGCGATCGCGACCGCGGCATCCACCGCGACCTTCTCCGCGTAACTGGCGGGCGCTGCCGCCCACGCCACGCGATCGCCGACGGTGAAATCGCTCACGTCGGCGCCGACGGCGGACACCACCCCGGTGCCCTCGGAACCCGGGATATAAGGAACCTCTTGCGGATAGGTGCCGGTGCGGATGTAGGTGTCGATGAAGTTGACCCCGACCGCCTCGGTGTCGACGAGCAGCTGGTTCGGCCCGATGACCGGATCGTCGACCTCGGCCGGGACGAGGACGTCGGGACCGCCGTGTTCGCTGACCTGGATGGCGCGCATGGAATCCAGTTCTACACCCGCGCCGCAACCCTGGGATCGGTAGGGCCGCCCGGCGCGTACTACCGGACGGTAAACTCACGCTCCATGAGCGAAACCGCCACCGCGACCACGGTGCAGCCGTCGTCCGCTGTCATCGATTCGGTCAAGAAGTTCGTCGCCGCGCACGGAGGCTCGGGGACGGCCGTGCTGCAGCCGATCGGCCGGATCGGCGTCCGTATCACCCTGGTCGGATCCGACGGCGTGCTCGGCGATCGCGTGGTCGACGATCTGGCCACCGCCAAGGCCGTCGTGGCAGCGGTCGACGGACTCGCCGAGACCGAGCACTGGGACCGCGATCTGAGCGCCGCGGCGACACCAGCCCCGGGGCACTGGGCGCGGATGGCTGCCTGGGTAGCCGGTCAGAGCCGGTACCCGAAGGCACGCAACGAGCGTTGATACGCCACCGCGGAGAATTCGGACGTCGGGTGCTGGCGGTCGTGACCGCCGGGCTCGCCGTGACACTGGGCCTGATCGCGCCGGCGCGCGCCCAGGACGCGCCTCCGCTGCGGGTGTGCACCACCGGCGACTACCCGCCGTACTCGGTGGCCGAAGGTTCCGGCTATCGCGGGATCGATATCGACCTGGTCGGTGATATGGCCGACGCGGTGCATCGGCAGGTGCGGTTCGTGCCGACCACCTGGGCCGCGATGGGCGACGACTTCGGTTCGCGCGCCTGTGATCTCGCCGTCGGCGGTATCTCCGACTCGGCGGCCCGGGGCGCCTACGCCGATTTCTCGCTGCGCTACGGAACCGACGGGAAGACCCCGATTGTGCGGGCTGCCGATGCCGGGAAGTACGACACGATCGAGCAGATCGATCAGCCGCAGGTCCGGGTGATCGTCAATCGTGGTGGGACCAACGAACAGTTCGCCCGCACCCACTTTCCGCATGCCCGGCTGACCGTGTGGCCGGACAATGTGACCATCTTCGATCAGATCGGCGCGGGGAATGCCGACGTGTTCGTCACCGATTCGGTCGAGGGCCGTTACCGGGTACGGCAGCACCCCGACCTGCGTGTGCTGCACCCCGAGACGCCGTTCGATTCCTTCGGCAAGGTATTCCTGCTCCCGAAGGGCGACATGGTGACCGCGGCGATGGTGAACGGATGGCTTGCGAGCCGGCTGGCGACCGGCGATATAGACCGCCGCTTCGCGGACTGGATCGGACCGCGCGCGACCGCCTGAGCACCGGTTACCTCAGCCCGCAGCAGCCACCGCCGCAGCAGCCGCCCGATGCGGCAGCCGGTGCCGGTGCCGAGACCGCCGCATGTCCGGTCAGTGCGACCGTCGTCAGCAGCTTGACGGTGTCGTGATGCCCGTCCGGGCAGGTCGCCGGGTCCCCGGCTTCGCTCATCGGCCGCGACACCTCGAACGATTCCGTACATTCGCGGCAGCGGTAGGCGTAGATCGGCATGGATGGATTATGGCCCATCCCGCGGGTTCGTCTGCCGCGCGGGGAATTCCGTGGCATGCGATGCATTCGCCTGTCCGGTCGAGACCGACGTGTTAATGTCCTGGACTGGTGTCCGGTCCACTGTCCGGACTGTCGCAGTGCCTGGAGTGCTGCTGAGTTCTGGGAGTGCGGATGGCCGATACCGCCGGTGTCGTGGTCGACGCCGATCAGATCACCCCGCAGTGGCTGAGCCGAGCGCTCGGCCGGCCCGTGCAGACGGTGGTGTGTACGCCGGTGGGGACGGGGCAGATGGGCTCGGTGTTCCGGCTCGACATCACCGGCGCGGCCGGGCCGGAGCGGTTGGTCGCGAAACTGCCGGCGACGGATCCGGCCGCGCGCGCGATGGTGTCCGGGGCCTACCGTCAGGAGATCCGCTTCTACGCCGAACTCGCGCCGACGGTGGCGGTCCGTGCGCCCGGCTGCCACTTCGTCGGGTTCCGCGGCGACGGTGCGGAGTTCACACTGTTACTCGACGATCTCGCGCCTGCCGTCCAAGGTGATCAGATCGGCGGATGCACCGTCGCGCAGGCGCATGCGGCAGTCCGCAATCTCGCCGGCCTGCACGGTCCCCGATGGTGCGATCCGGCACTGCTGCAGCTCGACGGTGTGCATCCGAGCACCTCGGAGGAAGCCGCGATGCTGACCGAGTTCTTCGGACCGGCGACGGAGATCTTCCTCGAGCGGCTCGGGGCCGGCCTGTCCGCGGAGGATCACGACACCCTGCAGGCATGTGTGCCCGGGATCGCCGAATGGCTGCTCGCCGCCCCGGATCGTTTCGCCGTGACCCATGGTGACTATCGGCTCGACAATCTGCTTTTCGGTGCCGACGGGTCCGGCCGCGACATCGACGTCTGGGCGGTCGACTGGCAGACCCTCGGCTTGGGTCTCCCGGCCCGCGACCTGTCGTATTTCCTCGCGACCAGCCTGGAACCACCGGTGCGCCGCCGCTACGAGGACGCGATCATCGAGACCTACCGACAGGCGCTGGGGGAGTACGGCGTCACCGGCTATTCCCTGCAGGCATGCCGAGACGACTACGCCTTCGCGCTGCGGCAGATTCCGCTCATCGCCGTGTTCGGCGCCGCCTACGGGACACCGACACCGCGCGGCGCCCGGATGTTCACGGCCATGGCGCGCCGCGGCTGCGCGGCGATCCGGGACTGGGAGGCACTGAGCCGCCGGCCCGGGTGAACCGAGGGCCGATCAGGCGGAACTGGCGGCGGCTTCGGCGGCCGGTGCGGTGATCTGTTCGCGGGTACGCAGCGCTGCCCACAACGCGGCGGTGGCAGCGATACAGGCGGTGGCACCGGCGACATGGATGACGACCAGTGCCGCCGGAACATCGGTGAAGTACTGCACGATGCCGACCAGCGCCTGTGCGCACACCGTTGCGATCACCACGATCAGCCGTCGCCGGATCGCCCGGTTCATCCCCACCGCGGCCAGCCCGAATCCCAAGCCGACGAGCAGCGCGAGATAGGCGACCAGCATTTCGGCGTGAGCGTGCACCAGGGTCACGATCTCGACCTGGAGCCGCTCCACCGGGCGGTCGATGCTCTTGTCACCGGCGTGTGGCCCGGCGCCGGTCACCAGCGTTCCCGCGATCAACGTGCCGGTCATCGCGAGACCGCTGAGGACGGTGAGCCAGCGCAACGGTGCGGGGACCTGAGCCACGTCCACCCCGTCGTCGGGTTCTCCGATCTTGGCGAACAGCAACGTCGCGAGCCAGACCATGAGCATCGAGGCCAGCAGGTGGACCGACACCGTCCACCACAGCAATCCGCTGCGGACGGTGATCCCGCCGATGATTGCCTGCAGCACGGTGCCACCGGGCATCAGCCAGGCATAGACGAGTACCTCGCGCCGCCGGCGGGCCCGCACCACCGCGAGCACCACCAAGGCGGCGCACAGCGTCACCGCGAAGGTGAGCAGCCGATTGGAGAACTCCACGATCTGATGCAGCGCCGGGACCTCCGGATGTGCCTCGGGCGTGAAGCTGCCCGGGAAACACTGCGGCCAGGTGGGACAACCCAGCCCGGAGGAGGTGACGCGCACGATCGCGCCGGTGGCCGAGATACCGGCCTGGGAGAGGATCACCGCCAGGGCGATGATCCGCTGCACCCGGAGCGAGGGCAGGGGCAAATAGTCGACGAGTCGCACAAACGCGCGTGACAGCACGAAATGATGGTAGACGCCGCCGCTGCCACCGCCGCATCGGGGCTACTACATTGTGTCGTTGCTCTCGTCGGTCAGTCGAAACGGAACAGCCGTGCCGCCACCCAACCGGTGACCACACCCCAGACCGCCAGGACGACGATCCCGTACCAGTCGACACCGGTGTGCAGGGCACGGTCCAGCGCTTCGGCCAGTGCGCCGGAGGGGACCAGCCGGGCGATCACCGTCACCGCCTGCGGCAGATCGTCCGCGGCGAAGATCAGGCTGGCGATACCGAGCATCGCGAACCAGAGGATGTTCGCCAGCGCCAGCACGATCTCGGCCTTGAGCGTCCCACCGAGCAGCAGACCCATCGCGGCGAAGGACGCCGTTCCCAGCGCGATCACGATCGCACCGAGCAGCAGCCCGCCGATCGAAGGCCGCCAGCCCAGGGCGACGCCGATCAGGCCCAGCAGGATCGATTGCAGTACCACGACGATCAGCACCGCCGCGCACTTGCCGCCGACGATGCCCCAGCGCGGTAGCGCGGTGGCGCCCAGCCGTTTCAGGGCTCCGTAACGCCGGTCGAATCCGACAGCGATGGCTTGGCCGGTGAAGGCGGTGGACATGATCGCCACCATCATCACCGCGGGCACGATCCGGTCCACCTTGTGGTGTTCACCCAAGCTGTCGCCCAGCGGTAACAGGGTCAGCCCGATCAGCAGCGTGATGGGGATGAACATGGTCAGCAGCAGTTGCTCGCCGTTGCGTAGCAGCAGTCGCAGTTCCATCCGGGTCTGCGCCGCCAGCATCGCCGCGCGCGGGGCCGGGCGTGGTGCGGGGCTGAAGGTGCCCGGGGTGAAACGATCGGCGGTCCGGGTCATGGTGTGTCCTTCTGCGGATGTTCGAGGGGCCCTCCGTGGTTACGCAGGCCGGCTCCTCCGGGCCCTGACTCGTTCATGCTGTGTCCTTCGGCGGATGCTCGAGGGCCCTCCGTGGTTACGCAGGCTGCCTCCTCCGGGCCTGACTCGATCATCCGCGCAGCTCTCGTCCGGTCAGTTCGAGGAACACATCCTCCAGCCGGCGCTGGTCGATGCGGATATCGGTGGGCAGCACATCGATGCGCGCACACCAGGCGGTCATGGTGGCCAGCACCTGCGGGGTGATGTCTCCGCGCAGCAGATAGGAGCCCGGTGTCGTCTCCGACGGCGCGAAACCTTCGGGCAGGGCGGACTCCAGCAGGGTGAGGTCGAGTTTCGGCGGGGCGGTGAAGCGCAGCTGCCCCTCGGCGCCGGTCGAGGTGACCTCGGCCGGCGTGCCGGCGGCGACGATCCGGCCGTGGTCGATGATCACCAGCCGGTCGGCGAGTTGTTCGGCCTCGTCCATCATGTGCGTGGTGAGCAGGATGCCGACGCCGTCGCGTCGCAGCGCATCGATCAGATCCCAGACCAGGTGCCGAGCCTGGGCATCCATACCGGCGGTCGGTTCGTCGAGGAATACCAGTTCCGGCCGCCCCACCAGGGCGCATGCGAGGGCAAGCCGTTGCTGTTGGCCGCCGGACAGTCGCCGATACGGGGTGCGGTGCGCATCGTGCAACCCGAGGGTGTCGAGCAGCCACTGTGGATCCAGCGGGTCGGCGGAATAGGAGGCGACCAGGTCGAGCATTTCGCCGGCGCGTGAGCCGGGGTAGGCGCCACCGCCCTGCAGCATCACGCCGATGCGTGGGCGCAGCCGGTCGCTGTCGGCCATCGGGTCGAGGCCGAGAACTCGCACCGAACCCTCGTCCGGAGCCAGGAAGCCTTCGCACATCTCGACGGTGGTCGTCTTGCCGGCACCGTTGGGGCCGAGCAGTGCCAGTACCTGCGCTCGCTCCACCTCGAAGGCGATCCCGTCCACGGCAGTGGTGCCGCCGTAGCGTTTCACGACGCCGTCGATGCGGACGGCCGAGTCAGTCACGATGAGACACCGTATGCCGGACCCGGCTGTGACGGAGCAGACACCCCCGCGGGATTACGCCACGGCAACAGGTTCCGGGTCACCGCGATGAATCCTAGTGACACGACGACCACGGCGACGGCGGCCTCGATGATCTGGAAGACACCGAAATCGGCCCCGCGCGGCATCAGCATCACGCTCACCACCGCGGAGAAGATCACCGCGGGCACGCGGAACGCGGGAGTCGTCGCCCATGCGGCCAGGGGCACGATTGCCCACAGCAGATACCACGGCTGCACCACCGGGAACAGCAGCACGATCGCGGCCAGCGACACCCCCATGGCACCCACCGGGTGCAGGCGCCCGGTCCAGGTGGCGATCAACATGCGCACGGTGATGAAGGCGGCCACCGCGCCGGCGATCGGACGGGTGATCGACAGCAGTGCGGTGGTGTGGTCGCCCAATCCCAGCAGCACGCCACCGAATCCGGTGATGATGCCGATGGCGGTGGGTATCGACATCCAGCTGCGCACCGCGCCGGCGACGCCGAGGGTGTGGGTCCAGCCGAATCCCAGACCGGAGGCATAACTGACCAGCAAGGTCGCGACGAGCGCGATCGCGCCGAGCACCGCGGCGGCCGCCAGTATCCTGCGTATCCCGCCGCCCCAGCGTCGGGCGAGTGCCATGCCGACGAATCCGAGCGCGATGATCGAGGTGAGCTTCACCGACGACGACAGCGTGATCACGACGGTTCCGAATATCAACAGGGCCCAGCCGTGCTGGTCGAATCCGCCGAATCCGGGACTTCGTGCGGTGTCCAGGGCGCGCAGGCAGAATTCCATACCGGCGAGCATCAGTCCGAGCATCAGCGCGTCGTTGTGTACGCCGGCGACCAGGTGGAACAGCACCAGCGGATTGGCGGCGCCCAGCCACAGCGCGCTTACCGGCGCCACCCCGCAGCGACGCGACAGGCGGGGCAGCGCCCAGACGATCAGCGCCACCCCCGCCATCGCCAGCAGCCGATGCGCCCAGACGCCGAGGATGATGTTGTCTCCGGTCAGATGTGCGATGCCGCGACCGATCCACAGGAACAGTGGCCCGTAGGGGGCGGGGGTGTCGCGCCAGATGTTGGGCACGTTGTAGGTCAGGACGTTGTGCAGGCCCAGTCCGGTTGCCGGGCCGACCTCGTAGGGGTCCAGCCCGCGCGCGGCGATCTCGCTCTGTGCGAGGTAGGAGTAGACGTCGTTGGAGAACAGTGGTGGCGCGATCGACAGCGGAATGATCCACAGCAGCAGCGTGCGATCGAGCTGGGATCGGCTGAGCCGGTGGACCGGGGAGCCGCCCAGGCCGCCGACGGCGAACCGGCCGAGTAGCAGCCAGGCCATGACCACGAAGACCGTGCCGATCATGCACAGCGCCAGCGAGGAGGTCTGCCAGCGGGCGAACACGCCGATCACCCGTACTCCGGAAACCGGGTTCTGCAGCACCGGCTGGGCCGCGACGCCCAGGGCGCTGATCGCCATCAGCACCGATCCGGTGGCGCCGAGCAGGCGTATCCGGCCGAACTGGGCGGTTTCTCGCGCGTCGAGACCGGGTGCGTCGGTTTCGGTGGTGTGTAGCACCGCCACGGTGTGTTCCGAGGCCGGTACATCCAAGCCGAGTGCCCGGCGTCCGACCCCGATGCTCTTGCGCCATGCGCCTGCCACAACCGCCACGGGGAACAAGGGTAGCCGGGGCGGCGGCGCCCACCGATCACGCCGTCGGGGCCGCGCTGTGGTGTATCGCACGCTGATCCGGCTACCGGTCGAGCGCTGCCTCCGGGACGCGGGTTACCGCAGGTCGGCACCCCGTCGCGCGGCCCCTCGGGGTGGGTGAAACCGTTGGTCCGTGCCCAGGTCGCAGCCGTGTACAGGGGTTATTCAGGGCACCCTTACTAGAATGCTGGAAGGAATTCCGTCACACTGATGTTGTGAAAACCGTGGGTTTGCAGGGGAACGAGGTGAATACCGGGCGTGAACGCGACGTCCGGCCTTCCGTCGCGCCTGCGGCCGCCGGTGAGGGACATACCCGGGCCGCCGTCGTCCAGCTGCTGCTGGAGGAGGGGCCGATCACCGCGACCGCGATCGGGCGCCGGCTGGGCCTGAGCCCGGCGGGAGTGCGTCGGCATCTGGATGCCCTGATCGAATCGGGGGAGGCCAGGTCCGCCCGCTCGGCGCCGTGGCAGCAGCAGGGCCGTGGTCGTCCCGCCAAGCAGTTCCAGCTCACCGCCACCGGGCGTGGCCGCCTGGGGCATGCCTACGACGACCTCGCCGGTGCCGCCATGCGGCAGCTGCGGGAACTCGGCGGAGACAAGGCGGTCATGGATTTCGCCCGCCGGCGGGTGGGTGTGATCATCTCCGGAATCGACCGCCTGGCCCGGAGCACTCCCTCCGCGACCGCCACCAAGGCGGAGGAGATCGCGGAGGCGTTCAACGACGCCGGTTTCGCCGCCACCACCCGTGAGGTCGGTTCCGGGGTGCAGATATGCCAGCATCACTGCCCGGTCTCACATGTGGCCGAGGAGTTTCCGGAGCTGTGTGCGGCCGAACTCGAAGCCGTGCGTGAACTGCTCGGCACCCACGTGCAGCGCCTGGCGACCATCGCCAACGGGGACTGCGCCTGCACCACCCATGTTCCTCTGTCCGTGCCCCCGACGAGCAGCGCTCACCCCTCTCCGGCGAGTACCGCTCAGCCCGATACCCGCACCGTTGCACAGCCCGCAGCGGGAGCTCCGAACGACTCCGGAAGGAGTGCCGAATGACGTCGACCACCGCGGCGAGCCGTGAATCCGATGCCACCCAGAATCAGCCGTTGACCCAAGAGGAGACCATCGCCTCGCTGGGGACCTACGGTTACGGCTGGGCGGATTCGGATGTCGCAGGCGCCAGTGCGAAGCGCGGCCTGTCCGAGGATGTCGTGCGCGATATCTCGGCGAAGAAGAACGAGCCGGAGTGGATGCTCGACATTCGCCTCAAGGCGCTGCGCATCTTCGATCGCAAGCCGATGCCCGGCTGGGGCTCCAACCTCGAGGGTATCGACTTCGACAACATCAAGTACTTCGTGCGCTCGACCGAGAAGCAGGCCGAGACCTGGGAAGATCTGCCCGAGGACATCAAGAACACCTACGACAAGCTGGGTATCCCGGAGGCGGAGAAGCAGCGCCTGGTCTCCGGTGTCGCCGCCCAGTACGAGAGTGAAGTCGTCTACCACCAGATCCGCGAGGATCTGGAAGCTCAAGGCGTGGTCTTCCTCGACACCGATACGGCGTTGAAGGAACATCCCGAGATCTTCAAGCAGTACTTCGGCACCGTGATCCCGGCCGGCGACAACAAGTTCTCCGCGCTCAATACCGCGGTGTGGTCGGGCGGTTCGTTCATCTACGTGCCGCCGGGCGTGCACGTCGACATTCCGTTGCAGGCCTACTTCCGGATCAACACCGAGAACATGGGCCAGTTCGAGCGGACGCTGATCATCGTCGACGAGGGCGCCTACGTGCACTACGTCGAGGGCTGCACCGCGCCGATCTACAAGTCGGACTCGCTGCACTCGGCGGTCGTGGAGATCATCGTCAAGGACGGTGGCCGCTGCCGCTACACCACCATCCAGAACTGGTCGAACAACGTCTACAACCTGGTCACCAAGCGGGCGAAGGCCGGTGCGGGCGCGACCATGGAGTGGATCGACGGCAATATCGGTTCCAAGGTCACCATGAAGTACCCCGCGGTCTGGATGACCGGTGAGCACGCCAAGGGCGAGGTGCTCTCGGTCGCGTTCGCCGGTGAGGGCCAGCACCAGGACACCGGTTCGAAGATGCTGCACCTGGCGCCGAACACCTCCTCGTCCATCGTGTCGAAGTCGGTGGCGCGCGGCGGCGGACGGTCCTCCTACCGCGGCCTGGTCCAGATCAACAAGGGTGCGCACGGTTCCAAGTCGACCGTGAAATGCGATGCGCTGCTGGTCGACACCATCAGCCGTTCCGACACCTACCCCTACGTCGACATCCGTGAGGACGACGTGACGATGGGCCACGAGGCCACCGTCTCGAAGGTGTCCGAGGATCAGCTGTTCTACCTGATGAGCCGCGGTATGACCGAGGACGAGGCGATGGCCATGGTGGTGCGCGGGTTCGTCGAGCCCATCGCCAAGGAACTGCCCATGGAGTACGCCCTCGAGCTGAACCGCCTGATCGAACTGCAGATGGAAGGAGCGGTCGGCTAGTGAGCGAGCTTGCGAGCACGCAGAAGAATGCCGCCGGTACACCTGTGAACAATGTTGCTGTCGCGGGCGAGGCCCGCGTTCCCGCGGTCAACAAGGGCGAACTGTTCGCCTCGTTCGACGTCGCCGCGTTCGAGGTCCCCTCGGCGCACGACGAGGCGTGGCGGTTCACCCCGCTGCGCCGGCTGCGCGGCCTGCACGACGGCACCGCGGTGCGCGACGGCAGTGCCGGTATCGAGGTCGAGGACGTCGACGGTGTCACGGTCGAGACCGTCGGCCGTGACGACGCCCGCCTCGGTGCGGGTGGGGTCCCGACCGACCGGATCGCCGCGCAGGCCTACACCGGTTTCGAGCAGGCGACCGTGGTGTCGGTCGGTGCCGAGACCGAGGTGGCTCGTCCGGTCGTGATCCGGGTGACCGGCCCCGGTGCGGACAAGACCGCCTTCGAACATCTGCAGATCCGGCTCGGCAATTTCGCCACCGCCACCGTGGTCCTCGATCAGCGCGGAAGCGGAACCTACGCCGAGAACGTGGAATTCGTCCTCGGCGACAGCGCGAAGCTGACCGTCGTCGCGGTCCAGGACTGGGCCGACGACGCCGTGCACGTCACATCCCATCACGCCAAGCTGGGCCGGGATGCGGTATTGCGGCACACCGATGTCACCCTGGGCGGCGAGCTGGTGCGCCTGACGGCGACCGTGCGTTACGACGGCCCCGGCGGCGACGCAGAATTGCTGGGGCTGTACTTCGCCGACGACGGCCAGCACTTCGAACAGCACCTGCTGGTCGATCACGCCCAGCCGCACTGCAAGTCGAATGTGCTGTACAAGGGTGCACTGCAGGGTGACCCGAAATCGTCGAAGCCCGATGCGCGCACCGTCTGGGTCGGCGATGTGCTGATCCGCGCGGCCGCGGAAGGCACCGACACCTACGAGGCCAACCGCAATCTGGTGCTCACCGACGGTGCCCGCGCCGACTCGGTGCCGAACCTCGAGATCGAAACCGGCGAGATTCTCGGTGCCGGACATGCCTCGGCCACGGGTCGTTTCGACGACGAGCAGCTGTTCTATCTGCGCTCGCGCGGAATTGCGGAGGAGGACGCCCGCCGGCTGGTGGTGCGTGGTTTCTTCCACGAGATCATCCAGAAGATCGCGGTCGTCGAGATCCGGGAGCGGCTGGAGGCGGCCGTCGAGGCCGAACTCGCCGCCGTCGGCGTCTAGCGCCGGCGCCACCCGGTAGCCCGAAACCTCCATCAGCCCAGAAGGAATGCAATGACCACCCTCGAAATCAAGGACCTGCACGCCGAAGTCGCCAATCCGGACGAGAACGGCGAGCCCATCAAGATCCTCAAGGGCGTGAACCTCACCGTGCGCTCCGGCGAGACCCACGCGATCATGGGTCCCAACGGTTCCGGTAAGTCGACGCTGTCCTACGCCATCGCCGGCCACCCGAAGTACACCGTGACGCAGGGTTCGATCACGCTCGACGGTGAGGACGTGCTGGCCATGTCCGTGGACGAGCGCGCTCGGGCCGGGCTGTTCCTGGCCATGCAGTACCCGGTCGAGGTGCCGGGTGTGTCGATGTCGAACTTCCTGCGCACCGCCGCGACCGCAGTGCGCGGCGAGGCACCCAAGCTGCGGCACTGGGTCAAGGAAGTCAAGGAGTCGATGAGCGAACTCGACATCGATGCCGCCTTCGCCGACCGCAGCGTGAACGAGGGCTTCTCCGGTGGTGAGAAGAAGCGCCACGAAGTACTGCAGCTGAGCCTGCTGAAGCCGAAGATCGCCATCCTGGACGAGACCGACTCCGGCCTCGACGTCGACGCGCTGCGCATCGTCTCCGAAGGCGTCAACAACTACAAGGAGCGCGAGAACGGCGGCGTCCTGCTGATCACCCACTACACCCGCATCCTGCGCTACATCCAGCCGCAGTTCGTGCACGTGTTCGTGGGCGGCCGCATCGTGGCCGAGGGCGGCGCCGAACTGGCCGAGGAGCTCGACGCCAACGGTTACGTCCGTTTCACGCAGCCGGCGACCGCGGGAGCCTGATATGACAGCTGTGACACGCACACTCGACGTCGCCAGGATCCGGGCCGATTTCCCGATCCTGAGCCGGACGGTGCGTGACGGGAAACCGCTGGTGTACCTGGATTCCGGGGCCACCTCGCAGCGTCCGCTGGCAGTACTGGACGCGGAGCGCGAGTTCCTGACCCACACCAATGCCGCAGTGCACCGGGGCGCGCATCAGCTCGCCGAGGAAGCGACCGACGCCTACGAGGGTGCGCGCGCGGATATCGCGCGCTTCGTCGGGGTGTCGGCCGACGAGATCGTGTTCACCAAGAACGCCACCGAATCACTGAATCTGGTGACGTACTCGTTCTCCGACGACCGGTTCCCGTACCACGTGGGCCCCGGCGACGACATCGTCGTCACCGAGCTCGAACACCACGCGAATCTGGTGCCCTGGCAGGAACTGGCGCGCCGCACGGGGGCAACCCTGAAGTGGTACGGCATCACCGACGACGGTCGCATCGACCTGGACTCGCTGGAGTTGTCGCCCGCAACCAAAGTTGTGGCGTTCACCCACCAGTCCAATGTCACCGGTGCGGTCGCGGACGTGGCCGAGCTGGTCCGCCGGGCCGAGGCGGTCGGCGCGCTGACCGTGCTCGACGCCTGCCAGTCGGTGCCGCACATGTCGGTGAACTTCCGGGATCTCGGCATCGACTTCGCGGCGTTCTCCGGGCACAAGATGCTCGGTCCCTCCGGCGTCGGCGTGCTGTACGGGCGGGCCGAGTTGCTCGCGCAGACACCGCCGTTCATCACCGGTGGGTCGATGATCGAGACGGTCACCATGGAGGCCACCACCTACGCGGCGCCGCCGCAGCGGTTCGAAGCCGGTGTGCCGATGACCTCGCAGGTCGTCGGTCTGGGTGCGGCGGTGCGCTACCTGGAAGCCATCGGGATGGACAACGTTGCCGCGCACGAGCACACACTCGTCGGTGCGGCGCTCGAGGGGCTCGCCGCGATCGACGGTGTACGGATCGTCGGACCGACCGAGAACGTCGACCGCGGTGGTGCGGTGTCGTTCGTCGTCGACGGTATCCACCCGCACGATGTGGGCCAGATTCTCGACGACGAGGGTGTGGCGATCCGCGTCGGACATCACTGCGCATGGCCGTTGATGCGCCGGTTGGGCGTGCCCGCCACCGCACGTGCCTCGTTCGCGGTGTACAACACTCTCGACGAGGTGGAAGCGCTGGTCGCCGCGGTGCGTAAGGCACAGAAATTCTTCGGTGTGACCGGCGGTTGAACTCGGTGAGCGCGAGCTACCAGTGAACGGGGCGTGAGATATCGCAATGCGTATGGAACAGATGTACCAGGAAGTGATCCTGGACCACTACAAGCACCCACATCATCGCGGGCTGCGGGAGCCGTTCGGTGCCCAAGTGCACCACGTCAACCCCACCTGCGGTGACGAGGTGACGCTGCGGGTGCACATCGACGACAACGGGGATGTCGCCGATGTGTCCTACGACGGGCAGGGCTGCTCGATCAGCCAGGCCGCTACCTCGATCCTCACCGATCAGGTCATCGGCCAACCCGTGCAGCAGGCGCTGAAGGTGGTCGACTCCTACAACGAGATGATCTCGAGCCGCGGCACCATCGAGGGCGACGAAGACGTGATCGGCGACGGTATCGCCCTGGCCGGCGTCGCGAAGTATCCGGCACGAGTCAAGTGCGCGCTCCTGGGCTGGATGGCGTTCAAGGACGCCGTGGTCCGGATAACCTCGGCCGAAGAGACCACGCGGACCATGGGAAGCGGTTCCGCGGGAAATGGGGAAACCTCATGAGTGAGACTCAGGAAACCGAACAGCAGACCGCCGCGCCGCCGGCCGCCGAGCTCACCCAGGAACAGATCGAGCTGCTCGACGACCTGGAAGAGGCGATGCGTGACGTCGTCGACCCCGAACTCGGCATCAATGTCGTCGATCTCGGCCTGGTCTACGGAATGCGACTCGAAGCCGATGTCGCGGTCCTCGACATGACGCTCACCTCGGCTGCATGCCCGCTCACCGACGTGATCGAGGATCAGTCCCGTAATGCGCTGGTGCGCAGCGGCCTGGTGGAGGATCTGAAGATCAACTGGGTCTGGATGCCGCCGTGGGGCCCGGACAAGATCACCGACGACGGCCGCGAGCAGTTGCGCGCCCTGGGGTTCACGGTCTGACGACACCGGTGACGGCGGTTTCGCGAGGCGAAACATATCGTGAAACCGCCCGTACGGTCCGAGAATTGGACATCCGGGGCCGGAGTGGACGAGGATCGCCTGCGTCAACGTACGCAAACTGATCGGGGTGGATTCTCGAATGTCTCATATGTTTACCCGGCCGGGGCGGTCCGCGGCGGTGGCCGTGCTGGCGGGTGCGGCCCTCACTGTCGTCGGCGGAGCCGGCGCCGCACACGCCGACGGTGATCAGCACGGTGCCATCGCCTATTCCGACAGCTCCGGAACCGTTGCCGCGGCGGCCAACTATTCGGATGCGCCCAGCGCGGACTCGGCGGCCATCGCGCACTGTGGTGGCGGCGATTGCCGTGTCATTCTGGACTTTTCCAACGGCTGCGGTTCGGTGGCACAAGGCGCTGACGGCAAGATCGCGGTCGGCTGGGGGCCCACCAAGACCGAATCGGAGAAGCAGGCGATCGAGTTCCTCGGACCGAGCGCTCCGCCGTTCCCCGACCTCGGCAGTGCCAGCCCGCGCCCGGCTACCATCGCATTGACCAGCTGCACCGCCAACGCCCGCTGAGCAAGCGGTAGCACGAGACGCGTCCGACACAACTGCGGTGCGCGGCGATTCGCTACACCTGGCTGCTTGCGGTCCGGGTGGCGATCATGCTGTCTCGACGGCCGATCCGCAACGGCGGGTCGGCCGTCGACGTATCTTGCGCCCGGGCTGCCCACAGTCCCAGCGGGAGAAGCAATATCGGCTCTCCGTCCGGACACACCGCCGCCCGGCCGGGCGCACGATATCGTGAGAGCTGCGTGCGGTCGGTGGGCGCCGCGGATCGAACGCCGATCCTGCGATGTGGGTCCGCCCGAGAAGGCAGGAGCAGCTGTGGATTTCGATTTACCTCGTGGGCTCACCGACTATCTCGCCGAACTGGACGAGTTCATCGACCGCGAGATCGTCCCGCTCGAGCGCGCCGACGACAACGTCCGCTTCTTCGACCATCGTCGCGAGGATGCGCGCACCGACTGGGATCGAGGCGGCCTGCCCAGCGCGGAATGGGAGGATTTGCTGGCACAGTCGCGCCGGGTAGCCGATGCGGCCGGTCATTACCGCTACGCTTTCCCGCCGGAGTTCGGCGGCCGCGGCGGCACCAACCTCGATATGGCCGTGATCCGTGAACATCTCGCGCACCGCGGACTGGGCCTGCATTGCGATCTGCAGAACGAACACGCCGTCGTCGCCAACAACGTCGGCCTGCTGTTGATGCTGGAATATGGTTCCGAACAGCAGAAATCCGAGTGGGTCGAAGGACTTGCGGCCGGAACGAAGTTCTTCGCTTTCGGCATCACCGAACCAGAGCACGGCTCCGACGTCACCCATATGGAGACCCGCGCGGTACGCGACGGTGACGACTGGGTGATCACCGGCGAGAAGACCTGGAACACCGGGATCCACACCGCTGATGCAGATCTCATTTTCGCCCGCACCTCCGGCTCGTCCGGTGACGGCGCCGGTATCACTGCTTTTCTGGTGCCGGCGGGTTCCCGGGGTTTCACCGTCGAGGAGTATCTGTGGACATTCAATATGCCCACCGACCACGGTCGCGTCACCCTGCGTGAGGTGCGGGTCGGCGCCGACGCTGTATTCGGGCCGGAAGGGCGCGGACTCGCGGTGGTGCAGCATTTCTTCAACGAGAACCGGATCCGTCAGGCCGCGTCGAGTCTGGGTGCCGCGCAGTACTGCATCGATCAGGCCGTGGATTATGCCAAGCAGCGCAAGCCGTTCGGCACACCGCTGGCCGACAATCAAGCCGTGCAGTTCCCGCTGGTCGAACTGCACACCCAGTGCGAGATGCTGCGGACGCTGATCTACAAGACCGCGTGGACGATGGATCACCACGGCACGTTCGCCGCCTCCGAACAGGTGTCGATGTGCAACTACTGGGCCAACCGGTTGTGTTGTGAGGCGGCCGATCGCGCCATGCAGGTGCACGGCGGTCTCGGCTATTCGCGACACGAACCGTTCGAGCACATCTACCGCCATCACCGCCGCTACCGGATCACCGAGGGCGCGGAGGAGATTCAGATGCGGCGGGTGGCCGGGTACCTGTTCGGATTCATGTCGGCGCGGGCGCCCAAAGGCGTATGAACGACCACGGCCCCCGCTGCCCGGGTAGGGGAGCGGGGGCCGTGCGACGACCGAAGGACTACTTCGGTGCCTGCACCACGACGGTGCTGATGATCTTGTCCGCGAAGGTCTGCTTCTTGTCGTCCCACAGCGGCCACAGGAAACCCAGGTAGCAGGCTGCCGAGTCGAGGATGTGGCACAGCTTGCGCACCACGGCCATTCCGAATCCGAGGACCTGTCCGTCGGCCTCCCTGATCACTCGGATGCCGAGTGTCCGCTTACCGGGCGTCTGACCGGTGGTGCCCTCCTGGTGGGCCACCCAGAGGAACAGGCCGATGCCGACCGCCGCAGCTACCAGCCACAGCACGATGCCCAACCCGTTGATTCCGCCACCCGTGCAGACCGACGAGGAGGAATACGAGTACGAGCTGCTGTACGAATCGGAGTCGAAGGAGCAGTCCAGATCATCGGTGCCCACCACACCGGCGAGGATGTACAAAATGGTGGGGACAACACCGACGATCAGGGCATCGATCAGGTAGGCCCCCACCCGTGAACCCCACTCCGCATAGGCGCCGAACGGGCTGAAACCTGGTTGGGGCTGGCCGTATCCGGGGCCCGGCGGCGGATAGCCCGGGCCGGGTGGGGGCGGAGTACCCGGATTGGGCTGCGGCTGGCCGTATCCCGGCGGCGGTGCGGCATAGGCCGGCTGGGGAGCGCCGTAAGCCGGTTGGGGCGCACCGTAACCGGGCTGAGGTGCACCGTATCCCGGTGGCGGCGCACCGTAACCGGGTTGCGGGGCCCCGTAGCCGGGCTGGGGCGCACCGTAGCCGGGCGGTGGGGCACCGTAGCCCGGCTGTTGACCGTACGGGCCGTTCGGGTCCGACGGATTGGTCATATGTAATTCCTCCAGATGGTGGTGCGGGATCCGGGCCCCGACCGGGTCGAAACAGGTGGGTGCGCCGTACGGCAACCGCAAGAAGCCCCCGCCCAAAGTATGGCCGACCCGAATGGAATCGGCGCGTTGAAGCCAGTCGTGTATACCACGACTGGCGGGAAACGCGAATCGGTTCAGGCGCCCTTACGGGTCTGGCGGCTGCTCGTGGTGGAGGATTTCTTCGCGGCGGCCTTCTTCTGCCCGCCGGACGAGGAGCTCGAGGATTTCGACGACTTCGATGCGGTACGCCGTCCGCTCGACTTCGAGGCCCGGCTCGTCGACTTCCGGGTACCGGACTTCTTCTCGTCGCCGCGCCCGCTGGCGTCCAGACTGCGCTGCAACGCGGCCACCAGATCGACCACCTCGGCGTCGGCCTGCTCCGGCTCGGCTTCCTCGCGACGGGTGACCCGATCGGACCCGGATTCGATGGCCTCGTCGAGCATCTTCTTCAACTCGATCTGGTACTCGTCGGTGTACTGGCTGGGATCGAAATCGTCGGACATACTGTCGACCAGTGTTTGTGCCATCGACACCTCCTGGGAGCGGGGAGCCGCGACGTCGTCCAGCGATTCGAATTCCGCGCTGCGCACCTCGTCCGGCCACAGCAGCGTCTGCAACACGAGCACTCCGTCGCGCACCCGCAACGCCGCCAGCCGCGTCTTCTGCCGCAGGGTGAAATGCACCAGCGCCACCCGATCGACCTGGTCGAGGGTCTTGGCCAGCAGCACGTACGCCTTCGGCGTATTCGAATCGGGCTCGAGATAGTAGCTGCGATCGAACAGCATCGGATCGATCTGGTCCGCCGGCACGAACTGCAGCACCGGAATCTCGTGCTTCTCGGCAACAGGCAACTTCGCAAAGTCCTCGTTGGTGAGAACCACCTTGTCACCCTCGGGCGACTCGTACGCCTTATCGATATCGGCGAATGCCACAGATTTGCCGCACACCGTGCAAACGCGGTCGTACTTGATCCTGCCGCCGTCCTCGGCGTGGACCTGATGAAACCTGATGTCATGGTCCTCGGTGGCGGTATATACCTTCACCGGGACATTCACCAGCCCGAACGCGATGGAACCCTTCCAGATCGACCGCATGCGTTCGATGCTACTTACGACCTGCCGCGTCTGTCTCGGGAATGGCGTCCACCTGCGGTTTCGTGGTTGTTGTCCGCTGTTGTTGGTGGCTGTTTGTGGACCTGTGACGTCCTGTATAGGTCGGAATTTCGTGCTTCTAATCTGTATCGGAAACTGTCGCAGATCACCCCAGCGGCCCCGGGTCGCGGCCGGGCATCCGAGTGGGCGCGGCGGGTGAACAGAGCAGATTGCGGCTGCGGTAGTCGAGGGTAGCGCGGTTGCGGACCGTAAGCCGACGTTTCGTCACCCGGAGGGCCGCGTAGCAGAAATGCCAGACTTCTGTGTGCGAGTGGGGACTCTCGTATCCCTCACTGCTCCCTCACTGCGGCAGATTTTCCTGAACCATGTGTTCGATGACATCTAGTCCTGTCGGCGCCGCGCCGTTGCGGGGGGGGGGATCGCTCAGCTGCCCTCTGCGCTGAGAAGGCGGGTCAGAAAGTCGAGGTCCTGCTGGATCAGTGCCACCGCGCCGAGGGGGGTCGGTGCATCCGGGGTGCGTCCGGGCTCTTGGGCCACCATCGCGACCGCGTTGTGCGCGATCTGTTCGGCCACCGGATCGGCGGGGTGCGTCGAAGATGGGTGGAACCACCAGGCTACCCAGTTGCACATGCCGATGATCGACAGTGCTGTGATGCGAACGTCGACTGGGCGGAATCGGCCGCCGGTGATGCCCTCTTCGATGACGGTTGTGACCTCGCGAAGAACGGTTCGTCGGCCTTCGAGGTGTTTCCTCGCGATCTCCGGAGGCAAGGCCTGGTCGCTGCGGTCGAGTGTTCGGAATTGCGCCGGCTGTTCGGCGCGATTCAAGACCAGGGTGCGCACGAGCGCATGCAGCTTCTCGGCCGCGTCGAGATCGGAGCGCTGTCGGACCTCTCGCAAGGAATTCGCCGCGCTCTGCGTCGTCGCCTCGACCATTGCGACGAGCAACTCTTCTTTGCTCTTCACATAGTTGTAGAGGTTGGGGCGGCTCAACCCGACCGCATCGGCGATGTCCTGCAGCGTGGTTCCGTCGTAGCCGCGTTCGGCGAACAGTCGCATGGCCTGATCGATGATCTCGCTCATAAGCAGTTTGCGCCGGGGAGCCGCGCCGCGTCGGGTCTCCGGGCGCCTACCGGTCTGTTTCCGTGCCTCGGGCCCCTCTGCGGTTGCCATCTCCACCCTCTGTCTAGGTCGTGGCGCGCGGCCAGACTGTGCGGTTGTCGGATCATGCTAGTTGGCGGCCACGGTTGCGCGCGTTGCGCACTCCGACGCGAAGGCCGATTGCCGAAGGTGCAGCGCATGGGAGAGCCGGTGATGGTCCAGGTTGTGTCCGGCGTCCGCCTGGAGCTTGGCGTCCACCCAGGGAGCGGAAGTGAAGTACCTGGCGAAATTCGCCACCCGGCCCTTGTCGACGATCCACAGGCCGTCGTGTTCGGCGAGTGTGTACTGCACGGGGACGACGACCGAGGCGGCTAGTCTCGCCACGTCATTCGGCCAGCGCCCGACGATTTCGAGCATCTCCTCACGGGAGACGGGCTCGACCGAACCTTTCGCCAACTCCACGATGTCGACCTCGACGGTTCTCTCCGGTCCGTACAACAGGCCGCGTAGTTGGTTGGGTGCAAGCTCGACGGGGCCGCTTGCCGGGAGGTTCTTCCAGGTATCGACGATGTAGTCGGGAGACCGATCGCTCACGCCGTGTATCGAGATGCCCAGCAAGGGCCAGTCTGGGCGACGCGCGGCGATGTGCACCGCGATCGCCGCGCCGATGGAGTGCGCGAGCAGGACCACCCCGGGGCGGTTCTCGCCGTGGGTGGCCCAGAGCGTACCGATCGCGGCACAGAGGGCCGTGGCGCTGTCGTCGAAGGTTCGCCGGCCTTCGGGAAGCGGATCGCTGCCGCCGTAGTCGGGTCGGTCGAGCGCAAATACGGAAAACCCTGCGGCGCTGCCGATGTCGAGCAGTGAGTGTCCGGGCACATCGAAGTATCCGTGGTTGTAGCCACCGCCGTGCAGGGCGATGACCAGCGGTGTCTCTGCGGCGCCGCTGTCTGTCGCGATTCCGGAGATCCTGCGCCCGCCGACAGCGAAGTCCAGAGGTGTTCTCGTCATATCCCGCATCTCCTTCGCGATGGCTGGCGATAACCCAACGTCATATTTGTGTGCCAGTACGCTAAGCCGGTCTGACATATGCGTCAGAATATTGACAGATATGACAGGGTCGTTTTACGCTTCCCACGCAGAGTTCGTCATCGAGAGGAGTACGCAGATGACATCCGCGGAGCACAGGCCGCTAGCGCACACGGTGCGGGGCGTCGACCACGCGGCGTTCCCAACCTTCGATCCGCGCGCCACCATCACCTTTTACCGAGATGTCCTCGGCTTCCCGGTCGTCCACGCAACATGCGCGCTGGGGTGGGGCCCCGGTGACCACCCGGACTTCATCCACTTCTTCTTCGACATCGGCAACGACGACCGGCTGGCCTTCTTCTACTACTTCGGCGTGCAGCCGTACTGTGACGCCGAGCTTCCGGAACTGCTTCACCGCGCCCGCCACCTCGCGATCCATGTGGACGACGAGACGGATCTCCTGGAGTACCGGCGCCGCCTCGACGAGAGCGACTGGCCGTGTGAGCTGCAGGTGCGGCACGAGACGGTGGAGTCGATCTATGTCACCGATCCCAACGGGTATCTGATGGAGATCACCCGTCCACTGCGCGCGATCACCACCGAGGACGACATCGAAGCCAACCTGAGCGTCGACGCCCTGATGGCGGTGACCGAAGAACCCGAGCCCAGCTTGGAGAAGTTCTTCGCGCGCAAGGCGAAGCTGATCGCCGAGCGGTACGAGGGCGAGCCGGAGTTGGTGACGTTCGCATGACCAGGCTCTTCGTCCTCGACATCGACGATTTCCGTCCGTTGGCCGAGATTGCGGTCAAGGAGCCTGAAGTGACCGTCCGTCGGCGCGGGCCCTATCTCGAGATCGCCGCGGCGGGTTCGATCCGCATCGAGCGCAATGCCACGGGATGCCGTAACGCCCTCTGGTACAGCGCGGTCGCTGCTGTCGAGGATGGCCGAATAAGCCAGTGGGACAAGTCGGAGCTGGTGGTCGAGCCGATCGGTGCCGAAGGATGAGCCCCTTGGCGGTGGATCGGCTGGGGGCGGGCCGGGACATCCATACGGCACAGGTGCCGCCCGGCGTCACGACGTCCGTACATCAGCTCACCACCTTCGACGGCGCCAAGGTCGAAGGAGTGTTGCACGCGCTCGACAGCGCCACGACGGTGGTGACGATCATGCACCCGCGCCAGTCGGTTTCGCACCATCCGATCGTCCCACTCCTTCTGCGTGCCGGCGTCTCGGTCTGGACCCAGGGCACTCGCTCGCCGAACAACGACATCGCGCTGGTCCATGAACAAGCGGTGCTGGACGCGGCCGCAGGCCATGTTTTCCTCCGGGACACCGGGTTCGAGTCTGTGTTGACCTTCGGTCATTCCGGAGGTGGAACGCTGTCGGCCTTCTACATCGAGCAAGCGTCGCTGGTACCGGAGTTACGGCTGGACGTGACCCCGGCAGGCCGGACGATCGGACTGGCCGGCGCTCGGATGCCGATTCCCGACGGCGCGATCTTCCTCGCACCGCACCCGGGCCAGGGGCAGGTCCTGCTGCGCTGCATCGATCCGTCGGTCACCGACGAGTCGGACCCACTGTCGGTGAACCCGGCGCTGAACATGTACGCACCGGGCAACGGGTTCGCCGAGCCGCCGGGATCGAGTCGCTACAGCGCGGAGTTCCTCCGCGCGTACCGGGCGGCTCAGCACGAGCGGATCGCCCGGATCGACGCCCGCGCTATGGAACTGGCCGACGAGACCTCGCGGGCCCGGGCGAGGTACACCCGCACCAAGGACCCGGCCGACCGCCGGACCGGCCTTGCGCCGCGGATCATCACCACATACCGCACCGACGCCGATCCGTGCTATGTCGACCTGTCGATCGACCCGAACGACAGGCACTACGGCTCGCTGTTCGGTCGCCGCCCGGATCTGATCAATTACGGCTTGGTGGGCTTCGGCAGGCTGACCACTCCCGACGCGTGGTTGTCGACTTGGTCGGCGAACCACACCAACGCGGACTTCGTGCGGTGCGCGAGCGGCGTGCGGCTGCCGACGCTCTATCTCGAGTTCAGTGGCGATCAAGCCGTGCTTCCCCTTGCCAGTGCCCGGATGTTCGAGGCCTTGGCCGCCGCGGACAAGACCCGGCATGTCGTGCGGGGCCAGCACTTCGGACAGCCTCTCGCCGACGGGGAGCCGACCGGGTACGCCGCCGCGAACGTCCACATCGACAGCTGGATGGCCGATCGTTTCGCCATCGCACCACCACAGAGAACGAGGTGAAGGAAATGGGCTCCATCGGAGTCGTCTACGACAGTGGCTACGGCCACACCGCCGCGCAAGCGAGAGCCGTCGGAGAAGGCGCGGCTTCGCTCCCGGGTATCGACGTCGCGCTGTATTTCGCCGAGGAGGTCGCCGCCGATCCCCGACAACTCGACGACTGCGACGCGCTGATCTTCGGGACCCCGACCTACATGGGCAGCGGCTCAGCGGTTTTCAAGACGTTCATGGAAGCCAGCTCGAAGATCTGGCTGCGCCAGGGGTGGAAGGGCAAGCTCGCCGCGGGTTTCACCAACTCGAGCGGACACTCCGGGGACAAACTCAACACCCTCACCCAGCTGTGGCTGTTCGCCATGCAGCACGGAATGGTCTGGATCGGGCTGGGTCTGCTGGACGGTAACGGACGCAGTACGGGATCGGATTTCGAGCTCAACCGGCTCGGCGCTTACGCCGGCGCGATGTCGCAATCCAATTCGGACCAGGGCATCGAAGGCATGCGCGACAGCGACCTGCGGACCGCGTCGGCGTTGGGTGAGCGCGTCGCCGGCCAGGTCGTGTCGTGGCAGGGAGTCGGACACTGATGTCGGAAAATTCTTTGAAGATCCTGGTGATCGGCGGCGGGCCCGCGGGCCTCTTCTTCTCGATCATCGCGAAACGAGCGGTGCTGAGCGCCACGGTTCATGTCAGGGAGCAGAACCCGGAGGGCGTGACATACGGCTGGGGCGTGGCGTTCAGTGAAAGTGCCGCGAGCACGCTGCGTCCCGCCGCGCCCGATGTGATCGACGCGCTCACCGCGGGCACCCAGCATGAGCAGATGGTCCTCAGCCTCGATGGCGCCGATGTGCCGGTCCATGTCGGCCGCAGCTATCTCAACGCTCGTTGGTCGCTGCTCGACACACTCGAGAAGTTCGCTCTCGAGGCCGGGGTGAGCATCGAGCACGATTGCGACGCGGTGGTGACGGAAGAGGAGCTGGCCGACTGGGATCTGGTGGTCGGTGCCGACGGCGTCAACAGCCGCACGCGGGAGCGCTTCGCCGAGCATTTCCTACCGAGCGTGGAACTCGGGACCAACTGGCTGGCCTGGTACGGCACCCCGAAATCCTATGCGCCGTCGATCATTCTGAACAACAGTGAGCACGGGCTGCTCATGGTGCACGCCTCCCGCTTTTCCGCCGAGATGAGCAACTTCACCGTCGAGGTCGGCCAGGAGACATATGACCGGCTCGGGTTCGCCGATATGACTGAGGACGAGTCCCGTGAATTGTGCGAGCAGTTGTTCGCCGACTCGCTGGACGGAATGCCATTGCGGAGCAATCACTCTCCCTGGTTCCAGACGAAGTTCGTCAGCTGCGGTCGGTGGACCCACCGCAACCTCGTCCTGATCGGGGACGCACTGCACACCGTTCACCCCTCCATCGGCTCAGGCACCCGGTTCGCGATGCGGGACGCGGTCTACCTGACGCGGGCGATGACCGACGCGACGTGGGACATCGAGGCCGGGCTGGCAGTGTTCGAGGGGACGCGCAGGCCCGTCGCCGACGCCTTCCAGGCTGCCGCGAAGCGAAGTATCGCCTGGTACGAGGGGCTTCCGTCGCGCACCATCACCCATCCGACGAAGTTCGCGCTCGAATACCTCATGCGCACGGGACGAGTCTCCTACCGGGAGTTCCGCCGGGAGAACCGCGAGGTCGTCCTCGGCTATGAGCGGGATCTGCGTTGATGCCGGCGCCGGAAGAAGAGAGATACGCCATGACGCCGACCCCCGACAACGCGGGAAAGATCGCCCTCTACTCGTCCGAGGAGGAAACCCGCTACGTCCATGACGGACTGTGGGAATCACTCACTATCGCCGAGCACCTGCACGTCATCGCGCAGGACCACACCGACCGAGATGCGCTGATCTACGGCGATATTCGGTTGTCCTTCGCGGACCTGGACCGGATCACCGATCAACGCGCCGCGGGCCTGCATCGTCTCGGGCTGCGGCCGGGCGGTGCGGTCTTGCTGCAAGTGCACAACACCGCCAACACCGTGATCGCTTGGTACGCGCTGCTCAAGGCAGGCTTGATCCCGGTGTGTACGCTGCCGCTCCACCGCGGCCACGAGATCGGCGAGATCGCACGGCAGACCGACCCGGTCGCGCACCTCGTCGCGGCCCGCGATCCCCGCTTCGACCTCGAAGCCTTCGCGCTGGCACAGGCCGAGGGGCGGGAGCGCGTGGTGCTGGTGTCCGACGGACCGGCCAACGACCCGCGCGCCGTGGAATTGGACGAACTGGGGTCGAACATCGACGGTGCCGAAGCCCGGGCAGTCGTCGAACGAGTCCAAGCCGGAATCGGTAGGCAGTCACTCGCGGTGTTCCAGCTCTCCGGTGGCACCACCGGTGTGCCCAAGGTGATTCCGTGCCTGCACGCCCCCTATTGGCACTACGGTTCCAGCCTCGCCCGTGCGATGGGATGGGCCCCTGGCGACCGGATCGCGTTCATGATGCCGATCGTGCACAACGCGGGCATCATCATCGGTCTACAGGGCCCGCACAGCGTGGGGGCCACCCTCGTGCTCGGAGCTCCCGACGCCGCGGCCGCGCTCGACCTCGTGGTCCGCAACGACGCGACCGACGCCCTGCTCGGCCCCTTCGTCTTCGACCTGGCGCTGGCTCCGGGGCTGGCCGCTGCTTCCGCATTGCGGCGCGTCCTGTTCAGTGGCAAGAAGGTGCCGCGCCGGCATATGGAGTCGCTGGAAGCACAAGGGATCTGGGGCGGGCAGATATTCGGCATGAGCGAAGGACTGTGCCTGACAACCCCTTTGGATTTCCCGCTGGACGCTCGAGTCGCGAGCGTCGGGGTGCCGATTTCACCCGGAGACGAGATTCGGCTGTACGAGCCTGGGACCGAGGCGGAGGTGGGGCCCGGCGAGGTGGGGGAACTGTGTGCGCGCGGTCCCTACACCCTGCACGGTTATTACGATGCGGCCGAACACAACCGGGCCGCGTTCACCGCCGACGGCTTCTACCGGACCGGTGATCTCATGGCCGAGCAGACGATCGACGGGGTCCGCTGCTACACCGTCGAGGGCCGGATCAAGAACATGATCAGTCGCGGCGGCGAGAAGATCAACACCGAGGAGGTCGAACTCCTCCTCTGCTCCCACGACGCGATCGCGGAGGCCGCGCTGGTGGCGATGCCGGACGAGCGGCTGGGCGAACGGGCCTGCGCTTTCGTCGTGACCCGCGACGGGTTCGAGATCGATCTCGCCGCCGTTCGCGGTCACTTCGATCGCCTCGAGGTCGCCAAGTACAAGTGGCCCGAGCGGATCGTCGTGTTGCCGGAGATGCCTCGGGTCAGCCAGGTCGGCAAGGTCGACCGACGCCGGCTGCGAGAGATCGCCGAAATGCTCACGGCCGAGTTGTGAATGGCCCGTCCCCACCAGAATCGGCGCACGTCAGCGCAGACGAAGGAGCCATGATGACAAACGAAATTCCCGCCCTCGACCACCTCGACCGGGCGCTGCCGGCAGCCGATGTCCGCCGGGCGCACTCGCAGATGCGCGAGGCGTGTCCGGTGGTGCACAGCGACCGGCACGGCGGGTTCGACTTCCTGACCCGCTACGAGAATGTTCGTGCCGCGTTGACCGACGCGGACGCGTTCTCCTCGGCTGATGGTGTGCACATCCCAGCGAGCGGGTTGTTGCCTCCGGTGCCCGCGCTGGAGTTCGACGAGCCCGAACACTCCGAGTGGCGCGCGGTCCTCGACGGCCCGCTCACCCCACGCGCGGTGCGGGCGTTCGAACCGATCATCACCGAGGTCGTCGACCTGCTGATCGACGACCTTGCGACCGCCGGAAAGGCCGACCTGGCAGAACAGATCGCGGAGCCGCTACCCGCTGTCGTGATCGGACGGATGATCGGACTCGACCAGACCGAAGCGGTGCGTGCCCGAGGTATCGCGGCGGCGCTTTTCGCGGCGATGGGTTCGGAGGAGTTTCCCGCGCGGTTCGACGAGTTCTCCGCCCACACCCGGCGCTGGCTGGCCGACCGCCGGGAGAACCCGCGTGACGACATGCTCACCGAGATGGCCGGCGGTGTCGTGCAAGGCAAGCGAATCGACGACGCGGGTGCCACCGGACTGATGCTGGCCTACATCGTCGGCGGACACCACTCGACGGGTTCGGCCCTGGCCGGCCTCATCCGCCACGTGCTGACCGTGCCAGGTCTGCGTGACGAACTCCTGGCCGATCGCCGCGGGCTGCCGCAGGTGATCGAGGAAAGCCTGCGGCTGACCACCCCGTTGCAGCTGTTCGCGCGCACTATGCGCTGCCCGGTGCAGGTCGGTGATCGCGAACTCGCCCAGGGTGATCGGGTTCTGCTGGATCTCGCGGCAGCCAACCGGGATCCGCGAGAGTTCGACGCGCCGGAGGAGTTCGATCGCCACCGGAACCGGAATCGGCACGTCAGCTTCGGTGCGGGCGCCCATGTCTGTCAAGGGCAGCACCTCGCGCGGGCAGAACTCCGGATCGCGCTCGGGCGCCTGCTCGACCGGCTGCCGGACCTGCGCCTCGACGACGAACCCGTCGAGAGTGGATTGATCGGTGGTTCTCTGATGACTCATTTCGCCTTGCCCGTGGCTTTCACTCCGGAGAGCGACGCGGCATGAACGATTCCGCAGAACTCCAGGTCGTAGTCGCGGGACGGCAGACGATCGCCCTCGACGTCGTCGAGTTCGAGCTGCGAACGCCCGGCGGGGAGGAACTGCCGCCGTGGGAGCCCGGTGCCCACATCGACGTCATCACCGGAACCGGGATCGTCCGCCAGTACTCCCTGTGCGGCGACCCCCAGGATCGCACCTGCTACCGGATCGCTGTCCTGCGTGAGAAGGGCGGTCGCGGCGGATCGGTGTGGTTGCACGAGCAACTCCGTGCGGGCGACCGGATCGGTATCAGCAGTGCCCGCAACCACTTTCGGTTGCGGTCGGCGCCGCACTATCTGTTCCTGGCCGGCGGAATCGGGATCACGCCATTGCTACCGATGATCCGTCAGATTGCCGCTGAGGGCGCACCCTGGTCGCTGTACTACGGTGGCCGGACCCGCGCTTCCATGTCCTACGGCGATGAGCTGCGGGAGTTCGGCGGCGGCCGGGTTCGGTTGCTCCCCTTCGACGACTGCGGACTGATCGACCTCGACTCCGCGCTCACCAAGGCCGGTCCACAGGCGCACGTCTATTGCTGCGGCCCCGAGCCACTGATCCGCGCGGTCGAAGAGGCATGCGCCCGCCGCGCGATGCCACTGCGAACGGAGCGTTTCACCCCGAAACACGTCGAGGCCCCGGGCGCGGACACATCGTTCACCGTCCGAATCGCATCGACGGGCGCGGATCTGGTAGTGCCCGCCGGACGTTCCATCGTCGACGTGCTGGTCGAGGCGGACGTCGACATCCTCACCTCATGTGAGGAAGGCACCTGCGGTACCTGCGAGATCGCCGTCCTCGCCGGCCGCCCGGACCATCGTGACTCCGTGCTGACCGAAGAAGAGCAAGCGGCGAGTGACCGGATCCTGCCGTGCGTCTCACGCTCGCACACGCCTCAATTGATTCTCGATCTCTGACTGGTTCCGGGGTCACCCTTTCGAACTCGCTGACGGCCGAGTTCGGTCCACGGGCAGCGCCGTCGCCTCAGCCGTGGGATCGACCGTGGTCGCCAGATCGAAGGAGTATCCAGAAATGCCGCAGCAGGTTCGCGGAGTTGTCGCCCGATCGCAGGGAGCGCCGGTCGAGCTGACCGATATCGTCGTCCCCGATCCCGGCCCCGGGGAGGTCGTCGTCGCGGTCGCCGCATGCGGGGTGTGCCATACCGACCTGACCTATCGAGAGGGCGGAATCACCGGCGAATTCCCGTTCTTGCTCGGACACGAGGCCGCCGGTACCGTCGAAAGTGTCGGCGCTGGGGTCGATTCCGTCGCCGTGGGTGACTTCGTGATCCTGAACTGGCGGGCGGTGTGCGGCCGCTGCCGAGCCTGCAGGCGCGGCAAGCCGCAGTACTGCTTCGACACCTTCAACGCCGCGCAGAAGATGACGTTGGTCGACGGCACCGAACTCACCCCGGCACTGGGGATCGGCGCGTTCGCCAAGAAGACATTGGTGCACGCCGGGCAATGCACGAAGGTCGACCCGACCGCGGACCCAGCGGTCGCGGGGTTGCTGGGATGCGGTGTCATGGCCGGTCTCGGCGCCGCGGTCAATACCGGTGGGGTCGGGCGCGGCGATTCGGTCGCGGTGTTCGGATGCGGGGGAGTGGGCGCTGCCGCGATCGCCGGCGCCCGCCTGTCTGGCGCATCGACGATCATCGCCGTCGACCGCGACCCGCGCAAACTGCGCTGGGCGATGGACCTCGGCGCGACCCACACCATCGACGCGACCGAATCGGACCCCGTCACCGCGATCCGGGAGCTGACCGGTGGTTTCGGCGCCGACGTGGTGATCGACGCGGTCGGTCGTCCCGAAACCTGGAAGCAGGCCTTCTACGCCCGCGA
>NZ_BDCA01000035.1 GCF_001613265.1 Nocardia vermiculata NBRC 100427
CGCCGCGGTGCGGGCCGCGGCAAGTTCGGCCTGCCGCCGGCGATCCCACGCCAGGTAGGCATCGCGCTGTCCTTGCAGTCCGGCGACGGTCGACCGGGCCCGATCCAGTTGCTGCTGGGCCGATTCACGCTGCGCGGTCAGGGTGTCACGACGTTGAGCCTGTTCGTCGAGAGCGGCCTTTGCCGCGGCCACCGCTGCCTGGGCCTGATCCTTGCGATCTGCCGCCTGCGCCGCGGCCGCGTCCGCACGCTGCTTCGCCTCGCGTGCCGCCGAGTCGGCGTTGGCGCGTTCGACCTGGGCACGACGGAGTCCATCGATGGCGGCCTGCTGATTCCTCGACGTCACCGCGAGTAGTTCGGCACGGTCCAGCGTCGCGCGCGGATCCGACTCGGCGAGGTAGTTCACCATCGACGAGGCTCCCGGATGGGTGTAGGCGTCCACCGCGAACCGGTCGAACTTGCCCTGCGCCGCACTCACCTCGGTACCCGCGCTCTCGAGATCGGTGCGCGCAGCCGCCGCGGTGGCGGCCGCGGTGTCGGCGGCGGTGCGGGCGTTCTGGAGATCGACCAGGGCCTTGTTGACCGCCTCCCGCTTGCCGGCCACCTCCGTATCGAGGCGGGCCAACTCCTGATCGGCGGTCGCCACCTGGTTGATCAATTCGCCCACCCGGTCCACCCCGGCGTCGACCTGGCCGCCCGCCGCCGCGATGTCACCGTCGCTGGGATTGGGCGGTGGCGGTGGCACCGCGGCAACCAGCGGAGCCGTCACCGCCAGCACCGTTCCACAGAAGAGCAATCCCACAGCGATCCGTGCGGCACGCCCCGGCCGCCTCGCCGATATCCGCATCACACCTCCCTGATCCCGCTGCGATTCCCGGCGAGGCGATATTCGCCGGAATTGCGCTGGGCGACCGGTCGAGGCGTCGCCGCACGAGCCCCAGCGGTCCGTCCGCCCACAAGAGACTCTGCGAAACACTGGAAACCCATGTGACACTTCTTCCCCAAAAGCGTCATTCGAAACCGTACGGCACTTGTTTCACATAGGAAACATCGGAAGCCAAATCACATCGGAGTAATTTTTGCGATTGCCGACAGTTAGCTACTCGCGGTGCATCGCTGTCTCGCAAAACAAACCGAGCGCTCAGTTTCAATGAAGAAATCGCGTCGTCGCGGCGGAAATCACGGCAGCGGAGTCATGTCCGGGCACTCCGGCGACATTTCAGCATCGCGGAGTGAACGCGCCGTCGCGGGCGCTTCGAAGGAGTTGTCGCTACCGGGCGGGCGCGGTCGGCGCGTCCTCGACCGCGTCGGCTGCCTGTGCACGCGTCGCACGTCGGGATTTCACGGCATACAGCCCGCCGATGACCACGACGAGCCCCGCCAGCAACACCATGGTGACCGCGGTCCACGACACCTTCTGCGGCGCCTCGAGCCGATCGATGAAGATCTGCGCGGCCGTAGTGGTGTGTCCCCCCTGGAATTTCGCCTTGTCCTCGGCCCACTCCAGGCGCGCCCGGTTGATCGAATCGCTGTACGTCCCGATCCAGTCGTCGCTGAAGACGACGACGGTGCCGTGCTCGGTGCCCCCCACGGTCGTCGCGAGGTCGCGCAGATCGGAGTCGCGCCCGCGGTTCCCCTGCACGACCACGATGTTCAGGTCGATCCCCTGCCCCCGCGCCTGGGTGGCGAGCTCGGCCAGTTCGTCCTGCTCTTTACCCTCCGGCGCCGCGACGTGATTGTCGCCCAGGTCCAACAGGATGGCGTCGACGTCGGTATCCGGCGGCAGCTCCGCTGCCATGGGGGTGAAAACCGAGGCGTGCGAGACGGTCATCTTCCATCCGGTCCTGTCGAGCCGCCGACCAGCGACGGGCGTCCAACAACAATTCGATACAACACAATTCTCACTACACAGCCGGCCGGCGCATTCGGGGCAGCGACTGCGACCGGCCATCGAGCACAGTACGCGACGGGAGCACAATGAACCGCAGCGCGGCACGCCGTACACGCCCCGCACGTTTCATAGGACAAGCGTACTGTTAGAGTTCGAAGGTACGAGGCGCGCAGCCCGAAACCGCGCCCTCGACATCAGCCACCGGCGCAGCCCCGCCGGTGGCCACCCCGCGGGGCCCGCACGCGCCCCGATCGGAAACACCGACGAGTGGAGCTGAACGTATGACAAGCATCGATACATTCGGTGCCAAGGGCACCCTCGAGGTCGGAAGCAACTCCTACGAGATCTTCCGCCTCTCGGCCGTGCCCGGCACCGAGAAGCTGCCCTATGCCCTCAAGGTCCTCGCGGAGAACCTGCTCCGCACCGAGGACGGCGCCAACATCACCGCCGACCACATCCGCGCCATCGCCGGCTGGGATCCTGCGGCCGATCCGAGTATCGAGATCCAGTTCACCCCCGCGCGCGTGATCATGCAGGACTTCACCGGCGTGCCCTGTATCGTCGACCTCGCCACCATGCGTGAAGCCGTCACCGCACTCGGCGGCGACCCCAACAAGGTCAACCCGCTCTCCCCTGCCGACATGGTCATCGACCACTCGGTCATCCTCGATGTCTTCGGTCGCGCCGATGCGCTCGAGCGCAACGTCGACCTCGAGTACCAGCGCAACGGCGAGCGCTACCAGTTCCTGCGCTGGGGCCAGGGCGCCTTCGACGACTTCAAGGTCGTCCCCCCGGGCATGGGCATCGTGCACCAGGTCAACATCGAGTACCTGGCGCCCACCGTCATGACCCGCAACGGCCAGGCCTACCCGGACACCTGCGTCGGCACCGACTCGCACACCACCATGGTCAACGGGCTGGGCGTGCTGGGCTGGGGCGTCGGCGGTATCGAGGCCGAGGCCGCGATGCTGGGCCAGCCGGTCTCCATGCTGATCCCGCGCGTGGTCGGCTTCAAGCTGACCGGTGAGATCCAGCCGGGCGTCACCGCCACCGACGTCGTGCTCACCGTGACCGACATGCTGCGCCGCCACGGTGTGGTCGGCAAGTTCGTCGAGTTCTACGGCGCCGGTGTGGCCGAGGTGCCGCTGGCCAACCGCGCCACCCTGGGCAATATGAGCCCCGAATTCGGCTCCACCGCCGCGATTTTCCCGATCGACGGCGAGACCATCAACTACCTGCGCCTGACCGGTCGTAGCGACGAGCAGCTGGCGCTGGTCGAGGCCTACGCCAAGGAACAGGGCATGTGGCACGATGCGGGGGATGACACAGCACACGACCCGCAATATTCCGAGTACCTCGAGCTCGACCTGAGCACCGTGGTGCCTTCGATCGCCGGCCCGAAGCGCCCGCAGGACCGAATCCTGCTGTCGGACTCCAAAACCGCGTTCCGCAAGGACATCCACAATTACACCGACGATCCTGAAGGGGCCGAGTCGGCGGCCGCTCCGCACTCCCAGCTCGACGAGGCCCTCGAGGAGTCGTTCCCGGCCAGCGATCCGGCCGAGCTGTCCTTCGCCGACGACGGCGCAGTGGTCCCGAACGCGTCCAACGGCAACACCGGGCGCCCGTCCAAGCCGATCAAGGTCTCCGATCCGGAGCGCGGTGACTTCGTCCTCGATCACGGCGCGGTCGTGGTCGCGGGCATCACGTCCTGCACCAACACCTCCAACCCGTCGGTCATGATCGGTGCCGCGCTGCTGGCGCGCAACGCCGTGGAGAAGGGCCTGGCGTCCAAGCCGTGGGTCAAGACCAACATGGCCCCCGGTTCACAGGTCGTCTCCGACTACTACGAGAAGGCCGGCCTGTGGCCGTACCTGGAGAAGCTGGGCTTCTACCTGGGCGGTTACGGCTGCACCACCTGCATCGGTAACACCGGCCCGCTGCCGGAGGAGATCTCCAAGGCCGTCAACGACAACGACCTCTCGGTCACCGCGGTGCTGTCGGGCAACCGCAACTTCGAGGGCCGCATCTCCCCCGATGTGAAGATGAACTACCTGGCCTCGCCGCCGCTGGTCATCGCCTACGCCCTCGCGGGCACGATGGACTTCGACTTCGAGACCGACGCCCTCGGTAAGGACACCGACGGCAACGAGGTGTTCCTGCGCGACATCTGGCCCTCGGCCCAGGAGATCGACGACACCATCAAGTCGGCGATCAGCCAGGACATGTTCCGCAAGTCCTACGCCGACGTCTTCAAGGGCGATGAGCGCTGGCAGAACCTGAACACCCCGGAGGGCGACACCTTCGCGTGGGACCAGAACTCGACCTACGTCCGCAAGGCGCCGTACTTCGACGGTATGGAGATGGAGCCGGCCCCGGTCTCCGACATCAGCGGCGCGCGGGTGCTGGCACTGCTCGGTGACTCGGTGACCACCGACCACATCTCCCCCGCCGGTCCGATCAAGCCGGGCACCCCGGCCGCGCAGTACCTGGATTCACACGGTGTGGCGCGCAAGGACTACAACTCGCTCGGTTCGCGTCGCGGCAACCACGAGGTGATGATCCGCGGCACCTTCGCCAACATCCGGCTGCGCAATCAGCTCCTCGACGACGTCTCGGGTGGTTACACCCGCGACTTCACCCAGGACGGCGCTCCGCAGGCGTTCATCTACGACGCCTCGCAGAACTACCAGCAGGCCGGCATCCCGCTGGTGGTGCTGGGCGGTAAGGAGTACGGTTCGGGCTCCTCGCGTGACTGGGCTGCCAAGGGCACCAGCCTGCTGGGTGTCAAGGCGGTCATCACCGAGTCGTTCGAGCGGATCCACCGCTCCAACCTCATCGGTATGGGTGTCATCCCGCTGCAGTTCCCGGCCGGTGAGAGCGCCGCGTCGCTGGGCCTGGACGGTACCGAGGTGTTCGACATCGAGGGCATCACCAAGCTCAACGAAGGCACCACGCCGAAGACCGTGAAGGTCACCGCCACCAAGGACGGCGGTGAGAAGGTGACCTTCGACGCGGTGGTGCGCATCGACACCCCCGGCGAGGCGGACTACTACCGCAACGGCGGCATCCTGCAGTTCGTGCTGCGCAATATGATCCGCGGCTGAGATCGCCCGTACCGTGAGAGCCCCCGCGCCGGATCGTCCCGGCGCGGGGGTCCGTGCTTTCCCCGCTGGAGGAGCTCATGCCCAAGGTCAGTGACGATCACCTCGCCGCCCGGCGCAGCCAGATCCTGGACGGGGCACGGCGGTGTTTCGCCGAGTTCGGGTACGAAGGCGCCACCGTCCGACGCCTCGAGGAAGCGATCGAACTCTCGCGCGGAGCCATCTTCCACCACTTCCGCGACAAGGACGCGCTGTTTCTGGCCTTGGCGCAGGAGGACACCGAGCGGATGGCCGAGATCGCGGCCAACGACGGCATCGTGCAGGTCATGCGGGAGATGCTGGCCGACCCCGAGCAGTACAACTGGCTGGGAACCCGGCTCGAGATCGCGCGCCGGCTGCGCACCGATCCCGAATTCGCGGCCGGCTGGACGCAGCGTTCGGCGGAACTGACCGCGGCCACGCTGGCGCGATTGGAACGCCGTAAGGCCGCCGGCAGACTCCGCACCGACGTGCCCACCGATGTCCTGCTCGGCTATCTGGATCTGGTGCTCGACGGGCTCATCGCTCGTATCGCCTCCGGCCATGTGAACGAAAACCTCACTGCCGTCCTGGATCTGGTGGAGGCCTCGGTTCGCCGCAAGGACACGTGAGCGACACCACGCCGCACTCGGAAATAGCGGGCATACCCGCCGCGGTTGGTTCGGTTATGACCTTTTCCGTACCCGTCACCGTCCGCGGTTACGAACTCGATGTCAACGGCCACCTCAACCAGGCCGTGTACCACCAGTACGCCGAGCACGCCCGCTGGGAGGTCCTGGTGGCCGCCGGGCTGGTGCCGGACAAATTGCAACTGTCCGGACTCGGCCCGGTGGTTCTGGAATCGAACGTCAAGTATCTGCGCGAGCTGCACCTCGGCGACGAAATCGCCGTGACGTGTGCGTGCCGCTGGGGTGCCGGGAAGGCCTTCTGGATGGACCAGCAGATCCTCAAACTCGACGGCACGGTCTCCGCCGAATTCTCCGTCGTACTCGGACTGATGGATCTGAAGGCGCGCAAACTCGTCGCGGATCCCGGACAGCGTCTTCTGCAACTCGCCGAGTCCCCGGACGTGCTGGGCCTGCGGTAGTCCGATCCACCGAAACTGATACCGGCCCAAGCAGTTCCATCGCGGGATCGGGAATTCCGGGGCGTCGGCGACCGTATCGGGCTCGGCTGCACCGGTGCCGCGGCCTCCTCGACGCAGAACCGGCTCTCGACAGCACGGCGTCGAGCACGTGCCCGCTGTCACTGTTCGAGATCGGCGAGCAGAATGCGCGCGATCCGGTCCAATTCGCCACGGTCGCGGTCCGACAGCGCCGACAACAACCGCGCCTCGTTCTCGGCGTGCGCCGTCACCACCTCGTCGACTCGGGTGCGCCCCGCCGCGGTGAGGCCGACCCGGATCGCCCGCCGGTCGGCCGGATCGGCGATCCGCCGCACCAGGCCGGCCGATTCCAGCCGGTCGAGCCGCCCGGTCATCCCGGCACGCGACAACATCAGTGTGTCGGCCAGGACGGAAGGGGTCAGTTCGAACGGCTCGCCCGAACGTCGGAGTGCGGCAAGGACATCGAATTCACCTCGCTGCAGGCCGTGAGCGGTGAAGACCGCTTCGATCGCACGCGTGGCGAGCATATGCATCCGTCCGAGGCGCCCGATCACGGCCATTGCCGTCAGATCCAGATCCGGTCGTTCCCGCTCCCATTGCCGCACGATGACATCCACCGCGTCGGTTCGCTGTCCAGTCATGGACACCATACTATTCGCTGACATATAGTTCGGTACCGAACTATATGTCAGCGAATCAGTTGGCCACCTTCGGAGGTTCTCGATGTCCACCCCACCTTTCCCGGCCGCCGTCGTCCAGCCCGCCGATGCGGAGGTCCACTCCACCGACGCCGTGACCATGCGCTTACTGCTGGATGCCGGCAGCACAGGCGGCAGCGTCAGCACGCTGGAAGTGACGATGACTCCCGGGGCCGACGGCGCAACGCCGCACTATCACACCCTCTCCGACGAACTGTTCTACGTCGCCGACGGTGAGCTGCAGTTGCTGGCCGGCGAGGACATCGTGACGGTCGGCGCCGGTGGCGCCGTCACCGTGCCCCGTTTCATGCCCCATGCATTCGGCGCCGCGCCGGGACAGCCGGCCACCATCCTGATCGCGCTGACACCGGGAGTGGAACGCTTCGGCTACTTCCGACTCCTCGAACGAGTAGCCGCCGGCGAGGCGACGCTCGCCGAACTGGCCGCGAGCCAGGACGAATACGACAACCACTTCGTGGACGCGCCGAACTGGTGGGCCGAGCGCAACGCCCACCGGGAGTGAAACGATCCGGCGGGTCAGGCCTTACCGGCCGCCTTGCGCCGGTTCGCGCCGCCGCGGCTGCGGAGCTGCACATGCGACTCCACGAGCACGTTGTGTATGAAACCGTACGAGCGCCCGGTCTCGCGGGCCAGCGAACGAATGCTGGCCCCCGCCTCGTACCGCTTCTTCAGCTGGGTCTGCAGCCTGTCGCGCGACGTGCCCGTCACGCGCGTGCCTTTACCCAATATCGACTTCCCCTGTGCGGGCCTGTCACTCATGGCTTCCTCCGGTCGCCGTGCAGCCTCACTCCAGGCTAGACACTCGAGCCGCAGTGATCAACGCCTCAGTGTGATGAAACTCACCGATTGCGAGGATATTTCGGTGACCGGGGCGCTTCGCCGGAACCATTCCCCCGCGATCAGGCGAGCTGAATGAGATCCAGATAGTCCTGCGACCAGTGATCTTCGGTGCCGTCGGGCAGCATGATCACCTTTTCCGGATTCAACGCCTCGGCCGCGCCGGGGTCGTGAGTAACCAGGACGACCGCGCCCGAATAACTCCGCAGAGCGTCCAGAACCTGCTCACGCGAGACCGGATCCAGGTTGTTGGTGGGCTCGTCGAGCAGCAGCACATTCGCCGCAGAGGACACCAGACCGGCCAGCGCGAGCCGGGTCTTCTCACCACCGGACAAGGTGCCCGCCGGCTGCTCGAGCTGCGGTCCGGTGAACATGAAGGCGCCCAGCAGACCGCGCAGATCCTGCTCTCCGGCGTCGGGAGCGGCATGCCGGATGTTCTCCCACACCGAGGCGCTGTCGTCGAGTGTGTCGTGTTCCTGGGCGAAGTATCCGATCTTCAGACCGTGCCCGGGAACGAGCCCACCCGAGGTCGGGGTCTCCACGCCGGCCAGCAGTCGCAGCATCGTCGTCTTACCCGCACCGTTGAGGCCGAGCACAACAACCCGCGAACCGCGATCGATGGCGAGATTCACGCCGGTGAAGATCTCCAGCGATCCGTAGAGCTTGGTGAGGTTCTCCACCATCAGCGGTGTCTTGCCACACGGCGCGGGCTCCGGGAACTTGATCCGCGCCACCTTGTCGGCCACGCGCACCTCGTCGACCTCGGCCAGCATACGGTCGGCACGTTTGATCATGTTCTGTGCCGCAACGGCTTTCGTCGCCTTGGCACCGAGTTTAGCGGCCTGCGTCTTGAGTGCGGAGGCCTTCTTCTCGGCGTTCGCGCGCTCCCGGCGGCGGCGCTGCTCGTCGGTGGCGCGGGCGTCGAGATACTTCTTCCAGCCCATGTTGTAGATATCGGCCTCACCGCGCACCGCGTCGAGGAACCAGACCTTGTTCACCACGTCGGCGAGCAGATCGACATCGTGGGAGATCACGATCAGGCCGCCGTCGTGGCTCTGCAGGAAACCACGCAGCCAGGTGATGGAGTCGGCGTCGAGGTGGTTGGTGGGTTCGTCGAGCAACAGGGTGGTGTCGGATTTACCGCCGGACCCGTCCGACGCGCTGAACAGGATGCGCGCCAGTTCGATGCGCCGGCGCTGCCCACCCGACAACGTGCGCAACGACTGACCCAGCACCCGATCCGGCAGGCCGAGACTGCTGCAGATACGGGCCGCCTCACTTTCGGCGACGTACCCGCCGAGTGCGGAGAAACGATCCTCGAGCCGACCGTACTTGCGTACTGCCTTCTCGCGCTCGGCGTCGTCGGCCACCTCGGCCATCACGACCTGCTGCTTCTCCATGTCCCGGATCAACTTGTCCAGGCCGCGGGCCGAGAGCACACGGTCGCGGGCGAGCACGTCCAGATCGCCCTCCCGCGGATCCTGGGGCAGGTAGCCCGTCTCACCCGAGCGGATCACCGTGCCGGCATAGGGCTCCCCCTCACCGGCCAGGATGCGCAGCGTGGTGGTCTTGCCCGCGCCGTTGCGGCCGACCAGGCCGATCCGATCACCGGCCTGGACCCGCAGCGCCGACCCCGGCGCGGTGAGCAGGGTGCGGATTCCGGCCCGGACCTCCAGGTCGGTCGCGGTGATCACAACAGTCTCCTAGCACGGTAATGGTGGTAAACGGCTCGATTGTGCATCTCTCGGACGCACCAGATCCACTCATTTTACCGGTCGTCACCCCGTGCCGACGAATCGCGCACACCGCCGGCAATCCCCGCTCGCCTCAGCGAGCGACCACACGCAGCGTGCGCAGATCCGGATCGGCCGGATCCGGTACGTTCATCCCGTGATCCACCCCGGAGCGCAGATAGTCGACCACCGCGGCATCGACCAGTTCACCGGGCACGATCACCGGGATTCCGGGCGGATACGGCGTGACCTGCTCGGCAGCGATCCGCCCGACGCATTTCTCGAACGGCACCGCCTCCGCGGGCGCGAAGAACGCGTCACGGGGATTCATCACCGATTCCAGTTGCAGGTCCCGGGGCACCGGGACACGAATATCCCCGGGCCGGGATCCGCTGCCGTCGTACTGTGCACGCCACGCGACGAGCGCGTCGACCAGCCGGCCGACGGTCTCGGCGGTGTCGGCCGTCGACAGGGTGGCCAGAATCCGGCGGTGGTCGCTGTGGCCCACATCGATACGGCGATGTTCGCGGAGCCAGTCCGCGACGTCGTAACCGGTTGCCCCCGTGGCCGATACGTCCATGAGCACCTGCATCCGGTCGAGGTCGTGCGAGGCCTGCACCCCCAGCAGTTCGTCCTCCATCACCACGATCCCGGGGATGCGGCCGAGTGCGGTACGGGCCCGCTGCGCGGTACGCAACGCCTCGGTGAGCAATGCGCCGCCCTGCTCGACCATCTGGCGGCGCCAGCCGTCGATCGCCGCGTAGAGCAACACGTTCGGGCTGGTGGTGGTGAGAAGTTCGGCACACAACTTCAGCCGATCGGTATCGACCAGATCCCCTTGGACGTGGAAAACCGACCCCTGCTCGAATCCGGAACCCATCTTGTGGACGCTGACCACACAGATATCGGCGCCGGCGTCCATCGCCCAGGTGGGCAGGTCCGGGTGGAAGGGCAGATGCGCACCCCATGCCTCGTCGACGATCAACGGCTTACCCCGGCGATGGCACACCCGGGCGATCGCGGCGATATCGGCGCAGGTTCCGTACGGACTCGGGCTCACGATCAGCGCGCCCGCCGCATCCGGATGTTCGTCCCAGGCCCGGTCGACCTGTTCCGGCGACGGCGGATGCGACAGGTGCCGTTGCGTATCCCATCGGGGCGCAACCCAGCGTGGCAGCACCCCGGAGAACACCAGCCCGGCGACGATCGACTTGTGGCTGTCCCGCCCCAGGATCAGCCCGCCCTCGACACCGCCGGCGACCGCCAGCATCGCCGCCTTCACCGACAGCGAGCTTCCGCACGTGGAGAAGAAGGCCACGTCCGCGCCTACCGCGTCGGCCATCAGTTCTTCGGCCTCGTGCAGATATCCCCCGCGTGAGAGCCGGTCGTCGAGTCCGGGAGTGGCCAGGACGTCGGCGGCCAATGCACCGCCGAGAAGTTCACGCACGCGCGGGTCGGCGCCTGCGCCCTGCCGATGTCCCGGCGGCGTGAAGCCGTAGCGCCCGAGCGTGCTGTATTCGGCCAGCGCTTCCAGCACCGGCGCCCGGGTCTGATCCATGTCGATCGAACCTCCTTCCTCGTCGCCGCTCAGCGCTCGCATCGGTGCGCCGACGTGTAGGCGCCCGGCCGCGGCGACCACACGCGGCGGGTACCCGGCCCGGTGTTCACGAAGCCCCCGGCCGCCGCAATGCCTGCGCCAGCACTTCGACGCTGTGCCGGGGGTCGGCGTCGGGTTGCAGCTGACGAATCTGGGTACGGCAGCTGAACCCGTCGGCGAGCACCGTCGTCCCCGCCGCACGCGCCCGTACCGCGGGCAGCAACTGGTCCTCCGCGCACGCCACCGAGACGCCGTAGTGTCCCCGCTCGAATCCGAAATTGCCTGCCAGGCCACAGCACCCGGCGTCCAGCACATCGACCTCGGCTCCGGTCGACCGCAGCAGGTCACGGTCGGGGTCGTAGCCCATGACGGCATGCTGGTGGCAATGCGGCTGCACCATGGCCGTGATGTCCAGATCCGGCGGGGACCAGTCGGGAGCACGGGCGGCCAGCAGTTCCGCGAGCGTGTAGGTCTGTCCCGCCAGCCGGTCGGCGTCCTCGTCGCCGTACAGCAGTTCCGGCATGTCCGCCCGGAACACCGCGGCACAACTGGGTTCGAGTACCACGACCGGCGTGCTGTCGCGCAGTTGTGGTGCCAGCGTGCGCAGGGTCCGGCGCAGCACGCGTTTCGCGGTGGGCAACTGCCCGGTGGAGATCCAGGTGAGCCCGCAGCAGACCGCCCGAGGAGGGAGGACCACCGCGAAGCCCGCAGCTTCGAGCACCGCCACCGCGGCCGCGGCGATCGCCGGCTCGAAATTGTTGGTGAAGGTGTCCGGCCACAGCAGCACCGTGCCGCGCTCTCCGGTCGTGGAATCGGTGTGCGCGCGGAACGTCTCGGTGAATCGGGTGCGGGCGAAGCGGGGCATCTCCCGTTCGGCCGCGATCCCGCCGGCCGCCGACACGATCCGCCGCACCCCCGGCGTGTGGGTGAGGGCATTGGCCAGCGGCGCCACCGACGTACCGAGCCGGGCCCACAGCGGAATCCAGCCCATCGAATAGTGCGCGATCGGCCGAACCCGGTGTGCATAGTGGTGGGACAGGAATTCAGCTTTGTAGGTGGCCATGTCGACATCGACGGGACAGTCGCTGCGGCAGCCCTTGCATGCCAGGCACAGATCGAGCGCATCGCGCACTTCCGTCGAACGCCACCCGTCGGTGATCGAATCACCCTGCAGCATTTCGAACAGCAGCCGGGCTCGGCCGCGCGTGGAATGCTCCTCCTCCCGGGTGGCCCGGTAGCTGGGGCACATCACCCCGCCGGTCTCGCCGCGGCATTTGCCCACCCCCACGCAGCGTCCGGCTGCCTCACTGAATCGGTGGTCGTCGTCGGGGAAGGAGAAGTGTGTGGCCGGTTCCCACGGCCGGTAGTCGCTGCCCTGACGGAGATCTTCGTCGAGCCGGCGCGGATGCACCACCTTGCCGGGGTTCATCCGATCGCGTGGGTCGAAAAGCGCCTTGACCTCTCCGAAGGCGCGAACGACGGTGTCTCCGAACATGATCGGTAGCAGTTCGGCACGCGACTGTCCGTCCCCGTGTTCACCCGACAGTGAGCCCCCGTAATCGCTCACCAGATGCGCCGCGCTTTCGGCGAAGCGGCGGTAGCGGGCGATCCCGTCGGCGGTGCGCAGCTGGAACGGGATTCGGGTATGGACACAGCCCTGGCCGAAATGCCCGTAGAGCGAACTGGACTCGTAGCCGAACCGGTCCAGCAACGCTTCGAAATCACGCAGATAGTCACCGAGCCGGTCGGGCGGAACCGCAGCGTCCTCCCAGCCCTCGTGGGTTTCGGGACTGTCCGACGGATAGGCAGTCGCACCCAGTCCCGCCTCGCGCGCCGCCCAGACCTCGGCTTCTCGCTCGGGGTCGTCGAGCACCGCCGAGGAGCACCCGGTCGTGCGCTCCAGGTCGGCGATCATGTCCCGGGTGCGGGTATCCGCCGCGTTCTGGTCGTCGCCGTCGAACTGGGCCATCAACCATGCTGTGCCGTCGGGCAACTGGGCGATCGCCTGCTTGGCAAGTTGTTCGCTGTGCTCGAGTGAGACCAGCCGATGATCGATCCCCTCGAGCGCCGACGGTTCGTGCGGCAGAATGCGGGTGACCGCATCAGCCGCACGAAACACATCCGGGAAGCCGAGCACCGCCATCGCCTGCGCGGGCGGCCGGCGCACCAGCGCCAATTCGGCCCGCAGCACCGTCACCAGCGTGCTTTCGCTTCCCACCAGGAATTTCGCGATATCGAAGCCGCGTTCGGGCAGCAGCGCATCGAGGTTGTAACCCGACACGCGCCGCGGGATCTCCGGATAGGCGGCACGGATGTCGTCGGCATACCGGTCGCGGATCTCGCGCAGGCGGCGAATCAGTTCGTCGGCTTCGGGATTCACGCCCGGCACCGGATCACCGGCCCCGACCCAGGCCCGCAGCCCGTCGTAGGTGATGATCTCCAGACGGCGCACCGAATCGACCATTTTTCCGTAGGCCTGTGCGGAGGCGCCGCAGGAATTGTTGCCGATCATGCCACCGATCGCACAGCTGACGTGCGTGGACGGCTTCGGACCCACCATCAGCCCGTCCGGGCGCAACGCCTCGTTCAGCGGATCGAGTGCGATCCCCGGCTCCACTGTCGCGGTCGCGGCCGCAGTGTCGACCGACAGTATCCGGTGGCAGTATTTGGTCCAGTCGATGACCACCGCGGTATTGCAGCTCTGGCCCGCGAGACTGGTTCCCCCGCCCCGGGAGAGCAGGGGGACATCGTGATCGCGGCAGATCTCGACGGCGCGGGCAGCGTCCTCCGGTGTGCGGGGCACGACGACTCCCAGCGGTAACGCGCGATAGTTGGAGGCATCGGTCGAATACGTGGCGCGGGTCCCGGAATCGAAGCGCACCTCCCCACCGACCGCATCGGTGAGCGCCGCCTCCAGCGCCTGCAGCGGCCATTGCCGCCTGGTCGATTCCCGACGCGGACGGGGAGAGCGATCCGCGATTGTCATCGGCGCACCTTTCTGCGATCGACGATGGTGAAGCCGGCACCCACCTGCGCGGGACAGGGCGGCAGACAGGGCGCGGATACCCCCGCGGGGCCGGGTCACACGTTCGCAGCCGCAGCGAGCGGGGTGATCCGAACGATCGGCAGACGTGCGCATAGCTCCACCCGACCCGGGTACGCGGCGACTACCGGTACCGGGACCACCGTTCGAACGCAGCCGGTCCCGAGAACGAGGAGAGGAGTCCGTGTGAACGCACCCGTCGTCGTGGTCACCGGAGCCAGCGCCGGAATCGGGCGCGCCACGGCCGGGCGCTTCGCCGCCGAAGGTGCCCGAGTGGCGCTGCTGGCGCGTGGCAGTTCCGGATTGGACGCGGCAGCGCGCGATGTCGAGGCTGCCGGCGGCCGCGCGCTGCCCCTGCCCACCGATGTCGCCGACTACGCGGCCGTGGCGGCGGCGGCCGACCGTGTCGAGGCCGAGTGGGGGCCGATCGACGTGTGGGTCAACTCGGCGTTCACCTCGGTGTTCGCGCCGTTCACCGAGATCACGGCGGAGGAGTATCGCCGGGTCACCGAGGTCACCTATCTCGGGTCGGTGCACGGGGTGATGGTGGCGCTGGCGCGGATGCGGCCCCGCGGACGGGGAACCATCGTCCAGGTGGGTTCGGCACTGGGTGCCCGCGCGATTCCGTTGCAATCGGCCTATTGCGGTGCCAAGCACGCGGTCAACGGCTTCTTGGAGGCGGTCCGGGTGGAGTTGATGCACGAGGGCAGCGATGTGCATGTCACGATCGTGCAGTCGCCGGCGGTCAATACCCCGCAATTCTCCTGGGTGCGTTCACGTCTGCCGAAGCGCCCGCAGCCGGTGCCGCCGATCTACCAGCCCAAGGTGGTAGCCGAAACCGTCGCGTTCGCGGCGGCACATCCGCAACGGAAGCAGTACTGGGTCGGGGCGAGCACGGTCGGCACCATTCTCGGGCAGCGTATTGCTCCCGCGGTGCTGGACCGCTATCTCGCACGCACCGGCTTCGCCTCGCAGCAGACCGATGCCGACGAGATCGACCGGCCCGACAACCTGTGGCAGCCGTTGGACGGCCCGGACGGCCACGACTTCGGCGCGCACGGTGATTTCGACGCTCGCGCGCACCGGCACAGTCCCCAGGCATGGCTGGCACGCTGCGCGGAATCGGTCGCCGGGGCGGTCCACCGCACGAAGCGCTGACCGGTACCACCGAGCGCCGACGGGAAACCCGAATTCGACAATTCAGACCAGACAGGAGCGGACATGGCACAGCAGGTCGGCGACTATGTCGTACAACGGCTCAACGAGTGGGGCGTCGAGCAGGTGTTCTCCTACCCCGGCGACGGCATCAACGGCTTGGTCGCCGCCTTCGGACGTGCCGAAACCAGGCCGGCGTTCGTCCAGGCTCGGCACGAGGAGATGGCCGCATTCTCGGCGACCGGCTTCGCGAAGTTCAGCGGCAAAATCGGTGTGTGCATGGCGACGTCCGGCCCGGGTGCCATTCACCTGCTCAACGGCCTCTACGACGCGAAACTCGACCATGTCCCGGTGGTCGCGATCATCGGGCAGACCGCACGCAGTGCGATGGGCGGGCACTACCAGCAGGAGGTGGACCTGCAGAGCCTCTACAAGGACGTGGCCTCGGAGTATCTGGTCGAGGTGAACGTATCCGAGCAGCTGCCCAACGCGCTCGACCGCGCATTCCGCACCGCGTGGACACGTAAGACGCCGACCGCGGTGATCATCCCCGCGGATCTGCAGGAGGAGCCCTACGAGCCGCCGCAGCACGCATTCAAGCAGGTGCCCTCGAGTCCGCCCGCGGAGTTGCAGTCGGTGGTGATACCGGCCCGTTCGGAGATCGAGCGGGCCGCGGAGGTGATCCGGGCCGGGTCCAAGGTGGCGATTCTGGTCGGTCAGGGCGCGCGTGCGGCCGTCGCCGAGGTGAAGGAGCTGGCCGAGATCACCGGTGCCGGGATCGCCAAGGCCCTTCTGGGCAAGGACGTGCTGCCCGATGATCTGCCGTATGTGACCGGGCCGATCGGGCTGTTGGGTACGCGGCCGAGCTACGAACTGATGCGCGACTGCGACACGCTGGTCATCGTCGGCTCCAATTTCCCTTATACCCAGTTCATGCCGCCACTGGATCAGGCCCGGGCCGTGCAGATCGACATCGACGGAACCTTGATCGGCATGCGATACCCCACCGAGGTCAATCTCGTCGGCGATGCGAAGGCGACACTGGCCGAGATCATTCCGCTGCTGAAACCGGTGTCCGATCGCAGCTGGCGCGACACCGTCGAAGCGAATGTGACGCGGTGGTGGGAAACCCTGGAACGGCAGGCGATGCTGGAGGCGAAGCCGGTCAATCCGATGCGGATCGTGTGGGAATTGTCGCAGCAGATTCCGGACGACGCGATCGTCACGGCCGACTCGGGATCGTCCACCAACTGGTACGCGCGCTGCCTGAAGTTCCGCGGCCGGATGCGCGGATCGCTGTCGGGCAACCTGGCGACCATGGGTCCCGGTGTGCCGTATGCGATCGGCGCCAAGTTCGCCCACCCGGACCGTCCGGTGATCGCCCTCGAGGGCGACGGCGCGATGCAGATGAACGGCCTCGCCGAACTGCTCACGATCGCGCGCTACGCCGACCAGTGGAGCGACAAGCGGCTGATCGTCTGTGTCTTCCACAACAACGACCTCAATCAGGTCACCTGGGAGCTGCGCGCGATGGGTGGTGCACCGAAGTTCGAGGTGTCGCAATCGATCCCGGACATCTCCTATGCCGAGGTGGCACGCAGCTTCGGTCTCGACGGCATCGCGGTCGACGATCCCGCCGAATTGTCCGGAGCCTGGGAGCGGGCACTGGCGTCGAATCGCCCGACCGTGCTGGACGTGCGCTGCGATCCGGAGGTGCCGCCGATTCCCCCGCACGCCACCTGGGATCAGATGAAGGCCACCGCCGAGTCCGTGTTGCGCGGGGACCCGAACGCCTGGCACCTGATGGTGCAGGGCGCCAAGACCAAGGCGCAGGAGTTTCTCCCCGGAGGCGCGTCCGGCGATTGACGGTCGGCCACCGATCGCTTCCACCCGACCGGGCATCGGCCATTGCGGCCGGTGTCCGGTTTCGCTGTCACGCGGTTGAGAAATATGCTTCTCGTTCTATGGAAACTTGATTCTCCTCTGTCTATTATGTGATTCACCGCACTCAGGCCGTAGTGAGCCCACGCACGAGTGGCGGTGAAGGAGAAGAACTGCCCATGGCCACCGCGACCAACAGCGTCGACAGCCCGGACGAGAACGACACCGGACGGCTGGAGAATGCCTCCAAGCTCCGGGTCGTGCTCATCATCGTGGCGATCGTCGCGAGTACCGAGATCGTCCCGTTCCACTTCACGTTCATCAGCCTCAGCGCCCGCTTCATCGGCGAATCGTTCCCGGAGCAGAGCGCCGGCCAGCTCACGTGGTTGACCACGCTGTATTCACTCATCGGTGGTGTGGCGGTGCCGGTCTTCGGCAAGCTGTCGGATCTGATCGGCAAGAAGAAGATCATTCTGTTCTGCTTGGTGCTGTCGATCCTCGGCTGCCTCATCGACGCGCTGACCTCGTCGTGGACCCTGATGTTGATCGGTCGCGGGCTGCAAGGGCTGGCCTTCCCGGCGATCTTCGTCTCCTACGGCCTGATCCGCGATCTCGCGCCGCGCCGCTACCTGAACATGGCGATCGCGCTGGCCGGCGGCGGTACGGGTGTGGGCGCGATCCTCGGCCCGGTGATCGGCGGCGTCCTGACCGATCACTACAGCTGGCGCTCGCTGTTCTGGTTCTGCGTGATCTGGACCGTCGTGACGATCCTGCCGCTGGCGTTCCTCGTCCCCGAGACCAGGCTGCGCGCCAAGGTCAAGATCGACTTCCTCGGTGCCCTGCTGCTCGGCGCCGGTATCGCCGGTGTGCTCATCTACCTCAGCAACGGCGGCACCTGGGGCTGGGGCGAGCTCTCGGCACTGACCTGGCTGATCGGTGGTGTGGTCCTGCTGGTGGCGTTCTACGCGTGGGAGTTGGTCACTCCGGAGCCGATCATGGATCCGAAATTGTTGCGTGCTCCGCGCTTCGCCGGCATCCTCGCCGCGGCATTCCTGTCGGTCGGCGTGATGCAGGGGCTGTCGTATGCGATGGGTTATCTCTCGGAGACGCCGGGCGGCGCCGAGGGTGAGGCGATCAAACAGCAGATCGTCGACGGCGCGGCGGCCGAAGCGGCGAAACAGGCCTCCGAGCAGATGCACATCCAGGTCCCCACATCGGCGGTCACACAATACTTCTCGGTGGAGGGCACCCTGCCCGGCTTCGGACTGACCCTGTTGCAGTTCACCGTGCAGGTGATGCTCGGCCTGGCCCTGGTATATGTGCTCGTGGCTCCGCTGTGTGGCTGGGTCTCGACCCGGTTCGGCCTGCTCAAGCCGTATCTCGTCTCCTGTCTCGCGTTCGTGGTCGGATGTCTGCTGTTCGCCCGCTTCCACAACAGCGTCTGGCAGATGGCGTTGATCGCCGTGATCATCGGCGTCGGTGCCGGCGCGTACCTGGGCACGCTGCCGAATATGGTGGTGGAGGCCGTACCCCAGGAACAGCAAGGTATCAGCGCCGGAATGTACGGTGCCTTCAACAGTTTCGGCACCGCGGCCGCCACCGCCGCCGTCGCCGCGGTGATGTCCGCCAATCCGCTGATTCTTCATATCAACGCCCCCGGACACGTCGAGGAACGTAAGCTGAATACCGGCCCGATGGCTCAGCTCCCCGACGGCGCGGCCTATACGAACATCTTCTACCTGTTCGCAATCGCCTCGGTGGTCGCCCTCGTCCTGGCGCTGGCGCTGCTGCGCTTCTACAACCGGCCGAGTACGGGGGGTACCGCTCACTGATCCGAGAGTCTTCGCACCGTGGCGGATTCCAGCACAGGAGGGCATATGACCGGCCGACGCACCGACAGTGACGTTGCCGGCGCCGCGCACGACCGGGGCCGCCGCTCCCCCGGTCGTCGGTGCGCCGGCCGGTCTCCGACGAATCCCGCTACCCGACCGCGGCCCCTGTTGCGGTGGCCCCGGGGCGGTTCGCAGTATTGATCACCGGTTGGAGAAACACATGAGCGAGTTCGACATCCTACGCCCGAGCCCCCGGATCACCGCATCCCTGTGCACCGCCGCGCGCGAGCTCGGCGACGAGGTGCGCGCGGTACTGCTGCACAGCCCGCGCCCGGTCTTCCTGTTCTACCTGGCACAAACCTTCGATCAGCTCGGCGCCGAGCTGGCCGCGAACCGGCGGGCCGGGACCGACACCCCGGCCCGGCAACTGTGCCTGCACCTGATGTGCTCCCATGCGCAGTCGCGCACTCACGATCATGAAGCTGCCCGGCTGCGCGCACGTCTGCTCGACGCCTCGGACGCCGACGTCACGGCCGAGATCCGCACGGTCACCGGTCGTTCCGGAGACCGTCGTGATTTCATCGCACTCGGCGACATGCTGGCTACCGGCGGAATGGGTGCATTCTTCGCACCGTTCAAATCCACCGGCCTGGTCGCGTGAGCACGGAGGTACACACATGTCCGCCGATACTTCCCGGCACCCGTACCACGACCTGAACATCTCCGACAGCGCGTTCTGGGACAAGGATTTCCGCACCCGCGAGGACACCTTCGCCGCACTGCGCGCGGAACCGGGACTGAGCTGGCACCCACCGGTCGAATCCATGTTCCCGCACGAGGAACCCGGATACTGGGCAGTCACCCGGCACACCGACATCCAGTACGTCAGCCGCCACCACGAGCTCTTCTGCTCCGGCATGGGGATCAGCATGGATCCGATGCCGGCCGAGATCCAGCGCGCTATCTCGTTCTTCCTCACCATGGATCCCCCGGAGCACACCCGCTACCGCAAGTTGATCAGCATGGCGTTCACCCCGAAGCAGGTGCGCCGGATCGAATCACAGATCCGCACGAACGCGGCCGAGATCGTGGACGAACTGCTCGCGGATCTGCATGCCCACGGCACGGTCGATTTCGCCGCGACGTACGCCAAGAAGCTCCCGATGCGCACGATCTCCGACATGATCGGCATCGATCCCGCCGACCGCGACGCGGTGGCCTACGCGGCCGAAAGCTTGTTCAGCACGAGCGACGAGGAATACACCGACCTGGCCGGACGTGCCGAACATATGATGGCTCAGCTGGCGGTACTGACCGGCGCCGGAACCGACCTGGCCCGCCTGCGCCGCGAAGAGCCCCGCGAGGACCTGATGAGCGGCATCGTCGCTGCCGAGGTCGACGGTCATCGCCTCACCGACGACGAACTCGGCGCCTTCACGGTGCTGCTCGGGTCCGCCGGCAACGACACCACCAAGCAGGCGAGTTCACATGCGCTGGCGGCGCTGGCGGCCGACCCGGCCCAACGGGCATGGCTGCTCGCCGACTTCGACGACCGCATCGACTCGGCGGTGGAGGAATTCGTCCGCTGGTCCACCCCGGTCGTCCACTTCGCGCGGCACGCCACCGTCGATACCGAACTTGCCGGCACGCCGGTCGCCGCGGGTGAGAAGGTGGTCCTGTTCTACTGTTCGGCCAATCGGGACGGCAGGGTTTTCGACCGTCCGAACGAGTTCGACATCACCCGCTCCCCCAACCCGCATCTGGGGTTCGGCGGACCCGGCCCGCATTTCTGCCTGGGTCGCCAGCTGGCCAAGATGGAATTGCGGCACCTGTTCCGCGAACTACTCACCCGGCTACCCGAATTCACCGTCGGGGAGCCGGAATACGTACACAGCGATTTCGTGCACGGGATCAAGCGGATGCCACTGAGTGTGCGCTGACTCGCGGTACAGCTAGCTGCCGCCCGGCGTCCGCAGGCCGTTGAGGAACATGTTCCAGCCGCGTCGTGCGACGGCCCGGCGCTCGGACAGTCCGACCTTGATCAGGATCGCGGCCAGCATCGCCAGCGCCATGACGACGTCGTCGGAGCCGACGTCGTCACGAAACGCGCCGCGAGTGCGTGGATCGTCGAGCTTCTCACCGATCAGATCGACCAGCCTGCGCGAGACCGCGAACAGCCGCGGATCGTCGAAGCCGGTCGGGTCGATGGTCGCGATGAAGCCCGCGGAGTACGCGATCTGATCGACGATGAAATCGAGCAGGTCCTCGGCGGTGGTTCCGGACCGGCCCGCCACCTCCTCGATCTCGACGATGTTGTCGTCGAAGACCGCCAGGATGAGCGATTCGCGATTGGGGAAATGCCGGTACAACACCCCGGGGCCTACCTCGGCGGCCCGGGCGATCGCGTTGAGCGGCGCGTCGAAACCGCTTTCGGCGAAGACCTCTCGCGCCGCGCGAACCAGGGCCTTGCGGTTCGCCGCGGCGGCTTTCGGCCCACGATTGGCCCGGGGTGAGGCGGTCATCGCATTGACGTTACCGCACCGCCGTACCACTGCCGGCGGCGCCGTGCCCGGCAGCGGGAGCCACCGGTGTGGTTCGGCGCGAGCGGATTTCACGGTTTCCCGAACCAAGCCGCGACGTAGAACCTGTTGCAGTTGACGGGACGGGCGGCGTCGTACACACTCCCTGGTGCAACCGGATCCTACTGTCCGGTTAACCATCGGCCGCGACGATCCCCCGCACTCCGAATCCGAGCCCGGGACGAACCGATCGATCGATGTTACGTACCTGTAGGTCTTTATGGAGAGTGCATGCCCCCGATGAAGCGACGCTCGTTCCTGCTCGGCGCCACCACCGCCGGAGTGACCCTGGCCACCGCGGCCACGGCGAGCGCCCAGCCCTGGATGACCACCGGCCCCCGGAAGGCATCGGTACCGCTGCACAGAGAAGACCACCGGGTAGTGATCGTCGGGTCCGGCTTCGGTGGCGGTGTGACCGCGCTGCGCCTCGCCGAGGCGGGAGTCGACGTCCTGGTCCTGGAGCGGGGCATGCGCTGGCCCACCGGCCCGAACGCGGAAACCTTCCCCCACCCCACGCAACCCGACAAGCGCATGCTCTGGTACCGCTCCGCGCCGCAGGTACTCGGCAAACCCGTTGCGCTCGACCCGTACACCGGCCTGCTCGAAACCGTCGTGGGCGAGAATATGACCGCGATCTGCGCTGCCGGTGTGGGCGGCGGATCGCTGGTGTATCAGGGCATGACACTGCAGCCCACCGAAGCGGCGTTCACCACCGTCCTGCCCGCCGAACTGGACTATCCGATGATGGCGCGGGACCACTATCCGCGGGTGGCACAGATGCTGGGCGCCGAACTCGCCCCCGACGCCTTGATCGACAGCCCCACCTACGCCGCCTCGCGAGCATTCGCTCGCAATGTGCGCGCGGCGGGCTACGACCTGTCGAAGATCCCCATGCCGATCGACTGGAGCTTCGCCCTGCGGGAGCTGCGCGGAGAGATGAAGCCGTCCTACATCAACGGCGACTGCGCCCTCGGTGTCAACAACGGCGGCAAGCATTCGGTCGACGTCACCTATCTGGCCCGCGCGGAGGCGACCGGCCGAGCCACGGTGCGTACCCAGCACGAGGTCACCGATGTGGCGATGACGCGCGACGGACGCTGGGAGATCAGCGTCGACCGCATCGACACCTCGGGCGTGGTGGTGGAGCAATCGATCCTCACCGCCAATGCGCTGGTACTGGCCGCCGGCAGTATCAACACCACGAAACTGTTGTTGCGGGCCGGCGCCAAGGGGCATATTCCGGACCTCCCGGACGGCCTGGGCGGCCAGTGGGGCAACAACGGCGACCGGATCTTCACCTGGACCAGCGTCGGCGACGACTTCGGTGCGCAACAGGGCGGTCCGGTGATCTTCGGCAGTAAGGAATGGGACGATCCGTCCATCGCCAACACCGTCATCCAGGCGTCGATACCACCCGCGGGCGCGGATATGCACTCGACGATGCTGGTCGGCTTCGGCATCACCGACGGGCGCGGCCACCTGAGTTACGACGCGGCCACCGACGACGCGAAACTGTTCTGGCCCACCGCCGGTGACGCACGGCTACAGGAACGCATCGCCGCCCGCGTGCATGCCATCGCCGGCCCCGGCAGCACCGTGCTCGACACCAACGCGGCCGTCCCCAGCACCTGGCACCCGCTCGGCGGCGCACCGATGGGTACGGTCTGCGATCTCGAGGGCCGAGTACACGACAAACGCGGTCTCTACGTCCTCGACGGTGCCCTCATTCCCGGCAGCACCGCGGCGTGTAATCCGTCGATGACCATCGCCGCCGTCGCCGAACGCGCACTGGACCGCATCGTCGCCACCGATATCGGCGCGGTCATCTGAGCCCACACGAGTTCGGCGAATCTTTTTCCCCGACCGGGGAAAAGGGTTACGCTGACAGGCGCGGCGCGGTCGTCCAACGGTGTGCGACCCGCCGTTGCCGCCCGGATCATGCGGGCCGGCACCGGATTTCCGGCTGTGATCGCCGGTGCTGAGCAACGAGGACCGACCATGGCGCAACTCGACGGCGTGGCCGAGCCGGGCCGGGGCAGAGGGCGTCCACCCCAGCTCAACCGCGCGCGCATCGTCGCCGCGGCCCGCACCCTGGAACCGGACCAGCTCACCATGCAGGCGGTCGCCGACGCCCTCGGCGTCCATCGAAAATCGCTGAACTATCACGTCAGCGATCGGCAGGGCCTACTCGAACTGGTCGCCTTCGATGCCTTCGACGCCGGATTCCGGAAGGTGGACGTGCCGGAACTCGAAGATTGGCGCGAACTGGTACGACGGTTCGCCGAATCCGTGCTCGACACCCTCGTCCGGGTGGGCGCCCTCATTCCCTATGTGCGGTTCGACGGTACCGCCGGGCTGTCCGCGCTGGCAGTGGTGGAACGGATCGTCGAGGTGCTGGTGGGTGCGGGCCTGCGCCCGGGTGAGGCCGGGCGCACCCTCCAGCTGATCGCATCCGTTGCACACACCGCGGCCCGCGCGATACTCACCGCCGACGACGACCCGATCGACCCACAAGCCGTCGAGGTGCGTCGTACCTTGGCCGGAAACGCCGAATTCCCGTTGCTGCGGACGATCGCCGCCGACAGTGACACCGCCGACCCGGTCCGACTGCAGTTCGCATTCGATATCGGTCTGGTCGTCCAGGGACTGGAACGACGCCTGGAACTGCGCGCCCGGCGGGCGAGGACGCCACGCAACACCGGCGGGCAGGATCAGCCGGCCCAGGCCTGACTGCGTGCCGCAGCCACCACACCGCCGTCCACCAGCAGATCGGTGCCGGTGACGAAGGCGCCCGCCTCCAGGAGGAAAGCTGCGGCCTCGGCGATATCGGCGGGCGTACCGAGGCGCCCGGTTCCCGACATCTCGACCATCGCACGCATTCCCGCACCCGATTCACCCGCCAGTTCCTGCTGCCCCATCGCGGTGGAGATCACGCCCGGACTGATCGAGTTCACCCGCGCACCCCGCGCACCCCATGCGCCGGCGGCAGCCTGGACCCGAATCGCATTGGCACGCTTGGCGACGACATACGCCTGCGCCGGAACCTCGATCTCCCGTACGAACGGCAGCTCACCCAGGTCACCGGCCGGGGTCAGGGCGAGCTCCTGCTCCTGCTCGGCGGGTAGTGCCGGCGCTAGATGCCCTGCCATACTGGCGATCACGACGCCCGCGCCACCGGGCGCAACCACCCGGGCGAACTCCTCGAGAACCAGCGCCACACCGATCAGATCGACCGCGACGATCGCCTCCGCCGAGGCCTGTACCGGCGACAGTCCCGCGGTGTGTACCACATGGGTGACCCGTCCGAGTTCCGCTGCGGCGGTGGCGAGTCCGGCTACCGAGGCGACGTCGGAGACATCGACGCCGCGGACCTGGACGGCGTGTCCCTCCGCGCGCAACCGATCGGCCGCCGTGGACAGCGTCGGTTCATCGAAATCCGCCAGCAGAATGGTGTGACCCGCGCCGACCCGACGGGCGATCGCCTGCCCCATCCCGCCGACACCGATAACCACCACGACACTCTTGTCCATCAATTCCTCCTCGACGGGTGCAGAAACGCGATTCATCGAATCCGAGAACGCATTCTCCGGAACGAGTCTATGCGGTGCCCGGGTTGCCCATGGGTCTGCGCTGCGTGCGATCCCCGGCCGGCCGAATCGGTGACCGATCGGACGGGCGTGACAGCGGGTGCGCGATACGCAGCAACTCGCAGCCTGCCCATCTACTCGCGGAATGCGGTCTCGCGCAGTCGATCCAGCAGCGCCGCGGCCGGGCCGAGGGTCACCATGCCCGTTCCTGCTCCCAGCAGTTCGGCGCGTGCCGGGGCGAGGGCCCGATACGCCTGCCCAGCGGCATCACGATCGCCGATCCGGTGGGCGGCGATTCCCAGCAGCGCCCAGCACAATTCGGCGAGATGGTCCGGCGGCGGCGCCGGGGCCGCATGCAACAACACGGCGGCCTGGGCCGGATCGGCCGCCAGCAGCGGTGCGATGTACGGGGCGTTCGGGCCGAAGTCGGTGGCAGCGAATTCGCTGAGGTCACCGGCGCCGCGCAGGGCCAGGCACACCCGGGTCAGCGGCGCCAGGCCGTCGGCGACACCGGGCATTCCGCAGCCGGGCAGGGTGGCGAATGCGCGCTCGTAGGCGGCGGCGACGGCGCGGTCGGAGGCGGCGGCGAGAACGGTCCGCAGGGCTCGGTACCAGGTGGTGAACACACTCACCAGATCGCGTTCGTATCGCTGGGCGAGCCGATCCGCGGTGTCGGCGTGGGTGTCGGCGGCACGAACGTCTCCCCTCGCCGCCGCGGCCTGCAGAGCGATCAGATGGCCCAGGATCAGATACGTGGACAGGTCGTGGCGACGCGACACCTCGATCAGTTCCGCGCCGAGGGTGGCCCGCTCCGGCCACCCGCCGACGGAGTGGAACGACTGCAGGAAGCGGGCGTCCAGCGCCAGGACGAGCACCCCCGGATCACCGAGTTCGCGGGCGATCACCTCGGCCGCACGGGCGGCCTCGGCAGCGGATGCGCCACGGCGGCCGCGGGATTCGATCGCGACGAGGGCGAGCAGCCGGGCCCGCAACGCCGGGGAGGTGTCGGGTTCGAGGGTGTCGAGTGTGGCCCGCGCGGCGGCGACCACCCGCGCCGAACGCGCCGGATCGTCGAGGCGCGACCAGACTCCCGGAACCTCCATCCGGGTCAGTGCGGTCGCGGTCAGCTCCGGGTCGTCGAAGGATTCCAGTTCGCCGATCGCACCCGAGCGCCGGTCCTGGGCGGTGATCAGTCCAGCGGCATCGGTGAGTGCGAGCCCGCGCAGCAGATCGGCCGCGGAGGTGATCCGGCTGCGACGCCCCGCGGTCCCGTACGCGGTGACCGTCGCGCTCCACAGGCGATCCTCCGCCGCGACGAAATCGCGCTCGGCACCAAGGATTTCACTCTCCAATGCGATCAGCTCGGCGGAGGAGTCCAGGCCCGCGTTCGAGACCAGCCGCACCCGTGCCCGGCGTAACAGGGCCAGTGCCTCTTCCCGCCGCCCCACCAGGTTCAGGGCCCGCGCCTGCAGCAGCCAAGCCCGTTCGCGGCCCGGATGTTCGGGCAGATACTCCTCGAGTTCGGCGATCGCAAGTTCCGGTCGTCCGTTGCGGATCTCGGTCTCGGCCAGCGTTTCCACTGCAACGCACCGCAATTCGGTGAGTTTCGCGATCGCTCCCGTGGCCCAGCCGCGATCGGCGTAGTCGGCATAGGCGGGGCCGCGCCACAGGTCCAGCGCGGTGCGCAGCCTGCCGGCCCGCTCCGATCCGGCGGCAGTCCGGACGAGATCCTCGAAGTGCCAGGCGTCGACGTGATCCCGGGGCAGGCTAAGCCGGTATCCACTGCCCGCGGTGACGATCACCTGCGCCGGCGACCGCGCCGCGCGGCCGGGCTCCAGGGCGCGGCGCAGGGCAGCGACGAAGGTGCGGACCGCCGCAACGGCCCCGGCGGGCGGGTCGTCCCACAGCTCCTCGACCAGTGTCCGGACCGGCACCGCTGCTCCCCCGGCAGCTACCAGCCGGGCCAGCACCTCGGCGTGCCGAGGCCCACCGAGCGGCTGCGGCGTATCCGCTGCCGAGCGTGCCAGCACGGGACCCAGCACCCCGATCCACGGCCGGGAGTGCCCGCTGAGCCGGCCACTCATCGGTTACTCATTCCCGTCGCCGAATCTGGCAGCACACACCGAACCAGACTAGAGAAGGAGCCACCTCCATGGCAGCACCCGTCGTCCCGGGCTTCGAGTACCGCACTGTCACCGTCGCCGACGGCGTCGATCTGAATGTCGCGTCCGCCGGGACCGGTTCGCCCGTCGTCCTGCTGCACGGGTTCCCGCAAACCCACCTGATGTGGCGCCACGTCGCCCCGGAGCTGGCTCGCGAACACACCGTGCTGTGCCCGGACCTGCGCGGCTACGGCGCCAGTACCAAACCCGAGGCCACCCGCGCCGACACCTACGCGAAGCGGTCGATGGCCGCGGACGTCGTCGCGCTGGCGGAGCATTTCGGCTTCGAGCGTTTCGCGGTCGTCGGCCACGACCGCGGCGCCCTGGTCGCGATCCGCGCCGGACTCGATCATCCCGACCGGATCAGTCACCTGGGCGTACTCGACGTCCTGCCGACGCCGGACATGTGGGAGGTTCTGCACGGGCACACCGCCGCGGTCGCCTTCCACCTGTATCTGATGGCGCAGCCGCCCGGTCTGCCCGAGCGGATGATCCGCGCCGCGGCCGACGACTTCTTCGGCCACTTCCTCGACGCCTGGTGTCTGTGTCCGGAAGCGATCCCCGCCGATATCCGCGCCGAGTATCTGCGCGCCTGCGGGGCGGCGGTCGACTCGATCGTCGCCGACTATCGCGCCTCGGCCACCGTCGACCTGGAACACGACCGCGCCGATCGCGCCGCCGGTCACCGGCTCACCATGCCGGTGACCGTGGTCCAGCAGGACTGGGGTGCTCAGCTCGGCTACGACGCGGCCGGGATCTGGCGGACGTGGGCGAACGATCTCGACCATCGCACGCTCGCGCTGGGCCATTTCATGGCCGAGGAGGCGCCCCGGGACGTCGTCGCGGTGATCGCCGATCTGCTGCGCCGATAACCTCGTCGCACCACCCACCCGACACCGGCCCCCGGCTCGGATCTGACGTATTGTGCCGTCACATGACTGAGGATCTGTTGGGTAAGGGCGCGCTGGTCAGCGGCGCCAGTCGTGGTATCGGTCACGCGGTGGCGGCCGAACTGTTGCGGCGCGGGGCGAGCGTGCTGATCACCGCCCGCAAACCGGAACCGCTGGCGGCCGCGGCCGAGGAACTGCGCGCGCTCGGGCATCCCGGCAAGGTGCTGGCGGTCGCGGGTAATTCCGGTGACGAGGCGGCACGGGCCGAGCAGGTCGATACCGCGGTCGCGGAATTCGGATCGCTCGACATCCTGATCAACAACACCGGCATCAATCCGGTGTTCGGCGCGCTCATGGATGCCGATCTCGACGCGGTGCGCAAGATCTTCGACGTCAACGTCGTCGCCGCGCTGGGCTACGTGCAGCAGGCCTACCGCGCCTGGATGGGTGAGCACGGCGGCGCGGTGGTCAACCTGGCCAGCGTGGCCGGCATCCGATCGACCGGTGTCATCGCCGCCTACGGTGCGTCCAAGGCCGCCCTGATCCGGCTCACCGAGGAGCTCGCCTGGCAGCTCGGCCCCGCGATCCGGGTCAATGCGGTCGCCCCCGGCGTGGTCAAGACCAAGTTCGCCGATGCGCTGTACTCCGACAACGAGGACGCGGCCGCGAAGAAGTATCCGATGAAGCGGCTGGGTACACCCGAGGATGTGGCCGCACTGGTCGGTTTCCTCGTCTCGGACCAGGCCGCCTGGATCACCGGCGAAGTGGTGCGGGTCGACGGCGGCCTGCTGGCGACCGGCGATCTCTGAGCTACTCCCGACTCAGCGGAAGGCGAGGGCGCCGAGAATGTCGTTGTGGCGATATTTGAGGTACTTCTCGGCGGTCGCCTCGTCCACCGCATCGGTCGCGGTGGCGAGGGTGATCACCACGAATTCCTTCTCGGCGTCGTCCTTCCACTTACCGACGGAGAAGTCCTCGATGTAGGTGCCGGGGCGCAGCTTCAGGTCCTCGTCGGTGTAGCTGTCCGGCGCGGCCGTGGCCTGCTGCGTGCTCGACATGCCGAGAATGAACTGGGTGAGCATCAGCGCGCCACCTTCGGCCTTGTACACCATCTCCGCCGCATACGAGCAACCCAGCGAGGTCAGTTTGCCGCCGACCTCGATATCGGAACAGTCGGCGTGATCACGTCCGTCGACCCAGTCGGCGTGCAGTTCCACCTCGCCGAATCGGAAATTCCACGGCCCGCCGTAGTCGTTGTAGCTCAGCTTCCCGGAGGTGCCGGGAACACCGGGACTCGCGCTGGTAGTCGGGGCCTGCGCGGTGGTGCGGGCGGTGGTCGCGGGCACCAGGCCCGGCGTGGTCGTTGCGGCGGCGGTGGTTTCGCTGCCGGAGTCACGGGTGGCCACCACGACGATGCCGGCCGAGATGACCAGCAGGGCGACGACACCGAAGACGATGCCGAGTATCAGGCCGGTATTGCTCTTCGGGGGCGGCGGAGTCGGGTAGCCACCGGCGTAGCCCGGCTGCACATCCCACCCGGACTCGGGCTGGTTCGGGTCGCGGCCCCAGCCCGAATCGTAGGCCCGGCCGGGATCGTACGGCCCCGGCGAGCCTTGGGGTCCCTGAGGCCCCTGAGGCCCCTGAGGCCCCTGAGGACCGTAGCCGTACGGCCCGGAGCCGGGGGGATACGTCATCTGCTGCCACCTTCCGCGGCCCGGGGCAGTGCCCTCCGCAGTATCGTCCCCCCGGGCATCATCAACCGCGACCCTACCCGACCGGTTGTGCGCTCGGTCTCACGACGGCGGTGCGGTTCGATGCGATATCGGTCCCGCCGTCTGGTGCAATGACCGGGTGAGTGCGGATCTGATCGTCTGTGGGCTGGGCCCGGCCGGGCGTGCGCTGGCCCACCGGGCGGCAGTACGCGGGCTCACCGTCACCGCAGTCGACCCTGCCCCTACTCGCCGCTGGTCGGCCACCTACGCCGCCTGGGCCGACGAACTACCGGACTGGCTCGCGCCCACCGTGATCGCCGCGACCACACAACCGCTGGCCTGGGGGACCCGCCCCTTCGCGATATCGCGCAGTTACCAGGTATTCGACACCGGCGCCCTGCAGAACTCGCTCACCCTCCCCGAGGTCGAGGTGCTCACCGACCGGGTGACCGAGATCGACCGGCAGCACGTCCGGCTGCACTCCGGCCGGGTACTGACCGCCGACCGCGTCGTCGATGCGCGCGGGCTGGCCCGGTCCGCGCGACGGGCGGAGCAGACCGCGTACGGGGTTGTGCTGCACCGCGATCGGGAGCAGACGGTATTCATGGACTGGCGATCCGACAACGGTGCCGCAGCCGACGAGCCACCGTCGTTCCTCTACACGGTCGGCCTCGGGGGCGGCCGGATGCTCTACGAGGAGACCTGTCTGGCCGGACGCCCGGCGATCCCTGCGGCCCGGCTCCGGCAGCGCCTCGAGTTCCGATTGCGACAGCGCGGTATGACAGTTCAGGGCACCGAGACGGTGGAGCGGGTGCGATTCCCGCTCGAGGGCGGCCGCCCGCGCGACGGCGTGTTCGGCGCGGCGGGAGCGCTGGGTCACCCGGCTACCGGCTACAGCGTCGCGACCGCACTCGCCTGCGCCGATCCGGTGGCATCCGGGCGCACGGTGTGGCCGATGTCCGCCCGGCTGGTGCACACACTGCGGACGGCGGGACTGCGGGCACTACTCGCGCTGCCGCCGCAACAGATCCCGCAGTTCTTCGATACGTTCTTCGAGCTACCGGCGCCACTGCAGCGCGCCTACCTGTCCGGCCGCACCGACCTGCGTGCCACCGCGACGGCGATGACGACCCTGTTCCGCGAAGCGCCGCCGCCTGCGCGCCGGATCCTCGCCCGGGCAGCCATGGGACTGCCCTCCGGTCATTGATGATCGAAGACGAGTGCCGTGGTGTTGTCCGTGGCTCCGGCCGCGATTGCAGCGGCCACCAGGGTATCTGCCGCGCTCGACGCGGAGTCGGCGCACGCGAGTATCCGCTTCACTTCGGTCATGGGCAGGGTTTTGTGGACGCCGTCGGTGCTGAGCAGCCAGCGTCCGACGCCGGTCCCGGTCGTGCCCCGCCCGATGTCCGCGGCCCGCACCGTCCGTGTCGAGGTGGTCACCATGTGGTGCATCCGGGGCGCGACGCTGATGCCCCGGGCGTTCATCAGTTCGGCGACGGTGTGATCGCTGGTGATCTGGTGTAGCACCCGTCCGTTCCAGTGATAGGCCCGGCAGTCGCCTACCCAGGCGACCTCACAGGGACCGTCGAGCCGATCCGGCGACGGGCAGACCGTGACCACCGCGACGCTGTCGGCCGACGGCTCGGGAAATTCGCGGAGCAATTCACGCTGTGCGGCAAGAATTCCCGCCGCCGCGCTGCCGCCGACCGCCACCCGCGACGCCACCTGCGCCACGGTGCGTGCCGCCCGTGCGGCGAGCAGATGATCACCGATACCGTCCGCCACGGCGAATGCGCTGCGACCGGCCGCGGAATCGATGTAACTCGACACCGCGTCGGCATTGAGGGACCGTCCGCCACGCCGGCTGACCGCATGGGCGGTGATGCCGGTGAGCCGCATCAGCTCACGGCGGGTGATTGCCGTAGTCACCGCTGTGTGCACGACCGACCTCCTCGACTGCCCCCGCCGACTACGGTCCGATTCGCCCCGGCGACCCGCGCCGCACTCGCCGAATAGAACTGCCTGCTCAGACTATGTCAGCACGGACCGTGCTCTACCTGTGAAAATGGGCACGAGTTCATTACGGGACGTCGCGGCCGGACAGCAGGTCCACACCATTTTGTTTGAAATGCCGGACTCGCATGTCCGAACTGCCGGGTCGGCCCGGATCGCGCCGCGGCTCCGTTGCCCGGTGCGGACCTGTTCGAGCCGGGTTCTCTGCGGCTGCCGGACCTCGATCTCGGGCCGATGCCACACCGTGACCTCGCCGCTCGGCCCCGCCACAGGCCCCCGACCGCGGAGACCCGGGTCCGCCGTGCGGGCGCTGTGGGGTGGCCTGCCGGGTCCGCCTAAGGCACCGAACCGTCAGGCTTCGGCCGTGTTCACCGGCCCGGTGGCGGGCTGCGCGGTGCCGGTGAGTGCGTGAACATCGCGCACCAGTTGCTCGAGCGGGGTTCCGGTCGGGAACACCGCGGCGGCGCCGATCTCCAGCAGGCGCGGCACATCCGCCTGCGGAATGGTACCGCCGACGATCACCGCGATATCGGCGGCGTCGGCGTCGCGCAGCCCCTGCACGACCTTGTCCGTCAGGCCCAGATGAGCGCCGGACAGGATGCTCAGTCCCACCACGGCGACGTCCTCGGCCACGGCGATCGAGACGATCTCCTCCACGCGGCGGCGGATACCGGTGTAGACCACTTCGAACCCGGCGTCACGCAGGGTGCGTGCGACGATCTTGGCGCCGCGATCGTGACCGTCGAGCCCCGGCTTGGCAACGAGTACGCGCGCCGGCATCAGAACACCACCGGCTGCTGGAATTCGCCCCACACGGCTTTGAGCGCGGTGGTCATCTCCCCCACCGTGCAGTACGCATTCGCACAATCGATGAGCCGGTGCATCAGATTCTCGTCTCCCTCGGCGGCGCGCGAGAGCGCCGTCAGCGTGGCACGGACCGCGACCGGGTCACGGTCTGCCTTGACCTTGGCAAGCCGCTTCAACTGCAGATCCCGTCCCGCGGCGTCCAGTTCGTAGGTGCCGATCTCGGGTGCGGGTTCCTCGGAGGTGAACCGGTTGACGCCGACGACCGGACGGCGTCCCGATTCGATGTCCCGGTGGACACGGTAGGCCTCGTCGGCGATCAGGCCCTGCAGATAGCCGTCCTCGATGCAGCGCACCATGCCGCCGTGTTCGTCGAGATCGGACATGATCTCGACGATGCGTTCCTCGGTGGCGTCGGTGAGCGCCTCAACGAAATAGGAGCCGCCCAGGGGGTCGGCGACCCGGGTGACGCCGGTTTCGTAGGCGAGGATCTGCTGGGTCCGCAGCGCCATCGTGGCCGATTCCTCACTGGGCAGTGCGAACGGCTCGTCCCAGGCCGCGGTGAACATCGACTGCACCCCGCCCAGTACCGACGCCATCGCCTCGTAGGCCACGCGCACCAGATTGTTCCGCGCTTGCGGTGCATACAGCGACGCACCGCCGGAGACACAGCCGAACCGGAACATCGAGGCCCGATCGGTGCTCGCACCGTAGCGTTCGCGAACCACGGTGGCCCAGCGCCGCCGTCCGGCACGATATTTGGCGATCTCTTCGAAGAAGTCCCCGTGGGTGTAGAAGAAGAACGAGATCTGTGGAGCGAACTGGTCGATACTCATCCGCCCGCGCTCGACGACGGTGTCGCAGTAGGTGACACCGTCGGCGAGGGTGAACGCCATCTCCTGCACCGCGGTGGCGCCGGCATCGCGAAAGTGTGCCCCCGCCACCGAGATCGCGTTGAACCGGGGCACCTCCGCAGCACAGAATTCGATGGTGTCGGCGATCAGTCGCAGCGACGGTTCCGGGGGCCATATCCAGGTCCCGCGTGATGCGTACTCCTTGAGTATGTCGTTCTGAATGGTGCCGGTGAGCTTCGCGCGGGGCACGCCCTTGCGTTCGGCCGCGGCCACGTAGAACGCCAGCACAATCGCGGCGGTGCCGTTGATGGTGAAACTGGTGCTGATCGTGTCCAACGGTATCGAGTCGAACAGGATCTCGGCGTCGGCGAGGGTGTCGACCGCCACGCCCACCCGGCCGACCTCCTCGCTCACCTCGGGATCGTCGGAGTCGTAACCGCATTGGGTGGGCAGATCCAGCGCCACCGACAGACCGGTGCCGCCCTGCTCGAGTAGATACCGGTACCGGCGATTGGACTCCTCGGCGGTACCGAAACCGGAGTACTGCCGGAAGGTCCACAGCCGCCCGCGGTAGCCGGTGGCGAAATTGCCGCGAGTGAAGGGGAACTCACCCGGTGCGGGTGGTTGCTCGGCACGCACCTCGGGCCCGTAGACCGGGGCCAGCGGGATGCCGGAAGAGGTCTCGACGTCGTCGTTCATCTTTGAATACGTTACTTGCCAAAAAAGAGAATGCCAATACCATCAGAGGGGAACGACTGACTTCGAGGAGCGTCATGCCCGCATATCCGTTGGCCGGCCGCACCATGGTGATCTCCGGCGCGAGCCGCGGGATCGGCCTGGCCATAGCCCTGTCCGCCGCCGCGCGCGGCGCGAATATCGTGCTGCTGGCCAAGACCGCACAACCCCACCCGAAGTTGCCCGGTACGGTGCATACCGCCGTGGCAGAGATCGAGGCCGCGGGCGGCAAGGCCGTCGCCGTCGTCGGCGACGTGCGCAACGAAGCCGACACCCAGCGGGCCGCGCAGACCGCCGTGGAACACTTCGGTGGCATCGACATCTGCGTCAACAACGCCAGTGCCATCGCGACGGAGCCGACCGGGCAACTGCCGGTGAAACGCTTCGACCTGATGCAGGAAATCAATGTCCGCGGTACCTTCCTGCTCACCCAGGCATGCCTGCCGCACCTACGCGAATCCGGCGAGAGCCACGTACTGACGATTTCGCCCCCGTTGAACCTCAGCCCCCGCTGGCTGGGCGCCCATCCGGCCTATACCCAGTCCAAGTACGCGATGACACTGATGGCGCTGGGCTGGGCTACCGAGTTCGCCGACTGGGCGATCGGCGTGAACTGCCTGTGGCCGCAGACCTATATCGCGACCTCGGCGGTGGCGAATATGCCCGACGGATCCGAGCTACTGAATTCCGCGCGTGATCCGCGCATCATGGGCGACGCCGCCGCGGAGATCCTGTCCCGCCCGGCCGCACACACCACCGGCAACTGCTATATCGACGCGCAGGTACTCATCGAATCCGGCGTCCGCGACCTGTCGGAGTACGGCGGCGGTACCCGCCCGATACCGGACCTGTTCCTCGACTGAGGCAACCCGATGCGCTGGTACACAACAGAAATAGACCCGGAGGTCATCATGCTGCCGCCCGTCGACATCGCGGTCCGCGAAATACTGGACTACTTCGGCACCTGCCCGCGGTGCGGATATGCGGCGGAGGCAGTGCGCACGGTGCGCACCTTCGCCGATCGTCACCGCGAAACCGAGATCACCGCGACCTGCGGACTGCCCTGCGGGTGGTACGGCGCGGCCCCGCTCACCACCATGACCGGCGCGCATGCGGGCGGCCTGTCGTGACCGGCACGGCGGAATCGACGGCCACAGGCACCACCGCCGAACCCACCCACATCGGTCACTGGATCGCGGGCACCGACCGCCCCGGCAACTCCGGCCGCACAGCGCCGGTGACCGATCCGGCCACCGGCCGGGTCACCGGTGCGGTCGCCATGGCCGGGCCCGAGGAGGTACGCACCGCCGTCGCCGCCGCGTCCGCCGCATTTCCTGCCTGGCGCGACACCTCGCTGTCGCGCCGCACGGCCATCGTGTTCCGTTTTCGCGAACTGCTCAACGCCCGCAAAGGTGAACTCGCACAGTTGATCACCGCTGAACACGGCAAGGTGTTCTCCGATGCACTGGGCGAGGTGTCCCGCGGCCAGGAAGTAGTCGAGTTCGCCTGTGGCATTCCGCATCTGCTCGAGGGCGGCTTCACTCAGAACGTCTCCACCGGGGTGGACGCGTATTCGGTGCACGCCCCACTGGGGCCGGTGGCCATAATCTCCCCGTTCAATTTCCCGGCCATGGTGCCGATGTGGTTCTTCCCGATCGCGATCGCCACCGGCAACACGGTAGTGCTCAAACCCAGCGAGAAGGATCCGTCCGCGGCGCTGTGGATGGCGCGGCTCTGGACGGAGGCAGGACTGCCGGCGGGCGTGTTCAACGTGGTGCAGGGTGACAAGGAGTCGGTCGACGCGCTGCTGACCGACCCCGAGATCACGGCGATCTCGTTCGTGGGCTCCACGCCGATCGCCGAATACGTCTACGCCTCCGGTACGGCCACCGGCAAGCGGGTACAGGCTCTCGGTGGCGCCAAGAACCACGCGGTGATCCTGCCGGATGCAGACCTGGACCTCGCTGCCGATGCACTGGTCAGCGCCGGGTACGGCTCGGCGGGCGAACGCTGTATGGCGATCTCGGTGGCAGTCGCGGTCGGCGATATCGCCGACGACCTGGTGGCCAGGGTGGCACAACGGACCCGTGGCCTGCGGATCGGCGACGGTCACGGGGAGGCCGATATGGGTCCGCTGGTCACTCGCGGCCATCGCGACAAGGTGGCGGGCGCCATCGACATCGCCGAAGGCGAGGGCGCCCGGGTGGTCGTCGACGGCCGCGCCGCCACCGGCACCTCCGACGCCGACATCGATGTCTCCCAGGGGTTCTGGCTCGGACCGACGCTACTCGATCACGTCACCCCCGCAATGGCGGCCTATCGGGAGGAAATCTTCGGTCCGGTCCTCGCCGTGGTCCGAGTGGCGGGTTACGAGCAGGCACTCGAGCTGATCAACAGTAATCCCTACGGCAACGGCACCGCGATATTCACTCGCGACGGCGGTGCGGCCCGTCGCTTCCAGTACGAGGTCGAGGTCGGGATGGTCGGAATCAACGTACCCATCCCGGTTCCCATGGCCTACTACAGTTTCGGTGGCTGGAAGAGCTCGCTGTTCGGCGATACCCACGCCCACGGCGTGCAGGGCGTGCACTTCTTCACCCGGACCAAGGCCGTCACCAGCCGGTGGCTCGATCCCAGCCACGGCGGGCTGCACCTCGGTTTCCCCCGCAACGACTGAACGCTGGGCGGCCGTCCGACGCCAGGACGTGGCGGTAGGTCCCCAGCACCGATCCGCCACCCGAAGACAGCACTGCGCCGTCCACCCGGAACGGGTATTCGGTTCCGGGGCTATCCTTCGATCATGACCGGGGCAGGCGGCACGCGCGCGAGGATCGGTCACACTGTGCCTATGCCACGAACACGGACCACGGCGCTCGCCGGTGGTCGTGCCGACAGCGAACGCCGCGACGAGATCCTGCGGGCGGCCGCGGAGGTCTTCGCCTCGGCCGGGTACGCCGGAACCGCGGTGAAGGACGTCGCCGACGCGTGCGGCATCCTGCCGGGCAGTTTGTACCACCACTTCGAGTCCAAGGAAGCGATCGCGGTCGAGCTGCTCGAGCGCTACCACGCGGCACTGGGAGCGGTCGCGCGGGCGGCGCCACCGCCGTCGGCGATCACCGATGCGGACCGGGCGTTCGAGGTCGTCGACGCATTCGCGGCCACGATCGCGGCCTGCGCGCTCGAGCATCGCGCGGCCCTGCAATTGTCGATCTACGAGCCACATACCGGAGCCGGAACCGCACTCGTCGCGCTCGCCGCGGATCCGCCCACCGCGCCGACCGCTGCCATGCGAATGCTGCTCGACGCGGCGGCCGCCCGCGGCTATCTCGCCGCACGGGTGGACCGGGCGGTGCTGGCGGAGCAGTTGTGCCAGACGATGTTGCACACCGGCTTGTCGGTACTGCACCGCGAGAGTTCCGCCGACCGGGTCGCGATGGTGGTGTGCCGGCTGCTGCTCGACGGTCTGCCCGCCGAACCCGCCTCCCCTGCCGAGTTGGACGGATCCGCCGCGCTGCGCGCCGCCCGCGACAGCATCGCGACCTGGACCGAGCCGTTGGATACCGCTGACGGCGAGCGCGTCGCGCGGCTGCGGGCGGTCGCGCGCGCCGAATTCGCGCGCCGCGGCTACGAGGCCACGACGATGCGTGATATCGCTACCGCAGCAGGGATGGGCGCCGGCAGCGTCTACCGCGCGGTGGAGTCCAAACAGGCGCTGCTGGATTCGATCATGGGCTCGTTCCACGACGAGATCTCGCGCGCCTATGCTGCCGTGGTCGCCACCGACAGCTCTGCTGTGGCGAAGCTCGACGCGCTGACGTGGATCAACCTTCATGCTCTGCACCGTTTCGACCTCGAGTTCGCGATCCAGCGGGCCTGGTTTCGTTCCACCCCACCCGATGCCAGCGATGTGATCGAGGTACTGCGCCGGCGCGCGCGCCAGATCGCGACCGTCGTCGAGCGGGGCCGCGCCGACGGCGAGATCCGCGCCGAAGGCATGGCGAAGAGCCGGTTGTCGGCGTGTGTGCGCGATCTGATCTGGATGCCGCCGCCTGTCGTCGCGCGGCTGGGAATCGAGGCCGCCCACGCTCATTCGCGCGCAACACTGCTGTGCGGCGCCACCCGCACGCCGATCCGGAGCTGACCCGGCTGTCCCCGACCCCTTGTGTGACTGGGCCGTTTCGGCGTACATTTGCGGAACAAATATTTGGTTCGCCGTACGCCGTGGGTCATCCACGGCACCGGCGCGCGACATCCGTCCGCACCACGACCGGACCCGGTTGTCGCGCACCATGTCCGCAGTACCGACGGCCCTTCGCGCAATGCCGCTCGTCGGCACCGCCCGCCGCGGTCGTCCCACCCACTCCAGGAGAGCCGATGATCACCCTTCCCGACGGCACCAGCAGCCCGGTGATCGATGCGAGCGTGCACATCTTCTTCCAGGGCAACGCCGAACTGCGCACGTGGCTGCGGGAACCGTACAGTGCGCGTGGCTATCCGGATGTCGAAATGGACTGGTACGGCGCCCCGGGCGGTGAGTTCGCGCCCGCAACGGTGCTGTCCGAGGGCGGCTACCCCGGCTCCGAGCCCGATGCCGTCGGCGCGGTGCTGTTCGACGAGCGCGGAGCCGACATCGCGATTCTGCATCCGATGACGCGCGGTATCATGCCCGATCGCCATCTCGGCACCGCCATCGCGAGTGCGCACAACGAGATGATGATCGCGCGCTGGCTCGAGTCCGGCACCTACGCCGAGCGCTACCGCGGCACGCTGCGAGTGAACCCGGAGGACGTGTCCGGCGCGATCCGTGAGATCGAACGCTGGGGTTCCCATCCGGGCATCGTGCAGATCGGCATCCCGATGCAGTCGCGTGAGCTCTACGGCAAACCACAGTTCTGGCCGTTGTGGGAGGCCGCGGTCGCGGCACAGCTACCGGTGGCGGTGCACATCGAATCCGGTTCCGGTGTCGCCTATCCACCGACTCCGTCCGGACATCCGCGCGGTTACGAGCAGTATCTCGGCTTCATGGCCCTGAACTACCTGTATCACCAGATGAACATGATCGCCGAAGGCGTCTTCGAGCGCCTGCCCGAGCTGCGTTTCGTGTGGGCCGACGGCGCCGCCGACCTGCTCACGCCGATGATGTGGCGGATGGACACCTTCGGGCGTCCGCACCTCGAGCAGACCCCGTGGGCGCCGCGGATGCCCAGCGACTACCTGCCCGGCTCGATCTATTTCGTGCAGGGACTGCTCGACGGTCCCGGCGATGTCGACTTCGCCGGGGAATGGCTCGGTTTCACCGGCAAGGACGACATGATCATGTTCGGTTCCAGCTATCCGGACTGGCAACTACACGATCCGGCACGCCTGCCGTCCGCACTGAGCCCCGCCCAGCGCGACAAGCTGCTGTGGCGCAACGCCGCCGAGCTGTACGGCATCGACATCCCCGCCGCGGCGACGACGCGGTAACCGGCATCGGACATCGAAAGGGACATCATGACTCAGGCGAATACCGAGGTACGCGAACGTATTCCGAGCGCCGATCGGGTCGCGGTGCGCGTGGTCGACTCCGACGTGCACCCGGTACCCCGCCCGGGCCGGCTCGCCGAGCTGTATCCGGAACCGTTCCGCAGCAAGTACTTTCTCAACCATCCCGTCGGCGGCACCCTGTTCTACGACGCCCCCGACTTCGCGTACGCCTACGCGATGCGGGTGGACGCCTTCACCCCCGACGGCGGCTTCCCCGGGAGCGATCCCGACACCCTGTTCGAGCAGTTGATCATCGGGGCCGGGTCCGATATCGCGATCCTGGAACCCGGCCTGCGGCAGGCCCGGCTCCCGGAGGCGACCTCGGCGGCCGCCGCCGCCACCAACACCTGGCTGGACCAGGACTGGCTCGACGGCCACAACAACTGGCACGAACGGTTCCGCGGCTCGATCAGCGCGGCGGCCGAGGATCCGGCCGGTGCGGTCCGCGAGATCGAGAAGTGGGCCGGACACCCCTACATGGCACAGATCCTCATCCGTGCGGAACCACGCCCGGCGTGGGGAGACCCCATGTACGACCCGGTATGGGCAGCGGCGGTGAAGCACAACTTGCCGGTCGCCTGCCATCTCTCGCGCGGCAACTACGAGACGATGCCGATGCCTCCGGTCGGATTCCCCAGCTACAACCACGATTTCATGGTCACCTACTCGCTGCTGGCGATGAACCAGGTGATGAGCCTGATCTTCGACGGTGTCTTCGACCGTTTCCCGGCGTTGCGCATCATCCTGGTGGAACACGCGTTCTCCTGGATTCTGCCGCTGATGTGGCGGATGGACGCCATCTACGAGGCACGCAGACCCTGGGTCGAAATCAAGCGCAAGCCCTCGGAGTACGTCAAGGAACACATCCGGTTCAGCACCCAGCCGCTGGACTATCCCGACGACAAGACCGAGTTGACGCGGGCACTGGAGTGGATGGAGGCCGAGAAGATCCTGCTGTTCTCCTCCGATTATCCGCACTGGACCTTCGACGATCCGCGGTGGTTGGTCAAGCACCTACCCGAGCACACTCGCGAGCCGATCATGTTCGGCAACGGCCTGGCGACCTATGCCACCCTGCCCGCGACCGTGCCGGTGCTCCCCGGTCAGGTGCGGGTGTTCTGATGACCGACGAGACCGCCGCGACGCCGCGGCTGCCACAAGGACGTGAACACGCCGTCGCCACCATCGACGAGATTCCGCCCGGCGCACACAAACTCGTTCCCATCGGGCGGCACGGCGTGGGCGTGTACAACGTCGGTGGCACCTTCTATGCCATCGCCAACTACTGTCCGCACGAGGGCGGCCCACTGTGTGCGGGCCGCGCCCGCGGGCTGACGAAGGTCGACGAATCCGTTCCGGGCGATGCGGTCAGTGTGCGCCCGGGCGAATACATCTTCTGCCCGTGGCACCAGTGGGGATTCGAACTGGCCACCGGCACGACCGCGGTCAAGCCGGAGTGGAGCATCCGCACCTATCCGGTCCGGGTGGTCGACAACAACGTACTGGTCACCGCCTGAGGAGGTCTGTCCATGCCAACAGCCGAAATACGCGGCGGCGAAGTCTATTACGAGATACTCGGCGATTCCGGACCACTGATAGTGCTGACCCCGGGCGGCCGGTTCAGCACCGAGATTCCCGGATTGCGTCCGCTCGCCGAGGCACTGGTCGCCGGCGGACACCGGGTCCTGCTGTGGGACCGGCCCAACTGCGGGCGCAGCGAAGTCGCCTTCTGGGGGCCCACGGAATCGCATATGCGCGCCGAGGTGCTGCACGATCTGCTCGTACACCTGGACACCGGGCCGGTGATCATCGCCGGCGGTTCCGGGGGTGCACGCGATTCGATCCTGACGACGATCCTGCATCCGGAGATCGCGACGAAACTGATTCTGTGGAATATCGTCGGCGGAAACTACGGATGTCTGGCACTGGGTTCGCACTACATCATTCCCAATATCACCGCGGCGAAGATCAAGGGAATCGAGGGACTGATCGAACTACCGGAATGGCAGGAACGTATCCAGGACAATCCGAAGAACAAGTCTCGGATGCTGGCACTGGAGGCCGAGACATTCCAGGAACAGATGTTGCGCTGGCTGGACGCCTATGTTCCGAAACCGGGTCAGACCATTCCCGGCGTCACCGATCACGAGTTCTCGAAGATACGGATTCCGACTCTGATCATTCGTGGCGGCGAGCACGACATCGACCATCCGAAGCGGACGTCGATGGAGGTGCACTGCCTGATCGAAGGCTCGGTCCTGATCGATCCGCCGTGGCCGGAGGACGCGTGGCAGCAGGGGCAGAAGGCCCGCGCCCGCGGGGAAGGACATCCGTTCGACTGCTGGGTGCAGGCCGCACCGGCGATCCTGGACTTCGCCCGGACCTAACAGGCGACGATCACCACCTCCGAGTTGGTGGCAGCCTCGAGCGCGGTCTGAATCCGGCTCTCCGGGACCCGTTCGAGGTCGATCCGCGGCACCCGCACCGTGAGGATGTCGAAACCGGCCTCGCCGGAGCTGCGGTCGATCTCGCCGGTAATGCCGAAGCCGGCGAGGACACCGCGAGCGTCGTCGTCGGTGCCGCGACTGACGAAGGTCACCGGACCCGGTCGCACACCGGCGCCGAACACCTCGGCACACATCGCGAGCACCGTCTGTGACAGCTGCTGGGGGTCGTCGCCGTCGATCAGCAGGTGAATTTCCCGGCGCCGCGGCGGCAAGGATTCGATGTCCGGGGCGGGCAGTGTGATTCCCGATTTCACCGCGCGAATCGTGAGGTCGGAAATCTTGGCGGCGAATACATCTCGGGAGAGTTCCCCCGCGGGATCGACATCGACCCGGATCACTGCGGTACGCATGCCGCCGATTGTAGGCACACCATTTTCTCGGCCCGACAGTTTTCGGGCCGGACGATATTTCCGAAGGACGATTCGATGGATGCGATCGCGAATACGGTGCTCGCCGCACCACCCGAGACGACACCCCGGCTGCTCACCACCGGAGGCGGTACCGAATCGCTGGCCGCCTACCTGGCCGGCGGCGGATACACACCGCTCACCGATCCGGCGCGACTGCTGGCGCAGGTCACCGAATCGGGACTGCGCGGACGCGGCGGTGCCGGCTTCCCCCTGGGTGCCAAGCTGCACTCGGTACATCGCCGCACCCGGCCCGGAACACGGCCTGTCGTGGTGGCCAACGGTGAGGAGGGTGAGCCGGCATCCGCGAAGGACCGGTGGCTGCTGCGCCGGCGCCCGCATCTGGTTCTGGACGGATTACGGTTGGCCGCAGCGGTTCTCGATGCGGATCGCACGATCGTGTACGTCTCCGATTCTCGGGCGGCCGCTGCTGTCGCCACCGCCCTGGCCGAGTCGGCCGGCGCACCGGCGGCACCGGCGCCGGTCGAGATCGTCGTCGTCGCCGCGGGATATGTGGCCGGCGAGGAAACCGCCGCCGTGCGTGCCATCGACGGCGGGCCCGCCACACCCACCGACAAGCCCCCACGCCCCTATGCGGCCGGCGTCGGCGGCAGACCCACCCTGATCAGCAATGTGGAAACACTCGCCCATCTGGCGTGGATCCATCGCCACGGCGCCGAGGCCTTCCGAGCGGTAGGTACTGCGGACTCCCCCGGCACCTTCCTGGCCACAGTCACCGGCGCCGATCGCGGTGCCGCGATCTACGAACTGCCGCACGGCTTCTCGATGCGCGAGCTGCTCGCACTGCACGGTGTCGCGCCGGAGCGGATCCGGGGCGCACTGCTCGGCGGATATTTCAACGGTCTCACCGGTCGGCGCATCCTCGACGGCCACCTCGATCACGAGAGGTTGCGGGCGATGGGGACCGGGCTCGGCTGCGGTGCGATCGCGCTGATCGGCGAGCAGGAGTGTCCCGTCGCGGTGGCGGCCTCGGTACTGGCGTATTTCGACCGCGAGAATGCCGGACAGTGCGGGTCCTGTTTCAACGGCACCGCGGCCATGAGCGCGGTCGCTTCGGCACTGCGCGACGGTGTGGCCGACGAGGCGGATCTGGCGCGTCTGCGCCGATGGTCGATGGTACTGCGCGGTCGTGGCGCCTGTGGCACCCTCGACGCTGCCACGAATACCGCCCGCACGCTGCTCGACGAGTTCCCGGAGGCAGTGGCACGCCACCGCGACGGTAGCTGCGCGGTCTGCGCGGCCACACCGTTCACCGCCTTGCGCCCCTTCGAAGTGGAAGCGATGACCGCGATATGAGAATTCGACTCGACCGCACCCGGTGCGACGGCTTCGGCACCTGCGCGAAACACGCGCCGACCTACTTCACCCTCGACGACTGGGGCTATGCCGGACTGGAAGGGGACGGGTCCGTGCCGCCGGCCGACCGCGACGGAGTTCGGCGCGCGCTGCTCGACTGCCCGGTACACGCGATCAGCGAAATCGCCGATGACGCGGAGTAACTCACTCCTACAGCGGCACCGTATCCGCGCGCCGCTGCTCGACCCCAGCCAGACCCCACCACTCGGGGCCGCACCACTCGGGACCACTCGGGGCCGCACCACTCGGGGCCGCACCACTCGGGGCCGCACCACTCGGGGCCGCACCACTCGGGGCCGCACCACTCGGGGCCGCACCACTCGGGGCCGCACCACTCGGGGCCGAGGCGCCGCCCGTGGACGGCGCCTCGGCGGCGGTATCAGCGTCCCGGCAGGCAGCCGGCAGCGCGCAAGCGCGACGCGAACCCGGAGTTGAGTCCGATATTCGAACCGTTACCCTCGGAACTCAATGTCGGAATGAGTTCCGCACCGAGTCCCGCACCCAATGAGCATCCCAGCAGGTTGATATCGATGGTGATGATCTCGTCGGGCGCCTGGAGCCCCGGATCGTCGGCGGCCGATGCCGCGCCCGCTCCCACAACGGTGGCCGCGGCCACCGCGGCGGCCGCGATTCCGGTCGTGATGATGCGCACGTGTCCTCCCTCTACGCCTGTCCGGCGTGCTTGCACCGAGTGACGCACTCGGTCCTGTCGGCGGCCCGGCACTTACCCGGGCCGCTGACAGGGGTTGACCGATCGGGAGGCCGGAAAACGTCGAACTCTCAGGGTGTCCTAACCGCGGGTGGCACCGGCGGGCGCCGCCGGTGCTGCGCGACGATCGAGCACCTTGTCGGCAGCCTCCCAGTGCGCATCCGAAACCCACAGCTGCGCAAACGCTTCCACCGCCTCGGCCGGTGTGGCCCCGGAGACGACCTGTTTGATCGGCGCCGCCGCGGGATGTGCCAGCGCGGCCGCCGCCGCCCGCCACTGCTGCTCGAAATCGGCCCGCGGCACCACCCGGTCGACCAGTCCGGCCCGTTCTGCCTCGGCCGCGGTCAGCACGGTGCCCGAGCCGGCCAGTAGCAGGGCGCGGCTACGTCCGACCAGTCGCGCCAGCCGTTCGGCGCCGCCCCAGGCCGGCATGATGGCCAGTTTCACCTGATTGAAACCGATGGTGATGTCGTCGGCCGCGATGCGGATGTCGGCCGCGACCGCGAACTCTGCGCCCCCGCCCAGTGCGTGGCCGTTGAGTGCCGCGATCACCGGCCCCGGAAATGCCGCCAGCCGATCGCAGATGCCTCGCATTCGCCACGCCATCCGGGCGGCACCCGCTTCGGTGCGGATCGCGGCCAGCTGTTTGAGATCACCCCCCGAGACGAAGGCCTTCTCCCCCGCACCGCGCACCACCAGTACCCGGGCGCCGGCGGCGGCATCGATCGCCTCGTCGAGCTGCTCCATCGTCTCGGGCGCGATGGCGTTGCGCGCCTGCGGCCGGTTGATGGTCAGTACCGCGACACCGTCGTCCACCTCGAGGTCGACCATCCGATTCTCCATTCTGGATATGTTGCTACTGCAGATCTGAGAATATCATTTCCACGAAGGACCTTTTCTGCGGCAGACCCCCGTGGCAGCACAGCCCGAGCGCGCCACCGGCGTCGCCCCACCCGTCGCGCATTGGAGCTCGAACATGCGAAAGATCCCACAGCACTTGGTCGATCAATACGAGGAGCAGGGCTGGTGGACACGCGACACCATGGGAGATGTCCTGGCACGCGGCCTCGCCGCCGCGCCGGAGGTGCGGTTCCAGGTGCATTCGGAGGTGCGACCGTGGTCGGGCACGGTGCGCGAGGTCGAGCACACGGCCCGCCGCCTCGCGGCCGGCCTGCGCGAGCGTGGCGTCGGCCCGGGCGATGTGGTGGCCTTTCAGCTGCCCAACTGGATGGAGGCCGCGGCAACCTTCTGGGCGGCCTCGTTCCTCGGCGCGACCATGGTCCCGATCGTGCACTTCTACGGCCGCAAAGAGCTCGGCTACATCCTCGAGGCCGTGCGGCCGAAGGCGTTCGTCACCGCGGAGCGGTTCGGCACCATGACCTTCCAGCCCGATCTGTGCGCGGAAGTACCGATCGTCGGCGTGGTGGGCCGTGACTTCGACGAACTGCTCGCCACGGAACCGATGTCCGGCGTCGTCGCCGTCGATCCGGACGCACCGGCCCTGATCGCGTTCACCTCCGGCACCACCCGCGACCCGAAGGGCGTGATCCACAGCCACCGCACCTTGGGTTTCGAAACCCGCCAGCTCAGCGACCATTTTCCGCCGGACCTCGGTGCCCAGCTCACCGCGGCACCGGTCGGTCATTTCATCGGCATGCTGAATGCCCTGCTCATTCCGGTACTCGACGGGGCGGCGATCAATCTGCTCGATGTCTGGAATCCGGAGCGAGTCCTGGAGCTGATGTCGGAGTTCGGTGTCACCGTCGCCGGTGGGGTGCCCTACTACCTGACCAGCCTGCTCGACCATCCCCGGTTCACCGACGAACATCTGCGCCTGATGAAATACGCCGGACTGGGCGGGAGTTCGGTGCCGACGGCGGTCACCGGCCGGCTCACCGACCTCGGCATCGTCGTCTATCGCGCCTACGGCAGTACCGAGCATCCCTCCATCACCGGCTCCGACTGCACCGACGCGCAGCACAAACGCCTCTACACCGACGGGTGCCCGCTACCGGGTGTGGAGATCCGACTGTCCGCCGACGGTGAGATCTTCAGCCGCGGACCGGATCTGTGCCTCGGCTACACCGACCACACGCTCACCGCCACGGCCTTCGACGACGAGGGCTGGTACCGCACCGGCGATGTCGGCCGTCTCGACGACGACGGTTACCTCACCATCACCGACCGCACCACCGATCTGATCATCCGAGGCGGCGAGAACATCAGCGCCGTCGAAGTGGAGGACATGCTGCACCGTATGCCCGCGATCGCCGAGGCCGTCGTGGTCGCGGCGCCGGACCCGCGGCTGATCGAACATGCCGCCGCGGTGGTGCGGCTGCGCGAGGGAACCCCCGCGCCGACCCTCACAGAAGTTCAGGCACATCTCACCGAAGTCGGCCTCGCGAAACAGAAGTGGCCGGAGGAACTGCACATCGTCGACGACTTCCCGCGCACCCCCAGCGGGAAGGTGCAGAAGTACCGCGTCCGGGCCGAGGTCACCGAACGGGGCGCCGCCACGTCCGGGTAGGACATTGCCACGCGCACGCTGTGAGAATATGATTCTCATAACGAACAAAGGAGACTCTTATGACGAAGCTCGAGCTGCCGTATCAGCTGTTCGACGCCGACAACCACCTCTACGAGACCAAAGAAGCCCTCACCCGGTACCTGCCGAAGGAGTTCGAGGGCGCCATCCAGTACGTGGAATTGAACGGCCGCACCAAGATCGCGGTGCTCGGCCAGATCAGCGAGTACATCCCCAACCCCACCTTCGAGGTGGTCGCACGTCCGGGCGCGATGGAGGAATACTTCAAGAACGGCAACCCCGAGGGGAAGAGCCGCCGCGAGATCTTCGGCAAGGCGATGCGCTCGATCCCCGCCTTCCACCAGCCCGGACCCCGCCTCGAGCTGATGAACGAACTCCAGCTCGACCGCACCCTGATGTTCCCCACCCTGGCCAGCCTCATCGAGGAACGCATGCGCCACCATCCGGATCTCATTCACGCCGTGGTGCATTCGCTGAACCGGTGGCTGCTCGAGGAGTGGGGCTTCAATTACAAGGACCGCATCTTCACCGTCCCGGTGGTGAGCCTGCCGATGGTGGACAAGGCCATCGAAGAACTGGACTGGTGCGTCGAGAACGGCGCCAAGGCGATCCTGGTGCGCCCGGCTCCGGTGCCCGGCCTGCGCGGCCCGCGCTCGTTCGCGCTGCCGGAATTCGATCCGTTCTGGAAGCGCGTGGTCGAACACGACGTCCTGGTCACCATGCACTCCTCCGACAGCGGCTACTCGCGCTTCAACGCGGAATGGGAGGGCTCCAATCTGGAGATGCTGCCGTTCCAGACCAACACCTTCCGGATGACCACCGAATGGCGGCCCATCCAGGACGCCGTCGCCTCCTGGGTGTGCCACGGCGCGCTGTTCCGCCACCCCGAACTGAAGGTCGCCGTCATCGAGAACGGTGCCTCCTGGCTCGGCCCACTGCTCGAGAACCTGGCCGACACCTACAAGAAGGCGCCCGAGGGCTTCGGCTTCCAGGATCCGGTCGAGGCGGTCACGCGCAGCATTCACGTCAGCCCGTTCTGGGAAGAGGACCTGCAGGCCATCGCCGACCTGATCGGCGTGGAGAACGTACTGTTCGGCTCGGACTACCCGCATCCGGAGGGATTGGCCGAACCGGCGCGCTACATCAACGAGATCAAGGACATGGCGCTGCCCGATCAGCAGAAGATCATGGGCGGCAACCTCGCGAGGTTGCTGAAGGTATAGCTGCATGAGCTGGGACACCATCCCGCAGATGGTCGCCTCGACGGCCGACCGCTTCGGTGACGCCGAAGCGGTCGTCGACGGCGAACTGCGGTGGAGCTATACCGAACTCGTCGATCGGGTCCGCCGGGCGGCGGGCGCCTTCGCGCAGGCCGGTATCGACCGGGGTGACCGGGTCGCGATCTGGGCGCCCAACTCGGCGCACTGGATCGTGGCCGCGCTCGGGCTGCTCACCGCCGGTGGGGTGCTGGTGCCGGTCAACACCCGGTTCCAGGCGGCCGAGGCAACCGACGTCATCCACCGCAGCGGAGCGAAATTGCTCCTCGTACAGCAGGGCTTCCTGGGCCGTGAGCACACCGCACCCGACGGCGTGCCGCTGATCGATCTGGGTTCGGACTTTCTCAGCAGCGGTGCGCCTTTCCACCGCGAGGTGGCAGGCACCGACATCTCCGACGTCATCTACACCTCCGGGACCACCGGTCGCCCCAAAGGGGTGATGATGAACCATCGGCAGAATCTGCGGCTCTACAGCGAATGGTGCGACCTGGCCGACCTACGCGAGGGCGATCGCTACCTCGCGGTCAACCCGTTCTTCCACACCTTCGGTTACAAAGCGGGCGTGCTGGCGTCGTTCATCCGGGGTGCGACCATCCTGCCTGTCGCGGTCTTCGACGTGGAGCGGGTCTGCGAACTCGTCGCCCGCGAGCGGATCACGATGTTGCCCGGGCCACCCACGCTCTACCACTCGTTACTGGACGCCGGCAACGACCACGACCTGTCGTCGCTGCGGGCCGCGGTCACGGGGGCCGCCGACATCCCGGTGGAGCTGATCCGCCGGGTACAGACCGAACTGCCGTTCCGGACGATCATGACCGGATACGGCCTGACCGAAGCAGGCACCGCCACCGCCTCCCGCCCCGGCGACACCTTCGAACAGATCGCAACCACCGCCGGAACCGCCTGCGACGGCGTGGAATTGCGCATCGCCGACGACGGGGAGGTCCTGATCCGCGGCTACACCGTGATGCAGGGCTATCTCGACGATCCCGACGCCACCGCGGCGGCGATCGATCCCGACGGCTGGTTGCACACCGGCGATCTCGGCACCCTCGACGGTGACGGCCGGCTGCGGATCGTCGGCCGGAAGAAGGACATGTTCATCGTCGGCGGCTTCAACGCCTATCCCGCGGAGATCGAAGGATATCTACTGCAGCATCCGCAGGTGCGCCAAGCCGCGGTCGTCGGGGTTCCCGACGATCGCATGGGGCAGGTCGGCAAGGCCTACATCGTTGCCGGCACCGCCCTGACCGAAGCCGAAATCATCGATTGGAGCCGCGAGCACATGGCGGGGTACAAGGTGCCCCGGTCGGTCGTCTTCCTCGACGAACTCCCACTCGGCGCCACCGGGAAGGTGCTCAAAGACCGGCTGCGGTAACTGTTTCCGCCGCTGTCTCTCGCCGAGGTCGACCGACAGCCGGATCGCGTCGCGCAATCGTTCGCCGGAGGTGGTACCCCATGCTGATCCGCAATGCCGTCGTCTTCGGCAGCGACCGGACCGACATCCGCTGTGAGCGAGGCACCATCACCGACTGCGGTGACGGTCTGCGCCCGCTTCCCGGCGAGGACGATATCGACGCCCACGGCGGATGGCTGGTGCCCGGCCTGCACGATCATCACCTGCACCTGCGGTCGCTGGCCGCGCGCAGCGACGTGATACCGGTGGGGCCGGACCGCATTCGGGGCACGGCCGGACTGACATCTCGTCTCCGCGCGGCGGCCCTGCCCGATACCGATCACACCTGGTTGTGCGCGGTCGACTACCACGACGACGTCGCCGGCGCCCTCGACCGCTGGACGCTGGACCGGATGGAGGTGGGCAGGCCGGTGCGGGTCCGGCATCGCTGCGGCACGCTGTGGATCCTCGATTCCCGTGCGTGCGCCCTGCTCGACGTCGACAACTGTCATCTCCCCGGCGTGGAACGCGACCATCTGGGCCGGAGCACCGGCCGGTTGTGGCGGATGGATACCTGGCTCGGCGATCGGATCGGCGCTCTGGTCCCGGACCCCGCCCGGATCTCGGCGGCGGCCGCAGCCTGCGGCGTCACCGGCTTCACCGATGCGACGCCCGATCTCACCAGACCCGAAGTCGGCACCTTGGCCGCCGCGGTCCTCGACGGCCGGATCGTGCAACGCGTGCACTGCATGGCCGAACCCGATATCGAGGATCCGAAGGTGGACCGATTCCGGCTGGGGCCCACCACAGTCGAGCTGGACGACACCACATTGCCCGAACTCGACGATTTCGTGTTCCGGCTGCGTCGGCTGCACACCGCCGGACGCCCTGTTGCCGTGCACTGCTCGACCAGGCTGCAGCTGATACTCGTGATGTCGGCCCTCGATCTGACGGGCACCATGACCGGCGACCGGATCGAACACGGCGCGGTGATCCCGACGGAGGCGCTGACCTGGCTGCGCCGCAACGACATTCCGGTGATCACACATCCGCATCTGCGGCTCCGGCACGGCACCGACATCGCCCGGAACCTCCCACCCGAGGACCGGCCGGACCTGTGGCGACTGGGGTCACTGCTCGCCGCGGGCGTGGGAGTAGCCGCAGGTACGGATGCCCCCTGCGGGGATCCCGACCCGTGGGCGGCGGTGCGCGCCGCGGTCGAGCGCGCCCCGTGTCGCCCCGCCGCCGAGGCCCTGTCCCCCACGACCGCCCTGTCTCTGTTCTTCGGCACCGCCACCCGGCCACACATCCCACGCACCCTGGCTCCCGGCCACATCGCGGATATGACGCTGCTGCACATTCCGCCCGCGGACCTCGGCAACGTACTCGACGCGTCCGCTGTGGCGGCGACCGTCGTGGCCGGTGAGGTGGTCTACCGGTCGTCGTGACGGCGAGTCCGCACTACCGAACACACATTGGGTGTATCGTCACAACACATTAGGAGAGTATGATTCTCTCGAATAGAGATTGCCAATCTCCCCGCCGGGTCGTCCCGGCCGCCGCCGTTCACACCAGCACCGAGGTAGCTCATGAATATCGATGACATGATCCTGGTCAGCATCGACGACCACGTGGTCGAGCCGGCCGACATGTTCGACCGGCACACGCCGAAGAAGTACGCCGAGTACGTGCCCCGGCTACTCACCAACGATCAGGGCATCGACCAGTGGACCTACCGCGGCCGGCCGGTCGGGGTGACAGGCCTCAACGCCGTGGTGGGCTGGCCCAAGGAGGAGTGGGACAAGAACCCCACCCGGTATGCCGAGATGCGACCGGGCGTCTACGACATCCACGACCGGGTGCGCGATATGAACGCCAACGGCGTCTTCGCGTCCATGTGCTTCCCGACCTTCGCCGGATTCAGCGCCGGCCACCTCAGCCAGTTCACCGACGAGATCACCGTGGCGATGATCCAGGCCTACAACAACTGGCATATCGACGAGTGGTGTGCCACCTATCCGGGCCGGTTCATTCCCAATGCCATTCTGCCGCTGTGGGATCCGCAGCTGGCAGTGGCAGAGATCCACCGGGTGGCCGCCAAGGGTTTCCACGGCGTGACCATGTCGGAGATCCCGCACGTCGAGGGGCACCCGTCCTATCACGACATCGAGTACTGGGGCCCGGTCTTCGCCGCGCTCGCCGACACCGGCCTGGTGATGAATCTGCACATCGGCCCCGGCTTCCGCGCCTTGAACATGGCCCCGGACGCGCCGATCGACAATCTGATGGTGCTGGCACCCAGCGTGTCCCAGATCGCAATCCAGGACCTGCTGTGGGGACCGGCGATGCGCGGATACCCCGGGTTGAAGATCGCCCTGTCCGAGGGCGGCGTCGGCTGGATTCCGTACTTTCTCGATCGCTCCGACCGGCACTACACGAACCAGAAGTGGCTGCGCCGCGACTTCGGCGGCAAGATGCCCTCGGATGTGTTCCGCGAGCACGTGATGGCCTGCTACGTCACCGATCCGACCTCACTGAAACTGCGGCACGAGATCGGGATCGACATCATCGCCTGGGAATGCGACTACCCCCATTCGGATTCCCTGTGGCCCGACGCCCCCGAGTTCGTCCACCGGGAGCTGGAAGCCGTCGACGCGGACGATTCCGATATCGACAAGATCACCTGGCAGAACGCGTGCCGGTTCCTGAACTGGGACCCCTTCGCCCACATCCCGCGCGAGCAGGCCACGGTGGGCGCCTTGCGTGGCCAGGCCACCGACGTCGATCTCACCGTGCGTCCGCGCAAGGAATGGGCCGAGCTCTACGCCCAGCGCGCCTGACCTCCGACAACCTCCGACACTCGGCACCGACTGCCGCACCACCACTATCGTTAGGTATCCACCATGCAGATGCTGGTCTTCTCCACCCCGCGCGAGGGCATGGACGACGAATACAACACCTGGTACACCGAGGTGCACATTCCCGAACTGCTGCAGATCGACGGGCTGACATCGTGCACGCGCTACCGGGCACCGGCCATGGACGGACAGGGCGCCGCGCACCGCTACCTGGCCGTCTACGAAATCGACGGCGATCCCGCGACGGTGTTCCAGCAGATGCGCGAGAACTCGACGTCGGGCCGCTCCACGCTGAGCCCCGCCCTCGATCCCAAGGCCACCCAGGTCACCTTCTGGGAGCCGATGTAGAGCTCCGGTCGCCACCCCGGGGTGGCGACCGGCCACCACTTCCCCGTTCCCGCGGCAGCCGTCGGCACACCGGTCTGCCGCGGGACAGTGACGCAGGCCCCGTGGAGGATGCCGCATGCCCGCCGACCCGACCGCCGATCAACGCCTGTTCCAGACGACGACGCGCGATTTTCTCGCCGCCTCGGCGCCGCTCGAGACCGTACGCCGGCTCTCCGCGGACGCTGCCGGTTTCGAGCGCGACTGGTGGCGGCGCGGCGCCGAACTCGGCTGGACCGCACCGCTGGTTCCCGAACAGTTCGGCGGCGGCGCGGTCTCCGGCGACCCGATGGCCGACCTCGCACTGATCGCGGAAGAGTTCGGCCGGGCATGCGCGCCCGGGCCACTGATCACCGTGAACGCGACGCTGACCGGATTGCTGGGCAGCGCGGCCGATTTCGGCGCCACGATCGGCGCGATCGTGTCCGGTGCGACAATCGCGTCCTGGGCTCACTACGAGCCCGGCACCGGTGTATGCCCCGCGCGGTTCACCACCGTCGCTACTCCCGACGGTGACGGCTTCCGCCTCTCCGGCACGAAGGATCGGGTGGAATTCGGCGCCCAGGCCGAGCTGCTGCTGGTCGACGCGGCGGGCCCGGACGGCCCGGTACAGCTTCTGGTGCCGGCCGATGCCCCCGGTATCACCCGCACACCCACCTGGACGCTGGATGTGGTGCGCCGCACGGCCACCGTCGTTCTCGACGACGTGGCCGTGCCGGCCCACGCCGTCGTCCACCGTGATCCCGGTGCCGCGCGCGCCTCCACCGAGGCCCAACTGCTGGTGGCCGCGGCGCTGAGCGCCGCGGAGATGACCGGCGCCGCCCAGCACGCCTTCGACGCCACCCTGCAGTGGATGACCGACCGCTACACCTTCGGCCGCCCGCTGGCCTCGTATCAAGCACTCAAACACCGCGCCGCCGACGCCGCGACCACACTCGACGCCTGCCGGGCGACCTCCTGGGCCGCCGCCCGCAGTTTCGGCGACGATCCACACCGCGCCACCGAGGCCGTGGCCGTCGCGAAATCGTTCGTCGGCGCGACCACCGGTGAGGTCCTGCAGGAGTGCGTGCAGATCCACGGTGGTCTCGGCGTCACCTGGGAACACGATCTGCACCTGTTCCTGCGCCGAGTGACCCTCGGGCGCGCCCTCTACGGCACTCCCGCCGAACACCGGCGCCGGCTCACCGATCTGCTGGAGGCGATTCCCGCATGAGCACCACTCCCACCGAAACCAGCACCGCCACCACGGCATCGAGAGGCAGCGCCGCAACGGAATCGGTGGACAGCTTCCGCGACCGCGCCCGCCGCTGGCTGGCCGACACACTGCCGCCCGCGCCCCCCATCACCTCCGGGGAACAGAAATCGCCCGAAGTCTGGAAGCGGGCCCGCGAACTGCAGCGCATCCTCTACGACGGTGGCTTCGCCGGGATCTGCTTCCCCACCGAATACGGCGGACTGGGCCTGAGTGCCGCACACCAGCGCGCGTTCACCGCCGAGTCGCGCGGCTACGAGATGCCACTGGCGCTCAACGTCCCGACGCTGACCATCTGTGCGGCAACACTTCTCGATATGGGCAGTGAGGAACAGAAACGTACCCACCTGCCCGCGGTGTTGCGCGGGCAGGAGGCGATGGTGCAGTTCCTGTCCGAGCCACGCGGTGGCTCCGACCTCGCCGGGCTCACCACCCGCGCCGACCGTCGCGGCGACCGGTGGATCCTCAACGGCTCCAAGATCTGGAGTTCGGGTGCCTACGCCGCCGACTACGCCCTGTGCCTGGCCCGCACCGACTGGGAGGTGCCCAAGCACGCCGGGCTCACCATGTTCCTGCTTCCCATCGACTCACCCGGACTCACCATCCGCCGGATCACCCAGGTCGACGGCTCCACGGAGTTCTGCCAGGAGTTCTTCGACGATGTGGAGATCCCCGCCGACGCCGTCGTCGGGGAGGTGAACGACGGCTGGGCCGTCGCGAGCCGGCTGCTGCAGCACGAACGCAGCGCCGTCGGCGGCGGATCGCCGTATGCCAGCGGTGCGGAGCAGCACAGTGGCCGCGATGTGCGTGGTCTGATCGAGATCGCCCGGCGCACCGGACAACTCGACGACCCACGGGTCCGGGAGGAGATCGGCGCGGCCCACGCCATGAATATGGTCCACGACCAGCTCATCGCGCACGTCGGCGCCCGCATCGCCGCCGGCGACCTGCCCCCGGCGGCCGGCTCGGTCGTGCGGCTGTTCAGCGCCCGCAACTCCTGGTTCCAATCCGATGCCGCACTGCACATCGCCGGTGCCGCAGCCGCCACCGGCGACCCCGGCGACGATCCCGGCCTCGGCCGAGCCGGTCAGGACTACCTGTTCCGCCAGGCCTGGAGCCTCGCCGGTGGCAGCACCGAAATGGCCCGCAACATCATCAGCGAACGCGTCCTGGGTATGCCCCGCGAATACGCCGCGGACCGCGATGTGCCGTTCAACCAGGTGCAACGGGGGCGGTAGACGCCCGCCTCCGCGATCACGGCCGCAACTCGCACCGGGAGCGCCACACCTCGGTATGGGTGTGGTCCGGGAGATCACGGCTGAGCCCCGACGTATCCTTCGCTCGGCGGTCGGTTCGAGCGAGGAACGATCCGGCCCCTTACGGAGTGAGTACGATCCGGCCGAACACGGCGCCGGACTGCATCATCCGATGTGCCTCCACCGCATCGTCCAGCGAAAGAGTCTGGTGCACAACAGCTTTCACTTCGCCCCGGACAGCGGCGTCGAACACTTGCGCGACTGCGGCGCTCCGTTGCGACATCGGCACGGTATCGGCGCTGAAGGTCGCGAACGACACGGACTTCTTGAAGGCCGCGATCAGTGCCGTCCCGAAGTCCGCCGGTGGCCACCCGCCCATGACACCGAGGGTGACCATCCGGCCGTTCGGTTCGAGCCTGCCGAGGAACGACGGCAGTTCGGCACCGGCGACGATATCGATGATCACGTCGTATCCGGCCGGCGCATCGGTGCCACCGGTTCCCGCTCGGTCCAGTACATGGGTCGCGCCGAGCTCACGCAGTCGTTCACCTCGTGCCGCCGAGGAGGTCGTGACCGCGAGCGCGCCGGCACCACCACGCGCGGCCAGCTGCACCGCCATCACTCCGATGCCACCCGCCGCGCCGCGCACCAGCACCGACTCCCCCGCAGCGAAATGCGCGTGGCGCAGCGCGTGCTGCGCGACCATGCCGGACGTGCCGAGGGTCACCGCCTGCGCGGGCGACAGCCCCGCAGGTAGTGCCACCACCGAAACCTCCTGAGCCGAAGCCAATTCGGCGTACCCACCGCCTTCGCCGGTGAACGCCCACACCCGACGTCCGATCCACTCGGTGCTCACTCCCGCGCCGACCGCCACCACCGTTCCGGCCACCTCGTTGCCGGGCACATGTCCGCGAGCGAACCCGTAGTCCCCCAGCGAACCGCTGCGAATCACGGTGTCGACGCCGCCGACCCCGATCGCTTCGGTGTCGATCAGTAGCTCTCCGGCCGCCGGGCCGAGGTCGGGCACGTCGGCCACCGCGAGCCCCTCGGGACCTCCGAACGTCTCGATCACTACCGCTTTCATCGGCATCCTCCGTTCCATTCGATCGGTACCGACCAGCACCGATGACCGAACCGTAACGGACGCCCCCGTCCGTTTAGCTAAAGTGAGAGTGGTGAGCACCTCTTCGACTCGGATGACCCGCTCGGACGCCCTGGACAACCGCGAACGCATCCTCGACGCGGCCCGCACCGTGTTCGTCGCCGACGGCCTGGACGTCCCGATCCGCGAGATCGCCCGCCGCGCGGGCGTCGGTCCCGCCACCTTGTACCGGCATTTCCCGACCAAGGAGATATTGGTCGCCGAGGCGTTCACCGATCAGATGCTCGCCTGCAAGACCATCGTGGACGACGGGCTCGCCGATCCGGACCCCTGGCACGGATTCTGCCGCGCGGTGGAGAGACTGTGCGAGATATACGCCCACGATCGCGGCTTCATCGCGGCGTTCATGGCCGGCTACCCCCGCGCACTGGACTTCGCCGCGATCCGCCGAGCGTCGCTGACCGGTGCGGCCGAACTGCTGCGCCGCGCCCAGGCCACCGGCCGGCTACGCCCCGACATCGTCCTCGACGATCTGGTCATGACGATCATGGCCAACAACGGAATCCAGGCGAGCACACCTGCCGGTCGACTCGCCGCCGCCCGCCGCTTCGCCGCCCTCATGATCGACGCCTTCCGGAATACGCCCGGAACCACCCCGCTCCCCCCGGTGCCGCGATTGGCGCCCTGAGCACCCACACCGGCACCACGTCCCGTCCACCCTCCCGGCGGAATAGACATCCCCTATAGCGTCCACTCACTATTCGTCTTTGCCCCCCGATCTTTTCCCGGCCTACTCTGAAAAAGTCCCGGCGACGCACGCAAGGCAATTCCTTCGGAAATTGCCTGCCGCATAGTCAATCCCTTTTCCGCCGGGTATTCGTCTACGCAATCGAGAGGACCGGTGGCATGACCACATTCGACACAGCAGCACCGATTTCGGAGCTCGCGGGAAAACGGGCACTGGTAACCGGGGGTTCTCGCGGCATCGGCGCGGCCGTGGTGCGCCACTTCCTCGACGCGGGGGCCCGGGTGGTCACCACCGCCCGGTCACAGACCACCACCGTGCCCGAAGGGGCCACCTTCGTGGCTGCCGACGTCCGCACTCCGGCCGGCACGCAGGCGCTCGCCTCGGCCACCCGGGAGGTACTCGGCGGCGTGGATATCGTGGTGCACAACGCCGGCGGGGCGCACCCCTACCTGGGCAGCGCAGCGATCCCCGACTCGGAGTGGCAGAGCGCTCTGGAGCTGAATCTGCTCGCCGCCGTGCGGCTGGATGCCCTGATCACACCCGCTATGCGAGAACAGCATTCGGGGGCCATCGTGCACATCTCCTCGGCCGCGGTGCCCACCCCGGTCGCCCCCTTCCTGCATTACACCGCGGCGAAGGCCGCACTGGAGAACTACAGCCGTGGCCTGGCCGCGGAGTTGGCGCCGTCCGGCATCCGGGTCAATACGGTCTCACCCGGCCGCACCGCCACCCCGGGCGGCGAGCAGACGCGGGAACTGTGGGCGCAACTGGATGACACCGCGGTCCCGACGGATGTTCCCGCTGTACCGCTGGGGCGTGACGGCAGCCCGGACGACATCGCGCAGGCGGTGCTGTTCCTGGTCTCGGGCCGGGCCGGCTGGCTCACCGGCAGCAGCCTCGTGGTGGACGGCGGCGAATTCCACCGGTGACACCTCTCGGTGCACAGGAAATGCACCGGTGGACCGCGACGGCCAGAAGAATTACGGAAGAAAGCAGAGGAATCCGACCGTGGCCGAATTCGACAACAAGAATGTCGTGATCACCGGTGGTGGCAGCGGCATGGGATTCGCGATGGCGAGGCTGCTCGTCGACGGTGGGGCCCGTGTCGTGATCACCGGGCGCTCGCAGCGCACACTCGACGCTGCCGCACAGCAGCTCGGCGAGAACGCGGTGACGGTCCGCGGCGACGTCTCCGTGCCGGTCGATCTGGACGCCCTCGCCGAGCGGGTGGCCGTCGAGTTCGGTGCTGTCGACGCACTGTTCGTCAACGCAGGTATCGCCACCCTCACCCCGTTCGGCTCGACGACCGAACGCGAGTACGACGAACTGTTCGACGTCAACGTGAAAGGTGCCTTCTTCACCGTGCAGAAGCTGGCGCCGCTGTTACACCCGGGCGCCGGCATCGTCCTGACGACTTCGGTCGCGAACGTCATGGGCATGGTGGACACCAGTGTCTATGCGGCGAGCAAGGCGGCGTTGCGGTCGATGGCTCGCAGCCTGGCGCGCGAACTGCTCCCGCGCGATATCCGGGTCAACGCGATCAGCCCGGGCCCCGTCGACACGGGAGCGCTCGACTCGGCGATGACCGCGGAGGCGGCTGCGGAGTTCAAGGCGCAGCGGGTGGCGGACAATCCGATGCGGCGCTTCGGCACTCCCGAGGAGATCGCCAGGGCAGCAGCGTTTCTCGCTTTCGACGCCACCTACACCACCGGTGCCGAGTTCGCGGTGGACGGAGGTGTCACCCAGCTCTGATTTTCCTGCTGCGCCGATCGATCCCCCGGTAGGCGCGCCGCGCGAAGACCGTTACCTCGACCACGGTCGCGGTCTTCGCTTCAGGAGGCACGCAACAGTGTCGGCGGCTGCGACCAGGTCTGCTCACGCAGCAGGTCGAGAAGAGTCGTTTCCGCCGGCCCGGCACCGTCCCGGACCACGGCGATCACCGGTTGCGAGACGGCCGGGAACACCGGGCGGACGAGCTGTTCGTATCCGGGCGGCACCGCGGAGGCCGGCACGAGCGTCGGTCCGAGACCGTGAGCGGCCCAGCGCACGGCCGTCGCCGCCTGCGACACCCGGGCTGCGGTCGCCGGCGGGACACCGGTGTCCCGCAGCGCGGACAGCAGGACGGCATCGAGCGCGCTGTCGCGATCGAACCGCACCCAAGGCTCGGCGACGAGCTCGCTCAGTTCGACCCGGTCACCGGCGAGCAGCCGGTGACCGGCACCCAGCACCACGACGAATTCCTCGGCGCCGAGGCGGTGTGCGCTCTGCGGCGACTGGTCACAGGCGGCCATCAGCGCCAGGTCCAGCACACCCCGACGGCACAGCCGATCCAGCTCCGCCGAGCTCGGCTCCTCGTAGACCGTCACCTCGAGACGCGGGAAACGCCGGCGCAACTCCCCGAGCGCCGCGGGCAGTTGCCCGGTGCCGAACCCGAGTTGCACCGACACCACCAGTTCACCGACCAGCTCGTCGGCACCGGCTCGCGCCGTCGCCCGCGCCC
>NZ_BDCA01000036.1 GCF_001613265.1 Nocardia vermiculata NBRC 100427
GCCACGGTGACCGCCGAGCAGCCCGCGCCGCGCAAACGGCACACCGGCCGGTGGATCGCGCTCGGTGTGGCGCTGATCGTGGCGGTCGCGGTCGGACTCATCGTGGGCTACAAGATGATCCGCAGTAATTACTACGTCGGCGCCGACAACGGCAATGTGGTGATCATGCGTGGCCTCCCCGGCTCGGTGCTGGGCTATTCGATCCAGGATGTCGACCAGGTCGTCTGCGTGAACCGCGACGACAAGGTCAGCGTGACTCGTTCCGGCGCCGGCTTCCCCAGCGGCTGCCAACGGCTGGCGGTGGCCGATCTGCAACAGACCGGGCGGGACAAGGTCAACAACGGCCTGCTGCCGCCGGGGGCCTTCGACGCCACCCGGGCGCAGCTCGAGAAGCTGGCCGCCACCGACCTGCTGCCGGTCTGTGTGAAAGAGGAGAAGCCGGCCAAGCCTGCGACACCTGCGGTCCCGCCGACCGACGGTGGTACCGCGGTGGCACCGGGTGGCCCGGCCCCCACACCGAACGGCACCGCGGCGCCGAAGCCGCCCGGCGACCCGGCCCATACCGAAGCGCCGGCACCCACCACCGCGGCACCGGCCCCGCAGACTCCGGGGGAGAACTGCAGGAAGGCGGACTGATGTCCGCACCGGCACCGTCGTCGTCCGCCGGAGCGTTTCCCAGTCCGCCGGGCGGATTCGCTCCCGCGCCACCACCGTCGACCCGCCGCAACGTCGAACTGTTGCTGCTGGGTGCGGCGGTGGCCATCACGACGATCGCACTGGTGCTGGTGGAAGCCAGCCAGGAACAGGAACTCACCTGGGACCTGGCCAAAATCGGTCTCGCCTATCTCGCGCTGCTCGGGGTCGCGCATCTGGCGGTGCGGCGGTTCGCGCCGTTCGCCGATCCGCTGCTGTTACCGATCGCGGCGCTGCTCAACGGCCTGGGGCTGGTCCTGATCCACCGCCTCGATCTCGCCGACGAGCAGACTGCGATCTACAACTCCTGGGAGCTCCCCTCCCCCGATGCCAACTCACAGGTGCTGTGGACGGCATTAGGCATCACCCTGTTCGTCGGTGTGCTGGTGTTCCTGCGCGATTACCGCACGCTGGCCCGCTACAGCTACACGCTGGGGCTGGTGGGTCTGGTCGCATTGATGATTCCGGCGCTGCTGCCGGGCAGGTTCTCCGAGACCAACGGTGCCAAGATCTGGATCCGGCTGCCGGGCTTCAGTGTGCAGCCGGGTGAATTCGCGAAGATCCTGCTGATCATCTTCTTCGCCTCGGTCCTGGTCGCCAAGCGTGATCTGTTCACCGCGGCCGGGCGGCACGTGCTGGGGATGGAGCTGCCGCGCCCGCGTGACCTGGGTCCGATCCTGCTGGTGTGGGCGACCTGCCTGGTGGTGCTGTTCTTCGAGAAGGATCTCGGCACCTCGCTGCTGATCTTCGCGACTGTGCTCGCACTGCTCTATATCGCCACCGAGCGGGTGGGCTGGCTGGTCGTCGGTATCGGCCTGCTGGCGCTCGGGTTCTTCGTCGCCTACAACGCGTTCGGGCACGTTCAGGTCCGGGTCGAGACCTGGTTGCATCCGTTCGACGACTACAACGACACCGGCTACCAGATCTCGCAGTCGCTGTTCGGTTTGGCGACCGGCGGACTGGCCGGCACCGGGCTGGGTAGTGGCCGGCCGTCGCAGGTGCCGTTCGCCAAAACCGACTTCATCGTAGCGACCATCGGCGAGGAGTTGGGCCTGATCGGCCTGGCCGCGGTGCTGATGCTGTTCACCGTGCTGGTGCTGCGCGGGCTGCGCACCGCCCTGGCGATCCGTGACAGCTTCGGCAAGCTGCTCGCCGCGGGATTGGCTTTCACCATCGCCATTCAGGTATTCGTGGTGGTGGGCGGCGTGACCAAACTGATTCCGCTGACCGGACTCACCACGCCCTTCGTGTCCTACGGTGGCTCCTCACTGCTCGCCAACTACGCCTTGCTCGCGTTGCTGGTGAAGGTCTCCGACGCCGCCCGCGCCCCGGCACCGTCCCGGCGCCGGGAGGCCGCGCCCATCGCCGAAGCGCAGACCGAGATGATCCGCCCGGAGAAGGGAGATCCGGCATGAACACCCCGCTGCGCCGGGTCGCACTCGCGGTCATGGTCATGATCGTCGCGCTGCTGCTGAACGCCACCTACGTTCAGGTGATCAAGGCCGACAGCCTGCGCAACGATCCCCGCAACTCCCGCGTGCTGCTCGACGAGTACAGCCGCCAGCGCGGCCAGATCTCGGCCGACGGCACCGTGTTGGCCAGTTCGGTCGCCACCGACGACCGATACAAGTACCTGCGCGCCTACCCCACCGACCCGTCCGCCTACGCGCCGGTGACCGGCTTCTACTCCATGCAGTACGGCAGCACCGGTCTGGAACGCTCGGCGGATTCGGTCCTCAACGGCTCCGACAGCCAGCTGTTCGGCCGGCGGCTGATGGATATGATCTCCGGCCGCGATCCGCGGGGCGGCAATGTCGTGACCACGATCAATCCCGTCATGCAGAAAGTGGCCTACGACCAGCTGACCAGTAAGGGGTACACCGGCTCGGTGGTGGCCATCGAACCCGGCACCGGACGCATCCTGACCATGGTGTCGACCCCCAGCTACGACCCGAATCAGCTCGCCACCCACGACGGTGCGCACGCCACCCAGGCCTGGGATTCGCTCAGTGCGGATCCCGAGCAGCCGATGTTGAATCGTGCCGTGTCCCAGACCTATCCACCCGGCTCGACGTTCAAGGTCGTGACCGCGGCGGCCGCATTGTCGATGGGCATCAAGCCCGACGACAGCTTCACCGCCGCGCCGACCATGGAACTGCCCGGCACGAAGACTCAGCTGGAGAACTACAACGGCACCCCGTGCGGCAGCGGTTCGACCGCGAGCATGTACGACGCGTTCCGGCTCTCGTGCAATACCGCCTTCGCCGAGATCGGTATGAAGGTCGGGGCGAACAAGCTGAAAGACGAGGCCGCCGCCTTCGGCATCGGCACCCATCAGGGCATTCCGATTCCGGTCGCCGACAGCACGGTCGGGCCGATACCGGACAACCCGGCACTCGCCCAGACCAGTATCGGACAACGAGATGTGGCTCTCACCCCCCTCGACGATGCGGTGATCGCGGCTACCGTGGCCAATGGCGGTGTTCGGATGGAACCGCATCTGGTCGACCGGACTCAAGGCCCCGATCTCCGGGATCTGTCCACCACCAAGCCGGTGTCGGTCGGGCAGGCGGTCAGCGCTCCGGTCGCCAGTGAGTTGACGAAGATGATGATCGCCTCCGAAAAGGCCACCACCGGCGGAAACCAACCGCGGTCGTACCAGATCGCATCCAAGACCGGCACCGCCGAACACGGCAGCGACCCGCGCAATACTCCGCCACACGCGTGGTACATAGCTTTCGCACCGGCCCAGAACCCGAAGATCGCCATCGCGGTCGTCGTGGAGAACGGTGGTGACCGTGCACTGGCCGCCACCGGCGGATCGGTCGCGGCACCGGTGGCGCGGGCAGTACTCGATGCCGGATTGCAGGGGGGCTGACCACTATGAATGAGCGAGGACCAGGACCCCAGGTGCACATGCAACAACATCGCGATCTGCGAACCTACCGATGGGGGCGACCGTGCTGAACAACGGCGCCCTGATCGCCGATCGGTATCGGCTGCAGCGACTGATCGCCACCGGCGGTATGGGCCAGGTGTGGGACGCATTGGACACCCGGCTGGACCGGCGTGTCGCGGTGAAGGTGCTCAAGGCGGAGTTCTCCGCTGATCCCACCTTCCGGCACCGGTTCAAGACCGAGGCCAAAACCACCGCGCAGCTCAACCACCCTGGTATCGCCGGTGTGTACGACTACGGCGAAACCTACGATCCGCAGGGCGGTGAGGTCGCCTATCTGGTGATGGAGCTGGTCCAGGGCGAACCGCTCAACGCAGTGCTCAACCGGCTCGGACGGCTGTCGGTCGGTCAGGGCCTGGACATGCTCGAGCAGACCAGCCGCGCACTCGAGGTCGCACATACCGCGGGCGTGGTGCACCGTGATGTGAAACCCGGCAATATCCTGGTCACTCCCACCGGCCAGGTGAAGATCACCGATTTCGGCATCGCCAAGGCGGTCGACGCCTCACCGGTCACCAAGACCGGCATGGTGATGGGGACGGCGCAGTACATCGCGCCCGAACAGGCCACCGGCGAGGACGCCACCTCGGCGAGTGATGTGTATTCACTGGGCGTCGTCGGTTACGAAGCACTGTCGGGACATCGGCCGTTCAGCGGTGACGGTGCACTCACGGTCGCGATGAAACACGTGCGCGAGGCCCCGCCGCCGATGCCGACCGATCTGCCGCCGAATGTGCGCGAGCTGATCGAGATCACCCTGGCCAAGGATCCCGCCGGACGCTATCGCAGCGGTGGTGAATTCGCCGATGCCGTGGCCGCGGTCCGGGCCGGGCGCCGGCCACCCCCGCCCGGAGGTGGGGCTCCCACGGCTGCCGCGCGCGTCATGCCGCCACCGGGGCCGACAGCGGTCATTCCGCGCAACGAATACGACGGTGCGACGGTGCGTCATCAGGCCGCCGAGCCGGCGGCCGGCGCTACCGCCATGATGTCCGGCCCGGACGACCCGGCCACGGATCCGGATCGGCGCCGGTTCACCACCGGACAGAAGGTGATGGCCGGACTCGGGGCGGGCGCGGTGCTGCTCGGCGGCCTGGCCGCCTGGGTACTGCTCAGCGGTGAGGCACCGGATCCCAAGGTCTCGCCGGTGACGACCACGACGCGCTCCGCGGTCGTGGAGCCGCCGCCGACCAGTGTGTGGTCCACCTCCGAGGAGCCGCCGGTCACGACCGAAGAGCAGACTCCGGAGCCGACCACGACGACACCGGAACCGACCACGACCACGACGGCACCGCCGAGCACGACGACACCGCCGCCGACCACCTCGTCGAGCACGACCCGGGAGCGCCCGACACTGCCGTCGCTGCCGACAACGCGCCCGTCCTATCCGTCTCTCGACCTACCATTACCGGGAGCCGGTGGCGCACACGAGGTCGAGGGCACTCGCGACCCGGCCAGCACGACGGAAGCCGGCAGCGGCGACGAGAGCGACACCGAAACCGACACCTCCTCACAAGGATGGCCATGACGACCCCGAAGAATCTGTCTTCTCGCTACGAGCTGGGCGAGATCATCGGATTCGGAGGTATGTCGGAGGTACACAAAGCTCGTGACCTGCGACTGAGCCGGGACGTGGCGATCAAGGTGCTGCGCGCCGATCTGGCCCGCGACCCCACGTTCTATCTGCGTTTCAAACGTGAGGCGCAGAATGCCGCGGCGCTGAACCACCCGGCCATCGTGGCGGTGTACGACACCGGCGAGGCCGAGGTGGACGGTGGTCCGCTGCCCTACATCGTCATGGAGTACGTCGACGGTGAGACGCTGCGCGATATCGTGCGCGGCAAGGGTCCACTGCCGCCGCGCCGGGCGATGGAGATCATCGCCGATGTCGCCGCCGCGCTGGATTTCAGCCACAAGAACGGCATCGTGCATCGCGATATGAAGCCAGCCAACATCATGATCAACCGCCAGGGTGCGGTGAAGGTGATGGATTTCGGTATCGCGCGCGCAATCGCCGACAGCTCCAATCCGATGACCCAGACCGCGGCCGTCATCGGCACCGCGCAGTATCTGTCGCCGGAGCAGGCCCGCGGTGAACAGGTGGATGCCCGTTCCGACGTGTACTCCGTCGGTTGTGTGCTGTACGAGATCCTCACCGGGCAGCCGCCGTTCATCGGCGACTCGCCGCTGGCGGTTGCCTATCAGCATGTGCGCGAGGATCCGAAGCTGCCGTCGCTCGTGCACCCCGGGGTGCCGCGGGAACTCGATTCGGTGATCCTCAAGGCGATGGCCAAGAATCCGGCCAACCGCTATCAGTCCGCCGCCGAGATGCGCGCCGATCTGATCCGGGTGCTCGGCGGGCAGAAGCCGCACGCCCCGATGGTGATGACCGACGAAGACCGCACCACCATGCTCGGCACCATGGAACCGGAGCCGCGCAGCTACCGCACGGTCGAGCGCAACGACGGCGACGACGAACCCGAACCCGATTCCGGTCGTTCCCGCCGAACGTGGCTCGCCATCGGCTCGGCGGCACTGGTGGTCGTGCTCGTCGCGCTGTTCTGGGTGTTGATCGGTCCGGGCAGCCGTCCCGAACAGATCGCGATTCCCGATCTGGCGAACGAATCGGCGCAGCAGGCCCGCGACGATCTGGAGGGCCTCGGCTTCAACGTCGACACTCAACACAAACCGGACGGCAAGGTCGCCGAGGGCAATGTCGTATCCACCCAGCCGCTGGGCGGTGCGCGGGTGGACAAGGGTTCCACCGTCACCCTGCAGATTTCGTCCGGTCCGCAGCAGGTTCCGGTGCCGCGGCTCGCGACGTTGTCCCAGCAGCAGGCCGAACAGAATCTCAACGCCGTCGGCCTGACCTTGGATCCGCAGATCGCCCGGGATGCGTCCAGTCCAGAGGACAAGGACAAGGTGATCAACCAGAACCCCGCGCCGGGCGCGAAGACCGACGCCGGGACCAAGGTCACGATCACCCTCGGCAAGGGGCCCGACGAGGTCTACGTTCCCGATGTCGTCGGTCAGCAGATCGACACCGCGGAGCCGACGCTGTCCAAGAGCGCCGGGTTCAAGGTGGTCGTCCAGAAGGTGAGCTCGTCGAAGCCGGCGGGTGAGGTGCTCTCCACCGACCCGTCCGGCGGTTCCATGGCCGCCAAGGGTTCCACCATCACCGTGCGCGTGTCCAGCGATCAGATCACGATGCCGTCGCTGGAGGGCCTGACGCCGTCGCAGGCGTTGGCGAAGCTGCAGTCGGTGGGCTGGACGGGGACCGCGAGCCAGATCGACCAGAGCACCCGCGGCACCTTCGATGCCACGATGATCGGACATATCGTCGATCAGGACCCGGCGGCGGGATCCTCGATCGCGAAGGACGGCCGGATCCGGATCGTCACCGCGGTACTGGCGCCGCCGTGATCACAGCGTGAGGTGGCGGTTCATCGACATGGCCTCGTCGGCCAGGTCGGGTAGTTCCACCACCTCGACGCCGTGTTCGCGCAACTTCTCCACCCCGACGCAGTTCACGACGAAGGTTCCCGGTTCCCGCCAGGCGATGACCACGCGCGTGATGCCGGCCGCGAGGATGCGGTCGGTACATGGCGCGCGGTCCTGGGACGCACGCTGCGAGCACGGCTCGAGACTGCTGTAGACGGTGGCACCCGGCGGCGGCAGGCCGGGTGCGAGTTTGTTCAGCGCCGATTCCTCGGCATGAACCTTCGCGTCGGTTTCGCGCGAGTAGCCGTGCGCGATCTCCACCCCGTCCGCACCGACGATCACCGCGCCCACCGAGAAGGCGGTATCACTGGGCGGGCACAACCGTGCCAGACCGATCGCATGATGCATCCAGAACCGGTCCGATCCCGGTTGCCCGGGGACGCGGCCGGGGGTGCCGGACCTGCCCGGTGTGGAATCCGTGGTCACCGCGTGTTCTCCCGCTCCGCTGCGCTTCCGTCGTCGAGTTCGCGGCGATGCCGGGCCCGGTAGCGCAATACCGCGACATCGCCCAGGCTGCTCACCTCCGCCAAGGCCATTCTGCGCCGCGAACCTCCCGGGAAGTCCGCCGGATGCAGGAACCGCGGGGCGGCATCGTCGCCGACGAGTACCGGCGCGACCGCCACGATCAACTCATCGGCCAGATCGGCGGCGAGGAATGCGGTATGGATACGGCCACCGCCCTCGACCATCAGCCGCGCGATACCGCGGGCGCCCAGATCGTCGAGCAAGGCACCGAAATCGATGACCTCGCCCAGCTCCACGACCTCGGCAAAGTTGTCGAGCCGATCTCCTATCCGGCGCCGACCGGCCGCGGTCGTGTACACCAGCCGTGACCCGCCGACATGCCAGAACCGCAGTTCGGGCGACAGGTCACCGCCGGCGCTCACGATGACCCGGACCGGAAATTCCGGATCGCCCGCGGCGAGTCGCGCGGCGCGGCGTTCGGCACTGTTGACCAGCAGCCGCGGATTGTCCTTACGCAGTGTTTCGGCGCCGATCAGGATGGCGTCGGATTCGGCCCGCACCCGATCGACGCGTTCGAAGTCCTCCGCGTTGGACAGCAGCAGTCGTTCGGGCCCGGCATCGTCGATATATCCGTCGATGCTGGTGGCCACCGACAACGTCACGTACGGGCGCGAACTCATACCAATGCCGCGACCTCGGCCTCGAGTGCTTCGACCAGCCCCTCGGCCGGACGCTTGCCACACACCTCGAGCCAGTTCGCCAGCATGCGGTGCCCGCCCTGGGTCAGTACCGATTCGGGATGGAACTGCACGCCGTGAACGGGCAGCTCACGGTGGCGTACCGCCATCACGATGCCGCTCTCGGTCCGCCCGATCACCTCGAGTTCGGCGGGCAGGGTGTCTTCCAGGACCGTCAGCGAGTGATAACGGGTGGCGGTGAAGGGGTCCGGCAGCCCGGCCAACACTCCCGCACCGATGTGGAATACCGAACTGGTCTTGCCGTGCAGCAGTTCCGGTGCCCGGGTCACGGTGGCGCCGAAGGCGGCGCCGATCGCCTGATGCCCCAGGCAGACCCCGAGCAGCGGGGTACGGTGGCGGGCAGCTGCGTGCACCAGTTCGATGCTCGCGCCGGCCCGTTCCGGGGTACCGGGCCCGGGGCTGATCAGCACGCCGTCGAAATCGGTGACCATGGCGTCGGGCGAGGCGAGGCGCGGGTCGTCGTTGCGCCAGACATCCACATCCACACTCAGCTGGCCCAGATACTGCACGAGGTTGAATACGAAGCTGTCGTAATTGTCGACGACCAGAACACGCATGGTTCGAGAGTACTTCCAGCAGCACGCCGCACCACCATCGATACGCAGCTGAGATAGCCTTTAGGCAGACCTGCACGCCGAATACGAGGACGTCATGCCCAAGTCGAAGGTCCGCAAGAAGACCGATTACACGATCAACCCGACCAGCCGCACTCCGGTGAAGGTCAAGGGCGGCCCGTCGCCGGTCTGGTATGTGACGATCATGCTCGGCTTCATGCTGGCCGGGCTGGCGTGGCTGCTGGTCTACTACCTGGCCGGACCGCACATCCAGTGGATGAGCGATCTCGACGCCTGGAACTTCCTCATCGGCTTCGGGCTGATGGTGATCGGGCTGATCATGACGATGCGGTGGCGCTGACCGACTGATTACACGCGTGTTATTCATACACACCTGTGGATAAGTCTGTGGACAACTCGAGGAGTAATTGGGGACCGTGAGCACATCCGAGTCCGATGGCATCGAACCGGCACCTCGTCTCGAGTGGTCCACTCCCGGATCCGCACTCCTCGCCGTCACCCTGGGCGGCATCGCACTGGCGATCGCCGCGGCGGTCCTCGTCTCCGATGCACCCGGGCGGCTCCTGGTCGGGCTGGCCGCCGTACTGCTGTTGTGCCTGGCAGGGCTCGGTTTCAGGCAGCGTCCGCGGCTGACCGTGGTACCCGGTACCCCGGCGCAACTGGTGGTGCGCGGCCTGTTCGGCCCCGTCTCCTACGGTCCGGACCAGATCCTGCGGGCGCGGGTGGTGGCGTTCCGGCGGCTGGGCCGCCGTGTCCCCAATCTGGAACTGGACGTGCGGCACCGCGGTGACGAACGGCTGGTGATCTTCGGGCGCTGGGATCTCGGCACTCATCCACAGGATGTGCTGGATGTCATGACCGTGCACGGCCTGGTGCCCACGGAACCCGAGCACCACTGAGCGGCGCGTACGCCCGGCGGGTGCCTACGCCAGAACTGCGGCTGCGCCGCCGATGAGGGCCAGCACCAGCACCCCGATCGCCGCCATCGACCCCCAGCCGATCCGCACCACGGCATCCCGGCTTCCGGCCTTCAGCCATTCCGGCAGGAACAGGATTCCGGCCGTGGCGAGGGTGCCGGCCAGCAGTCCACCGAGATGGCCCCACAGCGAAATCCCGGGCAGCGACACACTGATGAGGATGTTGACCGCGATCAGCACCAGCATCTGTACCGGGCTCTGGCGCAGGCGCAGCAGAATGACGGTCATCGCACCGAACAGGCCGTAGATCGCACCGGACGCCCCGGCGGTGAACGCATCGGTGGCGAACCACATCACCGCCGCCGAACCACCGAGCAGCGACACCGCATAGACCGCGACGAACCGGGCCCGGCCGAGCACCATCTCGGTATCGCGTCCGAGGATGTAGAGCGCGAACATGTTGACCAGCAGATGCAACGGCCCGTAATGCAGGAAGCCGGAACCGATCACCCGGAACCATTCGCCCTGCGCGACCGCCGGCGGCACCAGCATCCAGTCGTAGAACAGCCGGGAGAAGTGGTTATCGGTGATGCTGTGCGCCTGGCTGGCGGTCACGGCGAAGATCGCCACATTGATCGCGATCAGCGCATAGGTGACGTACGGCGTGGTGCGGGTGGGTGCGGTACTCACCGGCCGGACATCGGAGCGCCCTTGGGACACACAGTCGTTGCAGTGCTGTCCCACCGCGGCCGACTGCAGGCATTGCGGGCAGGCCGGCCGCCCGCACCGCGTGCATGCCAGTCCGGTGACGCGATCGGGGTGGCGGTAGCAGGTCGGTGCGGGCGGTTGCGGATTCACAAAACTCCGATGTCGTTACGCTGAAATGTCAGCTCAGGGTGATGCTCGAAATCACGACCGCCTCCTTGGGACGGTCGTTGCGGTCGGTGGCGGTGGTGGCGATCGCGTCGACGATCTTGCGCGAATCCGGGTCGACCACCTCGCCGAAAATGGAATGCTTGCGATTGAGGTGCGGCTGCGGGCCGACCGTGATGAAGAACTGGGACCCGTTGGTGCCCGGTCCGGCGTTGGCCATACCCAGCAGGTAGGAACGATCGAAGCGCAACTCGGGGTGGAATTCGTCGGCGAACTCGTAGCCCGGGCCGCCTCGCCCGGTACCCGTCGGATCGCCACCCTGAATCATGAAGCCGGGAATGACGCGGTGGAATACGCTGCCGTCGTAGAAGGGGCCACTCGTCGCGCCCGAGGCATTCTTCGCCGTGTACTCGGCGCTGCCATCGGCGAGGGCGACGAAGTTGCGCACCGTCTTCGGGGCGTGATTACCGAACAGCGAGATCTTGATATCGCCGAGGTTGGTGTGCAGGACGGCCACTGCTGTCTGATTCGGTGAGGTCACGCCGAATATCGTGCCATGGCCGCCGCGCGGGGCGAGACGGCGTGCCGGTGGCAGGTACCGGCGGTGCCGATCCTTACCCGGCGTCGACAGCTGCAGGGTCACCACCCGTTGCCTCCACCGCATGTCCCAGCCGGGGTGGCTCGGCGGCCGGCTGCGGCAACTGCGGGCGCCGGGTGGCGGCCACCCAGGCGGTGCCGCCCGCGAGTGCGGCGATACCGCCCACGACGAGCCGATTGCGTAGCCGGCCTGATTTCCGGGAAGTCCCCAATTGCATGTCACTATGCTGTCACAGCGGCTTCATGAACGCAGTAACCGCAGGTAGGGGACCCGACGACCGGCAGGTGGCACGCAGCTGCCGCAATGCCGAGTCAGCGGCTGACCGACCGGCGGAACTGTCGCAGCGCCAGCGGTACGAACACGACCAGGATCGCCACCACCCAGATCAGCGTCGTCGCGACCGGATGCTGCAGCGACCACACGTCGGGTGTGGGATTGGCGGCACTGGTGTTGCCGAACAGATCACGAGTCGCCTGCGTGACCGCCGATACGGGGTTCCATTCCGCGATGACCCGCAGGCCGGTGGGGAGGACATCGCTGGGGACGAAGGTGTTGGCGATGAACGTGAGCGGGAAGATCACCATGAAACTCGCGTTGTTGAACACTTCGGGAGCGCGCACCAGCAAACCGACGACGGCCATGATCCAGGAAATCGCGTAGGCGAACAGCAGCAGCAGGACATAGGCCAGCACGGTCTGCAGGAACGAGCCGTGAATCCGCCAGCCCACGATCAGCCCCGTCACCGACATCACGATCAGGCTCACCACATTGATCACGACATCGGCGACCGTGCGCCCGATCAGCACCGCGGACGGCGCCATCGGGAGCGTGCGGAACCGGTCGATGATGCCGCGCTGCATGTCCTCGGCCAGACTGGTCCCGGTGAAGGTGGCACCGAAAACCGAGGTCTGGGCGAAGATTCCGGCGATCAGGAATTCGCGGTACGAGGTTCCTTCCACGGTGATCGCCGAACCGAAGATGTAGGCGAACAGCAGCACGAACATGATCGGCGACAGCGTCGAGAAGATCAGCACATCCGGCACGCGCTTGATCTTGATGATGTTGCGTTTGGCGATGGTGATGCTGTCCCCCGCCGCCATCGCCAGGCGCCCGACGACCGAAGGCCGACCGGTATCGATTGCCGCGGTGGTCATCGGCGCTGTCCTTCCGACGTGTGCCGGGCTGTGGCGTGAGGCGGGTCCGACGACATATCGCCGGCGCTCTCGGCCTCGTCCGACCCGGTCGGCTGTTCGGCTTCGTGGCCGGTCAGAGTCAGGAACACATCGTCGAGCGAGGGCCGGCGAAGTCCCACATCCTGAATCCGCACCCGATTCGCGGACAGTCGTTCGATCGTGTCGACCAGCGCCTGGGAACCGTCGTCCACCGGGACGGTGACGCGGCGCAAGCCCGGCTCGAGGTGAATGTCCCCCACCGCCAGCCCGGCGAGCGCCTGCCGGGCCACCGCGAGATCGTCGGCCTGTTCCACGGTGAGCTCGATTCGGTCGCCGCCCACCAGTGACTTCAGTTCGTCGGCGGTACCCCGGGCGATCACCGTGCCACGGTCGATCACCGCGATGGCATCGGCCAGTCGGTCGGCCTCCTCCATGTATTGAGTGGTCAGCAGCAGCGTGGTACCCCCGGCAACCAATTCCTCGATCACGTCCCAGAGATCCAGCCTGGCTCGCGGGTCGAGCCCGGTGGTCGGTTCGTCGAGGAACAGCACCGGCGGATTCGCCACCAGGGCACCGGCCAGGTCCAGCCGGCGGCGCATCCCCCCGGAGTACCCCTTCACCGGCCGATCGGCCGCGTCGGCGAGGCTGAACCGCTCCAGCAGTTCGCGGGCGCGTTGTTTGCTGCGCTGAATTCCGAGGTGGTACAGCCGCCCCACCATCTCCAGATTCTCGAATCCGGTGAGGTATTCGTCGACCGCCGCGTACTGGCCCGAGGCACCGATATGTGCGCGCAGCCGCTGCGGCTCCCGCAGCACGTCGATGCCTGCGACGGTGGCGCGCCCGGAATCGGGTGTCAGCAACGTGGTGAGTACCCGGACGGTGGTCGTCTTCCCGGCGCCGTTCGGTCCGAGTAGTGCGGTGACCGTCCCTTCCGGAACCGTCAGGTCCAGACCGTCGAGCGCCACGACATGTCCGTATTTCTTGACCAGCCCTTCGGCGATGATGGCGTCGGGCATGTGCGTTTCCCCTGCCGTTCGATGTGGATGGGAGTTTGCTACTGCCGTGCAGTATCTCCCGAACCACCGACAAGTCCACCCGAACCGGCGGCAAGAAATGTGGAAGTAGGTGGTCGCATCCCGGCCCGGCGGTGCTCGGGGGTGCCGGGGGGATGCGACCGAGTAGATACTCCCCCGCGGGAGGGCCGGCGGTCGTGAGTAGTGCAGTACCCGAAAGTACCCGCCCGGGCTACCTGGCTCCGCGCGAATCCACCCAAAAATGTGAAAACGCCCACCATCATCCGCTACGGGAGTTGCGTAGCTACCGGTCCGAAATGCTCACCACACCCCGGAAACACACCCGTGATTCCAGGTGGAATCAGTTTATATCGTTGGGAGACAACAAGATTCGAAGAATTGATGGCACCACCGGGCGAACCGCTACGCGACCGGCAGCAGTACCCCGCAACACACCAGAGAAAAATTTTCCAAAACTAGCGGCCCTCATGCATACACAATCGAGAAACGTCGCGTAGGATCAATCACGTCGGCCCCTCCCCCCCGGGCCGACCCTACGCGGGCCTCGGCTAACTCCCCCCCTTCGCCGAGGCCCGCTTCTAATTCCCGGACTCTTTTCTCAGTTCGTTCGCATCGATAAACGTCTGGGCAACTACGGTTTTCACCGCCCGACCCGCCGCAGCACATGCGGGCGCAGTCGGCTGATTCCGCGCACCCGCACACTGCGCAGATGGCGCATCGCGAACTCGTGCCGCTCCTCCAGCCGGGCGGCCATACCGTCGTCCACCAGAACCGTGCCCGGCCGGGCCACACCGGTCAGCCGGGCCGCGGTGTTGACCACCGACCCGTACAGATCGCCGAAGCGCTGCAGCACCTGCCCGTAGGCCAGACCGACCCGCAATTCCGGTGTGGACCGGGCATCTATGGTCGCTTCCTGGATTGCCAGTGCGATGCGCGAGGCCGCCACCGGTGTCTCCGCCGCGAACATCACCTCATCGCCCACATTCTTGATGACCCAGCCACCGTTCGCGGTGATCGCATCGGTCGTGATGGTCTCGAAGGACTCCAGCAGTTCGGTCAGTTCGTCGGGGTCCAGATGCCGGGTGAGACGGGTGTAGCCGACCATATCCGCGAATCCGACAGCCAACTCGCGCAACGTTTCTCCGGTGCCGTCGCCGGCCATCGACCGCGCCAGCGCGGCCGCCAGGTGGCGCCGCCAGGCATAGGCCTGCAGCTGCTGCAGTGCCGACACCACTTCGTCGGTAGCGGCGCGGGCAGCCTCCTCGTGGTCCAGGGCCGGATCGGCGGCGATCATCGACCGCGTGCGGTTGGTGATCTCCTCTGCGACCAGATCCACCTGCCATTCCGCCAACCGCGCCATGGACTGTCCGAGCGTGCGCGCGGCCGCCTGTTGCCGGCGGACATCCACATCGGCCAGGGCCTGGAGGCTCTTGAAATTGCGTACCGCACGAACGTCACCCTCGGTGAACTCCACCGCCTCGGGATCGGCACCGGCGGGAAAGCCCAGCGAAATCCACAGCCGCTGTGACAGTTCCGAGGGAACGCCGGACAGCTGGGCGACCTGCTTCCGGGCATAGCGCCGGGGACCGTCGAGCAGATAGGGCTCGACAACCGACTGAACCAGCTTCGACAGCTCGGGAGAGGCCATGGTGTCGACGATACGGTTCCGTGCCGAGATCGACCCCGCAGCGGTGATTTGTCACAGTCCGGGTTCCACGTGGAACCACGCCGTGGCCCTCGATTCGATCGAAGGTGGCCCTACCCGGGCTGCTCCTGCGGGTCCGGCGGCCGGTCCTGAATCAGCACGCCGATCCATCTGGTGGACGGGTCGATATCGAGCAGTACCGCCTTCATCAACAGGGTCAGCGGAATAGCCAGCAACGCACCGAGCGCACCCAGCACCCACGACCAGAAGACCAGCGACAGGAATGCCACCGTGACACTGAGCCCCACCGCATCCCCGACGATCTTGGGCTGAATGATCGACTGAATTACGAAGTTGATCACCGAGTAGACCACGATCACCCAGATCATCAGCATCGGACCGCTGTCCAGCAGCGCCAGCAGGGCAGGCGGCACCAGCCCCAGCACAAAGCCGACATTGGGGATGTAGTTCGTAATGAAGGACAGCAGCGCCCACAGCACCGGCAGCGGCACTCCCATCAGCCACAGTGCGCCACCGTCGAATATCGCAACGATCAGACCGAAGATCGTCGACACCACCAGATATTTGCGGGTGCCCTTGGCGAATGCGGTCAATGCGTAGGCGATTTCGGGCCGGGCCTTGGCGACCACGTCCAGCTTTCGGCCGATCATCATGCCGTCGATCGCCATGAACAACAGCAGTGCCAGCACGAAGAAAGTGTTGGTGAAGATGCCGAACGCATTGCTCAGCGCCATCGACAGCACATCCACGGCCTTACCGACATCTACGCCACTGAGGGCATTCTGGATCTGATCGGTACTGACCCCCAGATCGGCGAGGGTGGACCGCAGGCCGTCGAACAGATCGTTGAACTCGTCGGAGTACTTGGGCAATTCGGAGGCCAGCTGGGCTGCGGAGAGCACCAGCGAACCCAGCAGTACGAGCAGGATCAGCACCACCGAAACCAACGCGCCGAGCATGCCGATCCACGGCCGCCAGCCACGCTGCTGCGCCCACGTCTGTACCGGTTGCACCGCCATCGTCAGCATCAGCGCGAGGAATGTCGGCCCGAGGACGCCCGCGAACGCCTTCATCCCGGCGATCGCCACCACCGCACCGGCCGCGGTCAACACCACGATCAGCCCGCGCGGCAACGACCAGGTCTGTCCGGAGGCCGGCGGCGGCCCGGCCGACTCCTGCTGCGCGGATCGTCGCGATTCCATGATTACCTCGCCGCCTGGACAATGTCCTACCGATACTCATCGGCGACATTACGTCCCGGTCGAGGGCGGTACCCCGCACGCCACGCCGTCGGCCGGTGCCGGACCGGATCAGGCCCGGGTCAGGCCAGAGCCACCAGCTCGTGCAGCGTGGTGCCGGTCCGGCGCACCAGCTCGTCCCGGCCGTGCACGGTCAACTCGAACTCCGACTCGAAGCGGAAGTAGCCGGGATGTCCGATCAGCTTGTACGCCAGTGGCTTCAACAGACGTGATCCGACCACCGGAATGTCGTCGAGCAGGTCGTGTGCGTGGATCACCCGCTGTACCGTCAGCCGCAGATCCACCGCACCGGGCACCTGGAGCTCGATCCACTCCGGATAGGTGCGTCCGGCCGTGGCGTCGAAGTGCGCGGGCCCCTCCGACAGCCGCATCTCCCCGGTCGAAAGCACGACCTGGTCGTGATGGGCCAGCATCAACGGGGCGATCTCGTGCCCGCCGCGACGCTGCTGGGTCAGCACATCGGCGAACAGCAGTGAATAGTCCTCCACATACAGTCGGCCCCAATGCCAGCGATCGATGATCTTGCGCATATCACCGACACCCCAGTTGTGGTCGGCGTATCCACGTCCGGTGACTTCGGTGCGGCTGCCGTCGATGGTGACCGTGCCACTCACCCGCGCGCGCGGCGCGGGCACCACCCAGCCGAAGCTGTCCCCGCCGCCGAAATGGGTCTCCCCCTGCCCCGGCATCCAGCTCGGCAGTTCATTGTCGAAGCGCAGGTCGAACTCCAGGCCGTCCTCGGCCAGCCGCAGATGATGGGTGGGCAGGCCGTCGTCCCGGAATTCGGTGTAGGCCCGGTTGTTCCCGATCCGTACATCGCACGCCTCGGTACCGAACGAGGCCTGGTCCTTCGGATATTTGCGCGAGACCTGGCGCCGGCTGCCGTCGGGGTCGTAGACCATCAACTCGACCCACGGCCGGGAGAAGGGCGGATCCTCCGGACGACGCTTGGTGAGGAAGCCGACGACGGTATGTCCGGTATCGAGCCGCGCATCGAAGTACCAATGCTCGAACGCGAGTCTGCTGGTGGAACGGTGCAGTGCGTTGTGGCGCGGCTCGACGGTCGTGAGCTCGCCGTCGCGGCGACCGGGCCCGTTCCAGGCTTCGACAATGGCGGTGCTGTTCATGGCTGATCCACTCCCCTCATCGACGCAACGCGCCGCTGGCATCGAATTCCGCTTCCCGGCCCCGCATCTGGGCGCGGTACCAGTTCTCCCGATGCCGGACCATCACCTTCTCGTGCACCCGGCCGACCGGCGGCACTCGCCGGGCGAATTCCATGACGGTGATCAACGGCCACCGCAGCATCGGAATCAGCAACCACGGAAATGCCGGGGGCATACGGTATTTCCGCCGGGTGCCGGGAGCCATGTACATCGCCGAGTACACCGAATTGATCCGGAAGTTGTAGGCGGCGCGCACCTTGGCCAGACCGTGGTGTTCGGGTCGTGGTGCGAAAGCGGCAGGGTAGGACTCGATCAGCTCGGCACCGTGCGCACCGGCGTCGTAGGAGCGTGAGGCGATCGTCATGGCCAGCACCCGCAACGAGTCCAGCACTGTTTCCGGATGCCACTGCAACCGCACTCCCAGCAGATACCCCATGTACCGCTGAAAGTGCAGCAGTGCACGGATTTCGGCGGGCGTTGTCTGGTATCCCAAGGCCCACAGCCCGAGCCCCGGGGTCACGCTGCCGGCGATCAGGGTCAGCAACTGATAGGTCTGGCTGATCGGCAGGCCCCATTTGTCGATATCCCATTCGCTGTGCTCGGCCACCTTCGCCCGCACCGACACGTGCATCACCCGCACCTTCAGCGCGGTGCCGCGGCCGGTCGACCCCGGAGTGAGCAATGCATTCGGCTGCGAGACGTCCATCCAGAACCGGCAGGTCTCCAGATATCGGCGCAGTGCACTGTTTCCGGCATAGCCACCGGCCAGCGACAACGGCGTCGCCACCGCGGATTCGGTGTACATCTCCAAGGTTTCGGCACCGGCGAAGCTGAACAGCATGGTCCCCCAGCGACGCCAGATGGCGGCACCCTGTTCGACGAGTTCGGGCCGCACCCAGTCGGGAACGGTGTCGAACTCGGCGAACAACTCCCGCATCGACTCGGGGGCCTCGGGCACCGCATCGATACCCTCGGTCAGGGCACGGTCGAGCAGGCGGCGGCCGGCCGCCGAACCGCCGGGGCCGTTCATCACCTCGGCGACGAACCGTTCGGCCACCGGATCACCCGCGAACAGATCCTCGGTGAGTGCCCGCGCCTGTTCATCGGTGGGAAAGATCCCGGCGCCGGTCACTTTTCGCACGAACGAGTCGATCCGCGCGACGACGGGCTGCTGCTTCGCCTCCCAGAAGCGGAAGGCGCTGGGGCATTCAAGGCTCTGTGCCGGAGTCTGGGTCTGGGTCATCGAATTCACCGCACCGTTCGGAATCGCAGCATCATGTCGTGGTCCTCGTGGTCGAGTATGTGGCAATGCCAGACGAAGCCTTGTAGCTCGGAATTGCCGTGTGCGTCATGGTGTCCCGCAGGTGAGACGGCGGGCATCGGATTGAGCCTGGGGAAAGAGGCATCGGGGTCGAAGCCGAGTTCGTCGGCCGTGGGAAAGCGCACCACGATGCGGGTGACGGTGCCACCGTCTACCCGCACCACATCCTTGTGCCCGCTCTCCCACAGCGCCGGCGGCACCGGTGCTCCCGCCAGGAACCCCTCCGGGTCGGGCGTCCACCGCGTACCTATCGGCGGCTGTGGATGAGCGGCCTGGTACTCCACCGTCCGTAGCGGCGTGCGGCTGAGAATCCGGAAGTTCACCAGATGGATGTGGATCGGATGCGGATCCGGCGTGATGTTGACGATGTTCCACACCTCGGTGGTGCCCTGCCGGGGCATCTCGATATCCGGGTCGGAGTAGCGCAGATTGTTCAGCGACATGATCGCCGGTGGCAGCCGCAATTCGTAGGGCTGGGTGACGGTCAGATTCCGCACCAGGGCCGGCGTCTGCACGGGTGGTAGCGGTGGCGGGCGGCCCGGCCCGCCGCGCAAGGTCTGTGGCACCGGGCCGCGGAAGCCGGTGGTGTCCTCGACGCGGAACCGGCAGAACACGGGCATGGCGACCTCACCCAGCACCGCGGCCTGGAACACCGGGGGTTCGTCGTTGCACAGCTCGACCGTCTCCCCCGGCGCGAGATCGGCGAAATCGACCAGCAGATCGACCCGTTCGGCAGGAGTGAGGCGCAGATTGCGCACCGGAACCGGTGCATCCAGCAGCCCTTGATCGTTACCGATCACCCAGAAGCGCATGTGATTGCCGAAGAACAGATTCCAGGTGCTGAACGAGGCCGCGTTGATGACCCGGAAGCGATAGAGACCCCGCGCCACCGACAGCCGCGGCCAGACCGCGCCGTTGACCAGCCCGACATCACCGACCGCGCCGCCTTCCCACAGACCCTGCGGCACAACGACGGTCGAACGCAGGCTTTGTCGTCCCTCGGGGGTGAAGATCTTCTCCTGCAGGACCAGTGGCAGCTCGAAGTCGCCGGCCGGGAGACCGAGCGGATTGTCCGGCAGGCCGGTGTCGAATTCGTCGCGCAGCAACATCATTCCGGTGAGACCGGCGTACACGTTGGCGCGGGTGATACCCATCGCGTGGTCGTGGTACCAGAGGTGCCCGGCCGGCTGGCGCAGCGGAAATTCGTGGTCCAGCTGCTGACCGGGCAGTACCAACTGCTCGGGATTACCGTCACTCGCCGGTGGTGTCACACCGCCGTGCAGATGCAGTGATGCCGGCACCGTGGTCCGGTAGCTCTCCGGGACTCCGTGCAGACTGGTGTCGAGGTCGGCTGCGAATGGATGGGCGCCCAGCTCGTTGCGGAACCGGACGTGCAGCGGACTGCCGGCCTCGTGCTCGATGGTGGGGCCCAGATAGCTCTCCCCGTTGTAACCGAAGGCGGGGACCGCCGGCAGGTCGGGATGGAAACGATGTGCGGTGGTGGAGGCGACCATATCCAGCCGACTGCCCGTCAGCACCGGCAACCGTGGCATCTCCTGCACGAAACGCCGCAGCGGCGGCGAATGGAACAGCAGCGGGCTCTCGAAACCCCCGGGTGGCGGTGGGTCGGCCGCCGCCACGGCCTGCCCCGCCAACACAGCCGTCAGTCCCGCGCCTACCCCTCGCAACATCGCACGGCGGCCGATCGGTCGATACATCCTCGCACCTTCCGGGGTGACAATCGCTTCGTCTCCCGTCGGAAGGGACCATACCATCGGGTACAGTCGACGGTACTGATTCGGATGGATTTCTTCACACCGGAACTGCAGGTCGCGCGCTCCCCTACCATCAGAGTTATGCACCTGGGCAAGGCAAGAGTGGTCCGATGACGGCAGAACCGAGGCAGACGAAGGTGGCGAAGGACGCGACACCCCAGGAACCGTCCGCGGCGGCGGCCCCGGAGAGCGCCCCACGCCCGGCTCCCACGAGCAAGCAGACCCCACTCGCCACAAAGGCCCCGCTCACCAAAAAAGCGGAGGCCCAACACCGTACCCGCCGGCACACCGCCCGCCTGTCCTACGAGGACTGGGTGAACGGCGCACTGGATCTACTCGCCCGCGAAGGGGTGACCGCCGTGCGGATCCCCCGGCTGTGCCGGGAACTGGGCGTCACCAAGGGCAGTTTCTATTGGCACTTCGACGATCTCGGACAACTCGAGACCGCGATGGTCGATCGGTGGGGCGCTATGCAGACCGAGGCCGTGCGGGCACTGGCCGCGCTGGATTCGATTCCGGTCGAGCGCCGCATCGAGCAGATGGGCGCGATGCTCGTCGACCCGCAGCACTGGATGGTGGAAGCATCGATACGGGAATGGTCACGCACCGACGAGAAGGTCGCACAGGCGGTCCGCGCACTGGATCAGCGTGTCTTTCAAACGGTGCGCACCATCATGATCGACCTGGGCTTCGATCCGGCGCAGGCGCGACTACGTGCGGGCGCCATGGTCTATCTGGGAATCGGAATGATCCACGGCCGGGAGAACTTGCCGACTCCCACTCCGGACGAGATGCAGGCAGTGATCGACCTACTCACCAGACCGTGAGAACGGTGCCGGTGGAGCCGAGAATAGTGAAGCCGAGTAATGAAGTGGGCCTAACGCTCCACAATCCGAACACTATGACCGTCGAGGGGCCGGCGATTCGGATGAGGCCAGTAGGCGTTCGACAAGTTGAAACAGGGCGCGACGGCGATGGGCATACGCCTCGTCGGCCGGCACGGTGAGAGGAGGTGGTGCGCTGTCAGCGATCGTGATCGACCCGCTTCCCTGCACCCGGTACAGCTGCCAGCGCCGCGTTGGCCGCGGTACCGTCGGCGGTAGAGGGGATAACCCGCAGTATGACGACGATGCCGTGCGCGCTGCATACGTGCATCGTGTTGAAAAGCTCGAAAGGATAGGGGTCCAAGTGGGTTCGATGACTGCCGAGCTGCAGGTGCCGAGCAGAGGGTGACCATCCGGTCGGGTCGTAGACGACCTGTCGCACCAGTCCGAGGCGCGGCCGGAGGGCGGTGAGCAGTCCTGGGAGTTCGGCGGCCAGGTCTTGTGTGCGGGGCCACCAGACACCGTCGATGTGGCCGGTGCCATCGCGGCGCGGACGCAATCGCAATCGTGGTGTACAGAGCGGTGGGCGACGAGGCGGTGCGGGATGCAAGGTTGCCGATGGCTGCGCCATGAGACGCTCCTGTCACAGCCCGCCAGGGCCGGAATCCGAATCGGAGACGACGCGACCTCGACTGGTCGACATGCGGGATGCCTCCGGATATGGTCCAGCCTACTCGCTGACATCTGCCGGACGACCTGCGCGAATGGAATCGAGGGATGGCGCATGCCGCATCGCCTGTCGGATTCCGCGCTTATGTTGATCATCATCGGTGAACTGGGTCGGCTCGGCTGGCAAGGCCCTGATCGTCGCCCGGCCCGCCGGGCCGCACCGCGCTGGGGGGACACCCACCAGCCGACCGCGTTCCTCACCTCTCGGGTCGATACAACTGGTTCGCGCCATGTATACCCGGATACCGTGCGGGAGCGAATCTGCAGACATGCGAGTTCGAGGCCCACACCGAGTGTCTCGACGACGGCCGGCACACGCTGCATCAATTGCGGCATTCCCGGCTGCGGAGCCGGATCAGTGGTGCGGATTACTGCGCGCGCTCACGGGCACGATGGTCGGTGGTCCACACCGGTTGCAGCATGTGCCAGTCGGCCGGGTGCGCGGCGATACCGGCGGCGAACCGGTCGGCCAGGGCTTGGGTCGTGGCCTGCACACCATCGGTGGTGTCGATCGGCGCGCCGACGTGGAAACCCCAGCCGTCGGGGGTGAACCAGCAGTGCACCGGGAGCAAGGGTGCACCGGTGTCGATCGCCAGCCGAGCCGGGCCGGCCGGCATGCAGGCCGGTTCACCGAAGAAGGTGACCGGCACACCCGCGCCGGTCAGGTCGCGTTCACCGAGCAGCCCGACGATCCGCCCCTGCCGCAGCCGCGCGGTCAGCTGCGCGAACGGCGGTGCGGCGCCGCCGGTGAGAGGGACGATCTCGAATCCGAGGCTTTCCCGGAATCGGACGAAGCGGTGGAACAGCGATTCCGGTTGCAGCCGCTCGGCGACGACGGTCGGTGTGCCGACCCGCTGGACCAGCCACACTCCCGCCAGGTCCCAGTTGCCGCTGTGCGGTAACGCCAGCACGGCCCCGCGCCCGTGCCCGACCGCCTGGTGGATGTGTTCGAGCCCGGTGGCCGCCGAGTCGATGGTCGCGGCGAGCCGCACCGGATCCATCGACGGCAGCCGGAACGCTTCACACCAGTAGCGAGCGTAGGAGCGTAGGCTCGCGCGCACGAGATCGTCGGGCACCTGCGCCGCGGTGGTGGACAGCACCCGGGCCAGATTTCGCCGCAGCTGAATCGGACCACCACCGCGAGCAGCGCGATCGGCCGCGACCTCGAACGATCGCATCGCCCACTGCTGCGGCAGGGCCCGCACCAGCCGCCAGCCGGCCGCATACCCGAGATCCCAGGCTCGGTCCTTCGTGGTCATCGGCCACCACCGGCCGATAACGTCACAGTTCTCGTAGCCGCGGCCGTCGGGAGGCATGCAGCAGCCGGCAGCACGCCGAGCCCGAAAGTGATGATCATGACGGCCTCCAACGCCGGTCGGGTGCGGGCCTTATGAGTCGGAGATACCCCATCCGACGGGACGACACCCCCGCGGAGGAAGTTACCTGCGATGCTTCGAACGTCGGCTTGTGCGTACGCGCGCTATCGGCCCGGTGGGCGCCGCGGGCGTGGGTAGGATGGAAGATGCCGGGGGCTTTTCGTACGAAACCACCCGTGATCTCGTCGTCGCCCGGCCAATGAACAGGGCCCGCCACGCGGCCCCGGTCAGGAGCGTCGTGATGACGCGACAATACGAGCCGATCCCGCAGGACCGCTCGCCACGCTTTACCCTCCTCAGCCGACCGCCGGTATCACGCCGGTTACCGACACCGCGAGCACCGCGCCCGGGTTCGGTGGATGGGGCCCGGTGGCCCCGCACGACCGACTTGGTCGCCGAACTGTCCGATCTGGAGGCGCTGGGCCGGCGGGCAGGCAGCATCGACCGAATCATGTACAGCATGGACGCCTGGCAGCCGGCACCGAGGCGCGCGATGATCGGCGGACGTTCGGTTCGCCTGGACGGATACCGGCACCTGCCCGCCCACACACTCTGTGTCCTGAGACCGGACCCGACGGACCCGGCAGACCGCGGCACACGCAGCCCATCCTGCGCCCGATCCGCGTCCCGTGTGGGAGGCCTGATATGACACAGAACCCACCGCAGGACAGCGGCGGTGCCGCCGCCGACCGCGGCCCGGGCCGATTCCGGGCCGGCGCCGACGGTGGGCAACCATTCGACAAACCGACCCGCACACCGCGGCTGCTGCTGCGCGAGGGTGACGAGGAATCCGGCGGCGTAGACGGCGCATGGTGGCCCAGAACCGACAACCTCACCACCGAACTGCACGACCTGGTCACCGCCCTCACCGCGCGACTGGGCGCGACCGCCCGGATCAGCTTCGACTGGAATGCGCTGAGCCTGTCCCAACGTCGCATCGACGCGCCCGACGGGATCGAGGTCACCGGCCCGCTTCCGGACCAGCCACCCCAAGTGATGTATGTCTTCGGCCCACACGATCGGCACCTTCGATTGCTGGTGATCAATCCCGCCACCCCCGCAGACCAGGCACACGCGCAGATGCGCAGGGCCGTAAGCGCCGGCGCCGACAAGCCGGAATCATGAACTACCCCGGGTGGCGACATTGCCGGCCACCGTGCCATGCCGCTGCCCGCCGCTGTCCGATGGTGAGGTTCTCGATCGGGACCCCTGTATCTCCGCGGCACCGACATCGACGGCTCGGTCGTCGCGCCTCGTCGCGGCATATTCGTGACGAAACGTGGTCGCGATTCAGGGTTCGCGGCCGTCACTGCCGGGCAGCGTCGTTCCGAGCGGTTCGCCCGGCCGCCGCGAGTACCGATGTCGCGACGGCAGGATCGGTGCCCTCCGGGATGGCTCGCAACACGATCACGGTGCCGTTGGTCGCGCACAGATACATGATGCCGAACAACTCGAACGGGTACCGGTCCAGTCGCACAGCGCGTCCCGCGACGACCGGATGCCGGTCGGTGGTCGACCAGGTGCGCGGATCGTAGACGATGCGCCATATCTGTTCTGCTCGCGGCCGAACTGCGGCAATCAGATCGGGCAGCTCGGCTGTCAGATTGCTCGATCGTGGCCACCAAGTCGCATCGATATAGCCACTCGCATCAGAATCCGGGCGCGGACGGAATCGAGGGGGGTCGGTGAGCGTTCGATCACGGACGGACACAGACGCGTTCAGTGATGGTGGCGTCATGGGACGCTCCTGCCGCGGCCTCCGCGAAGACCGGATATCGCATTCGGGGGACGTCGCTACCTCTGCTGGTCAGCGCACGTGATGCCGCCGAATGCCTCGACTCTACACGCAGCGCTCGGCGCAAGTCCGCTCCCGCAGACCCGTCCCCCTGTTATCCGCCCCGGGCGTGGCAGCGAGCGCCTTTCGGCGAGTGCGGGCCTGCGGATCGGCACAATTCACCGGATGGTGCGGGCGATCCGGTTCCGGCGGCCGCTCGCATAAATTCTCGGTAGCCAGACATCGAAATCAGCGGCGAACCGGTGTCGGTCCGGTAACGACGCCCCTCACGCTGCTAACACCCGGCATCCTTGAGCGATGGTGTAGGTGTCGCCGATCCGACGACGCAGTCCGGCCGCTTCTGCCGACCCGGACGTGGACCCTCGATACGCGTCGGGGCGAATTTCAGCGGTGCGCGGCGCCAGTATCAGCTCGGCGGTTCGGCCAGGTGGCACGCACCTTCGCCGCCCGGCATCACCTATTTCGCGAGACGAACGGTGTGCGATGAAGGACGAGCTCCGTCCCCGTAACGGTACTTCGACGACCAACTCTGCAAGTTTGACTACCTTGCTGCAAGAGACCGCGAACGGCAACACCGATTCCTTCGCCGCGTTCTATCGATCGACCAGACCTCGGTTGCTCGCCAGACTGACCTTCATCCTGCACAGTCCGGTTCTGGCCGAGGAAGTCAGCCAGGAAATATATCTTCACATCTGGATCGCGGCCGGGGACTACGATGCCGACCGCGGAAGTCCGATGGCATGGCTGATGATGTTCGCGCATCGTCGCGCTGTCGACCAGGTGCGCTCGGAGCAAGCGCTGGCCGACCGCGAACGCGCTTTCGGCCGCAGACAGTTCTCACCCGACCATGACGTGGTCTACGACGAGGTCGGCCAGCGCCTCGAACAACGCGCCGTCGCCGGGGAAGTGTGCAAACTTCGCAGCCGCCAGCGCGAAGCCATCGAGCTGGCCTTCTACGGTGACCGCACCTACGCTCAGGTCGCCATCGACCTCGACATCCCGCTACCGACCGCCAAAGCGCGGATCCGAGCCGGACTGAAAACCCTCGGCCGCCGCCTGTCATCAAGCTCGCACGACCTTCCGTGAAAGGCGGTCATCCTTCCTCCGCCCCGCGGGCAGCGGCATCGCGTGTGGCGGGATCCGCGCGGGGATGTGACAGTGTGGCCGTGAGGCCGGCCAGCAGGATGTCGAGTCCACGTTCCAATTCGGCGCGGCCGTCGTAATCGGCCAGCAGCGGGGCGAGTCGGCGTAGCAACGGGAATTCTGTGACCGGCAACCGATGCAGACCGAGACGCAGCACTTCGTCGGTCTCTTCCGGGCGTTCCACCAATTCTTGGAGCTCATTGAGCACATGGCCGTAGAGGAAGCCGAACAATGCACGATAGATGTGCAGAGCATCGGCTCCGGAGAAACCGGCACGGGTCAGCAATGCCAGTACGTCCTCGAGCGGCCGTACCACCGCTGGGGAACGTTGCCCGAGCGGTGTCGCCAGCGGCCGCGTCACCAGCAACGGCACCACCCGGGGATGCGCCAGCGCCAGGGCACGGAAATCGCGAGCGACCTTCCGTAGCCCGCCGGCCCAGTCCGGGTCGGCGCTGTCCACTCGCAGTTGCGCGAAGACGATCTCGGCAACACCGTCGAGCACCGCCGCCTTGTTCGGTACATGCCGGTAGATAACCATCGGGTCCCGGCCCACCGCCTCGGCCAAGCGGCGCATCGACAATCCCTCGACGCCGTCACTGTCGATGATCGCCAGCGCCGCCGCGAGTACTCCCACGCGGGTGACCCGACCGGCGCCACGACCATTCGCGGCACGACCCATGCGGGCACCACCTGTCGGATCTTGGACCTCCGATGACGTTTCGTTCATGACGCGGGCTCATTTCCTCCGATGCCGACAACCGTAGATATAAACTGTATACCTACAGCGTTGACATTGTCTCGACATGGGCGTCTACTGGAGTAGTCACTCCCATTCGAGCGTCGGCACCCGCGTCCCTCTTCTTTCGGCGAGTCGGCAGCCACGGATTCGGGCACAGGCAACAGTCGACATGCCGATCATTGCCACCACATCCCGCCTCGACGAGTAAGGACCGGTCCATCATGACCATCGCTCACACAATCGCAACGAAGACCAAGGCTTTTCCGGAAGCAATTCGCCGCTACCTCGATCCCCTACCGGAACGCGCCTCCCCCGCCCCGGCTCCCCTCTCGACGGGCCCGCCCGAAGCCGCGGTGACCCACCACCCACCGCGACTGAGCCTGAAGCCGAAAAATCGTCACTCGGACTACATCGACGGTGCGTGGTGGCCCGAGTCCGCCGACCTCGCTACCGAACTCCCGGATCTACTGGCTGTCTTGACGATTCGGCTGGGTCCGGTCGATCGGATCGTCTACGACCCGGACGGCTGGTCACGGCCACCCCGGCAGATGACGGTCGGAAGTCGTTCGATCGGCCTCGAGCCCTATCCGTTCCACTTGCGCAACACGATGTATGTCGTCGGCGCCGACACCGCCGTCATGGTGCTCCGCGTGATCCTTCCATCCACCGACGCCCGCGCCGCCCACTCCCAATTGGTGGCCGCCGGCACTCCACGGGAGGGATAGATCATGCCCCGCCTCCATACACGACGTCCGATCGTCAACCACTTCGAGACGGACACGTCCGCCTCGGACGAGCGACAGCCCTTCCGCACACCCACACGCACACCCCGTCTGATGCTCCGCGAACGCGGTGCCGTCCCCGGAAACGTCGACGGCGCCTGGTGGCCGTGGACCCCGAATCTCACGTCGGAACTGCACGACCTGATCAGCGCCGTCGCCCCACGCCTCGGGACCACGATGCGCGTCGGATTCGAATGGAACGCAACAAGTCTCGCCCAACGACGCATCGGTACCGACGACCACATTCGCATAAAGGGCCGCAGCGACGACCAACCGCCCGAGGTCGTGCATCTCTACGGAGCGCACAACACCGCACTCGCGCTGCTCGTCATCCCCGCCGCCACGGCGCCCGAGGTCGCCCGGGAACGCATGCGGCTTGCCGCGGCCGGCCATCTCGGCCCACCACCCGGACCGTGACACCAGCAACGGACCGATACCCGCTCGAGACAGGAGCGTCGACCATGACACCGGAGAATGTTCACCCGAACAGGGAGAACTCGGGCTCGGTCGGGGAATTGGTACCGCGGCTGCGGCTGAAACCGGACTCGGCGAAGATCGGCTACGTCGACGGAGCGTGGTGGCCGCGCAGCGACGACCTCGTTGTCGAGTTGCCCGCGCTGCTGGCGAGCGTGTCGGGCCGGCTCGGACCCGTCCGCCGGATCACCTACCGCCTCGGTGAGTGGGCGAACGCGCCCAGCGATCTGGTTGTCGAAGGGCTGGCCATCCGCCTCGAAGGCCACCGCAACGGGACCGTCAACACGATCGAAATGCTGGGCACCCGCGACCGTCGACTGGTCATCCTGGTCGTCCCGCCCTACACCGACGACGATCGGGCCCTCGCCGCGATGAACGCCGCCGCCACCACCGGCGACGCCTCAACCGTGGACGAACTGCTGATGATCACCCCGCGAGAACGGCGCAACCGCACCGCACAAGCGGACGCAGTGCGGCGATGGCGAACCGGCGATCCGAATCCGCACGACCAATGAAAAATCGCAGCGGGCGCGTGCCCGCCGCGCCGACTCGTCGCGGGCTCGTCAACCGGCACACACACTGGGCCGGTCGAACGCGTCGGCTACTCGTTTGAACCGACGCGTTCTCGATCGCTGCATATTCCCGGGAAGATGCGGTGATCTGCCCAGCCCATACCCGAACGGAAGCGACCCAAACCGACTGTCGCTCGTCGAGGGCCTGTTGCCGCAACCCGCGCACAGGCACATCGACCCCAGCGAAGCATCCGCAGTGATCGCCGGCTTCGTCGTACTCATCTTCGGCGATCAACTAGCGCAACGAGTTCGCGCGATGCCACATAACAGCGAATCCGCAGGTCAGTGACCTGCGGATTCGCTGTGAAGTGGAGCCTAGGGGAATCGAACCCCTAACCCCTGCCTTGCAAAGGCAGTGCTCTGCCGATTGAGCTAAGGCCCCGGTCATGCCCGCGAATCAGTTCGCGGTGGCCTCGTGCCACACGTCCCCGCCGCTGCGCTTGCGAACCTTGGTGACAGCGAGAACAACTGCGGCAACAACACCGATCATCACAAGAAGTTTCATGCTGTCCACACTACTGTGCCGAGTCGGGCACGTCGGTGGCGACCTGTGCCGGTGAACTCCGGGGAACAGACGGGATCCCCCCCCGGGTCCCTGATCGAATGAAGTGGAGCCTAGGGGAATCGAACCCCTAACCCCTGCCTTGCAAAGGCAGTGCTCTGCCAATTGAGCTAAGGCCCCCTCGGCCGCTGACGCGACCAGGTATTGAGATGTGGGCCTAGGAGGACTTGAACCTCCGACCTCTTCGTTATCAGCGAAGCGCTCTAACCGCCTGAGCTATAGGCCCGTGGTGAAACCGTGTCTCACTCGACTCGGTAGAGATTACACAACGTACCGATTGCTCTCCAAAACGCCTGGTCAAAGCACCCGTAAACGAGAGGTGGCCGGCCCCGCCGCGCGGGACCGGCCACCTGTCGACAGTGTGAATCAGTCCGGATCGGCCAGCGTGACCTGCACGCCACCGACCAGGTCGGTGCACTGGTTGTAGATGAACACACCGATCGTGGCCAGCGCAGTGAACAGCACCACGTTGATCAGGCCGACCACCGAGGCATATCCGAAGACACTGCCGGCATCGATCAACCCCGTGGAGGACGAGGAGTTGTTGTCGGCGACCATATCGGTGAAGGTGCTGTTCAGCCGATCCCACACCCCCATGCCGGAGAGCACGATGTAGAGGAATCCGACTGCCAGCATCCACACGAAGAACATGGCAACGCTGATCACCAGCGAGACCTTCAACGTGGACCACGGATCGATATGGCGCACCTGCACGGTCGCCCGCAGCGGCTCCCCGCCCTGGACGGACTGGCTCACCGCCGACCGGGCCGACGGCGACGGGGACGGCGCGGACGGGCCCGCAGGCGCCGACGCCGCCGTCTGTGCCCTCGGCACCGACTGGGCCGCAGGAGCTTCCGAGTGCGGAAGCGGATGGCGCAGCTCGGACAAATCCGGAAGATCCTTGATCAGCTCCGGCCGCGAGATACTGCGGGTGGGTCCGTCGATCCCGACGGACTTCACCATCGCCGCTTCCTTACGCGCGGCCTTGGCCGCGAGATCGGTAGTGGTGCGGGCGTTACTCACCCCGTTGTTACCGCCGAGGCCGACCGAACTCGACCGGCCGCGCACCGGCGCCTGCCCCGGACGATTCAGATTCGACTGCGGCTTCTGCTGCGACCACCCCTCCTCGAACCGGGAGCCATTCCCTTCCGCGGCTTCCGGAGCCGGGACATCGGCTTTCCCGGAATCGCTTCGAGGCTCAGACTTTTCGGACGAATTGTCCGAGCCTTTGTCGGCCGACGCCCCGGCCTGCGGCGACGGCCGCGGCGGGATCGGTGACGGTGCGACCCGCTCGGTCACACCGTTGGTGTGGTGTCGCTCGTCGTTCGGCTGATTCGGAGTGGTCAATGCAGAATCCTTCGATCCGTCGTGGCGCCGCTGCTTGTGGAGAACCTACCGCTTCCAGAACCTAACGCGCATCCGAGTCTCAGGCCTCGTCTTCACCGAGAACCTGGTCCGGCTCATCGGCGTTTCGCGCAATCGCGAGCAACGTATCGCCGGCGCCCAGGTTCATCAACCGCACGCCCTTGGTCTGTCGACCGGCCTTACGGACCTGATTCGCGGCCGTCCGAATGACACCGCCACCGGACGTTATCGCGTAGAGCTCGTCGTCGTTGTCGACGATGAGCGCTCCCACCAGACTGCCACGCTTCGGGTCGTACTGGATCGTCAACACACCCTTACCGCCGCGTCCCTGCGCCGTGTACTCCTCGATCGCAGTGCGTTTGGCGTAGCCACCCGACGTTGCCACCAGCAGATACGTTCCGTCGCGGACGACATTGAGCGACAACAGTTCATCGTCGGTGTTGAACCGCATGCCCTGCACGCCGGAGGTCGCCCGGCCCATCGGGCGCAACACCTCGTCGTTGGCGGCGAAGCGGATCGACTGGCCCTTGCCGGACACCAGCAGCAGATCGTCATCGGCCGAACACAGCGCGGCACCGACCAGTTCGTCGGTGCCCCGCAGGTTCACCGCGACGATGCCACCGGACCGGTTGGAATCGAAGTCCGTCAGCCGCGACTTCTTGACCAAACCGTTACGCGTTGCCAGCACCAGATACGGCGCATCCTCGTACGTCGTCAGCTGAATGACCTGAGCGATCTTCTCGTCCGGCTGGAACGCCAGCAGATTCGCCACATGCTGACCGCGCGCGGTGCGGTTGGCCTCGGGCAGCTCGTAGGCCTTGGCCCGGTAGACCCGGCCGAGGTTGGTGAAGAACAGCAGCCAGTCGTGAGTCGAGGTGACGAAGAAGTGCTTGACCAGGTCGTCCTGCTTCAACCCGGCGCCCTGCACCCCCTTGCCGCCACGCTTCTGGCTGCGGTACAGGTCGGTCCGGGTGCGCTTGGCGTAACCGGTCGCGGTAATCGTCACCACGACGTCCTCGCGGGCGATCAGATCCTCGTCGGCGACATCGCCGTCCGCCGCGACGATCCTGGTCCGCCGGTCGTCGCCGTACTTCTCGACGATCTCGGCCAGTTCGTCGCGCACGATGGCACGCTGACGCTCCGGCTTCTCCAGGATGTCCTTCAAATCGGCGATCTCGGCCTCGATGCGGGCCAACTCGTCGACGATCTTCTGCCGCTCCAGGGCCGACAGCCGGCGCAGCTGCATATCGAGAATGGCGGTCGACTGGATCTCATCGATATCCAGCAGCTCCATCAGGCCGGTCCGCGCGGTATCGGTATTGGCCGAGCGGCGGATCAGCGCGATGACCTCGTCGAGCATATCCAGCGCCTTGACCAGGCCCCGCAGGATGTGCGCCCGCTCCTCGGCCTTGCGCAGCAGGTAGCGGGTCCGCCGGACGATGACCTGCAACTGATGGTCGACGTAGAGGCGGATCATCTGATCCAGCCGCAGCGTGCGCGGCACACCGTCGACGATGGACAACATGTTGGCACCGAAGCTGGTCTGCAGCTGGGTGTGCTTGTAGAGGTTGTTCAGCACCACCTTCGCCACGGCGTCCCGCTTGACGGTGATCACGATCCGCATGCCGACTCGGTCCGAGGACTCGTCGTGGATATCGGAGATACCCGCGATCTTGCCGTCCTTGACCTGCTCGGCAATCGAGTTGATGAAGTTGTCGGTGTTGACCTGATACGGCAGTTCGGTGATGACGATCGTGGTGCGACCCCGATTGTCTTCCTCGATTTCCACCACACCGCGCATCCGGATGGAGCCGCGGCCGGTGGTGTAGGCATCGTGAATGCCCTGGGTGCCGACGATCAGGCCGTGCGTGGGGAAGTCCGGACCCTTCACCCGCTCCATACACGCGGCGAGGGTGGTCTCCTCATCGGCCTCGTAATTGTCCAGCGCCCAGTAGATGGCCTCGGCTAGCTCGTTGAGATTGTGCGGCGGGATATTCGTGGCCATACCGACCGCAATGCCGTTGGACCCGTTCATCAACAGGTTCGGCACCCGGCTGGGGAGAACGACCGGCTCCATCGAGCGGCCGTCGTAGTTCGGGCTGAAATCGACCGTTTCATGGTCGATTTCGCGCAGCAGTTCCATCGCCAGCGGGGTCAGCCGGCACTCGGTGTACCGCATCGCCGCCGCGCCGTCGTTACCGCGCGAGCCGAAGTTGCCCTGGCCGTCGACCAGCGGATACCGCAGCGACCACGGCTGCGCCATGCGCACCAGGGTGTCGTAGATCGACGAGTCGCCGTGCGGATGGTAATTACCCATCGTCTCGGCGACCGGACGCGCGGACTTCACATAGCCGCGATCGGGCCGGTACCCGTTGTCGTACATCGCGTAGAGCACCCGCCGGTGCACCGGCTTGAGGCCGTCGCGCACATCGGGCAGCGCACGGCCCACGATCACGCTCATCGCGTAATCGATGTAGCTGTTCTGCATTTCGTTCTGGATATCGACCGGTTCGATCCGGTCGCCCGAGCCACCGCTGGGCGGCAGGGTTGTCTCAGTCATCAATTCTCCTTGGCAGGCCGGGGGTGCAACGGGCGCGCAGGCGAAACCGCGCGGTGCCGGTTACACATCGAGGAAGCGAACGTCCTTGGCATTGCGGGTGATGAAGCTGCGACGCGCCTCGACGTCTTCGCCCATCAGCACCGAGAACAGTTCGTCGGCGGCGGCTGCGTCGTCCAACGTCACCTGACGAAGCACCCGCACCGAGGGATCCATGGTGGTTTCCCACAGTTCCTTGGCGTTCATCTCACCCAGACCCTTGTAGCGCTGGACGCCGTCGTCCTTGTTGATCTTCTTGCCGGCGGCCAGACCGGCCTCCAGCAGACCGTCGCGCTCCCGGTCGGAGTAGGCGAATTCCGGATCCGTACGCTGCCACTTCAGCTTGTACAGCGGCGGTTGGGCCAGGTATACGTGCCCGTGCTCGACCAGCGGCCGCATGAAGCGGAACAACAGGGTGAGCAGCAGGGTCGCGATGTGCTGGCCGTCGACGTCGGCGTCGGCCATCAGCACGATCTTGTGGTAGCGCAGCTTGGAGATGTCGAACTCGTCGTGGATACCGGTTCCGAAGGCGGTGATGATCGCCTGGACCTCGTTGTTCTTGAGAACCCGGTCGATTCGGGCCTTCTCCACATTGATGATCTTGCCGCGCAGCGGCAGGATCGCCTGATACATCGAGTCACGCCCGGATTTGGCGGAACCGCCGGCGGAGTCGCCCTCGACGATGTAGATCTCGGACTTGGCCGGATCCTTGGACCGGCAGTCGGCCAGCTTGCCCGGCAGGCCACCGAGGTCGGTCGCGCTCTTACGCCGGACCAGCTCACGAGCCTTCCGCGCGGCCACCCGTGCCTGCGCCGAGGACACCGCCTTCTGCACGATGGTCTTGGCGTCCGCGGGATTGGCCTCGAACCAGTGCGCCAGATGCTCGTTGCAGGTGCGCTGCACGAACGACTTGACCTCGGTGTTACCGAGCTTCGTCTTGGTCTGGCCCTCGAACTGCGGCTCACTGACCTTGACGCTCACAATGGCGGCCAGACCCTCGCGGATATCGTCGCCGGTGAGGTTGCCGTCCTTCTCCTTGAGGAGCTTCTTCTCCTTGGCGTACCGGTTCACCACCGTGGTCAGCGCCGCGCGGAAGCCTTCCTCGTGGGTGCCGCCCTCATGGGTGTTGATGGTGTTGGCGAAGGTGTGGACGGACTCGGAGTAGCCCGAATTCCACTGCATCGCGATCTCGAGCTCGTGCCCGGTGCCCTTGCTGGTGAACCCCACCACCGAGTTGTGAATCGGCTGCTTGGTCCGGTTGATGTGCCGGACGAAGTCCTCGAGCCCACCCGGATAGTGGTACGTGCGGGTCTTGACCTTGGGCTCGGCCGCCTCCGACGCCACTTCCTCGTCGGTCTTGGGAGCCTCCGCCTTCTCACTGACGACCTCGGAGGTGACCTCGGCCTCGGTCACCCGCTCATCGGTCAGCGTGATGGTCAGTCCCTTGTTCAGGAACGCCATTTCCTGCAACCGGCGCGAGATCGTTTCGAAGTTGTAGACCGTGGTCTCGAATACGTTCGGATCGGCCCAGAACCGCTGGGTGGTACCGGTGCGCTTGGTCGGGTCGCCCTGGACGAGCTTGCCCGGCTTGGCGTCCTTGTACTCCTGGGTCCAGTGGTAACCATCGGTGTCGATATCGACGACCATGCGGGTCGACAGCGCATTGACCACCGAGATGCCGACACCGTGCAGGCCGCCCGAGACCGCATAGGCGTCGGAATCGAACTTGCCGCCGGCGTGCAGCTGGGTCATGACGACCTCGACGGTGGGCACGCCCGAGGGGTGCATCTCCACCGGAATGCCGCGGCCGTCGTCGACGACCTCGACACCGCCGTCGGCCAGCAGGGTGACATCGACCCTGCTGGCGTAGCCGGCCATCGCCTCGTCGACCGAGTTGTCCACAACCTCCCAGATCAGGTGGTGCAGACCGCGCTCACCGGTAGAACCGATGTACATACCCGGGCGCTTACGGACCGCCTCGAGTCCCTCGAGGACCTTGATGTTGGAGGCACCGTAGTCTTTGTTGCCCGCTGTCGCCCTGGACGAGCCGCTTGCATTGGAGTCGTTGGCAGCCACTGCTCGGTAGCTCTCCTTACTTGCTGATCCCTCGACGCGACGTCGGACACCACATTCGGGCCGGGGCCGTACGACATCCGCTCGAGATTTTCGGAACTACTCGAGAGGCGGACGGCCGGGGTCCGTGCGCGGGCTGCGCGGAGCGCATCGAAGGTATCGCCGCTAGTTACTCTTCCATCTTACTGGTACCCCCGACACAGGATGCACCTATGACACCCCTGAGAGCTCCGTGAGTGCGTGAAATCAGCCATCTCCGGGTCCGGTTATGGGCCGAGGCCGCCCCGGAAGCCTCAGCGAAGAACTACGGCATGCGGTTCCCGCGCCGGAAAGTTACGCGAATGTGGTTCCACCGACCATCGCGCGGAAAGCGGGTCCACAGCCGTTCGGCGCCCATTCGTTCCACGTGAAACCGACACGGCATCAGCCGGAATCAGCCATAGGTATCGCGTGGGCCGCGCCCTTTGATGTGCCGCTCCCCTTTACGCCAGCTCGGCGCGGCCGGCCCGCTGATCTTCAACGAAGTCACCACTCCCTGTCCGACCGCGGCGTTGATCTTCGCCAGCAGTTGCGCCTGCAACATGCGCAACTGGGTGGCCCAGGCGGTCGACTCCGCCTGGATGCTCAGCACCCCGTCGGTGAGCGAGACCGGGTCGGCATGGGAGGCGATATCCTCGCCGACCACCGCCGACCACCGGCCGAACACCGTTCCTTCCGCCACCTTGCCGGACCAGCCACGACTCTTCGCCAAGGAACCGGCCAACGCCGACAGCGGCTGCGGGTCGCGGTCGTCCGGGCCGGCACCGGACCAGCCGGAACGACGACGGCGCAGGGCTCGCACCCCGCCCTTACGCGGCGAGGCACGCCCCTGGCCGACGGCCTTACCGCTCGCCCGCGCCGCCGCGCGCGCTTCTTCCAGCGCCCGGCGAGCCAGATCCACGCCACGCAGTTCCGGTTCGGAATCGGCGCCGGACGTCACGGGATCGCCGGCACCTCCAGCGCCTTGGTCCGCGGCCACAGGCGACTCCCTTCCCGTCGATCGTTCGGTCGATCGAGTACTGCGGAATTATCCACAGCCTTTGTTGGCAACTCACCCGGACAGTGCCGGAGCAGCGAAGACGGTCTCCGGATCGGGCGCTCGGTCAGATTAACTCCTGGGTACGACAGCTCGCGGCGATCGCACCGCACGGCCGGCCCGGATGTCTCGGATCGGCGAGTCACGGTGTAACGGTGTCGTGCTCCCCGGCCTCCCGCATCGGCTCCTCGTCGGCGTCGATGCGGGAGGTCCGGTCGTCGGCGATGCCGTCGGTCGTCACCCGAACCGGGTGAGCCTCGAGTTCGGCCGGTACATCCTCGGGCACGGCCGCGGTGATCAACACCTGCTCGGCACCGGCGGCAACGGCGGCCAGTGCGGTACGCCGCCGACGGTCGAGCTCGGCGAAGACATCGTCGAGCAACAGCACCGGGTCGGTCCCCGCGCTGCGCAGCAGTTCGAACGCGCCGAGCCGCAACGCCAGCGCGAACGACCAGGACTCGCCATGGCTGGCAAAGCCTTTCGCGGGCGCCGAGCCGAGCATGAGATCCAGGTCGTCACGATGCGGACCGACCAGGCACACTCCACGTTCGAGTTCCTTCGGGCGGGCGGCGGCCAGCTCACGCACCATATTCGACTCCAGTGCCGCCACATCGTCGGGCTGGGGAGAGCGCTGTGGATCGAGGAATTCCTCGGGCAGGGTCGCACTGCGGTACCGAATGGCAGCGGTCCGGGATTCCGGAGCGATGGCGCGATAGGACTGCTCGAGATACGGGTGCAGCTCGTGTACCAGGCGCAAGCGCTGGGCCAGCAATTGCGCTCCGTGCGCGGCCAGATGTCCGTCCCAGACATCGAGCGTGCTGAGGTCCGCAGGTGATCCGGAACGAGAACGGGCCTGCCGCCCAGCGGTTTTCAACAACGCCGAACGCTGCCGGAGAACCCGGTCGTAGTCCGAGCGCACCCCCGCCAGCCGCGGCAGGCGGGCCGTGGCGAGTTCGTCGAGAAAGCGGCGGCGTTCGGACGGATCGCCACGGACCAACGACAGATCTTCCGGCGCGAACAGCACCGTATGCAGAATTCCGAGGATTTCCCGCGGCCGCCGTACCGGCGAGCGGTTGATCTGGGCACGGTTGGCCGAGCCCTGATTCAGCTCGGCATCGATGCGTAGCTCCCGGCCACCGTTCACCACGGTGGCGCCGATCCGGGATCGCTGCTGCCCCAACCGGATCAGTGGTGCGTCGCCTGCCACCCGGTGAGAACCGAGTGTGGACAGGTAACCGACGGCCTCCACCAGGTTCGTTTTCCCGTTGCCGTTCGCCCCCAGGAAAACGGTTCTGCCTGTGGGTAACTCGAGATCGACGTGCTCCCAAGACCGGAAATCACGCAGCGTGAGGTTTCGAATGTGCATAACTTGACCGCCGTTACCAGGCACTATGCGTCGGGCTGACCGAAAACCGCACGGGCCCGGAGTTTTTCACAGGTTTATCAACAACTCCACACATCGGAGTGGACAAGTGCCGCGGCGCCGAGACCGGTCAGCCCGGCAAACGCACCGGCATCAACAGGTAGATGTAGTTACTCGACAACGCCGTGAAGGTACCGGACTCCGACTGCTCGGTCTCCTCATCGGTCGTCGGGCACATCACGGCCGGACGGCTGGGGGTGGTGAACCCGAAGGTCACTCGTTCCGAGTGCAGGGCCGACAGACCGTCGTTGAGATAGCTCGGGTTGAAGGCGATGGTCAGCGGCTCACCACGGAACTCGGCCTCCAGCCACTCCTCGGCGCGCCCCGCATCGTCGCCGCCGGCGGACAGCTGCAGGCCCTGATCGGAGAATTCCAGCCGGACCTGGGCACCACGTTCGGCCACAAGGGCAACACGTTTGATCGCCTCGATCAGCGCACTGACCTGCAGGGTCGCCACCGAAGTGTGTTCCTTGGGGAGCAATTGGCGGAACTTGGGAAATTCCGCGTCGAGCAGGCGCGTGGTGGTGCGCCGCCCGCCGTTCACGATGCCGAGTAGCCCGTCGGTACCGGTGCCGAAGGCCAGTTGGACCGGCGCGTCGGACGGGCCGAGGGTCTTGGCCGATTCCGAGAGGGTGCGGGCCGGCACCAGTACCGCGGTCTCCACATCCTCGCGGCCCGGTTGCCACTCCAGATGGCGCACAGCAAGCCGGAAGCGGTCGGTGGCGGCCAGGACCACCCCGGCCCCTTCGATCTCGACCCGGATACCGGTGAGCATCGGCAGGGTGTCGTCGCGCCCCGCGGCCACCGCCACCTGGCTGACGGCCTCGGAGAACACATCCACTCCCAATTCACCCGTCTGCGGCGGCAGTTCGGGCAGCTGGGGATAGTCCTCGACCGGCATCGTGGGCAGCGAGAACTTCGCACTACCGCAGGCGATCAGCACGCGAGTGCCGTCCACGGAGACGTCCACCGGCTTGTTGGACAGCGCCTTGGTGATGTCGGCCAGCAGGCGACCGGACACGAGGACCTGACCGGGCCCGGCGACCTCGGCGGCAACCCGCATCTGGGCGGACACCTCGTAGTCGAAGCCGGAGACCGTCAGACCGTCCTCATCGGCTACCAGCAGCACCCCACCCAGCACGGGTACGGGCGGGCGAGACGGCAGGCTACGGGCCACCCAGGCGACGGATTCCGCGAAATCCTCGCGAGCGACCCGAAACTTCATACTTGCAAGCTCCATCGCTCGGTATGTCCTCTCCCAGTCTCGATCGGTCGTGATCTGTCTCGGTGCGGTGGTGATCTGCTCGGCTGATCGGCGTGGCTCGTGTGGAGCGGCGATGCGGTGGAACGGCTCGCCCGCAGGTACCTCCGGCCCGACACGAACGACCGACCTCAAACCGTACCCGCGAAGACCACCGATCACCACGCCGACCCTCACGCCGGTGCGTCGTCCGCCGGAGCGGATCCGAACCGTATGTCAGCTCATCGTACGGGGTCGCCGCGAGCCTGCCCGCGCTTCACCCACTGTCCGGTGCAGCGAGTCCGCGTACGTCTCTCGGCCCGTCCCGGATCTTCTCGATGCCTCGTTCGGATGTGGAGTACTGCCCACCGTCCCGTCGGCTCCCCGAGCCGAGTTTCCACACAACCTGTTTCAAAGAAGAAATCTAATGAAGAAGAACTCAAGTAGTAATAGGCGCTGTGGAATCTGTGGACTTGAGCTGTCTGCCCAGGTGAGCAGGCGTGGCGGCGTGTGGATGTCCGGTGAGTGACTCGAGGATGAACTGTGCGTGGTTGTGGAGACTCGAAAACTGTCCACCGTTCATCCTCGAGTCATCCTCGAGTTCTCCCCCGATCCTGCCCCTGTTGTGCACACTGTGCGCCGATCGGTGGACTACCGGGGGATTCCTCGAGGACCTGACAGGAAGTCCTCGAGGAATCCACAGGGCTTTTCGGGCCTTTCCGCAGCTGAGGGCCGGTGGATGAATCTGCCTGTGCAAACTGTGGATCAACGGGTGTTGATGAATGTGTACACAGTTCACCCACAGGCCTGTGGGCAACCTCGAGGACAAACGGTGGATTCCTCGAGGATTCCACAGGGATTCCTCGAGGAATCCACAACACGAAAAAGCCGATCCCCCCAGGTCAACGGGGTGGATCGGCTTGTGTACAGAGATCAGCGCGAAGGCTGTTGATCAGCGTGAGCGCTGCTTGATGCGGGCTGTGAGTTCTTGGACCTGGTCGTAGACCCGGCGGCGCTCGGTCATCTCCTTGCGCACCTTCTTCTCCGCGTACATCACGGTGGTGTGGTCGCGCCCGAACGCCTGACCGATCTTCGGCAGGGACAGATCGGTGAGCTCGCGGCACAGATACATCGCGATCTGACGGGCCTGAGCCAGCGGACGGGCCTTACCCGGTCCGGTGAGCTCGTCCAGCGTGGTGTTGAAGTACTCGGCGGTCACGGCCATGATCGTGGATGCCGTGATCTCGATCGTCGTGGTGTCGGGCATCAGATCGCGCAACACGACCTCGGCCAGCGACAGGTCCAGTGGCTGGCCGTTCAGCGAGGCGAACGCGGTCACCCGGATCAGGGCGCCTTCCAGCTCGCGGATATTGCGTTCGACCCGGCTGGCGATCAATTCCAGCACGTCGTGCGGGACATCGAGCCGGTCCATCCGTGCCTTCTTGCGCAGGATGGCGATCCGGGTCTCGAGTTCCGGCGGCTGCACATCGGTGATCAGACCCCACTCGAAGCGGGTACGGAGCCGTTCTTCCAGGGTCGCCAGCTGTTTGGGCGGCCGGTCGGAGGACACCACGATCTGCTTGTTGGCATTGTGCAGCGTATTGAAGGTGTGGAAGAACTCCTCCTGGATGCCTTCCTTGCCCTCGATGAACTGGATGTCGTCCACCAGCAGGATGTCGGTTTCGCGGTAGCGGCGTTTGAACGCCACCTTGCGGTCGTCACGCAGACTGTTGATGAAGTCGTTGGTGAATTCCTCGGTCGAGACGTACTTGACCCGCATCCCCGGGAACAGGCGCTGTGCATAATGGCCGGCCGCGTGCAGGAGGTGGGTCTTCCCCAGCCCCGAGGCACCCCAGACGAACAGCGGGTTGTAGGCCCGGGCCGGCGCTTCCGCGATGGCCACCGCCGCCGCATGCGCGAAGCGGTTCGAGGCGCCGATGACGAAGGTCTCGAAGGTGTACTTGGCGTTCAGGCTGGCCGCCGAGGTGGCCGGAGCCGTCGGCGAGGGCTCCGGTGACTTCGAGAAGTACGTCGGCCAGGAACTGCGCGCGTTGACCACTGCCTCGTCGGGTTCGCTCGCTCGGCCGGCACCGGGCCGCTGCTGGGGCGCGCTCTCCGGATCCGGAGCGAACAGCGATTCTTGTCCGGGATGGCCGCCGCCGCGCGATATCTCCTGCTCATGGCGTAGCGCCTGCTGCTCGTGGCGCAGCAGATCGGTTTCCGGGCTCAGCTGTTCCTGCGGGTGATGCCGGGCCTCGGGCCCACGGACTTCCTGCTCGTGCCGTAGCGACTCGGCGCTGCGAGCCGAATCGGGATCCTGGAACGGTTCCCGACCGTGCAGCGGTACACCACCGTGCAAGGACAGGGACTCTGTTCCGGGGCCGGGCAGGCCGTGCATCGGGTCCGGACCGGGTACCGGCGGTGGTTCACGGCGCAGTGGTTCCGGGATCCGGCGCAGGGAGTCGGTTTCGCGGCGGAGGGGTTCGGGTGCCCGGCGCAGAGAATCGGGTTCGCGCAGCGGCTCGCCGTGGAGCTGTGATTCGGGTTCCCGGCGCAGCGGTGAGGTCGGCCCGAGGCTGTCCGGCAACTCCCCGGCCATCGGAGCCGAGGGATAATCACCCTGGGGATAGGCGGTGTGAGCCTGATAGTCGGCCGGGGCGAGATACCTGGGGGTGGGGAATTCTGCCGTGTCGGCGTACTGCGGCGGCGCCGGGAAGCCGGCCGGTTCGCGCGGCTTGTCGCGCATCCGTTCCGGCCGGGAGGTCAGCCGGGCGTGGCGCGCGGTCGTGCCGGGGCGGTCCGGCGGCGGATTGGCCGGCGCCGCGATCCGGACGCCGAGCCCTTCGACCTGAGGCCCCAGGCGCCGGGCGAGCGATCGCAGAATGGGTTCCCGCAGGTCACGCTCGATAGCCTCCTGGGCCAGTGAGGAGGGGACCGAGAGCAGGGCGAACCCCTGTGCGACCGTCAATGGTTTCACCAGACCGAGCCACGCCTTCTGCGCGTTGGTGACCGGCGGAATGGCGCCATCGGTGGAGCCGGCGGTAAGCTCGGCGACCACCTCGGGCCAGACGGCGGTCAACACATTCTGCTCGTCGTCCACGTAACATTTCCTCCCCGGAGCAAGTCGATAGGAGCACCACGGTCGCCTGGCCGCCAGCGATACGAATATGCCACTCCAGGGGTCTTTCCACACAATTATCCACAGATGTGGAGAACTCCGGTGACACCTGACCTGCTGCCATAACCCCCCGGTCAGCGCCTCGACCTGCGCTTCAGCAGCAATTATCTAGCTATGGAGACTAGTGGTTGTGTGGCGACGGTGACAAGGGTGGTTCACGGCCTGTCGCGTGCGGGTTGCGGACGTGGTGCGCGTCTCAGGCGGCACCCCGAGTTTGACCCTCTCGAAGCTGGTCAGTACCCTCAGACAGTCACCCGTTGACACGGTGTTGGCTGCCTGCTGCCGGTCGGTTTCGATCCAGCGGACCACCACACAGCGGGTTTTGTGCCGATGGAAGCCATTTCCATCGTGACTACATACGTTTCACCGAACAACTTCGGGCGCCGCGTGGTGCCCACCTACTCGAGGAGTGTTGACCGTGGCCAAGGGCAAGCGGACGTTCCAGCCGAACAACCGTCGTCGTGCGCGGGTCCACGGGTTCCGCCTCCGTATGCGTACCCGCGCCGGGCGCTCGATCGTCTCGGCGCGTCGTCGCAAGGGCCGCGCCTCCCTGACGGCCTGATCGCTCGGCATCGGCATCGCCGCCATGCCTGACTCGTCGTTCGTCTCGCCCCTTCCGTTTCCCCGTTACACGCTCGGACACTCAGGTGTTGCCTGAGCCGTACCGGCTGCATCATCGTGCCGACTTCTCCCGGACGGTGCGGCGTGGCCGACGAATCGGGAGGCGCGACATCGTTGTGCACGTAGTGCTGTGCGAAGCGACGTTCGACTCCACCGGCTCGGCGCTCGTTCGATTCGGCGGTCCTCGGTTCGGCCTGATCGTCAGTAAGGCGGTGGGCATCGCGGTAGTACGACACCGCGTAGCCCGCCGCCTGCGTCATATCTGTGCCGGGATCGCCGCGGAACTACCCACCGAGGCCGATGTCGTCATCCGGGCACTTCCCGGTGCCGCTACGGCCTCCGCTGTCGAACTGGATCGCCAGCTGCGATCCGCCCTGCGGAAATTGTCGTTCGATGTCGCCGACGCGCGCACAGCTCCGAGTGATGTGTCATGAGCCGCCTGCACACGGTGATGCGGCTCCCCGCGCAGCTCTTGATCTTCCTGATCGAGCTGTACCGAACCTATGTCTCCCCCATGCGCCTCCCGGTGTGCCGTTTCACCCCTACCTGTAGTGAGTACGCGGTGACGGCCCTACGCACCCGTGGCCTCTTCGTGGGGCTCGGATTGACGGCCGTTCGTCTGGCGAAATGTGCGCCCTGGCACCCTGGTGGATGGGATCCCGTCCCGGCCCGGCGGTCGCGCGCTCATCGGAGTAGCCGAGCCTACGACGAGGCGGCTGAACAGAAGGCTTGTAAAGGGTCGCCGCATGCGGTGACCGGCGACACGACCGACGGGAGTACTTAGAGCCGTGCTCGACTTCATCTATTACCCGGTGTCCTGGATCCTCTGGTTCTGGCATCGGGTCTTCGGGTATGTCTTCGGACTCGGAGATTTCGACAAGGGCGCCAGCAGTGGGTTCGCCTGGGCCCTGGCTGTGGTGTTCCTGGTGTTCACCCTGCGAATCGTGCTGTACAAGCCGTTCGTCAAGCAGGTTCGCACCCAGCGGCAGATGCAGGAGTTGCAGCCGCAGATCAAGGAATTGCAGCGCAAGTACAAGAACGATCGCCAGAAGATGGCGGTCGAAATGCAGAAGCTGCAGAAGGACCACGGCTTCAATCCGCTGATGGGTTGCCTGCCGGTACTTGCTCAGGTGCCGGTGTTCATCGGTTTGTTCCACGTGCTGCGGTCGTTCAACCGCACGGGTACCGGTATCGGTCAGCTGGGCATGAGCCCGGAGTTGAACGCGCAGACCCCCAACTATGTGTTCAATGCCGATGATGTCCAGTCGTTCCTGAGTGCCCGAATCTTCGGTGCGCCGATCTCTGCTGCCATCACCTCCCCCAAGGAGACGTTGGACGCGTTCGCCAGCTACGGCGGCATTCCCAGTGTCGCCAACATGGTGGCGGTGGCCGTCCCGCTGATGATCATTGCGGGCGTCGCGACGCACTTCAACGCGCGGGCTTCGGTGGCGCGTCAGAGCGCGGAGGCGGCGGCGAATCCGCAAGCCGCTTTGATGAACAAGCTGGCGTTGTGGGTGTTCCCGCTCGGTGTCGTTGTCGGTGGTCCGTTCCTTCCCATCGCCGTCCTGCTCTACTGGGTGTCCAACAACATTTGGACCTACGGGCAGCAGCATCTGGTCTTCGGCCGGATGGAGAAGGAAGAAGAGCAGAAGAAGCAGGAGGCAGTCGAGCGGAAGGCGCAGAACGCGCCCAAGCCCGGAGCCAAACCCGCGGCGACCAAGAAGAAGTCCGGACAGCCGGAGAAGGCCGCTACTACAGAGGCCGGCGCGGGCCCGGAAGCCAATGGAACGGGAGCGGACTCCGACGCGGATACCGTCGAGGACGGCACGGCCAAATCCGACACTGCGAAGTCCGGGACCGCTAAGTCGGGCACTGCGAAGTCCGGTGCTGCTAAGTCGGGAGCATCCGGGAAATCGGCCGGATCCGGTAACCGCAAGCGATCGGGCAACAGAGGCCGAGCCAATCAGAAGAAGCGCCGATAACTGCCTTGCGATTGCGACTTTCCGGCGTGCAGGCGCCGGACACGACGGATGATTCGGATTGAAGGAAACGACTATGACTGTTGAGACCGATGGAGGGGATGCCACTGTGGCCCTCGGTGTGCAGGAAGATGCGGCAGCGGCCGACGACCGTTCGGATGCGGTCGAATCCGATGTGGTGGACGCTGATGACGCGGGTGACGCCGAAGAGGCATTGATCGAAGAGGGCGAGATCGCCGGCGACTACCTGGAGCAGCTGCTGGATGTTCTGGACTTCGACGGGGATATCGATCTGGACGTCGAAGGTGACCGCGCCATCGTGAGTATCGACGGCGGCCGCGACCTGTCGAAGTTGGTCGGTCGCCGCGGTGAGGTTCTGGATGCGCTACAGGAGCTGACTCGCCTGGCCGTGCAGCAGGCGACCGGTGTGCGTAGCCGGCTGATGCTGGACGTTGCGGGCTGGCGTGCGCAGCGTCGCGAGGAGCTCAGCTCGCTCGGTACCGAGGCAGCCCGGCGCGTGGCCGAGTCGGGTAAGCCGGAGCCGCTGGCGCCGATGACTCCGTTCGAACGCAAGATCGTCCACGATGCCGTGGCGGCCGTGGACGGCGTGGAGAGCGAGAGTGAGGGCGCCGAGCCCAACCGGCATGTGGTTGTTGTGCCGGCCTGATGTGATAGGCGGATAAGGTAGGCCCCCGGTTCTCGGAACCGGGGGCCTACTCTTTGTCATGAGTTGTTCGATAGCGGGATTCGATCGCGCGGCGGTGGCCGCATACCGTGGACCGCACGCGGTCCGGAAGGATGTTTCACGTGGAACGAGGCGCGGGTGATACCCACTCCCCCGGCGACGGGCAGGCCGTAGATTCGACTCCCCCACCCGAGGCGCTCGAGGTGTTCGGTGATCGACTGCCGCTCGCGGAGCAGTACCACGCCGCACTCGCGACGGCCGGGGTGGAGCGCGGTTTGATCGGTCCCCGTGAAGTGCCGCGGTTGTGGGATCGCCACATCCTCAACTGTGCCGTGCTGGGTGAGTTGATTCCCACCGGAGCGTCGATCGTCGATGTGGGCAGCGGTGCCGGACTCCCTGGTATTCCACTGGGGATCGCCCGGCCGGATCTGCGCATCACTCTTGTCGAGCCATTGTTGCGGCGGACCAAATTTCTCGCCGAGTTCATCGAGTCGGCCGGGCTCGAGATTACGGTCGTGCGCGGACGGGCCGAACAGCCGGACGTCCGCAAAGAAGCCGGCGGCGCCGACTATGTGACGTCTCGTGCGGTCGCTCCCTTGGGCAAGTTGGCGAAATGGTCCCTGCCGCTGGTGCGCGAGCATGGTCACATGTTGGCACTGAAGGGATCCAGCGTGGCCGAGGAGTTGGAGCGGGACCGTGAGGAGTTGGTGCGCGCCGGTGCGGGGCATGCGCAGATCCTGGAATGCGGTGCCGGCATCGTGTCGCCGCCGACGGTCGTCTTGAGCGTCGAGCGGCTGCCGCGGGCGGAGAAGCGAGCGAACAAGGGAGCGAGTCGACGCGCCCGGCGTGCGCACTAGCTGTCGATGTTTCACATGAAACACAGCGCTCTGGGGGCGGTGGAGACCCTCTCGAATCAGTCATTCCGTGCGTGTCGCAGAGTGATTGCCGCGGTTCAACTTCCGTATTGTGGCCCGTGCTGGCAAGCTAGTTGTCGTCGAGCGTGAGCGCGGATTCGCGGTTCCCGGTAGCTCGTCGGTTAGGGCAAGTTCGTCGGTTAGGGCCACAGTCCGGGAAGGATGAGGCTCCACAGGATTGGCCGTGATCCTGACCGCGCTCAGCTTGTTCGAGCCTTGCGGCGCCGGTGCTGCCTGGGCACGTGTCTGAAGTTCTCGGGGTTAGGAGCCTGTATGTCGAACCGTCCGGCGAATGTTTCACGGGAAACAACGTCCCGGGTGCGGGGAATGTTGGACAACGGCAACCCCGAGGGAGATGACTTCGCGAAGACCGCGTTCGGCAGCATCTCCGCGGCGGAAACACCGATTGCCGCCGAGGCGCATCGCGCCAGTCAGGTTCTGCATCCGGGATCGCTCAGCATCCCGAAGCCGCGCGAGCAGCGCATCATCACGATCGCCAACCAGAAGGGTGGTGTCGGGAAGACGACCACGGCTGTCAATCTCGCTGCCGCGCTGGCGTTGCAGGGAATGACAGTTCTGGTTATCGATCTCGATCCGCAGGGCAACGCCAGTACTGCGCTCGGAGTGGACCACCACTCGGGCGTGCCGTCGAGCTATGAACTGCTGATCGGTGAGACCACTGTCGGGGAGGCGATTCAGCGCAGCCCGCACAACGAACGCCTGCTGTGCATTCCAGCCACCATCGACCTTGCCGGCGCGGAGATCGAATTGGTGTCGATGGTGGCGCGCGAGGGGCGGCTGAAGGCTGCGATTCAGGAAGCCAACCTCGGTGGCTACGACATCGATTACGTCATGATCGACTGCCCGCCTTCGCTCGGCCTGCTGACGGTGAATGCGTTGGTGGCGGCCAAGGAAGTGATGATTCCTATCCAGTGTGAGTACTACGCACTGGAAGGTGTCGGGCAGCTGCTGCGGAACATCGGTCTGGTGCAATCCCATCTCAACCCCGAACTGCATGTGTCGACCGTCGTTCTCACCATGTACGACGGCCGGACCAAACTCGCCGATCAGGTCGCGGAGGAGGTCCGCGCACACTTCGGCGAAGCGGTGCTGCGGGCCGTGATTCCGCGCAGCGTGAAGGTTTCCGAGGCACCGGGATACGGCATGACCGTTCTCGATTACGATCCGGGTTCCCGTGGCGCCATGAGTTATCTGGACGCCGGACGGGAGATCGCTGCCCGAACGGCAGCGACGCAGACCGAGGAATCGTCCGCGTCCCAGGGCCACGGAGGCCCGGCGGTCGGTACGGCTGGCGCAGTACAGGAAAGGGGTCGGTAAGCCGATGAGTCAGGCGAAGAAGGGTGGATTGGGGCGCGGTCTGGCCGCGCTGATTCCTACCGGTCCCACCGAGGTTCAGGGGTTGGGAAGCGCGGCGGCCAATGCGGTGATCGGGCTGGATCCGATCGGTCCGCATCCGGCCTCCGCATATCTGCATCGTGTCCCGGAGTCGACCGAAGAATCCGGGACCGGTGCGGTCTATCGCGAGATCCCGCCGGATCAGATCGAACGCAATCCCAAACAACCCCGGCAGGTCTTCGAGGAAGAGGCGCTGGCCGAACTCGTCCACTCGGTGCGGGAATTCGGTTTGATGCAGCCCATCGTGGTGCGGCTGCTCGAGTCCTCCCCTACCCCGCGCTACCAGTTGGTGATGGGCGAGCGCCGGTGGCGGGCATGCCAGGAAGCCGGTCTCGAGACGATCCCGGCCATCGTGCGCGATACGACCGACGACGCGATGCTGCGCGATGCGTTGCTGGAGAACATCCATCGGGTGCAGCTGAACCCGCTCGAAGAGGCGGCGGCCTATCAGCAGCTACTCGAGGAGTTCGGGGTCACCCACGAGGAACTGGCGAACAAGCTCGGCCGGTCCCGTCCGGTCGTCACGAATATGATCCGTCTGCTGAAGTTGCCGATTCCGGTGCAGCGCCGGGTGGCTGCGGGAGTTTTGTCGGCCGGGCACGCACGGGCACTTCTGGGGCTGGAAGCCGGTGCGGAGTCGCAGGAGCGGTTGGCCGAGCGCATTGTGGCCGAGGGCCTGTCGGTACGGGCTACCGAAGAAGCTGTCACTCTCACCAACCGCTACCCCGAAGAAGAGCCCAAGCCGGCTCCGAAGCGTAAGCCGATCTATGCCCCGGGACTCGACAAGGTTGCCGAGCGATTGGCGGATTCGTTCGATACCCGGGTCACCGTCAGCATGGGCAAGAAGAAGGGCCGGATCGTCGTCGAGTTCGGATCGGTGGACGATTTGGAACGCATCGTCGGGCTGATGGAGAAGCAAGAGCTCTGAGGACCGATACGGGCCGAAAGTCATCATGATCAGCAAGGACCAGAGACCTACGGAAGAAACGTCACTGTGACGCCATATTTTTCGGGTCGATTCTCGAGGTCCCCAGCGATCGATTAGGGATGGGAAAAGAGGCGTTCGCTGTGATCGCATATTCTCGCCGGCGAGAAAATTTTGATGCGGCGTGAGCATAGACGAGTCGGAGAGCTGGAGGCTGAATAGAGCGGTGTCGACCAGCGTGACCGCATTGACACTCGGCGGACTGGACCAACTCCCCGCGCACGCGCGGCGGTGTGTGTTCTGGGAGATCGATCCGGCCGTTGCCGCGGACTCCCGGGAATTCAGCGATCCGGTCTTCGAAAAGGAGGCATGGCTGTCGACGGTTCTGCTGCAGTGGGGATCGTGTGGTCAGATCGCCACCGTCGAGGGACGATCGGCCGGATGTGCGTTGTACGCCCCGCCGAGTGCGGTACCGCGGGCCGCATTGTTCCCCACCTCCCCCGTCAGCCCGGATGCCGTGCTGCTGACCACGCTGCGCGCAGAAGCGCCGTACCACGACGGTGATGTCGCACACCGGTTGATCCAGGCCGTGGTCGGCGATCTGATGCGTCGCGGTGTCCGCGCGATCGAAGCCTTCGGCATCCGCAGCGATCCCGCCGCGACCGCGTTACCGGAGCGCGGCGTGAACTCCATGTTCTTCATGGAACGCATCGACACGCCTGCATACGGCATGCCGCCGGGAGGCAATCGCCGGTCCCGGCGTGACTGCTCCCCCGAAAGTTGCATGATCGACGCCGATTTCCTGGAGGACGTCGGCTTCGAGGTAGTGGCGCCGCATCACCACTTCCCGCGACTGCGTCTGGAACTCGACAGCGAACATTTCTGGAAGGAAGACGTCGAGCACGCGCTGGATCAGCTTCTGGCCGCCGCTGCGGCACAGGAACAGCCGGGCGTCGTCTGCTACTGATCGGCCTGCCGCTGATCCGCCTGCTACTCATCCGACGACGAATCACGAGAGCGGCGCCCCGGAGGAAATCCCGGGGCGCCGCTCTCGTATCGGATCGCTACATGCGGTCGGCGGCCGCCAGCTCCTCGGCGAGCAATTCCGCGAAGGTATAAGTACCCGTGGGCTGATCGTCCTGCCCCAGCAGATACAGCCGTTTGACCGAGATCAGAATGGCCTCCGCGATGACGTCACGCATGCGCGGATCGGTCAGCACCGAGGCGTCGTACTCGTTTGTCAGGTAACCGATATCGACCTGGACCGTCGGCATCTTCGTCAGCCGCAGCAGGTCCCAGGTGCGCGCATGCGTACGGCAGTCCTGCAACGAGGTCCTGGCAACGATCTCACGCTGGATGAATCCGGCGAGTACCTGGCCGATCATCGACACCGAGCCGTGCGAATTGCCGAAGTGGAAGCTGGCGACGCCGCCCGCCGACGAGCTGAGGTTCGCCGCGCAGCGCAAGGAGATCATCAGGTCGGCGTCGAATGTGTTGGAGATCTCCGCACGTTCCGCGTCGGAGGGGTTGGCACCCCACGGGCGGGACAGGAACGTCTCCATGCCGGTGGCGGCCATACGGCCCTCCAACCGGCTGGCAAGATCCCACAGGATCTCCGACTCGTAGACATCGCCGAACTCGGTCGGAACCGCCAGACCCCTGTCCTCCCCGCCCATTCCGGGATCGATGATGATGCGCTTACCCGTCAGCTGCGGGCCGGCGCGGTGCACGACCTCTTCCTCGGCGATGCGGTGCGGATTGCCGCCGGTGACGCGTGAGCCCAGTAATTCCAGCGAGCGCAACGTGTCCGGGCCGCAGATACCGTCGGCGGCCAAACCGATCTCGCGCTGGAATGCGGTCAGTGCCTCGTGGGTGTGCGGACCGAAGAAGCCGTCGATGCGATGAACGTAGAAACCCAGCTCCTGCAGGCGGCGTTGCAGAGTCGCGACGTCGTCGCCGTACAGCGGCGCCGACAGCTGGTAGATCAGCGTACGTGCGCCCAGCCGGTAGGACGCCTCCTTGAGAGCGCGGTAGGTGGCCGGGCCGACTTCGCCGTCGACCAGGAGGCCACGTTGCTGCTGGAAAGCTCGCACCGCCGAATCGAGTTCACTGTCGAAGGCGGCATCGGCGTCCTGCCAGTACTCCCCCTGCCCGTCGGACCCGTCCGGGTGTGGATGGAATCCGAGACTTGCCAGGGTGCTCCGGACCTCAGCGACGGCTGGACCAGTATCGCCGTGACGAAGTCGGTGCATGCGTGAGAGCCCTTTCCTTCCGCCAACCCGGGTACCCACTTATGCGATGGCACATACCCTCGCACGACCGGAGCATCGGTCGATTGTCTCAGACCCGAGCCGAATTTCGGCAATTCTCCGAGTGCCGAAATAGTACACAGCCGTCGGCGGCTCGGAGCATGCGCTGGTGAATCCGCATCGGCTCCCGGGCACGGTCATGCTCGCGACATGCCGTGCACCGGGAACCCGACGAGGACGACTCAGATAATGCCTTCGAGTTCGCGCAACAGTGCCGCCTTACCCTTGGCGCCCACGATCCGCTTGGTCTCTTTACCACCCGAGAACAACACCATCGTCGGCAGCGACATGATGCCGTAGTCGCGGGCGGTGACCGGGTTGTTGTCGGCGTCCACCTTGGCGATTGTCAGCTTGTCGGGATGGGCGGCGGCAATTTCCTCCAGTACCGGCGCGACCATCTTGCAGGGACCGCACCAGGTAGCCCAGAAGTCGACGAGCACCGGCTTGTCACTGTTCAGCACGGCCTCCTTGAAGGTCGCGTCGGTGACGTCTGTGGTGGCCTTTTCGGACATGGTGGAACTCCTTGCGGTGTGCGGTGACACGAGAGGTAACGAGATCTGCGAGTTGGTCAGCCGGCCGTGACTTCCACCGGATCGCCGGCGTGGTCGAGCGTGTTGTCGGTGATGTCACCCTGCTCGGCGAGCCAGCGCTCGGCGTCGATGGCCGAACGGCAGCCGGTTCCGGCGGCGGTGATGGCCTGACGGTAGGTGTGATCGACCAGATCGCCGGCGGCGAAGACGCCATCGATGGAGGTTGCGGTGCTGGGCTCGCGCACCTGCACATAGCCCTCGTCGTCGACGTCGACCTGGCCGCGGACCAGTTCACTGCGCGGATCGTGACCGACGGCGACGAACAGACCGGTCGCGGCCAGCTCGGAGGTTTCGCCGGTGCGCGTGTCGCGCAGCGTGAGGCTCGTGACAGCAGTGTCGCCGTGTACCCGCACCACCTCGGCGTTGGTGCGGAAGCGAATCTTGTCGTTGGCCTTGGCCCGCTCCAGCATGATCCGGGAGGCGCGGAATTCGTCGCGCCGGTGCACGATGGTGACGCTGGCAGCGAACTTCGTGAGGAAGGTCGCCTCCTCCATCGCCGAGTCGCCGCCGCCGACCACCACGATGTCCTGGCCCTTGAAGAAGAAGCCGTCACAGGTGGCGCAGGCGCTCACACCGCGGCCCAGCAGCTCCTGCTCCCCCGGTACGCCGAGGTAGCGGGCGGCGGAACCCATGGCCAGGATGATCGCGTAGGCCCGGTATACCTCGCCGCCGACAGTGACCGACTTGATCGGCCCCGACAGGTCGATGGCCTCGACATCTTCGGTGCGGATGTCGGCGCCGAAGCGCTTGGCCTGCTCGCGCATCTCCTCCATCAGATCGGGGCCCATGATGCCCTCACGGAAGCCGGGGAAGTTCTCCACCTCGGTCGTGGTCATCAGCGCACCACCGAACTGGGTGCCCTCGAACAGCAGCGGTTCGAGCTCGGCCCGCGCGGCGTAGACCGCGGCGGTGTAGCCGGCGGGGCCGGAGCCGACAATGATCAGGTCGCGAACAGGCGTACTCATGGTGCCCTTCCGAAGAGTGTGTGCACAGGCGTGTCGGTCAACAACAGGGTAAACGGAGTTGTTCCCCTTACCGACCGGCTGTGATGAAAGACAGCCCCCGATCAGCCGATATCGCGTGTCTCGAGGATCTGGGGATCTTCCGGGCCGCAACCCGCCCCGACCACCAGTGCGGTGATCTTCGGTGGTCGCGGGCCCGTGAGCAGAATCAGCACCGCTGGTTCGCCGTGGAATGTGACATTCGTCGAGCCGAGTACGGTGCGATTCGGCACGGTGGCCTTCACACATCCGGCTATTGCGCCTGGACCGGACAGTGGTCCGGTGACGTCGTTGCGGCCCATCACACTCAGTACGGTCGCGGAGGACAGCTCGTCCCCCAGTGCTACCGGCGCGGAGTGTTCGAGGGGCAGTGCGTCCGGGCTCACGGTGCGATCGCGCATCGCATCCACTCCGACCAGAGTGCCGGCCACCACTGCCACCGCGGCGGCCGCCGCAGCGAACCAGCGCAACCGCTTGGACCGGTGTTCGTCCAGCGGGATCGGTACCGGGCCCTCGTCCGGTCCCGGGAGATCCTCCCCGGCCTGTACCTCGAACGGGTCCGCAGGTATCGCCTCGACAGCGGGCATCGGGCGGGTCGACGGTGGTTCCCGGTCATCGTCGGGTCCCGGCGCGGTGCGCTCGGTATGGATGCGGTGGACGGTGGCGACCTGCTGGGACTCCTCGCCGCGCGACAGCTCGCCCAGCAACGCGTCGAGCCGGGCGGCCACCTGAGCCGGCATCGGATGCAGGATGTGCTCGTCGCGGCCCAGTGCGTGGAGTTCGGCGCTGACACCGTCGAGCGAATGCAGGAATTCGGCGGCCGCAGGGTCCTTGCGCACCTGGGCCCGCAGCTGTTCGGCCTCGTGCGGGGGGAGGTTGTCGGCGTGGAGCTCAGCCAGCAGATCGGTGGACAACGGCGGCTGCGGCACTGATCGGGCTGACATCACACCTCCTGTGTCCGCTTCCGCGTCCGGTACCCCCGAACGGCGTTGCCGGGCGGTGAATTCGCCCTTATCGTCCATCGCCTCTCCGGGGCCGGCCTGATGATGCAGTGCCCACCCGCGACCGCAGCGAGGCGGGGGTAAGCACGAATATTTGTTCGTCTGTTAGTAATGACGCTTCTCGGCTACGTCCGGTTCCCCGGATTTCGCAAGAATTCCAACTCCTGCTGTAGGCGCTTACGGCCACGGGCGCAGCGACTCTTGATCGTCCCCTCGGCGACGCCCAGCAACTGGGCTGTCTCCGCCACGGTATACCCCTCCATATCGATCGCAACCAAAGCCGCCCGTTGGTCGGGTGGCAGGGTGAAAAGCGCCGCGGCGACCACCATCCGGACCTCCTGTTGTGCGATGTCGTCGCGCTCCACCGCGGGCTCGGCGACCGATTCGTCCGACAGTGAGGTACTGATCCGGGATTTGTTGCGGCGCATACGGTCCAGGCACGCATTGACCACGATGCGATGCAGCCAGCTGCGTACCTCGGCGTCGCCGCGGAAGCCGGCGGCCTTGCGGTGCGCGGACAACAATGCGTCCTGCAGGGAATCGGCCGCATCCTCCGGGGTTCGGCAGGTCCGTAATGCCAGCTGCCACAGTCGGTTGTAGTGGCGGCGGAACAGAATTCCGAAGGCGTCGCGATCCCCCGCGACGTGGGCGGTCAGCAGCTCGAAATCGGTGGCTGCCTCGTCCGGCTCGAACGAGCTACGACGGACAGTAGACGGCTCGGAAGTCCTCCCACCGGATCCCTCGATCGCTTCGAACGGCACACATACCCCTTGGACAGCGCTCACGGCGGCCCGCTGTCCTACACCCGGACGGGCCGAAAACTTCGCATCATCCAGGACCGAGGCGCCAGGTCCCAGGGAGCTCCCCTGCTGAGAGCGCGCTGGGAATCATACCGTTTATTACGAATCGGTAGCAACCAGGGCGAGAAAATATTACGAGATAGTGGTTTCCCACCGGAAGAACATCGATCAGGGAGCCGCCTCGAAGCGAATATCGCCGATCGACGTTTGGAATTTGCCACCGTCGGTGCCCAGTTGGGTGATCCAGAGCAGGACATAACGGGTCGGCTGGTCGGACCGCACCGGAATTGTGGTGGGACCCTCGGCCAGCGTGGCCTGGCCGACGAGCTGCGTTTGATCCAGCGTGGCTACCGCCGTGGGCGCGGTGCGGACCTCCACCACGGTGCCCGGTGAGGGCGAATCGATGACGACGTTGGCGACCTTGCTCGGGGCCGGCAGCGTCGCGAGCACGCCGACCCCCTTCTTCAGCGCCGGAAACTGCTGGAAGTACTGATCGGTGTGCCACGTGGTGGTCGGATTGTTGTCCAGGATCGCGTCCACGTCCCCGGGGCTGTCCGGTGTGCCCTCCGGCGAGTAGACCGCCACGCCCGTCGCGGCGACGGGGACCACGGCAGCCGGCGGCGGTGGGGCGGCCTCGGAGCCCTCCGAGGCCTCCGCCGGCGCCGGCGGAGCGACGCTGGCCGTGGTCAATCCCAGTTTGCGCTGCTCGTTGAGCGGCTCGTCGGACGTACTGGGCGCGAAAATGCTCAGCAGCCACCAGATGATCACACCGACCACCAGCGCCGCGAGCACACCCAGCCCGACCAGAATCCACATCATGCGCTGGGACCGTTCGCGCTCGGCGGCCAGCAGTTCCGGATCCGCCAGGGATTCGTCCGGATTCGCCACCGCGCGCTGTCCCAGCCGTAGTACCGGGATGAACTCGGTCTTCTGATCGACGACCGAGGCCTGCTCCAGGACGTGCTGTACGGTCGCGGCGGTCCGTACCCCCTTGTCCGATTCCAGGGAGCGCACCGCGACGGCGGAGATCTCGAAGGGCACCTCCGGGCGGATCTGCCGCGGCTCCACCGCGGAGCCGTCGCTGCCGAAATCGGCCAGCTTCAACCCGCCGACCGTAGCCGCCGAGCCGCTCACCCCGCCGGTCCGGATCGGCCAGCGCGCTGTGATCAGCGCGTACAACATGGCACCGAGGCCTCGCACATCCGATTGGGCGTCGGAATCGGCGAGCGTGCCGGGGAAGGCGAGTACCGCGTCGCCGGAGGCGCTGATGCGGATCCGGTCCGGATCGTCGATCGAGAGCGAACCACCACCGCGATGGGCCATCTCGGCCGCCGCGGCGAGTACTCGGACAGCCCGGGCAGCGCCGATCGGCGACGGCCTGGTCTCGGCCATCTCGCGCAGCGACCGGCCCGGTGTCCACTCCGCCACCACGATGCCGCCCGAACTGCCGCGCACCACGTCGAGCACCCGAGCCAGCCCCGGTGAATTGATCTTGCCCAGGCGCAGGGTGCGCGACAGGATTGCCTGCGGGCCGTCGTGGCCGGGCTTGTCACCGGCCTTCTGGTCGGCATCGACGAAGGTCAGCGCGACCTCGCGATCCAATTTCACATCCTGGGCCTGCCAGAACCGCAGTCCGCGCGCGCCACCATGGTCGGCCAGCAGCCGATAGCGGCCGCCGGCCACCGACGCGCCCGGGATCAGCTTGGGGCCGCGCTGCACCTGCCGAGCCGACGGCTCCACTCGCATCGGCGGCATCTCCGGCGAAACGGCCGGCAGCATGCCCGTGTCGTAGGACGCGCTGCGCGATGGCTCGGCCACCGCGCCGGGCGCATGCCGGACGGTGTCCTCCGTGGGATCGACGGGGTCGGAAACCGCCCCCTCCTCGGCACCGTCGCCCGAGAACGCGGCCGGACCGGCATCACCTTCGTGGCCGGTTTCGCTCGCTGCACCGTCGGGATCATCGGAATCATGCGCGCGGTCGGCCGTCGGAACCCTGCCGGGTGAGACGTCGTCGGTGCGCACTGCGCCTGCCGCATCGGCAGCCTCGGCGGAAGGCTTACCTTCCGCCGCGTCGTCGCTCACCCTCGCTCCTCCTTCGCCCGGGAATATCGAAGTCCGTTGTGCCGGTGGGCCACCGACATTTGCGTTTCTCTGCCGAACAGGGTACGGGAACTCGCCCTGTCCGGCGCGGTCAATCGCATCAGGACGGATCACCGGCAGCACCATGGTCTGGGCATCGGTGTACGGGTCGTAGCTGTAGTAGTACGGCGAGTCGAAATCGGGGCGGGGCAGCACGGTGGTGGCATGGATATCGGCATCTCCATCGAGACCGAGATCCGGCGCCGGCGGGGTGATCCCCAGCCGGCGGGAGATGGCGACCGTGATCGCCACGACCTCCGGCACCCCGGCCAAGCGCATCAGCCCGAAGGCCACACCGAACATGACGATCGCGTCCAGGCCGACCCGGATCACCGACGCGATACCGCCGTCGAGCCGCGACAGCCCGATAACCTCGTCGACGATCAGCGTGACCGCCGCGCCGGCCACCGAGGCCAGCACGACGCGGGTCACGGTGCGCCCGACATTGGTCATCCGCAGGTCACCGAGACTGCGATGCAGCAACCAGCCGCCGATCACGGCACCGGCGACGAAGCCGAGACCATTGGCCACGCCGAGGGCCACGACCACCTGGTCGTCGTTGAAGATCACCGGAGTGAGCAGCGACAAGACGATCTTGACGCCGGTAATGCCCAGAATGATCCAGGTCGGAGTCCACGCCTGCTCGCGGGCATAGAACACCCGCAGATGAATCAGCACCAGCGCGTATGGGATCAAGGTGAACGCAGACCACGACACCGCTTCGCCGAGGCGGCTCGCATCCGCATTTCCGAAATTGCCGTACCCGTAGAGTGCCTGGCCGATCTGTGGCCCGGCAATGGTCAGGAAGGTGACCACCGGGATCAGGGAGATCATGGTCAGCCGGGTCGCGGTGCCCAGGTCGTCGACGACCGCCGGAGTGTCGTCCGCGGCCGCATTGCGGCTGAGCCGGGGCATGATCGCGGTCAGCAGGGTGACACCCAGGACACCGTAGGGCAGCTGCAGCAGCAGCCACGCATTCTGGTAGATCGTCGGCCCCGCGACATCGGCGGTCGAGGACACTCGGGTGGCGATGGTCCAGCCGAGCTGGCTGATGAAGACGTACAGGATGATCGCCGCACCCATACCGGCGAACTGCTTGAGCCGAGCATCCACGCCCCACAACGGCCGCAGATCGATACCCAGGCGGCGGATGGCCGGCAACAGGCTTGCCATCTGGACGATGACGCCGATGAACACGCCGATACCGAGCACCAGGAGCTTCGGGTCGCCCATGCGGACCGGGTCCAGGCTGATCTCACCCGGAGTGATCGCATACAGGACCAGGACGGTCAATACGACCAGGTTGTTGAGCACCGGCGCCCAGGCGCCCGGTTTGAAGACCTGATGGGTATTCAAGATCGCCATCAGCAGCCCGGACATGCCGTAGAACAGGATGGCCGGTAGCAACAGGAACGCCAGCGCGGTGGTGAGTGCGGTATTCACCTTGCCGTCGTCGGACAGGAAGATGTGCGTGGTCATCACCGGCGCCGCCGCCACCGCCAGGATCGTCCCGGCGGCGAGCACAGTGAACGCCGCGGTCATCAGGCGACGGACGAAGGCACTGCCGCCGTCGGGGTCCTCCTTCTCCGCGCGCACCAGCGTGGGGACCACGATCGCGGTCAGGACCGCGCCCAGCAACAGCTCCGAGATCATCGTCGGGATCGTGCTGGCGACGGTGAAAGCACTCGCGATCGCCGGACCGAGGACCGTGACCAGCAGCAACTGTTTGGCGAAACCGGTGATGCGGCTGACGAGCGTCGCGACCGCGATGGAACCGGAATCGCTCAGCAGTCGCGACGTCGGCGACTGTTCGGGTTCGCGTTCGAGCACCGCCTGCTGCGCCGTCGGTGGATTCGATCGGCCGGTGCGTTCGCCGGCTGCCCGGCGGGAGCCCGCGGAGCCGGAAGACCCGGAAGACCCGGAAGACGTAGCCGGTCGTTCCGCGGCATGCCGCCGGCGTGGCTCGGGCTCGTCGGCGGGCGGGAAGTGGCGCGGCATCGCCCGTTCCGCACGAGGCTCCTCTCGAGGCGGCACCCGATCGACGGGACCGCTCGGCGGGTTCACCTGGGCGGCATGCCGGGACGGGGGCTCGGCAGGACGCCGGCCGCCCTGCGGCGGACGTTGCCGGCCGGGCGGTGGAGCGGCAGGCTGCTGCCCCGCGGCCGCGGGCCTACGCGGGTCACCACCGGCCGGCGGGCGGCCGGATCGTCCGGGCCTGTCGTCCGCGGTGGCACCGGGCATCGGCCCGGTCGACGGTGGTTGTGCCGGCCCGCGCTGTGGGCGCGGTCCGGGTGGCGGTGACCCGGGCGGCGGT
>NZ_BDCA01000037.1 GCF_001613265.1 Nocardia vermiculata NBRC 100427
GACCCGGAGCCGGGGACCGGCGGATCGTGTGGAAGCCAAGACAATCTCCCGGGCGACAAGTGAATAGGGCTCCGGTCAATATAGTTGTAAGTCGAACTATCCGAAGGCGAAATTCGCCCCCGCGGATCGCCTGATTCGGGGTATCGTGCCCGTTCGACAACACATCTGCCGATACCACCTGGTAACGGTCCCCCAGCGGGTAGCGTAGCGCCGCGCAACACTGCACTCGAAGCCGTGCGACACTGCACTCGAATCACGCTCGTGTACCGCGAAACGATGGATACCTGAATCGAAAGGGATTGCTTTCCAATGGATTTGACGCAGTTGCAGTTGCTCACCGAACTCGAGCCGGTGGTCGCGAGCAACCTGGACCGGCATCTGGCCACCGCCAAGGAGTGGCATCCGCACGACTACGTGCCGTGGGACGAGGGGCGTAACTTCGCCGCTCTGGGTGGGGTCGACTGGGATCCGGAGCAGTCGCGACTGTCGCAGGTGGCCAAGGTCGCCATGATCACCAACCTGCTCACCGAGGACAATCTGCCCTCCTATCACCGCACCATTTCCGAGCACTTCTCCCGTGACGGCGCCTGGGGCACTTGGGTGGGCCGCTGGACTGCCGAGGAGAACCGGCACGGTATCGCGATGCGCGATTACCTCGTCGTGACCCGCGGCGTGGATCCGGTAGCGCTCGAACAGGACCGGATGGTGCACATGACCCGTGGGGTGCACGCGCCGGACGATTTCGCCGGCGTGCTCGACCAGGTGATCTACGTGACCATCCAGGAGCTGGCGACCCGGATCAGCCACCGCGCCACCGGCAGGGTGTGCGGTGACCCTGTAGCCGACCGCATGCTGGCGCGGATCGCGGCGGACGAGAACCTGCACATGATCTTCTACCGGTCGGTCGCGGCGGCGGCGTTCGATATCGCCCCGGATCAGACCATGGAATCGGTCACCAAGATCATCAAGAGTTTCGCCATGCCCGGCAGCGGTATGCCGAACTGGCGGCGTAACGGTGTGCTGATGGTCAAGCACGGCATCTACGACCTGGTCCAGCATCAGGACGAGGTCCTGAACCCCACACTGCGCAGCTGGAATGTGTTCGACCGCACCGACTTCACCGCCCGCGGCGAGCGTGCCCGGGAGGAACTGGGCGAATACATGGACAAACTCCGCCGTGACGTAGTGCGTTTCGAGGAGCAGCGGGCGCGGCTCCTGGCGCGGGAGGCGGCCAAGGCCGAAGGCAAGGACCCGGCCCGGGTGTAGGACGAGGGCCCGGCCCGGATCCACCGGGCCGGTCGGCGCGCCGCTCGTGGGGGAGCGGTGCCCGCCTCAGCGGTCCGTACCGGGACTCAGCGCGGAGTCCGGCTGTTCGAGAAGTCGATCTGCGCCGCGGCATTGCCGACAGCGGTCACCATGCCGGTGCCGATCGGGCCGCGTGAATCGAACAGTGTCGCAGTGCCGACGGAGATCCCGTGGTCGGTGAGGTGGGTTTCGGCATGCAGGCCGATCCGGTCGCCGACCGGCAGACGGTCGAGCGCGACGGTGAGATCGCCGTTGATGTAGCCGATGCCCTCCGACCCCCAGTTGGTGACCAGGCTGGTCGATTCGGCGGCGATGACCGCCTGCACGAAGGGGCTGCGTTCCTCGCCGTCGACCGCGCTCAGCGGAACCGCCCACAGGCTTTTACGGCCGGTGTTCTGGTGGTCTTTCATCGAGGTGGTCCAGTCGTTGTCGCTGCGATACCACCAATTCAGGCCGGGGTCGGCGGGCGGATCGAACGGATGCTCGGAATGCCATTCGGTACCGCGTGGCGGTTCGGTCGTGCGCAATTGCACCAGCCGGGCCTGAGCGACCTCGACCTCGCCCTGGCGAATACTGGCCGCCGAGATGTGGATGCGCCGCCCCGCCCGGACGACTTCGGTGTGGACTTCGAGCGGCTGTCCCTTGGCCGCCTTGAACAGATCGATCGTGAACCGTGCGGGGACGAACTCGGACATCCCGTGCGCCCGCTCGAGCGAGCGAGCCGCGGCGCCGCAGATGGCGGGGCCGTTGAGCATATCCGCACCCCAGCGGCCGTACGCCCACCGTTGCGGCAGGTAGCGTCCCTCGTCGTCGAGCGTGAACATGGCGGGCATATCTGTCATGAAGACATAGTGTCCTATCGGTTCCGGGGCGCTGGATCCGGCTCGTCCGATATCCGGACTGCGAGACTCACTTGGGCGCCAGTGCGTTCTGCAGGCCGCCGACGTCGGTGATCGTCCAGCCGGAATTGCTGTCGATGGTCAGCGAGTAGGTCACGGTGGTCTGGGCACCGTCCGGGGTCTGCGCACTGGTCGAATTCATGTTCAGGTAGGCGTCCACCTTGTAGATGCCACCCGATTCGGAGGTGACCACCGCGGACAGCGGGGTGGCCTTCGAGGTCCACTGCAGCGGCAACAGGATCTGCTCGAGTTGTGGTGCGGTGGACTCGAATTTGGCCGAGAGCTGCGGGCTGGTGCCGTGCTGCAGCCGCTTGATCCACCCCTTGACGTCGTGGAAGTCGATCGTCGAGGCGCCCACGGCGTAATCGGTGGCGACCTGCTCGGCGTGGGTGTTGCCGGCGGCCGCGGCATCGCGGTCGGCCAGGGTGGATCGCACCGAGAAGTACAGGAAACCGAAGACGATGGTGGCCGTCAGCAATGCCACGATCGCCACCGCGGTGAGCACTGTCGACAGGCGGACGGCGAGGGTGAGCTGGCGGCGCCCCGGGGGAGTCTTCCCGGTCTCCGACTGCTTGGTCTCGGTCGTTCCCTGTTCGGTCCCGGTTGCCGTGTCCGCTACCGCTGTGCCCATATTCGGTCCTCCTGCCGGTCGTGCTGGTGGTGCGTTATTTGACGTTGATCCGGAAATGCAGCGTTCCCTCCGGGTCGACCCCGTGCAGGGCCTGACCGATCAATGCACCGATGTCGAGCTGCGGGGCCCGGCTGACCGCATCGGTCACCACGGGCTGCAGCATCGGTGCGAGTGGGGAGAGCTCGGGGCCGATCCGGTCCAGGAATTCGGTCAGCCGGCCGAGGAAGGGGTTGAGCCCGTCACCGGTGAAGTAGTTCGACACCGGTTGTTTGTGGGTCAGGACGGATCCCGATTCCACGATCTGGGTCAGTGAGGTGCCGAACAGGCCGAGTTCGGGGCCCGCGGTGGACAGTGAGGGCCCCAGCCAGGCCATATCGCCGCCCATGGCCTGCATATCGCCGAGCAGTTGGCGGATGGCGCCGGTGCGGCTCAGCAGGGTGGCCGCCAGCAGATCCGACGACCGCCGCAGCGTCGCCATCGCGTCGTCGGTCCCGGCCAGTGCGGTGTCGAAGGTGCCGACCAGGTTGGCGACGGCTTCCGGATGGATCTGGTCGAGCAGCTGGACCACCCGCGACGACAAGGCGGTGACCGTCATCGGCATCCGGACGCGGTCGGTCGAAATGGTCTGCCCGTCACGGACATACGGTCCGCCCGCGGCAGTGGGGGCGAACGCGATGTACGGCTCGCCGAGTGCCGAGAGCTGCTCGATACGCACGTCGCTGGCGACCGGGATGTGGTATCGGGTATCGATCCGCAGCCGCACCAGCACCCCGGAGGCCTGTTTGGTGACCGACTCCGCCTTGCCGACCGCGACCCCGTCCAGCAGCACGGGCGAATTCGATGCCAGCCCACCGGAATTGCGGAGGTGGAGTTCGGCGGTGAGATACGACTTGCGAGGGTCGTAGTGCAGTACTCCCACGGTCATGTAGACGATGCCGAAGACGAGCACCACCGCGATGGCCAGCAAGGATATCGTCGCGCGTGTTCTCATCGGACCGCTCCGATCATTCGCAGGGTGTCGATGATGCGGTCGGTCTGCTCTCCGGTGCTCAGCCGGGGGCCGTCCGGGGTGGTGACGTCGACGCCGACGAGATTCACCTTCGGGCCGCGCTCGGCGAACGGGATGATCTTGTTCTGCAGCAGGTCGAGCAGCGCCGACAGATTCGACGGTTCGGAGGTGTCGAGCGGATGGCTGCCGAACAACATCGGCACCACCGCGCGCAGGGTCGAGTCGGCCGAGTCGAGCATCGGCCCCAGCCAGGCGGTGGACGGGGCGAACGGGCCGAGGGTGGTGAGGACGAAGATGACGCCGGTTTCGGCGCGCATCACATCGGTGGTGCGCTTGACACCGTCGGGCGTCAGCAGCGGCACCCACGTCTCGAGATTGTTCAGCATCCCCTCGTCGACGGTGGCCTGAATACCACTCACGATGTCGTGGATCGAATCGGTATGGGCGGCAAGATCCCCCAGATCCGAGCCGAGCGTGTCGGCGATGCGTGCCGTCTCGCGGGGATCGTCGGGCATCACCCCGTTCATCGTCCGGACGATGTCCTGGATATCGTGCACCGCACCGCTGCCCACGAAGGTGGCGAGCTCGGCCAGGATGTCCTCGATCGGTGGCGACTGGTGGGTGTCGGCGAGTGGAATGGTGGCATCCGGCGGAATCGGGGCCGCATCGGTTGTCGGTGGTTCGGTGAGCGCGATGTGCACATCACCGAGCGGGGTCGCCTGCCGGAGTTCGGCCGTCGTGCCGACCGGCAGCCGGACCGAGTCCCGGATCTCGACGTCGGCGATCACATACCCTTGGCGGGCGGGGGCGGTCGCCGTGGCGGCGACCGGATCGACCAGCGTGACACCGGTCAGCTGCCCGATTCTGACGCCGTCGGCGACCACTTTGGCGCCCTGCGGCAGATTGAGCACATCGGCGAACTGGATGCGCAGATGATAGGTCGGGCCGCCCACGCCGGTGCCCGGGATCGGAATATCGGCCGGTTGCACGTCGCATCCGGTGCTCGCGACGGTGATGGCGGTGGCTGCCAGCGCGCTGAAACCGATGCGGCGCAGCAGCTGTGGAGTTCGTTTCATGGTGTACTCACCGCCGCGAGAAGGGCCGGAAGTGCGGGAACCGTGACCGTGCCGCCGGCCGCGGGCCGGCAGTCCTGGCCGACGGCGCGCAGTGCCGCGCAGATCTGATCGCTCTGCTGGGGTGGCAGTGCGAGTTTCGGTGGGGCGTAGCCGATGGTGGCCCTACCGTCGGCGGGGTCGATGGCTCCGGCGAACGCACTCGTGATGCCCGGGGCCATCCGGATGATCTCGGCGAGCGAACCGACGCCGGCCGAGATCAGTTGCGGCAGATTAGGAATCGATTCCAGTGATCGCAGCGCGGGGGAGCCCAGCTTCATGATCACCTCGTTGAGCTGCGGCAGCACGTCGATGAGTGCGGTCACCAACTCGATGATGGGTGGGAAGGCCAGGGTGTTGATGTCGGAGAAGAGCTGGGTCAGACCGATCACCGAGGTGTGTAGATCCGACCAGCCGTTGCGGGCGCGGTGCGCGAGCTCGGTGAGATTGTCGAGCAGACTGCCGAGGTGACCGATCGCCGCGTCGGGCGAGTTCAAGGCGCTGCTGAGCTGTTGGATCACCGCATTGATCTGCTCTCCGGAACCGGCGGTGGCGCGGTCGAGTGCGTCGATGCCGTTGCCGAGGGCGGCGCGTTGCGTGGGGTCGTCGGCGGCGTTGAGCTGATCGGCCAGGCCGGCGAGGGCGTCGAAGGTCTGCGACAGGCTCTTGGGAGTCAGGGTTTTGGTGATGCAGGTGCCCGGATCCCAGGCTCTTCCGGTGGGCTCGGCGCCGACCAGTGCCAGATTCCGGTCGGCCACAATGGCATTGCTCACCGTCACCGCGCCGACATCCGGCGGCAGTTTACGGTCCGCGCGCACCGTGAAGTGGACGCGTGCGGTGCCACCGCGCGGCTCGATATCGGTGACCGAACCGACCTTCACTCCCATCACGGTGACCGCGCTGTCGGTGTACAGGCCGATGCTGTCGGGCATATCGGCGCAATACGTGCGGACGTCCGGTTCATCTTTCGAGATCTTCAGTCCGAGCCCCGCGGCCAGGACCAGGACCAGGATCACCGCGGCCGACATCAGCCCGCGCGAGCCCAGAACTTTGACCAGCATCAGCACCCTCCACCCGGGACCGGGACGCAGAATCCGGAAATCGTGGCGGCCGACTGATCGACCGTGATCCTGCCGCCGGGCGCCACGAACGGCGTGAGGCGCTGTTCGAAGCCGCGCACCGACTCGAGCAGTCCGTTCATCCGGGTGCCCAGTTCCTGGAGTTTCGGGATCGCGTCGATCAGCGGTTGGGCCTGTGCCTTCAGTGAGTCGTCCCAGATCCGTCCGAGGGGCGTGAACTGGTGAACCAGCTTCGCCAAACCGTGCAGTGCCCAATCGAGCGAATCGCGATTGTTCTTGACCAGGATCTCCAGGGTGCCGAAGGTGTTCATCAGCTGGGCAGCCACATCGGAGTTCTGGTTCAGGGCCGAAAGGTATTCGTCGGACAGCGACAGTGTGTGGGAGATGTCGGCGTTCTGTTTGTCCATGATCGACACGATGTCGCCGACAGCTGTCACCGCGTTGCGCACCGAGTCCGGACTCTTGTCGATCGACGTCGACAGCACCGCGAGATTGCGGCGGATCGTCTCACCGTCGGTCTGCCGCACCGGGGCGATCGCGTCCTCGAAGGTCTGGGTGAGACTGTAGGGCAGGATGACTCGCTGCGGCGGGATCGCGGTCTCGCCCAGCGGTGCGGTGCCCGCCGGTTCGACGGCCACGTAGTAGCCGCCGACCAGGGTGAGCATGCGTACCGCCAGGGTGGTCTGATTACCCAGGAACACACCGTCTTCCACGGTGAACGTCATCCGGACCCGGTCGGGGAGCAGGTCCAGGGACTCGACCTTGCCGACCGGAATTCCCGCGACCCGCACATCGTCGCCGGTGCGGACCGCGACGGCCTCACCGAGCTCGGCGGTATAGGTGCGGTGCGAGGTGGTGCCCACCAGGTTGATCACACCGACCGCGGCCACCAGGATCAGCACGACGACTATTCCCGCGATACCCCAGCGCAGCTCCCGGCCGCGGTCGGTCGTGGCGGCGACCAGGGTGCGTACCCGGCCCGGACGCCGCCGCGCCCACCGCGAATTCACCGATGACATAGCGTAATCCTCTGTCCGGCAACGAGTATGCTCAGCGGCTCGGGAGCGACCGCGACGCCGTGCGAACACGTCATCGCTGCTTCCGGACCGGTCGGTGGCACGGTGGCGGCCATGGTCTGAACCAGGCCGGGCAGCCTGCCCAGCACCGCCACCGCCTGATGCGGATCCGGCAGCGCCTGATGCAGCAGGGCGTCGAGGTCCTTACCGCGGTCACCGGTCACGCCCAGGACCTTCATGATGTCCAGCAGCGGTCGCAACATCGGGGGAATCTCCAGTCCGAACTGGATCAGTCCGGGCAGCTGGTCGGTGATGGTGACGAACAGATCGGTCAGACCCTTCATCAGCGCCATCGCATTTCCCGATCTGCCGGCCATGTGCTGCGACACCTGCGCGAAATTGCGGACCAGGATCGACAGCACCTGCTGCCGATCGGAGGCGTACCGGCTCAGGGTGTCGATGGCACTCAGGGCGGGGCCTATCCCGTTGCCGTCGCCCTGGATCACCGCGAGCAGGCTGGAGGCGAAGCGGTTCAGATCCTCGGGCGACATCTCCTTCAGTACCGGCTGTAATCCGTTGAACAGCGTGGTGATGTCGAAGGCCGGAACGGTGTGCGCGGTGTCGAAGACCGCCGCCGGTTTCCGCGGCTGTCCCGGCTGCTCGGGCTGTTGGATATCGAGGTACCGGAACCCGGTGAGGTTCTGATAGCGGACGGCGACCTTCGTCTCGGTGAACAGATCGTGGCCCCGGGCGACGGTGAAGTGCACCCGGGCGTGGGCGTCGCGGTCGAGCTCGACGTCACCGACCTTCCCGACCTGCACGCCGTACAGGCGTACGTCGTCGCCGGGACGCAGGCCGTTGGCATCGGTGAACACCGCGGTATAGGTATCGGTGTGCTCCGCGACTGGGCGTTGGATCAGGCGGAAGACCCCGACCAGCACCACGGCCATGACCACCACCGACACGGCGACGCGCAGCAGCAACTTCCGGGTCGACATCAGCGCCCTCCCGGTCCGGGCTGCTGGTTCAGCAGTGCCGACAGCGGCGCCGCCAGACCGGGCACCATCGCCAGGTCCAGTTGTGCGTTCAGGACCGGACCCGAGGGCGAATCATGGAAGGCGGCGCCGAGCCGGGTGAGCAGTTCGCGCAGCTCGTCATGTGATCGGGGCGTCGTGCCGGCCGATGCGGTCACCTGATCGAGGATCGCGGACGCGATGGGCATGAAGCCGCCGAAGTGCCGGGCCGCGGTGTAGAGCGTGCGGGTCGCGGTCGGTAGCAGATCGGTCTGCACCTTCCCGAACATGTTGGTGAACAGCGCGATGTCCTCCGGGGTCTGCAACTTCTGGTTGTTCAGATCGGATTCGAGCAGCACGGCAGCTCCGGTGAGGAATGCCGGCACACCGTCGAGCGCCGATCCGAACTGGCTCAGCAGATACGACGGCGGCAACTGCCTGGTCTCGGTGTAGGAGCGCACGGTGGTTCCGATGGCCTGCATCAGCGGGGTGAAGGCGCGTACATCGTGCGACACCGTGCGCAGCAGTTGGGTGAGCTTCGGGGTCAGCACGTCGCCGGTGAGCTGTCCGGTCGATTCGAGTATGGCGGTGAGGGTGGCGTCGCGCACGTCGTCGCGGTCGCTGAGATCCACGATCGATCCGTCGTCCAGTGCGGTCCCGCCCGTGCCCGAATTCAGTTGCAGGGCCGTAATTCCGAACAGATTGTCCGGCGCGTAATCGAGGGTGAGCGCATCGGTCAGGCCGAACAGCTGTGAGCGCAACAGTTCCACGCCGATCCGCTGCTGCCCGGGGCCGGCGGCTGCCACGGTGTCTACCCGGCCGACCCGGACCCCGTCGAGCCGGACATCGGTGCCGGGACCGACACCGGCGCCGATCCGGGTCGTCATCAGCGTGACCCGGATTTCGTCGTCGGGGCGCTGCTCGGGCAGCATCTGCCACACGCCGACGATCAGCACCGCGAGAACGAGGGCACCGATGCCGAGCAGGCGTGCGCGGCGGGGCCCGACTTCGGTTCCGGGCAGGGCATAAGCAGGCATGGCATCACCCGGTGAACGTGATGGGGGATTGGAATCCCCAGAGGACGATGGTGGTGACCATGTCGAGCGCGATGATCGACACGAGGCTGGCGCGTACGGCACGCCCGGAGGCGGTGCCCACGCCCTCGGGGCCGCCGGTGGCGAAAAACCCCTGGTAACAGTGGATCAGGACCACGGCGAGTGCGAACACCATCACCTTCACGGTCGCGGCGATCACGTCCCAGCCGACCACGAACTGGTCGAAGTAGTGGTCGTAGGTGCCGGCGGGGGTGCCGTGGATCGCGGTGACGATCAACTCGCAGGACACATAGCTGAGGATCAGTGCCACCACGAAAGCCGGTGCCACCGCGATGATTCCGGCGACAACGCGGGTGGTCACCACGAACGGCACCGACCGCACACCGAGCGATTCGAGCGCGTCGATCTCCTCGGAGATGCGCATCGAACCGATTTCGGCGGTCATCCGGCAGCCGGCTTGGGCCGCGAATCCGACCCCGGCGGCGATGGGGGCGAGCTCCCGGGTGACACCGAATGCGGAAATCAGCCCACTGAGCTGGCCCAGTGACAGTAGATTGAGCGCACTGTAGGCCTCGATACCGATGGAGGCGCCCATGGCGGCACCCATCAGCAGCATCAGCGGCACCACGCCGCCGCCGATGATGACCGACCCGCGACCCCAGGTCATATCGGTGATCACCGCGAGGGTCTGGCGGCGGTAGTGCACGAGGGTATAGGGCACCGATGAGAGCACCTGCCAGCCGAAGCCGAGGACGAAGCCGATCGATTCGACGGGGCGCATCGGGTGGATGCGGTGCCGGTAACGACTGGCCCAGCGCAGACCGAACGGAGCATACGGAGTCGCGGTCATCAGGCCATCCTCACCGGGAAGAACATGGTGACCACCTGTGTGATCGCGGTATTGAGGACGGTGACCGCGGCGATCGACATGACCACCGCGGCGTTCACACCGTCGGCGACGCCGCGGGGACCGCCGTGTGCTTCGAGTCCGCGCTGGCAGGCGATCACGACTACCAGGAAGCCGAAGATCAACGCCTTGATCAGCGAGACCCACACATCCAGCGAGGTGGTGAATGCGCCGAAGGATTGCCAGTAGCTTCCGGGAGTGACGTCCAGTGCGGCGACCGCGACGGCGAAACCGGAAGTGATGCCCACCGCGATGATCAGGATGTTGAGCAGCGGGGCGACCAGCATCATGGCGGCGATCCGCGGCACCACCAGGCGCTGCACCGGGTCGATGCCCATCACGCGCATGGCGTCGACCTCTTCGCGCACGGTCTGCGCGCCGAGGTCGGAGGCGATGGCCGCCGAACCGGCACCGCCCAGCATCATCGCCGTCGCCAGCGGCGCACCCTGTTTGATCACGCCGAGGCCACCGGCGGCGCCGATCATCGAATCGGCACCCAGCTGGGACACGATATTCCCGACCTGTGTGGAGACGATAACGCCGAACGGAATAGCCATCAGGACGCTCGGAATCGCGGTGACCTTGATGAGAAACCACGCCTGGGTGAGTGTTTCGTGCACGCGAAAACGCATCCGGACCACATCGGTGACGCCGATCCGCGCGGCCTGTACGCCCATGCGTAACGCGCGGCCGAGGGTGGCGAGGCTGGACAGCACCGTCTCGGAGAAGTTGCGGCGCAAGGCCGCACTCGCCGTGGGTTGCGGCGCAGTCGGGTGTATGTCGAGTTCTGCGGTCGACATCGAACCTCCCGTATTCGCCGACGCACTGCCGGGAAACTACCATATGATCTGGACCACATTCCAGACACTTATCCAGATACCTGACCCGACGGGTGAACATAACAGCGTCGACCGATGTAGGACCCGGAAATCGACGGTTTTATCAGGAAAGATTTCCGCTGCCCGTTCTGCGTATTTTCGGCTCCGAGTGGGTAGGTGGGCAGTCTGATCTACGGATGTGATGCAGGGTGCCCGCACATGTGCCGCCGGTGCTGTCGGGGAACGCCGTGCCGGGTCTTGGGCATCGCTGTTCCCCCGATTGCCGGCTCGACGCGGCAGGGCCTTGGGCGGGGCTGCCGCACGGTGGTAGCCGGCATCGGCCGGACCTCCCTTACCGGCCGGGCGGCAGCCGCGGAACAGGGTTGCCGATGGTGTGCTGAGCCGTTTCAGTGAAAACGAGAATCCTTGAGGGAACGTACGTTTCGTTGCTAATGTGACATATCGCCATCGGTGTGAGGGGCTGTTCGCGAGCGCAGCGCATCGGTGGCTACGCGAGAGACATTGCAGGGGTTCGAACTTCCACGTGGTGGTGGCGCTCCCGGATGTGCAGAGCAAGGGTTGGGCAGGGAGACGATGGCTGCACCGGATATCGACTACGGGCGGCTCGCGGCGGCGCGAGCACAGGATTTTCTTCATTCACAGTGGGACGAGCGGGGTCTGCCGAGAACGCTGGTGTCGGTCTCGGCCGCCATGGACGCGGCTCGTCCGGCCACCGAAGGGCGGCAGGTGCTGCTGCGTGAGTTCGGCCGGGACATCGGATTCGATCTCGGCGACGAAAGATTCACCGCCAGCCTGGCGTTGGCCCACCTCCCCGACGGTGACACCGCCGATCGGAGCCTCGGCGCGCAACTGGGCGAGGTGGTCAAGTCGGGGCGGGACGAGGCCAATCGTTTCGGATTCTTCTTTGACGCCAACGGTTTTCCGGCCGACAGCGACTGCACCGGGATGGCGGTGGGTGCCCTCTACGACCGCGGCCTGATCTCGACCGGTGAACTGGTGGAGTTCGGCCGCGAACTGCTGGCCTCGGCGACGCCGGCAACCGGCCCGGCCGACGAGCCCGGGGTGGTCATGGTCTACTGGCAGGACCGGGCCGAACCGGGAAAGCTGCGCCGTGGGCCCACCTACGACGCAGTGGCCTGCGCCAACGCGCTCTATGTACTGAAACATGCTGTCACACACGGGCTACCGGACCCGGACGGCGTGGTAGCGGCAACCACCGGATACGTCGCCGACCACCTGCGTTCCGGTCGCTATCGCGGCGGTACCCGCTACTATCCGCGCCCGGAACCATTTCTGCATGCGATGTCGCGGCTGTGCGCGTCCTTCGACGACATCGCGGCGGAATGTGGTGCTGAACTGGCCCGTGCCCTGTCGGCAAGCGACGCCCCGGAACAGGTACCCGCGCTGGATCTGGCGTTGACGATCCTGGCGGTCGACAATCTGGGCGGCGACGCACATCAGCGGTGGCGACGCGATGTGCTGGTCGCCCAGCAGGACGGATCCGGCAGCTGGCCGGCGAGCGCGTACTTCCGGATGGGCCGGCTACCGCTGTACTGGGGTTCATCGACACTGACCGCCGTCTTCGCGGCCGGAGCGCTCGCATGACCGACAGCCCACACCTCACGGACGCGCTGGCACCCTTCCGCGCCCATTTCCTGCCGGGGCGACACCACGAGGAACTTGCCGAACAGATCCTCGACTGGTTGTTGCGGTACTGCACCTGTGCCCGTGGCGCCACCCGGCACGCGATGGATGCATACGTGGCCAGTACCTATGAACTGTATTGCGCCCCAGCCGATGCCACTCCCGACGAGTATCTGCTCGGAGCGCAGTACGTGGCGGTCACCCTGCTCGCCGACGATGCCTACGACGGCGCGCCGGACCTGAACGGGCTCGAACGCTACCTGCGCACCGGTGAGGTGGCCGACGACGGCGAACTACTGTCCTGCTACCGCTCGATCACCACGACCATGCGGGAACGCGGACGGTCGCCCGCCGGTTTCGAGGCCGCCGTCCTCGACACCCTCGAGGGCAGGTTGCGGGAACGCCGGGCCGATCCGGACACCATCGGATGGGCCGAACACTGGTCGATCCGCCGCCACACCATCGCGGTCGCACCGTATGTGTGGTGCCATCGGGTGGCCCGCGGCCTGCAGTTGTCGGCCGGTGCCGAGGCGGCGGTGCGTGCCGAGCGGGTTCTCGAACTGGTGTCGGAGGCGGTAGCGCGCGGCAACGACATCGCCTCCTATCTCAAGGAGTCCGAGCCGGATCCGGACGACCCGGTAGCCCTCAACAGCGTGCTGCACTACGCGCGTGACCTCGGTAGCCTGCAGGCCGGCATCGATGCCGCCGTCCCCGCCTACCGGGAATCGGTGCGCGCGTTCGAGACGGCTACCGCGAACGTGGCGGCGACGTGGCCGATACCGCCCGTGCAGGACTATCTGGCGGTGCTGCGGGCGGTCCTGGCCGGCAATCTGCGAGCGATCCGCCGGCTGAGTGCTCAGCGGTATCCGGGGGCCCTGCCGTTGCTGGACGAGTTGGCGCACGTGCCGGCCTCTCCGACCGCTTAGCTCGGCCCGGGAACCACCAGCACGCGTCACCGAGTAACTGCATGGTCGCGGGCACCAGTAGTACCCGCACGATCGTGGCGTCGATCAGCAGTGCCGCGACCATGCCGACGGCGATGTACTGCATCATCACCAGATCCGACAGCGCGAAGGCGCCGGTGACGACCAGCAGGATCAGCGCGGCGGCGGTGATGATGCGGCCGGTGTGCGCGACACCGGACCGGATCGCTTCGGTGGTGGAGGCGCCCGCCGCGCGCGCCTCCACCATGCGGGACAGCAGAAATATCTCGTAATCGGTGGACAACCCGTAGATCACCGACACGATCACCACCAGGACCAGCGCCATGATGGGCTGCGGGGTGAAGCCGAGCAGTGCGGCGCCGTGCCCGTCGATGAAGATCCAGGTGAGAATCCCGATCGTCGCGCCCAGTCCGAGCAGATTCAGCGCCGCGGCCTGCAGCGGCAGGATCAGGGACCGGAAGCTGATCGCCATCAGCAGACCGGTGGCCAGGAAGACCAGAGCGATCACCAGCGGCATGCGGTGCACCAGAGCGTCGATGCTGTCCTTCTCGACGGCCGGCTGACCACCGACCAGCAGGGTGCTGCCCGGCGGCAGTGGCATCGAACGCAAGTGTTCGATGGTGGCATTGCGGTCGGCGCCGGGCGCGAGCACGGTCTGTGTGGTGAACACACTGGACTGCGCCGGGCGTTGCATCCACTGCGCGAACGGTGCGGCCAGCCCCGGAGTCCGGGAAGCCTCGGCCAGCACCGAACCTCTGCTGCTCGAGTCGTAGGTGATCAGTACCAGGTCGATCGGATCGATCTGCCGTAGCGGGAAGATCTCGTCGAAATGATGCTGCGCCAGCCGCGCCGGATGCTCCGCCGGCAGGAAACGCTCGTTGATCCCGCCGAAGGCGAGTCCGCGGATCGGCGCGACCAGCACCAGCAGTCCGATGCCGACGGTCACGGTCACCACCAGCGGCCGGCGCACGACGCGGGCCGCGACTCGACCCCAGACGGTGTCCGGCACCCGATCCGGCGGACTGGTCCGGCGAAACCAGCGCACCCCGAAGCTGTCCACCCGAGGTCCGAGCACCGCCAGGACGGCCGGCAGCAGGGTGACCGAGGTGAACGCGGCCAACGACACGGTGATGACCGCACCGTAGGCGAACGAGCGCAGAAAGCCCTGCGGGAAAACGAGTATCACGGCCGCCGCGACGACGACGATCGTGGCGGAGAACGCGACGGTACGACCCGCGCTGCCCAGCGCATGCCGCACCGCATCGTGCACCTCGCGTCCGGCGGCGAGCTCGTCGCGGAAACGGCCCAGTACGAACAACCCGTAATCGATCGCGAGGCCGAGGCCGATCATCGAAACCACCGGGGAGACGAAGGAATTCACCTCGGTGACGGTGGTGAGCAGGCGAATGATGCCCCAGGCACCGCCCACGGTGAGCCCGCCCACGAGCAGCGGCAGCGAGGCCGCCACCGCACCCCCGAACAGGAAGAACAACAGCACCGCCACCGCGGGGATCGCGAACAGCTCCATCCGCTGCTGATCATGGACCATGGTGTCGTTCAGGGCCCCCGCGACGGCCTGGCCGCCCGCGATCTCCATATCCACACCGGGAACATCGAATCCGTCGGCCTCGGCCACGGCGCGATAGTTACGCGCCTGCTCGGTGGCATCGGCACCGTGGATCGCGATCGACGCGAAGGCATGCCGGCCGTCGTCGGAGCCGAACAGTTCCGGTAGCGCCATGCCCGTCGTCGTCGGCCAGTAGGCGCCGTTGACCCGGTCGATGTGCCCGGGAAAACGCTGCGGCAGCGTGTCGAGCGCGGCCACGATCGGATCGGCGAAGTCCGGATCATCGAGACTCGTACCGGGCGGAGCGTGATAGAGCAGCAACACATCGGCGCTGTGATCGCGGCCGAAGACTTGCTGCCGAACCTGCGCGGCGCGCACCGACTGCGAGGACGGATCGTCCCAGCCGGACGAACTCAGCTGCTCACCCAGTCCCAGCCCGTACCCGCCGAGAGCGAGCAGGCCGGCCACCATGACGCCGATGACCACGAATCGGCCGCGCAGCACTACATCGGCCCATCGGCCCGACAGCGCGAAAATGGTGCCTCCCAACTCCGAACCTCGAAATACTCGACCGGGAAATATATGACCGTGACGGCGGCGACGGGGCCCGGTGCCCGAAATTGAAGGACGATCATAAATTCGCAGTCCCGCTGTTGTGAGATGTCGGAACCGGACACCGCGCGACGCGTACTCGTAATGCGCTGGGCAGCTTCACAATCCGAGGTTTCGCTTTTGGTCGCCCTCCACAGAAGTCCGAAGAATCCGCTCATGCGATGTCCACGATCAATACCGTGTCGGCCATCGGTCGATTCACGCGACCGCACCGAGGACACGGCCACCGACCCGGTCCGGGGCCGTTGTACGCAAAACCGGAGGACATTCGTGTCGGATATTGCAATTGTGGGTATCGGTTGTCGATTCGCCGGTGGCATCGATTCACCGGACAGTTTCTGGGACTTCGTGATCGACAAACGAGACGGCGTGGTCGACATGCCGGCCGACCGGTGGGACTACCGCCGCTACTACGATCCCGAACCTCGCACCCCGGGCCGCAGCTACACCAAACGCGGCGCGTTCATGACCGCCGATCCCTGGCAGTTCGATCCCGACTTCTTCGGTATCTCCCCGCGCGAGGCGACGGTGCTGGATCCGCAGCAGCGCCTCATGCTCGAGGTGACCTGGGAGGCCCTCGACGACGCCGGTATGGCCGGGAGTGCGGCCGGCGGTTCGGTCGGGGTGTACGTCGGCGGATTCGTGGTCGACCAGTCGGTGATCGGTGTGGTGGGCCCGGCCCTGTTCCACACCGATATGCACACCCCGGCCAGTGCCTCCTACACCATGCTGTCGAACCGGATCGCGTATGCGCTCAACCTCGTCGGGCCTGCGATCACCGTCGACACCGCCTGTTCGTCGTCGCTGGTGGCCTTCCATCTGGCCTGCCAGGCGGTGCAGAACGGCGATTGCACGGTGGCGCTGGCGGGCGGCGTGAACGTGATGCTGCAGCCGGAAACCTTCGTGCTGATGTGCAAGGGCGGCTTCCTGGCCACCGACGGCCGCTGCAAATCCTTCGACGCCTCCGCCGACGGGTACGGCCGCGGCGAGGGCGCCGGCATGGTCGCGTTGAAGAAACTCGACGACGCGGTGCGCGACGGTGACCGGATCTACGCCGTGGTCAAGGCCACCGGCTCGAATCAGGACGGGCGCACCACCGCCATCACGGTGCCCAATGTCGATTCGCAGGAGTCGCTGGCGCGCACGGTCTGTGCACGCTCGGGCCTGGCGCCGGAGTCGATCACCTACCTGGAGGCGCACGGCACCGGCACCCTGGTCGGTGACCCGGTCGAATTGCGCGCGCTCGGCAAGGTTTTCGGTGCGCCGGCCGGTCGCACCGATCCGGTCGGTGTCGGGTCGGTGAAGGCCACCATCGGCCACACCGAAGCCGCCGCCGGTATCGCCAGCGTGATCAAGGCGGCGATGGCGATCAAGCATCGCACTCTGCCACCGCAGGGCTGGCTGGAGAAACAGAACCCCGACATCCCGTTCGAGGAGCTGGGCCTCTACGTTCAAACCGAAGCGCAACCGCTGCCCGCCGCGTCGGGACCGATGTCGGTGGCGGTCAACGGATTCGGCTACGGCGGCACCAACGCCCACGCCATCCTGCAGGAATACACCGGCGTGCCGGTGCACCCCGCATCCGCCCCGAGCAGGCATCTCGGCATCCTGCCGATTTCGGCGCGTAGCACTGCCGCAGCCCGTGCCCTGGCCGGCCGGTTCGCGGACCTGATCACCACCGGCGCCGATCCGAATCACCTGGCCGAGGCGGCTTGGACCCGGATGGCGCACCACGGCTTCCGCACGGGTGTGCTGATCGGCGACGACCCCGAAGAGCTGGTGCGCGATCTGCGCACCTATGCCTCGGGTGAGGGCCGCGACGCGTCGCGCACCATCGTGTCGCGAGCCACCGAACCGGTCTTCGTGTTCTCCGGAATGGGCCCGCAACACTGGCGCATGGGCCGCGAACTACTCGACGCCGGTGGGGTCTTCGCCGAGACCGCCGCCCGCATCGACGCCGAGTTCCGCGCCCTGTCCGGCTGGTCGATCGTCGAGGAGCTGCGTAAACCGGAGGGCGAATCCCGGGTCACCAGCACCGAGGTCGCGCAGCCGGCGAACTTCCTCGTCCAGGTCGGACTGGTGCGGGAACTGGAACAGTACGGGATCGTCCCGGCCGCCATCGTCGGACACAGTGTGGGTGAGGTATCGGCTGCGTACGTGAGCGGAATGCTGTCACTGCACGACGCCGTCACGGTCGCCTACCATCGCGCCCGCCTGCAGGCCACCACCGCGGGAACGGGCGGCATGCTCGCGGTGGGCCTGCCCAAGGACAAAGCCCTGGAACTGATCGGCGACGACCCGGGCATCGATGTCGCCGCGGTCAACAGTCCCAGCGCCGTCACCCTGTCCGGTGATGTGGAGCGCCTGGACGAGCTGGCCGAAAAGCTCACCGAAGACGGTGTTTTCGCCCGCCGGCTGCGGGTGGAGGTGCCGTATCACAGCCGCCTGATGGCACCGATCGAAGCCGAACTGCGGTCGGTACTGGCCGATCTCACGCCGCGCACGCCGACGGTTCCGCTGTATTCGACCGTCACCGGCATGCGGGTCTCGGAGGCCGACTGGGACGCCTCCTACTGGTGGTCGAATGTGCGGCGGCCGGTGCGGTTCCTCGATGCGATCACCGCACTGATCGGCGAGGGCAGCCGGATCTTCCTCGAGGTGGGGCCGCATCCGGTGCTGTCGGGCAATATCCGTGAAGCGCTGCTCGGCGCGGATGCCCACGGCACCACGGTGCCGACCTTGGACCGGGAACAACCCGATACCGACAGCATCCGCCGCACCCTGATCGGCCTGCATGCGGCGGGCGTACTCGACCGCGACCTGCTGTTCCCGCCGGATCGTCCCGCCACTGCGCATCTGCCGCTGCCGCGTTACCCGTGGCAACGCACCCACCTGCATTCGGCGCTCCCGCTGTTCGAACAGGCCCGCCTCGGCACGCCCGGCGGCTACGCCATGCTCGGCGACCCCGATGTGGAGGGCCGTCCGGAATGGCTGTTGCAGGTCGGTACGGAACTGCTGCCGTGGCTGGCCGATCACGTGGTCAACGGCATCAAGATCATGCCCGGTGCCGCATATCTGGATGCCGCCCTGAGCGCCACCCGCTCGCGCCTCGGTTCGGATCAGGTGGCGCTGGAAGGGGTGCGGTTCGTCGCCCCGCTGATCATGGGTGCCCCGGACGTTCCCCTCGTCGCGTTGAGTATCGAGGAGGCCAGTGGCCGTTTCCTGATCCGGTCCCGTAGCGCGACCGGCACCGCGTGGACGGTGCACGCCTCCGGGCGCACCCTCACCGGCAGTCATGAACAGACCACGGTGCAGGTGCCGGAGATCGAGGTCGGCATCGACGTCGACCCGGCCATGTTCTACTCCGGTCTCGCCGCGGCCGGACTGCAGTACGGGCCCGCGTTCCGGCGGGTCACCTCGGTGCGGGTGGGCCGCGATGTGGTGGTGGCGAGTGTCGACGGTGAGATCGCCGCCGAGTCCGGTCATCTCGCGCATCCGGCCGTCGTGGATGCGGCCATGCAGTGTGCTGCGATGCTGTTCGCCGACGAACGCATCGACGAGGGGGTGATGGTGCCGGTCGGGGTGTCCGCGGTGCGTCTGCTCGCGGAACTTCCCGACACGGTGACGGTGGTGGCCCGTCGCGACCCACAGGCGCGGCTGCGGGCCGACGTCGACCTGCTCGACGCCGAGCACAAGCTGGTCGCCCGCCTGTCCGGCCTGCAGATCGGTGCCCTGCGGCCCGGTGACGACCCGCTGCACCGGATGGCCGATTTCTATTACACCGAGACCATCGAGGAACGCGATCCGATCGATCCGGCCGCCTTTGCCGACGCCGGTTCGGTCAGCACACTCGTGGTTCGTCTCGGCGAGACCGGCCGCGCCGCCGAACTGGTCACCGCGATGCCCGGGTCCCGGTTGTACGCGGTCGAATCCACCGGACCGGAACTGGAGTCCGAACTGGTGGAACAGCTGCGCGCAGCCCGCGCGGAACCCACCGAGCGGCTGCACGTCTGCGTGGTGGCCGGTGCGCTCGGCGACGATGTCGACGAGTTGTGGACGGTGAAACGGATCGCCGTGGCGATCGCCGAGTTCATCGAACCGCCGAGTGAGAACAGCACGCCCCAAACGGTTTTCGGCGACGGACTGGCCCACTGCACCCTGGTCACCGAATCCGCGTTCACCCTGCCCGACAGTCTCGCCGCCCCCGACACCGGCCAGGCGGCGCTGGCCGGCGCGCGCCGGGTACTGCTCAACGAACAGACCGCCCTGCGCTGGCGGCTCGTCGACACCGAACCCGCCACCCCCATCGCCGATCTGGTGGCCGAACTGGCGATACCGGGCGCCTTCTCGCACGACAACTGCGACGAGGTGCTGCTGCGGGACGGCAAGCGCTGGGCCACGGTGATCACCAAGCCGCTGCCCGAGCGTCTCGAAGCGTTGGAAACCTCGGAGCCGCTGACCGACCCGGAGGCGAACTTCGAACTCGATATGCCCCGCACCCGCATGCTGTCGGCGCTCGCGTGGCGGCAGTGCGCGCGCCCGGAGCCGGGGCCCGGCGAGATCGAGATCCGCATGCAGGTCATCGGGTTGAACTACAAGGATCCACTGAAGGTCATCGGCCTGCTCGGCGAACGCGAACTCGCCCCGACCTATTTCGGCACCGTGCCCGGAATGGAGGGCGTCGGTACCGTGGTGCGCGTCGGCGCCGAGGTGACGGGTGTCGCACCCGGTGACCTGGTTGGTGTGGCAGCCAAGGGGATGATGCGCCGTTTCGCGGTGGTGGACCGGCAGCTCGCGGTCGTACTGCCGGAGGGCACCGATCCGGGCCACTGCACCAGCATCATCGCCTTCGGCACCGCCGAATACGCACTACTGGATCTGGCCCGGCTGGAGCCGGGGGAGACGGTGCTGGTGCATGGCGCGGCCGGTGGTGTCGGCACCGCGGCGATTCAGGTCGCCAAGGCCCGGGGCGCCACCATCATCGGCACCGCCAGTACCCCGGAGCGGCGTGAGCACGTGCTGGCGATGGGCGCCGACTACGCGGTGAATTCGCGGTCGCTGAACTTCGTCGACGAGGTCGCCGCGATCACCGGCGGGGCCGGTGCGGATGTGATCGTCAGCAGCGCACCCGGCGAGATCCTGCGTCAGAACTTCCATGCCGCAGCTGAATTCGGTCGCATCGTGGAGGTCGGCAAGGCCGATATCTATACCGGTGGCCTGCTGGAGCTGTCGAACTTCGACAAGAATCTGTCGTATTTCTCGATGGACCTGGACCGCCTGGTCAAGGTGAAGCCGCAACGACTGGCCGCCCTGCTGCAGCGGGTCTTCGAGAAGGTCACCGAGGGCACCTATCGTCCGCTGCCGTACCACCTGTTCGACACCGCAGAGGTCGGCAAGGCATTCGAGGAAACCTTGCGGTCCTCGCGGCCCGCGCGCATCGCGCTGCGTATCGACGCGCCGGAGCCGCCGGTGCGTCCCGGCCTTCCCGATGTCGAGATCAGTGATACGGCAACGTATCTGATCACCGGCGGTTTCGGTGGCTTCGGCCTGGCGATCGGCCGCTGGCTGACTCTGCGCGGTGCCCGCCGGTTGGTGTTGCTGGGCCGCCGCGGCGCGACCACCGAGGAGGCATGCCGCCAGCTCGAGGCGTGGCGGGCCATCGGCGTCGAGATCGTCGAGGAACTGGTCGATGTCACCGACCCGGCGGCGGTGGCCGGGGTGATCGCCAGGTCCCACAGCGCCGAACAGCCACTACGCGGGGTATTCCATGCCGCGGGTGCGGTCGCCGACAACAACCTCGCCAAGATGGAACTCGGTCAGCTCGAACAGGTCTACCGCCCCAAGGTGCTGGGCGCGCAGATCGTGCACCGGGCCGTCGCCGACGCCGGCATCACCCTCGACATGTTCGTGCTCTGCTCGTCCGGTGGATCCATGTACGGCATCTATGGGCAGTACAGCTACTGTGCGGCCAATATCGCGGTCGAATCGCTGGCCCTGCGCTGGGCCCGGGCGGGGGAGCGGGCATTGTGCGTCGGCTGGGGTCACCTGTCCGGTGCCGGTGGGATGGCCGCGAACGAGACCTCCGAGAAATACCTCGACCTGGTCGGATTCGGGCCGATCGATATGGGCGACGCCACCGCCTACCTGGAACAGGCCCTGCGCCTGGGTGCCTCCCGGGTGGCTGTCATTCCGACCGATTGGGGCAAACTCACCGGCACCTTCCCGCAGCTGGCCCGCACCGGTCGCACCGCCGCACTGGCCCGCGCCTCCGCCAAGGACACCTCGGAGCTGGCGCAACTGCGCGAGGAACTGGCCGCGTTGGAGGAAACCAAGCGTGGACCGCATATCGCGCGGCTGATGGCCGGGGAACTAGCGGTGGTGATGGGGGTGGACGTCGAAACCATCGATATGACCGTCCCGGTGCCCGAACTGGGGCTGGATTCGCTGATGGCGGTCGAACTCGGGGCCCGGGTGACCAAGTCGCTGGGTATCGACCTGATGTCGTTGCAGATGGGCCGCTCCTTCAGCCTGGAACAGGCGGGCCCGAAGGTGGCCGAGCTGATCCTGGCGCACGAACCGGGTTCGCAGCCGGACCCGGCGGCACTGTCCGCGGCGGCGGAGCCCTCCGAGAACGGCGCTGTGCCGGCGGCGGACGGCCCGCACGGTTCGCAGGCCGGTGCGGTCGCGGAGATGGCGGGGGTCAGCTGATAACCATGGTCGACTTCGGACTCATCGATGAATGGGCACCGCCACCGGGCCGGATGCTCACCTGGGTCGCGTCACCGGAGTCGGTGGCGCGGGCCCGGACCGCGCCGGTGCACCCGGCGCCCCCGTCCCTGCAACAGGAACAGTATCTGCGCCAGGCGGATCGGCATGCCGCCGCCGACTTCCGGTTCTCCGGCCTGTGCCTGGCCACCGCACAGATCCCCACCGGCGATCTGGACCGGGAGGTGATGACACGCATCATCAACACCTTTCTGTTGCGCCACGACACCTTTCGGACCTGGTTCGACATCGACGCCGGCGGTGCGGTGCGCCGGCATCTGGTGCCCGAGGAGGTGATCGACTTCGTCCCGGTGGATTACGGCTGGATCGACGATCCGGCCGGGATCCGCCGGCACGTCGAGAAGACCACTCCCGACCCGTTCCACTGGGATTGCTTCACCTTCGGTGCCATCGAACACGGCGACGCGACCACGGTCTATCTCGCCGTCGACCACCTGCACACCGACGGTTTGGGGCAGTACCTGTCGGCCTCGGATTTCGCGCAGCTGTATCTCGCCGAACTCGGCGGCGAGGCCGAACCCCTCCCACCGACCGCGAGCTACCTCGACTACTGCGTGACCGAACGCGCCTACAGCGATACACACACGCTGTCCTCACCCGGCGTGCAGAAGTGGCTGCAGCTGTTGCGCGGCAACGACAACCGGTTGCCGTCGTTCCCCCTGGACCTCGGCAAGCGCTCCGACGGCTACCACCGCAGCGCCCACCGCACGGTGCAGCTGCTGGACGAGGACCAGGCATCGGCCTTCGAGGAGATCTGCCGCGCCGCGGACGCCGAATTCGTCGGCGGAGTATTCGCGGCCGCGGCGCTGGCCGAACGTGCGCTCACCGATACCGACTACTACTTCGGCATGACCCCGGTGAGTACCAGGACCTCTGCGGCGGAAGGTAATTCGGTCGGCTGGTACGTGACGCTGGTACCGGTGGCCTTCCCGCTCGGTCCGGCCACTCCCGTCGCCCGCATTCTGAAACTGGCGCAACATGCCTACGAGAACGGGCTCCGCCTGGCCCCCACCTCGTTCCACCGGGTACTCGAACTGCTGCCGCCCGATTCCGAGATCAAGGCCGAACCCGGCTGGGTGACACCGATGATCTCGTTCATCGACGCCCGCGACTTCCTCGGCAACGAATTCTTCGACGAGGTCACCGCGGGTGTATACGCCAACCGCGCCGCCTCCGAGGAGGCGCTGATCTGGGTGAACCGATTCCCCACCGGGACGACACTGAGCGTCATCTATCCGGACACCGCGGTCGCCCACGAGTCGGTGGAGCGCTACCTCGCGGCGATGAGCTCGGTATTCGCGACCATCATCGGCCGCGGCGCCGAATCGAACTGAAGATCAGGAGGTTTCGTGGTGTCAGAGGATTCGGTGGATTCGGTGGATTCAGGTGAGGTTCGCTTCCGGGACCCGGATATTCCCGACGGCGAGAAGTGCCGGTACACGGTCACCACCGACGGCCGGAGTTCGGGATTCGAGATATCCTCCGTCCTCACCCACGAGGACGGCGGCTACCGGGCACTGCTCGAGGCATCCAGCGGCGACGACGAGGTGCAACTCACCATCGACCAGCGCTTCGGCCGGATCGACGGATTCCTGCGCGCGGAGGACTACCGGGCCGAGACCCGCTCACGTGGTGTGGTGGTGTCGCGCGAAGAGGCGCATTTCGTCGACACCGTACACCTCCCGCTCGGCGGTGCACCCGCACCGTTCCCGCCCGCCATCATGCCCATCGTCGGAGGACTGACCCTGCTGCGCGGACTGGATTTCACGGAGGGGGCCGCGCAGACGATCGACACCTGGCTCGCGTTCTCGGTGCACTGGCCACTGATCGCGCGCGCCGAGAAGACCACGACCGTGACGGTCGGTGCCGGCGACATCGAATGCCGGCAGGTCCGGTTGCGGCCGGGCTTCGGTCAGGTGAATACGCTGCTGGACAAGATAATCGGTGGGTTGCTGCCGCCGTTCGTCTTGCACTTCGAGCTGGCGGCGCCGCACCGGCTGGTGCGAATGAGCTTCCCGACCGAGCTGTCGTTGTCCGCGGCGCGTGGTGTGCTGGAGCTGGCCGGGTGACGGGGCGCGATACGGCTGTCGGCGATCGGGCCCGGGACGGTGAGCGGGCAGCAGGTGGTGCCCGCACCGAACTGGCTGCCTGGCTCGCCTTCGCCGGCTGCCTGATTGCGGTGTTCATGCAGATGATCGACGTGACGATCGTCAACACCGCGCTGCCGAAACTGACCGCGGACCTGGCGGCCTCGAGGTCCGCCGAGCTGATGGTGATCTCGGGGTACTCGCTGGCCTTCGCCTGCGCCCTGCTCACCGCTGCCCGCCTCGGCTCGATGGCCGGGCGGCGGATCATGTTCCTGGCATCGGTGGTGGTCTTCACAGCAGCCTCGGTATGGTGCGGATTATCCACCGGCGCTACGGAACTGGTGATCGCGCGCATCGTTCAAGGGGGCGCCGGCGCGGGAATGGCGGCGCAAACCATCGCGATTCTCATCGCGAGCTTTCCTCGTGAACGCCACTCCTTGGTTTTCGCCATGTACGGCGGCGTCGCCGGGTTTGCGGGCATGCTCGGTCCGATCGTCGGCGGGGCGTTGTTGACCCTCGACCTCGGCGGCTGGGGCTGGCGTTCGGTCTTCCTGATCAACCTGCCGATCGGGGTGGTCGCCTTCGCGTTGGCGTGGCGTTACCTGCGGATGGGCCGCCCACCGTCTCCGGACCGCCTCGACCTCGGCGGCGCGGCATTGTCGGGAGTCGGGCTGCTCCTGATCGTCTACGCCCTCGCGCTGGTCCAGCAACACGGTTGGCAGGTCCGCTCCGCCACCCTCGGACTTGCCGGAGTAGCGGTGGCGGCAGTGTTCGTCGTCCATCAGATCCGCCGTGAGAAGCGCGGCGCCGACCCTTTGATGCGCTCGGCCCTGTTCTCCGACAAAGGTTTCCGTATCGGCTCGATCCTGATTTGCGTCTTCTTCGGCCTGTTCACCGCATTCGTGTTCGCCGCATCGATCACCATGCAGGACGTACTCGGCTACACCCCGTGGCACACCGCCGTGGTGATGACCCTGTTCGCCCTGGGCGCCGGCGCCGGAGCGATCGGCTCCCTCTTTCTGGTGCGCCGGTGGGGAACTCTGGTACTGGCCGCCGGCATCACCCTCTACGGCGGCTGCATGGCCGCAGGCGGGATCTATCTCTACCTGACCTCGGGCGAGGTGAACGCCCTCCTCGCCGGCCCTCCGGTCTTCGCGGCAGGGTTCGGGGTCGGCATCTTCGCAGTCCAGATCCAGCCGATCATGCTGTCCGGCCTGAGCGCCGACCACATGTCGGAAACCTCGGGCGTCGTCCCGACCATCGAGCAGATCGGCAACGCCCTGGGTTTGGCGGTCCTCACCACCCTGTTCTTCCGCTCTCACACCCTCAGCGGCGCCATCACGATGATGCTCGCGCTGGCAGCAGTCTCCTTCGCCCTGGGCACGCTGACACTGGCCATGCCACGAACGACAAGGGGGGAGTAGATCGTTCCGCGTGGGACGACCGTGATTCTCAATCGGGGAGGATGACGTCCTTCGGGCGCGGGATATCGGGCATCTCGGATTTGACGAACTGCTCGGTGGTCACCCATTGGGTGAAACCCCAGGGGTTGTAGATTTGCAGTTCGCCCGGTCGGGTAGCGACCACGACCACCTGATGACCGTCACCGCTTCCCTTCGGTTCGAGTCCGATCGGGACGGGTTTGCCCGCTGCCACCGCGGCCTCGATCTGCGGCAGGGCCGCCGCCCGCGTCTCTTCGCTGGACAGCTTGGACATGTGGTAGTTGCTGCCGGTGACGGGGTTCAGGAGGTCGTTCACCATCTTCTGGTTGCCCCGCGGGTGTGGGGTGAGGTCGGGGTCGAAGTTGTCGTTGAATACCCGAACCAGTCGATCCCGGAACGCTTTCGGGCTGTCGTCGCCTGCTTTCGCGCCGCTCACCGCCGCCGGCCCGGTGCCTGTGGTGACACCGAGCATCAGCACGGGATCGGCGTCCAGCCGAGCGACGACCGTGGACGCCGACGTGCAGTTCTCCCTGTCCTGGGTGTAAGTGACGGCCTCGGCCACCTGATCGGGAGTGTAGCCGAGACCGTGCCTTCCGTCGCGCACCCTGCGGTTGTCGGCGACGTCGTCGACATGGAGGTGTTTCCAGAGCCAGTAGCGATTGTTCCCGTGGTCGTGGATCTGTTTGTCGAACGCGGTGATGTCGGACAATGAGTATCCCGCCGCCAACGCCTCCCAGAGGTAGGCCGCTTCCTGCGGCGATTCGGCGTCGCTCACCAGCTTTTCGAACCTGGACCGATCGTCGGATGACATTGCCGAGAGCCGCTGCGATGCGCGGGCCAGAGCTGTCGGAGTGAGGATATCGTCGGAGGGGTTGGATGCTGCGCCGGCTTGACCTGTGTAGGCGAGGGTTGCGGCATCGACCGGGCTGATGCCGGGTGCTTCGACCATGCGGGCCCGTGCTCTCTGGGCGGCCGCATCGAGCAATGACGCGCACGTTGTTGCCGCCGTCTCATAGGACTTGGTCGCAGCAATCCGGGCCCGGCAGCCGTCGATGGCGTGCTCGCGAACCTTGTCGTCGGTCTCCTGGCCGAGTCGAGTACGCGCCTCGGTGAGTCCGGCCATCGCGGTGTTGTCTTGCCGTTGTGTCTTGGCCAGGGCGTTCGACCAGGTGCTCAGTGCCTTGCCGGCCGTGGTGAACGCGCCGTGCGCGTGCCGGGCGGCGCCGCCGAATGTCGAGACTGCCTCCGCCGCTGTCTCACCGGCATGACCACGCCAGGAGTGCGGAAGCTTGTCTTTTGCCACCTTCTCGAGATCGTCGTGCGCGCGTTCGTACACCGAGGCCGACGCGGCGAAGGTCTTGGCCTGAATGTCGACGGCTTTCGTCGATCCGGGTAACGCCGGAACCTCGAGCGCGATGTCGATCGCCTTTCGCAGATGATCCCGGTTCAGGCCCCACTGCATCGATATCAACGCCAGCTCCAGCGCCTTCAGCCGCTCGCTGCTCCCGGCCAGCGCGAGTTCCGATGGGATCCCGGAAAAGCCGTCGTAGGCAAACGCGTAGCCCGTGGCCGACAAACCGACCCCGCCCGCCTGGACCAGCTTGCTCACCGTCGTGCCGACACCTGCGGGAAGTCGGGCGGCGAGTGGCGCGATGCCTTTGCCGACGACCGGTAGCTTGCCCGCCAGCCCTTTCAGTGAGCCGGCCAGTCCGCCGGCCGCCTTCGCGAACAGGCCTCCCGTGACAGCCCCCACCCCGGCGTCGACCAGAAGGCCCGTTCCGGTCTGACCATCGATCAACCCGGTGAGAGCGCCGCTGACCGCGCCACCGACGAGCGCCGCGCCGGGAACGGGGGCCAGCGAGATGGCTCCGCCGAGCAGTCCGGCGCCGACGCGTTGCCAGGTCTTGCTGATCATGCGTGGCTCCACGGTGTCCGGGCCCTGCGGACGAGCGTGCGCCGCGACCGCAACACGGAGGCCACCGTCTCCAACCATCGTGCGAACGCCTCGTCGCGCGCGACATCGGGCTCCGGGGAGGGGCACGCCGCGGTCATCCAGGTGTGGACGATCGCTGTGGAGTGCGCGCCTACCAGTGGTTCGGGTAGTAACCGCGCATCGGGCAGCCCCATGGCGCGCACGCAGGCCGCGAGGAAATCGACCGGATTCGGGCCCACCCGAAGATCCTCCAGTTGCAGTGCGCCGGCCACCGCCGCTTCGGCGAGCGAAACAGCCCGAGTACCGGGGGAACTCGACATCGCGGCGGTCAATGCCGACGCGACATCCAGGGTGCGCAGCGTCGCGTCGACACGACGGTCACCGGTCATGGCCTAGGGGACAGGTCCGAAGGTCCGGCGATCGGAGGAACCTGTGCGGGCATCTCGGCGATACTACTGTCGATGCTCCCGCCGCTGTCCTGGTCGACTTCCTGATATGCGCGCTTGACCCGTGGCAGTAACTCCACGATGATTCCGACCGCTTTGGCGGTGAGCTCGGTCTCGGCCACCCAAGCGCGGTGGAAGTCCGTGCACGCCGATACAACGGTGCTGTCACCGAGATCGGAGTAGTCGATACCGGTGTTCTTCATATTGCTCGACAGGCTGTTCAGGTCGTCGTAGGTCATGACAACCCCGGCGACCGCCGGGTCGAAGGAGTCCGGGTCGAGAAAGAGTGGCAGGCTTCTGCCGTTCCCTAAATCGAAATCGCCCACCCGCAGATCATAATTATCCAGGTACAACTTCCCTGGTGTGGGAATCGCTTCTGCCGGTACCGCCGACCGGGGTATCCACTCGTGAAAGGACACTCAGATGGCTGAGGGGTTGATCGACAACACCGGTGCGTCCGTGACCGTCGAGCGTCATATCGCCGATCCGGTCAGCTCCTATACTGTGAGTCTCGCCGAGGGGGCGCAGGCCGGCCGGGCCGATTTCGTCGATCGGCCCGCAGCGGCGGAGCGGATCTTCTTCCACACCGAGGTAGCTCAGGAGTTCGGTGGACGTGGGCTGGCCGGGTTGCTGGTGCGCGAGGCGCTCGCCGACTGCATTCGCGAGAAACTCACCGTGGTGCCGGTGTGCCCGCTGTTCGCTCGCCATCTGCAGACGCACGGCGAGGAATTCGCCGCCGACGGTGGTGTGTTTCGCCGACCGGTGCCGGCCGATATCGACCTCGTTCAGCGCGCGGTCCGAAACGAGGCATAGATGCGTCCGGCGTTGGACAAGGTGATTCCCGAGGCGTGGCAGGCGGCGGAAGAGTTCGCGGCGGCGATCCGTCGGGCGGCGTTGCTGCGCGGGTTGTCGGTCCAGGAATCCGAGTTCGTCAAGTTGCGTGCCTCGCAACTCAACGCGTGCGCGTTCTGTGTGGATCTGCACTCGCGCTCGGCGAGACGTGCCGGGATCACGCAGCAGAAGCTGGACTTGCTGCCGGCCTGGCGTGAGACCGGCTTGTTCGACGAACGGGAGCGGGCGGTGCTCGCGGTGGCCGAAGCCGCCACCATGCTCCCGACCACCGACGAATCCGATGCCGATCTGGTGGGTGCCCGATCGGTGCTCGGCGACGACGCATTCGTCGCGGCCGAGTGGGTGGCGGTCACCATCAACGCGTTCAACCGGATCTCGATCCTCAGCCGGCACACGGTGCGCCCTCGCGACAACGAAGGAAGGATCATTCGATGACCGACCTCGACCCGCATCCCGATCTGAAGGTTCTCGATCCCGGGCAGCCGTGCACGGCCACGGAGGTCCTGGAGTCGCGCCCCGTGCCCCTCGGTGGCGTGCGGACGATGACCGTCTACCGGACCCTGCCGCAACGCCGGCGGTCACTGGTGGGCGCGTGGTGCTTCCTGGATCACTACGGTCCGGACGACATCTCACTGACCGGCGGCATGCAGGTGCCGCGGCATCCGCACACCGGGCTCGCGACCGTATCCTGGCTGTTCTCCGGCCGCATCGATCATCTGGACTCCGGCGGCAACGCGGCCTCGGTCGTTCCGGGGGAGCTGAACCTGATGATCGCGGGCCGCGGCATCACTCATCAGGAGATCAGCGACCTCGACACCAGCACCCTGCACGGCGTGCAGCTCTGGTACGCGCTGCCCGACGAGACACGCTTCAGCGACAACGCTTTCGCGCACTATGTGCCCGAACCGGTGACGATCCCCGGCGTCACCGCACGTGTGTTCCTCGGCGAACTCCTCGGATCGGTCTCCCCGGTCGATACACGAACCCCCGACCTGCTCGGTGCCGAACTGACTCTCGCGCCCGGCGCCACCGCCGAACTCACCGTGCGGACCGACTTCGAACACGCCGTCCTCGCCGAAAATGGCGGCGTCACAGTGAATTCGACCGCCGTAGCGCACCGATCCCTCGCCTACATCCCACCCGGATCCGATACGGTGATCATCACCGCAGGCGACACCGAAACCCGCATCATCCTGCTGGGCGGTATCCCACTGCGGGAACGAATCGTGATGTGGTGGAACTTCGTCGGCCGCGATCACGACGAGATCGTCGAATACCGACGCCGCTACCAGGCCGAACTCGGCTTCGAGCCCGCCGACCCGGCAGACGCCGGCAAACCCGCCCTGTTCGGCGACTACCCACCCGACCAGCCCCCACCACTCCCGGCTCCACCGCTCCCGAACTCCAGGTTGAGGCCGCGCGAGTAGCTCTACAAGGAAGCGTCGACCGACCCACGGACCGTGCCGACGCGTATTCTGCGTGCACGCAAATTTGCGTGCACGCAAGTTAATCTTCTAGTCTAACGTCCTCTCGAGTGGCCTCGGCGGTATTACCGCGGCGGACCACCCTGCGGACGACAGAAGGAAGACGCAGATGACCGTCGATGTTGTGATCAGCGGAGGTGGCCCGAACGGGCTGATGCTGGCGTGCGAGCTGAGCCTGGCCGGAGTTCGTGCCGTTGTGCTGGAACGGCAGGCCGCACCGAATGAGGAACCGAAAGCCAATGGGTTACTCGGCCAGGTCGTGCAACTGGTCGACCGGCGGGGCCTCTACGGGCAGCTGAGCGGCAGTACGGAACCGCCGCAACCGAATTCCACCTACTTCATGTTCGCCGCGATGGCCCTGGACCTGAGCCTGCTCGACGAGAGCCCGATCTACGGTCTGCCCGTCCCGCAACACCACATCACCAAGGTCCTCGAAGAGCGTGCGGTGGAACTCGGCGCACAGATCCGGCGCGGACACGAGGTGGTCGACCTGACGCAGGACGACGATACGGTCACCGTGGATGTCGCAGGCCCACAAGGAAATTACCAGCTGTCGGCCCGCTACCTCGTCGGCGCCGACGGCGCGCACAGCGCGACCCGCAAACTGTCCGGAATCGGTTTCCCCGGTGTCACCTACGACCGCGCGACCAGCCGGGCAGCACACGTCACCGTCCCGTCCGACTGGATGGACCCGGCGACCGGTGCGCTGACCGTGCCCGGCTATGGGACCGTCCAGTCGTTCCTGCCACTGCGCACCGACCACGGCGGATTCTCCTACGCGCCGTTCCCCGGTCTTCCGCCGCTGCTCAGCACGATCGAATGGGATCAGCCCGCGACCGACGCGCCCATGAGCCTCGACGAACTCGCGGCGAGCGTGCGCCGCGTACTCGGCGTCGACATCCCACTCGGCCCACCCGCCGGCGCGGGGCCGCACGTGCTGCGCCGGCTCAGCGGCGGCCACACTCGAATCGCCGACCGATTACGAGACCGCCGCGTGTTCCTGATCGGCGACGCCGCCCACATCTACACCGCAGGAGGCGGTCCGGGACTCAACCTCGGCCTCCAGGATGCCGCCAACCTCGGCTGGAAACTCGCGACCGACCTCCGCGGCAGCGCCCCGGCCGCGCTGCTGGACAGCTACGAGACCGAACGCCGGCAAGCCGCCTCCCGCATGGTCACCTACGCCCAAGCGCAATCCGCGCTGATCGCCCCGGGCAGCGATGTCACCGCCCTACGCGACCTGTTCACCGAACTACTACGTGACCAGAACACGGTGCACCGCCTCGCAGCCCTCACCGCAGGCAGCGACATCCGTTACGACATGGGCGGATCCGACGCGCACCCACTGATCGGCCGATTCGCTCCAGACATGGAACTGGTCACTGCGGCCGGGACCGTCCGGCTCGCCGAGCTGACCAGAACCGCACGGCCGCTGTTGCTGGACCTGACCGGCGATCCAGGTCTGCCGGAATCACTGACCGAGTGGGATGGGCAGATCGATATCGTCACCGCACGTCCGCAACCCGGTGCGCCCACCGCACTACTCCTACGCCCGGACTGCTACGTCGCCTGGGCAACCACCTCACCTCACCCGGATGCTGCGGACCGGCAGGCGCTCCATGCAGCACTACAGCGCTGGTTCCGCGCCGCCCGCAGCTGACCGCGAAATCGCCACCGGGTCGAACTCCAGTCGACCGTCTCGTCGGCTCAGGCCGGAGGCGGGAAGCCGCTCTTGCTGATGACGCTCGTGAAGGAGTCCCATTCGCCGGGCGCAAAAACGAGCGCCGGCCCGGTGCGATCCTTCGAATCCCTAACCCCGACATGGCCTCCGGGCAGAAACGCCACTTCGACGCAATCCTTACCACCGGATGTACGAGTGCTGGTAAACCACTTCGCGGTCGATAGGTCGATCTCGTTGTTGCCGGTCACGCTGCGTGCTCCCTTGTCACCTGACGGATCAGGTCCCTGCTGGCCTTCTCGTCCAACGCTGCGCGCTGAAGTGCGAGATGTGCCTCATGGTACCGATCTACGTCGCCTTGTTTTTGCAGGTACATGTCGCCGGTGAGGTTCTCCATGTACACGACGGACGGCTCGATCGGCTGGCCCTTGGTGCGCGCGCCGAAATCCAGGACGGTGAAGAGGCCGAGTGGATCTCCGGACGGGATGCCGGCAGCGAAGGGGAGAACGTGCAGTGTCACGTTCGGCAGGGTGCTGAGGTCCGCCAAATGTTTGAGTTGGCGATTCATGACCCGCTTGTTGCCCACGATGCGCCGTAACGTCGCTTCACCCAGTACTGCGTTCAGCGTCACCGGCCGACGTTTGCGGGTGATCAGCGTTTGACGGCGCTTCTTGAGGTGGATGAGTTGATCCAGTTCCTCCGGTGTGCTGTCCGGGTGAACGCTGTGAGCCAACACGCGTGCATACTCGGGGCACTGGAGGATACCGAGGACCGCATCCGGCGAGTAGGATGTCATCCGCTCGGTGGCGGCTTCCAACCCCATGTACACGTTGAAGTCGTTCGGGATGAGATCGCCGTACTCGTGCCACCAGTTCGGGACATTGGCTTGCTGCGCCAAGCCCATGAGCGCCGATGTCATGGTTTCGTCGGCGCCGAGCGCGAGGCACATCTCGCGGATCTCGACGGTACGGATCTTGGCGGGAAAATCGCCTACCTCATATCTCTGGACGGTGCTCGAACTGCGTTCGACGAGCTTGGCGACCTCCGGGATGGTCATTCCAACTTGAGTCCGTAGGTCGCGCAGGTATCGGCCGAGTTGGCGACGCGGCACGGTGCTACCGGACTCTGACATGGGGAGCTCTCCGTTCTCGGCGGATGGATTGCGGTCGACCTGCTACGAACTATCTCACCGCTGTGGGTTCCGGGCAGGCGGTTTGCTGAGATCAGCGTGAGAAACCCAGAAATGGTTTTCGATCTGTCGTGCATGCGGTCTGCTCTCCTTCTACGTCCGCTTGGCGTCGTACGTGCCACGAATCACCGTGCGGCGCCGCAGTGTCGGTCGCTGAAGCTGTCGAGCCCGCCGGATGTCCCGGCCCCACCGAAGGAAGGAAGGTTGCGATGGATCAGATGGCAGTCGTCGGTATCCCGGCCGCGCGTCGCTACTACTCGATGAGGGCGGTGACTACCGCTTGTGCCGACCGGGTGGCGAAACCATGACTTGCTCAATCGCTTTGGGGTGGATCGCCTATGAGATTGCCGCCGCTCCCGAGTGGGACAGAGCCCAGATACGCCGCCTGGCCCGGCATCTCGGGTACCACCTCGTCTGGCCGTGTGAGCGCTCGGTACTTCCGGTCGCGGTGCAGGCGCGCAATGCTGCCGCAGACTTGGTAATACTGTCGGCCCCGGCCCATCTGAGCGCACTCGAGTTGAACGCCGTGATGGAAGTGGCCGATGTCGAGACCGTCTCTCCGCGTCTGAGTTTCGCGCGGTGGGCATCGTCGGGAATGGTGCGGTGAGCGCCGGCGTGGTGGTCGGATTGATTGTCGCGGTCGGGCTGCCGCTGGCGGTGATTGCCGTGGCGATCTGGTGGCCCTCATGACCGGCGGTCGTGTGGGTCCAGGCCACGTCGGCGCGGCATACCATGGCTGGCATGCCCTCGTCGCGCATCGAGAAGCCCGACCTTCCCGAGCGCTTGACCTGGGAAGAACTCGAGCGGCTACCGGACGAGGTTGCGGACCGGATCGAACTCTGGGCCGAGCGCGTGATGTGGGAGCCACCCAGCCCGGCCGAACATCAGATGTTCACTGTCCGGATGCGCAACGCGATCGAGAGTTGCGCGCGCACATCGATGTCGGATGACCCCGAGACCTGCTGGCGGGTCAATATCGAGACCAACGTCTTCCTCGGCAAGGCCGGAAAGTCTGACTTCCTGACGCCCGACTTCCTGGTCCACCGATGCCTGGAATCTCCGTATCAGGATGTGCGGGCGACCGACACGCTACTTGTCGGCGAAGTGCTCTCTCCGTCCAATACTCAGTCGGACATGGAGGCGAAGAAGAGCCGCTACGCGGGCTCGGGGATTCCTTGGTACTGGGAGGTGACGTTGGCACGCGATACCAGTGCGATAGCGATAGTCCGCGCCTATGCATTGGAAACCGGGCACGCTCAGCTTCCGCAGGGGGTACGGCCGCTGCACCCGGCCAACTACCTGTTGGCGGGTGAATGGACGCCATCCGGCGAAGAAGGGGTCCGGATCGGATTCCCGTTCCCCATCACCATCGACTGGTCCGACCTCGAGTACTGATCGGGCTATCCCACCGTTCCGCCGCAGGCGATCCCGAACACATCACTGGTACTGCCGCAGCATGGCCGCTGCCAGCTCGCGGATCCGTGCTCGAGCCTGCGGCGGCTCGAGCACGATGAAATCGTCGGCGAACTGCAGGAGTTGCCGTACATCCTCGAGCACTCGACAAGTCACACCGATACGTACCCGGCCGTCCGCTTGCGGCGACAGGACGGTCAATCGTGTTCCGAGGAGCCGTTTCGCGCGTTCCAGCTGGCCCGCGGTGAGATCGCCCTCGACCTGGAAGGATCCCGCAGTTTCCCAGCCCGAGGATAATTCCGCCGCGACGGCATGCAGAGTGGTCCCGGGCCGCAGCCGTCGCGGCGTGCGTAACGGGCGCCAGCCGGCGATCCGTTCCAGTGCATACAGGCGTGGTGCGGCCGAGCGGTCGGCCACGAGATACCAGCGGCCCCCTTTGGCGAGAAGGCCGTACGGATCGACGATCTGCCAGCTCGGCCCGGCCTCGTTCGATCGGCGGTAGTTGACTCGCAGGCGGACGCCGCGTCGCAGGTCACCCAGCAGCTCCGCGGGACCGATTCCCGCAGTGGGAGGCCCGAACCACGGCCGATTGTCGGTGGTGACCACCGCGTGCACCGGAAGCAGGTTTTCCGGGCGCTGCCGCCCCGGCGCCACTTTGCTCCGGGCTCGCCGGCTGTCGGCCCCGCCGCCGAGTTGGTCGCGCTGCGCATCGTCTAGCCCTGACAATGCGAGATGGTCGCGCTCGGCCGGGGTGAGCCGCGCCAGGTCAAGTGCGCCGCCGGGCAACAGAGTCACCCCACCCGAGCGCCCGCGCCGAACCAGCAACGGAAACCCGGCGTCCTGCAGCCATTGCACGTCCCGGAACACTGTTCGCACCGAAATGCCCAGCTCCGCGGCCAGATCGGTGGTGGTGACGGTGTCTCGGGACTGCAGGGCGATCAACAGCGAGAAGAAGCGATCGGGCGTCATGCCGAAAGATTCTTCCGAAAACCTGCCGGATTCTGTCAGGTATGGCCGCGAAGCTCTTGTTGTTCACAACGACGGCAAGAGGAGAACACCCCATGACCACTCCGAACATGTTCATCGTGTACGTGCGCGACGCGGCCGCGGCCGCTCGCTTCTACGGCGATCTGTTCGACATGAAGCCCGTCTTCGAGTCTCCGCACTTCATCGCCTTCGACCTCGGTGGTGGCATCCAACTCGCCGTCTGGAGCGGCGCCGAGGAGGGATTCTCCTTCACCGGCCCGCGCACGAGCGAACTCTGCCTGACCCTGCCGGGCGGGCGCGAGGAGATCGACAACCACTTCCGCACCTGGGTCGACAAGGGCGTCGAGGTGGTCAAGGAGCCCCACGACGCAGTATTCGGCCGCACCTTCGTGGTCGCCGACCTCGACGGCAATCTCATTCGAGTCGCCCCAGTGGACTGAGACGCGGGAGGTATGGACGAGGTCGTGATCTCCCCGTCCATACCGGGCGACCTCGAGGCGGTCGATACCTCAGAGTTGATTGTGCGCGGACCTGCGTTCGCGGTCGATGTCGGCGTCACGTTCGCGGTCGCGTTCATGATCGGATTTGGCGTTGGCGTTCCACGAGACCGGGTGCGCAGCGGGACCGCAGTCCAGGCTCAGTTCGATCGTCGCTTCGGGACGTATCCGTTCCTCCCGAGTCAGCACGCGCAGGTCGCTGCACACGACCATCACTCCAGCTGATGCCGGACCCACATCGGTATTCGTGCAGGTGATATCGACACGGCTGTCGACCGGAACCGGGGTGCAGGACGCTTCGCGGGGCCGCGCCTGAGCGGCACCCGCGCCGATGGTCGTCGATACCGCGACGGCGGCGAGGCCGGTTACCGCCGCGACTACGATCGACCGCCGGCGGGTAGTTCTCTCGGGGGTGGACACCTGTTTTCTCTCTTTCGCTGTGCTGCAAAACAATTCCCGGGATCGTAAGCGCAGCGAAGTAATTTCCCAGTGGAAGGAACGTGAGGGCGCGGTGCGGCTGTTCGGTGTTCGATCGGTACCGAACACCGAACAGGAATTCGCTCTGTCGAACCCGGGGCCCGCAGCAGCTCGTGGTAGAGGGCCGCCTTGTACTGTGGCGTCATGCCCGCCCACGAGCCCGAGATCAGCGCAGAGCTCGTCCGTGACGTGCTGCAAGAGCAGCACCCGGATCTAGCCGGCCTGGCGATCCGCGAGGTGGAGGGTGGCTGGGGCAATCAGATGTGGCGCCTCGGAGACGAGTTGGTGGTGCGGATGCAGCGGATGGATTCCACTCCGGAGCCGCAGCTGAAGGAACGGCATTGGTTACCCGTATTGGCTCCGAATCTGCCGCTGCCGGTGCCGACCCCGGTGCGGTGCGGCGAACCGTCCGAGCGGTTCCCCAAACACTGGACCGTGATGACGTGGGTCCACGGCACGCCGCTGGACCAGAGCACGATCAGCCGTGGCACCCATGCGGCGGACACTTTGGCGGGCTTCCTCGAGGCTCTCCACATGCCGGCGCCCGAGGACGCGCCGGCCAGTAGGGATCGTGATCACCCGAGCAAGTGCACGGACGGATTCGATCATTTCTTCCACGCCGTCGTACCCGACGCTCTCGCCGACGAGGTCCGTGCGGTCTGGGACGATGCCGTAGCGGCGCCCGAGTGGCAGGGACCGCCACTGTGGGTGCACGGCGACCTTCACCCCGCGAATGTTGTCGTCGCGGACGGGACGCTCTCTGGCATAGTCGATTTCGGTGACATGTTCGCCGGTGACCCGGCATGGGACCTCGCCGCCGCATGGGTCCTCCTTCCCGCCGGCGCCGCGCCACGCTTCTTCGACGTATACCCACAGGTGGACGAGGCCACGATCCGGCGTGCCCGCGGGTTGGCGGCCATGAAGAGCCTGTTCCTCATGCTGATGGGGCAGAACGGAGACCAGGGCATCCCAGGAGGCAAGCCGGCATGGGGACCGGTCGGCCGCGCAGCACTAGATCGCGTTCTCGGTGATGAACGTGGCTGCGGCCTGCGGAAAGGTAGCTTTCGTTCCCGCTGATCGCCATCGGCAACCGTACTGCCTCCCGGGTGGTACTGCAGGCCTGCACCGTATTCCGCCGTGGCAAGTCGGGACGGCGCAGTGGCCTGGGCAGCGTCCCCGCTTCACTTCCCGATGGTGGTATCCATCCAATCCACTACTTCCGCCTGGTAGTCCGCTGTATTGCGCGCAAGATTCACCGCGTGCCCGCTCCCGGGCAGCACGAAGGTGCGCAGTTTCGCCTCGGGGGCGAAGAACGGTGCTTCCTCGGCGTGGAGTGTGGCCGAATTCGCGCAGGCCGCGTAGTCGATTCCGCACAGCATCCGGTCGCGGCTGCCGACGGCGATCATCACGGGAGCGGTGAGGAAGTTGGACATGCCGGGCAGCGTGGACATCATGCCGTCCGGGTATTCGGTGAGTGAGAAGACCTCTTTCTGCTTCTCGTCCAGCGCGAGCACCTCCGGATCCACATTTCCCGGATCGTAGAAGTTGTGCATGCGGGTGCCGGGTTTGCTGACCAGATATCCGGGATCCAGTCCGCGCCCGGAGAATGCGGGCTCGTCCACCGCGGGGTGATAGGTGGCGATGACGCTGAGCGTTTCGGGAATGTTCACCGCATGCGAATAGCCTGTCAGCAGCAGGCCGTCGACATCATGGTATTGGGTGGCTTCCATGATAGAGGTGCCGGAGGTCAGTGAATGCCCGACCGTGACCACCTTGTCGAACGGTGCGGCCCCGTCGATTCCGTGTTTGGCGGCCTGCACGAGGTCGTGCAGATGCTGCGCGGTGGCGGTTGCCGACAGGGATGTGCTCGGGGGATGTGTGCTGTTGCCGTTGCCGAGCCGGTCCACCACGAGCGTCGCATAGCCGGCCGCGTTCATCGCGCGCCGGAAGTTGTAGGTTTCCGGCTGGTAGGAGAAATCCCAATAGCTGCCATTGAAGTTGGACCCCGACATCAGCACCATCACGGTCTGCGCGCCGCCGGTCGGTGTGCACAGGGTCGCCGACAATTCGCCCTGCGGCACCGCGAACGGGAAGGATCGGCAGGCCGCGGCCGGTTCGGTGTCGGCGGTGGCTACACCGGTGGCGAAGCCGCACAACATGATCGCGGCGAAGATGACCCGTGCCCACAACGAGACCCGCATGTGAAACGCTTCCTGTGCTGTATACCGGAGCTGAGGACCACCGGACCGGCGGCCTCGGTCGAGCTGTAATGGCGCACGTTATCGCCCGAGGCGTCCACGTGCAACAAATTCGTCGATATCTGTCCCCGGTGTGATGTCGGCGTAATATCCTGCACAACAGTATTTTTGGTCTCGCATTCGAGAATTCCGTGCCGTCCTCCGGCGGAATACCGCCCCGGTGTCCATTACGATCCCTGGCATGGCCGAGCGAGCGGTGCATTTAGTAGGTAGTTTCCCGGCCAACAGCACCGAGGACGCGATGCGGGCGATGATGCGCGAGGCAGGCCCGTTGTTGCATACGCTGCCGACCGGAGAAACGCGGCGCCATCGCACCTATATCGAACCCATCATCGACGATTTGGTAGCGCAACATGTGCTGGAGGTTCGTCGATTACGTGCGGACCGGACCGTGCATCGACTTCGAAAAGGCAGCGAAAGAAATAGCGAGCCGGTAACTCTCGGATATGCGCGGGAAACTTCGGAAGCCTTGCCGATCATCGCCCGGCTGCGTGATTCCACCGGCCCCACCCTGCAGATCGGGATGCCGACCCCGCTCACCCTGGCATTCGTCGCGTTGGGTGTGCGTGGGGCGATCACGCGCCCTCCGGTATTCGCCGACGCGACCGCCGCTGAACTCGCGGGCGTGCGAGCGGTCGCCGGAGACGATGTCGTCGTGCAACTGGAAGCCCCTGCCGAGTTGGTGCTCACCGCCAGGACGCGGCCGCTGCATCGCACGGTGGACGCGGCGATCGGGTTGAGCCGGGGGATCGGTGCGCTCGCGGCACGTGCTCCGGAGGGAACCCGCTTCGGGGTGCACCTGTGTCTCGGCGGAAAACGTAACAAGGCGCGTGCGGTGCTGCGGGACGTACGGCCGCTGGTGGATCTGGCGAATGCCGTTGTCCGGCACTGGCCGACGGGCCGGACATTGGAGTATCTGCACGCCCCGCTGTCGGCTGGTGAGATCATGCCCTCGGACCGCCCCGATTTCTATGCGCCCCTTGCGGATCTGGCTCTGGGGGAGCGGACCGCGTTTCACGCAGGCTTCGTGCACGAGGAGCCGTCGCGGGATCAGCAGGTCCGGACGCTGCACCTGATCGAGACGGCGCTGGGGCGCCCGGTCGACGGCGTCGCGACGGCCTGTGGCCTGGGTCGTTACGACCGTTCGACGGCCGAGATGCTCATCGCGCGCTCGGCCGCCCTCGCCGCGACGGAGTGAGGATCAGAGTTTGCGGCCGATACCGCCGGTGACAACCATCCGGGTCTCCGGAAGGTCGTCGCCGAGCCAGTGCTGAATCGGCGCGATACCGGGGTCCAGCAAGTCGAAGCCGGTGAATATCGCCGCCACATCGGCCCGGGAGCGGAACACGAACTGCGCCGTACTCCCCACGGTGTCGGTGACGGTCTGAGTCACCCAGGTCTCGTCGCTCTCGGTGGCGCCGTGCGTGAACGCCACATAGCTGCCGGGCGCCATCACCTCGTGGAAGCGGGCCATCACCGCGGCCGGACATTCGTGTTCCAGGATGAAATGCAGGACACCGACCAGCAGGATCGCGACGGGTTGTGACAGGTCGATTCCCGCTTCCGCGGGCAGCCGGGCGATGATGTCGTCCGGATCGCGGAAATCGCCCAGCATCGTGGTGACCCCGGGAACGCCGTTGTACATCGCGTTGGTGTGGGCGAAGACGACCGGATCGTAATCGATGGCCGCGAGCCGCATGTCGGGATCGACCGCGGTGATCGCCTCGTGGACGCTGGGTGAGGTCGGAATCCCCGAACCGATGTCGACGAACTGCCGAATTCCGGCCTCGGCGGCCAATTTCGCGGAGCCGGTGAGGAATTCGCGACTGAACCAGGCGACCGTCCGATTGTCCAGTGCGATGGACAGCATACGTTTCGCCACGACGCGGTCGGCTTCGTAGTTGTCCTTACCACCCAATAGATAGTTGTAGATCCGCGCCGCGTTGGGCTTGGCCGGATCGACACCTTTCGGTGCCGGTCGCTCCACACCACACCTCCCTCGATTCCGGCCAGAGTAGCAGTTGTCGCAGGCTGTGCGGGGTGTGAAAGCGATGCTCGGGGGTCGCGACGAGATCTGCTGCCCGGTTGCCGAGCGGTTGGTGATCTTGTTGCCCGGCAACCGATCACGGGGTGGAATCTTCCGCTCAGCCGTCGGGCATCAGTACGGTCGATACGATGCGGCGGATTCGTTCCTCGTTCGGCTCGTTCGCGGCGAAACGGCTCAGCAACTGCCCCAATTCGTTGATGAATTCGCCGAACTCCGCATCGGAGAGCCACAGTGCCGATTGCCGCAGGGCGATGCCGTCGTGCTCCGGTGCGATCTCGTCGCGGGCGAGGTAGCGGTCCAGATCGCCGGCCAGTCCGGCGACGAACACCGTGAATATCGTGCGGAGTTGATCATGATCGATTCCGTCGCTGCCGTCGTCACTGGCGGCGGAGCCGAGCGCGTACGTGCGTTCGACGGTTCCGCGGATCCGACGCTGCGCGACGACCTCCAGGACGCCGGCCTTCACCAGTACTCCGACATGGCGGTACAGGGTGGTTGCTGCGACGTCGGGCAGCCGCTCGGCGAGCTCACTGGTGGTGAGGTTGCGGCCGATCAGCGCCTGCACGATGCGCCACCGCACCGGTTGATGCAGTAGTTCGGCCAGCGAGGGGCGAGGCGGAGCCATTGCCATTACTCCCAACTTTGGTAATAATGCATGTATCGGGATTATTCTAATTTCCAGGAGGGCAAGTGGCTGAAGTCTATGTCGATCAGGGCACGGTACAAGTGGAGCTGCGCTGGTGGGAGAGTATCTTCGCTGGTCAGCGCAAACGACTGGCCATACCCGTCGAATCGCTGCTGACGGCGGAGCGGGTCGATCGGCCCACCCAGTATTCGGCGACGCCGGGTGGGCGCGCCGGAGTGGTCGTCACCGGCGTGCTGAAGATCGGGCGGTGGGGGATCGGGACCTCCAACAAGCTTTTCGTGAGCGTTCGCCGTTCGGTCCCGGCGCTCCGGCTGATCGTCGACAAGCAGACTTCGGAGCAGTTGGGGTACAACATCATCCTGATCAGCACCCCCGAAGTCGACCGGCTCGTCGAATCCCTCCAGCCGGTAGGTTGATCGCGGTTACCTCCACTCCGATGTCGTCCTCGACCACATGTTGTGAACAATCGAAGCCACCAGAGGGTGCTCCGGTCGGTCGTGTCAGTCCTTACCTGAAGCTGGAAGGAGCGAGCCTGTTTCGGGCTCGGCCCTTCCGGGCTTGCTCAGGGAGCAGCCCCTTCGTCGACCCAGCGAGCGAACACGGCGATGTATTCCTCGGGCCACGGGCCGTCACACGGCATGGTTCCGTCGCGCAGCCGGGCGAGGATCGCCGCGGCGTGGGTCGCCACATCCGCATGTTTCCACAGGTCGAAAGAGAACAGCATCGACCGCCGATCCCGTTCGCGGAACAGCATTTTGATGTGGCTGTCGAAGCCGACCGGCTGCCCCGCGGTGGGCAATACGACCTGCTGTTCCACCTGTTTGCGGACGTCGGGTTCGCTCGTGGACAGGGCCGATATGCGCGCACCGGGCGGACCGGCCGCAGTGTGCCAGCCCCAGGACGGCATCGGCATGTGCCGTGGAGGTTCGGCTCCGGTTTGTGAATTCTCCCAGGCGAGTCGTGAGCCCCATTCGATGTACGAGCCGAACGCCGAACGGAATTCGGCGTCGTTGGGCAGGCCCGCTTCGGCGGCCGCGCGCATGAGCAACGTGACCCAGCGGGCGCGTTGCTGTTCGGTCAGGCATTTGCCGATGTGTTCGGACAGCATCCGCCGATACCCGCCGTAACTGTCGCTGTAGGTGGTCGGTCCACCGAAAACCTCGGTCAGCCAGGCGGCGACGCGCTGTGGGTGATCAGCGGACATGGTTGCGAACAGTGGACCCAACAGGTCGTCGGCGGGGACGTGTCTTTCGTAGAACAGTCGGGTCATTCGTTCGAAGGCGGGAAAGCCTCCGGCCCATTCCGATACCGTCGGCATCGCCTCCGAGTCCGGTGCCGGGTCGCGGAAGTCCACGTAGTAGTGCATTCCCGAGCAGAACGGCTTGTTCTGTGAATGCCCGCACCGGCACAGCGCCGCGTGCTCGGCCGACGCGCCTTGCGCCCGCGGGAGTGGCTCGCCGGTGCCGTCGACGATCTCGACCCCGCCGGTCAACCGGTACGGTCCGTCCTTGGTGATCAGGATCGACGGTGCTCGCTGGCCTCCCCAATCCACCTGGCCGCGCGCCTCGTCCCCGTCGACACCGAACGACAGTGCCCCGGAAGGGCAGTCGCGCACCGCACGAATGATCTCGTCCATTCGCCCGCCGCTGGGCGTGACGAACGCACTCGCCCCGGCCTCGGCCGTCGTCGAATCCGACTCGGTGTGGAAGACCGTCGAGAGACGATCGGTACACAGACCCGAGTGCTGACAGATGCCCCGGTTGTCGTACACCGTAACCTGGTGCCCGACATAGGTGTCGCGTCGATCCGGGACGCGGTCCGGACTCTTCGTGTCGTCGAAACCCGTTCGGACGCAGGCGGCGTCACAGTCGGGTTTGGTCGCCGATTCGCCGCACCGGCACAGAGCTGTCACGCGATCGTGTTCGACCGGGCAGCCGAGATGATCGGCGATCCGCACCGGGCCGCTCACCACATACGGACCACGCTGCACGACGATCACCCGCACCGGAGTGGATTCGTCGACGGTCTCGCCGCGCAGCGCAGACGTCGCCGCTGCCGGCCATCCTGCGGTGTCACCGACCTCCGCCAGCGACTGTTGCGCGCTCTTGCTGATCATGGGCAATTCCTCGATGCTTGCGCCGGCCGCGCTAGGCACCGGTGGTGGGGCGCAGTTCGTAATGCTTCATCTCCTCGATCGCGGAGAAGAAGGGCTTCACCTCGGCGAAGAACTCGCGGAATCGGGCACTGCCACGGAAGCCGCGCTCATGCCCCTCGAGTGAATCCCATTCGATCCGCACCACGAAATGCTCCGGCTCCTCGACCCCGCGAGCCATCTCCCATCGCAGGCAATGCTCGTCCGCGTCCAATACGGTGCCGGCCCGGTGATATGCCTGCTCGAACTCCTCGGCTCGAGCTGGGGGAACGGTGTAGCGGATGTATTCGACGATCACGACGACACTCCAATGTATTGGCGATATGACTTTCAACAATCCAATACGGTACTGTATTGAAATGTGCCCGGCAAGAGGAGAACGTGGACGCGGCCGTGCCCGCGATCCGGAGATCGACGCGCGCGTATTGGCCGCGGCCGGTAGACACCTGGCCCGCCACGGATTCGAGGCCATGTCGTTGACCGCGGTCGCCGAAGAGGCCGGAACCACACGACAGGCGCTGTATCGGCGCTGGCCGACCAAGGCCGCTCTCGCCGCCGCTGCCCTGGACATGGCGGTCGATACAGCGCCCGACCGCGCCGCCGGCGACCCACTCGCCGACCTGATCGCCGAACTGGAAAACTTCCAGCGCGGCGTATCCCAGCCCGGCCGGCTCTCATTGGTCGGCGCCATGCTCCAGGAGAACACCGCCCCCGACGTCCTCGCCCGCTACCGAGCCGACGTGATCACGCCGCGCCGCACCAGGATCCGGGCAATCCTGGAGCGTGCCCAGGAGGCCGGGCTGATCGACCGTGACGTCGACCTCGAGGTCGCCGTCACGCTGGGGACCGGGTCCTGGTACGCCCGCGCCCTGGCCGCCAACGACCCACCGGAGGACTGGCCCACCCGTGCCGCGCACCTGGTATGGCGTGCTGTGGGTGGGAAGCTCGGCCCGCCACAGGTGGATGAGGTCGGCCGCTGCTCGTAGCCCGACCATCATCCAGCGCCGTCCCTGCAGGTGCCGCCGGGCCGAGCGGCGTGGACGATCGCGTCGCTGCGCCGCCGAACGGTGATCGCCGCGCCGGGTTCTTTCCTCAGGACAGGTCGGACATGTCGAGTACGAAGCGGTAGCGGACGTCGTTTCGTGCGAGTCGGTCCAGCGCCTGGTCGACGTCGGCCGAGGGGAGGAGCTCGATGTCGGCGGTGACATCGTGGTCGGCGCAGAAATCCAGCAGTGCGGCGGTCGAAGCCCGGCCGCCACTACCGGCGGAGGTCAGTTTCTTCCGGCCTACGAGCAGGTCCATGGTCTGCACGCTGATCGGGCCGAGATACCCGACCTGGGTCAGTGTGCCGTCCATGGCGACCAGCTTCAGGTAGGGGGCGAGGTCGTGCGGGGCCGAGATGGTGTCGATGACTACATCGAACCGCTCTTTGTTCGCTTCCAGCTGTTCGGGGTCGGTGGAGATTACGAGGTCGTGGGCACCCAGCCGGCGGGCATCGGCGGCCTTGTCCCGCGATCGGCTGATCACCGAGGTGTCGGCGCCGAGCGCTACGGCGAGTTTGACCGCTAGATGTCCTAGACCGCCCAGGCCGGCGACGGCTACGCGAGTGCCCGGCCCGACGTCGAGCGCGTGCAGCGGCTCCCAGACGGTGACACCGGCGCAGAGCAGTGGTGCCGCCGCGGCTGGGTCGAGACCCTCGGGCAGTCGGTAGGTGAATCCTTCGCGCACAACGTATTCGCGGGAGTAACCGCCCAATGTGGTTGTTCCGTCGTGGCGGTCGGTGCCGCCGTAGGTCAGGGTGGGGAACTCGTGGCAGAAGTTTTCCTGACCTGCCTTGCACATCGCGCAGACGCCGCACGAGTCGACGATGTTGCCGACCGCGACCGAATCCCCGACGGCGAGACCGGTGACCTCCGGCCCGACTTCCGTTACCACCCCGGTGAACTCGTGGCCCGGCACGAGGGCCGGCGCGTTCTCGGTGCCGCGATGTTCTCGGACCGCGTGCAGGTCCGTATGGCAGACGCCGCAGTAGTCCACTCGCACCGCGACATCGTCGGGTCGCAGCGCTCGCCGTTGCAGCGGCACCCGCTGCAGTGTCGCCGTGGCGGCGTCGGCCGCCCATCCCACCGTGGTTCTCACATCGACTCCTTTAAACAGACTATTCTGTCTATTAGAAGAGTAGACCGAGATCGCCGAAAGGTAAACAGACTGTTCTGTTGATAGGGTGGCGGCCATGACCGATCGGCCCCTGACTGCCCGTGGCGCCGCGACACGGGAGCGTATTCTCGACGCGGCGACCAGGGAGTTCGCCCGATACGGCATCGCCGGAGCGCGCATCGAACGGATCGTGGCGGAAGCGCGCACGAACAAGGCGCAGCTCTACGGCTACTTCGGCAACAAAGAGGCACTGTTCGACGCCATCTTCTACGCGTCGCTGGAACAGATCGTCAACGTCGTTCCCATCGACGCCACCGACCTCCCGGACTGGGCGGTGCGCTTGTACGACGAGTACCTGCGCCGTCCGGACCTCATTCGGCTGGCAACCTGGACGCGGCTGGAACGCCGGCCCGCCGGCCACCTCGTCGAGGAGCCCGACCGCCTCGACGATCCCAAACTGCGCGCCATCGCCGCCGCACAGACCGCGGGCATCGTCGTACCGGGCGACCCGTTCGACATCATGGCAATGGTGATCGCGATGTCGATGGCATGGTCCCCGGTCAGCAACGTCTATGCGGCCACCGCCGAAGAACCCTCCGAGCTGCACGAGCGCCGCCGCGCCCTGCTCCGCGAAACCGTCGCCCGCGCCGTAACCACAGCGGGCGTGCAATGAACGTTCGGGCCGGGCGCTTCCGGCCGATCTACGATCCGAGCGCCGGCGAGTCGCAACCGTGGTACATCAACGACCACACCGTCATTCGTGACGGCTCGGGGCGGTGGCATCTGTTCGGCATCACCCATGCCGAACCGGCGGACCCGTTCGACGAGATCGAATTCGCGCATGCCAGTGCCGACGACCTGCACGGCCCGTGGACCAAACACCCGTCGGTGTTGCACGTGGACCGTGACTACGGGGAGACGCATCTGTGGGCGCCGTACGTGATTCGCGCCGACGGGCGCTACCACATGTTCTATGCGGGTGGTGGTGACGACCGGACCGCGGCGGTGATCTGTGTGGCCACGTCCGACGACCTGTTCGAGTGGACTCGTGAACCGTCCGGGCCGCTGTTTCGCGACGGGTACGACGCCCGCGATCCGATGCTCGCGTGGATCGACGGACGCTGGGTCATGTACTACGCCGCGACCAGTGCGCCGTCGGGCGGCAATTATGTGGTCGCGTATCGCACGAGCACCGATCTGCGCACGTGGAGTGCGCGGCACATCGCGTTCACCGACCCCACCTCGGGGACCGAAGCCGGCAATACCGAATCTCCGTTCGTCCTGTGCCACAACGGTTCCTGGTATCTGTTCATCGGTCCACGGGAGGGTTACGCCGGGACCGACGTATTCCGTAGCGACACCCCTTTCCACTTCCGGATCGACGACCGGGTCGGACATATCGCCGCCCACGCCGCAGAAGTGATCGACGACGGCGACTTGTGGATCACCAGTTGCGGCTGGGGTCAGGGCGGAGTGTCGCTGGCGGCACTCGAGATCGCGCGAACTCCACCGGAAACCGCGCCCTGAGTGATATCTCTAGGAGGTCAGACCGTTCGTCTCGTGAAGGGATCCGGCGTGGCACGTATCGGGGTAATCAGCATTTCCGACGGACGCGACTATGTGCACGACGGCATAGCCGAGTTCATCCGCACCACTGAGGACCGGCTGGTCGCCGAGCTCACCTCGGCCGGCCACGAGGTGGTGCGCGGTTCCGCGCCGGTCAGCACCAACACCCTCGCCGTCTCGGTGGCCCGCGAAGTCGCCGCGGCCGGAGTCGATCTGACGGTGCTGCACTACGCGGTATGGGCATTCCCGCACTTCACGATGCTCGCCGCAGATGCCACGCCGGGGGCACTGCTGTTGCTGTCCAATATCGACCCGGTCCAGCCCGGAATGGTCGGAATGCTGGCGGCCGGGGGAGCCCTGGACCAGATCGGCCGAACCCACACCCGGCTGTGGGGAGACCCCGCCGACCCGGACCTGATCGGGAAGATCGGAACGCAGGCGGTGGCGGCGTCGGCGGTGACGAGCCTGCGCGGCTCGACATTCGGCCGATTCGGCGGGCGGCCGATGGGCATGAACACCGCCGTCGCGAATACCGATCAGTGGCAACACCTTTTCGGTATCGACGTGGAGGAGATCGACCAGTGGGAGATCGTGCGCCGCGCGGAACTGGCCGACGCGTCTGAAGTGACGAAAGCCCGGACCTGGCTGGAGGAGACCACGGCGGGCGTGCACTACGACGGTGACAAGCTCACACCGGAGCTCCTGGAGCGGCAGATCCGCTCCTACCTCGCGGTGCGCGAGCTGATCGACGAATGGAATATCGACTTCTCCGGCATCAAGGGCCAGCCCGAACTCACCCGGCACTTCGCCACCATGGATATCACCGAGGCGTTCCTCAACGACCCGTACGACTGGAACGGCCCGAAACCGACCCACGTGTGCGCAACCGAAGCCGATATGGACGGCGCGCTGACCATGCAACTGCTCAAACAGATCTCGGGCACACCGGTGCTGTTCGCCGACGTCCGCCACTATCACGCGGACCGCGATATCTGGGATCTGTGCAACTCCGGCCAGCACGCCACCTGGTTCGCCGCCCGCAGCGACGATCCGGCGGAAAACCTGTCCCGAGTGCACCTGTTCCCCGAAGTGTTCTTCTTCCCCGCCGGTGGGGCCTCGGTGCATCATCTCGCGGCACCGGGGCAGATGACGTTCGGTCGGTTGACCCGCAACGACGGCAACTATCGAATGCAGTTGATGCTCGGCGACTTCGAGACCTACGACGAGGCCACCAACGACGCATTGATGAGCCAGTCGACCCGCGAATGGCCGCACGCGTTCGCACGGCTCGATGCGCGCGCCGAGGATTTCCTGTCCCGGTTCGGCGCCAACCACATCCACGCTGTGCCCGGTGACCAGCGCGGGACCGTGCGGGCCGCCTGTGAGCTGCTCGGGGTCACCGTGGACGAATTCACTCGGTGACCATGTTCCTCGGAATCGATATCGGCACGTCCGGTTCCAAGGGTGTGCTGACCGATGCCGACGGCCGGGTTCTCGCCCGCGCCGAACGGCCGCACGAGGTGTCGATGCCGCGACCGGGCTGGGTCGAACACGACGCCGAAACGGTGTGGTGGGCGGATTTCGTCGCCATCGCACGGGAACTTGTCGATGCCGCCGCCGGAGCGCGACTGGAGGGCCTCGGGATCAGCGGAATCGGCCCGTGCCTGCTGCCCGCCGACGCCCAGGGCGTTCCGCTGCGGCCGGCCATCCTGTACGGGGTCGACACGCGGGCAGGTGTCGAAATCGGCGAGCTGACCGACGAATTGGGCGAGGCGAAGGTTCTCGAGCGGGCCGGCTCACCGCTGACCAGCCAAGCTGTAGGACCGAAGCTGCGTTGGCTGGCAAGGCACGAGCCGGACGTCTATTCCGGCACCCGCATGCTGCTGATGGCGAGTTCCTTTCTCGTGTACCGGTTGACCGGACGTTACGTACTCGACCATCAGTCGGCGAGCCAGTGCGTGCCCATGTACGACCTGCGCAGACGAGAATGGGCGAGCGACTGGGCCGAACACTGCGCCCCAGGACTGCGGCTGCCCGAACTCGCGTGGCCCACCGAGGTAGTCGGCCGGGTGACCGCGGAAGGTGCTGCCGCGACCGGTCTTCCGGAGGGACTACCGGTCACCACCGGCACCGTCGACGCGTGGGCCGAGGCCGCCAGCGTCGGCGTCCGTGCTCCCGGTGACGCGATGGTCATGTACGGCACCACCATGTTCCTGGTCCAGATCCTCACCCGACCCCGTCCGCACCCCGGTCTGTGGGGCACCTGTGGGGCCTGGCCGGGCACGTATTCGCTGGCCGCGGGAATGGCGACCTCGGGTGCGGTCACCGATTGGCTGCGCCGCCTGGTCGGCGGAGAATTCGGTGAGCTGATCGCGGACGCCGACAAGGTTCCGGCGGGCAGCCGGGGGCTGCTCATGCTGCCGTATTTCGCCGGTGAACGCACACCGCTGTTCGATCCCGACGCTCGCGGCATCGTCGCCGGGCTCACCACCAGCCACGGCCGCAGCGAGCTGTACCGCGCCGCGCTGGAAGGAACCGCATACGGGGTACGGCACAACCTGGAAGCCATGTCCGATGCCGGTGGGCAGCCTCGACGGCTCGTCGCGGTCGGCGGCGGCACCAAGGGCGGTCTGTGGACCCGGATCGTGTCCGATGTGACCGGGCTGCGGCAGGAACTGCCGGCCGAAACCGTCGGTGCCTGCTTGGGGGACGCGTTGCTGGCCGCGGAGGCCGCCGGTGTCGACACCTCCGGCTGGAATCCGGTGACATCGATCATCGAGCCGGACGCCGAGCGGCACGCGATCTACGACCGGTACAACCGGCGTTACCGCGAACTCTACGAATCGACGACGGATATCGCGCACTTCCTTGCCGCAGAACAACATCGGACGGCAGGCGATGGCTGAACACGGGTATCCCGAGGACGCGCGCGACCGCTCGATCAGCGGCGTGGAACACCATAGGACGGCCCGAGGAATAGCTGAGCTCGGTCATCGCGAAAGCGTACGTACCCAATCGGTCAGCACCACGGAACATTATCGGGAGGTGGTAGGCAATGCCTGAACTGTGGCGGATCGATCAGGCACGCACGCGCTCGATCAGTCCGGAGAATCCGACCGGCGCGACGGGCGCGGGTGGGCGCGCGGACACCGGCACCGGTGCACGGGCAGCACGCGATCTCGGCGTGGGCTGGAAGGTGTCCCCGTCGATCGACCTGGCCGCCGGATCCACCGCAACACTTGCCGACATTGCCGGACCGGGTGTGATCCGGCACTTCTGGCTGACCACCGACCGCACCGTGCTGCGCCGGCTGAGGTTGACGTTCACCTGGGACGACGAGTCGCAGCCCGCGATCGACGTGCCGCTGGGCGACTTCTTCTGCAACGGCTGGGACGAACTGGCACTCGTGAGTTCGGAAATGGTCGTGGTCGCACCCGCCGGTGGCCTGAACTGTTACTGGCCCATGCCGTTTCGCCGACGCGCCCGCGTCGCTCTGCACAATCCGACCGAACACTCGGTGCCGGTCTACTACCAGCTCACCTACGACGACACCGAAGTAGGCGAGGACGCGGGCTACCTGCATTGCCGACGTCGACAGAGCAATCCGCTGGGCACCCCGGCCGTGCACACCGTCGTCGACGAGGTTCGCGGCCGCGGACACTACGTCGGGACCTACCTGGCGATCGCACCGAAGGCATCGGGTTGGTGGGGTGAGGGCGAGATCAAATTCCATCTCGACGGGGACGACGAATTCCCGACCATCTGCGGCACCGGCACCGAAGACTATTTCGGTGGCGCCTGGAACTTCGACCTCGACGGCACCTACCGCGACTACTCCAGCCCGTATCTCGGCCTGCACCAGGTACTTCCGCACGACGAGATCTACTCACCGCACCAACGATTCGGCATGTACCGCTGGCACGTACGCGATCCCATCCGCTTCCACCGGGAGCTGCGTGTCACGCTGCAGGCGCTGGGCTGGCAGGACGAGGATCGAGACCCACGGTATCTGCCGCTGGCCGACGCCGATATCGCCACCACCGCATGGTGGTACCAGGAAAGGGGACGGTAGATGCGTGCACTGGTCATCGAGAAGCCCGGCGAATACTCGGTGCAGACGATTCCCGACCCGACCCCCGGTCCTGGGGAAGTTGTCGTCCAGGTCGCCGCGGTGGGTATCTGCGGAACCGACATCCACATCGTCGAAGGGGAGTTCCCGCCCACGCCGTACCCGATCGTCCCCGGCCACGAGTTCTGCGGCGAAATCGTCGACGGCCCGGGCACAGGCGAGAAGGTCGCCGTCGACCCGTCCCTGTTCTGCGGCGCCTGCCACTACTGCCGGATCGGCCGCGGCAACCTCTGCGAACGCTGGGGCGCGATCGGTGACACGGTGGACGGCGCGATGGCCGAATACGTCGCAGTCCCGGGAGCCAACTGCTATCGCCTGCCCGACAACCTGCCCGCCTCACACGGCGCACTGGTCGAACCCCTGTCGTGCGCGGTCCACGGATTCGACGGCCTGCCCCGAATGCTCGGTTCGCACTATCTGATCTACGGCGCGGGCACGATGGGACTGATGATGCTGCAACTCGCGGTAGCGGCAGGCGCGGCATCGGTGTCGGTGATCGACCTCAACACCGACCGGTTGGAGGTCGCCCACACGCTCGGCGCGGACGCGGTAGCCACGAATGCCGACGAATTCGCCCGACCACAGGGATGGGAAGTCGTGATCGACTGCACGGGCGCGATCCCGGCTATCGAAGACGGCCTCACCCGCGTCCGCCGCGGCGGCACCTACCAGCAGTTCGGTGTGGCCCCCGGCGACGCGACAGCATCGTTCTCGCCCTTCCGCATCTACAACGACGAAATCACCGTCGTCGGCTCGATGGCGGTCGTGCACAGCTTCGGCCGCGCCGTCGACCTCGTCTGCAAGGGCACGATCGACGCCGACACCATGGTTACCCACACCTTCGGCCTCGACCAGTTCTCCGAGGCACTGCAAGCGTTCCGCGACGGCGTCGGCCGCAAGATCCAGATCGCGCCGGGCCGATAGATGGCGACCGTCGCCGGCGTGGACAGCTCCACCCGATCCTGCAAGATCGTGGTGTGCGACGCGGACAACGGCGCGGTCCTGGCACGGGGACAAGCGCCGCATCCGGACGGGACCGAAGTCGCGCCCGAGGCATGGTGGGCCGCGCTGCAGCAGGCGGGGGAGGGGCTGCTCGACACCGTCGACGCGGTGTCGATCGCCGGCCAGCAGCACGGGCTAGTCGCGCTCGACGACTCACATCGCCCCGTGCGAGATGCGTTGCTGTGGAACGATGTCCGCTCCGCCGCAGCCGCCGACGACCTCGTCGCGGAACTGGGTGGCCCGCAGGCGTGGCTCGACGCGGTCGGCAGCGTCCCGGTCGCCGCATTCACCGCCGCCAAGCTGCGCTGGATGGCCGACCACGAGCCCGGACTCGCGGACCGCGTCGCCCGGGTGATGCTGCCGCACGACTACCTCACCTGGCGATTGCGCGGCGGCGGCGATGCCGTACCTACCACTGATCGCAGCGATGCCTCGGGCACCGGATACTGGTCCGCGACAGCGGGCCGGTATCGCGACGACCTGCTGTCTCGCGCGTTCCGCGGTCGGACCCCGATGCTCCCCACCGTGCTGGAACCGTCCGACAGTGCCGGACGCACCGCATCCGGCGCCCTCGTAGCGGCCGGCGCAGGGGACAACGCGGCGGCAGCACTCGGACTCGGGATCGGCGACGGTGATGTGGTGATCTCGCTGGGCACCAGCGGCACCGCGTTCGCGCGAACCTCGCAGCCCGCCGGCGACCCCGCGGTGAACGGATTCGCCGACGCCACAGGACAATTCCTCCCACTGGTGTGCACCCTCAACGCCGCCCGAGTCCTCGAGGCGACAGCAACCGTCCTGGGAATCGAACTCAGCGAATTCGACGCCCTGGCCCGTCAGGCCCCGCCCGGCGCAGACGGCCTCGTCCTGCTGCCGTATCTGTCCGGCGAACGTACCCCGAACCTGCCACACGCCACCGGCAGCCTGCACGGATTACGCGTGGAGACAATGCGTCCCGCACACCTGGCCCGCGCCGCGGTCGAAGGAATGCTCTGCAACATGGCCGACGCACTCGACCGGCTCCGCGCGGCCGGTGCGACACCCCGGCGAGTACTGCTGATCGGCGGTGCGTCGCGTTCGGCATTCGTCGCCGAGACCGCCGCGCAGATCTTCGGTGCGGCGGTGACGGTCCCGGAACCGGAGGAGTACGTCGCGCTCGGTGCCGCGCGCCAGGCAGCGTGGGCATTGCGCGGCGGGGACGAACCTCCGAGATGGGCCGGTGCCGCGACTGCCGAGATTCCGGCACCCGGTGATGGTGTCACTGGTGCGATGATCCGCGGCACGTATGCGCATGTGGTAGAGGCGTTGTACAACAACTGATTTCGCGCATCGAGGTGCGCCGACGAAGGTGCCGGAGGTACTGACCGGGCAGGTTGGTCGAACGAGGCGGTCATGGCCGATAGCGGTCGGCCAATGCTTGTGCCCGTTCATACATGGCTTTGCGGGCGGCATCAGGGGCCAGCACTTCGGCGTCGGTACCCAATTGCCATATCGCCCATACGGCGTGTCGCAGGTCCTCGAAGGTGACCTCGAGTCGCACCCATCCGTCCGCTGCCGGCTCCTCGGCGCGGACGGCCCGTGCGGTGTTCAGCAGCTCGTCTCGGCGTGATCGCCTGACTCCGACGGTCACGGGAATGTGACCCTCCGAGAGGAACCGAGCGCTGCGCTCGGCCCAGATACGGTCGAGGTCGACCTGCGTAGGTCGCTGCGCCGGATCGGAGAGTTCTTCGGCGCGAAGTATGCGCGACAGGCGGTAGGTGCGGTCGTCACCGGACTTGGTCGCCAGCAGGTAGGTTCGACCGCGGACGGTGACCAGCCCGATGGGGTCGACGGCGTGCGAGCTCGGCACCTTCCCGGGTGCTGCGTAGTCGAAGCGGAGCCGGTGCCCGGTGAGCACCGCACCGCGGACCTCGCCCATCACCCCCTCGGCCAGTTCCTCGGAGATCGGCCGGCGCGAGAGCAGGTCGGTCTCCGGCTCTACCAGGAACCGTTTGGCAGCGCCGTTCACGCTCGCCCGATGCCCCTCGGGCAATGCGTCCACCACCTTGCGCATCGCGGCGGCCAGCGGTGCACTGAGGCCGAAGACCTTCTCCCCACGGTCCGATCCAGCGGTGAGCAGCGCGAGGGCCTCGTCGTGATTCAACCCCGTCAACTCGGTGCGGAATCCGGGCAGCAACGAGAAGCCGCCGTGGCGACCACGATCGGCGTATACGGGCACACCCGCGGTCGACAATGCGTCGATGTCGCGCAGCACCGTGCGCGTGGACACCTCCAGCTCGCTCGCCAGCTGGTCCGCGGTCATCCGCCCTCGCTGACGCAGCAGCAGCACCAACGAGACCAATCGATCGGCACGCACAGATTCATTTCTTATCAGAAAACACGACACAAGATGTCATGTTTTGCGGCCAGGCTTGGTCTGCTGCCGACGGGGCGGCGCGGGCAACGACCGGTTGTCCGTTGGTTGTTCATCAACGTGAAGGAGCGCCACATGGCGTCACGGCTCAATCCCTGCCTCTTGTTCGACGGGGACGCCCGAGAGGCGATGGAGTTCTATCAGTCGGTGTTCGGCGGAGACCTCGAGATCATCACAGCTTCCGACTTCGGAGTCCAGGGGTCGGCGGATACCGAGAGCGCCGACAAGGTCATGCACTCGACGTTGAACACACCCGACGGTTACACCCTCATGGCCTGGGACGCACCAGAACGTCTGCCGTACCGCCCCGGGAACAATGTCGCGGTCTTCCTCGGCGGCACCGATGATGCACTCGCCCAGCACTTTGCGAGCCTGTCGGAGGGCGGCACCGTGACGTTGCCGTTGGGCAAGCAGGTGTGGGGCGATACGGCCGGATCTCTGGTCGACCGGTTCGGGATCAGCTGGATGTTCAATATCGGTGCAGCAGAACGGAATGCTGGATCAGCTGCGATTCGCCGTGCGGCGATCAACCCGGTCACCTGGTCGCAGGAGATGGGATTCAACCAGGGCGAAGTCGTCGCGGGCGCGACGCGGACGCTCTACATCTCGGGACAGACGGCGATGAGCAAGGACGGCCGACCCGAACACGACGGGGATATCGCAGCGCAGCTCGCACTGGCCGTGGACAACCTCGAAGCCGTGCTCACCGAAGCCGGCATGTCCCTGGCGAACCTGGTCCGCCTCAACGTCTACACCACCGACGTGGACGCGCTGTTCCCGCACTACGGCGTGCTCGCCGGGAAGCTCGGAGCCGCAGGCGTCGCCCCCACCACCACGATGCTCGGAGTCACCCGTCTCGCGATCCCCGGCCAGATGGTCGAGCTCGAAGGAACCGCCGTCGCGTAAACGACTCGTCATCAGTGACGGCCGGTGGCGCAACGACGCCGGCCGTCTCGGTGGGCCGAGGAGACCGTGAACGTCCCCGTCGGGGGCGGCGGGTCGGGTAGGTCTCGGAGTCCGAGGAGTCTCGATCCGGTCAGCAGGAATCGTCCTGGCCGAGGATCGGAATCGACGGCCACCTTGATGGAGAGTAGAAGCTCGGGGACCCGCTGGATCTCATCGATGATCAAGGGGGCCTCGGAGTCGACGAACCCCCCTCGGGATCGGCCAGCGCTGCCTCGCGGCCGGTCGAGGTCGCGCCAGTCCGCGGTGCACTGCCCGGCGACCTGTCGGACGAGTGTGCTCTTGCCGGCTTGCCGTGCGCCGTTGACCAGCACCACGCGGGTGTCGGCCAACGCCGCTTCGATTGCCGTGGTGGCACGTCTGGGCAGCAGGTTTCGTGAGACACGGTTCCGATCGTCCGTCTCCCGCATTCAATATGCGACGGGTGACGTGTTCCATATGCGACAGTTCTATGTTCAATTTGCGGCGGGTGGTGCATGCAGCTTGCGGCCCTGATGCTGCCCAATGGTGGTGCCGACCGCCTCGGTGAACCCGCTCCGCGGGTGTCGTGCCGGTCTCGTAGTTCGGCGGCCGGTAGTGGGGACCCCGCAGCGGGCGGGGATCGGCCGGACTTCGGTTCCCGGGAGGGCGAGGTGGAGATGTGAAACCAGCTAACACGTCCGCGATATATGTTAAGTTTTCCGAGAAAATTTAACATATTCCCTGTAATGGTTGAAGGAGCTAACACGTGCCCTGGAGCCCTCAGGTTCCGTTCAATGCGCTTCCGTCGTTGCCGCCCGACGGCGTCGACCTGGAACCGAAGATCGTTCTCAAGGCGACTATCGAGGCTCGTGCCGCGCTGGCTACGCTGGCCCAAGCCGGGCAGCTTCTTCCTGATCCGAACGTGCTGATACACGCGGTGCCTCTGCTCGAGGCGCAGGCGAGCTCCGAGATCGAGAACATCGTGACGACGGCCGATGAGCTGTTCAAGTACGCGGAATCAGGCGGTGCCGACGGTGCGACGGAGGAAGCCTTACGCTACCGGTCGGCCCTCTTCGCGGGGGTCGAGTCGATCCGTACCCGTCCGCTGACAGCCCGGACAGCGGCGAAAATCTGCTCCGAGTTGCAGGGGCGCGAGATGACCGTCCGAGCTGTACCGGGCACCCGGATAGCCAATCCCAGGACACGGCAGGTTCTGTACTCACCGCCGGAGGGCGTGCACGTTATCCGAGAGAAGCTCTCGGATTGGGAACGTTTCGCACACGCCGAGGACGACCTCGACCCCCTCGTTCGAATGGCGGTGTCTCACTATCAATTCGAGGCCATCCATCCGTTCCACGACGGCAATGGCCGCACCGGACGTGTGCTGAATATCTTGATGCTGATCGAGGCGGGGCTGTTGAGCGATCCGATCCTCTATCTGTCACGGGCGATTATTGCTCGAAAGAACGACTACTACAGGCTGTTGCGCGCGGTCACGGCCGAGGGGGCCTGGATCGAGTGGATCCTGTACATGCTCGACGTGGTGCGGGAATCCGCCGCATCGACGACTCGCAAGATCGCAGCGATCCGGACGTGCCAGGAAACCATTGCCGAACGCGCGCCGGCAGCAACGCCCGGCGGACGTGACGCCCAGTTCCTCGCCGTTCTGTTCGAGCAGCCCTACTGCCGGATCACCATGGTGGCCGACCGCTGCGAGGTTTCCCGACAGACAGCATCCACCTGGCTGCATGCCCTGGTCGAAGCGAACCTTCTCGGCAATGTGAAGCTCGGCCGTGAGAGCCTGTTCGTCAATCACGATTTACTCGAGGTGTTGACACGTCCGGAGTGAACCGAACGGGTTGCGTGTCGCCGTGGACCGGCCGCAGGTGTGCAGCCTGAGGGCTCCCGGCGCTCTGGCCTTCGATCTCATCGCTGAGGCGTAGGTTCACTTCTTATTTCGTCGCTTCAGCTCGCCGATGAGCACGTCCAGGCTCAAGTACTGCGCCAGCATGTGTTTCAGTTCTGGCCCCTCGATGAGCTGAATGCGGCCGTGCCGGGCGGCGAAGTCGTGGGGTTCAGCCCGGTGTGGATGGTGTCGTGAATCCGTGGCGCTGTAGGCGCATGGTGATCGCGTTGGCGTTGCGGCCGAATTCGGGGCAGTCCCCGTCGTAGCCCGCTGCAACCCCGCGCCAACCGCCGCACTGCATCGCCACCGGTGATGCCAGCGAAGTTGTCAGCGGCACGGCGTAATATCTCCACCGGAGCTGGGACCTGCGCCGACCGATTTCACCAGGCTTCGGATGCCCCTGGAACCGTGATGGGAACGTTTGGAACCGCGAAACGAGGACGACGTGACGCAAATGCCTACCTCCGGCTCAGGCGCGGCTGACGAGGTCTTTGGGGAGGCCGGACTGGAGGCGCAGCGAATCAGGTGGATGAGCCAGCGGTCTGCCGCTCCGAACCTTCAGTGCGGGAAAGACCAAATGTTCCCGCTCACGCTGGAACTCGTTCGCATGATCTCTGACGCGCAGGAGGTCGATCTCGACGCACGCCCGGTGCTCTCGAATGCTGAGTCGACGCGGACCTGGCGGGAATATGCAAACGCTCTGCGCCCGATGGGGCTCGTCCAGAGTCAAAAAGGCACTCTTCATCTGACAGCTGATGGCGTCGGACTAGTCGCGGACAGGTCGCG
>NZ_BDCA01000038.1 GCF_001613265.1 Nocardia vermiculata NBRC 100427
ACAGGTACGTGTCCGGCACATCCCCCGGGGCGGACGACGCCGGCTCACGGGTGGTCGAAGTGGTCATATCAAGCCCTGATTCGGTTCGGACGTCACAGTGTTGATTCGATACCGCAGTCGAGCAGAGAAGATCCGGTGCACCGATTCGCCGACTTGTTCAGTCGAACGAATAGTTGCCGGCGCCAACTATACATACGCCCGACAGGTGCACTCCGCCCCCTCAGAACAAGGTCATCGGCTCGGTCGGCGCCGGTTCGGGCAGCGCCGGCACCGCCGCACCCGCGGATCGCACGTCCTCGTAGAAGCGGCGGGCCAACAGCAATGAATTCGCATTGTCCGGGGTGTGGACGAATACGGTCGGCGACCGCCCCTCGCGCAACCAGTCGACCACCGTCCGAACCCACGGCTCCCATCCGGCGACGGTCGCGGCCGTATCGTCACGGCCGTGGTACCGGACGATCGGATACTCGCTCAGCGCCCGCACCCGGCGGGGCAGCCGCGGCTTCTTCGCCCATGCCTCATGCTCCCCCGGACTTCCCGCAGGTGCCGCGAACAGCGTGGTGGTGTCGAAAGGAATCCACTCCGTATCGGTCCGCGCGAGAACGTATTCCAACCGGTCGGCGGCCTCGGGATCGACGAAGAACGCCCGGTGGCGCACTTCGACCGCACACCGATAGCGCCGCGGCAGCCGGTTCAGCAACCCGGCGAGCACACCGAGATCACCCGGACCGAACGAGGCCGGCAACTGGACCCACAGTGCGTGCACGCGCGGCCCCAGCGGTTCGATCGCGGTCAGAAACGCCTCGAGCTCTGCCTCCGCACCCCGCATCCGGCGTTCGTGAGTCACGGTTTTCGGCAGCTTGAGCACGAAGCGGAAATCCTCCGGAGTCTGACGCGCCCACGAGGCGACCGTGCCCGGGCCGGGCGTCGCATAGAACGTGGTGTTGCCCTCGACGGCGGTGCAGTACTCGGCGTATCCGGCCAGCCGGCGACGCGCGTCCGGCTGGTACGCGCGCCACGCGTCGTGCGTCCACTGCGCACATCCCACGGACAGCTTCATGATCTCGACGGTAACCGGTGCAGCCGACAGCCGTTACGCCTCAGCTGTTCCCGGCCTCCTTGCGGAAGAACACGACCTGATCGCCGTAATCGGCCAGCGCCCGCGCCTGTGCGGCCTGGCGGATTCCGCTCCCGGGCAGATCGGTCAGTTTCGCGAACATCGCGGAATTCCCGAAGGCCGCGCGCACCTGTGTTTCGGAGGCATAGTCCGCGCCATAGTCGGCAAGGGTCGCGAAATCCAGTGGCGCCAGGGGTGTTTCCAGCGGTTCCTGACCGGCCGGCCGGCCCAGCGCCGCATACTGGCGCGCCGCTCCGTCGGCGTACCAGCACAATTCGTAGGACAGGTTCTCGATGGTGTTCACCGCTACCACCGGCCATTGCCGGGACAACGCCAGCGCCAGCGGATTCCTACCGGTCGGAGTCAGCTCCCAGAACAGGCTCGTCACCGACACCCAGCTACCACCCGAACGGTGCACCAGCACCACGTCGTCGCCGAGTTCCGGATCGGTGTTGACGACGGGATCGGGCATATGCCAGTGGGCTTCACCCACTCCGGCGAACCCGGAGCTGTCCACCGGGGTGGCGCCGGCGGCGGCATAGGCCTCCAGCACCGCCGCGCGCACCCGGGCCACGCCGTCGGCCGAGGCACACCGCACCGCGAGCGCACCGTAGGAGGTGGCGATCTCCACCGGCTTGGAGGGCGGATCCGCCAGCGCCCCGGCGGCCAGCGGTTTGAGCCCGACCAGTCCGAGCTTCCAGTTGATCTCCTCGATGGTGGTCAGATCACCGGAGGTCTGGTACAGGATCTGCTGCTGGGTGAGATATCCCGCCCGCTCCAGCGTCGGGCAGTCCAATTTCACCAGTGCTGCCATAGTCTTGCTGGTGAACTCGAGCTCCTCGATCGGCGTCTCCCGCAACCGGGTGGTCATCTCCGGTGTGGTCCACGCCGAATAGCGCTCGCGGTACATCGCCAGCGCGGGCTTACGTGAGCGGCCGATCATCAAGGTGCGCAGCAGCATATTGAGGCTGGCCAGATAGCGACCGGCCTGATCCGGATTTCCGGCGAACAGGCCGGCACGGATGCGCACCGCCTCCGCGCTGGCCGCGATCGCCGATTCCGGATCCAAACGACACAGCCATACGCCGCACTTCGACAGCCCGTCGGCACACACCCCCGCCGCCATCGGGTAATTCTGCGCCACTTGGTGATACGCATCGCAGGCCTGGCGAATCGTGGCTGTCGCGAGCTCCCGATGCCCGATGGTGCGCGCCGCCTGTTCGAACAGGCGCAGCGCCTCGGTGACCTGGCCCGCGAACTGTGCGGTCACGTGGCCGGCGGTGAGCCAGCGCAGCCGGATCAATGCCGCTTCCTGGGCCGGCTCGAGTGCAGCAGGTGCACGGTCACGATCGGATCCGGACGTCTCCCCGGACGGCTCACCCTTGGTGCTCAGGCAGGCCCGGGCCAGTTCACACAGTGAGGCCGCCAAACGGAGCTCGGCCTCGGCCGTGCGCTGCTGCGCAGCCTCTCGGCGGTGGTCGGCCACTTGCTGTTCGATCGTGCTCAACGCACTGTCCATCGCAACTCCCGCATCACCGTCCACACGGTCGTCGACCGGCCGCATCGTGCGTGCCGAGTCTGCCATATCGTGCCGCCGCCCAGCATGCCGGCGATGCGGAGGCCGGACCCGGCACCACCCCATCCCCCGGCCCGCTACGGCGAATATGCGAATCGGTGTTAACTTATACGAGAACAGCGAGTAACTTTCAACGATCGGAGTGGCTATGACCACCGCAGTCGTCGTCGACGTCGTCCGGACCCCGTCCGGTAAGGGAAAAACCGGTGGCGGTCTGTCGGAGGTTCATCCGGCCACACTGCTGGCCGGAGTGCTGTCCGACCTCGTCGCGCGCAACGATCTCGACCCCGCGCTGGTCGACGATGTCATCGCCGGCTGCGTCACCCAGAGTGGCGAACAGGCGTTCAATATCGCACGCACCGCCGTGCTCGCGGCCGGCTTCCCGGAGTCGGTGCCCGCGACCACCGTGGACCGCCAGTGCGGCTCCAGTCAGCAGGCCGCGCATTTCGCGGCCCAGGGCGTGATGGCGGGCGCGTACGACATCGCCATCGCCTGTGGGGTGGAGTCGATGTCGCGGGTCCCGATGTTCTCCAACGGCCAAGGCGCCGACGCCAATCGCGGGCCCATTGCCCATCGGTACCCGGACGGCCTTGTACAGCAGGGGATCTCCGCCGAGGTCATCGCGGCACGCTGGAAGTTCGACCGGCATGCTCTCGACGAATTCGCAGCCCGGTCACACCGGCTGGCCGCGAATGCCGCCGCGACGGGCGGCTTCGCCCGCGAGATCGTTCCCGCCGGCACCCTGACCTCGGATGAGACCATTCGCCCGACCACCACGGTGGACGGCCTGGCCGGGCTACTGCCGGCCTTCGCCGACGACGAATACCTCGCCCGGTTCCCGGAGATCAATTGGTCGATCACACCGGGCAACTCGTCGCCGTTGAGTGACGGCGCCTCCGCGGCGTTGATCATGAGCGAGGAGACCGCCAAAGCGCTGGGCCTGCGCCCACGCGCACGCTTCCATTCCTTCGCGGTCACCGGTGACGATCCGCTGCTCATGCTGACCGCGGTCGTGCCCGCCACCCGCAAGGCACTCGAGCGGGGCGGCCTGTCGATCGACGATCTCGACGCCTACGAGGTGAACGAGGCCTTCGCCCCGGTACCGCTGGTGTGGGCACACGAGCTGGGCGCCGACCCGGACAAGCTCAACCCACGCGGTGGGGCCATCGCCCTCGGTCACCCGCTGGGGGCCTCCGGTGTGCGCATCCTCGCCACCCTGGTCAACCACCTCGAACAGACCGAGAGTAGGTACGGCCTGATGACCATGTGCGAGGCCGGGGGGCTGGCGAACGCAACGATCCTCGAACGGCTCGGCTGACCGAGCGGCCCTACAGCGAAAGCCGGTCGACGTCCCCGAATGGCGCCGACCGGCTGCCCGCTACCTCCGCCGGCAACTGTCGGGCACCAGATGCCCGGCGGTTACCAACGCGTCGAAGGCTGCCTGCTTGATATCGCAGCAGCTGGTCGAGCAATCGGAATGCATCTGCATCACCTGATGTGCGCGTTCCACGGTCAGTGGTCGAGTGGGCGCCGAATGTGCCATCACCACAATAAGTTCAGCAACCGACAACTCCATGACATGCCCCGTCCCGATTCTTAATGCTGGTGTAGCTATACGGTAACTCCACCAACCGATCGGTGCCGAGGGACAAGTACCGGACAACCCGTTGCCCCCAGGACATTCGGACGCATTCCCTGGTGCGGGCTCGCCTGATCTGCTGCCGCGCCTAGTCTTCGGCGTCGGGAAAGGCCTGTTGCCGGTGACCGCCGCGCAGTGTGCCTGTCACATAGGCGTTCTTACACGCACGCCGCGCGATCTTGCCGCTCGAGGTCCGTGGAATCGATCCGGCGGGCACCAACAGTAATTCCCGCACCGTCACGCCGTGCCGGGCCGAAATCGCTGCCCGCACCGCCTCCGCCACCGGTGCCGCATCGAGTTTCGCTGCACCCGAGCCGCGTTCGGCCACGATGACCAGGTGTTCGGAGCTCGAGGCCGAATCCGGGCCGGCATCGGCGGGCAGTTCGTCGGCACGCACCGAGAATGCCGCGACGAAGCCCGGGCGCAGCGCGTGCGAGCTCTCCTGCGCCGACATCTCGAGATCCTGCGGGTAATGGTTGCGGCCGTCGACGATCACCAGGTCCTTGACCCGGCCGGTGATGTAGAGCTCCCCGTCGTAGTACACGCCGTAATCGCCGGTGCTCATCCATCGAGCTTGTGGAGCAACATTTTCCGCATGGCTGCCGGCGAGCTGTCGAGCGGTGAGAACGTTGTGGAACGTGGCCTCGGTCTCTTCGGCCCGGTCCCAGTAGCCGATGCCCATGTTCTCCCCGTGCAGCCAGATCTCACCGACCTGCCCGTCCGGCAGTTCGGCGCCGTCGGTGCCGACGATCACCGCCCACTGCGAGCGCGCGACATATCCACACGACACTTGCGCCACAGCGTTTTCCGCATCCGGATCCACCTCGACCAGATGTCCGGCGTTGAGGCGTGCTCGGTCGGCGTAGATCACCCGTGCGGCGTCGTCGCGCCGGGTGGCGGAGACGAACAGGGTGGCCTCGGCCATTCCGTAGCACGGTTTGATCGCCGTCTTGGGCAGTCCGTACGGCATGAAGGCGTCGTTGAATTTCGCCATCGACGCCACCGACACCGGCTCGCTGCCGTTGATCAGACCGATCACATTGGACAGGTCCAGAGTGTCCTCCGGCTTCGGCCGGCCTCGCACCGCCGCATGTTCGAAGGCGAAATTCGGCGCAGCGGCGTAGGTTCCGGCGCCGTCGGAGGCCGCAGCCAGTTCCTTGATCCAGCGGTAGGGCCGCCGCACGAACGCACTCGGCGACATGATGGTGATGAACTTGCCGCCGATCGCGGGCAGGATCACGCACAGCAGCCCCATATCGTGGAACAGCGGCAGCCAGGTGACCCCCCGCGCGTTCTCGTCGATCCCGAGCGCATCGATCATCTGCAGCAAATTGGTGCCGACCGATCGATGGGTGATCTCCACACCCGCCGGAGTACGCGTGGAACCCGAGGTGTATTGCAGATAAGCCACACTGTCGACGGTGATATCCGGTTCGGTCCAGCTCGCGCCGATGCTGTCCGGGATCGCGTCCACGGCGATGACCCGCGGCCGCTGGGCGGCGGGCATGGCGCGGAAGAATTCACGCACCCCGGCCGCGGCGGAACTGGCGGTCAGGATCGCGGTCGGGCGGCAGTCGCCGAGTACCGCGTGCAACCGGTCGGTGTGCCCCGGCTCGTCCGGGTCGAACAGCGGCACGGCGATATTGCCCGCGTACACGGCCGCGAACAACGACACCACATAGTCCAAGCCCTGTGGTGCCAGGATCGCGACCCGGTCACGCGGCCGAGTGACCTGCTGCAAGCGCGCCGCCACCGCCCGCAGGCGGGCGCCGAACTGCCGCCAGGTGAGCTCGTGATACTCACCCTCGCGCTCGCGCGAGTAGTCGATATAGCGGTAGGCCAGCTCATCTCCGTTGGCCGCGCTGTGTTTGTCGACGAAATCGATCAGGGTCGCATCACCCAGAATCCTGATATTGCCGCTTTCGTCCAGATAGTCATCGAAGGTCTCGCCGATCATTCCCTATCCTTTTCACACACGACCGCGTCGTGCGATGACACCGAATACCCGGATCGACGCCGAGCCCGGCCACGGCCGGTGCCTCGACGATGGAGCTCAGTAGCGTCCGAAACTCAGCGACACATTGTGGCCGCCGAATCCGAAGGAGTTGTTGACCGCGTAATCGATCCGTCCCGCCCGGGCTTGGCCCTTCACGATGTCCAGATCGACCTCCGGGTCCTGGTTGTCCAGGTTCAAGGTGGGCGGTACGACACTGTCGCGAATGGACAGCACGGTCAGGACCGACTCCAGCGCCCCGACCGCGCCGATGGAATGCCCGAGCGCCGATTTCGGCGCGTATACCGAGGCATGATTGCCGACCGCGGCCGCGATGGCACGGGCTTCGGAGGTATCACCGATCGGGGTGGCGGTGGCATGGGCGTTCACATGTGTCACGTCGGCCTTCGACAGACCGGCGGTCTGCAGCGCGCGAGTGATCGCCCGGGCCGCGCCCTTTCCCTCCGGGTCCGGGGCGACCAGATGGAAGCCGTCGGAGGTGACCCCGGCGCCCAGCAACCGGGCGTGGATGGTGGCGCCGCGCGCCTTGGCGTGTTCCTCGGACTCGAGCACCATCATCGCGCCGGCCTCACCGAAGACGAAACCGTCGCGATCGGTGTCGAAGGGGCGCGAGGCGCGCTTCGGGTCGTCGTTGCGGGTGCTCATCGCACGCATCATGGTGAAGGCGGCAATCGGCACGGCCTGGATCGACCCTTCCACGCCCCCGGTGACGACCACGTCGGCATCACCCATGACGATCATCTTCCAGGCGTTCGCGATCGCCTCCGAACCGGACGAGCACGCCGAGACCGGCGTTGCGATACCGGCTTTGGCACCCAGTTCCAGGCCGGTCACCGCGGCCGGGCCGTTGGGCATGATCATCTGCACCGCCAGTGGAGACACCCGCCGATAGCCACCGTTGGCCATCTTGTCCTTGACGTCGATCAGCGCCTCCGCCCCGCCCAGGCCGGTACCCACCGAGACACCCAGCCGGACCGGATCAACCTCCGGCGCACCGGCGTTGCTCCATACCTCCCGGCCCAGGACCAGCGCCATCTGCTCGACGTAGGACAGCCGGCGGCTCTCCTCACGGGACAGTGCGCTGCTGGGGGCCACCTCCAGATGCCCACCGATCCGCACCGGCAGTTCGAACTGGTCGATGAACCCGTCGTCGAGCACATCGATCCCGCTCTCACCGTTCAATAGACCCTTCCAGGTGGAGTCGACATCACCTGCGATCGATGTGGTCGCGGCCAGACTGGTCACGACGACATCGCGATAGCGAACACGGCTGGAAACCGTCATTCTCGGCTCACTTTCGACGAGGCACACTGCGAAACGGGCAACACTGCGGCGAATACAAGCTGAAGCGACAACGGTGGCGGTGGAGCGGCTACATTAGCGAGGCGAACTCGACCGGCTGCACCCTACTGCCACCCTGGCGACCCGGTCGTGTCTGCACTGTACCGGTTTCTTCCCGCAGCGTCGCACCGCGATCCACAACGAGGAAGGCATCATCGTGGTCAGGAATCTCACCCAGCTCGAACTGCTGCTGGAGCTCGAACCCGTGGCGGCGAGCAACGTCGACCGCCACCTGTCGATGGCCAAGCAGTGGCACCCGCACGATTACGTCCCCTGGGACCGGGGACACAACTTCGCCGCGCTCGGCGGCGTCGACTGGGACCCCGCGCAGTCACGGCTGAGCGAGGTCGCCCGCGCCGCCATGATCACCAATCTGCTGACCGAGGACAATCTGCCCTCGTATCACCGCGAAATCGCCGAGAACTTCTCCACCGACGGAGCCTGGGGCACCTGGGTCGGCCGCTGGACCGCCGAGGAGAACCGCCACGGTATCGCCATCCGCGACTACCTCGTGGTGACCCGCGGAGTCGATCCCGTGGCACTGGAACGAGCCCGGATGATCCATATGACCAACGGTTACGACGCGATGAAACTGGTCCGCGACAGCGGCAAGGCCAGCCCCGCCGATATCGCCGACACCGGCTTCCTGCACTCGGTCGCCTATGTGACCTTCCAGGAACTGGCCACCCGTGTGTCACACCGCAACACCGGCAAGGTCTGCGACGACCCGATCGCCGACCGGATGCTCGCGCGCATCTCCGCCGACGAGAACCTGCACATGATCTTCTACCGCAACATGTGCGGCGCGGCTTTGGATCTGGCCCCGGACCAAGCCGTCGAGGCGATCACCGATATCGTGTGCCATTTCCAGATGCCGGGGGCGGGAATGCCGGACTGGCGGCGCAACGGCGTGCTGATGGCCAAACACGGTATCTACGATCTGCGCCAGCACCTGGACGAGGTGGTGCTGCCCGTGCTGCGCAAGTGGAAGGTCTTCGATCGCAACGACTTCACCTCCCGTGGCGATCGCGCCCGCAATACGCTCGGAGAGTTCCTGGAGAAGTTGCGAACCGATTGTGCGCGTTTCGAAGAACAGCGCGATCGGGCCCTGGCCCGCGAGGCCCGCAAACGCGATCTGGTGAGCTCGCGCGCCTGATTCACCGTGGTCCGGTGGTGTAAGCGACTGTATCCCCGAGCATTTCGAATTGGTTTCGAACCCGGCAGAGCGCCAGAACACATTGCCAGAAAATAGCCCTGGGTGCACACTGGGAGATATGACCGCTTCACCCCGCGCCGAACGCCCCACGGATACCGAAACCGTGGCGCTGATCGACGCACCTCACCCCGCCGTGCACGTCGAATTCCGGGCAGGCGACCCGGAACGCCGGGCCCGGGTGCGCGCGGTGATGGCCCGGGTGGGTAACCGACTCGACCATTGCTGACCACCGGATACCGCCGTCCCCCGCGAAATCGTTGTCGCGTGGGGCGGTTCGTTCGGCTCGGCCAACGGGCCCCGCAGCGTAGTCCACCAGCACCCTCGCGATACCCGATGTGCGCGGGTCGTCGCGAGACGGACACCTGCACAGTGCGATTCACGGGGCGCGCGGATCGTGCACCACTGCGGAACCGACGGACGACTTACGCGAGTTTCGGTGCGTGAGAACACCGGGACGGGCGCGTACACTCTGCGGATCCAATTGGAAAGGGATCCGCAGCATGGACGCGGTGATCACGGAAGTTGCGGTCGAAGGTAAGCGGCTCATCGACGAGGCGTGGCTGGGGCGGATCAGCCGTGAACAGGCAGTGCACCGGTTCGTTCAGGTCGGTGACGGGATGGTCGAGTTCGACACCGCCGCCGATATCGTGGACGACGGGCTGGCCTGGCTCGACTCCCATGCCACCCGATTCCGGCTGTTGGGGTGGTGCTCCTGGCTGGAACTACCGGTATTCGGCGGTCTGGCGATCCTGGGGGTGTTCACCGGTGACTATCTGGCGACCGGCTTCTCACTGATTCTGCTGGCTGCATTACAGCTGGTACATCGGCACATCGGTCCGTACCGGACGCCCATCGCACGGCGGCAGCGCAGCCACTGACGACGGCTGACGCGCGACGGTACCGTGCTCGAGTTCCAGCAACCTTCGCTTGCCGGCGAGGCCGCCGGCATAACCGGTGAGGCTCCCGTTCGCACCGATCACGCGGTGGCAGGGCCGCACGATCAGAACCGGATTCGCGCCGATTGCAGCACCGACCGCCCGGACCGCGGCCCTCGGGGCACCGATCCGCTCGGCGATCCTCCCGTAGGTAGTGGTTCGGCCGTACGGTATTTCGTCCAGCGCCTGCCAGACGCGGCGCCGGAATTCACTGCCCCCGACGGCGTAGTCCACCTCGAATCGGGTCCGTTCCCCGGCGAAGTAGGCATCCAGCTGATCGCGGACCGAGGCGAACGCGGCATCGTCGCGGGCCCATTGCGTACCGACGACCACCGCCGACCCGGATCCCGCGACGGACAACGCCGACAACACCGTTCCGGCCGGGGCTCTTTCACCCGCGAGCACAAGTTCGCCGAGCGGACTCGACATGGTCGTGTAGACCGTCATCGCTGATCCTTCCGGTATTCGATTCCCATACCCCAATCTTCCGGAGTGCGGCAGCGAATACCGGCGGAAATCAGACATCAGACCCGACGGCCTCGCCTGGCCCTACCCTCGCTCGCGCCACTGCCGGCGTCGACAGCTCACACGTTCTGCAGTACCGGCGTCCGCCGAACCGGTTTCAGCGTCTTGTCCAGATTCGTCCGCAGCGTGGTGGCCGAATCCAGCAGGTAGTTCTGCCGAACCTTCCACGGATGCCGATCGCCCTGGCGCGGGAAGTCCCCGATGGAGCGCTGAATGTAGCCCGCGGCGAGATCGAGTAGCGGCCGTTCGTCGAGTCCGGTCTCCGGTTCCGGCGCGACCGCCGGATAACCACGCCGGTCCATATGGGCGATCACCTTACACACCAGCCGCGAGGTGAGGTCGGCGCGCAGCGTCCACGACGCATTGGTGTAGCCGATGCAGACCGCGAAATTGGGGACGCCGGTAAGCATCGTCCCCTGCCAGACGAAACGATCCGACAGCTCCACCGGCACGCCGTCGACCTCCAGCGAGATACCGCCGAAGGCGAGAAGTTTCAGCCCGGTGGCCGAGACCACGGCATCGGCCTGCAGCACCCGGCCGGACTTCAACCGGATCCCTTCGGGGACGAACGTATCGATGTGATCGGTGACAACCTCGGCCTTGCCCTTGCGCATGGCCTTGAAGAAATCGGCGTCGGGCACCGCACACAGGCGCTGATCCCACGGGTTGTATTCCGGGGTGAAATGCTCGGCGACCAGCTTCTCGTCCTTCAGGATTCGGGTGGTCAATCCGGTGAGCAGGGCGCGCGCGGCCTGCGGGCGACGTCGGCAGTACTGGTAGAAGCCGACGTTGAACAGAATGTTCTTGATTCGAATCACCCGGTGCGCGAGCTTCGGCGGCAGCAGTTCGCGAATCCGGTCGGCCCGCTTGTCGCGACCGGGCACCGCGGAAATCCAGGTCGGCGAGCGCTGCAACATGGTCACCTGCTCCGCCTGCTCGGCCATGGCCGGAACCAGGGTCACGGCCGTGGCCCCACTCCCGATCACGACGACCTTCCGGCCGGTGTAGTCGAAGTCCGCCGGCCAGAACTGCGGATGAACCATGGTTCCGGAAAAGTCTTCGACCCCCGGGAAGTCGGGCGCGTGCCCCTGGTCGTAGTCGTAGTAACCGGCGCACGAGTACAGGAAACGGCAGCTCAGGGTGCGAGTCTCGGCACCCTGCCGCACAGTGAGAGTCCACCTCGAGGCCGCACTCGACCACTGCGCCGCAACCACTTTCGTACCGAAACGAATCTTCTCGTCGATGCCGTGCCGCCGGGCCGTCTCGGTGATGTAGCGCAGGATCGAGGGCCCGTCGGCAATGGATTTCGCATCGCGCCACGGCTCGAACGGGTAACCGAGGGTGAACATATCCGAATCCGAGCGAACCCCCGGGTACCGGAACAGATCCCAGGTGCCGCCCAGCGATTCGCGTGCCTCGAGGATCGCATACGACTTCCCCGGCAGTTCGGTCTGGACGCGGTAGCCGGCCCCGATTCCGGACAGCCCGGCACCCACGATCACGACATCGACATATTCACCAGCAGCGGTCATGGTTCCAGTGTGCTGCCAACTGCGGCCGGTTTCTTGACTTTGCACGACAAGTATTTGACTCTGGATGACATGTCGGTGATCAGATCCGCCGGTTTGCGCGGATTCCGAGCGACCGTGGCCGAATTGGGCGGTAACGCGGAGGAATACGCCACGGCCTCCGGCCTGCCGGTCGCGGCGCTGGACGCCGACGATCTGCTGGTATCGGATCAGGCGATGGCGATCGCCTTCGAGGTGGCCGCCGACCGACTGGACTGCCCCGACCTTGGCCTGCGTATCGCGGCCCGGCAGGATCTGGGGATGCTGGGCCCGCTGGCCTTGGCGATTCGCAGTTCCCCCACCCTTGCCGACGCGTTGGAATGCACCTCACGCTATCTGTTCGTCCATGCGCGTTCGCTGCGGCTGGCCATCGAGCCGGACCCGTACGGCGAACGCGGAATCACGGCCCTGCACTACGGCGTACACCCCGGGCTGCCGACCCTGGTCCAAGGCACCGACGTGGGCCTGGGCTTTCTGCATCGCACGCTGATCCGTTTGGTCGACGGCCCGTACGGCTTGCGCTCGGTGGAATTGCCCTACCGTCCCCCGGCGCCACGTGCGGCATACGAGGATTTCTTCGGCGCCCCGGTCCGTTTCGAGCGGCCCGCTGCCGTACTGCGGATTCCGAGCAGCCTCACACATCGAGCGATCGCCGGCGGCGACGAGAATCTGCGCCGGCTGGCAATGGCGTTCCTGGCCGAACAGGCCGGCGACGCCGGCGCGCAGACGGTGCCGCGGGTGCGGGCGGCCGTGCAGCAGTTGCTGGGCACCACGGCGCCCGGGATAGGTTCGGTGGCACGGCTGCTGGCCGTCCATCCACGCACCTTGCAGCGCCGCCTGGCAACCGAGCAGACCAGCTTCGCCGCGATCGTCGACGAGGTGCGCCGCAGCGAGGCGCGGCGCTATCTGACCACCACGGACCTGCCGATGAGCCAGATCGCCTCACTGCTCGGTCTGGCCGAGCAGGCCACACTGACCCGGTGCGCGCGGCGCTGGTGGAGTACCACGCCCACCGCGGTGCGGCGGGGCCGAGCGCGACCGTGATCACGGCCGGGCCCAGATCAGTGCTTGATGCTCGGATCCCACATGCTCGCGACGAGGGAGAACCCCTCGATGGAGCTCAGCGGCACGATCGCCTCGTAGGTGCGCTGATAGCCGGTGCTCGTGATGCGCCAACGACCGTCGGCCTCGCGGCGGTAGGTATCGCGGTAGTAGGCCGCACCGCGGATCCACACCTTGTAATCGGGGACGATGACCGTATCTTCCATCGCCCAACTGCCGGACGCGGTGTCACCGTCGATCGCTATTTCGGGATGGTTCGCGATATGCGAGGTGATCATCGTGCCCGACATCGCGCCGCTCAAGTATTCGACGACGGCGTCACGACCGGTGAACTGCAGCGGCCGCCCACCCGACGGGGATCCGTAGTCCGCGACGATGTCCACGGCGAGGGTATCGGCGAATTCGTCCCATTTACGCAAATCCAGCGTCCGCAGATAGCGGTATTTCAATGAACGAATCTCTTCCAACGCAACGAGATCCACCGCTGCCACCTCCTGATGTCGACCCGGCTCCGCCAGCAGAATAGAACACGTTCCGCCCCGGCAACCGGGGTCGACCGGTCACCGGGACTGCACGCCGGTCAGGCGTGCGTACCGCCGTCGATGCGCACCTCGGTGCCGGTGATGAACGCACCGTCGTCGGAGGCCAGCATCGCGACGACACCGGCGACGGTGTCGGGCGCGGCGAATCCCTGGCCGAGTATCGGCATGAGTTTGGTGAACAGCCCGAAATCGGCGTCCTCGGGCAGCCCCGGCCCCCGGCCGTCGGTCATATCGCTGGAGATCGAGCCGGGCGCCACCGCCACGGCACGCAGGCCCTGCTTGCCGTATTCGACGGCCAGCGCATGCGTCATCGACATGATGCCGCCCTTGGACGCGGCATAGGCGGCCATGTACGGATGCGCGAAATAGGTGGAGGTGGAGGCGAAGTTCACGATCACGCCGCGGCCGGATTCCAACAGCGCCGGCAGCGATTCCCGGATCATCAGGAAGGTGCCGGTGAGATTGGTGGTGATGATCCGGTTCCAGTCCGCGAGCGGCATCTCGTGGGTGTGCGCGGAGCGCAGGATGCCGGCGGCATTGACCAGCGCGTCCAGTCCACCCAGCGTTTCCAGCGCCGTGCCCACGCCGGCCCGCACCGAATCCTCGTCGGAGATATCGATGACCACGGTGCTCAACCGGTCCGCACGACCTTGTTCGGCGGCCTGCTGCATCGTCTCGGCCAGTCCCGCATCGTTGACATCGGCGCCGACCACGGTGCCGCCCTCGGACAGAATACGATGCACGGTGGCCCGGCCGATGCCGGATCCGGCGCCGGTGATCAAGACACGGCGATCGGCGAAACGCTCCATGGCGAAATCTCCTCGAATGGGTGGCTGAAACTGCCGCCATACTAACCGGCCAAGCGCTTGTTCGGCAGCACACTGCAGCAGCCCACCGCGACGCCCGGTTGCGCATGCCGGATTGATCGCGCGGTGCTACTGCCGAACCCGGAATTCCGTGGGAGCATAGGTCTGTTTCCGCAGATCACAACCGATCGGACAAACCGGGCGCACGGCGGCATTCGGACCATTTGATCTTGTCGCGGTGCCACACTCGAACATGGTTGGGCTCGAGGAGGAACTGTGACAAGAGCACCGTCTCGCCGCGCCGCCGAGATCGAGGCCGAGCGGCCCTATCCCAGGCGGGTAGCGCCGAAGGGTTCGCAGATCTGGACGATCGTCAACACCACCGATCCGAAACTTCTCGGCGTCATGTACATCGTGACCTCGATGACGTTTTTCCTGATCGGCGGCCTGATGGCGTTGCTGATGCGCGGCGAGCTGGCCAGACCGGGACTGCAGTTCCTCTCCCCGGAGCAGTTCAATCAGCTGTTCACCATGCACGGCACGATCATGCTGTTGTTCTACGCCACGCCGATCGTGTTCGGATTCGCCAACTGCATCCTGCCGTTGCAGATCGGGGCGCCCGACGTGGCCTTCCCTCGCCTGAACGCACTCAGCTACTGGCTCTACCTGTTCGGCGCCGCCCTCGCCACCGCCGGATTCATCACTCCCGGCGGCGCCGCCGACTTCGGCTGGACGGCGTACACGCCGCTGTCGGACATCGTGCACTCCCCCGGTGTCGGCGGCGATTTCTGGATCATGGGCGTCGCATTGTCCGGCGTCGGCACCATTCTGGGCGCGGTCAACATGATCACCACGGTCGTCTGCCTGCGCTGCCCCGGCATGACGCCGTTCCGTATGCCGATCTTCACCTGGAACATCCTGGTCACCAGCATTCTGGTCCTGCTGGCCTTCCCGTTGCTGACCGCCGCACTGATGGGCTTGCTGGTGGACCGCCATATGGGCGGTCACATCTTCGACGCGGGCAACGGCGGCATGCTGCTGTACCAGCATCTGTTCTGGTACTTCGGCCATCCCGAGGTCTATATCGTGGCGCTGCCCTTCTTCGGGATCATCACCGAGATCATCCCGGTGTTCAGCCGGAAACCGGTGTTCGGCTACACCACATTGGTCTTCGCGACCATCTCGATCGCGGCACTGTCGGCGGCGGTCTGGGCGCACCACATGTATGCCACCGGCGCGGTGCTGCTGCCGTTCTTCTCGTTCATGACCTTCATGATCGCCGTCCCCACCGGAGTGAAGTTCTTCAACTGGATCGGCACCATGTGGAAGGGCCAGCTGACCTTCGAAACGCCCATGCTGTGGTCGCTCGGTTTCGTCGTCACCTTCCTGTTCGGTGGCCTGTCGGGCGTGATCCTCGCCAGCCCGCCCCTGGACTTCCACGTCACCGACACCTATTTCGTCGTCGCCCATTTCCACTACGTCCTGTTCGGCACCATCGTGTTCGCCACCTTCGCCGGGATCTACTTCTGGTTCCCGAAGCTCACCGGCCGGCTGTTGAACGAGCGGCTCGGAAAGATCCACTTCTGGACGACCTTCCTGGGATTCCACACCACTTTCCTGGTCCAGCACTGGCTGGGCGCGGAAGGTATGCCGCGGCGTTATGCCGACTATCTGCCGAGCGACGGCTTCACCACGCTCAACACGGTATCCACGATCGGTTCGTTCATCCTCGGACTGTCGATGGTGACCTTCGTCTGGAACGTCTTCCGCAGTTACCGCTACGGCGAGGTCGTGGCCGTGGACGATCCGTGGGGCTACGGCAACTCGCTCGAGTGGGCGACGAGCTGCCCGCCCCCGCGGCACAACTTCTACGAACTGCCCCGGATCCGTTCGGAGCGACCGGCTTTCGAACTGCACTATCCGCACATGTCGGATCGGATGCGAGCCGAATCGCACGTCGGCTGGGGCACACCGAAACCCGATCCGGCGAAGGACAAGGCGACCACGACGTCCTGAACTCGTTCGGCTCATCAGTGCACAACACGCAAAACACCCACCGTGGATCGAACCACTCGCTAGCCTGTGACAGATGATTTCGACGCTCGTCTGGGGCACCGGCAATGTCGGCCGGGCCGCCATTCGCGCCGTGGACGCACATCCGGCGCTGACGCTCTCCGGAGTGCTGGTTCATAATCCGGACAAGGTCGGCCGCGATGCCGGCCACCTCGCCGGACTCGATCGCACCCTCGGTGTCGTAGCCACCGCCGATATCGACGACATACTGCGCCGCCCACCACGCGCCGTCGTCTACGCCGCCTCTGGTGATATCCGACCCGATGACGCCCTGCGCGATATCGTCTCCCTGCTGCGGGCCGGTGTCGTCGTCGTCACCCCTGCGCTGTACGCGCTCTACGACCCGCGCCACGCACCCGCGGAACTCCGCGACCCGGTGACCGCAGCGATCGACTCCGGTGGTGGCTCACTGTTCGTCTCCGGCGTGGACCCGGGATGGGGTAACGATGTGCTGCCGCTGCTGCTCAGCGGGCTGGGCCGCCGCATCGACACGATCCGCTGCCAGGAGATCTTCGACTACACCACCTACGACCAGCCCGATTCGGTGCGCTACCTGGTCGGCATGGGGCAGCCGATGGACTATGTCCCCCCGATGACCGCCCCCGGCGTGCCGACCATGGTGTGGGGCGGACAGCTCCGGCTGCTGGCCCGGGGGCTCGGTGTCGAACTGGACGAGATCCGGGAGACGCTGGACCGCCGGGCCCTCGACACCACGGTGCACACCGCGGCGATGGGGGAATTCGAGGCGGGCACTCAGGGGGCGGTGCGTTTCGAGGTCCAGGGCATCGTCGGCGGGCAGCCGCGTCTGATCATCGAGCACATCACCCGTATCCATCCGGACTGCGCGACGGATTGGCCCCTGCCACCGGACGGGGCCGGCGCGCATCGGGTCGTACTCGAGGGCGACCCGCGGATCGAGGTGACCGTGGCCGCCGAGACCGAGGGCGGAAACCGCGCCGCCGGCGGAAACGCCACGGCCGTGGCCCGGCTCGTCAACGCCATCGAATGGCTGGCCGCCGCCGAGCCCGGTCTCTACGACGCACTCGATGTCCCGCTGCGCCCGGCGCCCGGACTGTTCGGCATCGAACCGCGAAAAGCACCGCACGAGTAAAGGACACAGCATGATCATCGACGTTCCGGAGGGTAAGGACCCGATCTCCTATGTATGGGGCGAGATGGTCCCCGGTATCGGAGTCGCGGCCTCGAAGTTCTCCCTGGCGGTGTACTCCGACACCACACTCGGCCTACGCGAATTCGAGGCCGCACGGCTACGGATCGCCCAGATCAACGGCTGTCTGTTCTGCCAGGACTACCGCACCGAACGCGACGGCAGGAAAGTCGAGGCCGACTTCGATCAGGCCGTCACCGACTGGCGCACCACCGCAGCCTTCGACGAGCGGACCCGGCTGGCCGCCGAATACGCCGAGCGCTACGCGGTCGACCATCACAATCTCGACGACGAATTCTGGACGCGGATGACCGCGCACTACACGCAGGCCGAAATCGTCGAGCTGAGTATGTGTATCGGTTCCTGGCTGGCGTTCGGGCGTCTCAACCGGGTGCTGGGACTGGATACGGTATGTGTGCTGCCCGGCCACTGACCATCACCACACGCCGGGCACGAGCCGCCTGGTGCGAGCGCGATACTGCTCGTACGCCCGGCCCAGCGTTTCGACCATCGCCTTCTCCTCCACCACGATCCGGCGCAGGAACGCGAGGGCGGGCACGATGGTCACGAGCAGCAACGAGATCCAGTTCCCGGCGGCAATTCCGAAGCCGATGGTGAGCTGCAGAACTCCACTGTAGGAAGGGTGGCGCACCCAGTGGTAGGGGCCGCGATCGACCACGGCCTGATCGGGATCGACCTCCACCGTGGTGCGGAACGCCGAGCCCAGCACGGCGATGGCCCAGATCCGTACCGCCAGGCCGAGCAGCATCAGGGCGACACCGATCACCTGCCACACGACAGGACCGGATTCGTCGAATCTCAGATCGCTGCCGGCGGGTAAGGCGATGGCCACCACATTCGCCACCACGATCGATACCGCGACGAGAATCATGATGACGGTGCGAGTGCCGCGATCGCGCGCGGTCGCGCCCTTGCCACGGGCCCGATCCCGCAGGGCCAGCCCGATCTCGAAGATCAGCCATATCCAGGTGACGACCACTGCCGCATCCATCACGATCCTCCTCATGCGTCGACGCCGAACGACCCCTGCACATACGACTAGACACCGGATCGGGACTCGGCTGCATCGGGGATGTCCCGGAATTCGACCCCGGTACGCGTTGTCGCGCATGCGCCACCGCCCGCCACTCGCATGGCACCGTCGGCTCGCCGGGACCGCTAGGATCGGCGACGTGCCCGAGTCCGCGAGCCCCGCGCCGGCCTCCGTCCAGGTCTGGCGGGCTTTGCAACGGATCTACATGGACCTGGGACCCGAGCTGGACTCCGAACTGCGCCGGGTGACCGGGTTACCCGCGAGCTGGTACGACATGCTGGTCGAACTGTCGGGCACACAACATCTTCGGATGAGTGATCTCGGTGAGCGCATGGTGCTGAGCCGGACCCGGGTCAGCCGGCTGGTGGGCGAATTGGAGGGGCGCGATCTGGTCCGTCGCGAAAGCAATCCCGCCGACGGCCGATCGGCCTACGTCGCCATCACCACCGCCGGATGGCAGCGCCTGCACGAAGCCACCCCGCACCACCGCGCGGCCATCGATCAGCATTTCGCCGGCCTGCCGGACGGAGAGTTGAAAATCCTCGCCACGGCCCTGCACAAGGTGATCGGCGGATCGCCGGGGTTCCCCGATCCGCCCCCGGCACGAGTGAGCAGGCCGTCGTGGCACGACGAGCGCGCACAATAGATCGATGTCCACCCTTGCCACCGCGCTCGATCCGCTCCGGCACACCGCCGGCTACGCCCGATATCTGCTGCGTAAGAGCGCCCGCGACCGCGAAGACGCGCAGGTGCTGAGCGAGCTGGAATCGCGGACACTGTCGCTGCCGGCCGGACTGCAGCTGGAGTGGCTCGGCACCGCCGGCTACCGGCTGACCTTCCAGGGCGTAGCCCTGCTGATCGACCCGTTTCTGAGCCGGATACCGCTGTCGACGATCGTGCGCCGCCGTACCGCCCTGCCCGATCCCACGGTCCTGGACCGGTATCTCCCCGATCCGGGCAATGTCGCGGGAATCGTGGTGGGACACGGTCATTGGGATCACGCGTTGGACGCGCCGGAAATCGCGCGCCGCGCCGGGTGCTCGGTCTACGGCTCGCGGTCGGTGCGGAATCTGATGGCACTGCACGGGCTCGGCGATCGCAGCGTGGTGGTGGAGCCGTACCAGCGCTACGAATTGGGGCCGTTCACGGTGAACTTCGTGCCGAGTGTGCATTCGAAGATTCCGTTCGGGCTCGCCGTTCCCGCCCCGGGCGACACCTGCTGCGAATCGCTGGCCGGGCTGGCACCGATGGCGTACGGCTGTGGGCAGACCTGGGGGATTCATATCGAGGTGGCGGGGATCGAGATCTATCACCAGGGCAGTGCGGACCTCGTCGACGACGCACTCCGCCGGCACGAGGTGGACATATTTCTGGCCGGGGTGGCAGGACGATCGGTGACGCCGGACTACTGGCGGCGCATCCTGCCGAAGTTGCGGCCGGCGACCGTGGTGCCGATGCACTACGACGATTTTCTGCGGCCGCTCGACGCCCCGCAGGGCTTCACTCTCGATATCGGATTGGCCGCGGTACCCGAGGAGATCGCCACCGTGAGCCGCGATATCGAACTCGCCGCCCTACCGGCGATCCGCCCCGTGTCCTAACGACCGGATCGGCCGATCAGCAGGTGCACCGGAATCGGCTGCCGCTCGAGACGTCGGTGCTCGGTCACCAGCCCGGCGCGCTCGAGCGCGGCCGCTACCTCCGCGGGCGGACGCAGCCGGAATCCGGTGGCGGTGAACGGCATCCGGGCCATGGCTTCGGGATCACCGATGCCGATCACGACCCGGCCTGCCGGGCGCACGACCCGAGCCAGTTCGGCACAGGCCCGGTCCAGGTCCGCCACGAAATAGACCGTATTCACCGTGATCGCCGCATCCAGGCTCGCCTCGGCGAGCGGTAGGTCGGTGAGGCCACCCTCGACCACGCGCAGACCACCGGTACCGATGTCACGGGTGAACCGGGACCTGGCACGCGCGGCCATATCCGGTGAGATCTCCACGCCGTATACGGTGCCGGCGGCACCGACCCGCCGCAGCAGCAACGACAATCCGACACCGCCGCCGAACCCGATATCGGCCACCGCCTGACCCGCCTGGACCCCGGCCGCCTCGACCGCGGCCTCGACCGCGAAACGATTGGTGCGGTTGAGCATCAGGGCCACGCCCTTGCCCAGCAGGCCGTGGGGGTCGCCCAGCTGCGCGGCGACCGTGGACATGGCACGGGTGACGATCGAGTTCACCCTGGGCATGCTACCGATGCCGCGCAGGCGCGCAGGTCCACCGCATTGCCCGGTCGACGACATATTCTGCACGGTGTGGACGACTCCGACCGCACGCAGGACTCCGGGACGTGGAAGCACCCGCACGAACCACACGGCCAAGGTGTGGCTTCGCGATTGAACTGGTTGCGTGCCGGGGTGCTCGGCGCCAACGACGGCATCGTCTCGACTGCCGGTCTGGTGGTGGGTGTCGCCTCGGCGACCGCCGAGACCACACCGATCCTCACCGCCGGCGTGGCGGGGCTGGTGGCGGGGGCGCTGTCGATGGCGGTCGGTGAATACGTCTCGGTCAGCACTCAGCGCGACAGTGAACGGGCCCTGCTGTCACAGGAGAAACGTGAACTGGCCGCCGATCCCGACTACGAACTCGCCGAATTGACCCAGCTCTACCGGAACAAGGGCTTGTCCGACACGACCGCGGCACAGGTCGCCCGCGAACTGACCGACCACGATGCCTTCGCCGCCCATGCCGAGGTCGAGCTGAAACTGGACCCTGATGAGCTGACCAATCCGTGGCAAGCGGCCATCTCCTCGGCAATCGCATTCACCTGCGGTGCACTGCTGCCACTGCTGGCGATTCTGCTACCGCCGGCTACATGGCGAATTCCGGTGACCTTCGCGGCGGTACTGCTGGCTTTGGCCGGGACCGGCTCGCTCAGCGCCCGGCTCGGTGGCAGTAGCAGGCTGCGCGCCGTCCCGCGGGTGGTGATCGGCGGGGCGCTGGCCATGGCGGTGACCTACGCGATCGGGCAGATACCGGGAGTGTCGCAGTAGAAGAGTCCACTAGCGATCAACTGGCCGTAGATTTGAAGTCCAGTTGTCGACATACTGGCCGAATGCTGTTCCGCCGATTGTGTGCGCTCTATGCCGGACTCTGGTTGTACGGGTTCTCGATGGCCGTCATGATCCGGGCCGCGCTCGGACTCGACCCCTGGGATGTCTTCCATCAGGGTGTCGCCGCGCACGTTCCGGTGAGCTTCGGCACCGTCACGGCGGTTACCGGGCTCGCGGTGCTGCTGGCCTGGATTCCGCTGCGGCAACGTCCCGGCCTGGGCACCGTGAGCAACGTGGTCGTGATCGCAGTATCGGTCGACGCGGGTTTGTGGCTACTGCCCGAACTCCACGACCTGCCGGTGCGGATTGCGGCAATGGTCGCGGCCGTCGCGCTCAACGCGGTCGCCACGGTGCTCTACATCGGAGCGGGCATGGGACCGGGCCCGCGCGACGGTCTGATGACCGGGCTGATGGCGCGCACCGGATACCCGGTGTGGGCAATTCGCACCGGTATCGAGGCGACCGTGCTGAGCACCGGCTGGCTGCTGGGCGGCAGCGTGGGCGTGGGCACCTTCGTCTACGCCTTCGGCATCGGCCCGCTGATCCAGCTGCTGATCCCCCTGGTCGACCGCCGGCTCCCGGGATTCCGGCCGGCCCCCACGCCACAGCCGGTCGCAGCCCCCTGACGCCGACGGGACATCAGTTGTCGTTCACGATGATTCCCGCTGCTCGTGCGAACGCAGGGGCCAGATCCATCAGCTGTCCGGTGGTGATGACCGCACCCTTCAACGCACCGATGTCGCCGATCAGGTCCAAGGTCACCGCCTCGCGCAGATCCAGATCCTGCAACGCGGCCCCGTGCAGCGCGACTCCCTCGAGCCGCGACCCGGGAAACGAGATCCGGCGCAGACCGGCCCTGGAGAAGTCGGTATCGCGCAGCACACAGTCGACGAAGCTGACTTCCTGCAGTTTCGCCGCCCGGAAGTTCACCGATTCGAATTTGCAGCCTTCGAACCGCACCCTGCGCAACCGCGCGTCGACGGCCACCACCCCCGACCACGCCGAGTCGACGATTTCGACATCGGTCCACCTGGTTTCGGACGCGTCGAGACCGATCCAGCGCACGCCTCGCATCCACACCTCGGACAGCCGACTCTGCTGCACGCTACCACCGGTGCAGACCACGTTGGTCAACGCGGATTCGGTGAACTCCGACCCGCCCGCCCAGATCTGGTCGACCGCGGTACCGTCGACCAGCACGTGCCGGTATTCCTCGTCCGGCGCGAGGGGTTCGTCCAGCTGGGCGAGAGCGGCGGCATAGGGCAGGTCGGTGAGGTCGCGGGGCATTCCTGCACCCTAGACGCCGTCACCGACACCGACCGGGCCACGGCGTCGCGTGGCTCCGGGCCCGTCCACCGCCGCCGGATCGGATCCGGAAATCATTGCACCGGTTCGAAATCCATCCGGCTGTCCTCGGTGACCGAGTAGACCCCGGATGCCAGTTCGAGCGCGACGACGGTGCGGGCGGTGGCCTCCGCGACATGGATACGCGGCGGATCGGGCAGCGCCGACGCATCGGGATAGTAGGTGCCGGGGCCGTAGAACTGGCCGTAGCGCAGCACCACTCCGCCGATTCCGAGCACCGACTCCTCGAGATACTCCACGGCCGCCTTTCCGTCGCCCGACAGCTGCCAGGCAACACTCTGTGCCACAAAGCGTTTCACGCCCGCGGCCTGTGCGGCCGCGATGAGATTGGCCGTGCCCTCCCGGCGCATGCGCGCGTTGGCGGCCCGTCCGGCGGCCAACTCGGCGGCATCGTCGGGCAGGTCGGTGAGCTGATGCACGACCAGATCGGGAGCACAGCGGCGCACCGCTTGCTCGAGGGCGGCCGCGTCGTAGACGTCACACACGATCGGTTCGGCACCCGACTCCCGCAGCAGCGCCGCTTTTCCGGCCGAGCGGGTCATCCCCGCAACCTCGAATCCGGCCGAGATCAGCAGGGGCGTCAGGCCGGCGCCCAGAACTCCGGTCGCGCCCGCAACAAAGATTCGCACGACGAACCACGATATCGGCATACCGGGCAGCCGCGTGTGGATCTCGCGGTGAACAGCTCTTGCCACAGACATACTCGTAGACGTATATTCGTAGACGAGTAATTCAAAACCCGGTCCGACGAGGTGGTGAACACGGTGGCGAAGAAGCGCAAGGTAGGCAACCTGCTGGCCCTGGGTGTCCTGGCGACACTGATCGAACGCCCCATGCACCGGTACGAGATCGCCGCCCAGATGCGGGAACGCGGTAAGGACCGCGATATGGACGTGAAGTGGGGTTCGCTCTACACCGTCGTGCAGAACCTGGAGAAGCACGGATTCGTGGAGGTCTCCGGTAGCGAGCGCGACGGCGCACGGCCCGAACGCACCATCTACCGGCTCACCGAGGCGGGCCGGGCCGAGGCCGAGGACTGGCTGCGCGAACTGCTCTCGACGCCCGAGCCCGAGCACCACCGCTTCATGGCGGGCCTGTCGATCGTCGCGATGCTGCCACCGGACGAGGTGATCCCCCTACTCGACGAACGCATCCGGCGCCTCGGTGCCGAGATCACCGCACGGCAGCACGCCATCGACGAAGAAGCGAAGACGCTGCCGCGCCTGTTCCTGATCGAGTCCGATTTCCAGGTCGCGATGCTCACAGCCGAAGCCGAATGGGCCGAGAAGCTGCGGGCCGAACTGACCTCGGGCACCTTCCCCGACATCGCCTTCTGGCGGCGATTCCACGCCGAGGACATCCCCCCGGCAGACATCGTGGACATGGTGGAAGGGGGCAGCTTCACTCCGCAGTCCGACAGCTGAACACCGACAGCAAGAACCGGGCCCGCCGCGGTGCTACCAACACCGCGCCGAGCCCGATCCGATTACCTCTCGAACCGTATTCGCGCAGGCGAACCCGGCCCAAGTGTGGCAACTTCAGGATAACGGGGCGCTCGGTGTGGATCGGTTCGGGTTCATCCACACGAGGAGAACTCTCATGTCCGCAGTCACTTCCGCACTCGTCATCGGCGGCGGTATCGCCGGCCCGGTAGCCGCCACCGCCCTGCGGATGGCCGGGATCGAGGCCACGGTATACGAGGCATATCCGGGCCCGGCCTACACCACCGGCAGCGCGCTCGGCTTCGCACCCAACGGCCTGGCCGCACTCGATATCGTCGGCGCCGGCGACGGCGTGCGCGCCGTTGCTCACCCGATGACCCGCACCGTGATGTCACTCGGCAGCAAGGAGATCACGCTCCCGGGCGCCACCGGCCTGGAACCGTTGCACCAGGTGGACCGCAGCGCGCTACACGGGGTGTTGCACGACCACGCGGTGGATACGGGCGTCCGCATCGAGTACTCCAAACGCCTCGTCGGCGTCGAGGAGCACCCCGACTACGTCACCGCCTGCTTCGACGACGGGTCCACCGCCACCGCCGATATCCTCGTCGGCGCCGACGGCATCACCTCACGGGTCCGCCGGCTGATCGATCCGAACGCACCGGGCGCGAACTACACCGGCCTGCTGGGATTCGGCGCCTACACCGAATGCTCCTTCCCGATCGCCCCGAACACGATGGTGTTCGCCTACGGCCGCAATGCCTACTACCTGTACTGGTCGATGCCCGACGGCCGGGTCGGCTGGGGCGCGAACCTCCCGCACGAGCGGTACCTCTCGCTGACGCAGGCACGCGAGACTCCCGCCGAGCAGTGGCTGGCGACCCTGCGCGAGGTGTACGGCGGTGACACCCCGGGCGCGGAACTGGCCCGCAATACTCGACCGCAGGACCTGATCACCACGGGCGGCCTGCACATCATGCCGCCGGTGCCGCACTGGTATCGGGACCGGCTGGTGCTGGTCGGCGATGCGGTGCACGCACCGTCCAACAGCACCGGACAGGGCGCGTCGCTGGCCGTCGAAAGCGCTCTGCAGCTCGCCCGCTGCCTCCGCGATTTCGACTCCCCGGCAACAGCTTTCGCCACCTACGAACGTATCCGCCGACCGCGGGTGGAGAAGGTCGCCGCCCGCGGCGCCAGGATCAACCAGTCCAAGACCGTGGGCCCGGTGCTGCGCCGGCTGCTGCCGGTGATGATGCCGCTGGCGACCAAGTTCTCCAATATGGAGCAGGTCATGACACGTGAACAGAGCTACACGGTGGACTGGGCGGCACCCGTCGACGAAAGCACCGAGCTCGCCTCGTTCTAGCGGTCCATCGCCGGTAGCGCCTGCGCTGGTGCCCCGCGCCCGCCGATCCGGCGGCTCGCGTCACCAGCGCAGGCGCTTCGGCTGCCGATCGATACGCTGATACCACCGTGCTCGACCCTACCGCTCGAACTTACTCCGAAGTAAGGTTCGGGGGGAGGGATGCGACGACGCTCCCCGACGGTAAACAGTGAGGTCTCACCATGGCGTGGAATATCCGCGATATCCCGGCACAGAACGGGCGCACCTTCGTTGTCACCGGAGCGAACGGTGGTATCGGCAAGCACACCACCCGAGCACTGGCAGCCAAGGGTGCCACCGTCATCATGGCCTGCCGCAATACTGCGGCGGCACAGCGAATCGCCGACGACATCGACGGAGACGTCCGGGTGTCCGCGCTCGATCTGTCCGACCTGGCTTCCGTGCGCGAGTTCGCCGCCCGCACCGAGGACATCGATGTCCTGGTCAACAACGCCGGGCTGATGAATCTCCCGTTCTCCCGCACCAAGGACGGGTTCGAAACCCAGTGGGGTGTCAACCATCTCGGCCACTTCGCCTTGACCGGGCTGCTCCTGGATCGCATCGGCGACCGGATCGTCACCCTCGCCAGCATCGCGCACAAGCAGACACCGAAATTGTGGATCGACGACCTCAACTACGAGAACCGTCGCTACCAGCGCAATCTCGCCTACGCGCAGTCCAAATTGTCCAACCTGATGTTCGCCCGCGAACTGCAGCGACGGCTGGCCGCCGCCGGGTCCGCCACACGGTCCTACGCGGTACATCCCGGGGTGGCGGCGACCGATCTGTTCACCCGCACCGAGACACCGCTGGACAAGGTCGCCAAACCCTTCCTCGCGATCGGTACCCACTCCCCACGCAAGGCAGCCGAGTCCAGCCTGTTCGCCGCCACCGCTCCGGATGCCGACCCCGATATCTATTGGGGCCCCACCCTGCTGTTCGGCTCCCGCGGGCCGGTGCGGCCCGCGCCGTCGAGCGCGTTGTCGAAGGACAAGGAGCTGCAGCGTCGACTCTGGACGGAATCCGAACGACTCACGGGTGTGAGCTACCCGCTCTGAACACACCGCACCTTTCCCCGGCTTCCGGCGACGACCGGGCCGGACCTGCGGCATCGATCGTCGCCATCGACTGCGATCGAGCGCACCTCACACTACGGACGGTGTAGTAGACCGGGTACCGTAGTAGGCGTGTCCGCACCACACCGTCGCCCGGCTCTGATCATTCTGGTGATCGTGGCCGCGCTGGTCTGCGTCGGATTGGGCTGGTGGCAGTGGGGACGGTTCGAATCGGCGAGCGGCACCGCGCAGAACCTCGGCTATGCACTGCAGTGGCCGGTCTTCGCCGGATTCGTCATCTTCTCCTACTTCCGGTTCGTCCGGCTCGAGCGAGAGACGGCCGCCGAGGACGAGGAGACACCCGACGCACCGCCCGCGCGTAGCCCCCGCCGCAAGCAAGCACCGCGCGAGATTCCGCCGGGCATCCTGCCCGACCGCCCCGCCGCCACATGCGACGACGATCCGGTCCTGGCCGAATACAACAAATACCTTGCCGAGCTGCACGCCCAGGATGTGCACGAGCAGATGCATGCCGTCGGGCTCGACGGCTCCGACACCGAGAGGAGAGCCGGTTGAGCGCCGAGCGTCCCACCACCACCGAGCCGGCAGCGGCCGAGCCGACAACGCCCCGCGCGGCACGCGACACCGGCCGTATCCGCTCCGCCCTGACCCGCTATCGGGTGCTCGCCTACATCACCGGTGTCTGGCTGCTGTTGCTGTGCGCAGAGATGGTGTACAAGTATCTGCTGCTCGACGACAGCAGCACCGCGCCGCACTGGCTGTTCTACGTCGGCCAGATCCACGGCATCTTCTACATGCTGTACCTGGTGTTCACCATCGATCTGGGTATCAAGACCCGCTGGAAGCCCGCCACCCTGGTGATCACCGCACTGGCCGGCACCATTCCGTTCCTGTCGTTCGTCTGCGAGCACTACCGCACCCAGCAAGTTCGCCAGGACTACCTGACCGCGGCCTGACCGGACGGCCGTCCCCCACACGGCACGGCGGAGTGACTCCGGGTCCGGCCCCTGTTCCTCCTCAGGCCTCCGCCAGCTCGGCCAACGCCGGCAGCAGCGCCCGCAGCGCCCGGCCGCGGTGCGATGCGGCGTCCTTCGCCTCCGGGGTGAGCTGAGCCGACGAGACCGACCCGCCCTCCGGAACGAACAGCGGGTCGTAGCCGAATCCGCCCTCGCCCACCGGTTTCCGCGCGATCACACCGGGCCACTCGCCGACGGTCACCACCTCGTGACCGTCGGCGACCAGTGCGCAGGCCGAGACGAAACGAGCACCGCGGCGCGCATCGGGGACATCGTCCAGTTGCGCCAGAAGTAGGTCGTTGTTCGCGCCGTCGTCGCCGTGCCGCCCGCCCCAGCGCGCGGACAGCACCCCGGGCATACCGTTGAGTGCGTCCACCGCCAAGCCCGAATCGTCTGCCACACAAGCCAACCCGGTCGCCGCGGCACCGTCACGCGCCTTGGCGAGGGCATTCTCCTCGAACGTCGCCCCGGTCTCCGGCGCCTCCGGAAACGGCGGCACCTCATCCAGCCCGACGACCTCCAGACCGGCCACCCCCGCCTCCGCGAGGATGCGACGCAACTCGCCGAGCTTCTTCGCGTTGCGGCTGGCGACCAGGATCCGGCGTGGCATTACTTCTTCTTCTCGGCCGGCTCGGGCAGCTCACCCGGATACGGCAGGGCCAGCGCCTGCTTCTGCACCTCGAACAACTGCTCACAGCCGGCCAGCGCCGAATCCAGCAATTTGTCCAGGGTGGAGCGCGGGAAGGTAGCGCCCTCGCCGGTGCCCTGAATCTCGACCAGGGTGCCGGTATCGGTCGCGACCACGTTCATGTCGACCTCGGCGCGCGAATCCTCCTCGTACGGCAGATCCAGCCGGACCCGACCGTCCACCACGCCCACACTGACCGCGGCGATCATGCACGAGATCGGCTGCGGATCGGCCAGTCGGCCTGCCGCCGCCAGATAGGTGACCGCATCCGCCAGTGCAACGTACGCACCGGTGATCGCCGCGGTACGGGTACCACCGTCGGCCTGCAGCACATCGCAGTCGAGGGCAATGGTGTTCTCACCGATCGCCGCCAGGTCGATGCAGGCCCGCAGGGACCGGCCGATCAGCCGGCTGATCTCCTGAGTCCGGCCGCCGACCTTGCCCTTCACCGACTCGCGCCCGCTACGGGTGTGCGTCGCAGCCGGCAGCATCGCGTATTCGGCTGTGAGCCAACCCAATCCGGAATCACGACGCCACGGGGGAACGCCCTCGGTGACACTCGCGGTGCACATGACCCGGGTCCGCCCGAATTCGACCAGTACCGAACCCGCCGGATGCGTGGTGAATCCCCGGGTGATCCTTACCTCGCGGAGTTCGTCGTCCGCCCTGCCATCGGCTCGTCTAGACACCACGCCAGCCTAGGGGATGCACCTGCGCGTACCGCCGGGACGGTATGCGGTAATCAGATATCGACGACCTCACCTGGTGCTACCGCGTGCACCGGGCCACTGAACTGCGCCTTGGCCTCGGCGATCACATCCTCACGCGAGGTCCACGGCGGAATGTGGGTGAGCAGCAGTTCCCCCACCCCCGCGCGCGCGGCGATCATCCCGGCCTCGGTCCCCGACAGATGGATTCCGGGCGGACGGTTGTCCGGGTCGTGCGTCCACGAAGCCTCGGCCAGGAGCACATCGGCGCCCTCGGCGAGTTCGAACACCGCGGGACACAGGGCCGTATCTCCGGTATAGACCAGAGTGCGGCCGGAAGCGGCCGTGATCCGCAGACCATAGGACTCCGGCGGGTGATACATCCGCCGAGCGAGTACGGTGTGGCCCGGCCCGAAACCGATCTCGCGCCCCTCTTCCCACGGCCGCATATCGATGACATCCGACCAGTCGTCGCATTCGCCACCGATCTCGGCCGACGCGTTCCCGATCCGCAACGGCGCATCCGACGGGCCGTACACCGCGGCCTTCCCGGTCGGTGGATTCGGGTGATAACGCCGCCATACCAGCAGCCCGGGAAGATCCAGGCAGTGATCCGCATGCAGATGGGTCAGGAAGATGTCGACGTCTCCGGGATTCTGGTAACGCTGCAGCGCACCCAGTACACCCGGGCCGAAATCGATCACGATCGGCGTCATGTCCGGACCGGTCAGCAGATAACCCGACGCAGGGGAATCCGGGCCGGACACACTGCCCGAACACCCGAGGACGGTGAGGCGCATTGCACCATGCTGCCACGCGGATTCAGCACTCAACTGAGGATCCCCCAAATCGCCGGCCGAGCTGCGCAGTCACCTCGACTGTGCGAGGTGGCCGGTACTGTCCCCGCGACGATGACGACGTTCATTCGACGAGAGTACCCACCCGGCGAGCAGTCCACCCAACGCGCCGAAAAGATGGCCTTGCCAAGAGATTCCGGGCTGACCGGGAAGAACACCCCACAGAATCGAGCCGTACAACACGGCCACCACCACCCCGACCACGATCTGCCACACCGTGCGGGTGAACAGGCCACGCGAAACCAGATACGTCAACCAGCCGAAGATCAGCACCGACGCACCGATATGCACCGAACCGGAGGCGCCGGTGAGCCACACCCCGACACCGCCGACCAGCCAGATGATCGCGGTCGCGGCCAGGCCCCGGCCGATTCCGCCGAGCAGGGTCAGCAGCCCGAGCACGATGACCGGCAGCGTATTCCCGATCAGATGCGGCCAGCCGCCGTGTAGCACCGGAGCGAAGGCGATGCCCTCCAGCCCCGCCGCGGTACGCGGTCGCACGCCCGCGTTGTCCAGGTCACCACCCATGACCGTATCCACGCCCTCCAAGGCGTACAGCAGGACAACGAAACCCAGTGTCAACGCGATCGCGCGCTGCCACAACAACTTCAGCGCGGCACTACGGCCCGCTGTCGCCGGAGTCGGTGGACTCCCCGCGGGAACCGACGGCGGCACCGCGGATCCCGCCGGGCCCCGCGCCGACTTGTCCAATTGCGCACGCAGCGCCGCAATCCGATCGGGGTCGAAGGATGCGCCCGTCTGCTCGGCCACGGCCATCACCTCCTGGCGGGACTGGACCGCCTCTGCACCACTTCTGCCTCCGAGCGTACCGCCGTCCCCGGGCGCGCCCCGGCGATCAAGCCCAGAGCTGCCCTTCCAGCCGCTCCTCGGCCTCCTCCAACGTTCCGTCGTAGGCGCCGGTCGACAGATACTTCCACCCACCATCGGCGACGACGAAAGCGATATCGGCCCGCTGCCCGGCGCGCAACGCCTTACTGCCCACCCCCAGCGCCGCATGCAGGATGGCGCCGGTCGAGATCCCCGCGAAGATGCCCTCCTCGAGTACCAATTCCCGAGTACGGCGCACCGCATCGTAGGGCCCGACCGAGAACCGCGAGGTCAGCACCGATTCGTCGTAGAGCTCCGGAATGAAGCCCTCATCGATGTTGCGCAGGCCGTACACCAGCTCGCCGTACCGCGGCTCGGCCGCCACGATCTGCACATCCGCCACGTGTTCACGCAGGTACCGGCCGGTCCCCATCAAGGTTCCGGTGGTCCCCAAGCCGGCGACGAAATGGGTGATCTCCGGCAGGTCGGCCAGGATCTCCGGGCCGGTGCCGCGATAGTGCGCCTCCGCATTAGCAGGATTGCCGTACTGGTACAGCATCACCCAGTCCGGATGCTGCGCCGCGATCTCCTTCGCGCGGGCGACCGCCTGATTCGAACCGCCGGCCGCCGGGGAGTCGATGATCTCCGCGCCGAACATCGTCAGCAACTGCCGTCGTTCGACCGAGGTGTTCTCCGGCATCACACACACCAGGCGGTAGCCCTTGAGCTTGGCCGCCATCGCCAGCGAGATACCGGTATTGCCGCTGGTCGGTTCGAGGATGGTGCAGCCGGGACGCAACCGGCCCTCTGCCTCGGCCTGCTCGATCATCCGCAGCGCCGGCCGGTCCTTGACCGAACCGGTCGGGTTGCGATCCTCCAGCTTCGCCCACAACCGCACATGGTCCTCACCGTCCCACCGCGGCGACAGCGTCCGCAGACCCACCAGCGGGGTGTTGCCGAGGGTCTCGATCAGCGATTCGTAACGTGCCACGGCTGACTCAGCGACCGGCGACGCGGTCGACGCTGCCACCCGCGACGGCAGGCAGAATGGTGACCGATCCGTTCGCGGGGACCTCCGCGGCGAGCCCGCCGGAGAAGCGCACATCCTCGTCGTCGACATAGATATTGACGTAGCGATTGAGCTTGCCGTCCGACAGCAGCCGCTGCTCGAGCCCGGGATAGTTCGCCTCCAGATCACCGATCAGCTCGGCGAGGGTGGCACCGGTAGCCTGCACCCGCTTCTCACCACCGGTGAGGGTGCGCATGATGGTCGGAATGGACACGGTTACCGACATGGGTACTCCTGGTTCTTCTCGGATGGTTCGAATCAGTACTCGGGCACGATCTGTACCTGCTCCTCGGTGACCACGCCATCGAGGATCCGGTAACTGCGCAACTCGTGCTCGAGCGGATCACGAGTCGACACCAGCACATAGTGCGCGTTGGGTTCGGAAGCATAGGAGATATCGGTGCGGCTCGGATACGCCTCGGTCGCGGTGTGCGAGTGATAGATCACCACCGGCTCCTCGTCCCGATCGTCCATCTCCCGCCACACCCGCAGCTGCTCGCCGGAATCGAAACGATAGAAGGTGGGCGAACGCTCCGCGTTGATCATCGCCACGAATCGCTCGGGCCGATCCGCACCCTCGGCGCCGGCGATCACGCCGCAGGCCTCATCGGGATGATCGGCACGGGCATGCGCGACCATCGCATCCACGAGATCAGCCCTGATCACCAACACAGTTCGAATCCTCTCGTCGCGGGGCACGCCGATCCACCGGCCCACCGCTCGCGACAACCGCCCACGAAGCCCGGGTATTCCGTATCTTTGGCCTCCGCTTCGCTGCGGCGGGGTTTCGGCCCTCTGGGCCTCGATTTTTCACTCCTCCGGGCGGTCGCTTCGCTCCCTTCCTCCGTCGCTCCACAATCGAGGCGGGCCGAAACCCTTGATAGGAGCATGCTGGGGGAGGTTTGCTCCGGGGGCGCGTCCGACTGTGGGGCGTGCTCCGGGCGTTCGGGGCCTCGGTTATTACGGGGCGAGGGCGTGTAGGAGGGAGTCCTGCATCCAGGTGAGCCAGTGGTATACGTCCAGGTGGGGGGCTCGGGGGTCGCTGGGATCGAGTTGGTCGGGGGTGTCGGCGTCGATCCCGAGGGCGGTGCCCAGCGCCAGGCGCACGTCGTTGAGTGCGTTGAGCCAGGCGTCGGCCTGTTCGGGGGTGAGCACGATCTTGCCGCCGCGTTCGGGGAGGGTGTCCAGCACCACCGCTCCGGCCGCGACCTTCGCATCGATGATGTCGGGCTCGTGCAGGCTGCGCAGCGCACTGTTCAAGTCGGCGCGATCGGCATCGGGGGAATTGGGTTCCTTGCGGTGGAACTCCGGTAGCAGCCGGGCCAGCCGCGGATCGTCGGGCGGGGCGCTGTTACCGGTGCGAAGTCCGGTCAACGCCGCGAGATCGTCCTCGGGGGTGGATCGGGCTCGGTCGGTGAGAAGTCCGGTGACCGCGCCGACCAGCGAACGCAGCACGTCCGCTTCCCTGTGGTCCATCTCCGACCGCAGCTTGAGCCCGCTCAGCGAGTTCTTCCTGCTCCACTTGCGCACTGAGCTACCGTAGCCGCCGCTCTCACTCGTCACGCTGCATGGTCGCCCAGAGTCCGGCGGCGTGCAGACGCTGAACGTCGTGCTCCATCCTGTCCCGGGACCCCGACGACACCACCGCCTTGCCCTCGTTGTGCACCTGCAACATCAATTCGGTTGCCCTGGCTTTGCTGTAGCCGAACAGCTTTTGGAAGATGTAGGTGACGTAATGCATCAGGTTCACCGGGTCGTCCCACACCACGGTCACCCACGGCCGGTCCTCGGCCTCCAGAATCTCGGTGGATTCGACCGCCTCGGGCGTGGCCTGCGGAGCCGACATTCCGCCCGCCATCGCGAGCACGCCCTCGGCTACGCCTGTTCGCGCCGGATCCCACGGGTCCACCATGTCCGCCGCGATCCGGTTCGCACCGGCCGGACCGGCGGCGATCCGGACAGCGTCGTTCATGCACAGACCCATAACTCTCAGAGTACGACGCCACGGTGGTAAGACAACACCCGGACCGAGGGCGATTCGACCTGCGACAACGCGTCGCGCCACCGCGCCGCGGGGACTCACGGATCGACGATATTGTGTCCTGGTGGATACATCGGCCGCCGCCGCGAGCTCTGCCCTGCTGACCGACCAGTACGAACTCACCATGCTCTCGGCCGCCCTGGCCGACGGCTCGGCACAGCGCCGGTGCACCTTCGAAGTATTCGCCCGCCGGTTGCCACACGGCCGACGCTACGGTGTCGTCGCCGGCACCGCACGGCTGCTCACCGCACTGCGGGATTTCCGGTTCGGCGCGGCGGAACTGGCTGTGGTCGAACGTTTTCTCGACGAACGCACCGTGGGTTGGTTACGCGATTTCCGGTTCGGCGGCTCGATCGACGGCTATCTCGAAGGCGATCTCTACTTCCCCGGCTCACCCGTTCTCTCGGTGCGCGGCACCTTCGCCGAATGTGTCGTCCTGGAAACCTTGATCCTGTCGATTCTCAACCACGACACCGCGATCGCCTCGGCCGCGGCACGCATGGTCAGCGCTGCCGCCGGCCGCCGCATGATCGAGATGGGTTCGCGGCGTACCCACGAACATGCGGCGCCGGCCTGCTCGCGTGCCGCCTACCTCGCCGGGTTCGACGCCACCTCGAATCTGGAGGCCGTGCGCCGCTACGGAATTCCGGGCGCCGGCACCAGCGCACACGCCTTCACCCTGCTGCACAGCGGTCCCGACGGCCAGCACGAGGCCGCCGCATTCCGCAGCCAGATCGAGACGCTGGGCCTGGGCACCACACTGCTGGTGGACACCTTCGACATCACCGCCGGCGTGGCGCGCGCGATCGAGGTGGCCGGTCCCGGACTGGGCGGAGTCCGGATCGATTCCGGCGATCTGGGCGTCCTGGCCCGTCAGGTGCGCGAACAGCTCGACTCGCTCGGCGCGACGGGCACCCGAATCGTGGTGTCCGGTGATCTGGACGAGTACGCGATCGCCGCCCTGCGCGCGGAACCGGTCGACGCCTACGGCGTGGGCACCGCACTGGTCACCGGATCCGGGGCACCGACCGCCGGCATGGTGTACAAACTCGTCGACGTCGAGGGCGTCCCGGTCGCCAAGCGCAGCAGCCACAAACAGACGCGCGGCGGGACCAAGCAGGCGGTTCGCCTGGCTCGCTCGACCGGGACGATCATCGAGGAGATCGTGTACCCCGCGACCGCACCCCGGCCGGACGGCAACGGCTACCTGGTCCGGGACCTGCTGGTGCCCCTGGTGCGCGACGGGGAACCGGTGACCGATGCGCGCACGCTCGAACAGAGCCGGGAGCTGGTGGCGGGCGGCTTGGTGAGCCTGCCGTGGGAGGGCCTGAAACTGTCGGCGGGCGAACCGGCGATCACCACCACGTTCCTACAATGAAGGAGTACCGACCGGCGCGAAACGAGGTGGGAGATGAGTAGAGCACTCATCGTCGTCGACGTGCAGAACGATTTCTGTGAGGGTGGCGCACTCGGGGTCTCCGGGGGCGCCGCCGTCGCCCGCGAGATCAGCGAATACCTGGCCGCACACCGCGGCGACTACCGGGCGGTCGTCGCCACCCGGGACTTCCACATCGACCCCGGTGCCCATTTCTCCGACAGTCCCGATTTCGTCGACAGCTGGCCACCGCACTGCCGCGTGGGTACTCCCGGCGCCGAATTCCATTCCGAGCTCGACACCACCGGGTTCGATGCGGTCTTCTCCAAGGGCGCGCACTCCGCCGCCTACTCCGGCTTCGAGGGCGCCACCGACGATGCGGTCGGATTAGCGCAATGGTTGTCCGACAGGGGCGTCGATGCCGTCGACATCTGCGGTATCGCCACCGATCACTGTGTCCGTGCCACCGCCGCCGACGCCCGCGCCGCCGGTCTGCGTACTCGGGTGCTGCTCGATCTGACCACTGCCGTCGCACCGGCCACCACCGCGACGGCTCTCGACGGGTTGCGGGCGGCGGGCGTCGAGTTGTCCGGCCGGTTGCCCACCGCCGGCTGAGACCGGTCCGCGGGCAGCCGGGCCGATTGTCGGGGTGGGGCGCTAGTCTGCCTGGGTGCCCGAACTCCCACCCGTACCGACCCTGTTGGCGACCGCTGTGGAAGCGCTCGGTGGTACGGCGCGTACCGGGCAGCAGACGATGTCTGCCGCGGTAGCGCATTCGATCGACACTCGCGAACATCTCGCTGTCCAGGCGGGGACCGGCACCGGCAAGTCGCTGGCCTACCTGGTCCCCAGCTTGCGGCACGCGGTGGAATCCGGACGCACGGTCGTGGTGTCCACGGCGACCATCGCATTGCAGCGGCAGCTGGTCGATCGCGATCTGCCACGGCTGGCACAGGCCCTGGAGAAGCCGCTGGGTCGGCGCGCCCGGTTCGCGATTCTCAAGGGCCGCAACAACTATGTGTGCCTGCACAAGATCAACAGCGCGATCCCGGACGAACCGCCGGAGAACGAACTGTTCGACGCGTTCGCCATTTCCCGGCTCGGGCGCGAGGTACAGCGGCTCAACGAGTGGGTCTCCGATACCGAGACCGGTGACCGCGACGAAGTGGTCCCCGGCGTCACCGACCGGGCATGGCGGCAGGTCAGCGTGTCGGCGCGGGAATGCCTGGGCAAGTCGCGGTGCCCGTTCGGCACCGACTGCTTCGCCGAACGGGCCCGCGCCGAGTCCGGGCAGGCCGACCTGGTGGTCACCAATCATGCGCTGCTCGCCATCGATGCGATCAGCGGCATCCAGGTGCTGCCCGAACACGATGTGGTCGTCATCGACGAGGCGCACGAATTGGTGGACCGGGTCACCGGGGTCGCCACCGCGGAGCTGTCCACCGGCACCATCACCGCGGCCGCGAAGCGCTGCACCAAACTGGTGGACGAGCGCGAACTCGATCGGCTCGAGAATGCCGCCGAGGCATGGCACCAACTACTCGAAGAACTACCCGCGGGCAGGTGGGACGAACTGCCCGACGGCGGCGCCCAGGTTCTGGCGCTGCTGCGCGATGCCGCCTGGACCGTCCGCACCGCCCTCGCTCCCCCGGGCTCGAGCGCACCGCAGGGGGAACCGGAGGAAGCCGCCGCCCGCAATATGGCGGTCGCGGCGGTCGAGGAGGTCCACGATACTGCGGTCCGCGCGCTGACCGCCTTCGAGGAACCCGATCCGGCCGCCCGGCACGACGTGCTGTGGCTGGCCGTCGACGAGGTCCGGGGTATCGCGCGCCGCACCCTGCACATGGCTCCGCTGTCGGTGGGTGGTCTGTTGCGCAGCCGGCTGTTCGGCGCGGCCACGGTGATTCTCACCTCCGCGACACTTCAGGTCGGCGGCTCGTTCGACGGGTTGGCCGCGACCTGGGGACTGCCGCCGCAGCTCCCGGGCCGCGACGGCACCTCCGATATCGATCGACCGGAGCCGTCCGCCCGCCGTGTGGACCCCGCGCTCGCCAACGGCGCCGAAGCACCGGCGGACAACTCCGTGATGCGATGGAATTCGCTGGACGTCGGTTCCCCCTTCGACCACGCCAAATCCGGCATCCTCTATGTCGCAAGACATCTGCCCGCGCCCGGCCGCGACGGCCTCGCCCCCGCCTATCTGGACGAGATCGAGCGGCTGATCGAGTCGGCGGGCGGGCGGACCCTGGGCCTGTTCTCCTCGATGCGCGCTGCCAAGGCCGCGGCCGAGATCCTGCGCGAGCGCCTCGACACCCCGGTCCTGTGCCAGGGCGAGGACTCCACCGGGGCCCTCGTACGACGCTTCGCCGAGGATCCGGCGACCTCACTGTTCGGCACGTTGTCGCTGTGGCAGGGCGTAGACGTGCCCGGCCCGTCACTGAGCCTGGTGATCCTCGACCGCATCCCGTTCCCGCGTCCCGACGACCCGCTACTGGTGGCACGCCAGCAGGCCGTCCAGTCGCGCGGCGGCAACGGATTCCTCACGATCGCGGCCAATCATGCCGCGCTGCTGCTGGCGCAGGGCACCGGCCGGCTGCTGCGCAGCGTGAACGACCGCGGCGTGGTGGCGATCCTGGACCCCCGCCTGGTCACCGCCCGCTACGGCGGCTACCTGCGGGCGTCGTTGCCGCCCTATTGGGAGACATCGGATCCGCAGGTCGTCACCAAGGCGCTGCGCCGGCTGACCGCCGCCGCCGAGAACTGATCCGCGTCCTCATTCCGCGAGGAAGAAGAAGTAGGCCAGGAATATCGCCACCAGCGCCCACATCACCGGATGCACCTCGCGCCATCGGCCGCGCGCCACCATCACCACCGGATAGAAGGTCAGCCCCAGCGCGATGCCGTTGGCGATCGAATAGGTCAGCGGCATCATGATCACGGTGATGAACGCCGGGATCGCGTATTCGAGCTTGCTCCAATCGATGTCGCCCAGCGCCCGGGACATCAGCACGCCCACCACGATCAGAGCCGGAGCGGTCACCGACGGCACATCGGCCACCACGGCGAACACCGGGAAGAAGAACATCGCGGCCAGGAACCATCCGGCTGTCGATACCGCGGTCAGTCCGGTCCGGCCCCCGGCACTGACTCCGGCCGTGGATTCCACGTAGGCAGTGGTCGTCGAGGTGCCGATCACCGCACCGGCCGCAGTGCCGATGGAATCGGAGGCGAAGGCCTGAGCAGCACGCGGCAGCTTACCGTCCGGCCCGAGCAGCCCGGCCTGGTTGGCGATGCCGATCAGCGTGCCCGAGGCGTCGAAGAAGTCGACGAAAAGCATGGTCAGCACGACGATCGCCATCTGCCCGGTGAAGGCGTCCGGCAGATTGACGATGGCCTGCCCGAAGGTGTCCTCCAGCCCGTGCGGCATCGCCACCGCCTGCCCCGGCAGTTGGACCAGTCCACTCACGATGCCGACGACCGTGGTGAGCACGATCCCGTACAGCACCGCACCGTGCCAGCCGAGTACCAGGAAGATCACGGTCACCAGCAAGCCGAACAGTGCCAACAGGGTGGTGCCCTGGGTGAAATTGCCCAGATGCACGAAGGTCGCCGAATCCGCGACGACGATACCGCCGTTCTTGAGCCCCAGGAATGCGACGAACATGCCGATGCCCGCGCCGACGGCGAGTTTCAACTGCAGTGGGATCGCATCGATGATCTTCTCCCGCACCTTGGTGACGGCGAGGACGAAGAATATGATGCCCGACAACAAGGTGCCCGACAGCGCGTCCTGCCATTCGATCCCCATCCCGAGCACCACCGAATAGGCGAAGAACGCGTTGAGCCCCATCCCCGGTGCCAGCGCGATCGGATACCTCGCCCAAACCCCCATCACCAGCGTGCCGACCACCGCCGCCACCGCGGTCGCGGTGAATACCGCCTGGGTCGGGATGCCCTGCGCACCGAGTTGACCGTGGTCACCGAGCACCGACGGGTTGACCGCCAGGACATAGGACATCGCGAGGAAGGTGATGGTCCCGGCCATCAGTTCGCGCTTCATCGTCGAACCGAGCCGGGTGACTCCGAAGTAGGAGTCCACGCGCCCCTTGGACCGCGACAGGACGTCGATGCTCATCAGTTGTTCTCCACCCTCGTCCCGGACCACTCCAGATCTGTCGTGAAAAACCGTATCGGTCCCCGCTGCCACGCACGTAGTCGACCATGGCGAACATGTGGCAAATCACGCTCACCGGCCACGCGCCTCACGGACTCGCCGCGGCCACCAATCCCAGTTCGGCCGGGCCGGACAGCAATCGGTGCCGCGGCAGGATCCGCACCGTATATCCGACCGCGCCCGACCGCGGCAGTGGTGTGCTCAGCGTGTACACCTCGACACCCGCATCGGGCTCCGACCGCTCCATCTCGACGACGACGGTGTCGACCAACTCGTCGTCGGGCGACACCCGGCCGATGACGGCCTGCACCGTCACCTCCGCTGCGGCCAGCCCCGCGAGATCGATCCGCGCCCGCAACGACAACTCCGCACCGATGACCGGAATATCGGGCAGTCCGGAACTGTCGACCTGAACCACCTGCACCTGCGGCCACGCGGTTTCCACCCGCCGCCGGAATTCCGCCAGCTCCCGTGCACCGGAGTAGTCCTCACCCGCCACCGCGGCATGCGAGCGCGCGGCGGGGATGTAGTAGCCGGTGGTGTAGTCGCGAACCATGCGCGCGGCAAGCACCTTCGGCCCGAGCGTGCGCAGGGTATGCGTGACCATCTGCATCCAGCGCGCCGGCACGTCGTTCGCGTCGCGTTCGTAGAACCGCGGCAGCACCGAACGGTGCAGCATCTCGTAGAGCGCACCGGCCTCCAGATCGTCGCGGCGGCGCTCGTCGCGCACACCGTCCGCGGTCGGGATGGCCCATCCGTTGTCGCCGTCGTACATCTCGTCCCACCAGCCGTCGCGGATGGAGAGGTTGAGTCCACCGTTGAGCGCGGACTTCATCCCCGAGGTGCCACATGCCTCCAGCGGGCGCAGCGGATTGTTCAGCCACACATCGCAGCCCCAGTACAGATACCGGGCCATCGACATGTCGTAGTCGGGCAGGAATACGATGCGGTGCCGCACAGCAGGGTCGTCGGCGAATTGCACCACCTGCTGGATCAGCCGTTTGCCGTCGTCGTCGGCCGGGTGACTCTTACCGGCGACCACCAACTGCAGTGGTCGCTGCGGGTCCAGCAGCAGCGCCCGTAGCCGTTCGGGGTCGCGCAGCATCAGGGTCAGGCGCTTGTAGGTGGGGACCCGGCGCGCGAATCCGATGGTCAGCACCGACGGATCGAAAACCCGGTCCACCCAGCCCAGTTCGGCCGGGGCGGCGCCCCGTTCGAGCCAGGATTCACGCACCCGGCGCCGCACCTCGTCGACCAGCACCGCGCGCAGCCGGTTGCGCGTCGCCCACAGCTGCGCAATGCCGTCTTCGGCCTCCTCCGCGCCGAGGGCGGCTGTCTCCGAGGCCGTCGCTGGTGGTGACCCGCTCCATTCGCGGGCGGTCCAGGTCGGGGCGTGTACCCCGTTGGTCACCGAGCCGATCGGCACCTCCGCGGGATCGAACCCCGGCCACAGCGGTGCGAACATTTCCCGGCTGACCTCGCCGTGCAGGGCCGAGACGCCGTTGGCGCGCTGCGCGAGTCGCAACCCGAGGTGCGCCATATTGAACACCGACGGATCCGCTTCGCGTCCCAGCGCCAGGATCCGGTCCACCGAAACGCCGGGCAGCAGCGGAGATTCGCGGTCTCCGTGGATACCACCGAAGTAGCGGCGCACCAGTCCGGAGGCGAAGCGATCGATCCCGGCCGGCACCGGAGTGTGAGTGGTGAACACCGTCGCCGCCCGCACCGTGGTAAGCGCGGAATCGAAATCCATACCGCCCGACATGTATTCGCGGATCCGTTCGATGCCCAGGAATCCGGCGTGTCCCTCGTTCATGTGCCAGACATCGGGGTCCGGCAGCCCGACCGCATGGGTGTAGGCCCGTACCGCCCGCACGCCGCCGATTCCGGCCAGAATTTCCTGTTTGATGCGGTGGTCCTGATCACCGCCGTAGAGCCGATCCGTCACCGACCGCAGCTCCCGATCATTACCGGCGATATCGGAGTCCAAGAGCAGTAAGGGAATTCGGCCGACCTGCGCGATCCACACCTGGGCGCGCAACACGCGTCCCTCCGGCATCGGCACATGGATCAGCACCGGTGCGCCCGCCTCGGTGAGCAGGCGCACCGGCAAGCCTTGCGGATCGAGATCCGGATAGCGCTCGGCCTGCCAGCCGTCGGCGGTCAGTGACTGACGGAAGTACCCCGACCGGTACAGCAACCCGACGCCGATCAGCGGCAAGCCCAGGTCGGAGGCCGCTTTGAGATGGTCACCCGCCAGAATGCCGAGCCCGCCGGAATAGTTGGGCAGCACCTCGGTGACACCGAACTCCATCGAGAAATACGCGATCGCACGTGGCGCGGGCACCTCCGCGTCGGCGATCTCGGTCCCGAACCAGTTCGGGCGGGTCAGGTAGTCCCGCAGCTCGGCGGCGGCGGTATCCACCGCACGCTGATAGTCCGGATCCGCCGCCCACTCGTCGAGGCGAGCCGCGGGAACTTCGCCGAGCATCCGCACCGGGTCGCGGCCCACCTGCTCCCACAGCCGCGGATCCAGCCGCTCGAACACATCCTGTGTGGGCCCGTGCCACGACCACCGCAAATTCGCCGCCAACTCGGCCAGAGCGGACAGCCGCTGCGGCAGATGGGCACGAACCGTGAACCGACGCAGTGCCTTCACCCGGTAGACCCTACACGGCGGCCCGCTCGGCTCGGCCGCCTACGAGCCGGCCGCAGCGCGCTGACCTGGACCGGAGTGGCTACCGACGCAGCGTGCGGTCCAACAGGCCCAGCAGTTCGCGGCGATGCCGCTGATCGGCCTCGCGGTCGTAGGCATCGGTGTCGGCCTGGGTGTAGCCGTGCTGGGCGCCGGGATAAACCTCGGTGCGATGGCGCAGGCCGGCCGCGGTCAACGCGGCGTCGAAGGCCTCGATCTGTTCCGGCGGGAGCGAGTGATCCTGGTCCGCATGCCCGAAATACATTTCGGCCGAGGCGGTTTCGAGGCTGTGATGTGGACTGTCGGGACCGTCCACCAGCAATCCGCCGGTGTGGAATCCGGCGGCGGCCGCGATCCGGCCACCGAATGCTCCGGCGGTGTACACCGCCAGCCGCCCGCCCATGCAGTATCCGGCCGTAGCGACCGGACCGGACGCGGTGTGTTCGTACTCCGTCAGCCACTGCAGATACGCTCCGGCGTCGCGCACGGCGGTCTCACGGGTGATTTCACGGAGCATCGGAACGATGACGGCCATCAGATCCGGCCGCTGCTGCGGATCGATGAATTCGGGCAGGTCGACCACCGGGGCGGGCCCGTGCCGGTAGAACACGTTGGGAACCAGCACCACATAGCCGTGCGCGGCGAGATCGTCGGCGAGCGCACGCAGGCTCGGGCGAAGCCCGAAAGCATCCATGTACAGCAGCAGACCGGGATAGGTGCCGCCGTCGGCGGGATGGGTGACATACGCGTCGGCCACGCCGTCCGGTGTCGTGATCTCCACTGCCCGGCCTTGTACTGCGGTCATGCGATTCCTTTCCTGAGCGAATGCTGTCCGACTCTGCACGCAACCATCTCCGTGCACGGACGGCGTCGTCGGCTGCCGCCTTCCGAAATTACCCCGAGTGCAAACGGAACTAACGCCCCGGATTATTCCGCACGGTCACGGACCCGGTAGCGCAGGCCACCGGGTCCGGGCCGATACCACCCCCGCCCGCAATCACGTGGCACTCGCCCCGTCGCGCGTTCGTGGCGGTACTCGGGGTACCGGTACGGTTGGTACGTGACCGGTCGCATCGCCATCGATGACACCGCCCCGGCCGTCCCGGGCGGATATCCGGCCAAGGCGGTGGTCGGCGAGGTGATCCCGGTGCGGGCCGTGGTGTGGCGCGAAGGACACGGCGCGGTCGCGGCCACGCTGGCCGTCCGCGGTCCGGGCGGCGGACGCACTCGACGTATACCGATGTCACCGGAATTCGAGCCCGACATCTTCAACGCCGTGTTCACACCGAACGCACCCGGTCACTGGACCTTTCGCATCGAAGGCTGGAGTGATCCGATCACCGGCTGGCGTGCCGCCATGGAGGCGAAGCTGGCCGTCGGCCAGAGCGCCACCGATCTGGCCAACGATCTCGAACTCGGCGCCCGGCTGTTCGACCGCGCCGCCCAAACGGTCCCCAAACGCCAATGGGAGATATTGCGCGCCGCGGCGACCGCCTTGCGTGGGGACGCCCAGCTACCGGCTCGCGTGGCACCCGCCTTCAGCACCGAGGTCGCCGAGATCCTGCGTGAAACTCCGCTGCGGGAGCTGGTGACGCGCGGCCCCGCCCACACCGTATTCGCCGAGCGCCGCCGGGCCCTGGTCGGGTCGTGGTACGAATTCTTCCCGCGCAGCACCGGCGGGTTCGACACGGCGGGTAATCCGGTGCACGGCACCTTCCGGACGGCGATCGGTGAACTGCCCCGCATCGCCGCGATGGGTTTCGACGTGGTCTACCTCCCGCCGATCCATCCGATCGGCACCGTCCATCGCAAGGGCCCCAACAACTCCCTGACCAGTGCGCCCGGCGATGTGGGATCACCGTGGGCGATCGGTTCGGCCGCAGGCGGCCACGATGCCATCCACCCGCAACTGGGCACCGAACACGACTTCACCGCATTCGTCGATGCCGCAACCGAACTCGGCCTCGAAGTGGCCTTGGATCTGGCGCTACAGTGCGCACCCGATCACCCCTGGGTGCAGAGCAATCCGGAATGGTTCACCACGCTGCCCGACGGCAACATCGCCTACGCGGAGAACCCGCCCAAGAAATATCAGGACATCTACCCCCTGGACTTCGACAACGACCCCGACGGCCTCTACGCCGCGGTACTGGGCGTGGTGCGGCACTGGATCCGGCTGGGAGTCAGGATCTTCCGGGTCGACAACCCGCACACCAAACCGGTGGACTTCTGGGAGTGGCTGATCGCGCAGGTGCGCCGGACCGATCCCGAGGTGATCTTCCTGTCCGAGGCGTTCACCTACCCGGCCCGACTCTACGGCCTGGCCCGACGCGGATTCTCGCAGTCCTACACGTATTTCACCTGGCGTACCGACGCCTACGCACTGACCGAGTTCGGGCGCGAGCTCGCCGCCAAGGCCGACGAAGCCCGGCCCAACCTGTTCGTCAACACCCCCGACATCCTGCACGAGAGCCTGCAGCACGGGGGGCCGGGTATGTTCGCGGTGCGGGCGGTGCTGGCCGCGACACTCGGACCGAGCTGGGGTGTGTACTCCGGATTCGAACTGTTCGAGCATCAGGCCGTGCGGCCGGGCAGCGAAGAGTACCTCGACTCGGAGAAGTACCAGTTGCGGCCGCGCAATTTCGTCGAGGCAGAAGCCGAGGGCGAATCGCTGGCCCCACTGATCACACGCCTCAACGAGATCCGCCGAGCCCATCCGGCCTTGCAACAGCTCCGCTGCCTGACCTTCCACCACGTCGACAATCCCGCGCTGCTGGCCTATTCGAAGGTCGACCCCGCCTCCGGGGACGCCGTGCTGGTGGTGGTGAACCTCAACCCGTTCGGCCCCGAGGACGGCATGCTCTCCCTCGACCTGCCGGCCGTGGGACGCGAATGGCACGATCACCCGAGAGTGCGCGACGAACTCGGCGGCGAGGAATACCACTGGGCCCAAACGAATTACGTACGCCTGGATCCGGTTCGCGCCGCCGCTCACATCCTGGTGCTGCCCACCGTGGCCGCGCGCGAACGCACCGAACTCGCCTATCGCCGGACCTTCCGGTGAGCACCCTGCCCGGGAACCCGCGCCGATGAACCGGCGCGATGTGATGCTCCTCGCCGCCGGCACCCACACCGACCCGCACACCGTGCTGGGCGCCCACCCACATCCGGACGGCACGGTCATCGCCACGTTGCGGCCGCATGCCGACGCGGTCTCCGCACGCATCGGCGGGGTCGATCATCGGCTGGAACACCTCGGGCACGGAATCTTCGAGGGCGTGGTGGAATTCGCGGATCTGTGGGACTACCGCCTGGTCGTGTCCTATCCGGGCAGCCGCACCGTACTGACCGCGGACGGATACCGCTTCCTGCCGACCGTCGGCGAACTCGACCTGCACCTGCTCGGCGAGGGCCGCCACCAACGCCTCTGGGAAGTACTGGGCGCCCACCCGCGCAGCTACACCACACTCGATGGAGAGGTGACGGGCACCTCGTTCGCCGTGTGGGCACCGAATGCGCGCGGTGTCGCGGTATTCGGCGATTTCGACAGCTGGCACGGCGCGAGCACTCCGATGCGCCGCCTCGGCGCATCCGGCGTGTGGGAAGTCTTCGTCCCGGGCGTCGCCCCCGGGACCCGGTACAAATTCCGCATCCACGGTGCCGACGGGCGCACCGTCGATCACGCCGACCCGCTGGCCTTCGCCACCGAGGTCCCGCCCGCCACCGCCTCGGTGATCACCACGAGCAACTACGAGTGGAGCGATCGAGACTGGTGTCGGCACCGCGCTCGGCGCGACCCCGTCCACGAGCCGATGAGCATCTACGAGCTGCACCTGGGCTCCTGGCGCCCGGGCACCGATTACCGCACGGCCGCCGAACAACTCGCCCGATACGTCCTGGCGCTGGGGTTCACCCATGTCGAACTACTGCCCGTCGCCGAACATCCCTTCGGCGGTTCGTGGGGTTATCAGGTCACCTCCTACTACGCCCCGACCGCACGGTTCGGCTCCCCCGACGACTTCCGCGCCTTCGTCGACCATCTGCACGGTCACGGCATCGGCGTGATCCTGGATTGGGTTCCTGGTCATTTCCCGCGCGACGAGTGGGCACTGGCACGACTGGACGGCACCCCGGTCTACGAACACCCCGACCCCCGCCGTGGCGAACAATTGGAGTGGGGCACCTATGTGTTCGACTTCGGGCGCAACGAGGTACGCAACTTCCTGGTCGCCAATGCACGGTTCTGGCTCGAGGAGTTCCACATCGACGGGCTGCGCGTCGACGCGGTCGCGTCCATGCTCTACCTCGACTATGCGCGTGCACCGGGTGGCTGGGAACCCAATGTGGCTGGGGGTCGGGAGAACCTGGAGGCGGTCGCCTTCCTGCAGGAGATGAACGCCGCGGTTCGCGCCGATCACCCGGGCGTGGTCACGATCGCCGAGGAGTCCACCACCTGGCCCGGCGTCACCCGCTCCACCGAGGTAGGCGGCCTCGGGTTCACCTTGAAATGGAATATGGGGTGGATGCACGACACCCTCGGCTATCTCGGCCGTGACCAGGTGCACCGCAGCTGGCACCACAACGAGATCACCTTCTCCGCGGTGTACGCGTGGAGCGAGAACTACCTGCTGCCGATCAGCCACGACGAGGTCGTCCACGGTAAAGGCACCCTGTGGACGCGAATGCCGGGCGACGACTACGCGAAGGCGTGCGGGGTCCGCGCGTTGCTCACCTACATGTGGGCGCATCCCGGCAAACAACTGTTGTTCATGGGTCAGGAATTCGGGCAATTCCGGGAATGGTCACACGATCGCGGACTGGACTGGGAGGAATCGCAGAACCCGCTGCACAGCGGTATCCGCGCACTGGTCACCGATCTCAATGCCACCTACCGCGCCCATCCCGCACTGTGGACGCGCGACACTTCGCCGGGCGGGTACGCCTGGATCGAGGCCGACGACCATCTCGCCAATATCGTGGCCTTTCTGCGCTACGGCAGCGACGGTTCGGTGGTTGCCTGCGTCTTCAATTTCTCCGGCGTCGAACAGCGCGACTACCGGATCGGTCTGCCGAGCCCGGGCGACTGGTGCGAAATTCTCAACTCCGACGCGGCCTGCTACGGCGGCAGCGGCATCGGCAATCTGGGCAGGGTGCACGCGGCGGACCAGCCCTGGCACGGGCGACCCTGTTCGGCACCGGTCACCCTGGCCCCGAACAGCGCGATCTGGCTGGCGCCGCGGGCTCAGAATTTCCAGGGCGCCGGCAGTTCCGGAACCACACAGCTGTAGGTGTGATCCACCGACACCGGTTCGCCGGCCACCGTGCCGTGCGCGCGCAGTTCCACCGGGTCGTGGCGCAGGCAGCGCACGCCCGAGTCCGACTCGGGCAAGATGAGCTCGGCGCCGGCCAGATATGCGCAGGCGCCCGCCGCATCCGGATGTGAACCGCCGACCGGATCACAGGTCAGGGTTACGGTGCGGGTCGGGCTTCCCGGCTCGGTGCGGGTGAAGACCAGACGGGTGGCGCCATCATGTGCCACCGCGGCCCCGGCCGGTACGAGCACCACGGCCGCACCCACCGCACCGGCCAGGCAACGCGCCACCGCCATCACAGTGTTGTTCTCCCATCCCCGCGCCGGTTCGACACCCGCGCCTGTCACCCCGGGTCAGTACAGCGCTGTCGCCAGTTTCCGACGAGCCGCGACCACGAGCGGGTCGGTGTTGTCGAACAGCTCGAACAGTTCCACCAGTCGCGTCCGGACCCGATTGCGGTCGTCACCGGCAGTGCGCTTGATCAGCGCGATCAACCGATCGAACGCCGCCTCGGGTGCCTGATTGAACAGTTCGGCATCGGCAGCGGTGAACGCGGCGTCGATATTGCCCGGATCGGCGTCGGCCACGGCCACGGCATCGGCCGGCAGTTCCCGGGCCCGCCCGAAGAACCGTACCTGTCGCAACGCCGCCTTGGCCTCCTCGTTCGCCGGCTCCTGGGACAGGATCGCCTCGTAGGCTGCTTCGGCCCCGGCGATATCACCGCGGTCCAGAGCCTCCTCCGCCGCGGTGAACCGGGGATCCTCGGGCGCGGGGGCCTCCCCCTCCGCGTCCGCGGCACCGGACAATTTGCCTTTGACGGCGTCGACAACCGCGGCCAGCCACTGGGTGACCTGCTCTTCGGGCTGCGCGCCCTGGAAGTCGGCCAGTGGCTGCCCACCGGCCACCGCGATGACGGTGGGAATGCCTTGCACGCCGAAGGCCTGCGCGATGCGCATATTCGGCTCGGCCTCCACGGTGGCCAGTTCCCAGGTGTCCCCGGCCTCGCCGACCAGCCGTTCGAACAGCTTGACCAGATCGACACTGCCCGGGCTGCGCTGCGAATACAGCACCACGACCACCGGCACCTCGAGCGAACGCCGCAGTACCTTGGTCTCGAAATCGGCCTCGGTCACGGCATGATCGCCCGGAACATCCGTGGCGGCCGGTTGTTTGAGTGCGGACAGATCCACCGCGCCGGACATTGCGGCGGCCGCGGCGGGCGAGGGACGACGTGCAGCAGGTCGAGTCACGACATCCAGTCTGTCACGACGTAGCGGGAACCGGCACCGTGGTCGGGCTCAACTCACCCAAATGGCCGGAACGAATGGCCCAACGCTCGAACCACAGCGAGGTGAACGGCACCACCGAGGACACCAGGCCGAGCAGCGCCGTCTTCAGCGACCACCCGAACTCACGCCACGCCAGCAGCAGGCTGATCGCATAGAGCACGAAAATCAGACCGTGCAACATCCCGAATACCATCACCGGCCAGGTAATGGGCTCGGGCAGTCGCTTGAGCACCGAGCCGAGCAGCAACAGCGCCCAGGACGGCGCCTCCAGCAGACCGAACAATCGCACTCGTTTGGCCACGGTGCTCACGTCGAAGAATTCGCCCATGGGCTCCATTGTGCCCAACGACTACGCAGTGTCGTAGCCGGTGTGGGTCACGCCACAGGGACCGGCCGGTCAGACCCGCACGATCAGTGCGTCGCCCTGCCCGCCACCGCCACACAGTGCCGCTGCGCCGACGCCGCCACCACGCCGCTTCAACTCGAGGGCGAGGTGCAGCAGAATGCGCGCACCCGACATACCCAGCGGGTGCCCGATCGCGATCGCGCCACCGTTGACATTCACCTTCTCCTGGTCGATGCCCAGTTCGCGGGCCGAAGCGATACCGACCGCGGCGAACGCCTCGTTGATCTCCACCAGGTCCAGATCCGCCGGTGCGATGCCCTCACGCGCACACGCCTTCGCGATCGCGTTGGCCGGCTGCTGCTGCAGCGTGGAATCCGGGCCCGCGACCACACCGGCGGCACCGATCTCGGCGATCCAATCCAGCCCCAACTGCTGCGCCTTCTCCTTGCTCATCACCACGACCGCGGCCGCACCGTCGGAGATCTGCGACGCGGTACCCGCGGTGATGGTGCCGCCGGAGGCGAAGGCCGGCCGCAGCTTGCCCAGCGACTCCACGGTGGTATCCGCGCGAATACCCTCGTCCTCGCTCACCACGATCGGATCGCCCTTGCGCTGCGGCACCGGCACCGGCACCACTTCGTCGGCGAAGACACCGTTCTTCCACGCAGCCGCGGCCTTCTGGTGCGAGGCGGCGGCGAACGCGTCCTGTTCCGCGCGGCCGATACCGTCGCCGGCGTTGCGGGACTCGGTCAGCGCGCCCATCGCCTGATCGGTGAAGATGTCGTGCAGCCCGTCGTAGGCCATGTGGTCACGCAGGGTCACATCGCCGTACTTGAAACCCTCGCGACTCTTCTCGAGCATATGCGGCGCCCGGCTCATCGACTCCTGGCCACCGGCCACCACGATCTCGTGCTCACCGGCCCGAATGAGCTGGTCGGCCAGGGCGATCGCATTGATACCGGACAGGCAGACCTTGTTCAGCGTCAACGCCGGCACAGTCATCGGAATACCACCGGCGACGGCGGCCTGGCGCGCCGGAATCTGCCCGGCACCAGCGGTCAGCACTTGCCCCATGATCACGTAATCGACCTGATCACCGGTGACGCCGCTCTTCTCCAGAGCCGCCTTGATCGCGAAGCCGCCGAGGTCCGAACCGCTGAATCCGGAGAGCCCACCGAGCAACCGGCCGACGGGCGTGCGGGCGCCGGAGACGATGACAGAGGTGGTGGCCACGATGAACCTCGCTTCTCGAATTCGGGGGCGACCGGAACAAGCCGCGCTCGTACCCAACGGTAACCTGTGCCGTCGCGGCGGCACAGATTAGGTGCGCGCTACCGTCGAGGAGTGAGCAATACCGATACGTCCGCTTTTATCCCTGCCGACTACGTCATCGCCGTCGACCATGTCGGCGTCGCCGTGCCGGATCTCGACACCGCCGTCGCCTGGTACTCCGACAATCTCGGCATGGTCGAGACTCATCGGGAGGTCAACGACGCCCAGGGCGTCCACGAGGCGATGCTGTCACTGCCCGGGTCCGGCGACGATGCGACTGCTCTGCAGTTGCTGGCGCCGATCAACGCGGAATCGACCATCGCCAAGTTCATCGACCGCAACGGTCCCGGTTTGCAGCAACTGGCCTACCGGGTGACCGATATCGACGCGGTAGCTACCTTCCTGCAGGGCCGAGGTGTGCGTTTGCTGTACGACGCACCCCGCGCCGGCACCGCCAATTCCCGGATCAACTTCGTACACCCTAAGGATGCTGGCGGTGTGCTCGTCGAACTCGTCGAGCCGGCGGCGAATCCTACTCACTAGTACCGGCTTCCGGGCGCGAAAAAGGTTCATAACGACATTCGCAGTCGACTCACCATGGTGGTACGTCAGGCTGTAGTTTGTGGGGCATGTCGTCCACTGAGCCCGATCGCAATCGCTTCGTCGCGTTGCCTTTTACAGTAGTCCGCAAGGGCTATGACCGCGACGAAGTTCGCAATTACTTCGACCGCTTCGACGCCGAGCTGCGGGTCACCGCAACAGATCGCGATGCAGCGGCCGCTCAGGCGCGGAACCTGGCCGCCCAGCTGGAGGACGCCCGCGACGAAATCGACGAGCTGCGCAAGGAAGTCGATCGTCTGTCGGTGCCACCCACCACGGCGGAAGGCATGAGCGACCGTATCTCGCGCATGCTGCGCCTGGCATCCGACGAGGCGTCCGAAGTCCGTGCCCAGGCCCAGGCCGAGGCCGCCGAGATGATCTCCATCGCCGAGCAGCAGGCCACCGAAATGCGCGGCAAGTACGAGTCGCTGCTGTCGGAGACCAAGGAAAAGCGCGAAGCGCTGGAGGTCGAATTCGAGCAGACGCTGTCGAACGCGCGCACGGAGTCGACCAAGATCGTCGAGGCCGCCCAGGCCGATGCCACCCGCATCACCAAGGAAGCCGAGGCCAAGCGCAAGGCCGCCCAGCAGGATTTCGAGGCCACCATGGCCGAGAAGCGCACCAAGCTCACCAAGGCCATGGAGGAGCTCGAGGCCTCCAGCCGCGCCGATGCCGCCCAGCGCATCAAGGAAGCGACCGACGAGTCCAACCGCCTGGTCACCTCCGCCAGCCAGTCCGCCGAGCGCAAGATCGCGCACGCGAAGGAACTGGCCGAGGAAATGCGCGTGCTGCGTGGCCGGGTCCTGGCCCAGCTGTTGGGAATTCGCGGCCAGCTCGATTCCGTTCCGGCGATGCTCGCCGCGGTGAACCGCGAGAGCGAACTGCTCGACGGTGCACCGGAACAGCGGTCACTGTCCGGTAAGCAGTCCGGATCGAACCGGCAGAAAGCCATCCCCGAGGTCAAGGCCGAAGAAGAGAAAACCTCCGACGAAGAGCGCGAAAGCGCCGAAGTCTCGAGCTGATCCGCGCCACCCCCTCAGGGCGACACTCACCACCCGTTTCGAGGCCGCTCCCGTACCCGCGGGAGCGGCCTTTCTCGCGTTCGTCGGCAGCTCACACCCGTAGGGCGTTCACCGCGTCCCCTCGATGAACTGGTGATCGAAGACGATTCGGCCGTCACCGTCGAGCGCTAGCAGGTCGAAACCGCCGCCCTGCGGCGTGCCGTCGTCGCGGCGGTTCATCGTCCACGCGACACCGACCGTGTTCGCGGGCAGTTCGACCGCGGGCCCGGCCGCTGCGAAGACATATTCACCACCGGCGAGGAACATTTCGTACGCCCGGGTGACGCGCCGATCGAGTGCGTCGTAACCGTGCACACCGAGCGGGGCCGTCGAAACGGCCAGATCGGCCGCGGCCTCGCGGGCTTCGGCGGGCGGGTCCACCAGCAGCTGCATACCGTCGACAGCGAACAGATTCTCTATCCGGTCTCGGCGCGTGGCGGGCTCGGCTTCGTTCCAGAGCGCTACATAGCGGGCAGCGATGTCGTTGTTGTTCATGACGAGAACTCTGCCGAGGTCAACGGCACCCCGCGATTCCCCGTAGGGAATGACGCAGCCTGCTCGTCAGCGCCGGCTGCCATACCCGAGCGGGAATGGCGGGCCGCCCTCATACGCGGTTGACTCATATCATGACGACGGCGCAGTCCACCGTATTCGGCCCCACCTTGCGGCACTGGCGCACGCTGCGCCGAGTCAGCCAGCTCGATCTGGCGATTCGTGCCGAGACCAGTCAGCGTTATGTGAGTTTCCTCGAACAGGGCCGGTCCCAGCCGGGCCGCACCATGGTCGTCCGCCTGGCCGAATCCCTCGAGCTGACGCTGCGCGACCGCAACAATCTGCTGTTGTCCGCCGGTTTCGCCCCCGTCTTCCCAGAAAGCGATCTGGCCGCGCCCGCGCTGGCGCCCATGCGCGAGGCGATCACAGCCGTCCTCGACGGACACCTGCCCTACCCGGCGCTGGTCGCGCGTCCCCGCGGTGAACTGGTGACAGCCAATGCCGCCTTCGACCTGTTCACAGAGGGGGTCGCCGATCATCTGCTGCGGACACCGATCAACGTCCTGCGGTTGGCTCTGCACCCGTGCGGCGTCGCACCCCGCGTTGTCAACCTGCCGGAATGGGGCAGGCACATCATCGACTCCTTGCGCAACCGTGCGGCCCTCACCCCCGACCCCGCCGTCGACGCCCTGATCACCGAACTGTCCGGCTACTTACCCGCCGTCGCTCCCGGCCCCGACCATCTCGGCTTCGCGGTTCCCTTGCACCTGCGGACCGATGACGGTGACCTGCGCCTGATCACCACCCTCACCTCGTTCGCCACGGCCACCGACGTCACCATCGCCGAACTTCATCTCGAGGCGTTCCTGCCCGCAGACGAGCAGACTGCCCGCATCCTGCACCTTCGCGCCGCACGGCACCGAGCGCAGCAGTAGCGCCGGACTCAGGACCAGCGGCGCGTGATTCCGCGCGTATGCCTGCTGTTCCAGCAGCCTCGATGCCAATGCCTGCGGTCGCCTTCGCCCCCGTCGGCCGGCCACGCCACGATATGCGCGATTCCGGGCCTGATCTCGTGGTCGCAGCCCGGGCAGCGGTAGGTCTTCACTGCCCGCGAACCCGGGATCGCCCGCACCACATAGGTTTCCGCTCCGCCCGGGCCGTCCTCGGTCCGGCCGAACACATCACCGATCGGGCGAGGCCGCCGCGCGGATCGCGACGACCTCGGGGTGGGTTTGCGGCGGGGCACGATCGCCTCAGAACAGCCGGAATTCGGAACTGTCGGTACCGCGCAGCGCTTCGTAATCGAGTGTTACACAGCGAATACCACGATCGGTCGCCAGTGTCCGCGCTTGCGGTTTGATCTGCTGGGCGGCGAAGACGCCGGCCACCGGCGCCAGCAACGGGTCCCGGTTGAGCAGTTCCAGGTATCGGGTGAGCTGTTCGACGCCGTCGATCTCCCCGCGTCGTTTGATCTCCACCGCCACGGTGGCGCCGTCGGCGTCGCGGCACAGGATATCCACGGGTCCGATGGCTGTCATATATTCGCGACGGATCAGGGTATAGCCCTCACCGAGAGTGCCGATATGTTCGGCCAGCAGCTTCTGCAGGTGCGCTTCCACACCATCCTTCACCAGCCCGGGGTCGACCCCCAATTCGTGTGCGGAGTCGTGTTCGATGTCTTCCACGGTGATTCGGAGTTCCTCGCCGGCCTTGTTGGTCACCACCCACAGCCGGGGGTTGTCCGGAACGGCATCGGCATCGGCATCACCGTCGGTATCGGCATCGGCGGGGCGTTCTTCCAACCAGCACGGCGGGCTCATCCAGTTCAGCGGCTTGTACGAGCCGCCGTCGGAATGCACCAGCACCGACCCGTCCGCCTTCATCATCAGCAAGCGACGAGCCATCGGCAGATGTGCGGTGAGCCGACCCACGTAATCGACCTGGCAACGAGCAATCACAAGGCGCACCGGTCGAGTCTAGGCCCTGCCCGGGTCCGCCCCGGGCGCGGGGCGATCACCCGATGAGCAAGACATATCCGAGCACGGCGGCAACCACGAGCAGCGCGGTTTCGTACCGGTTGAGGCGCGGCGCCCGGGCGTGCCCACTACGAAGCAGTAGCCACCCGGTGAGCAATCCGATCGACAGAGCGATCAGATGTCCGGCGTTGGTGAAGGTTCGTCCCATCACCAGCGCCGCGACCGCGACCGCTCCCAGCGATATCGCCCAGGTCGGTCGCCACTTGCTCGGTAGCACCACGATCAGCGATCCGATCACAGCCAGCGCGCCGTAGCTGACACCGACGTCCTCGGCGAGGGAAATACTCGTGGGCATCCAGTCGACGCTCACCGCAACCCACAGGCCGGACGCGACGAGCAGGGTCGCGCCGATATGGCCGACCAGAAAGATACGCAGTAACGACAATGCGCCGAACCGCCATTCGGCGAGCACGAGCAGGCATACCAACAGCGGTATCAGGAGCGCGCCCGCCGTCCCGTCCCCGATCACGACGGCGCTGGAGAGCAGGGTGCCGAACCTCCCGGCCACGAGATTGTTCAGATTGGTGCTGGCATGCTGGATCACCCGAGTCTGCTCGGAATCGCTGAGTACCGAGACCAGCACGGTGACCGCGATCAGGATCGCGCCGTAGGTGTAGGTCATCGGAAGCTTGAATCGCTCCCGCAAAGTCAGGGTACGGGCGGGTGGACCGGGTTCCAGTGCTGCCCGCATCGCCGGCTCCTGGAGCAGGACCATTCGGATCACCTTCCGTCACCCGGGACCGCCGCCGAGCGCGTCGATCCACAACTCCATGATCCAGGTGGACTACCCGAATAACTTCGGAGTTAGTTAGGAAACTCCTGTGAAAGCCGGACGAGGTGAGAGGTATGTACCGAACACCCGAATTGACACCGGGTGCAGAAATGAGG
>NZ_BDCA01000039.1 GCF_001613265.1 Nocardia vermiculata NBRC 100427
GGCGGGCCCGCGGGGTTCGGCGACTGCGGCCGCGCCGGTGGCGGCGACTGCCGGAACCTGATCTCCGGCACCAGGTGCACCACCGGCCCGGTGACCCCGTCACCGAGCCGGACCAGCATCGGCCGATCGACCGGCACCGGTTTCGTGAGCCGCTGCGCGTCCACGAAAACCCCGTTGGTACTGCCGTTGTCGGAGAGCACCCAGGCGCTCCCCTGCCAGACAAGTGTCGCGTGCACACGAGAGACCAGCGGATCATCGACGAAAACCGTCACCTCGGGTGCTCGCCCCAGAGTCACCTGCTGTGTGGTTTCGAAGATCCGATCGGTTCCCTCATGGCGCACGGTGATCTTCTGCGCCCCCGGTAATGACATGTGCCGGATACTATGCGATGGCCGCGACATCGGTGGGGGGCGAGCGCCCGGGCCGCCGACCGCACCGGCAACCGACCGAAAACCTGCCCGGGGAGGAATGGGGACATGGCGAAACGCCCGGTGGCGGCGCTTGCCGCGCTGGTGCTGGCAATCGGTCTGCTCGCCGGATGCGCGATGACCACGAGTGGTCATGCCGTATCCATCTACGACAATCCGTTCCAGGTCGCCGGGCTGCCCAGCACCAGTGGCCCGAGCGGTCCCCGTCCGGGCGCTACCGATGCACAGCTCGCCGCCACCGGTGGTGACAAGGGGCTCGTGGACACCATGGCGCTCAACGCCATTGCCGATATCCAGAGCTTTTGGCGCGAGGAGTACCACACCGAATTCGACGGCGAGTTCAAGCCGGTCACCAAGTTCTACTCCTGGGACGCGAAGGCGCCCCGCTCGCGCGGCACCCGGTTCTGCGACGACACCACCTATCAGCTGGTCAATGCCGCCTACTGCCGGCTGGACAACTCCGTCGGCTGGGATCGCGGCGTGCTGTTGCCCTCCATGCAGGACAGCTTCGGCAAGATGGCGGTGGTCATGGTGCTGGCCCACGAATACGGCCACGCCGTGCAGACCATGTCACACCTCGTATCCGGCGAGGACCCGGTCATCGTCAAGGAGCAACAGGCCGACTGCTTCGCCGGTGCGTTCATGCGCCACGTCGCCGAGGACAAGGCCGAGCATTTCACCATCAACACTTCCGACGGCCTCAACAATGTACTGGCCGCGACCGTCGCGATCCGGGATGCCGACCCCGAGGACCCCGAATCGGTGCACGGCTCGGCATTCGAGCGCGTCACCGCCGTCCAGATCGGCTTCACCGACGGCCCCAAAGGGTGCAAGGCCATCGATATGAAGGACATCGAGTCCCGCCGCAAGAACCTTCCCCAGTCCTTCGGCGACGACGTCAACCGCGGGGAGCTGGCGATCACCAAGGACAGTCTGAAAGAACTGAGCAAGGCGATGGCGGCGATCATGCCGATTCCCTCCGAGCCGAGCTACGACTATCACGGCGCCCTGCTGCACTGCCGCAACGGCGCCGACACCGTTCCGGTCACCTACTGTCCGGCGACCAACACCATCGGGACCGACATCCCCGCGCTGATTCAGCGTGGTGCCGCGAATACCGATGATCAGGAGGGCTTTCCGACCCGGGTCGGTGGGGACTACAACGCGTATGTCGTGTTCGTCTCCCGCTATACGCTCGCGGTCCAACGCGGCGCTCGCCAGCAGCTGACCGGTGCGAAGACCGGGTTGCGGGCCGCCTGTCTGTCCGGAGTCATCACCGCGAAACTCGCGGACCCGAATCGCGGTGCCCAGGACGGCGATATCGCGCTCTCGCCCGGTGATCTCGACAAGGCGGTATCCGGGCTGCTCAGCGACGGATTGGCCGCCAGCGATGTGGAAGGCAAAACGGTGCCCAGCGGATTCTCCCGCGTCGACGCATTCCGCGCCGGGGTCCTCGGTACTCAGCAGACCTGCGAGTCGCGTTACTCCTGACCTGCGGGGCCGAGCGCTCAGCCGAACGGTGGCGGTGCCGCCGGGTCCAACCGCAACACCCGGTTGCCGAGCATGATCTCCGAACCTTGCACCAGCACCATCGGCTGGTTGGGCTGCAGCCGAATCCACTCGCGATATCCCGGAGGCCGGGCCCGGGTGCCATTGGTCGAACCGCGGTCGACCACCGTGATATCCCAGTTCAGCAGCCGAATCTCGGCGTGTGCCCGCGACATTCCGCCCGAGGAATCCTCGATCTTGACCGGGAGCAGACCACGCTGGGCGGCATCGGAATTCTCCGGGTCCCGGCCGATCACGGCATCGGAGGCCAGCAGATAGGTCATACCGTCGTCGAGAACCAGCATGCCCAGTGGCGGCCTGGCGACCTCCGTCGGCGGCTGGGTCTGATCGACCGGCATCCCGCACACCGTGCAGAACGCCGAACGCGGATCGCTGGGATGGGCGCGCGCGCATTTGAATCCCATCACCCGCACCGTCAGCGAGGTCGCGCGAGCAGTCGCCTCCATCCGGCGTTCCAGCTCCGGGTCGGGACCGGGCGCAGGATTGGTTCCGCGCCGCTGGGGCTGCGCGCCGCGCGGATCCGGCGCGGCTTCGGCGGCCGCCGCTTCGGGCGAGGTGGGCGTCCCGCGCAGCTGCGTCTGCGCCCGCCGCGGGTCGGCCATGGCCTCGCTCGGGCGGGCATCGGTGGCCGGGGGCAGCTCCTGGTCGGGCCGAGGCTGCTGCGCCGGCCCGCCGGAACCGGGGGTCGCAGCGCGCAGCTGGGTCTGGGCGAGACGGGGATCGTCCGCTTGTTCGGCCGGGCGTGCGGCATCGGGCGGCTGCTCCCGGTTGCGGCGCGGATCGTCCGCAGGACCCCCGGCGGCCTCGGCGCGACGACCAGCACCGGTATCCGGCGACGGTAGTTGCGGTTCCGGGCGCTGGGCGTCCAACTGCGAGGTCGGCGGTAGCTCCGCGCGCCGATGCGCACCGGCGGGCCCGGTACGCACGGCCCGATTGCGGGCCCGGCTGCGCTCGCCTTCGAACCAGACCACCGCTCCGGCGGCGGCCGCTACCCCCTCCACCAGCGATCCGATACCACGCTCGGGCAGTTCCGGAATTCGCCCACGCTCGTCGTCGATGAAGACGGCCACCGCCCGGGCCGGTGGTTCGGTGAAACGGTCGACGGTGAATGCGGCGTCGACCCCGCGGTAATACTCCACACCGCGGGCGCCCGCCAGCACCGCGGTGACTGCGCCGTGCAGGAAGATCGCGATCCCACCGGTATCCGAGCGCGAGAGAATGCCCAGGTCGATCGGGCTACCGTCGATCTGCTCGGCCTCCTGCATCAGCCATCGTGTGGCCTCGCGGGCGATCATCCGGCCCGGCCCGGTCGGCGTGGTGTCGGCGGCTTCGGACACCAGTTGCGCGACGGCTTCGGCCGCCCGCATCGCCGGTGCGTCCGGACCTACCCGCCCGCGTTCGCGGTGCGCGACCACGACCAATGCCCCCGCTACCCGTACGACGACATGGTTACCCGCGACAACCTCGACCTGCCGATCCATCAACAGAACCGGCCTCCGAGCAGAATCAGCGCCGCGGTAACCACACGGTCAAGGTTAAGGCAATCGTGCCGCATGGGCCCCGGGCGTCGGTGCGGTCCGGTAATTTCGGTATCCGAGGACCGGACGAATCACCGGATCGAAGGGGGTCGGCGATGCGCCGCACATCTCGTATATCTCTGGTTTGTACCTGTGCCGCGCTGATCGGTCTGCTGTCCGGCTGCGGTGTGGAGGGGACTCCGACCGCCGCCGAGATCGATGTACGCACGCTCGACGTCGGCCCCTACCCGGTGGACCGGCACAGCTACGACACCACTGCCGGCGACAAAGGCGCGCTGGTAGAGGGCATGCGAATGTCGGCGGCGGTGGTGCCGAGTGTGGATATCGATCCGTCGCTGACCGTCGGGGCGGGCGGACGCGTCGTCGAGGACAGCGCCGAGGCGACCCGGCGCCTGCTGGCCGGTGTGTCCAAACCCGCGCTCGACGACAACGAGATGATCGTCGGCTACGTCGCGGCCGGCTCGGACCGGCCCACCGACGGCGAGGGTGCCGCGCAGGCCACCACGGTGACCGATCTGGTGATGCGCTTCCCGGACGAGACGAAGGCCGCACGGGCGGCACAGCAACTCGAGGATGTCGACTTCGCGGTGGCGCCGGACCTCAACCGGAAGCTCACCCTGCCCGAACACCCGGAAGCACTCGTCCACTACCGGCCGGGCGTCCCCACCGTCGGCGCCTTCATGCCCTACAAGCAGTTCGTGATCTCACTGTTCATCCAGCGCCCGAAATCCGAGCCGGACGACCTGCTGACCTGGGTACGCAAAACGCTGGATGCCCAGGTTGCCGCGCTGGACACGTTCCAGCCGACCCCACAGCGCGATCTCGGCCGGCTGCCGGTGGATCCCGACGGGCTGCTAGCCCGCGCCGTCGTCCGCGATCGCACGAACCGCGTGCCCGATCAGACCGACTTCGCGACCTACGCCCCGCCGGCATTCGTGCACATCGCGGCCGACGAAGCACAACGCCGCCAACTGGTGGACGAGACCGGCCTGAACTCGCTCGCGATCGCCGACGACAGTTCGGTACTGCGGGTACGCGACAGCGAGGCCGGTGCCCGGCTGATCGACGGCCTGATCACCACCTCCGGTCCGCAGTACGACCCGACCGAGGCGTCGGCACCGGTCCCCGGCGCGAAATGCCTGGCCCGCAATAGTTCCGGAGATACGAACAGCGACAGCAGGTTTCGGTGCTATGTCCCGTATCGCGAGTACGTGCAGGTCGTGAACGCCGATGACCGCGGCGATATGAATCACCGTGTCGCCGCGGCGTATGCGTTGCTGGCCAACATCTTCTGACGCGCGGGCCGGCGCTCCACGCGGCTGGAGTAACATGCCGCGAGATCCAGCCTGGAAGGGGAGGCCGTGCCGTTCACCGTGAAAATCCGGATCCGCGACTGATGTCCACGGTCGATCTGGTCCTGACCGACAGCCGATTGTGGGCCCGAAGCGAATCCACACACTGGGACGGTGCGCCGTCGGTGGTACCCGCCAGCGACGGTTCGAGCCTGATCGCCGGCGAACCACTGCAACCGCCGTATCCCGCGGTCTCGGCGGTGCGACTCGCCGACGCCGACCGTATCGCCTTCGCTCCCGTACTTCCGACCGTCGCCGACGCGTTCGCCGCGATCTTCGGCACTGCCCTGACCTACCTGCGGTTACCCGGCCCGTGCGAGCGGCTCACCGTGGTCGGCCCGTCCGAATGGGGTACGCGCCGCCGGGCCGCACTCGAAGCCGGTGCACGCCGATTGGTCGGCGACATCGTCGTCGAACCGTTGGCGCTACGGGTGGCGAATCTTTCCGCCAGCACATCGCAGCAGCAACGCATCGCCGTGGTCGAACTGAATCCGCTCACCACCACCGTGACCCTCGCCGGCCGCTCGGGCAACCGGACCTGGATCGATTCCTGCGAATACGAGCCCACCCTCGGCACCGCGGATCTGGCCGAGGGGCGTGGGGTCGGCGCCGTCGTCGACGTCATCGATCGACTACTCGGTGGTCGGAAAGCCAGCTATGTGGTGGTTGTCGGCGCACCCGAACCCGCACTCGTCGACGAGATCCGCGCCGAACTGACCCGTCGTCGCACCTTCGGGGTAGACGTGCGGGCGATGTCGGGTGTGGAACTCGTCCAGGGCGGCGCGAACCAGCCGGTCACCGGGCATGCGCTCGATGCTCCCCAGCACCGGTGGACGGGATCACTGCACGAGCACGCGGCCACCGTCCAGCCCCCTCCGCAGCGGCGGACCGCGCGGTATCTCGCGTCCGCCGCACTGATCGCGGTGATCGTCGCGGCGGTGGCGGTGACGGTCGTGCTCACCCGATCCGGCGACCACACCACGACGGCCGAACCCACCGCGGCGCCGTCCTCCCCTACCGCGAGCCCACTCCTCACCGAGACCTTCGGCCGGGTACGAGCCCAGCTCCCCGCCGGCTGGCACGTCACCGACCGGTCCGACTCCCGGGTCGACATCTCCCCGGACAACGGTGCGCGCGAACGCATCTCCCTGGTGCAGAAACCACTGTCCGAAGGCTCCGGCCTCGAGGAAGTCGCCGGCGCGCTGGAGGCACAGATCGCCGCGCACCCGGGCGGCACGGTCGGTGCACTACAGCGCGACGTCGTTTTCGGTGGGCGGCCGGGTCTGTCCTACCAGGAGGTTCCGGGCGACGGCACCGTGGTGCGGTGGCAGGTTCTGGTGGATCCCGGCCTGCAGGTCAGTGTCGGCTGCCAGTACCCGGCCGATAGCTGGGATTCGATGGCGTCCGAATGTGAGCAGTTCGTCGCGGACCTGCGGACCGGAGCATGACACGCCCGCGGCGGTGACGGGTGGTGTTATCTTTCTTCGCAGCGTCGATGGAGTAGGCAAGTGTGCCCACCGGCGCCGAGCCTTCGGGAGGGGAAACATGCGAGGATCCGTGCGTTTGCTGACGGCTGCCATCGCAGCGGTCGCGCTGACCGTGACGGGGTGCGGCGGTTCGGAACCAGCGCCCGCACCGGTGGATGAGCCGACGATCGATCCGGGGGCGTTGGACTTCGGTCCGTACGATCCGACCCCGCGAGATATGGGCAAACCCAAGAATCCGGAACAGGCGGCGATTTTCGAGGCCGAGCGGCTGGGCAACTACATGCCGCTGCCGATGGACATCGACCCGGCCTTCGTCTACAACGGCATGCTCCAAACGCTGACCTTCATCGATCCGAAGGAATCGCTGCTGCGGGACTTCGCCGACCTCGGCCACTTCGCCGAGGATGCCCCGGACCTGATCAGCGGTTTCGTCAACTACGGCAAGAACGACCCGGACAACTACGGGATCGAACTGGTCAATGCCGCGATGATCTTCCCCAGCGAGCAGCGTGCCACCGAGGTCGCCGCGGCGCTGGAGCGACGCGATTTCACCACCGACCCGCAGATGCAGGCCGTAGCCATCCCCAACTATCCCCAGGCCCACGCTCACTGGGTTCCGACCCAGCAGGTGATCGACGTCTGGTACCCGGTGGGCCGGCTGGTGCTCTACACATCGATATACGACCAGGCAAAGAGCTATTTCAACAAGGTCGATCTGCCCGATCTGGTCGCCCGTGCCACCCGCAGCCTGGACAAGGTCGTCCCCGCGGTCACGAAGTTCACCCCCACCCCTCCGGACAAGCTGATGGATCAGCCGGTGGATATCGACGGAATGCTGGGCCGCACCATGGTCCGGCCGCAGGCGGCGCAGGGGGAATGGCTCAACCCGCCGGGGGTGTACACGGGGTTGCAGGGCCTCGCCTTCGATTCGGATCCGGCGGATACCCGCAAATGGTGGGAGGCCGTCGGGGTGGACAGGTTCGCCGACTACGGCAACCTGGTCATCCGCACCAGAGATGCCGCGGCAGCGAAGGATGCGGTCGAGGAACTGGCCGGTTCCGCCAAGAAGTTCAAACCCGCTGCGGCGCCGAAAAACCTGCCGATCGCGCAGTGCCGGGAATACACCGGACCGGTACAGCAGGCCATCCGCTTCTATTGCGCCGTGAACCAGGGCAGATATGTCGGACAATCCGCTGCTGAACAGCTACTCGATGCGCAACAACGCATTTCGGCTCAGTACGCCATCTTCGTGAAGGCGGACAAGGAATGAGGACTCGACTGTTTCGCACCGGGTCGGCTGCCGCCTGCCTGACCGCCCTGTTCGCGCTCACCGGCTGCGCGTCGACGCTCGGTGGCTGGGCCGGACCCGCCGAAGTCGATGTACGCACCCTCGATGTGGGGCCGTACGAGGTCCGACCGCTCGATATCCATGTCGATCAGAGGCCGGGATTCACCTATGCCCCCTACGCGGCGGGCATGCGGATGGCGGATTACGTGATCACCCCGGACCAGGTAGACCCGCACCTGACCAAGTATGCGAAATCAGGGTCGTTCACCCCCGGCAGCCCGCCGGACGCCCTCGGCGGCGCCACGGCGATGGGTGAGACCCTCAAACGCAACCACACGGTGTACGGATTCACGACGGCGGGAAGTACTGCCGACGCCGGCTGGAAGAACAGCGGCTGGCCCGAACCCTCGACAACCTCGAAATCCGATGCCACCACCCTCGCGATCACCGTGCTCGCATACAACGACGCCGACAGCGCGACCCGCGCGGCAGGCGACATCTACACCACCGACTTCGACACCTTCAAGGACAAGAACAAGGCCGTCGAACTCACGAAACACACTTCGGCACAAGCCCATTGGCAGCCCGGCGGTCACGCGTTGCGTTCCTTTCTCGCGCACGGTTCCTATGTCGTGTCGATACTGGCCATCACCCCCGGCACCGACCTGGATGCGCTGACCACCCTGACCGAGCAGGCCTTCGACAAGGAACTCCCGGTCCTCGACGGGCTCGAGACCGTCACCGACGAGCAAACCGTCCAGTTGCCCTGGGACCCCGATTATCTGCTGAGCCGCGCGCTGAACACGATGCAAACCGGTCGTCCACAGTACGAAGACGACAACGGCATCTTCGGTGCCCGCGGCTTCCTCCACTATCTGCCCGACCGCAAGATCGGCGCGAAGAATGTGGCAGATCTGCAGGGCGAAGGATTCGCCAAAACCTCCGATGCGCTGGTCGTGCGCACCGCCGACGCCGCTGCGGCGAAGCGGGCGGTAACCGGCCGCATCCTGCTGCGCGGCGCCGCGGGCGCACCCGCAGACAGCGTCCCGAAGGTGCCGGACTCGGCGTGCGTCGAGAACACGGCCAAGGATCCCATCTATTACCACGAGGCTCCGAAGCGGTACGTCTGTCTCGTCTCCTACCGCAACTACGTCGGCTATGTGACGTCGAATCAGCTGGTCGACGTGCATCAACGGGCGGCAGCGCAGTACGCACTTTTCGCCAACAGCCAGTGGTTGCCGTGAGTCGACCCACTACCGAACCGTCCAGTAAGCTCCGCGGCAGTACGCGGCCCCCCGAACAATCAGGAGTTAGTTACTGATGGTGATGAGTCCCGGCACCATCGTCGGTGGGTACCGCATCGTCCGCGTGCTCGGCGCCGGCGGCATGGGCACCGTTTACCTCGGTAAACACCCGAGCCTGCCGCGTATGGATGCCATCAAGGTGCTCAGCAGCGAGCTGTCCTCCAACGCGGAATTCCGCGGGCGCTTCGAGCGCGAGGCGAATCTGGTAGCAGGCCTGGACCATCCGAACATCGTGTCGGTCTATAACCGCGGCGAAGAGAACGGCCAGCTGTGGATCGCCATGCAGTACGTCGACGGCACCGACGCCTCGGCGGAACTGGCCCGCGACCGCCACGCGATGACACCGCTGCGCGCCCTGCGCATCATCACCGAGGTCGGTAAGGGCCTGGACTACGCGCACCGCCGCGGCCTGTTGCACCGCGACATCAAACCGGCGAACTTCCTGATGTCGACCCAGGACAAGGGCGACGACGAAGAACGCGTCCTGCTCGCCGACTTCGGCGTGGCCAAATCCGACGACGACGCCACCGAACTCACCCAGACCGGCAGTTTCGTCGCCACCATCGCCTACGCACCCCCCGAACAGCTCCAAGGCCTGTCGGTCGACAATCGCGGCGATATCTACAGCCTGGGCTGTGCCCTCTACAAACTGATCACCGGCCAAAACCCCTACCCCGCAACCCAACCGGCCATGGTGATGATGGGCCACCTCTACGAGCCCCCACCCCGCGCCACCGCCGCGAACCCCGGCCTCCCCCCGGCGATCGATCATGTCTTCGCCCGAGTTCTGGCCAAGAACCCCGCCGAACGCTTCGCCAGCTGCCGCGAGTTCACCGACGCCGCAGCAAACGCCCTCACCCCGGGCCACAACCCCATCCGTACCAACACCTCCCCGACCTACCCGGTTCAGGTATTCAACCCCAGCCCCCAGTCCGACCCCCGCGCAACAGGCGAATACCGCCCCACCACCGACCCCCGCAACCAGATCCCCCGCCCCACCTCCTCCGACGCCGACATCTCCCGGCTTCTCGAGTCGAAACCCAAGAGCCGCAAGCCATTCGTCCTGGGTGGGGTCGGAGTGGTGGTTGCCGTTGCACTCGCGGTCGGTGTGGGCGTCTGGGCCACCAGCGGGGGAGGTACCCCACAGGCACCCCCGTCGACCACTGCGGCAGCAGCCGGAACGTCCGCTGCTCCCGCGGCTTACACGTCCGCGGCGCAGGCGCGGGAGGCGAATCCGCAGTTCGCGGGCAAGACCATCACGATGCTCAATGTCACCGACGAGCGAACCTACGGAATCTTCCTGAGCGGTACACCTCAGACGAAGTTCTTGGAAGATCTCGGATTCGTCTACAACCTCAGCTATCCCAGGAACGGTGACGAGCCCTCGCCTCGGCCTGTCACCGATCGATTCCAAGATCTGAACGTGTCTTCTGACGGCTACATTCTCGCAATGCGAAGCGACCCGGAAGCAGGTGGCGGGGGTCTTCTCGGGCTGCCATACGGCATCACCGGTTCACGAGCCACCGTCATTCCGGTCGACGACCCGAGCACGGTTTCCGCGATGCGGAACTGGTCGGGAGGGTCGGAGAAGACGCTACTGGAAAAAATTGTGCCAATTCTCCGTAATCAGGTGAAGTAACCTTGAGACTTCGACGGAGAGTCTCCCGGCACAGAAACTGAAGCGAGAATAACGAGGGGGGACATTGAGCCCGATAATAACGGCAACCAAGATCGTCGCTGCAGTGGGCCTGATCGCCGTAACTGCTGCTTGCGGGGCCGATCCCGCAGGTTCCGCCGTGGCGGCCGAACCTGTTGTCGAGCTGTCTGAACTCGATGTCGGCGCCTACCGCACCGAACCGGTCGATATGGGCCTGCCCAAGAACATGCCTGCCGCACGCTTCATGGAAGCCAACCGCTTGGCGAGCGCAATGCCGTTGCCATACGAGGTGGATCCAATGCTCACCGTCGGCGAAGCCGGCACCACCCATTCTTTCCTCGAAGTGGGTCAATTCCACCTCAGTCCAATCTTTCACTGGCTACACGAGGAAACTTTCAATGATGCAGCCAAAGACTTTATCGCAGGGTTCTCGACGATCGGCCGGTCTGACGAGGAGAGAATATTTTCGTATGAACTCGTCAATTCGACACTGATATTTCCCGACAATGAATCGGCCGAGCATGCTGCGGCAGCGCTGTCGAAGGCAGAACTGTACGGCGCCGGACCGACCGAGGGTTCGTCCTTACCGGAATACCCTGACGCTTATGCGAAATGGCAGCCGGAGACTCAGTCATTGATCAGCTGGAAGGCCAGCGGTCAGTACGTGTTGATCACAATAGTGGAGCACAACGAAAACGCAGAACTCGGGATTTCAGACCTACCTTTTCTCACGACACTGTCTCAAAAATCTATAGCCGCGACGGTCGAATCATTGCAGGAATTCACACCTACACCTGTCGACCGACTGATGGCGACTCCGGTAGACCCGGACAACATCAGAGGGTTATCCCTCGAACGCCCACTCGGGGACTCGTTCGAAAATATACCAGGAGGCTTCGACCTCCACGGTGCACTTCATCTTGCCGACAATCCGAAGGAAATTGCCCAACTGTACAGAGCCAACGGAGTAGATCGGGTCGTACTCGGCGCCGGAAAACTTGTCCGAGCCACAGACTCCGGAGCTGCGCAGCGTATCTTCCAGGCCGAGAGACGCTCCGACAAGTTCTGGCACAGTGTCGATCCTCCGACGAATCTTCCGAACGCCAAGTGTTTACAGTACAAGGGTCCACGCGACCGGATCAGATTCTACTGTCACGTACAGTTCGAACGATACGTGGCAAGCGAATGGTCCGGGCAGATTCGAGACGCACATCAACGCATCTCAGCGCAGTACTCGATATTGGCAAACAGCAAGTAGGGGGCGGCAATGCAGACTGTCAGAATGATCGGATGTGCTTCGATCGCGCTCGTTGCAACGTTTACATTATCGTCCTGTGGTTCCTCGATTACTGGATCGCCGACAGCAGCAGAAATCGATGTACGTAAGCTCGACACTGGAGGATACTCGTCGGATCCGGCGTACATGCACTTTGATCCGACACCGAGTCTTGAAATAACGAAACAATTGGCGGCAATGCGGCTTCTGAACCACGTTGCCAACGGCACCGAGATCGACCCGAGCTTGACCTACAACACCGCATCAGAAATTACGGATCCGTACGACAAATTCGAGTCCGAAGGTCTACCGACAAATTTCAGAGATATCCTGAAGAACAACGAAATGCTATACGGCGTCGAAGCCGGCAAGAAGCAAAACGAGTCGTCAGACCCTCAGGACGGCGACAAATTTGTTGGATTAACCATATACCAGTTTCCGACGCCCGACGCTGCACAAACAGCCAATTCCGCGCTGGAAGCGGCCGACTTCTCGATCGCCGGAGACCAGAACGAAAAGGTGCAACTCGAGAAGTACCCGGAGGCATTGACGCATTGGCGCCCCGGAATCAGAACCATCGGTTCCAGATTGACGGTAGGCAGCTACGTTTTACGAGTTTTCACCCGAGCGCCGAAAGCGAACCTGCCGGATTTGAAGGCACAGTTGCAGCGCATATTCGACGTCCAGGTACCGATGTTGGAGAAACTGCCAGCTTTGTCGAAGCGAGAAATCCTTCACCTACCACACGATCCCGAGGGCGTGCATCGCATCGCCTTTGCGCCGGATTACCTCCTCGATGGGCCTTCCCTCTCGGTTGACGCCTCACTGACCGGGCACGGTGCAATCAATATGACTGGACCGTTCGGGGAGAAATTGATCGAAGAAGGCCATGTCGATGCCGTCGGCACACGGGTGGTCGATGGGACGACCCTATGGAGGTCGAGCGATAACGCAGGCGCCGACGCAGTCGTCGAAAAATTTCGACAGCAGGTCAAGCAACCGATAGCGCCTCCGAAGGGTGTTCCTGATTCGTTCTGCGACGAAGCAGACATGAGCAAAGAAATATTCACTGACCACCGCTACCGTTGCGTAGTACGCTACCGTCAGTATGTAGCGCGCGTATCAGGCCCTCAAATTGCAGATGCACAACAAAGGGCCGCCGCGCAGTACGCAATACTGGCCAACAGCTGGTAATTTGCAGAGCTGTCTCACGCAAAATATCCGGGCCGTGTATCCGAATTTCGGATACACGGCCCAGATCTCGCTTGCCGAAAAACGGGTGGATCAGCCGCCCGCGATCAGCTTGGCAGCGAGGACATCGGCGCCCTTCATTTCATCGCCGGCGCCAACAGTATGGGCACCGAGCTGCGCCAGCGAAGCGCTGAGCTCATCCGACTGCTGTCGCCAGTTCTGCTGAACGCTGTTGAAGGCATCGGCCGCGTCACTGCCCGTCCAGTGCGTCGTAATGAAGTTCTGGAAATTCCTCTCCATATCCTCGAGCGCGGAAGTGATCTGCATGGCCTCGGACTTGATACCGGTGCCTGCATCGTTGATCGCACCGAAGTCGTAGGAAATTTCACCGAAATCGCTCATTGCGTGTCTCCTCTGAGTCTTTCGAAGGCAAGATGCTGGAATTGAGCTGTCAGGCCCAGTTCAAAGTGTCGGCGGTCTTCTGCAGGGTGGACAGGTTGCCCTCTTCCATCTGCGCATACTGATCGCCGGCACTCTTGAGATTCTCGGAGTTCTTCATAAGCGCCTCGTTCATCTTGTTCGCCGAGGTCAGGAACTGTTCGAATGTGCTCTGGAACGCTTTGCCTGCGCCACCCTGAAAGGTCGGCCCCTGAAGGCTCTGCGCATGCATATGCGCCTTCTGGATCCGGTCACCGATAATGTCGTGCTGGGTTTTCATATCGTTGACGAACTTCACGAGCTCCGCATGTTCGGCGTGAAAGGGCATCTGGGCTCCTTCTCTCGGTCGCCGCGGCCTGCGGCGAGGAATGTTCCTGCTATCTGTTTGGACGCACGAAATGCGTCCACGGTTCCATAGTCATTTCCCGCGCATCGGCGCAGATCGACAGCGATCGCATGGCGCACTCGCCTGCGGTGTGAATGTCTTGCACCTCCCCCTCTCATCGCGCACATACCGCGTGCACCGGCGGCCGCTTCCGCTCAACGGTGAGCTTCGTGCCCCCAAGCACCGCGTTCCGGCCGGCCGGTGACGACCCCAGGAAGCATCCTTACGAATGGTACGCGGCAGGTCGGCATGTTGTCCGGTTTCCGAGCCTGCCATCTTCTGCCCGGAATTGCCAGCGCCTTTCGGCTTTTCACGGTGATCGGCGGTGATGACCTGAGCCACACCGTATGCCGATTCCGCGCCGCGACCCGTCATACCGGTGGCGCGGCCCAGGCCGTCTGTACCAGGCTGTTCCCAGCGCGTGAGACGAGCGTTCCTCGCCCGGGCGGCATTTCGCTGAGCCGCACGTTGCCGAGCAACGCGCCCTCATCGCGACTGCCACTCATCATCAGGCCGATGGTTCCGATGTCCTTCATACGGCCGATCAGCGGCTCGTACAACGCCCGCGACGCGCCTCCTGAACGTCGAGCGATGATCAGGTGGAAGCCGATGTCCTTGGCCTGCGCCAGATATTCGGTGAGTATGGACAGCGGGTTACCCGACGGCGTAGATACCAGGTCGTAGTCGTCGACGATGACATAGACCTCGGGACCGGACCACCACGATCGATCGCGCAACTGTTGCTGCGTGATGTCGGGACCGGGCATACGCCCCTTCAGCACACCGGTCAGGTCGCGCATCATGGCCTCGAGCATCTCGGCGGATGGAGCATAACCCGCCACATGTCGACCTTCGACTACCCCCAGCAAGGTACGGCGGTAGTCGCCGATAATCAGTTTGGCATTCTCGGGAGTATTGGCGGCAACGATGTTGTGAATGATGTTGCGCAGCACGTTGGTCTTACCGCATTCGGTGTCGCCGAAGATCAACACATGCGGTTGCTCGGCCAGGTTGAGGAATACCGGCGCAAGCTCGGCTTCGTTCAGGCCGATCGGGATCTGGATATTCTTCGTGTACTGATCCACCTGCCCGGGCCAACCACCCAGAACGTTATGCAACAGATCGTCGCGATGCAGAATTTCCGGCAGCATACGCACCTGTGGCGCAGGACGGCCGGGAGTCGCGGCGGCAATGCGTTGCACCGCGTCCGCCACACCTGCACCCAATGTTTCCGGATTCGAATTTCCGTCCGTGCGTGGCAATGCCGTGAGCATATGTTTCGCGTCCGACGTCATACCGCGGCCGGGGCGGCCCTGCGGTACCAACGCGGCAACCTTGCGCCCCAGGTCGGAGTCCATGGGGTCACCGAGGCAGAGTTCGATACGGGAACGGATCTGGTCCTTGAGCGCGGGACGCGCTTCACGCCAAGCATTCAGGGCGATCATCACATGCACGCCGTAGGACAAACCTTGGTTGGCGAGATTCATGATCGGCTGTTCGAGGGCATCGAAATCCTGGCGGATGGAACCGAACCCATCGACCACGAGAAAGACGTCGCCGAACGGATCCTCGTGGGCTCCGGCCGCCGCGGGACTACTGGCCGGGTCGGTTCCGCGCAGTCGACGGAAGTCCGCCATCGATTCGACACCGAGTTGCCGGAAGCGCAGTTCACGCTGGCGCACGATGGTGCTGACCTCGGAGACGGTGCGACGCACCTTGTCCACGTCCAGACGGCCGGCCACCGAACCGACGTGCGGCAGGCCCTCCAGCGCCGTCAGGGTGCCACCACCGAAATCGAGGCAGTAGAACTGCACCTGCTCGGCGGTGTGCATCATGGACAGGCCCATGATCAACGAGCGCAGTGCAGTGGATTTACCCGACTGCGGGCCACCGACTATCGCGACATTGCCGTGTGCGCCCGACAAATCGACGACCATCGGATCGCGACGCTGTTCGCGGGGACGGTCGACGGTGCCGAAGATCGCACGCAGGCTCGCCACCGGGCCGTAGTCACCGGTAAGGACCGAGCGCTGGATGAGCTGGTCGAGAGTCGGCGCCTCGGAGAGTGGCGGCAACCAGATCTGGTGGGCGTCGCGTCCGTGCCCCTCGATGCGGGTGACCAGCATGTCCAGGTTGGAGACCTTCTCCGCGCTCTCGTCGGATTTCTCTTCCTCCAGCACGATGCTCGGCTCGGGAGGGAGTGGGATGCGGTCGCTGTCGCGGAATTCCACGTGGTCGGCCTTGAAGAGGCGGGCGTTGATGTCGATCTCGCCGCCGACGATGCCGGCCTGGGTGACCTCGCGCTGGGGACCGCCGCCGACGTAGGCGCCGGATACGTAGGAGGCTTGGAAGCGCTGGATCTCGCCGGAGTTGGTCTTCAGATAGCCGCCGCCGGGTGAGCTCGGCAGGTTGTAGGCGTCGGGGACGCCGAGGACCTGGCGGGACTCGTTGGCGGAGAAGGTTTTCAGGCCGATGCGATAGGACAGATGTGATTCCAGGCCCTTGAGCTTGCCCTCTTCGAGGCGCTGTGATGCCAGCAGCAGATGAACCTGCAGTGAGCGGCCCAGGCGGCCGATCATCACGAACAGTTCCGCGAAATCCGGATGCTTGGCCAGCAGTTCGGAGAACTCGTCGAGCACCACGAACAGCGCCGGCAGCGGGTCCAGATCGGCGCCCGCGGCGCGGGCCTTCTCGTATTCGAGGACATTGGCGAAATTGCCCTTGTCGCGCAGGACTTCCTGGCGGCGATTCATCTCGCCTTCCAGCGCGTCCTTCATACGATCGACGAGGTCGGCCTCTTCCTCCAGGTTGGTGATGACGGCCGCGACATGCGGTGCGCTGTCCAGACCGAGGAAGGTCGCACCACCCTTGAAGTCGACCAGAACCAGATTCAGCTGATCCGGCGAATGCGTGGCCAGCATCGAAAGCACCAGGGTGCGAAGGAATTCCGATTTACCGGAACCGGTCGCACCGATGCACAGGCCGTGCGGGCCGGTACCGCCCTCGGCGGCCTCCTTGATATCCAGGTAGACCGGCAACCCGTCGGCACCGACACCGAACGGGACCCGCAGCCGCTCGCGGCCGTAGCGCGGCTTCCAGCCGGTTTCCGGGTTGAAGGTGCCGATGTCGCCCAAGCCCATGAGCTGCGCCCAGGAATTGATGACCTCGACGTTCTCTTCGATGACGGCCTCGCCGCCACGCTGCACCGGCGCGACCCGGAACGGGGCCAAACGGCGGGCGACCTGTTCGCCCTGACGCGCGCTGATCCGGTCGATGAGGGCGAAGCGCTCCATATTGCCGGTCGCACCACGGCCGACGCATTCGCCGTTCTCGACCACCATCTGAATACCCCGCGACACCGCCAAGCGCGGCGCGTAGCTGCACAGGTCGATGATGGTGACACCTTCGTAGCCGGATTCCCGCAGCGAATCCTCTTCGGCTTCGAGCAGACCGCCGTCGACGACGATGACGACGTGCACCAGGTTCTGATTCGCGGGCTGATTGCGTGAGTAACGAACCCGGTTGTGCAGCAATGGGTTCAGGCCGTCGGCCAGTTCACGGATGGATCCGTAGACCATCCGCTCGGTGCCGATGCCGTCCTGGGACTCGGGATGCTGGGTGTGTGGCAGCCACTTGGTCCATTCCCACTCCGCGGCGGTGTCCGCCCCACAGACGACGGCCGCCAGTACTTGATCGGGGGCCTGAAACATGCACAGCTGCAACAACATCGCGCGCGCCATATCGCGGGCCTGGGCACGATCACCGTTGAGCTGGATGGTGGCGAAACCCTTGACCGCAATGGCGGTCGGCAGATCCGGCACCGTGGAATGGGTGCGCACGAACCGGCGCAGCGATACCGCCGCGATGGGTTCGAGTTCCTCCACCGGCCCGGTCTCCGGGGACACGAGACGGGTGGCAAGGCGCTGACCCCCCAAGCCGATTCGCGCGTGGCAGAAGTCCTTGTCACCGGGCCGCCGTTCCCACATCCGGCTGGTGCCGGCCAGCATCCAGATCAGGCCCGGCTCGGGATGGCTCCACTCCACCGCGGAACGCTGCTGCGTCGCGGTCTCGTCGACGTCCTTGCGCACCTGGTCGAGGTAACGCAGGTAGTCCTTACGGTCCTCGTTCGCTTCCGCGGACTTCTGACCTTTACCGCCCTGACCGGCGAACATGCCGACCATGGAGAAGATCATCATCATTGGGAACATCATGCTCATCGGGTTGGAGGCGATACCGCCACCACGCGTGAACATCAGGGCCATCATGCCGCCCATACCGACGATCATGACCACAGGCATCAGCTTGCTCAGCAGACTGCCCGGGACGGCGCGGGGGATCTCGGGCGGCGGCTGCAGGGTGACTTCGCCACCGGGTGACCGCGGAACCTCCCGGCGCGCACGCCGCTGGAACCTGACTGTGCTCATCCTCGGAAGATCCCCCTTCGGCGGCTGTACTGCGGACTCAGTGTAGAGGCAGCGGCCGACATGTCGTACAGTTCGAGCAGCATTCTGCACGGAGGCCCTGCGCGACCGCAAACCGGAGCGTATGCGGAAACACGAGGTAGAGACGGAGTTGGGGGAAGCGTGACGCACGCGCGACTGGACCACATCGAAGAGGATTCGAGCCGCGGAATCGTCCGGGCACCCGATCTGGCACGGGTGACAATTCTGGCCAAGCACACGCAGGTCGATATGGCTATTCCGGTCGACGTGCCGGTAGCGCTGGTAATCCCCAGTGTCGTCGACATGGTGGCTCAGCACAGCCGCACCAACGATTTCGACAACAGCGGTGAACAGTTCCAGCCCGCCGAATGGGTGCTGGCCCGGATCGGCCAGCCGCCGTTCTCCAACTCGCTGAGCCTCGGCGAGCAAGGAGTGCGCGACGGCGAACTGCTGATGCTGGAGAGCGCCGATCATGTGGCGCCCAGTCCGCTGTTCGACGACATCATGTACAACGTCGCGATCGCCGACACCGACCACTTCCGTAGCTGGTCACCACGGCTCGCGCGCATCACGGGCTCGATCATCGCCGTCTTGACCATGCTCGCCGGATGCGTGGGCCTGCTGGCCGCACCGGATGCGATGCCCGGCTGGATCACCGGCTCCGTCGCCGCAGTCCTCACCATCCTGCTGGTCGTGGCAGGCACCGTGATGAGCCGGATGTACGGCGATACCGCCTCCGCACTGATCTTCGGCGGCTGCGCGCTACCCAGCGCATTCGCCGCCGGGATGCTGCTGGTCCCGGACCATTACGGCTGGGCGAATCTGCTGCTCGGTTCGGTTCTCCTCGGCGCCACCGCAGTGCTCGCGTGGCGGGTCAGTGGCGTGGGGCTGACGCTGTTCATCGGCGCCACAACGCTTTCCGTTTTCGCGGTACCGGCCGCGCTGGTCGGATTGGTCACCGACCAGCCGGTCAAGGCGATCGGCGGTGTGGCCGGTGCGCTGGCGCTGGCAGCGCTGTCGATGGCGCCGCGCGTATCGATGCTGCTGTCGAAACTTCCGTTGCCGCCGGTGCCCTCCCCCGGCACTCCGATCGATCCGACCGAGGAAGACCCCGACGACCACCGCGCGCTGCCCACCATGGATGCGCTGCGCACGAAATCCGAACGCGCACGGATGTATCTGGCCGGATTGGTCGGTGCGACCACCCTCGTGACCGTCGTCGGCATGCTGACCGCCACCGACCCGTCGGCCGACAGCCCGTACTGGCCCGGCATCGCTCTGGCCTTGGTCGCCGCAGCGGTACTGATGTTCCGCAGCCGCACCTACGTCAGCGCCGAACTGGCCGTGACCCTGGTGTCGGGTGGCGCCGCGATCCTGCTGCTGATGATGATCGGCGCCGCCTTCACGGTCGAACAGCCACTCGCGATCTTCGGTGCCGCGATGGTGATGCTGATCGCCGCGCTGATCCTGGGCATCATCGTGCCGAACCAGTCGGCGACACCGCCGATGCGCCGCGCGGTCGAACTGCTGGAGTACGCCTTCGTGGCCGCCGTGGTGCCGCTGGTGTTCTGGGTTGCCGAGCTGTACACGCTCGTCCGAGCACTCTGAGCCCGGCATGAAGCCGAATACATTCGGGCGCAAGGCGGTTCGAATCGCAGCTGTCGCCGCGGTGCTGGGATTGAGCGTGTCGACCGGCGCGGGTGCCGCAGTGGCGGACAAGCCGGTCGTGAATCCGGGAGTGTTGCCGGCCGACGGCACTCCCGCACCACCCGACCAGACGGAGCAACCCCCGAATTCACCCTGCGCCAGCACCAGTACGGGCGGCGACGGGCCCACGGTTCCCACCGCCCAGCGCAGTCTCGAACTCGACAAGGCATGGCACTTCGCGCGCGGCGCAGGCCAGTTGGTTGCCGTGATCGATACCGGCGTGGCACCCCATCCGCGTCTTCCGGGCCTGATCGCCGGGGGCGACTATGTGTCGTCTTCCGACGGGACGAGCGACTGCGATGCCCACGGAACCTTCGTCGCGGGCATCATCGGCGCGACCGAGGTCCCCGGGCAGGGCTTTGCGGGTGTTGCGCCACAAGCGCGCATCCTCAGCATCCGTCAGACTTCGAGCTACTTCCAGAAGAAGGGCGCCGGACGCGACAAACCGCCGGACGCCATGCCCGACGGATACGGCACCACGACCACACTCGCGCAGGCCGTGCGCCACGCCGCAGATATGGGCGCCACGGTCATCAACATGTCCGAGGTCGCGTGCAAGTCGGGAGACCTTCCCGACGCCGCCCTCGGCGCCGCGGTGCGATACGCAGCAGTCGAGAAGAATGTCGTCGTCGTGACCGCCGCGGGGAACAACGACAAATGCAAGGGCACCAATCCGGTCATCGACCCCCTGGATCCGACCGCCGATCCGTGGTCCAAGGTCAATATGAATGTCTCTCCGGCCCGATGGGACGACTTCGTCCTTTCGGTGGGCTCGGTCGACGACAACGGTCAGCCCTCGTCGTTCACGGTTCCCGGCCCGTGGGTCGGAGTCGCGGCACCCGGTGAGCAACTGACCTCGCTCGATCCGCATTGGGACGATCCGAAAAGCAAGGGCACTGCGGTCGGAAAGGTGGACCAGCAGGGCAAAGTCGAACCCATCTCCGGGACCAGTTTCGCCGCACCCTATGTCGCCGGTGTGGCGGCACTGGTACGCGAGCGCTTCCCGCAGCTGAGCGCCATCGATGTCATCAAACGCATCGAGGCGACCGCGCATGCTCCCGCCGAGGGGTGGAATCCGTTCGTCGGTTACGGCGCCGTCGATCCGGTCGCCGCTTTGAGCGCACAGGTCCCGAACCAGCTTCCGCCCAAGCAACCCGCAGCCGCGGTGAGCTTGCAGATGCCGGTACCCGCTCCAGCTCCCGCCGCCGACAACACCTCTCGGAATGTGGCGTTGATCGGCACCGGCGTCATCGCCGTCCTCGCGGTCCTGGGTTACCTCGCCTCCTTCCCCATCCGCCGTCACTTCGGTGAGCGTGGCGACGGGTAACTACTCGGCTGGTTCGTCGAAGTGCCAGCGGGTGGCGCCGCCCGGTTCGACCGTGGACAGGGCGGTCGCGGCGCGAGGGACGATGCGGTAGACGTGCCACGGTGGCGGGCCGGCGGAGGGGGCGCTGAATTCTGCGGTGAGGGCGGTGCCCGAGGTGTCGACACGGCAGGGCCAGCCTTCGGCGGCCCACAGTGCGGCCATTTCGGCGACCGTGGCCGGGTCGGTGACATGTTCGGCGTGCCCGTCGACGCTGAGGTCGATGGTGTCCAACGCGACGCTCAGGGTGCAGCGCGGGTCCCGGGCGACGTTGCGGGCTTTGCGGGTTCGCGGTCCGGTTTCGAACCAGAACGCTCCGTCGGCCCACAGCGCCCCGACGGCCGTGACGTGCGGGGTGCCGTCCGGGTTCAGGGTGGCCAGCCAGCAGGTGTGCCGGTCGGGACCCCCGGCCCCCGGGGCCTGCGGGAATCCGGCGTCCAGGCCGTCGACGACAGCGGACCAGTTCATCGGGTCGAGCTCGTACAGTTCGGCAAGGTTCGTCGTCTTCATACTGTCGGGACGATATACAGACACCGAATTCATCGCCGTTCCACCGCGACCTACAGCTCGCCCGATTTGCCGTAGATGACGTATATGACCTGGTTAGCGGTAGGAAATGTCTTCAAGATCGAGACACGTCCGGCCCGCATCCCGCACTATCGTCGGCAGCGGAGGACATATCTGCCCGGGTCCTGCGCGCGAGATCGCACGAAGGAGCGGGAAACCTCTATGCCAGTCGCCGGTAGGCAGCGTCTCACCCCCGATCAACGCAATTCCTTCATCGCCGCACAGCTGGGCTGGACGATGGATGCGTTCGACTACTTCCTGGTGGTCTTCGTCTACGCCGAAATCGCGGCGGACTTCGACATGTCCAAAGCGGACGTCGCGTTCATCACCACCGCGACGCTGATCATGCGGCCGGTCGGTGCGATGCTGTTCGGACTCTGGGCCGACCGGATCGGCCGGCGCCTCCCGCTGATGGTGAATGTCGCGTTCTATTCACTGGTCGGGTTCCTGTGCGCGTTCGCGCCGAATTTCACTGTGCTGCTGATTCTTCGGATGCTCTACGGGATCGGCATGGGCGGCGAATGGGGTCTCGGGGCGGCACTGGCGATGGAGAAGATCCCGGCCGAGCGCCGCGGGTTCTTCTCCGGGCTGCTGCAGGAGGGGTACTCGTTCGGATATCTGCTCGCCTCGCTGGCATCGCTGCTGGTCACGAACTGGCTCGGACTGTCGTGGCGGTGGCTGTTCGCACTGTCGGTCATTCCGGCGCTGATCATCCTGGCAATCCGGACCCGCGTCGGTGAATCGGAGGCGTGGCGGGAGAGCCGCGAACGGATGCGCGTCACCCGGACCTCGCTGCGCGACGTGCTCCTGAATCCCATGGTGATTCGCCGCTTCGTCTATCTGATCCTGCTGATGACCGCGTTCAACTGGATGAGCCACGGCACCCAGGACATCTATCCGACCTTCCTGTCCGCGGTCGACAACGGGGGCGCGGGACTGTCCTCGGCGACCGCGAAATGGATTGCGGTGGTGTACAACATCGGCGCGATCATCGGCGGCCTGGTGTTCGGCAGCCTGTCACAGAAGTACGGCCGCCGGTACACCATCGTCTTCTGCGCACTGCTCGCCTTGCCGATCGTCCCGCTGTTCGCGTATTCGACGGCCGCCGCGATGCTGTGTCTGGGCTCGTTCCTGATGCAACTGATGGTCCAGGGCGCCTGGGGCGTGATCCCGGCGCACCTCACCGAGCTGTCCCCGGACGCGATTCGCGGGTTCTATCCCGGAGTGACCTATCAGCTCGGCAACCTGCTGGCCGCGCTCAACCTGCCCATCCAGGAGCGACTGGCCGAAAGCCACGGCTATCCGTTCGCGCTCACCGTGACCATCGTTCCGGTGCTGATCATCGTCGCATTCCTCACCCTGATCGGTAAGGAGGCCAAGGGGGTTCGGTTCGGCTCGCAGGCTTCCGAGCCCGCGAGCCGAACCGCGTCGACTTAGTTGGCCGGCTGCTGGGCCGACTGATCCTGCTTGGACCGCACCAGCGTGTCGGCCGGTTCCGGGTCCGGTGCTACACCGTCGTGGGCGACCATGGCGGCTTCGCGGCCAAGCGTCGGGCCCGCGGCCAGCAGGCCGACGATCTGGTACGGGGCGAGCTCGGGTGTGGCCTTCTCCGCATCCATACCGAGTGCCTTCTGCGCCTCGCCGTCCTTGATGCCGTAGCGCACTCCGGTATCGGCGACAAAGAACATGCTGTCGCGACGCTGACTGTCGGTCTCGATTCCGGTGGTCTGCACGAAGTATCCGTGACCCGGGGTCGAGTAGAACGCGTCCACATTCGAGGCGGACCCGTCGGCCTGTGCGAGCGGTGTGGTCTGTTTGTTGTCCGGGATGGGCAGCGCACTTCCGGCCAGCACAGACAGTTCCGCGCGCTTACTGCCGTCGGACTTGTCGGAGGCACCGGCCAGCGGCTTCCACGACAGGCAGCCGACCGGCCGGTCCTTCGGATTCACGATGGTCGGCGCCTTCGTCGGATACTGCTGCACCGCAAGCTCGTTCGACACCGCCGCCTGGGTGCTGTCGAACTGACTGATCTCCGGATTCTGGGACGCGGTGGGGTTGGAGTTGCGGATGATATCCGCGGTCAGCGGTGAGATCGGCTGCAGACCGTCGCGCAACACCACGTAGTACTGGTCCTTGGTGTCGACGTGCACCACGTCACCGATGCGGTGATTGTTCAGTGAATAGGTCGGAGTACCACCGGGATCGGTGATCCGTGGCGGCACGATCGGCAGCACCTCCGGAATGGAGTTGAGCAGCCCGGCGCTGATCGGTCGTGGCGTCATCCCGCGAATACCGAGCGCCTCGGTGACCTTCGGATCGTCCATGTCGACGCGGGCCCGCTGGTTGTCGTAGATCAGGTAGGCCGCATCGCGTCCCTGAACCAGCAGGGCGTCGTTCCCCGGCATCTCGGCCGCCTTGGTGCCCAGCACCGGATCACCGGCGATCACCGTGGTGGTCATCTCGCTGCTGCCGTCGTTGGTCAGCTCGTCGCAGATCGTCCAGGCACGACCGTTACCACCGCCGTCGAAATTCAGCGACGAGGGCGCACCCGGAATACCGATCAGCGCGCCGCGCGGCTTCTTCGACAGCTCGGATTCCTTGATGGACACCGCTTTCGCGGGTTCACCGACCGCCAGCCGCGCCGAGGCCAGGTTCAGCGTCGGATGCACCACACCGTCGATCACGGCGTATACCGCGCCGGTGTCCTTGCCGAGCAGAATCTTGTTGTCGCCGATGGACCCCTGTGGCTTCAGCAGTGCCAGCACTCCGCAACCGGCGAGCGCGACGATCCCCAGGACCAGGCCCGCGGCATAGGCCCGCGACTGTGAGCGCATCGGATCGTGCAGCATTCGCACGTCCCGGCGCACCAGGGCGTGCTCCATTCGCCGGACCAGGAAGCGATAACCGCTCACCTGCCAGCGCGTAGTGGGTTTTGAAGGCATGAGTCCTCCCCCGAACAGTGCTCGCGTTCGCACAACACAGTACAGTTCAGCAGGACTGTAGTTCAGCTCGGCCATCCGCATATGGGCCGACACCGCGTACTTGGGGGACGACGATGGCCGAATCCAGCGGGACCGACAGCCGCCCGCTTCTCGGGCGAATCTCGCTGCCGAACCTGCTGGCCGCACAGGCGTTGGGGCTGGTAGTCGGCATAATCGTGCTGGTGGTCGGTGTACCGGGCTGGTATGCGCTCGCGGCCGCGATCGTGGCCGGATTGCTGCTGCTGATCCCGATCGGCAAGCGCACCGTCGCCTCGTGGCTCGCCACCCTGTGGCGCTATTTCACCCGGCAGCAGTACGACCTCGGCGACACCGTCGACTTCCGCGGCCCGGACGACAAGTCTCTGGGGTTGTACTGGGAGGGCAGCCGAGTCGTCGCGGTCGTCGAGGTACTGCCCCCGAAGGGCGGTCTGACCCGTATCGACCGCAATACCGTGCACGCATCGCATCTGCTGCCGCTCCCCGAGCTGGCGCAATGCCTGACCCAGCACGACATCCAGCTCTCCGGCATCGACATCATCAGCCACGGTCACCGCAGTCGTTCCGGCACGCCCGCCGGGCCGATCTACGAATCACTACTCGGCCCGCTGCCCGCCACTGCGCACCGAACCGTATGGCTCGCAATCAGTTTCGACACACTGGCCTGCCCGGAAGCAGCCGCCCGGCGCGGCGGTGGCACCGAGGGCGCCGGCCGCGCAGTGACCATCGCGACCCAGCGCATCGTGCGGGCGCTCGAGGATGCCGATTGCGCGTCCCGCGTGCTCACCGCACCGGAGATTCGCAAGGCGGTCTGGCAGATCAGCGGCGGCACCGACCCACGTGAACTGACCCATCGCTGGCGCTACACCGAGCTCGCGAACAGCGTGAACGTCGGTGCCGCAGTGGATCCCAAGCAATTGGGTTCGGATCTGCTGGCACAGTTGTGGGTGGCCCCGTCACGCGGCACCACGGTGGCAGTCCGGCTGCGGCCGGGCAGTACCGCCGACACCGTGAATATCGGGGCCGCATGGCGGTTGACCGCGCGTGAGCTGCCGGAGAAGATCACCCGCAAGGGCATGGTCTCGCTGAACGGCCGCCATCGGCAGAGCCTGCTGGCCCATCTGCCGATCGCCGTGCCCGGCGTGGACCACACCGTCCCGATGAGCCAGTATCCGATCGATGTGGTCGGCGTACTCCACCTGCCGTCCTCGGGCTGCGGTCAGCTGATCGGTTCCGACGAGGAAGGCAACGGTGTCGCCATCCGGCTTGTCGGCCAGGGTATTTCGTCGGTCTACGTGGCCGGTGAGCTGTACCTGGCTCAGCAGCTGGTGTTCCGCGCGCTGGCCGTGGGTGAACGCATTCTGATCCGTACCGACCGGCCGCAGGCCTGGGAGCAGCTGGTCTCCACCATCGGCAATCCCGAGCGGCTGGCCGTCGCCGCCGAAACGCATCAAAGCGATGCCGGCTTCACCGCCGCAGTGGTAGACGGCGTGCTCGCCCCCGCCCCACATGCCGGCGTAACCACCATCTACATGGCTGGTGATCCGAGGAGTCTGCCGGCGGCCAAGCCGGATCTGTCCATCCATCAGCCCGGCGCGATCGGCAATCACGTGGTGCTGCGAACCGGCACCACGCAGGTCGAACTGACGCTCGTCTCGATTCCACGGGAAACGACCTATATCGGCGATCCGCGTTCGCGACGTCCGGCACCGCAGCAGCAACCCCGTCCGCCTCAGCAGCAGCACCCACCCCAGCAGCGCCCGCCGCAACAGCGGCACCCGCAGCAGCCACGACCACCACAGCAGCGCCCGCCCCAGCAGCATCCCCCGCTTCCCCACGGACGCAGGTAGATCCGGGCCGGCACGGCACCGGCACAGTAGGGTGCGGCCACCTCTGCATCGTGCGCGGTGGACAAGCCGGTACGGTGCGGCCGACTCGGCACCGGGGCCGCGGGACGGTGCCACGACGAGCTCAGCCCTCGACCGGGCAGGCGGTCTCGCCAGCGGTTCGGATCGGTGCCCTCAGCCCGGGTAGGGATCGGCGGCGCGGGCTGCGCGCAGATGCCGCGCCCACCAGGCCCACTGCCGTAGCAGCCGCTGGGCGGCATCGATAGCCGCACCGTCGGCGGTGTTTCCGTCGGCGTCGAACTTGCGCTTGGCCTCGTGGAAGCTGACGGTGTCGCGAATCGACACCATGTGGATCTCAGCGACTACCTGGCGCAACTGCTCGATGGCACGCAGCCCGCCGGAGAGACCGCCGTAGCCGACGAATCCGATGGGTTTCGCACGCCATTCGCGCTTCACACTGTCGAGTGCGGTCTTCAGCGCGGCAGGATAGCCGTGGTTGTATTCTGAGGTGACGACCACGAAGCCGTCCGCGGCACCGACGCGGTTTCGGAACGCCTCGACCTCGGGAGTGGAGGTCAGGTCGGTGGGCAGCGAGGTATGCGCCAGATCGATGACCCCGATATCCAGCTCGTCCTCGGACCGGGCCGTGCGCAGGAACCATTCGGCCACGACCGGTGCGAAGCGTTCGGGTCGCACACTGGCGACAATGACTTCCAGCCGCAGTCGGTCTTCCATGCAACCAGCCTAGTTCGCAGGGCCGCTGCGCCGGGCCGTCGGACGTGCAGAATAATCGACCGCGATATTCGACCGCTATGGCCGAGGGCCGCTACGGAACGAAACGGGAGGGGACGCGCTCGTGATCGTCGGGCACTGGTTGCTGATCGAAACACTCGACGTTCCCACCACGTGGTCTGTGCTCGGTGTGGACACCGCACCACGGCACTGGAAGTCACTGGCACGCACCGTTCCCCCGCGGCTGATGCCGATTCTCACCGCCGCCGCGGCGCACGGGAAGACGGTCGAACGCCGGTTGCCGAAATCCCGTCATCCCTGGTCGGAATGCTTCGCCCGCGCCGTTACACTGCCGGGCCCCGATGAGCGGGTGCATGCGGTGCAGATGTGGGTGGGTCACGACGACCCGCCTGCGCCACCGCCGGTCGCCACCCATTTGTTGGATGCCCGCACCCGGCGCAACGAGATTCGCCCGGCGGGCCTGGGCGCGGCCTTCGACCGCAACCGCACGGTGTGGGTCGGGGCGGAATCGTTCGAGCACGTGGAGCGTTTCGACGAGGCATTGGATCTGGCGGTGGTGGTGTCTCGCGCCGTGCCGGGATCTCGATGGTCCGGTGAGCTGTGTGTACGCACACCCGCCGGCCTGCGCACGCTCATGATGAGTACCCGCAACTCGGTCGCCGCGCCGTATCTGTGGCGCAGCGTATTCGCCGATGTCACCGAAAGTGTGGCGCCGCAGGAGAAATCGTTCGAGGCGGCCTCCGTCGATACGCTGGTGAGCCGCAATCCGCGCATGTATCTGGCGGTGCTCGAAACCGACCGAGGGCGGCTGATCCGCTGGGTCAGCCGGCCGGTGCCGGGACTGAACTGGACCGGCGACACCGATGAACGCACCCTGCCGCATCCAGATGATCTACCTCGAATTATGGAGGCGCGCCGGGCAATTCGTGAAGGTGCGCCGTCGTGGTCGCTACCGGAGGTACGGCTCGCGGCCGTCGACGGTGGCTGGATCACCGTCGATGCCGAGATATCCCCGCTCCCCTACGGGCCGGGCAGCGCCACCCCACACTTCGCCCTGGCCCGGCTCGACCTGCGAGACCCCTGACAACCCCGCCGGGTCAGGGCAGTTCGAACGGCAGCGCCACGCCGGCATGCGCGGTGCAGTCCGGGCAGGTCTGCTCGCTGTCCACAGCGGCGACAGCGCGACGCACCAATGTCTTGAACGGCACCATGTTCCGTTCGAATTCGGCGAATACCGCGGCAGTGCTCACCCCGTCGCCCGATTCCAGCCCCGCATCCAGATCTGTCACCAAAGCGATTGCCGCATAGCACATTTCCAATTCACGGGCGAGTACCGATTCGGGATAACCGGTCATATTCACAAGTTCCCACCCCTGCCCGGCGAACCAGCGGCTCTCGGCCCGGGTGGAGAAGCGCGGTCCCTGCACGACCACCATGGTGGCGGTGTCGTGCAGCGGCAGTTCGGGCACCGCCGACGCGGCGGCCGCGGCCCGCAACTCGGCACAGTAGGGGTCGGCGAACGACACGTGGATGCCGCCGTTGTCGAAGTAGGTCTGCTCCCGGCCGGAAGTACGGTCGACCAGCTGATCGGGCACTGCCACGGTGCCGGGTCCCCAGTCGGCTCGCAGGCTGCCGACCGCACACGGCGCGAAGATCCGGCGCACGCCGATCGAACGCAACGCCCACATGTTCGCCCGGTACGGCACGGTGTGCGGTGAGTACTCGTGTTTGCGTCCATGCCTCGGCAGGAAGGCGACCCGGCGCCCCTCGACCGTTCCGACGGTGATCGGCGCAGCCGGCATGCCGTACGGGGTCTCGATCTCGAGGGTCGTCGCGTCGTCACCAAAGAAGTCGTAGAAGCCGCTACCGCCGATGATGGCCAGCGCGGGACCGGGAACCGAACTCATGGTCCCGATTCTCTCGTACGGGGTGCAGACGTGCGGAATCGGCTGGTCCGGCGCTGACAATCCCGCAACTTTCCTGTACCCTAGGGGGGTATTAGACCGAAGGCGGGCGTGAGTGGACGTGCATGCAGAGACGGGCAGCAGTGAGGAAGAGCCGGTGACCGAGGACCAGAACAACACCCAGCATCACACGCACGGCTACATCACCGCCAAGGACGATTACCTCAAGCGCCTGCGCCGCATCGAAGGACAGTCGCGTGGCCTGCAGCGCATGGTCGAAGAGGAAAAGTACTGCATCGACATTCTCACCCAGGTCTCGGCCATGACCAAGGCGCTACAGGCCGTCGCGATGGGGTTGCTCGAGGATCACATCAGCCACTGTGTGGTCGATGCCGCGGTGCAGGGCGGGCCGGAGGCGGAGGCCAAGATCAAGGAGGCCACCGACGCCATCGCCCGGATGGTCCGCTCCTGATCCGCCCGCACTCTCACACCCGAGCGGTCACAACCGGCGCGAGTGCACGCAGCACGCCCATATGGTCCTTGTCGGTGACCTGAATGGCGATCTGATCGGCGCCGACGCGCAGATGTTCGACCAGCCCGTCGGCGATTCGGTCGGCGGTCCCGTGCAGCACCAGCGCATCGATCAGACGGTCGCTGCCGGGCGGGGCCACATCCTCTTCCGCGAAACCGAGCCGACGCAGATTCGACACGTAGTTGCGCAGGCTCAGATAGAACTCGGCGCGTGGCCGGGCGGTTGCGCGCGCCTGTACCGGATCGGTACTGAACGAGATCTTGTGTTCGGGAACCAGTAGCGCGTCCGGTCCGAGGATCTCGCGGGCCTGCCGGGTGTGTTCGGCGGTGATCAGATAGGGCAGAGCTCCGGCGGTGCGATCGGCCGCCAACTTCAGCACTCGTGGCCCCAGGGCTGCCAGCGCGAGCTGCTGCTTCGGCACACCGTGGGCGATGAGGACGTCGGCGTAATCGATCAGCGCGTCGTAGGGCTTGCGGAAGTCGGAATCAGCTTCGGGATGTCCCGCGCCGAAGCCGAGGATGAACCGGCCCGGAAACTGCCGATCGATCCGGTGAAAGGATTCCGCGACCTGTTCGGCCGGTGCGGACCAGATGTTCACGATGCTGGTCCCCACCGTCAGGGTGCTGGTCTCACCCAGCAGCGCTTCCACCTCCGGCAGGTCGGCGGGCGGCGAGCCACCCAGCCACAGCGTGCTGTAGCCGAGCCCTTCCAGTTCACTGGCCTCACCCGGCTCGAAGCCCGTGTAGTAGCGCCAGACGCCGAACGATCCGATTCTGTTGCGTAGAGCTTCAGTCATAGTCCGTGCGAACCGAGCTACGCGGGCGAGTATTCCGGGCCCGGCCGCACCGCCACGGAACGCCCCGGTGTCAGTCTCCGCAACAACCGCCCGACGGGGGGAGCGTGCGCAGCTCCCGGGTTTCGACATTCCGGGCGGCGAGATCGGCATCGGCCGGGTAGTCCACCGCGATCAGACTCAGGCCGTGCGCGGGGGCGACGGTAACCGAACTGGACCGTTGACGTTCCGCGAGCAGCCCTTGCACCCACTCCGGGTCGCGGCGTCCCTCCCCCACTGCCAGCACCGCACCCACCAGGCTGCGCACCATCGACCAGCAGAAGGCATCAGCACTGACATAGGCGGTCAGCATTCGCGCGGATGCCGTTGCCTCCGCAGCAGCTACCTGTCCGCCGGCAATCGGTCCGGCCCCCGGATCGGCGTGGGCTCCGCCGAACTCGGACGCCCCGATCGGAGTACTCACCCACTCGAACCGCTGCAATTCACGCACCGTGGTGGCCCCCTCGCGCCGACGGCAGAATGCGGCGAAGTCGTGCAGTCCCAGCAGCTTTCGCGACGCCTCCCGCATGGCCTCGACATCGACCGCCGGACGGCAGGCGACCACACTACGGGTCAGCAGCGGTGGGGCACCGTACGGCGCCGTGGTGAGGCGATAGGCGTAGTGGCGGCGGATCGCAGAGAAACGAGCATCGAATTCCGCTGGTGCCGTGCGTATTCCGGTAACGCGCACATCTCTGGGCAGGAAACGCGCCAGCCGGTGCAGTAACTTGCCGTAATCCAATTCCGCGGTCGTGTCGAAGTGAGCGACCTGCCCCTCGGCATGGACCCCAGCATCGGTACGGCCGGCCACGGTGAGCTGAATCGGTTCGCGCAGGACCTTACTCAGCGACTCTTCGAGTACTCCCTGGACCGTGCGGAGTCCGGGCTGCCGTGCCCAACCGGTGAAGTCCGTACCGTCGTAGGCGATATCGAGCCGTACTCGAACCGCAACCGCCGTTCGCTCCGGATCGACCACGATCACAGCAATCTCCTGGCTAATATGAAGAGAGCCCGCCGACCCGGAGGGGACGGCGGGCTCACTCGTGAAATCCCGACGTAAGTCGAGCGGTCCCCGCGCACGGCGGGGACCAACTCATTCCGCCTTGTTCTCGGCGGGCGCCTCAGCGGCTTCCTCGGCCTTGTCCTCGGCAGGAGCCTCGGTGGCGGCCTCTTCGGCCTTCTCCTCGGCAGCCTCGGTCTTGGCCTGCTGGGCGGCGACCCGGCGAGCGCGATCGGCCTCGTTGGTCACGGTCTGCTCCCGGACCAGCTCGATGATCGCCATCGGCGCGTTGTCACCCTTGCGGGGGACGGTCTTGATGATCCGGGTGTAGCCACCCTCACGGCCCTCGAACGACGGTCCGATGGTCGCGAAGAGTTCGTGCACCACATCCTTGTTGCGGATCACCTTGAGCACCTCGCGGCGGTCGGCCAGCGTGCCGCCCTTGGCCTTGGTGACCAGCTTCTCGGCGTAGGGGCGCAGCGCCTTGGCCTTGGCCTCGGTGGTCGTGATCCGACCGTGCTCGAAGAGCGCCGTGGCCAGATTGGCGAAGATCGCCTTCTGGTGCGACGCCGACCCGCCGAAGCGAGCACCCTTCTTGGGCTTGGGCATTGGTTGTTCTCCTTTGGGAAGGCCCTCGGTCAGGACACAGCGCTGCGTCCTTCGAAGGCCTAGAGCTGTTCGGTCTCGGCGTAGTCCTGCTCGCCGTTGTCGGTATCGCCGAAGGAGCCGCTGTCACTCCAGGTTCCGGTGGCGGCGTCGTAGCCGACGACGCTGGACGGATCGAAGGAGGCCGGGCTGTCCTTCAACGACAGGCCGAGCGAATGCAGCTTGACCTTCACCTCGTCGATGGACTTCTGGCCGAAGTTACGGATATCCAGCAGATCCGACTCGGTCCGCGCAACCAGCTCGCCGACGGTGTGCACACCCTCGCGCTTGAGGCAGTTGTACGAACGCACGGTGAGGTCCAGATCCTCGATCGGCAGCGCGAACGAGGCGATGTGATCCGCCTCGGCCGGGCTGGGCCCGATCTCGATACCCTCGGCCTCCACGTTCAGCTCACGCGCCAGGCCGAACAGCTCGACCAGGGTCTTACCGGCCGAAGCCAGCGCATCCCGCGGGGAAATCGAGTTCTTGGTCTCGACATCCAGGATGAGCCGGTCGAAGTCGGTGCGCTGCTCGACACGGGTGGCCTCGACCTTGTAGGTCACCTTCAGCACCGGCGAGTAGATCGAGTCCACCGGAATCCGGCCGATCTCCGCGCCCGTCGCCTTGTTCTGGACGGCGGGGACGTAACCGCGACCGCGCTCGACGACGAGCTCGATCTCCAGCTTGCCCTTGTCGTTCAGGGTGGCGATGTGCATATCCGGGTTGTGCACGGTCACGCCGGCCGGCGGAACGATGTCACCGGCGGTGACGGCGCCCGGGCCCTGCTTACGCACGTACATGGTGACCGGCTCGTCCTCTTCGGACGACACGACCAGGCCCTTGAGGTTCAGGATGATGTCGGTGACATCTTCCTTCACACCCGGGACGGTGGTGAACTCGTGCAGCACGCCGTCGATACGGATGCTGGTCACCGCGGCCCCCGGAATCGAGGACAGCAGAGTACGGCGCAGCGAATTGCCGAGGGTGTAACCGAAGCCCGGCTCGAGGGGTTCGATGGTGAACTTCGAGCGGTTCTCGGCCAGGACCTCTTCGGCCAGTGTCGGTCGCTGTGAAATCAGCATGAGGATCTCCTCCTTCAGGGGCGCCCGCTATTTGACGCCCACGTACTGGGGTGTGGGTGAGCCTCCAACAAGGTGGCTCACCCACCAGCAGCACGAACGGCTTACTTCGAGTAGTACTCGACGATGAGCTGTTCGTTCAGCGGCACATCGATCTGCGCGCGTTCCGGAAGCTGGTGGACCAGGATCCGCAGCCGGTTCGGAACAACCTGCAGCCAGCCCGGGATCGGGCGATCGCCCTGGGTCTCACGGGCGACCTGGAACGGCAGGGTCGGCAGCGACTTTTCCTTGACATCGATGATGTCGTACTGCGAGACCTGGAAGCTGGGGACGTTCACCTTGCGGTTGTTCACCGTGAAGTGACCGTGCGAGACCAGCTGGCGAGCCTGCCGGCGGGTACGCGCCAGACCGGCGCGGTACACGACGTTGTCCAGCCGCGACTCGAGCAGACGCAGCAGGTTGTCGCCGGTCTTGCCCTTCTGCCGGTTGGCTTCCTTGTAGTACCGGCTGAACTGCTTCTCCATGATGCCGTAGGTGAAGCGGGCCTTCTGCTTCTCCTGCAGCTGGAGCAGGTACTCGCTCTCCTTGATCCGCGCGCGGCCGTGCTGGCCGGGCGGGTAGGGACGACGCTCGAACGCCTGGTCGCCTCCGACGAGGTCGACGCGAAGACGACGCGACTTGCGGGTGATGGGGCCTGTATAACGAGCCATTTTTCGCTATTCCTTTCCCGCTAGACGCGACGCCGCTTGGGCGGACGGCAGCCGTTGTGCGGCTGCGGGGTGACGTCGGAGATCGTGCCCACCTCGAGGCCGGCGGCCTGCAGCGAGCGGATCGCGGTCTCACGGCCCGAACCCGGGCCCTTGACGAACACGTCGACCTTCTTGACGCCGTTCTCCTGCGCCTTGCGGGCGGCGTTCTCGGCGGCGAGCTGCGCGGCGAACGGGGTCGACTTACGCGAGCCCTTGAAACCGACGTGGCCCGACGAGGCCCACGAGAGCACATTGCCCTCGGGGTCGGTGATCGAGACGATCGTGTTGTTGAACGTGGACTTGATGTGCGCGTGGCCGTGCGGAACGTTCTTCTTGTCCCTGCGACGCGCCTTCTGGGACTTCTTGGGGCCGGAGGCCCGACTCTTCGGAGGCATCGGTTATCCCTACTTCTTCTTGCCGGCGACGGTCTTCTTCGGACCCTTGCGCGTGCGCGCATTGGTCTTGGTCCGCTGTCCGCGCACCGGCAGGTGGCGGCGATGGCGGATGCCCTGGTAGCAGCCGATCTCGATCTTGCGACGGATGTCGGCCTGCACCTCGCGGCGCAGGTCACCTTCGACCTTGAGATCCGACGCCTCGATGTAATCGCGCAACCGGGTGACGTCGTCGTCGCTGAGATCCTTCGAGCGCAGATCCGGGCTGACGCCGGTGGCGGCCAGGATCTCGTGAGAGCGGGTACGACCGATTCCGAAAATGTAGGTCAGCGCGATCTCCATGCGCTTTTCGCGCGGGAGATCTACGCCCATCAGACGTGCCATGTGGCAGCTTCCTTAACTGTTGCGGAGGTCTACTCCCTGTCCGTCCCCGCCGCTGCGAGCAGCGAATTCTGCTACAGCTGGGGCCCCGGCCTCCGTTCCGGGGGTAGGTCACCTGTCCGCCTGCTGCTCGTTTCCGAGGCAGCGGGCTCGCCGACGGGCGACTGGCGCTGGGAGGTCTTCTTTGCTGTGCCAATCCGAAACTGCGTTCGGTGCTTGGCTGGTGAGCTACTGCGGTGGACGCAGTTCAGGTATCAGCCCTGACGCTGCTTGTGCCGCAGGTTGTCGCAGATCACCATGACCCGGCCGTTACGGCGGATCACCTTGCACTTCTCGCAGATCTTCTTGACGCTCGGCTGAACCTTCACGTCCGTCCAATCTGGTTGTGGTTCACACGACAGGTGTGAACACAGCTTTTCCCCAGCCGTGTGACCGGGGAAATCTCTTGCGAGTCCGGAAACCGGAACTCCTCCCGGGGACCACTCCCCGGAAACTCATTTGTAGCGGTAGACGATGCGACCGCGGGAAAGGTCGTACGGAGACAGCTCCACGACGACACGATCCTCGGGCAGGATGCGGATGTAGTGCTGACGCATCTTGCCGCTGATGTGCGCGAGAACCTTGTGACCGTTCTCCAGCTCGATGCGGAACATCGCATTCGGCAGCGGCTCGATAACTCGACCCTCGACCTCGATGGCCCCGTCCTTCTTCGCCATATCCTCCGCGATCCCGCTTACGCTGAAACCCTGTGTGGTCCCAACTCCTCGGCCAGCTTTGTCACTGCAGTTATCGGTGCACTCCAGTCGACCGGTGCGTACGCTCGGCGTCGCACACCTTGCAGACCAGGGTAGATCACAAGCAGACATGCGCGAACGCCGGGTGGATGCACCGCCGGTCAAGCCTACCCGCGCGCCCCTGATCCGGCCAAATACCGCCGGGTTCCCCTCCGTCGTGGCTGCGTTGGTCACCGGCTGGTCACCGGAGGATGCCCGCGTCGCGCCCGCCGATACGGCACCGAATGCAGGCGACGGCCGCCCGTCACCGCAGATCGCTCTCGCGTAAACTACCGCTGTCCAGAATCCGGTCGAGCAGATCCCAGGGGGACGCCCGTGAGCGTGCGCAGCGAGCGAGATATGGACGCCGCGCCCTCGAATCCGATCACCACGATTCCCGGTGAGGCGACGCCGTGAGTCGTGACAACAACGATCTGCCCATGTTGCCGCCGTGGCTGTCGGAGAACGACGTCACCCACACCGGCTACGAGGCACCCGTCCAGAACCTGCCGCACGAGGACTACATCCCCGAGGACAGTGGTCCACGACGGCGATTCTCCCGGAAATCCGACGATCAGCCGGAACCGGAGAAGAAGAAGCGCAAGCCGTGGCGCAAGGAGAAGGCCACCGAACAGCCGCGCACTCGCGAATCGTCCTGGGAGCCGCCCGCAGCGCGTTCGCAGCAGCACGCCCCGGCACCCGACCGGAGCAGCACCCACGACTCCGATTCCATGCCGTGGCAGCAGCATTCCCCCGAACCGGAGGCGGCGCAGGGGTACGCCCGACAGGGTTACGAACAAGCCTCCGCCTATGAGCCGGCTCCCCCTCGGCCCACCGACCCGAGATCCGGCCAGGACCTGCCCGCGGCGCCGGATTCCGCGCCGCAACCCATGGTTCCACCTGCCCCGCAACAGTTTTCCAGCGCTCCCGGACCGCTGGCCGCTACTCCGGACGCGTTGGACGCGGAGGCTACGACACGGGTAACCCGCACACCCCCGGAGCAGGCTGCACCGCCCGCGCGGCCGACTGCGGCACCGCAGGCCCCGCCGCAGCACCCCACGCCGGGGACGCCGTCCGCACCCACTCCGCCGCCGTATCCGAACTGGGCTGCAGCAAGTGCGGCCCCGGTCGAGCAGGCCGGCCCGCCACCGCGCCTCGGAGTTCCGGAAGGACACGAATCCGCGGCGCCGGCAGTCGGCGGTACCGCGGCCGAGGCGAGCAGTCCCCCGCGGGAGGGCGCGGGTTCGAGCGGTTGGCAGTTGCCGGCCACCACTGTCGAGGAATCGAACAGCGCACCAGCTGCCACCGAAACAAGCTCTGCCGCACCTGCACAGAGATCGACAGTCGACGAGACAGCACCGGCCTGGGTGAGTGGTCCGATGCCGGCCCAGCCGGACGGCATTCCACGGACCGGGCCGGGCACGAGCGAACCGGCACCGGTATCGGATGCTGTCCCGGTCACGGGGCACGGTGTCGAACCGCAGGCGAACACAGCGCACCCCGCCACGTTGGGCCACGACGCACTGGGCTCCCAGACCCCGGACGCGGGCGCGGCGTCGCCGCCGTCGGCGAGCGGAGCAGCCGCCGGTAGCACAGCACCGAATACCGACATACCCCGCGAGACACACTCGGGCAGTGCCGATTCCGCGGCCTCGCCGTACTGGAGCGGGCGCCACCGGCTTGTGGTTCCGGAACAACTGCGCCCGGCTCCCGCGCAGCCGCACCCTGCGCCGGCTTACGACCCTGCTGCCCCGGTGCAAGCACCTGGACCGGATCCGGTACACGGTGGCGGATCAGCGCAAGCCCCTGTGCCGCAGTCGGATCCGGCCCTGGCACAGCAGGCTTACGCTGCCGACAACCAGCAGTCGGCGCACGATGCTCGCACTGCGGGGCAGTATGCACCCACTGCGGCCCCGCACAGCACACCCGCGGCCCCTGCCCCGGAGTCGGCACCCACGCCGTATGAATCGGGCGCGGGTGCGCAGGCTCCCGGTCCGTACGACAGCCCGCCGGCACCGCAGGGTGTTTCACAGCCACGTATCCCGCAGCAGCGCCCGCCGACGGGGGAACTGCCCGTAGCGGATCAGCACGCACCGGTCGCGAACGCCGGCGGCTATCCGGGAGAGTCGCAGCAGAGCCCCGCGAACGGACCGGATCAGTACGCGCAGCCGCAGCAGTACGCGCAGCCCGATCCGTATACGCAGGGACAGCCCCCGGCGCAAGGGCAGCAATACGGTCCGGCCGAGCAGTACCAGCAGGTTCAGGGGTATCCCCAGGGCCCGCAGTACCAGCAGGGCCCCCAGTATCAGCAAGGCCCGTCCCATCAGCAGGGCCAGGCACCACAAGGCGCGCAGTATCAGCAGGGGCAGCAGGGTCCGCCACCGCAGTACGGACCGAACGGGCCCGGCCCGTCGCTGGAAGATGTGCCGATGCGGCGGGCCAAGAAGTCGCCCGGGTCGGGCTGGCGGCGCGCGGTGCACCATATGTCGGGCGGTGCCATCAACCCGGGTATGTCCGCCGAAGAACTGCGCCTGCAGGAACTGGTGGCGCGAATCCGGCAGCCGGTGCGCGGTGACTACCGCATCGCGACGTTGTCGTTGAAGGGCGGTGTCGGCAAGACCACCACGACCATGGGCATCGGCTCGATCTTCGCCTCGATTCGTGGTGACCGGGTCATCGCGGTGGACGCCAACCCCGACTTCGGCACTCTGTCGCAGCGGGTTCCGCTGCAAACTCGTTCCTCGGTGCGAGATCTGCTGCTGGACAGGTCCATCGGCAGTTACGGCGACGTGCGGCGGCACACCTCACAGGCGACCAGCCGTTTGGAAGTTCTCGCCAGTGAGCGCGATCCCGCGGCGTCCGAATCGTTCAGCGAGGACGAGTACCGCCAGGTGCTGCGGGTCCTGCAGCGGTTCTACAACATCATTCTCACCGACTGCGGCACCGGCCTGATGCATTCGGCGATGGCGGGTGTGCTGGATCTGGCCCATTCGCTGGTGCTGATCTCCTCGTCCGCGATCGATGGTGCGCGTAGCGCGGCGGCCACGCTGGACTGGCTGTCGTTGCACGGTCACGATCATCTGGTCCGCAATGCGGTCGTGGTGATCAACCTCCCGCGGGAAGGCTCGCCGAACGTGGCGATTCAGCATCTGCGGGAGTACTTCCTGGCCCGCTGCCGCGCCGTACACATCATCCCGTACGACCCGCACCTGGCCGAGGGCGCGGAGATCGACCTCGCCCGGCTGCACAAGAACACCAAGCGGGCCCTGGTCGAACTGGCCGCGACGGTCGCCGACGATTTCGCGACCGAACACCGGCACTTCGGCGGTTACTGAGCGGATTCACCAGGCCGGCAGGCGGCGCCTGCCGGCCAGCACGTCGCGCACCAGATCGTCGTAGCCGTCGGCCAATTCGACCAGGTGGTGCCAGGCACCGTGCAGCACATCGTCATCGGCGTTCAGGGTCATGAGGGCGTGATGCGCGTGCACTGCCGCTTCCGCCAGCCGGTCCATGACCGCGCCGACGGTCTCGGTGTGCAGGGGGGCACCGACCCGGTGCTGCGGCACCGTACGCGCCACCCAGTCGTCGATCGCCATGACCAGTTCTGTTCGACGCCTGTCGGTTTCGACCATCACCGCCGAATCCGGGTCCGGCGTGGAACCGCCCCGGCCGAGCTGACGTTCGTAGAGGACCGCCAGATCACGCGCGAACCACAGCAGCGGCCCACCCATGACGCGGTGCCCCCGGCATGCGCGTAACAGCCGGTCCGAATTGGGGAGCAGCTCGGCCGCCGGGAACTCGGCGAGCAGTGGTATCTGCGGTGCGTCGGGCAGCGCCACGATCACCGTCGGTGCTGTTTCCAAACCAGCCATTGCCTCGCCCGTCGTTGCCGTACAACCAATGGTCAGGACGTTCATTACAATAAACCTCTAAAAAAGTGTGTCAAGGGTCACACTCCGTAGCGAGGTGGCGGCGTAGAATTTTCTTTCTTGAAGTGACAACCGAGGAGCGAGATGGCCGCCGGTCCGAGGTATCAACGGATCGCCGATCTGCTGCGGGAAGCAATCCGCAACGGCACGTACGCACCGGGCGATCGGCTTCCCAGCCACAGCGAGCTGGCCGATCAGATGCAGGTCTCGATCACCACCGCCCGTAACGCCATTCAGGTGCTCGTCGCCGAGAATCTCCTGTTCACCGCCACTTCCCGGGGCACGATCGTGCGCAGCCGGGAAGTCCTGGAATCGGTGGTCACCAACCACATTCGCCGCGATCGCCCGAAGTCCGCGCACGATATCTTCTCCGAAATCGCGCGGGCCGCCGGACGCACTCCGGACAAGCAGTTCAGCGCACGGATGGAACCGGCCGGCGCGGATGTCGCGCATTGGCTCGGCGTGCCGAAGGATTCCTGGGTGGTCGCTCGCACCGTCGTGCAGTACCTGGACCACGAACCGTGGTCGTGGGAAGTCAGTTACTACCCCCGCGACCTGGCCGAATCCACCGGAATCGACTCACCGCACGACATTCCGGAGGGCACCACCCGGCGCTTGGCCGAACGCGGCTTCCCGGAGACCGCGCATCGCGACACGGTGGTGGCCCGCCCGGCCGACCCCGACGAGGCCGCCGTGCTGGGTGTGGCGGCGGGCACCGTACTGCTCGATCATCTACGCATCGGTGCCAGTGCCTCCCGGGTCATGCGGGTCTCTCGGCAGCGGTCACCGGCCGCCCGTAACAGGCTCGCCTACGAACTGGGCGACGACGAGGGCACCGCTCTGATCCGCAAAACCCTGGGGGCGCCGCATCCTCCGGGCAACTCCCATTCCTTCGGTCATTCACTGGTACCCGGTTCGCCATGACACTCCGCATTCGCAAGGCCCGCCCGGCCGACCTCGGCACCATCTGCCGACTACGGCTCCAGCGCACGGCCTGGCTTGCGGCAAAAGGATCGGAGCAGTGGCAGCGGCAGCACCACGGCCTGCCCATCGACCGGTTCGCCGATGCGGTGGCCGATTCGGTCGCGGCCGGCGAAACCTGGATGGTGGAGGTCGACGGCAAATCCGCGGGAACCATCACCGTCAACGATCGCGCCGATCCCGGCCTGTGGTCTGCGGGCGAACTCGCCGATGCGGTCTTCGTGCACTACATGATCGTCGATCGCCGGTTCGCCGGGCATCGGGTGGGCCGGGTCCTGCTCGCGCATGCGGCCGCGCTGGCCCGGTCCCACCACCGCACCTGGGTCCGGCTGGATGCCTGGACGACGAATGCCGAGCTGCATCGCTACTACCGCCGCGGTGGATTTCGGCTGGCCCGCATCGCGGACCCGGCCTCCAGCGGTCCGTCGGCGGCGCTGTTCGAGCGCCGCGCCGACAGTTGGCCCCCGGCGGACCATCTCCTGCGCGCGCATCGGCAGGCCGGTTGCGCCGATGCGGTGCACTGCTGCGGTCAGACCGGCGGCAGGTAGCTCACCTGCACCATCTCGTTGTCACGGGACCGGGAAACCAGGGTGCCTCGGCCCGGGGAAAGCTTTGTCGAGCGCACGTCACCGATGAGTTTGCCCTCGTCCTTGGGCGCCGACATGAGCAGTGTGTCCACCGACAGATCCTTCATCATCCCCAGCACCTTGTCGTAGAGCGCCCGCGACGCACCACCGGAACGGCGGGCCACGACCAGGTGCATACCGATGTCGCGAGCCTGCGGAATGAACTCCAGCAGCGGTTCCAGCGGATTTCCGGCACCGGTGGCGACCATGTCGTAGTCGTCGACGACGATGTAGATCTCCGGGCCGGTCCACCAGCTGCGGTCCCGCAGCTGCTTCGGGGTGATGTCCGACCCCGGAATTCGTTGCCGCAGATAGGCGGCGACCTCTCGGAGCATGTCGAAGGAGGTCTGAGCGGAGGTCGAGTAACCCGCCAGCTGCTGGCCTTCGAGCACCCCGAGCATGGTGCGCCGATAGTCGATGAGAATGATCCGTGCCTGGTCGGCGGTGGAGTTCTCGGTGACACCGAGAACGATATTGCGCAGCAGTGTGGTCTTGCCGCTCTCCACGTCGGCGAATGCCATCAGATGTGGCTGTGCGTCGAAATCCAGGACTGCGGGTGCCAATTCGTTCTCGCCCAGGCCGATGACAACCCGGGTGGCGCCTTGTTCGATACCGCGCTTGCCGACCTCGGCCAGCACCTGTTCGCGCGACAAGCGCAGCGGCAGCATGCGTACGGCCGGAGCGCGACGATCACCGTAGAGTTCGGCGAACTGGCTGCGAGCCAGGGCGATGCCGTCGGGCAGGGTGCCGGCGTCGGAGACCGAGTCCAGCCGCGGCAGTGCGACCAGCATATGGAGTTTGTCCGGGGTGAGACCTCTACCGGGGCGGCCCATCGGCACCGATACGGCCGTGCGGCGATCCATCTCGGAGTCGCTGGGATCACCGAGGCGCAGTTCGAGTCTGGTGCCGATGAGATCCTTGACCGCGGGCCGGATCTCACCCCACCGGGTGGCCGCGATCATCAGGTGGATGCCGTAGGACAGTCCCTGCGCGGCGATGGCGTTGAATGCCTGTTCCAGAGCATCGAATTCGGACCGGATGGTCGCCCAGCCGTCCACGACGAGAAAGACGTCGCCGAACAGATCCTGCGACAACGGATCGGCGGCCTGCTCGGCCGGACTCCGGGCCGCCAGTTCCGCTTTCCGGCGACGGAACTCGTGGATCGACTCGATTCCCAGCGCACGGAAACGCTCTTCGCGCTGATGCAGCAGGGTCAGAATCTCCGCGACCGTGCGACGGACCCGGTCGATATCCATCCGCCCGGCGACCGAACCGACGTGCGGGACATCGGCCAGGCCGGCCAGGGTGCCACCACCGAAGTCCAGGCAGTAGAACTGCACCTGCTCCGGAGTATGGGTGGCCGCGGCGGCCATGATGATCGAGCGCACCGTGGTGGATTTCCCCGACTGCGGCCCGCCGACGACGGCCAGATTCCCCTGTCCCGCGGACAGATCCACGGTGAGCACGTCGCGCCGCTGCTCGTAGGGCTTGTCGATGACTCCGATCGGCCACCACAACCGGCCGTGCCGGTTCGCCGGCGAACGCCAATCCGGATCGGGCAGCAACATATCCACCGACGGTGACTCGTCCAGGGGTGGCAACCACACCTCGTGCGCCGGGCGGCCATGACCTCGGAGCCGATCCACCACCACCCCGAGCAAGGTCTTCGGCACTGCGTCGGCCGGCGCACCCGGTGGTGGTGCGAGCTCCGATTCGGCCTCGGGCGAGCCGGGCGGTGGCGGCAGATCGGGCAGGCCAGGAGGTCCAGGCACCGGCGCCGCCACCGGGGTGCGGACCTCGACCGGTCCCGCGGTGAACACCACCGGATCCTGACCGATCCCCCGCCGGGTGCTGCCGGTCCGGCCCGGCGTGCTGGGGACCGGTGATTCGTAGGATCCGGAGACGTAACAAGCGTTGAACCGCAACGGATCGTCGGCATCGCTCTTGAGGTAGCCCGACCCCGGAACGCTGGGCAGGTGGTAGGCGTCGGTGATGCCGAGGACCGCGCGGGATTCGTTGGCGGAGAAGGTACGCAGGCCGATGCGGTAGGACAGGTGTGAGTCCAGGCCGCGCAGCTTGTTCTCCTCGAGGCGCTGCGAAGCCAGTAGTAGATGTACTCGCAACGAGCGCCCCAGGCGCCCGATCATTACGAACAGGTCGGCGAAATCCGGTTTCTGCGACAGCAGTTCGGAGAACTCGTCGACGACGATGAACAGTGCGGGCAGCGGATCCAGGGCGGCACCGGCGGCACGCGCCCGCTCGTATTCGGTCACATTGGCGAAGTTGCCGGCGGAGCGCAGCAGTTCCTGGCGCCTGGTCATCTCGCCCGACAGCGCGTCCTTCATGCGATCGACCAGGGCGATCTCCTCTTCGAGGTTGGTGATCACCGCGGCGACGTGCGCCAAGGAATCCAGCCCGAGGAAGGTGGCGCCGCCCTTGAAGTCGACCAGCACCATATTCAGCTGATCCGGCGAATGGGTGCTCACCATCGACAGCACCAGGGTCCGCAGGAATTCCGACTTGCCCGACCCCGTCGCGCCGATGCACAGCCCGTGCGGGCCCATCCCGTTCTCGGCGGACTCCTTGATGTCGATCTCGACCGGGGTGCCGTCGGGGGTGATGCCGATCGGCACCCGCAGCCGTTCCCGGTCGTTGCGGTGGCGCCACACCGTACCGGCGTCGATCTGCGCGGCATCGGGGATCTTCAGCAGTTCCATCAGCCCGGGAACAGCCCGTGACTCGTCACCGAGGCTGACGATCTGGGCGGCGGTGGCCACCCGGTAGCGGGCCAGGGCCCGGACCAGCGTCTGCGCCTCGGCGATCGTCACCCGGTCCGCGGTGGCGAACTGCTCCACGCCCGCTGCCGATTTCGCGGCGACGGTGCCGTCGCCGACCACGAGTTGCAGGCCGCGGCGTACCGCCAGGCCGGTTTGCGGTGCGGTCAGGTCGAGCACTGTCACCGAGTCCAGGCCCGCATCGCTGACAATGCGTTCGGTGCCACTGACATAGCCGTCGTCGATGATCACCAGCAGGTGGATCCGGCCGGCGGTGGGCTGGGCATTGCGCATGAACCGGCCGCGTTCGAGTAGTTCGGCCGCCATCGCTGTTTCCAGTTCGGCCAGCGACCGGTACATCATCCGGACCGGACCCATGCCGTCGCGCTCGACTGGATGCTGCAGGTGCGGAATCCATTTCGCCCACGACCAGGCGTCGGCGTCGGGATCGGCACAGATGATCGCGACCGCGGCGTGATCGGGGCCGTGGAAGGTCACATACTCCATCAGCATGGCGCGAACCAGCATGCGGGCATCGTCGGTGGCGCCCTCGACATTGATCGCCGGGAAGGCGCGCAGCGACAACGCCGTGGGCAGTCCGTGCACGACCGAGTGGGTGCGTACGAACCGCCGCAACGCCACGGTCGACACCGGCTCCAGATCCTCGAGCGGACCGGTTTCGGGCCGGGCGAGCTTGGTGGCGAGCCGGTGACTTCCGATACCGACTCGGATGTGACCGAAATCCGGGTCGTTGGGGCGGCGTTCCCACATCCGGCGAGTACCGGCCAGCGTCCGCAGGTCGGCCGGCTCGGGGTGACTCCAGGTCAGCGATTGCAGTTGTGCTCCACCGGTTTTGCGTACATCGCGACGCACCTGGTCGAGATAGCGGAAGTAGTCCTTGCGCTCCTCGTTGAGCTCGGCGGCACGTTTGGGGCCACCGGAGCCCCGCATCCCGGCCATCATGCCGACCATCGACATCAGCATCATCATCGGGAACATCAGCATGAAGGGGTTGGCGAGCAGGTTGCGCCCCATCATCACCATCATCGCGATCATGCCGACCACCGCCACGACCATGACCACGGGCATGAGCCGCATCAGCAGTGCGGGCGGGACCGGTCGTGGGATCTCCGGTGGGGCGGTCAGGGCGACTTCGCCGCCCGGTGCGCGCGGCGGGGCGATGCGCGGGCGGCGCACGAAACCGTCGGTGGACATGGTCCTACGCTCCTCGGGACGACTCGGGACCGTTCGGGTCCGAGGTGGTGGAAAGGATTCCGGCTGCCGGATCGTCGATGATCCGCTCGGGTCGCGCGCGGCGGTACGGCGCGGCGGCGGCCCATCCGATGGCCAGCAGCACCGGCAGCGCGATGGAACCGATGATCGCCACCCGACGTGGTACCGGGTCGGGCCCGGGGTCTGGTGTCGGCGCAGCGATCGCTCGGGGAATCCCGACAGCCTGCTCCGCCGGTGGCGGTAGTGGGGCAGTGAGAGCGGCGACCGGATCGATCAGCCCGTAGCCGACCCGATCGTCGCGCCCGGCGCCCGGATTGTGCGCAGTACGTTCGATCCGATCGATCACCTGTGCTGCGGTCAGATCCGGAAATCTGCTGCGTACCAGGGCTGCCAGCCCGGAGACGAACGCGGCCGAGAAGCTGGTGCCGTCGATGGTCAGCGGTCCGTCGTCACCGTGTTCGGTGTCGACCAGGCCGGTGCCGCCCGGTGTGCTGTCGAGCGAGGTGATCGCGCGCCCGGGTGCGGCGACACCCACCCACGGCCCGTTGAGCGAGAACGGGGAGGTGGCGCCGTCCGGGTCGGTGGAGGCGACCGACAGCACATACGGCGTGAACCAGGCCGGGCTGACGACGGTGCGCAGCCCGTTCCAGCCGCTGGTGTCGTTCTGCACCGCGCAGGCCGCCCGGTCGAGATTGCCGGCCGCCGCGACCACCACCACATTGCGGTCGGCCGCATACTTCACCGCCGCACCGAGCGCACCGTCCGCGGTATCCGAACCCGCGGGGCTGCAGGAGACCTCGGAGATGTTGATGACTGTCGCACCCAGGTCGACCGCGCGCACGACGGCCGCCGCCATCGTCAGCACATCTCCGTAACCGCCCGCGGCGACCTTGCCCGCAGCGTCGTGACTGCGATTCTTCGCCTCGTACTGCAGACTCAATTGCCGGATGGCCAGGATCTGGGCCTGCGGCGCCACGCCGACGAAGGCATCCGCCGGGCTGGGCCGTGCGGCGATCAAACCGGCGACCAGGGTGCCGTGCCCGTCGCAGTCCTCGGTGCCGTCGCCGGCGCTGACGAAATCGCCACCCGGTTGCAGCTCCGGCAGCCGGGGATGGCGGTTGACCCCGGTGTCGACGACGGCGACCTTCTGACCGGCACCACGACTGAACTTCCAGGCCCGCTCGAGATCGAGGATCCGTTGCGGCAGCGGCGGATCGTGCGGCACCGCGCCGGCCAGATACGGCTGGGCGCATACCGCGCGTTTCTCGGTCTCGTCCGGCGGCCCGTTCTTCGCGTTCACTGCCAGCGCAGGCCCGAGCGCACCCACATCGATCGTCGGTGGGGCAACGGCCGACGCGAGACCCACACCGGACGGCAGTGCCGGCACAGCACCGAACAGTGCCGAGCCGAGTATCGCCGCGGCGGCCAGTATTCGGAGCCCGCGCCCCGTCCTTGCACAGCACACCACAGTCGTCGTCCGTTCAGATGTTGCGGGCCGCGGAGTAGACGTCCATCAACCACAGTGACAGCGGCACGATCACGATGATCAGCAGGTACTCGACGATCTCGATGATCCGTCGCACCACCGGTGAGACGTCCGCCCGTGGGCCGAGCACACCGAAGCCGACCACGGCGGCGGCCGTGACCAGCAGGACGCCCGCGCCGCCGCTGCGCCAATCCGGTTGGGACACCGCTAGACCCGTCATGGTCACCAGTGCCACCACGGCGCCGCCGGCTATGAGGGTCGAGGCCTGGATCAGGTCGGCGTAGGCACGTCCGCGCAGGCACAGCACCACCGCGGTGACCACGGCCAGGGCCGGCCCCTGCCAGCGCGGCTCGCCCAGTGGGTCGGCCGCCAGAATCGCACCGAATCCGGCTGCGAGCGTGCACCCGGCGAGAATTCCGGACTGGTACCGGTTCGCGGCGCGGGCCCGATGTTCCAGCCCGGCCGCCGACGGGAGCGCAGTGGCGCCGATGACCCCGATATCGGCGATCGTGGGTCGCGGTTCGTGGTCGGCCGGGTCGATGGCCGCACCGGCGGTCGGCACCGGAGGCACCGGCAGCCGGGCCGCGGCCACGGCCAGCCGCGGTGCCAGCGTGATCAGCACCAGGCCCGCGATGACCGCGCCCACGGCGATCTTCGGAATGTCGAAGTCCCACAGCATGCGCACGGCCGCAGTCACGGCGAGGATCGCTGCGGTGGTGACCACTGCGGCGACCATCAGTTCACCGACCCTGGTCGCCGAGTACAACCCCGCTGCGACAACCAGTGCGGCCACCGCCGCGAACAGCAGATGTGGTGATCCCGCGGCCCCCGGTGTGAGCAGGCCGGCACCGGCACCCAGAAGCATAACGGCGCAGAGCGACACCACGATTGCGGTGCTCTGCTCGGACGGGTACCGGCGGGCGACGATCACCGCCGCACCCGCGGCGAGCAGACCGGCGCCGAGCGCGATGAACCCGTTCAGAATTCCGGTCCCCTTGCCCGCCAGCAGAACCGCGGTCGCGAAGACCACCGCGACCGCACCGGCGGTCAGTCCCATGACACGCGCGGCCGTCGCAGACCAGGCGTTGGCGGACTCGGAGGTGAGCCGCGAGACCGCGTCGATCACATCGTCGAACAGCGCGGGCGCCTCCTGGGTGGTCACCGAGCGCAATACCAGCAACTCACCGTCGAACACCTCTGCGTCGGTGAGAGTTTGATGCGGCGGGATCGGCTCCCGGCCGACGCGGGCGAGCGTCCAGTGCTGGGCACGGACCGGGGCACCCTCGTCGTGTTCGGTCAGGTCGGGATTGCGGGAATCGATCAGCTCGACCAGGTCGGCGATGTATGCGACGACCGGCACGGTCGCCGGCAACCCGACATCGAGTTGCGTATTTCCGCCGATCACCGATACTCGGCACAATTCCGGGTCAGCGGCAGACATGCCGCTGCTCGACGACTCGGTCACGGATTACAGAACTCCCTACGATTTCCGTCGCTGTATTGCGACGGTACAAACTTAACCGACATCGACCGTAACGGCAGCCGCTATGCTGAGCGACAATTGGCACATTCTCGCGTTTAGGGGACCTTCCGTATGACCGGCAACCGTCAAGCACAACGCGCCTTCGATGCCGGCGTCCTGTCATTGGGCATCGCCATCGACGGCCAGGAATCCACGCCCGATCCGGAATACGCGAAACTCGCTTTCCAGCGCGCCACCGAATGGGACCCGGATATGTGTGACGGCTGGCTGGGCCGGGCCGCGGCCGGGGAGACGACACCCGAGGTGGTGTTCAACCTGTACCGGACCAGCGGTTCGACCCTGTTCCGCGAACAGCGCCGGCTCGGCCTGCCACCGCGGCAGCTGGCCGGGCGGTTCGTGGTGGGTCAGTACATCGACTATCCGCTGGCCGGATACACCGAGATCTGGCTCGCCTATGCCACGCAGCTCATCGCCGCGGGCGACTACGACGACGCGGAGCGGGTGCTCGACGAGCTGGCCCGGCACCGCGCCGGCCTGCTGTCCCAGCCGGATCGCGAACTCGACGACCGGATCTGCGGGTACGTGCGCGGTCTGCTGCATTTCAGCACCCAGCGCTGGCCCGATGTGATGACGGTGCTGGCCGGGTCCGCGCAGTGGCAGGACACATATCTGGCCGCGGGTGCGCACGTCATGGTCGGTACCGCCTGCGCACAACTGGGCCTGTTCGGGGAGGCGATCCAGCGGATGGAGGCCGCCGAGAGCGGCCCGATTCCGGCCGCGGCCACCACCGCCCGGTTCTGCCGAGGCCTGTGCCTGCGCGAGATGGGACGCGAGGAGGAGGCGCAGGCCCTGTTCGAGAAGGTGTTCTCCGAGGCGCCGGACTTCGAGGCCAATACCCAGGCCATGCGCGATCGCAAGTTCCGCTTGACGGTCACCACCAGGGAACTCATCGACGCCCGCACCGACCGCTGGGACCCTGCCTCGGCACCGACCGCCGAGCAGGTCGAGAACGCCGAGCGTGACGACCGGGCGAAACATCTGCTCGAGGTCGCCCGCGCGGAGCTGGACGAGCAGATCGGCCTGGCGGCGGTGAAAACTCAGGTGGCGAAACTTCAGGCCACCGCACAATTGGCGAAGATTCGTGCCGAGAAAGGAATGTCGAGCGCACCGCGCGGACAACACCTGGCGTTCACCGGCCCGCCGGGAACCGGTAAGACAACCGTTGCCCGAGTGGTGGCAAAAATTTACTGCGGATTGGGTTTGTTGAAAACCGATCGACTCGTCGAGGTAAAGCGTTCCGATTTCGTAGGTGAACATTTGGGAAGCACCGCGATAAAAACGAACAAACTCATTGATTCCGCAATGGACGGTGTGCTGTTCGTCGACGAGGCGTACACCCTCATTCAGGCCGGCCTGTCCGGTGGTGACGCGTTCGGCCGCGAGGCGGTGGACACCCTGCTGGCCCGGATGGAGAACGATCGCGATCGGCTGATCGTGATCATCGCCGGCTACGACGGCGAGATCGACCGCTTCCTCGCCTCCAACGACGGGCTGGCATCCCGCTTCGCGAAGCGGGTGAAGTTCGATTCCTACACCCCGGAGGAGCTCGGACAGATCGGTCAGTTCATTGCCGGCAAACGCGATTCGATGATCGCCACGGAGGCGCTGGGGCTGCTGCAGGCCGCATGCACCGAACTGTACGAGGGACGCGTGGCCGACGGCGGCGGTGAGCAACGGCGCGCGATCGACCTGGCCGGGAACGGCCGCTTCATCCGGAACGTGGTCGAGGCGGCGGAGGAGGAACGCGAGTTCCGGTTGGCCACCGATGATTCCATCGATCTGTCGGCGGTGGACGAGGCGGTCCTGATGCGGATCGACGGGGCGGACATGGCCGCGGCACTCGACGGAGTACTGGGCGGATTACGCTGACACTGCGGGATTTACGAGCGCCGGCCGCGTCGTGACGGTCGGCACCGCGCTGAGCTCAGTTGTTTCTGCCGGGCGGCGGAACGGGGCGGGCACAGGCGGTGGCGGCGGCCTCCGAGTCCGGGCACTGCGGGAGACTGTCGTGGCTCATCAGCGCATCCTGCCGGGACAGTTGGGGCCCCGCCGGTAATGCCTCCACGATGGGCTTCGGTGCCGGCTTCACGACCTTCGGCATGCCGAGCATCGCCGCGGTGCCGGTGTCCGGGATTCCGTACCGTATCCCGTTGTCGCCCACGAAGAACAGCGTTCCGTTGTCGACCGCCCCCGGTTCGGTACCGACCGATCGGACGAATTCTCCGGTGCCGGGACGGACGTAGACCGCGTCGATCCGGTCGCCGCCACCGTCGGCGGTCGCCGGGACCACCGGCACCGCATCCTCGGGCAGCGGCAGGGCGGGACCGGCCGACAGGTGCACTGCCGCCTCGGCATCATGGCTGCCGCGACTCCAGGACAGGCAGATCACCGGATCCGTGTCGGGCGCCCGCACGAGCGGTACCTGCTGCGGAAAGTCGTCGACCGGCAGGGTGTCGCGCACCGGGATGCCCGCCAAGCGGTCCGGCGGGACGGTCGTGATGTCGGCCATCCCCTGTGAGTTCGCGTCACGGATGATCCCGGCCGTGAACGGGGTGATCCGCTGCACGCCGTCGGCCAGCACGACATACAGTTCGTCGCTGTCCACGCCGTGTACGCGGACCACACCGCCGACCGGGATATCGCTCAGCGCACCAGGGCCCGGCTCCCCGTGCCGTGCGATCTCCGGGACCGCCAGGGGCGGTACGGGTTCGGTGGCGGCGAGCAGTGCACTGCCGATCGGACGCGGACGCTGATCGCCGAGCCCCAGCGAACGCCCGAGTACCGCGTCGCCCGGATCGATGCGAGCGCGCTTACCGTCGTAGATCAGGAAGGTCTCGTCACCGGACGTCGCCAGCAGTGCCTGATCGGCCGGCATCGGCGCGGCACGGGTGCCGCCGGGTGAATCGTCCAGGGGGCCGGCGATGATCGTCGTCGACGGTCCGGGCGCCGCCGCGGACGGCAGCAGGTTGTCGCAGATCGTCCAGATGGATCGCTCGGCGTCACCGGGGCCGGGTAGTGCGCCCGGGGCGCCCGGTATCCCCAGCAGCGGTCCGCGCGGCTGAGTCAGCTTGCTGTCCTTCACCGACGCCGGCGAGGCGGCGGAGCCCGTGACGAGCCGAGCCGAAGCGAGGTTCAGCACCGGATGCAGGGTGTCGTCCACCATCACGTAGAGCGCGCCGGACTCCTTGCCCACCAGGATCTTCGAGTCACCGACTGCCCCCTGAGGACGCAGGAAGGCGAGGATCGCGGCACCGGCCACGACGAGCACGCCCAGGACAGCGCCGATGACCAGCGAGCGGAACTGAGTACGCATGGGATCGTGCAGCATCCGCACGTCGTGGCGCACCAGCGCATGTTCGTAACGCTTCAGCAGGAAACGGTAGCCGTTGACTTGGGCACGGGTGGTCAACTGCGCCGGCACAACTGCCTCCGAGAACTCCGAATTCCAACAACACATTTCGACCGCGCCGGCACCGATATTGCCGAACGCTCCGACAGACTAGCGAATATCGATGCACTCGGTCCATGATGTGCTCATGAACTCCACCACGCGCGGAGAAATAGACACACCGCTCGAGAATCAGGGCGACAGCGCTTCCGAGATTGCCGTCGACACACCCGAATTGCGCTCCGACGAGTACTGGCTGTTCTACCTGTTTCCGCTGCACCTGACGCTTCTGGTGCTGGTCACAGCTGCTACGAGCGCCTTCGTGGCAAGGATTTTCACCGCCGTATGGTGGTTTCCCGTCCTAGTCGCAGTCATTATCGTAATAGTCACACTCACCCCCGTTCGCCGAGTATCTCTCGCGCACTATCTGAACCGCGCAATATCATTTCGTGGCCGATTGTTCGGAAAGCGTTCTGCTGCCGTTCAACATTCGCCGTTCGATGTTCCACTACCCGACGGCGGTAGTTACGGTATGCGCTGGGACGGTGATCGGCTGATCACCATGTTGCGTATCGACGCGCAGCCGCGAACGGTGACCAGGCTGAGTCCCAGCGGCCTGCTCGGTGAGGATGTGTTGCCGCTGGCGGAACTCGCGCGCTGCCTCGATCAGTTCGATATCCGGCTCGCCGCGATCGATGTTATCGGCACCGGCTCGCGCAGCGCGGGTACCGGGCCGGTGGCACGGGCTTACGAGAGCATCCTCGGTCCGTTACCGGCGGTGGCGCACCGGACCGTCTGGGTGGTACTGCGATTGGATCCGCTCGCCAATGCCGCGGCGGTGGATCGGCGCGGCGGTGGCGGCGAAGGCACCCTCCGCGCGGCAACGGTAGCGACCCGGCGAGTAGCCAATCGACTGGCAGCGCGCGGACTTTCGGCGATCGCACTGTCGGCGACGGAAATGAGCGAGGCCGTTGCCCAGCTCACCCTCGGCGCCGCACCGGCGGAGTTCCACGAATCTGCCGACAGTCTGTCACACAACGGTTTTCACCATGTCAGCTACCGGATGACTCCGGAAGCGCTGGGACCACGCGGGATCGCAGGGGTGTGGTCCACGCCGACGGTCGCCTCCACTATCACGGTGCGACTGCAGCGAGTGCCGGACTCCGTGCGGGACACCGGCTCGATCGCGGTCACCGCCCTCGCCCGTTTCACCACCCGCGATACTCCGTGCCGGGTTCGGCCTTCCGGATTGGTGCCACTTCCCGGAAATCAGCGCCGTGCCATGCTTTTCAGCCTGCCCCTGGGCAGCGGCGTGCCCGCGCTCCCACTGGACAGCTACCTCGGGCCGCCGGATGCCCTCGACCGGGTTCCGCTGCCCATCGCCGGCTGCGGACAGCTGGTCGGTGCCGACAGCTCCGGGCAGGGGGTAGCGCTGCCGCTGGTGAGTAGGCAGGTGCGCCGCGTCGAGGTGATCGGCTCGGCACTGGTCGCCAAACAGGTCGTCCTGCGTGCCGTCGCGCTCGGTGCGAGCGTCGTCGTGCACACGAATCGGCACGACGAATGGCGGCCGATGGTCGGCCGTGTCGGCATGCCGCAGGCACTGTCCCTCGCGACCTGGTCGGCAGGTTCGCAGCAGGCCAGTTCGTACCGCTTCGCGACCATGGTGGTGTTCGACGGCATCGCACCGAGCGGTCAGCATTCCGACGCGACGGTACTGCTGCTGCACCGGCACGGGCAGATGGCCGACGGATTCGCCCCCGATGTGACCCTGCTCGAAGATCCGGCCACCGCCAACCTCGTCACGGTGCGCACCGAGTCCGGCGAGACCCGCGTACGTATGGTGGCCACCCCCGACGAACTGCGCTATGTCGGTGCACCACCACCGGCGGTTCCGGCCTGACCAGCCACCACTGTGCCCGGCCGGTCGGCACCACGGGCCGGGTCTCGGAACGGCGAAGGCCCGCCCGGACACGAGTTCCGGGCGGGCCTTCGTGGTCTCCGTTTGCGTCCGATCAGCCGCCGAATCCCTGCGACACGACCTTGTCGGCCGCCGACGCATTGTTCATCGCCTGCTGGACCGCCTTGGACAGGGCCGAGATCTTTCCCATCGTGGTGTTGGGGTCGGCCTCGTTGTTCACATCGCCGAACTCCTGGTCCCACTTACGCTTCGAGGTCTGAAACGCTTCGAGGCCGGCGTTGCCCTCCCAGGACTGCGCGAGGTTGGCCGCGCAGCTCTGCAGGTTCTCGGACTCGGTCCGCAGGTTCTTGTGGAAGTCCTCCAGCAGCTCGGAGAGCTCTTGCAGAACTGTTCTCTCGTACAGCATGGCGCTACCTTTCGTGTGGTGGTGGTCGGACTCAGGCGCCCAGGTTCGTCATTCCGCCGGTCTGCGAGATGAGGGTGCGGAACTCGTTCTCGTTGTCCTGCTCGAGGCCGGTGTAGGTCTTGTTGCCGTGGCCGACCTGCCCGGTCATCTCGTCGAGGATCTTGTTCAGCCGCGCGGCTTCCTGATCCCAGTCGTCACCGGCCTTCTTGCAGGCGTCGAAGGCCGAGCCCTGCCAGCCGCGCTTGGCGGAGTCCACCGCCTCGGTCACGCGGGCGATGGTGGCGCGAATCTGATCTACCGAGTTGCCCATATCGGTCTCGGCCTTGCTGGTTGTGGCTGCTTCGTTACTGACTCTCTGCTGATCGGACATCGAAGTCCCTTTCTGTGTCGTCGAACTGATTCCGGTGCTCTACAGGTGGTCTCGGTCGCGGCGGTCGATTCAGGGCAGCCACCTTCCGCCGGGCAGGGTGGCGATCAGCGCCGTGACCGCCTGCGCCACGCGATGTGCGGAGCCCGGCGTGAAGGTGGACCACAGACGCAGGTCCGCGGCGAGACCCGGACTGGCCACGATCCGGCCCCGCTCGGTGTCGTACACCGCCACGGCGCCGGAGGATCTGGTGATACAACCCTCGTCATGGGCATAGGCGACGATCTCGGTGCGAGCACGGCAGCACGACAGGGCCATCCCGAATTCGATCGCCGCCCGTTCGTCCACGGCCACGCCGTGCAGGGCTTCCGCGAATTCGGACGGGCGCGCGACGTCGTCCAGGCGCCGGGACAATTCGTCGGTGGGACAGCCGAATCCGGTGATGTCCGCCGGCTCGGCCGGGCCGAGCACGTCCAGTATCGGCCGAGCCAGGGACGCGCCGTCCTCGTCGGCCCAGAGAGTGCACACCTCGATGTCGTCACCGCTGCGGACCGCCACCGCGTGCTCGACACCACGCCGCGCCACACACACACGGCGCACGCCGGACTCGGTACAGACCCGTGCCGCCAGCTGTCGTTCGGGACGAGCCAGAATCATCAGCGCCGCACCGATATCGAGGTCGATGTCGTCGTAGCTGTCCACGAGTCCGGTGTCACGTAGTTCGCGTAGGGCAGCCGCCCGCGCGGCGGTGAACGCAGCACGGGAATCCTGACGCGGCCCGACCGCGAGTACGGTCGGCAGGGTTTGCACACCGAGCAGTTCGGCGACGGCGAGCACCGCATCGTTGGTCAAGGTCGCCACGGCTGTCCTCGCTCGGGTTCGGCAATGCCGCGGGGGGACGGCTCGGCCGTGCCGGGCGCCGCCTCGATACCACCGAGAACTGCCGGCACGACGGCGGATCCGGCGTCGGCCTCGAAGGTCGCCACCGCCGACGTGCTCGCGGCGCCG
>NZ_BDCA01000040.1 GCF_001613265.1 Nocardia vermiculata NBRC 100427
ACCCGGGGTGAACCTCAGAAACCGGAGTAATCAGCTACACGTGCACAGGCGGCAAATTCATCGACGCCCTCTACTGGCGGCAAGACATCCTCCGCTACACCCGCCACTTCACGATCGTGATGCGCCAGGCAGGCCTACACCGGCTCGTCACCTGTACCGGCGAACAAGTGCAGCCGAACGGACTGATCAACAGCGCGACCGAGGACCTACTGTGGGACTACGACGGCGATGACATCGTGGTCACGCTGACCAGAGACTATCTGCGACCGAACGAATCGGTGACGCTACGTTGGGAGATCGATCGTGACCAGGCAACTGCGTGACGCCGCCGAGCACGTCCTACGAGGCTGGAACCGCTACGAGATCGAACGCGGCGCGCACCCTGTCATCGACTACGACTGCTCACCCACAACCTCGGACGTCCCCGCAGTCGAGAACAGACTCGAAGCCCTGCAACGGCTGTCGGAACTCCAAGCCGACGCCACGGCGGCCGGCGACCGCGCCCTTGTGACCAGAATCGACGCAGACATCGCCTACTGCGCCGCATTGCTCGGTGAACATGACTCCCTCGACAGATACATTCGCCGCACGCAGGGATGCGAGCCCAGAGGCTGGTCGGACGAATACCTCCAGCAACACCTCGAGCGAGCACAACACGGCCTCGCCGCACTCGGCATCGACTGGGGCCCCAAGACCCTGACCGACTTGATGGAAGCCGAAGGCCCGCTCGACGTCTCGTCGAGCGCAGACGCGATCCGCGAAGCAGCAGCGGACCTCGAACCGAGCGTCCGCGCCGCAACGGGATCCACCGCGGACTACGACCTCACCATCGAATCCGTCGATGTCGACGCCTACTGGAGCTACTGGCTCGACGGCGCTGGCCAGAAACCCCGACTACGAATCAACCGTCGAAACGCCCGCTTCACCCACGTGGTAGCCCGCCAATTCGCACTGCACGAAGTCCTCGGCCATGCGTTGCAATTCGCAAGCATTTCCGCACGCTGCGCCGATGAAGACGTGCCGTGGATCCGCCTGTGCTCGGTCCACTCACCGAACCAAGTCCTGTTCGAAGGCCTCGCTCAGGCGATGCCACTATTTGTGGCTCCTGATGACGAAAACCTCACTACCCGAGTGCGATTGGATCATTATCACCAGCTCGTGCGCGGCCGACTACACCTCGCGCTGGCAGCCGGAGAACCCATTCTCGACCTGGCCGAACGTGCTCGCCGCAGCGTGCCCTACTGGACTGATTCCCAGATCGCCGACTTGCTCACCGACCGTGGCGCCAACCCCCTGTTGCGGTCGTACATGTGGTCGTATTCCGCCGGAATAGATTGGTTCATTCGCCTCGCCGAAACCCCCGGCGCGCCAGCGGATCAAGTCCTCCACGGCATCTATCGGGCGCCCCACACCCCCACCGAACTCATGGCGTACTGGCCTGGCGGTCCGCGCATCGGTGCCGAATGACACACACCATCCGCGGAACAAGTCCGGAAAGCTGGTGAACGAAAACGGTCACGTGCGCGAGTCCGGTCGCCAACTCACGCTCCACCGGTCTGCCCTCGTCGGCCCCATCGACGCGGCCGAATTCGTCCTGGATAGCGCCGCGACAGAAGCGGATATCCGGCGAATCATCGACAGTCAAGCCCGCGCGACCCGGTACGCGATCGAGGTGGGATTCGACGCGGTGGAGGTCCATCTCGGCCACAACTGTTTCGTCGGCTCGTTCCTCAGCCCGAAGATCGACCGCCGCCAGGACTCCTGGGGCGGACCGCTCCACCGTCGTGCCGAGTTCGCCCGCCGGATTCTGCAGGCGGTACGCGAGGCAGCGTACGGACAGATCGCGGTGCTGGCGAAAATGAACATCGCCGACGGCGTTCCCGGAGGCCTGTGGGCCGACAAGTCCCTGGTCTTCGCGCAGATGGTGGAGAGTGACGGCCATGTCGACGCGCTGGAGCTGACCGGCGGGTCCTCGCTACTCATCCCGATGCATCTATTCCGCGACGATGTGCCGATCCGCGAAATGGCCGAGACCCAAAGCGGTCTGGTGAAATTGCGCATGACGATGTTCGACCGCTTCGTGTTCGAGCACTACCCGTACGAGCCCGTATACTTCCGTGACTACGCACGTCAGCTCCGCGACGAGTTGGACATGTCGCTGGTGCTACTCAGCGGAATCACCGACCTGGAGGGCATGGATACCGCGATCCGCGACGGGTTCGAATTCGTGGCGATGGCTCGGGCTCTGCTGCGGGAGCCGGATCTGATCAATCGGATCCGAGTGGAGTCGTCGAAGAAGTCCGCTGTGCATCTATTGCAACCTGTGCGCGGCCAGTATCTTCACCGGCACTGGCACGCGCTGCCCGCTGGTGAGTAGCGGCGACCGTGACGGTGCTGCCGAGGCGAAGCTGGGTCAGCCCGTGTGACCGCGTTCAGGAGATATCCCATCGCCGAGGACTACTCGGCGATGGGATGTTTCGACGCGTCCGGCGCCGAGCTACGGGCGGATGGCGGCCTTCCCGACGAGTGGCAAAACGGCGCTCAGGACCACAATCCAGCGCACGGCAAACGCGGCAGATCACAGCACACGTCGTCATCGACGGTGACCATGAGATCCGACGACAGTTGCGTCAGCGCGCACGCCACGTCGCGTGCCTGCTCAGCGCTCGCCTGGTAGTCGAGCGTCAACGCACCGGCTTCGATGCGGATGTGGCGCAACCGCGACGTCACTCGGCCGTGGCTCGAGATCAGCTTTGCCATAATACATTTCCGAACAATCGCGATCTTTCCTCAGCTCCGGATGGGAGCCAGAAGCTTTTTGAGCGGAACGGCCGTGTCCGCCAGGTCCTTCGGTCCAGGCCGATGCCCGCGGCTCAGCGCCGACCGCAATGCCACGAACTCCGCTGGGGAGTTGAGGCATTCCGCGCCAACCAGCGCATCGTCGATGAAGTGCAGCGCTACCCGCCGATTCGGACGCTGCGGATCGGTGCGAACCAGCATCGATGTATGCCCATCGATGAGGCCGGCGATCTGCAACTTCTGATCGCCCTGATCCGACCAGAACCATGGGGCGGGCCGCTGCGGGCACGGGTCACCCAGCAGCGTCGCGGCGGCGGCATTGGCCTGTTCGACCGCGTTGTCCACCGATTCGAGCCGGTAGCGAGTACCGGACTCCGATACGTGGGTGGTGCAGTCGCCGATGGCGAGGGTCCACCCGTCCGAGGCCAGGCAGTTCCGGTCCACCACGATGCCGCCGTCGCAGTCCAGTCCTAGCTGCTCGGCGAGTTCGGTGCGGGCCTGCGCCCCGACGCCGATCAGGACGGTCGCGGCCGGGATCTCGCGGCCGTCGGCGAGCTGCACCGCGTGAAGCCTGTTGTCGCGCTGGATGATGGATACCGGCAGCACTCCCAGCACGACGTCGGTCGCCATCGTCCGGTGCGCGGCAAGCAGGGCCGCGGCGGTGTCGGCGCCCACCGCCCGTGCCAGCAGCCGCTCTCCCGCCTCGATCACAGTCACCTCGGCTCCCAGTGCCCGCGCGGTCGCTGCGACCTCGAGGCCGACGAAGCCGCCGCCGATGACAGCGACGGGCCCGGCCGCTATCCGCGCGGCGAGCGAACGAGCGTCGTCGAGATCGCGCAGCATCAGCACATCGGGATGGTCGGCGCCGGGCAGCGGCAATCGCCGCGGACGCGCGCCGGTGGCGAGCACCAACCGGTCGAACTGCCGCGACACCTCTTCGCCGTCGTGGGTGTATCGCACCCGCACCCCGGCCGCGGTGCGGTCCAGCTTCGCCACCCGGGCGCCGGTGAGCAGTTCGATCTTCTGATCGCGGTAATAGTCCGGCTCGCGCAACAGCACCGAATCGCCCGTGACCTCGCCCTTCAGCCAGGCCTTCGACAGCGGCGGGCGCTGATACGGCAGCTGCGGCTCGCCCGAGATCAACGTGAGTTCACCCGTGTAGCCCCCGGCGCGCAGGCGATCGGCCAGCTGCACCCCGGCGTGCGAGGCACCGACCACCGCAATACTCTGCGGTGGCGCCGGCACATCGGCACGCTGCTGCGATTCGGTCATCCTCAGACCTGCTCGTCGGGAATGGTCACGTGCAGATCTACACCGTCGGACAACGTGAGCTGGCACGACAGCCGCGAGTTCTCCTCGCGATCGGAGGCCGTGCAGTCCAGCATCTCGTCCTCGTCCTCGGACGGTTCGGCGAAGTACTCCAATTCACCGGGGTCGAGATACACGTGGCAGGTCGCGCACGACAGGGTTCCGCCGCATTGCCCGACGATGCCATTCACCCCGTTGCGGACCGCGGTCGACATCACCGAGTCACCCACGGCGCCGTCGACGACTCGCACCTGGCCGTCGGGCTGGGTGTAGAACACTTTCGGCATCGGCACGCTCCTACCAGGTCACCGGTAGATCGACGATCGGCTGGGTGAGGTTGTCCTGGTCGACGACCACCTCACCGTCGAGCGTCAATCCGGGCAGTCGCTTGAACAGCTCGGCCAGACCGACCTGCATCTCCATCCGCGCCAACGGCGCTCCCAGGCAGTGATGCAGGCCGTAACTCAATGTCAGATGCGGGTTGTTGCTGCGGCTGATGTCGAACACGTCGTCGTGCTCGACCGCGACACCGTCGTGGGCCACCGCCGCCGGGTCCACCATGACCGCCTCGCCCCGCGCGACCAGTTGACCGTCGAGTTCCACATCCTCGGTGGCCACATAGGGCACCAGCCCGCCACCACCGGCAACGTCGCCCCCCAACGCCATCCGGCCGTGACGCAGGATCTCCTCGACCGCCGCCGGGGCCGTTCCGTCGGGATCCCGCAGGAACACTTCGAGCTGGCCGGGATTTCGTAGCAGTGACAGGACGCCGGCGCACATGAAGTTGGCCGTGTTGTCGAATCCGCCGATGATCAACACCATCGCGATCGGCAGGATCTCGCCGTCGGTCAGGGTGTCATCCTTGTCCCGGGCATTGGCCAGATCGCTGAGCAGGTCCTCGCGTGGGTTCTTCCGTCGTTCCTCGATCAACGCCATCATGTACACGACCAGTTCGGTCATGTTGGCGACGACCTCGTCTTCGGGCATATTCGCCACAGCGAGCGTCGCCGAACTCCACTTCTGGAACTTGGGCCGGTCCTCCGGCGGCACTCCGAGCAGATTGGCCAGCATCTGGATCGGCAGCGCCACCGCGTAGTCCTGCACCAGATTCGTCGGCGCGCCCTTGCTGACCATCGCGTCGATGAGGTGGTCGGCGAATTCCACCGCCGAATCCCGCATCGCCTTCACTCGTTTGGGCGAGATCGAGCGCTGCACCAGCTTGCGCAGCTTGGTGTGGTGCGGCGGATCCTCGAATTGCAATGTGGTGCGCAGGAAGTCGGGAAACTCCACGAAGTAGGGCACTACCCGTTCGCCGGTGCGGAACGGTTCGCGTACGAAACGCCGGTCGCTCAGCATCTGCCGGGCAGCCGCGTTGCGGTGGATGACCCAGACGTCACCGCCGAAGGGCATGGTCATCTTCGTCATGGGACGTTCGGCGGCGATCGCACGGTAGCGGGCGATCGCGTCGGCCGGCGGCACCGGTGCGAACGGATAGTCGGTCGGCACGACCGTTTCGGATGTACTCATGAACTCGGGCTCCAGTCGGGCTGTCGAAGGTGGATCAGGACACCGGCAGTTGCGCCGGAGCGACGACCTGCGGGACGGCATCGGGGGTGATCGCCATGATCTGGTCGAACCGTTCGGCGACGCTCTCGACGGTCAGCTCCGGATCGTGGATACCGACGGTGTTCACCAGTGCGAGACGGTTCACGATCCCACCGGCGACGTTGAACACCTCACCGGTGACGGTGCAGCTGGGGTGCAGCAGATACGCCACGACCGGAGCGACGTGTTCGGGCAGCAGGGCGGTGCGCATGTACTCCATCACCTCCGGCGACAGAGTGTCCGCCGCGGCTTCGGCCATGCGGGTCCCCGCACCGGGTGCGATCGCGTTCACCGCGATCCCCCTCGCCATCCCCTCCAGGGCGAGGTTGCGGGTCAGCCCGAAGACCGCCCCCTTGGATCCGCCGTAGTGCGCCATGCCCGGATTCCCCAGCATCGCTTGCGAAATCGTGTTCACGATGCGTGGGGACTCGGCCTGCAGCAGATGCGGCCACGCGGCCCGGCACACCCGCAGCGCGCCGAAATAGTGGACGTCGAGATGACGCTGATACTCCTCGTCGGGCACCTCGGAGAACGGCGCGGTGCGCACGATGCCGGCATTGTTCACCACGCCGGTCAGTCCTCCGAAGGTCGAGATCGCCGCCTCGACCAAGGCACGGGCGCCGTCCTCGGTCGACACATCCGCCGTACACGCCACCGCCTTGCCGCCGGCTGCGGTGATCTCGCCGACCACCTGGGTGGCCGGATCGTCACCGTCGACGCCGGAGCCGTCGATATTCGCACCGAGATCGCCGACCACGACAGCGGCGCCGCGGGCGGCGAGCAACAGCGCATGTGCCCGTCCGATTCCGCGACCGGCGCCGGTCACCACGATGATTCGATCACTGTAATCCAGTGTTGCCATTGTCTTTTCCTAGAGGTCGGAGGGTTCGCCGGCGGTCAGGGACGGGTGTCGCCGCCGCGCTGCGGCACGTCCGCGACCCAGATGCCGCCGAGCGCTTCGCGAGCGGACTTCTCGAAGTCGAAGACCTCGTAACCGGCAGTCAGGTAGAGGGTGCTGCGGTCGGGGCCGCCGAGCAGGCAGGCCGAGGCGACACCGTTCTCCAGCGGCAACGGCACCGCGTCGGTCAGGCCCTGCTCGGTGAATCGCGCGACGTATCCGCCGCCGGGCATGGCCGCCCAGACGCCGCCTTCGGCATCCAGGCCGATTCCGTCCGGCATGAACGGACAGGTGGCGAACTCGCGCGGAAAGGACAGTGTGCCGTCGGATGCCCGGTCGATCACAGTGATCTTGAAGGCCATCACCTCGGCGACGTAGACCCGGGTTCCGTCGGCGCTGATCGCAATGCCGTTGCCACACAACAGCGGTCCGACCTTTTCCGGCGTACTCACGGCCCCGCCGGGTTCCACCACGATCAGCGGGGACGGTACGGGTTCGGCACCGCTGAACAGATCGAACCCGAGCTGAGTGATGTAGGCGCGGCCGTCCGCGTCGACCACCATATCGTTGGCCGCCGCCAGGCAGTGTTCGGAGATATCGGCGTACACCGACAGATCACCGGGGCCACCTCCGCTGTGGACCAGCACCAACTGCTCGTGCATGGACACCACGATCAGGCGACCGTCCGGAAGCCAGCCGAACCCGCCCAGCACGATCGGGACGTCGGTATCCGCGGCGCGTGCGGTGGCATCGACGACAACGGTGGCGTTGCCGTCCGCGTCGAGCGTCTTCAGGGTTCCGGTGTACATATCCGAGAACCAGAAGGTGCCCTCGTGCCACCGCGGGCACTCCGGCCAGGAGTATCCGGTCGAGATCTTTCGGGCCTCGTGGGTCGGGGCTGCGGCCGCAGCGACGGCGGCGGCCACGGTGTCGACGGGATTGGTCATGATGCGGGCCCTCCAGCAACAGTGATAAGGACGTAAATGGTGACGGCCGTGGCTTGTTCACAGCCCGGCACGTGTACGCCACGACCGGCACCGACCCCGGGGGCGGTGCTCCGACCAGGCCCCGGAGCTCGATTCCCAGTGGTGAACTGGGTCACACGTTCGCGGCATGTCGAGACGATAGGTTTGCGTAATAGGGCCTGGTCGCTACCCTCCCATTCAATGGGAGGGTCTATGAGTGGCCATGCGTCGAATCCACGGATTCCGGTACCGGACCGTCCACGACCGCACCGAGATAGGCGATCTCGACGCGGCGCGGATCATCCCGCAACGCAGCAGCGGTCGCGGAGTCGGCCACTGTCCCGTGCACCAGAATCGTGGCGTTGTCGGCAACGCCGAGCGCCAGATGCACGTGTTGCTCCACCAGCAGCACCGACATCCCATCGGTCGCGAGACGGCGTAGGACATCGAGGATTTCACCGACGACGACAGGCGCCAGTCCCATACTCAACTCGTCGATGAGCAACACTGTAGGCCGCTGCAGGATCGCACGGCCGATGGCCAGCATCTGCTGCTCGCCGCCCGAGAGTCGGCCGGCCTCGACCGACAGCCGCTTTTCCAGAGCCGGAAAGTATTCGAGCACCTGCGCCACCCCACCGCGCCGGCGCCGCCGGTCGGTGATCGCGAGCTGCAGATTCTGCCTGGTGCTCAGTTGCCGGAACAAGGCGCGGTCATCGGGCACCAGAACCATTCCCGCGCGCACCGCGGCACGCGGGCGGCCCCCGGGGAGATCGTGTCCGTCGACGCGGACCGTACCGCCCGAGCGGGGCAGCAATCCGGCCAGAGCCGACAGCAACGTGGTCTTGCCCGCACCGTTCGGCCCGAGCAGGCAGGTGATCTCACCGGCTCGCAAGGTCATATCGACGCCGCGCACGCACGGTCGCCGCTCGAAGTAGCCGGCGCTGAGCTCGCGGCATTCCAGCACAGTGGTCACGGCTATGCCTCCGGGATGGTGAGGGCGCCGGTGTGCGCGCCGGCGCGGGATGTGTCGGGGTCGGTATCGGCGGAGACGCCGAGATAGGCGCGCAGTACCTCCGGATCGGCCCTGATCGATTCGGGCGTTCCAGTGGCGATGACCTGTCCGAGATCGAGCACGATCACCCGGTCGCAGACGTTGAGCACCAACTCCATATCGTGGTCGACCAGCAGAATTGCGGTGCCGTCGTCGCGCACCGAACGGAGTTTGTCTCCGAGCCATCGGCTTTCGTTGTTGTCCAGACCGGCCGCGGGTTCGTCGAGCAACGCCACCACGGGTGCGGCTGCGACCACCCGGGCCACCGAAACCAGTTGACGCTGTCCCTGTGAGAGCGACGCTGCCGTGACCTCGGCCATATCGCTCAGCCCGAGCACTGCCAGCACTCGCGACACGCGCTGCGACACCGGCAGTGTCGACTTCGACCGAGCGGCTCCGACTCGGACGTTCTCGGCGACGGAGAGGTCGTCGTAGAGTTCCACGTCCTGAAAGCTGCGTCCGAGACCCGCTCGGCTGCGCGTGTGCGGTGGCGCACCGGCGATCGCCGCGCCGTCCAGTGTGATCGCCCCGGTCGCGGCGGCGAAGCCGGTGATCGCGTCGATGACGCTGGTTTTTCCGGCGCCGTTGGGTCCGATGAGCCCGACGATCTCCCCGGGAAAAATATCGAAGGTCACGTCCGAGACCGCGGCTACCGCACCGTAGGTCACGCTGACGCCCCGGACCGACAGCACGGCGACGCCGGGTGCGCGCTGCGATGCCGTCGCGGCCGTGGCTGCATCGGCCGGCACGTGGGTCGCCCCGGCTTCGGCAGCCGCGGGCGCCGTACGCCGCAGCGCCGGCCACGGCACCCGGGGTATACGGGACGCGATGCCGTCGGGGTTGGTCATCACCGTGACGACGAGCAGGATCCCGCTGAGCACCGCGTAATAGTCGCCGAGGTGCAGGAAGCGATCGACCAGTAGGTAGATCACCCCGCCGGGGGCCATGACACCGGCCAGAATCGCGCCGGTGATCGAGGTGACGCCGGCGACGTACATGATGGCGAACAGCCCGATGCCCGCGAATACCGCGAACGGTTCCGGTGTCGCGAGTGTCTGCTGATATCCGAGCAGCGCTCCCGACAGACCGGCGATGAAGGCACCGATCGCGAAGGTGATCAATTTGGTCCGCGGCACATCGATTCCCGCGGCGGCCGCGGAGCGCTCGTTGGCCCGCACCGCGAGCATGTCGGTGCCGAGGCTGCTACGGCGCAGCCCGGCGACACCGAGACCGACCACGGTGAGTACGAACAGACACAGCAGACCGAACGCGATCCGCGGATACGCGTGTCCCGCACCGATTCCGAGATCGATCCCGAACAGGCGCGGGGTATCGATCGGGGCGCCCGCCACGCCGCCGTTGAGGCCCGGGTTGCGGAACCAGAATGCCTCCACGAACACTGCCAGCGCCAGGGTCACCACGGTGAGTGGCAGCCCGCGCACCCGCAGTGCCGGCAATCCGACGACGACGCCGACCACGGTCGCGAACAGTGCCGCCAGGATCGGCGCGAACGGAAACGGCACGCCCAGATGCTGATTCAGCACGCTCAACGCGTACGCCGACACTCCCGCGAGGGTGAGCTGAGCCAGGGAAATCTGACCGGCGTAGCCGGTGACCACCACCTGCGACAGCGCGAGTACACCGAAGATGACACTGCTGACGACGGCCGCACGATAGCTGCCGGATGTCGCGATCAGGGCCACCACCGCCACCGCCAGGGCGAGGACCGCGGGAATCGCGATGTGGTCCGGTCGCGGCGCCCGGCCGAGCGCCTTGCGCACCACACTGCCGCGATCGGGCAGCGGACGTCCCCGCACCACCAGGAAGCCCAGGATCAACAGCAACGAAATCGCCTCGGCAGTACCGGCATCCGGCATCCAGTCGTAGCGGCCCTGCAGGTTGGTAGCCTCGGCCTGCAGGGCGCCGATCACGATCCCGGCCAGCACCGTCAGCCAGATCGAACCGAAATTGCCGACCAGAGTGGCCGCGAGCGCAGGCACGATGAACATCGAATAGGCCACCGGATTCAGCGCCACCAGCGGTGCGATCAGAATGCCGCCGAGACCCGCGACCACCGACGACAGTGCCCAGTTGCTGAACGCCAGACGATCCGGGGACAGACCCGTCAGATACGCCCCCTTCTCCGACTCCGCGGCTGCCTCGGTGGCGACACCGAAACGGGTGCAGCGGAATACGACGGTGGCCACGATCGCGATGGCGATGATCGAGACGGCGAGCCAGATCCGGTCGGCAGGCACGATGCGGTCGCCGATATGGAACGTCTCCAGCGCGAAGATCGGCTGGACCGAGACCAGTCCGGTGCCGACGCGCTGGGCGATCAGCGCCTGGATCACGATCATCACGCCGATCGAGGCCACGGCTTTCGCCACCACCGACGCGCTGCGCATCGGCCGGAATACCAGCACATAGCAGAGCACGCCGAGGACGGCGGCGCAGACCAGAGAGATCGCCATGGCCGGGCCGACACCGAGCGGTCCGCCGAGATGGATCGTCTCGGGCAGTCCCGGTATCGGCACCAGCAACTCGCCTTTGCGGAGCAAGGCGTAGGTATAGGCCGTGTACAGCGCGACGGTACCGGTCGCGAAGTTCACGACGCCGGAACTTTTGAACGTCATGACGAGCGCGAGCCCGATCGCCGCGTACACGGCCCCGTTGCCGAGGCCGAGCACGAGGTAGGAAAGATGGTCAGTCATAGCGATCCCTCTGGCCGAATCCCGTTGTTACCCTGGACCTAGCCGGTCACTTGCAGATCCACCGGCACACCCTGGTCGTTGATCGTGCCGATCAACATCTGACGCGAGCAGATCGAGGACATCTGCGGCACCGCGGTGCCGTCACAGGTGAACCGCACGCCACCACCGGCCGGCATCTCCACGTTCTTCGCGGTCTTCAACGCCTGGGCGATCCCGGCCGGATCGGCCTGTCCCTGCATATTCGCGGTGGCGCCGGCCAGCGCCATCACGATCTGGTAGCCCGAGGATGCCGCCCCGGTCACATTCGCCTTCGGTGCGTACTGTTGCAGCACCGAGCGGTAGAGCACCGAATCCGGGCGATCGGACAGGTAGTCGGTCGCGGTGATGCCGATACTGCCCTGCACCGCGTCCATGCCGATGATGGCGGTGACCGCCGGATCGAGGCAGGTCGGGATGTAGACCTTCCGGACTTCGGGATCCGTGGTCTGAATCGCCTTGTACACCGAGGTACAGGTGGCGGCGTCGGCGATCACGCTGACTCCGTCGGGCTTGCTCGACAGGCCCGAAGTCACCAGGGGCGTGGGATCGGGCACCCCGAGCGCGATCGGCACCACCTTCAACTCGACCCCGGCCGCCTGGAAGATGGGCGCGCCCATCGCGTTGATCATCGCCCCGATCCCGCCGCCGTCACTGGCGAACAGCGTGAAGGACTTCATGTTCTCCTTCTTCGCGGCCTGGGCCATCGCGGTGACGGTGCCCGGCAACCCAGCCGACAGCGACGCCGATTCGGGCGAGGTCAGCTCGACTTGCGACACCCCGTTGAGGGTGATGTACGGAATCCCCGCGCCGGCGACGATCGGCACGATGACCGCACCCTGCGAGGTGCCGGGTGACAACACCGCAGCCACCTTCTGCTCCACCAATTCGTTGGCGCACTTGGTTGCCGAGGTCGGCTCCTCCTGCTGCTTGCAGACCACCAGGTCGACCGAGTGCCCGGCGAGCCCACCCCCGTTCTTGTTCAGGTACTCGACCGCGGCCTGCGCACCCTCGCGCATCTCAGGGAGCGAGACCACCGCGCCGCCCTCGGTCGAGATGAAGCCGACCTTCACCGGCGCATCGGTGGCGGGATCATCGGGCAACACGGTCGTCGCCGCTCCCGCGACCGCGTCGTTGTTCGATCCGTTGTCACTGCTGCACGCCGTCGCTCCCAGCGCGCCCAGCAGGACAAGTGCGCTGAATCCGGCAAGGGCTCGCCGATGGCAAGCACGTCCGCCACGTTTCATAATCCGGAATCTCCTTCTGGCGAAAAGGAGTCACACCGAGTGGTACTCGGCACACCCGACTCCTCGAATGATGTGCATCACATCTGATGTCAGCGGCGATTATGTGCGGACCGACGGGCCGCACGCTCCGGGCGTTTCCCGTTCACCGGGAACATCGCTCGCGAAGCCCACCGGCACACACTCGCGGACCGGTACGTGACCCGCTTCACAAGAGCGCCGCGGTGTGGCACTATTTTCTAAAAGAAATAGCGACGTCAGAACGTCGATGTCCGCCAACGAGGAGCAAGTATGACCGTGATTCAGGAGATGCAGGCGGACGACGCGAATCTGCCCAGCAACACCCTCGACCGACTGACCCTGGTCCTGGACGCCTTCAACGGACACGAAAGCCTCGGTCTGACCGACATCGTGGCCCGCACCGGGCTCCCCCGCTCCTCGGCACACCGCATGCTCGACCGGCTCGTATACCTGCGGTGGCTCCAACGACAGGGCCGCTACTACCGACTCGGCCTCCGCTTGGTCGAGCTGGGTTCGCTTGCGGTGCACCAGGATCGCGTGCACGCCGCGGCAGCCGAACATCTGCATCACCTCTACCGCGCCACCGGCATGGTGGTGCACCTGGCGGTTCTCGACGGTGACGACGTGGTGTATCTGGACAAGATCGGTGGCCGGCTGGCCGCTCAGGTCCCCACCCGGGTCGGGGGCCGCATGCCCGCGGACCGGACAGCGCTGGGTAAGGCACTACTGGCCTACCGCGGTCACGACGAGCCCGGCGGCGAACCGGTCCGCCGACTCGGGTACGCCACCGAACGCAATGGCGCGCCCAGCGGTTTCGGCTGTATCGCGGCACCGGTCGGCGAGGTCGGCGAGGCAACGACCGCGATATCGGTGTGCGGTCCGCTCAATCGCATGTCCTTCGACAGCCGGTTGACGACGCCGGTTCAGCTCGCGGCCGCCGCGATCGTGCGCAGCCTCAATGCCGGTCGGTTCGTTACCCCGATTCTGCAGCGACGCAACATTCTTCGATCGCTGCCGACGGCCCCGTCGGTACTCGCGGAAGGCTGAATCCGCCGATTCAACGTGCCGGATCGGGCCCGTCGTCACCGACCGCGCGCCAGCTGCCGGGGTGGCGCGGCACCGGGAGTCCGGATTCGTCGGTGACGACCGCCGCACGATAATGCTCCGCCGCGGTATCGATATCGGAGAGCAATTGTTCGGCCAGTTCGATCTCGGCTTCGAAGTAGCGCTGCGACCACCGCAGACTCATCTGGGTAAAGGCCCAGCCCGGCTCGGGATCCGACCGGTCGGCGTGCCGGCCGGCGCGCTCCGCCCGCATCCGAAGATTCTCGATATGGGCCCGCACGATGCGTTTGAGCTGCGCAGGCTCGTGCAGATGCCCCATCCATAGCCGCAGCATCACCCCGTGTTTGAGCACCGGCATATCCACATCGGCGTGCGCGGACCAGTTCCGCAACGCGTGCACGCCCTCCTCGGTGATCCGGTAGAGGCGGCGATTCCGCATCCCGTCCTCGGAAACCAGCCGCGAGCGCACCAGCGACAGATCCTCGAGTTTCTTGAGTTCGCCGTAGATCTGGCTGACCGAGGGACTCCAATAGAAGAACCCGATGCTCCAGTCCGCCCATTTCTTCAATTCGTTGCCGGTCAATTCCTCACCGAAGGCGAGCATTCCCAGCACCGCCCAGCTGGTGGCCGGGAGGTTCGGGAAAGAATCGACGTCGGAGTCCATGATCGCCGAGCTTACAAGGGGTGCCGCGCCCCCCGCGCGACCTCGCTCCCGGCTGCCGGGAACCTCGTCCTCCGTGCCCGCACCCCACCCCACCTCGGTCGGCAGGAGCGACGACCCCACGGACACCGGCAACGAGACAGTGCCCGAAGCAGGCTGTGCCGGGTCAGTCGGTAACAAGCGGGACACCGTCGTCCGGGAAATGGCAGGCGACGTACTGCTGCGGACGTATCTCGCGGATTTCCGGCTCTGCTCGTGCGCACAGTGCGGCGGCGCGGGGACAGCGGGTGCGGAACCGACAGCCCGACGGCGGGTCGTGCGGCGAGGGTAGATCGCCGGACAGCGCGGCGGCGTCCGGCACGATCTCGGGATCGGGCTCGGGCACCGCGGACAGCAACGCCGCGGTGTACGGGTGGGCGGGCTGGGCATAGAGCAGGTCGGGAGGGCCGACCTCACAGATCTTCCCTAGGTACATGACGATCACCCGATCACTGATGTTCTTCACCACCGCGAGGTCGTGTGCGATGAACAGCAGCGTCAAATCGTAGCGAGCCTTCATATCCTCGAGCAGATTCAGGATCTGGGCTTGCACCGAGACGTCCAGGGCCGAGACCGGCTCGTCGCAGATCACCACCTCCGGTTCGAGAACCATCGCCCGGGCGATCGAGATGCGCTGGCACTGGCCGCCGGAGAATTCGTGTGGCTTTCGGTCACCGACAGCGGCCGGATCGAGGCCCACCGCCTCGAGCATCGTGTCGACCAACTCCGCACGCCGGGTTCTGCTGTGACCGCCGGCGACTTCCAATCCCTCCGCGACGATATGGCGCACTTTCCGTAGTGGATTCAACGACGAGACGGGATCCTGGAAGATCATCTGGATCGGGCGCCGTGCCGAGCGCAACCTACGCCCCGACTTGGTGGTGAGATCGTCACCCTCGAACAGCACCCGCCCCGAAGTGGGAGCCGGGAGCTGCATGACAGCCTTGGCGAGAGTCGACTTGCCGCAGCCGGATTCGCCGACCAGGCCGAGTGTTTCCCCCCGCCGGATGTCCAGACTCACGTTCGACACGGCGTGAACCTTGCCCGAGTGGGCCGTAGGGTATTCGACCACGAGATCCTGCACACGCAGGACCACCTCGGGGTCGTCGTCACGGAGATGGGCAGTTCCGGTACCGGCCATATCAGTGCACACTCCTGGAGTTCACCGGCAGTCCGGCGGCCGAGGCGCCTGCTGCCAGATTGGCGGTAAGCGCTTCCTCACCCGCCGGCGTTCCTACGGGATGGAAACAGGCGAAGCGGTGACGGCTGTGCGCTGCACCGATCAGCTGCGGGGTTTCGGACAGGCATCGTGGCCGGGCGTACCGGCAGCGCGGTGCGAACGCACAGCCGGGCGGCGGGTCGATGATGGTGGGCGGTCGCCCGGGGACAGCTTCCAGCCTGGTGTGGCTGGGTGCGGCCAGGCGTGGAATGGACCGGAGCAACGCCTGCGTGTACGGATGCCGCGTCGTGCGAAACAGTTCCTCGGTCGGTGCCTGTTCGACGACCCGCCCCGCATACATCACCGCAATCTCGTCGGTGCGCCCGGCCACGACGCCGAGATCGTGGGTGATGAGCACCATGGCCATCCCGTTCTCCCGCTGCAGCCGGGCCAGCAGGGTCAGGATCTGGTGTTGCACCGTCACATCGAGCGCGGTAGTGGGTTCGTCGGCGATCAGCAGTTGCGGAGAACAGGCGAGCGCCAAGGCGATGACCACGCGTTGGCGCATACCACCGGAGAGATTGTGCGGATATTGGCGGAGCCGCTTGCGCGCGTCCGGAATCCCCACCGAGGTGAGCAACTCCTCCCCGCGCTGCGCCGCTTCGGCCCGGGACAGCGGCAGATGGCGGCGCAACGTCTCGGCGAGCTGCGCACCGATGGTCAGCACGGGAGTCAGCGAGGTCATGGGGTCCTGGAACACCATGGCGACCCGGGAACCCCAGAGGGCGCGTGCTTCGGCACGAGAGAGGGCGGCGGTATCGCGTCCGTCGATCTCGATCCTGGAGCCGGGACGAATCGAGCTGTTGCGCGGCAGAATGTTCATCACCGCCCGGGCGAGCACCGATTTACCGGACCCCGACTCCCCGACGATGCCGAGCGTCGTCCCCGCCGGCACCGACACATCGATCCCGTCGACCGCGCGGACCATGCCGCGTGGGGTATCGAACCACACCCGCAGATCGGTGACTTCGAGAGAAGGTGTCCGGACTTGCTTCCCCGGTCCCGGTGCCGCGGGCACCGAGGAAGACTCGACCTTGTCAGCAGCGGTCACAGCGCCGACTCCCGTCCGATGCGGTCACGCACCCAGTCACCGGTCATATTGAGCGAAAGGACGGTCAGGAAGAAGAACATCCCGGGTACGAGCACCAGATAGGGGGCTTCGTACAGACTTTCCCGCTCGGCCGCGATCATGCCGCCCCAGCTCGGTGTGGGTGGGGGCACACCGAGACCGAGGAAGCTGAGCGATCCCTCGGCCACCACCAGCGTCGCCGCGACGACGATCGCGAACGAGAACACCGGAAGCGCGACGTTGGGAAGTATTTCTCGCACGAGGATACGAAATGTGCCGGCGCCCAGCGATTTCGACGCGGTGACGAAATCCCGGCCGGCGAACGCGATGGTGTTCGCCCGCGCGATCCGCGCAAACGTCGGCATGCCGACCAGACCGAGCCCCACCGTCAGAGTGCCGATATTGGGCTCCATGACCGCAACCAGGGCGATGAGCAGAATCAACGGCGGAAACGCCAGCACGGTGTTGGAGCCGACATCGAAAGCGATATCCACCCTGCCGCGGAAGAACCCCGCGGCCAGTCCGAGCGCGGTGCCGACCACGAGGGCGAGCAGCGTCGCGCCGACTGCCACAGCCAGGGAGATCTGCGCACCGTGGACGACTCGGCTCAACAGATCGCGCCCGAGCGGATCGGTGCCGAGCACATGCGCGGCCTGCCGGAAAGGCGGGATCGAGTACTGATCGGTGATCGTGCTCGGATCCGGCAGCGGCAGCACCGGCGCCGCGACGGCCGCGACGGTGATCGCGATCAGCCAGAGGGCTCCGCATCGAGCACCGACAGTGCCGCGAGCACGGCGAACGGTGGTCCCGCCGGCCGCCGAATCGGGCAGTGTTTCCGGTGCCACAGGCAGGGCAGGTGCCGGCTTTTCGAGGGGTGTGCTCATGAGGATCTCACTCTCGGATCGAGCAAGGGATAGGCCATGTCGACCACCGCGTTGATCAGGACATAGCCCACCGCAACCACCAGGACGATGCCCTGCACCAGCAGATAGTCCCGGGAGTTGATTGCGGTGAGGACGAGGGATCCCAGTCCGGGCAGTGCGAACAGCGATTCGACGATCACCGTCCCACCGATCAACCGGCCCATCGATACACCGAGCACAGTGAGCAGCGAGAACGCCGACGGGCGCAACGCATGCACGAACAGGATCCGGCGAGTGGGAATACCACGCGCCCGCGCCGACAGGACGAAGTCCTGCTGCAAGGTCGCGACCATATCGTTGCGCAGCAGGCGGATGAAGGCGACGGCTTCGATGGAAGCGAGCGTTGCCACCGGCAGTATCAGGCCGCGCACGTGCAGGCCCAGCCCCTGCGACAGTGGCGTCCATCCGATCACCGGCAAGGCTTGCATCGAGACCGCGAACACGAAAACGAGCAGGACGCCGAGCAGGAAGCTGGGAATCGACAGTGTCACCGAGCACAGGACGGTGGTGATTCGGTCGGCCACACCGCCCGGGCGGTACCCGGCCCAGACACCGACGGGCACGGCGACCACCAGCGCGACGAGTATCGATAGACCGGCAAGCTCGAGGGTTACCGGCAATCGGTCGAGAATGGCATCGGTGACCGGAAGCTGTGACTGCATCGAACGCCCGAGGTCCCCCTGCAGAGCGGCACCGAGCCATTCGAAATACCGCTGCAGCAGCGGGCCGTCGAGGCCGAACCGCTCCGCCGCCGCGGCACGCATCTCCGGGGTGGCGCCCTCGGGCAGCAAGGTGGCCAGAGGGTCGCCCGGGATCATTTCGAGCAGCAGGAAGGTCACGATGCTGACCAGGGCCAGCACGGCGACCAATTTCGCGAGGTAGACGACGAGCACACGTCCTGTCACCGGTCCGCCCACCGATGCTGCCGAATGCCAGGTGCACAGGCGTTCATGGCGTACCTCATTCCTGTATCCACGCCAGATCAGGGCGCATCCAGTACTGGTACGCCGGTTCGACGCCGTATACGTCTGCGCGGAGGATCAAGCTCGTCACGGCCGGCCGCCAGTACCGATAGGCATTGGTAGCAACCAATTCCCGGATCGCCGTCCGGTAGGCGTCGTCGACGACAGCCGGATCGTTGGAGGTGTGTGCCCGCTCCAGCGCCTTGTCGACCGTCGGGTTCGAATACTTCGCCGAGTTGCCCGCTCCGTTCGTGTGGAACACCCGGTACAAATTCTCCGGGTGTGCGCCGCCGAGGGAGGACAGGATCAGGTCGAAGTTTCCCGACACCAATGCGCTCGCATACCCGGCGCCGTCGAGTGCTTTGATCTCGAGCTCGAGACCGTCGACCTGCTGGATTTGCGCCTGGAGCACTTCGGCGACCCGGGTGAGCACCGGGCTGCCCGCAGTGGTGACATACGACAGCACCACCTTGTCGTCACCGTGTCGGGCGCGGTAACCGTCGACGAGGCGCTGTGCACCGGCGACATCCTTCGCGGGCCATTTCGCGGCTTCGTCGAAAAGCGGTTGGTCCTCGGCGACGAAGTATTCGGCGCCCGGTTCACCGGGGAAAGCAGCCGCCCGGATCTGTTCGTTGTCGATCAGCTTCCCGATGGCGGTACGCAGATCGGAATCGGCGAGGGTTCCCCGGCTGTTCAAGCGCACACCGTTTCCGCCGAGCTGGGGGTACTGCACGACTTCCAGTCCGGCTGATCGGCCACGCTCGGCATATTTGTCGCTGACCACTGCCATCACGTCCACTTCGCCGGCCTGTAAAGCGTTGTAGCGCTGGTCGTCTGCCGGGATCGTCTTGTATACGAACCGGTCCACGTACGGTCGCGGGCTGTCCCAGTAGCCGGCGTTACGCTCGAGAACCATTTCGGTGCCACGGGCCCAGGACCGGAACACGAAGGGGCCGGCGCCGACCGGCTCGGTCGCGAAATCCGCACCCTTCCGTCGGATGGCCGCGGGTGAACCGACGAAAGCCAGGGATTCGGTGAGTTGGTACGGGAGTTGGTAATTCACCTCGTCGGCAGTGACCCGCAAGGTTGTCGCGTCGACGACCTGCCAGGTGATCGACTGCGCTGCGGCCCTGCTCGGGGAGAGTTTGCTCGGGTCCAGTGCACGCTGCCAATTGAACGCCACGGCCGCGGCGTCGAACGGAGTGCCGTCGGTGAACCCCACTTCCGGACGCAGCTTCAGCATCCATACCTTGCCGTCCTCGCTGGTGAACGATTCCGCCATGCCGGGAACGACTTTTCGAGAGCCGGGGTCGTAATAGAGCAGCGCACCGTAGATCGCCTGGCAGGGACCGACGCCGATGCCGATTGCGCAGGTCACCGGATCAACGGATTGGGCCTCGGTGTTCCATGCGAACGCCAGCGTCCCGCCGCGGCGCGGTTCTCCAGCCGGCCTCCGCTCCACGGTAGCCACGCCCGCACAGGCGGTGAGCAGTAGCGCGATGACTGCGCCCGCGCACAGGGCGGCCGTCACACGATGACGAATTCTCAACGACCGACTCCTTTGTCAGCATCGGGAAGGTCGCGCAGGCGCTGCGCCGGGGATCTCGTTGCGGTACCCCGGGCGAGGCTGCATGCCGGGTCGACTCAATTGATGTCGAGCGGGGCTTGTGCCGGGTATCCGGCCGGTGCCATCGCGTAGGTGGCGGTGAGCAGCGCGATGAAATCGGGATCGGTTATCGGGTCCGTCGGGAAATCGAACGTGATACCGCGGCGGCGCAGGTCGTCGCCCAGGATATCGAAAACCTTTGCGGCGGTGAGGTCGTCGGTGTGGTCGAGGTAGCGATCGGCAGCACGCCGATCGTCGAAGACCAGCGCCGTGTAGTGGAACAGCGTCCGGACGTCACCGTCGGTGTATCGGCCGATTTCCTGCTCGCCGTTGCCTACTACCCACCGGCCGTTCTCACCGTGCAGGCGGGTATGCATTTCCAGCTCGGGCATATCGCGGCGCTCGCGCGGTCCGTTGCCCTCGCGCCGGTGGTACATCTTCGAATTGTCGGACAGCACCGCGGTATTCCAGAACGGCGCCGCCAGCCGTTGCGGTTCGCGGTCGGGACCGTCGGGCCAATAGGTGAACCCACCGTCCAGATCGGAATCGTAGAAATAGGTGATCACCTGCGAGGTCTTCACCTCCCACGCGTCGAACAGCCCCGATTTCGCCATCACACTGAGCAACCAGATCGGAGTGTCCACCGAACTCATTCCGCGCCAGTTGCCGCTGTCGAAATGTCCCGCGTCGAAACTATGTGACGGGACCGCCATATTGAACAGCATGTGGTGGGCCATACCGTAGCGAGCACCGTGCACGCTCTTGGCATGCTCGAGCAGCCTCCGGCTCAGATAGATATCGCGGATCTCGTCGTAAAAGGCCACGCCCTCCTTCGCCAGATAGCCACGGAACACCGGCGCAGCGAAATCCGAGAGTTTCGCATCCGGTTTGCGTTGGGCCCCACCGGAAACGGCCAGATACTCCTCGGTCGAGGCGAAGTGATGGGCCAGGACCAGCGGCCACGGACCGTGGTCGGCGATCACGCCGAACAACGCGGCCAACTCGGCACTCGAGTAGAGGTCCGCGACGACACGGGGCGGGGCGACCGGGGTGAGCGGATGGCGACCGGAGGCCGGAAGAGTTGCGCTCATGGTTTACCTTCTTTCGTCGATCTCGACGCCGCCGGTGGGCCGGGCTGCGCCGAAACCGCTTGTCACAGCTGTTCGAAGAGTTCCAGGACGTGCCCTTCCGGGTCCGTGACGAAGGCGACGCGAATACCGATATCGGCCATCGTCGTAGGTGGTTCGGTGACCGTGGCACCGGCGTTCTCCGCCCGCTGCACGATCTCGTCGAGGCCGTGCACCTGGAAACCGATCACCGCTGAACCCGGGGCAGGCGCGGGCACCCCTTTGTAGTGCAACAGCACCAGGGACTGCTCGGTCCCGTCCGGAGAGGTCATGATGATCTCGGCGAGCGGGTCGGGACGGTCGTCGAACTCGTATCTGGTCCGTTCCGTCCGACCGAAAACCTTCGAATAGAAGTCGAATTGAGCCGGGAGGTCGTTCACCAGAAGTTTGGTGAACGCAAAGCGAGGACCGGGCATGGAATCTCCTCTCATGTAACCGGAAGTCACGGTGGGATGGTAAGAGGAGAGCGATACGGCTTCGAGCGTCATTTCCCGATCAACGGGAGGTTTCGGGTAAATGTGCCCGGCCGCGGTGACCGACCGGCCTCAGCGTTGATCGGACCCGATATCGATGCGCCCTTCCCGGACAGCGGTTTCGATCGACTCCCGCATTTTCGCGCAGGTCGGACGTAAGGCCCGCGCGGTCAGATCCGCCGCCGGTGCGAATTCCACGCACCGCAGGCTCTCGGTCCACTGAACCGAGGTGTGCGCCAGGCTGTTCTTCTCGACCAGTACCCGGTTACCGCATACTCGACAGGACAGTGGCTGCATATTCACTCCTGAGGACGGATTCACCTGCCGTTCCGGGTCGACCGGAACGGCAGGGACGACATCGACATCAGTGCGGCGCACCGACTTCGGTCGGCTGCGCATCGGCCTGGAACGCTTCGATGCGCGGGTCCGAGGTGACGAACCGGCCGGCCGCGAGATTGTCGTCGACTTCCCGCTGCCAGAAGCCGATCGCTCGTTCGGTGTCGATCTCGAACTCGAACCGCTGTGTCATCTCCGGAGTCACGTCCTCCACGTCGACGTAGAACTGTTCGTACCACCGGCGCAGCTGATACACCGGCCCGTCCTCCTCGCACAGCAGCGGGTTGTCGATCTTGGTCTTGTTGCGCCAGATCTCCACGTCCTGAACGAAACCGAGTTCGACCCCTCGGGTGAAGTTGTGCGCCAGCTCCAGCGCCTGCTCTTCGGTCAGCTGTGCGGGCTTTTTCACCGCGGCACCCCACTGCAGGACGAAACTGGTGGGCGACACGGGATAGTGACAGTTGATCAGAGCGGTCTCGATCTCACCGACGGGAGATTGGTTCCACAGATAATCGATCATGTAGGACGGGCCGTAATAGGCGGCCTCGGACCGGCCGACGGACTCCTTTTCCCGCGAGTAGTTCGTACCGAGGTCCACGTCGGCACGAGGCTTGCTGTTCATGTGCTGACTGGCGATATGGCCTTCGAACACGTTTTTGAAATACACCGGGAACGAGTAGTGAATGTAGAAGAAGTGCGCCATATCCACTACGTTGTCCACGATTTCGCGGCAATGTGAGCCTTCGATCGTCAACCGGCTCCAGGTGAACGGCGTCCACTCGCCCTGCTCGTACCCGGCGATCTCGGGGATCACCACCTCCGGCGGCGGCGGGTTGCCCTGCGGGTCGTGCCAGATGAACAGCTGACCATTGCGTTCGAGCGTCGTCCACGACTTGGTGCGCGCCAGCGGCGGGACTCGCCTGGCGTACGGAATGCTCGCGCATCGCCCGTTACCCGACCAGCGCCAGTCGTGGAACGGACACGCCAATGCATCGCCCTTGACCGTTCCCTGCGTGAGATCTCCGCCCATATGCGGGCAGTATGCGTTGAGCACGTTCAGTGCACCGGCACTGTCGGCGAACACGACGAGTTTCGTGCCGAACGCCTCGACGGCATGCGGCTCTCCGTCGCGGAATTCGTCCGACAGCCCGAGACAGTGCCAGCCACGGGCATAGCGGGCAGGCGGCGGGGCCGATTCGATGACGCGAACGTCGGTATCGGGAACAGGCATGGTTATCTCCTTGTCGACCGCGGACCGGCACGGGCGCTACCGCTGTTCGCGGTGGAGGCGCGGTCGGCACACCGTCCCCGTGCCAGGACACGGCGCGACGACGTCCGAGACGGCGTGTCGGTGACCACTACCTGCTCCGCGTGCTCGATGCCGGTGGAACTGCAACGTGCGCAACTCATCACGTCGCCGACCGGACCAGAAGTCCTGACCGGCCAACGATAGGTCACTATGGCGCGCACCACTGTGCGTGATCCCGATCACTGGAACTCACGGCGGCGGTGCGGTGTCGTTCCCGGCTGCCGGGAAGATCGTCCGGCGCTCGGCGCCGCGCCACATACCTTGATCGACATGAGCGACAGCACCATCTACATCATCGACCGGATAGTGCTCGAACCAGGTCGTGCACGCGCATTCATCGACGCCTACCTCGACGAATATGCACCCGGCGCCCGCGAGCGCGGCCTCACCCTCGAACGGGTCCTGGTCAGCCCGCCCGCCTGGATCGATTCCGAGCCCAACACCCTCACCATCACCTGGACCGTCGACGGGCCTCGCGAGTGGTGGGCCGCAGCTGTCAAGGGCCGCCACGACCCCGGGCCCGCGCAATGGTGGGACTCGGTCTCACCCATGATCATCGAGCGCACCCGATCGATGGCCGCGGCCGCCGACGCCGTGGAAGGACTGTGCGATGTATAAGGTCACCCGTCTCCTCCATCTGACCGACCCCCGCGATGAGGCGAGCACCGCAGCAGTGGTTCGCGATATCGCCGCTGCCGCGGAATCGGCACGGCACAGCCTGGTCGCGCCGACCCTGCCCGGTGCCCGCAACGGCGGCGATATCCTGGCCCACTTCCACTTCGAGTCCGAGGAAGAATGGACTCGGCAGCGCGGACCCATCGACGCCGCCACCGGCGGGCCCGCCATCCGGCGAGCCGACTGTGCCGAATACGTCGGCGGCTCCCGCGCGGGCAGGCGCGATACGGCGAACACTCCCGCCGTCTATCGGACGCTCCTGCTCCGAGTCGACGATTCGGCCCCCCGGCACGAGCTACGCCGCTTCGAACACGCCGTGCTGCAGATGCCCGAACATCTGCCGGGCATGCGGGCCTGGCAGCTCAGTCCCGTACTCCACGCCGCCGGCGCCACCACCTGGACGCACGTGTGGGAGCAGGAATTCACCGATCTCGACGCACTGCTCGGCCAGTACATGAACCACCCCGTGCACTGGGCCCTCGTCGACCGCTGGTTCGACCCCGAGTGCCCGGAAAACATTGTGAAGGACCGGGTCTGTCACAGCTTCTGCGCCGTGTCCGGTCCGGTTGTCACCGATGCGGCAGCCGCCCCGATAGCAGTGGGTTGCGCCTAGGCCGTCCGGTCCGCCGCGCCCGAATGGCCGCTCAACACAGCGCACCACCAGTGGTTCCGCAACAGAGGTCGCATCGGACCTCGGACACGGTCGGTGTCGACGAAAAGGAGACAATGATGTCGGATGCAGGCAATGTTCGCCCCGAGCAGGTGAGCAGGATCAGCACCTGGGATTACGAGGCCGACGTGGTCGTCGTCGGCTACGGGGTGGCGGGCGTCAGCGCGGCGATCGAAGCGGCCCGCGGCGGCGCCGATGTCCTGGTGCTGGAGCGCACCGGCGGCTGGGGTGGTGCCGCGGCACTGTCGGGCGGATTCATCTACCTCGGTGGAGGCACCGCCTTGCAGCAGGCGCTCGGCTTCGAGGACTCCCCCGAGAACATGGAAAAATACATGACGGCAGCGCTCGGACCGGGCATCGATGTCGCCAAGGTTCACGACTATTGCCAGGGCAGTGTGGAACACTTCGATTGGCTTGTCGCACAGGGTGTCCCGTTCAAGGAAGAATTCTGGGGCGAACCCGGCTGGGAGCCGCCCGCCGACCAGGGCCTGATGTATTCCGGGGGTGAGAACGCCGCACCGTACAACACGATCGCCACCCCGGCGCCGCGCGGTCACCTCCCGCAGATGGCGGACAAGCACACCGGGGAGAAGGGCGGCGGCTACATGCTCATGAAACCGCTCACCGACACGGCCGAGTCCTTGGGTGTGCGTGCCGAATACGACATGCGGCTGCAGCGCCTGATCGTCGACGCTTCCGGGAAGGTCGCCGGGGTCGTCGCCAAGCGGTACGGCAAGCAGGTACATGTGCGGGCGCGTCGAGGCGTGGTCCTGGCCACCGGCAGTTTCGCCTACAACCAGGAAATGATCGAGGAATACACCCCGCTGCTGGTCAACCGGCCCGCGGCGGCAATCGAGGAGCACGACGGGATCGGTATCCGCGTCGCGCAGGCACTCGGCGCTCGGGTCGCTCACATGGATGCGATCGAGGTCGCGATTTTCGCTGATCCGCAACTGATGGTCCGGGGCATCCTGGTCAACGGACGCGGTCAGCGCTACATCCCCGAGGACTCCTACCCCAGCCATATCGGCCAGGCCACTCTGAGCCGCCAGCACAACGAGGCATTCCTGATCATCGACGAATCCGCTCTGGAACAGGCGCAGGGCACCGTCTCCTCGTCCGCGGCGATGCGAGCCCAACCGCCGACCTGGGTTGCGGAAACCGTGGAAGAGCTGGAGGCCGAGATCGGGTTCCCCGCCGGAGTCCTGCAGGCCACCGTCGAGGTCTACAACCGTCACGCCGCGAACGGCGCCGATCCGGTGCTGGGCAAGAAGCCCGAGTGGGTCCGGCCGATCGAGACGCCGCTGGCAGCCTACGACCTGCGCAACCACACCGGCGGTTTCACCCTCGGCGGATTGAAGACCGACCTCGATTCCCGGGTCCTGCACGTCTCCGGCGATCCGGTTCCGGGACTGTTCGCCGCCGGCCGATGCACCTCCGGGGTCTGTGCAGGCGGGTATGCCAGCGGCGCTTCACTCGGCGACGGCAGCTTCTACGGCCGTCGGGCCGGGCGCGCGGCCGCCGGGTCCTGAGACCGGCGACTCCTCGGCAGCGGGTCCGGCGGGTGAGCCGACGTCACCGGCCGGATCCGCGATGCGCTGCCGATGGTGGGAGCTACCAGTCCTGCCAGGGGACGATCGTGTGCACGGGCCCGGCCAGCAACGTCTGCTCTGCCTCCGGGTACGGAGCACCCCGCCCCGCTTCGTCCCACTGCTGCTCCCGCTCGGCGATCTCAGCGGTCACAGTGGTCGGATCACCATCCAGGTACAGCAGCCGAATCCGCAGCGACCCGCTCGCGTACTCGCGGCGCGTCTGGTCGAACGGCAGCGTGGGATGCTGCTGCATGGTGTGCAGGGCGAACGTCCAGGCACCCGCCACGCCCGGACAGGTCAGCAGGTCGGGAATCCGAACCTGGTCCTGCCAGCGGAACTGCTCGTGCACCTGAGCGCTGTGCGGGTCGGCCAGATAGTCGACGGTGACGTGCAGGCCACGGTTGGGCCGGAAGGGTAACGCATCGGCGGACACCTGAACCCGCGGCGCCACATAGCCTTTCACCGGCGTGAAGAATGCCAGCAGCGACCGCCGGACGCCGGGAAGCATCGGCCCGCGCCCCCATTGGAACGAGTCCTCCCCCAGCTTGGTCCACTCGGCGATGCTGCGCTCGTACGGCGGCCGGAACCAATACATGGCCACATAGTCGGTCCCGGCCAGCTCCCCGTCCGCCGTCGTGGCCGGATCGCGATCCCGACGCCGGGCCCACCGATCCCCCCACGCCACCCCGGGCAGCAACAGATTCTCCGGTCGATGGTCCAACTGATGCCACTCGTTGTACTCCCGATGTTGTTCGGGATCGGTCAGCTCGATGAACGAAAAGAATGCCCGCTCCGAGAACACCTTTCACCTCCTGCATGCACGACGACGCGGTCGGTTCACGCTATGGGCTCGCACCGGCCGGCACCGCCCGTGATTCCGTTCATCGGGAGATGTGGGGGTTCGGGCGGGGCCACTCGTCCGCCGGTGTCCCGGAAGGCGCGCGTCTGCGCACCGACCGGTCACCATGACACTCAGAGGGATGTCCGCCCGCCATCGATGGGCAATACGGTCCCGGTGAGGGCGGAAGCCTGGTCCGAAACCAGGAAAGTGGCGCAATTGGCGACCTCGTCCATCTCCAGGATCCGGCCCATGGGCATCTGCTGCACCAGACCGTCCACGATGCCCTTGGTCGTTTCGTCTGCCAGCAGACCCTCGATCATGGCAGTTCTGATCGACGCCGGGCAGATCGCGTTGACCCGGATGTTGTGCCGGGCAAGGTCGACGGCCATCATCTTCGTCAGGAGGATCAAGCCGTGCTTCGCGATCGGGTAGGCGGGAGCGTTGCCGACCGGCGGTTTGAGTGCGGCGGCCGAACTCGTGAACAGGATCGAGCCGCCCCCTCGCGCGAGCATCTGCTCCACAGCAAGGCGGGCCCCGAAGAACCCAGCCTTGAGGTGGACATTCATCTGCTGGTCCCAGTCCTGTTCGGTGACGCCCGGATGGTATCCGGCCCCGCTGGAAGGCGCCGAGGCTCCGGCCGTTCCTGCGTTGTGCCAGAAAATGTCCACGCCGCCATAGGTTTCGGCCGCGAACTTCATCAACGCTTCGAGGTCGGAAACCCGCGTGACATCACTGTGGCAGTATGCGGCCTCGCCCCCGCCACTACGGATGTGCGCAACGGTCTCGGCCCCGGCCGCATCGTCCAGATCGCTCACCACGACCCGGGCCCCTTCGGACGCGAATCGGACAGCCGCCTGGCGACCGATCCCCGCGGCCGATCCGGTGATTACCGCGACCTTGTCTTTCAGCTGCATAGTTGTGTCCCTTGTATATCGGTGTCGTTTCGAGGTGCTTCGCATGCCGGTGGCGGTCACCCGAGAAGGGCGAAAAGTTCTCCGACGTCGTCGATCGATTCCAGTTCGCGGAATCCCGTCACCGCCCGATCGAGAGCCTGGCCCGGGATCGGGCGCGCGGCGTAGCCCGCGCAATCCTTGAACTTCGCGATCAGACCGTCCCAGGTCATCGGTGCGAGCGGATGACCGTATGCTCTGGGCTGCTGTCGCGTCAGCGTGCGACCGTCCCGGAGACGAATGGCGATCTCCCCACCCGGAAACCCGGAGCCCGCAACGAAGTCGTACTGCTCGTCGTAGCGGGACTCGATCCTGTCGGCCATGGCAAGGACATCGAGGTCGGTCAGTTTCTCGTCGAAGTAGTCGGCGATGGTGACATCACCGCGCTGCAGTGCCGTGGCTACCGTGAACGGCACGCTCAGTTTCGCCAGCATCGAGTTGGGAGGACGGCGCCACTCTGCGAGTGGCTCGGTCTGGCCGCGCGCGAAATCTCCCACCGTCACGGTCGCCGACTCCACCTCCTGTGGCTCGAACCTGTGCTCGCGCATCAATGCCCGGACCATATCGATGAACACGTGGGTGAACGCACACGAAGGCCACGGCTTGAACCCGTCCTCCAGTACGTCGTAACGGACCCCCAGATCGCCCAGCAGCAGGTCGCGGTCGTATTCGCCCTGGTAGTAGACATTCCAGAGGCCGTGCACCCCTTCGAAACTGCGGCGTACGCCGCTGATGCCTGCTTGCGCCATCAACGCGGCACGCACGCCGACCTCGCCTGGAACGGCATGTCCGAAACCACGGATGGTGGAGTTCTTGCCGAACACGATCTCGTGCGTACCTGCCGCTTGCGTGAATGCGATACCGAGCGCGTTCACGGTCTGGTTTTCGTCGAGGCGCAGCAGCTTGCTGCATGCCAGCGCGGCACCGAACACTCCGAACAGGGGCGCCGGATGCCAGGGAGCCATCCGCCCGCCCGGTTTTCCCGCGGCCACGGTGAGACGACATTGCAGGTCGACCCCCAACACGACGGAGGTGATGAATTCCCTTCCGGCGATATCGCCCTGCCGCTCGGCGAGCGCGATCGCGGCCGGAATCACCGGCGAGGAGATGTGCGCTGCGTCGGGGTGCAGGTCACTGAAGTCCTGGCAGTTGGCCATTGCCCCGTTGACGTAGCCGGCGAGCCAGGCCGGGGCCTTGCTCCCGAATCCGAGCAACGTGGCCTCCTGTTTACCTCCGAGGTCGAGCACCAGATCCGCCAGCGCCTTGGCCTCCGGCGACGTAGTAGAGGCCGGCAGGATCACGCCGGTGGTGTCGAGGATCGTTTTGCTGGTCATATCGGCCACCCCGTCCGGGAGGTCGCTGTATGTGAGTGCCACAGCGTGCCGAGCCAGAACGAATGCGGCGTCCGCACCTGCATCCTCGATGTACCCAGTGGTCATACCAGCTCCTTCGATCGTTGATATCCGGCGCACCGGGCGCCGGTTGCGCCGGAATTCGCTCGCCGATCGACATGCGTCCGAAGTGTCGGCGGGCGCGCCCCGCGGATGTGTACGGCTGTGCCGCTGTCTCCGGAGGGCATCGACGGAAAGCGATACAAGGCATATACAAGACTTGTAGACTACAAGTATCGGGAATGATCGAACGATACCCGGATATCGACGCCCGGACAAGAGGTAGCGGAGGGGGTTCACCGAACAGCCGACCGACACATTCCACGACCGACGAGGTCGGCGCCGGAGACTCGCGGAGCGTGAATAGTTCTCTGCCGCATCCGTCTTCGACGCTTCGACCGCCGGGCTCCACATGCTCCACCTCGCCGCGGTCGTCATGATTGACGATCGGTGTGGCCACCGGCTACAACGGTAAACGCAACCGGATCGACGGCGCCTCCCGCGCCGCCCGGCCGGGACCGCGCAGTCCTGACCTTCCGGCCCCGATTCGGATGCCCCAGCTCAACAACGACCGGAGAACCATGACCACCGACAATCTCGATACCCCCTCTGTCACCGAACTCGTGGAAGCAGCCGAGGAGATAACCGACCTTCCGGCGCGCTTCCGCCTGGACGGAAGGCGCTATGTCGTCCTCGGCGGCGGCCGGGGAATGGGCAGGCACACATCGCACTCCTTGGCGCAACTGGGCGCTCGTGTCGTAGTGGTCGATTCCGAACAGGAACGGGCCGATGCCGTGGCAGCCGAAATCGGCGATGCCGCAGTAGCCAGGGTCGTCGACGCGACGAACGACAAGGAAATGTCCGCCTTCGCCACGGATATCGGCTCGATCGACGGCGTGGTCGACGTCATCGGCATTGCTCGCTACGAGGCGTTGCTCGACGTTTCCGAAGCGGACTGGATGTGGGAACACGACATCGTGTTGCGGCACGCCTGGCTGGCGGTCCGCCATTTCGGACGCCGGCTGGCACAGCAGGGCCGCGGAACATTGACTTTCGTTGCCTCCGTGTCCGGCTTGAGCAGTGCGCCCGGGCACGGGGCTTACGGGGTGTTCAAAGCCGGGCTCGTCTCCCTCGTCCGCACCGCCGCAGTCGAACTCGGCCCGAGCGGCGTACGCGTGAACGCGGTGGCTCCGGGATTCGTGCTCACCCCCCGGATGGCCGATGTCCTCGATGAAGCGCAGCTCGAGAACAGCCGCGCGGGCGCACCACTCACCCGGTTGACCACCCCCTCCGATATCGCCGCAGGAATCACATTCCTGGTGAGCGATCTCGCCGCGGCGATAACCGGGCAGACCCTGGTCATCGATGCCGGTGCGACGTCGAGCTACCCCTACCGCATGGGAGGCTCCGACAGTAGTCCCGCCGACGAATAACCGAAAACCGCGACATCGCCGAACGAGTCGCCGTAGCCGGGCCGGCTACGGCGACTCGTATCCGTCGGCAGGCTCTACCCGGCCCCGGAGGCAGCGCGGTCGCTGTCGCGGCGATCGCCGCCGATTGTGCTCTCTTCCTCGCCGGCAATGCCGCGGCCCGGCATGGTCATGATCACCGAGAACCCCAGCGCCGCCGCTACTGCGACCACACCGGCGGCCGCGTATGCGTTACCGGTGATCTCGGTGAACTTGCCGGCCAGGTACGGGCCGAGCCCACCGCCCAGGGCAGAGCCGATCCCGAAACCTATTGCCGCGCCGGTGTATCGCACCGAGGCCGGGAAGGTCGCGGTGAGCGTCGCGTACACCGGGACGGCCGCGGCACCGGCGAACCCGGTGAGAAGGGTCTGGCCGAGTGTGGTGACGACGAGATTGCCGCCGGTTGCCTTGATCAGGTACATGATCGGGAACATGATGACCGCGAGTGCCACCAGGAAGATCGCCATGGTGGTCCTGCGGTCGGACTTGTCGATCAACACGCCCGCACCGAATCCGATCGCGATTCCACAGGCGGAGGCGAAGGTAGCGATTCCCGCGGTGACCCCCGCCGTCATCCCTACTTGCTGCTGCATGAACAACGGCAAGTAGGCGGGAACTATGTAGCCGATGGCGAGTACGGACACACTGAGCGCAATGACCTTAAGCAGGTTGCGCGTGTGCCCCCGGAACAATGACCGCACCGGTGCCGTCGGAACTTCATGGCTGTCGGCGAGTCGGCGGAATCCGGGCGACTCCTCCAGTCGGGTACGCAAATACAGCGTATAAGCCATGAGTGGAATCGACAGCAGTAGTGGGACACGCCAGCCCCAGGCGGCCATGGCGCCTTCCGAGGTCAGCATCGTGGTGAGGGCGACTGCGCCCGGCGCCAGTGCTGTCCCCATTCCGAAGCCCATCGGGGTCATCGCGCTCAGCAACCCATGGTTCGCGACCGATGCATGTTCGGTGACGAAGGTGGCCGAACCGATTTGCTCGCCTCCGGCGAAGAAACCCTGGAGGAGCCGGGTGAGGACCAGAAGGACCGGAGCCAGGACGCCGACGGTCGAATGCGTCGGTAACGCACCCATCAGAGCGGTCGACGCTCCCATTCCGGTGATCGTCAGAATCAGAGTGAATCGCCGGCCGCGACGATCGCCGATGCGGCCGAAGACGATACCGCCGATCGGCCGGGCCAGAAACCCGGTGCCCAGGACCAGCAGTGAGTTGAGGACCCCGGTGACCGGGTCGTCACTGGGGAAGAACAGCGGCGCGAGGTAGACGACGATGTAGGTGAAGACGATGAAATCGTATGCCTCCACAGCGGTTCCGAGAAAACCGGCCAGCGAAGCCCGGCGGACGGTTTCTCGTGTCGGCGCTGCGAAATCCGATGATGTGGTCATGACGCTCCTGCATGGTGTGGCGCCCGCACGGGCACCCACCGGAGATCGAGAGTGATTCGGCGGAGAAGACCCGCCATGAAATCCACCGCTTGATTCGTACACGGTGTGAGCAGACTAACAACGCATGCTTGCTCGACACAAGCCTTGTAGTTACCAAGAGTTGCAGGGCCGCTATTATGAGAGCACTGCGAGCCTGTGTATCCAGGCGGACGACCACCCGAAGGAGATATGAGCGTGCCCGTTCAACCCCGTGACGCCCAGCGCGGTAAGACCCAGGACGGAGACGCCACACAAACCTGGACCGACGCGCAGTCGGACGCTGCATTCGAGGTCCTGGGCGACCGTTTGATCGATGCGATCCGGCGCTTTCTGCGCTCGAGTCGACGAGAGCGAATCCAGACCAAGCTCTACACAGTCAACGGACGAGAGCTCGGCCCCGCCCAGATCGACGCATTCGAAGCAGTTGCCCAGGAAGGCGAGATCCACATGAACCGTCTCGCCGCGCAGCTCGGACTCGATCCGTCGACCGTCACCCGTGCGGTGAATCCGTTGGTCGACATGCAACTCGTCGAGCGCTACACCGATCCCACCAACCGCCGCTACGTGCGGCTGCGGTGCACCCCGGCGGGTGAAGAAGCCATCGCCCGCGTGATGGTGGAGCGCCGGAACATCATGCGCGAGACCCTCACTCCGATGGATCCGGAGCGCAGGCTCCTACTCGCCGACCTCCTCGAGGAGTACACGGCGCTGCTCGACAACACCCGGGCCTCGACGGAGGGGTGACGCCGTCCGGCGAGCGCGTACCCACCGGGTGGTCACACCGGTGTCGCCGATAGTCATCGAGAGTGGTGGCGCGGATGACGCTCGGCGAAGTCACGAGCGATATCGTCCATGGACGCGAACTCCACCCCGTCGTGCTGCGCGATGTGGTCGAAGAGCCGTTCGAGCATGAGCAGATTCTGCGGCCTGCCCGAGACATCCGGGTGAATCGTCATGGGGAACACGGCGTAGTCCATCTCCCGATAAACCCAGTCGAACTGGTCTTTCCAGAGCTGTTCGATATCCCGCGGGGATACGAAGCCGTGGCTGTTCGGCGAGGACTTGACGAACATCATCGGTGGCAGATCGTCGAGGTACCAGTTGGCGGGGATCTCGACGAGGTCGGTTTCCTGGCCGCGGACCAGCGGTTTCATCCACTCCGCGGCGGAATCGGCCGCATAGTCGATCTTGGTCCAGGAGTCGCCGACCCGCACGTAGTAGGGGGTGTGGTCGTTGTGCATCAGGGAGTGGTCGTAGCGAAATCCGCGTTCGAGCAGGATCTCGTTGGTCACCGGGGAGAACTCCCACCACGGGGCGACATACCCGGTGGGCTTGCGCCCGGACCGGGTCTCGATGAGATCGGTGCAGTAGTCCAGAATCTCGGTTTCCTGGGCGCGGGTCATCGCAATCGGATTCTCGTGGCTGTACCCGTGCACCCCGATCTCGTGCCCGGCGGCCACCACGGCGTCGAACTGCTCCGGGAAGGTTTCGATGGAATGGCCCGGCCAGAACCAGGTCACGGGCATGTCCCGGCGTTGCGTGAGCTGAAGCAACCGCGGCACCCCGACCTCACCCGCGAACAACCCGCGAGAAATATCGCCCGGGGAGTCCTGCCCGCCATAGGAGCCGAGCCACCCGCCGACGGCGTCGACGTCGATTCCGATCGATACGTAGATCTTCTTGGCCACAGTTCTCTCCTCCGGTCGTGTGGGTGATCAGAGATAGGTGTCGAATGCCGCCGCGAACTCCCCCGGCTCCGTGCCGTGGGAAATGAGGAGCGCGGTGAGGATGCGCGCCTGGAACGGATCGAGATCGCCCGACGGGACGGCTCCGGCCGCCGCGAGGTCGATACCGCCACCGTTGCCGTAGGTCGGGACCACGGGTCCACCGGGCACCCGGGTGCCGAGCACCACGGCGCACCCGCGTCCCACGGCATCTCGAACGGCCTCGGCGAACCCCGGCCCCGCGTTGCCCACTCCCGTGCCGGCCAGCACGACGGCCCGGGCTCCCTGCCGCACGACATACTCCAGTAATTCCGGCGTGGCGCCCGGATAAGCGACGACGACGTCAACCCGGGTGTCGTCGAACGCGGCCGTCGGCATCGGCAAGGGGGGATACCGGCGGGGCGCGGCGGTGACGACGAGACGGTCACCGGCCACGTGCGCTACCTGGACGCCGCCGCCGAATGCGTTGCTCGCGGTGGTGTGTGTCTTTCGGGCACCGCGCGCCGACCGGATCGTTCCGTCGAAGCAGATCAGTACCCCGCTCCCCCGCAGTCCCTCCGCTGCTGCCGCGCGCACCGCATCCGTCACATTGCGCGGGCCGTCCGAGTCGGGACTGTCGGCCGGGCGCTGAGCGCCGGTGAGCACCACCGGTTTCGGCGAGGCGTGCAGGAGATCGAGCAGAAATGCCGTCTCTTCCATCGTGTCGGTACCGTGGGTGACCACTACGCCGTCGGTGTTCGGCTCGGCGACAGCGTGTGCGACCGCCTGGGCGATCCGGCGCAGATCGCCCAGGCCCAGCCGGTAGCTACCGGTATTGAGCACATCGCGGGCCGCCACCGTTACCTCGCCGTACTGCGTCGAGACCAGCGCGGACGCGGTGTCGGTCGCCACAGCACCCGCCGCGCCCCGGCTGCGCGAGGCGATCGTGCCGCCGGTGCCCAGCAACTGGATGTGGGCCACCGCATCCCTCCGTTTCCACCGAGAACCAGCATCGAACGAGAGTGGCCGGAGCTCGCCGAACGCCTACGACAGCCCAGCGAACATCAGGCTACCTCCCTGTCTCGAGTGTCGGCCGCGATTCGGCCATCGGGTGCGCACGGCGTGCGCTGCTGCGTACCGCCACGACTCCCACTGCGACGGCGGTGAACGCGGCGCTGCACCACAGTGCGGCGACCGGGTTGTCGGTGCCGTCGACGAGCAGACCGGCGGTGAGGGGACCGAGTACGGCGCCGATGTTGAAGGCGGTGGTGGCCAGGGCTCCGGCGATGCGCGGCGCCGCGGGTGTGGCCGTCTGCACGATGGCTCCGATCAGGGTGGATCCGACGCCGAAGGCGACCGCTCCTGCCACCAGGGACATGGCCAGGATCCCCGGCAGCGTATGGGCGGTACCTGCGGCAAGCAGCCAGGCGGCGACGAGGACCACCGATCCGGCCACGATGATCCGGCGCTGGTGGCGGTCGCTGTAGCGACCGGTGACCGTCACCCCGAGGAACGATCCGATGCCGAACAGGGCCAGCACCACCGGGACCCAGCCGTCACTACCGGAAGTGCCGGTCGTGATGGTTCCTAGATAGGTGAATCCGGCGAAGGTCGCGCCGTTGACGAGCACCCCGGCGACCACCGCGATCAGGACCGGCCGTTGCCGCAGCACCAACCATTCGCGCCGCATCGACTGTCGCCGGCCGTCGGTGGTGTCGTCGTCCCGTCCGACACCACGCAGCATCGTCCATACCGGGATCAGAGCTGCCGCGCTGATCGCGGCGACGGCCCAGAACGCCGAACGCCAACCCCACAGCTGTCCCAGCATCGTGCCCGCGGGCACACCGGCGATGCAGGCGACCGTCACGCCGGACACCACCACAGAGGTCGCACGCCCGAGCATCGCGGATGCGACCAGCCGCGGCAGCGCGGCCAGAGCGATCGCCAAGAACCCGGCATTGGCGACCGCGGCGACGACACGAGTCACCAGCAGTACCGCGAATCCCGTTGTCGCAGCGCCCAGTACGTGTGCGGCACAAAACAGTCCCAGAAAGGCTGTGACCGAATATCGCAGCGGCAGCCGGCCCGCCACCATGGCCATGGTCGGCGCCCCGAGCACCATACCGGCCGCGTACAGCGAGGTCAGCAGACCGGCGGCACCGAGCGACACCCCGACGTCGGCGGCGATCTGGTCGAGCAGCCCCGACACCATGAATTCGGAGGTGCCTTGGGCGAACACTGCGATCGCCAGCACGAAAACCACAAAGGGCATGAGAGAGAACTCCCGGAGACAGGGCGCGACGGCTACATCCGCGGCGCCCGAGATGGGCTGCGGAGGCGGGCGAAGACAACTCACCCGACCGCAGGAGACCGACATCTTCCGGCGTCGCGAGCACCACGCACCGCACCGAGCCAGTCGGCACGGTGGGAGCAACACACTCACAACGCCGCTCAGCGCGAAAGCTGAGCGGCTACCGTCTGGACGCCTCCGGGGAATTCACGCCGCCACACTAACAACCCGTATCCGTCCTATCCAACGCATTTCCGGTCGGACTGCCAGGACCAGACCGCAGCGGGGCGGCAGACATCAATACCTCACGCCCACAGCATGATTCGATGCGCCCTGCCCTCATCCCCCGAGCCGGCTCAGTTCCTGCATCCCCGCACGCTCGATCCGCGCGATATCCCCGAGGAGGTCACCGGCCGAATCCAGGTACCGGTCGTCGCCTGTCGCACCGGCTCGGCTGATCGCCGCCGCGACCTCGGTCCACAGTGTCGCCGCCTCAGCATACAGAGCGTGGCCGGCGCGCAGATGGCTGCTGTCCACCGTCTCGCGACATTCGGCCAGAAAATCGCGATAAAGGTTGCGGAACAGGGCGCCGCCGGTGCCGGCGTGCTCCATCAGCACGGCCGCCTGGGGCAGGTCCCGGGCCGGGTCGTCGGCGCGTTGCCGCCAGGTCCGCACCAGCTTCGCGGCCTTGTCTATTCCTCGGTGCCCGGCATTGGCGATCGGCGGGTCGAGGAAGGCATGGGCGCAGGCAGTGATGGCGGGAACGATCCGGCTACGCGGAGCAGGCGCGTTCTTCGCCAGGGTAAGCGTGAACGACCTGTTGCGAGCTGTCATCGGACCGCGTGCGGACCTGGCCGCAGCGAGACCGGTCAAGCTGGTGGTCACTTTTCCGCCTTGCTGGTCGGTGTCCACCAGATAGCTGTCGCGGTCGTCGTAGCCGTACATCGCGACGATGTGGCCGCCGAAATGCACCTTCGATCCGAAGTAGTCGAGGTGGTAGCTGTCGAGCTGCAATCCGACCGGACGACCCGCATCGAGCACGGACCTCACGTTCGACCAGGCTCGACGAGCCGAGGCCGTCTGTTGCACAACGAGTTCCAGGCCGAGGCGATCGGCAATATTCTCGGTGAGCAGGAACGGTTTGACCCGGCCGCCCAGAAACGGGAAATCCATGTTCTTGCTGTCCCAGTAGATGAAGGACAAGCCGGCGCCCAGCCCGAACAGCATGGGCTCGGACAGCTCGAGGCCCTCGTGGCGCAGCAACACTCCCAGCGCCGTCGTCTCACAGTGCCGGGTGCGGCGATCCTCGACGTCTACCACGGTGGTGATGGACCAACCATGCCACGGTGCTATCGGTCCCGGCGCGGTGCCGGCACCTCGTAGCTCGGGTCGGCCTTCCGGCGGCGAGTGAAGAATTCGGCGGCTTCGGTGATCGCTTCCTCGATGGGGCGGGGTTGCCAGCCGAGTTCGCGGACCGTCTTGTCGTGACTCAACGGGGTCATGATGTGCATCAGGCGCATCGTGGTCCGGGTGATGCGGACATCCTTCTGGGTGATGCGGGCGACCAATTCTCCGATCAGACCGGCCACGGGCAGCAGCGCTCGGGGAACTCCGAAACGGGCCGGGCGAGCACCGGTTACGGCCGAGGCCATGTCGAGTAGCTCGCGGGTGTTGCGATAGCCGGCGGACACGATGTAGCGCTGCCCGACTCTGCCGCGCTCCCCCGCCAGCACCAAAGCCTGTGCCGCATCGCGAATTCCGACGACTTCCGCACCGACACCGCGCACATGGAACGGCATCTTGCCGAGCGCGGCCGCGGCGATGAAGGCGCCGTGCGGGGTGGGCAGGTAGTCCCGCGCACCGTAGGTGTTGGCGACACACATCGCTACCGCGGGCAGCCCCCGCTCGCGGGCGAACCCGAGCACCAGTTCCTCTGCCGCGACCCGGGATCGGACATAGGCGCCGCCGCGGCGCTGCCAGTTGTGTGGCCCGGAATCCTCGTCGACAACCGCCTCGTCGATCGGCAGCGTCGCCACCGAGCTGGTGAACACGAACCGCCGCGGGCCGAGTTCGCAGGCCACCTCGAGCACGGTGCGCAGACTCGTGACGTTCGTCCGGAACAGTGGCGTCGGATCGCGTAGCCACGGCCGGGCGTCGACCACGCAGTAATACACGACATCGCAGCCCGTCATGGCTTTTCGCAACGATTCCGGATCGTCGATGTCGCCGACGACGTATTCGACGTCCAGGTCTTCCAACGCCCGCCGTGAACTCGTCTCGCGCACCATCACCCGAACGGCTTCACCGCGCTCGGCCAGTTCCCGGGCGACGTGCGACCCGAGAAAACCACTCGCACCGATGACCAGGCTGCGGACCACTCTCACCCGGATCTCCCGCCACTCTGGTTGTCTGCCGGTTCCCCGACGATAGACACCTGTCCATTCAGGTGTCAACGACAGGTGCGGCCGACGCCCGTTCCGTCCGTGAGGGGCCGGTACTACCGCTCGTCGGCATCGGGAAGCCGACCGGCCAGGGCCCGATCGACGACCTCGTCACCGCAGACGTGGCGGGCCAGAATTTCGAGATCGGCCGCACGGCGCAGGTGATTACCACCCTCGACCGGCAGAACCGCACCGGTCATCCAGGACGACTCCGGACCGGCGAGATAACGCACCGCCTCGGCGATATCCTCGGCGGTACCCACCCGAGCCAGCGGCTTCTCGCGAAGCACGTTTGCGCGCAGCTCCTCGTTGTCGGCGATGAATCCCGGCTTCGCCGCATTCGTCGGCACCAGCCCCGGCCGCACCGCATTGACCCGGACAGCGAGCGCACCGAGTTCGTCGGCCGTCACCTTGACCAGCATCTCCAGTGCTGCCTTGGCGACAGAGTAGGACCCCATGAACGGGAGCGAGCCGGCGCCGGCGGTCGAGGACAGGCAGACGATGGAACCGCCACCGTGCGTGGCCATAGCGGCGGCACTGTGCCGGATCCCGAGCAGCGCCGTCACCACATTGCGCTCGAAATCGCCGATGAGCACCTCGCTGCTCAGCGCCATCGCGGGCGCCATCGTGCCGCCACCGACCGTGCACACGCAGACCCGCAGCGGTGTGTCGTCGGCGTCGGCTACCGCGCGAGCGACATCGCCTTCCACCGCGGCATCGCCCACACTCCAGCGCACCGCCGGCGCCTGCGGTGCCGCACGCGCCACCGTGTCGGCGGCCGCACGCAGCGACGATTCGGTGCGGCCCATCAGGGTCACCGACGCACCGTCGCGGGCGAGCCGCAGTGCGGTCGCGGTGCCGAAGCCGCCGGCGCCACCGGTGATCAACGCACCGGCACCGGACAGAGGTCCAGACATGATCGTTACTCCTTCGAGGGGACGACGAAAGCTACAGGGCCAGCGTTACTTCGCGAGCCACTGCCGCCACCAGCGGCGCGACCCGCTCGAACCGGGTCGTTCCGGCATCGCCGCCGGATACCGAGATCCCGGCGATCGGCCCGTCGCTGGTGCGGATCGCCGCACCGACACAGGCGACGCCGCGAAAGGACTCGCCGTGTTCGAAGGCGAGTCCGCGGCGCCGGCGCACGCTGTTGAGCTCTCGGTGCAGCATGGGCACATCGCCGATCGTGCGCTCGGTGCGCCGCTGCAGCCGCTTGCCGTACAGGCCGTCCACCCGCTCCGGCGCCAGCAACGCGAGCATCGACTTCCCGCAGGCGGTCGAATACGCCGGTTCCCGGCCACCGACGCGCGACGGGAGTGAGGATGCGCCGCGACCGCCGACCTTGTCGAGATACACACTCTCACCGGCATCGAGCACCGCAAGGTGGACCACCATCCCGGTCCGCACATGCAGCTCCTGCAGCAACGGTGCTGCCGCGGAACGGATCTCACCGTGGCCCGAACCGATATCGGTGTCACCCGCACGGAGCATGCGACGCCCCATCCGGTAGCCACACGGCGTGCGCTCCACCCACTCCAGCCGGACCAGGTGATTGAGGATCCGGTGCACTGTCGAACGCGGCAACTGCGTGCGGCGAGTCAGCTGCTCGAGAGTCAGCCGGGAAGTCCGGTCTTCGAATGCGTCGAGAATGATCGTGAACCGGTCGATCATCCCCACGGACGTTTCGTAGCTCATTGTCACCGCCGTGCACTTCGTGGGATAGGGACAGGGATGGCGTCCAGCAGCGTCCGGGTGTATTCCTGCTGCGGGTCGCGGTAGATCTGCTCGACCGTTCCGGACTCGACGACCGCACCGCCGGCCATTACCAGCACCCGGTCCGCGATCACCTCGATCAGGGCCAGGTCGTGACAGACGAACAGGTAGGCCAGACCCAACTCCTCCTGCAGGTCGCGGAGGAGATTGAGCACCTGTGAGCGGACCGAGACATCCAGCGCCGCAACGGGTTCGTCACAGACGATCATTTTCGGACGCAGCGTGAGTGCCCGGGCGATCGCGACGCGCTGCAGCTGCCCCCCGGACAGTTCGGCCGGATACCGGTTCAGGTAACGCGAGCCGATCCCGACCTTGTCGAGCAGGGCCCGCACGGTCCGGGTGCGCGCTGCGCGATCCTCGTCGGAGTGCACGATCAGTGGTTCGGCGACCGCGTCGAAAATGGTCATGCGCGGGTCGAGTGAACTGTGCGGATCCTGGAAGATCATCTGCATCCCGCGCCGCATCGCCCGCAGCCGAGCCGATTTCGCGGCACGGACGTCCTGGCCGTCGAACACGATGGTGCCGCTGTCGGGTTCGATCAATCGCAGCACGATTCGGCCGACGGTCGATTTCCCCGCACCGGATTCACCGACGACCGCGAGACATTCGCCGGCGTCGAGGGTGAACGAGACGTCGCGCACGGCGTGGGTCCAGCGGTTACGCCGTCCCAGCAGGTCACGTCCGGTGGAGAAGGACTTCGAAATATCTGATACCTCGAGCAGGCTCATGACTGCCGCACCCCCTGGAGTTCGAGTTCGGTACTGCGCAGGCACCGCGCGCCGCCGTGCTCGGCATCGAAGTCCGCCGCCGGATGGGTGAGCTCACACAGTCCCGGCTGCGCATGAGCGCAACGCTGTTCGAACCGGCATCCGGAGGGCCATTCACCGGCGACCGGAATCCGGCCCTCGATGGCGGTCAGGCGCCGGTTCCCACGCAGTCCCGGCTGTGGAATCGATGCCAGCAGCCCGGCGGTGTAGGGGTGGCGGGGTGTGTAGAACAGGTTTTCTGCCCGGCCTTGCTCGACCACCTCGCCGGCGTACATGACCACGACTCGTTGACACAGTTCGGCGACGACCGCGAGATCGTGGGTGATGAACAGCAGGCCGATGCCGGTCTGTTCCTGCAGGTCGCGGAGCAGTTCGAGAATGGTCTCCTGCACCGTGACATCCAGGGCGGTGGTCGGTTCGTCCGCGATCAGCAGCCGCGGGTTGCACGCCATGACCATGGCGATCATGACGCGCTGGCACATGCCGCCACTGAAGGCGTGCGGATATTCGCGCACCCGCTCGGCGGCGCGGGGTACCTGAACCAACTCCAGCATTTCCACGGCTCGGGCCATCGCCGCGCGGCGATCCAGTCCGAGATGCCTGCGCACCGATTCGGCGATCTGGTCACCCACCGTGTACGCGGGGTTGAGGCTGCGGATCGGCTGCTGAAAGATCATTCCCATTCCGGATCCGCGGAGTTTGCGCCACTCCCGTTCCGGGAGCGTGGTCAGGTCGCGGCCTTCGAATTCCACCGAGCCGCCGGCTATCCGGCCGCCCATATTCCCGGTCAGGCCCATCACCGCGAGCGAGGACACCGTTTTACCGGACCCGGATTCGCCGACCAGCGCGACGGATTCGCCCGCGCCGACGTCGAACGAGACACCGTCCACCACAGTGAGCCAGTCACGCCGGCCCGCCCGGAACTGCACGGTCAGGTCCTGTACCCGCAGCAGGTGCCCGCCGTCGGCTTCGGGCGTGGTGCCGGGCCTCGGGAGATCGCTAGTTGCCACTGCCATTGCGGCTCCTCGTCAGAGCTCGGCGAACACCGTCACCGAGGTAGGTGAATGCGAGTACGGTCACGAAGATCATCACGCCCGGCGGCCACACCAGATGGGGTGCGAGCTGCATATTCGAGGCCGCGGTGCTGAGCATGGAGCCCCAGCTGGCCGCCGGTGCCTTCGCACCCAGCCCCAGGAAGCTCAGGCTGGCCTCCGCCGCCACCGCCGTGCCCAGCGACACGGAGATGACCAGGATGATCGGGGGCATCACATTCGGCAGGATGTGGCGCACGATCGTCCGAGCGGGATGGCAGCCCAGCGCGACCGATGCCTCGATATACGTATCGCTGCGAACGTCCATCGTCGAGGCGCGCGCGACGCGGTAGAACCGTGGCGCCATCACCAGCCCGACCGCGAACATCGCGTTGGTGATCCCCGATCCGAGGACGGCGACGATCGTAATCGCCAGCACCAGCGACGGGGCGCTCATCAACGCCTCCATCGCGCGGGTCAGCAGGGCATCGGTCCAGCCGCCTCGATAGCCGGCGATCACACCGAGTGGCAGCCCGAGCACCAGTGCCAACGCCACCGCCTGCAATGCGGCGGTCAACGAGATGCGGGTGCCGAAGATCAACCGGCTCAATGCGTCTCGCCCGTAGTCGTCGGTTCCCAGTAGGTGCTCACCACTGGGCGGCTGCAGTCGGTTGAGCAGGTCCTGCGCGTACGGATCGGCGGGTGCGATCCACGGTGCGAACACCGCCGCAACGACCAACGCCAGCACGACGAGTCCTGCGATCGCGGTGGCGGGCCTGCGGCGCAGGAAGCCGAAGACCTTGCGGCCCACCGTGTTCGGGTTCGTGATGTCCGCCGCGGTGGCGGATGTGGTCGCCGTCATGCGCGCACCTTCGGGTTGAAGTAGCCGTAGGAGATGTCCACCAGCAGGTTCACCACGACAACGACGATCGTCGTGAACAGGACGAATCCGAGAATCACCGGCACGTCGTGGTTCTGAACGCTGTTCACCGCCAGACTCCCCATCCCGGGCATGTTGTAGATGATCTCGATGGTCACCGCGCCGCCCAGCACTTCCGACACACGGAATCCGAGCACGGTGATCATCGGGATGCAGGCGTTCTTGAGAGCGTGCTTACCGATCACGCTCGCCCGGGACAGACCCCTCGCCTCGGCATTGAGTATGTAGTCGCTGTCGAGTACCTGTCCCAACGCGGAGCGCAGCTGCAAAGTCACCTCGGCCGCGGGCAGCAGTGCCAACGCCACAGCGGGCAGCACCAGGTGCTCCCACCACGGTACGAATCCCTCCGACAACGGTGCGTAACCGAATGCCGGGAATATCTGGTGCGATACCGCGAACACCAGGACCAGCACCAATCCGAACCAGAAGGCCGGAATCGCGATGGCCACCGAGGCCGCGACGTTGATGGCGCGGTCGACCGGGCCACCGGGGCGCAGCGCGCCCAGGACACCGAGCACCATGCCGATGACAACGGCCAGCACCATGGCGACGAAGACCAGCGACAGCGTCGTTGCCATTCGGCGCGACAGCAGTTCCACCACGGACTCGTTGGACCACAACGACATTCCGAGATCCCCCCGCAGCGCGGAGCCGAGCCAGTCGAAATAGCGCAGGAATACGTTCTCGTCGAGATGAAGATTCTCCCGCAACTCCCGCAGCCGTTTCGGCGTGGAGTTCTCCCCCGCCAATACGACGGCTGGGTCGCCCGGCGCCAGATCCATCAACAGAAATATCAGCAAAGGAACGATCAACAGTAGCGGAATTGCCGCCAGCAACCGCTTCCCGGCATAACGAAGCATGAAACTCTCCTACCTTCGGCGGCCGTCTACTCGGTCATTCCTACGTGGCGGACATCGAAGATCCCGAGGTCGACCCAGGCGATATCCTCCACACCGACTACTTTGTTGGTGAAAATCTGCGCATTCGTCTGATTGCATATCGGCACGAACATCGCTTCGCGCAGCGTCGAGTCCCAGATCTGCTGATACAGCGGTGCCCGCTGTTCGTGGGTCAGGGTGGGATCTGCGGCCCGCTTCGCCAGATCCTCGATGTGCGCATTTCCGTTCCCGAGGTCATAGGCCCCGAGCACGAAGGTATTCACGGTCTCGGCAGGATCGACCTTGGGGCTGAAACTGTTCGCCACCATGGAAGGAAAGTCGCCGGCGACATAGCGCGGCTCGTTCTGGGTGTTCGGTACCGGGTTGAGGTCCGCCTTGATACCGGCCTTCGACAGGCTGCCCTGCAGGACGTTCGCGGTCTTCTCGGTATTCGTACCGGCACCGAACGTCAACTCGATCTTCGCTCCGCCGGCCGATCGCGCGAGCGCCGCGGCCTTCTCGGTATCGAACGAGTAGGGATATCGGTAGGCAGCGTCCGCGGACCAGCTCCCGGCGGGGTACAGCTGGCGATACGGTTTACAGGTTCCGGAGAACAGGGCGCTCACGGCTGCGGGGTCGATCGCGGTCGCGACGGCCTGACGAACCTGCGGCTTCGCGAGGTCGCCCTCCGCTCGCATGTAGAGGCCGAGCACATTGCGGAAGACGACTTCGTCGACCCCCAGCGCTCCGGCTCGTCCGAGGTTCTGCGCTTCGACGACCTCGTTCGCCGAACTCACCCAACTCAGATCGGTCATTCCGGTTTTCAGGCCGTTCAGCCGCGTACTGGCGTCGGAAATCGCCTCGAATTCGATGCCGGCTACCTTCCCGGCCTCCGGGTCCCAATTCGTGCCGGGCGCACGCACCAGGGACAACGATTCCTGGGGAACGTATTCCTCGACCAGGAATGCCCCGGAGCCGGCGTTTCCGGGGTTATTTCGGATATCGGTGCCGGCCTCGATCGTCTTCGGACTGATCATCATTCCGACGTTCGTACTGAAAACGCCCGGCAGTTCCACACCGGTACCCGGAGCAAGCCGGAGCCGCACGGTGTAGTCGTCGACGACATCCACGGAGGTGATGTTGTGCAGCGCGGCTTTCACCGTGCTGCCCTCCATATTCTGACCCCGCTCGATATTCGCTGCGACGGCCGCCGCGTCGAAGTGCGTGCCGTCGTGGAATTCGACGTCGTTGCGGAGGGCCAGTTCCAGATACGATCCGTTCTTCGCGAACTTCCACGAGTTCGCCAGCCCCGGAAGCAGATCCCCTTTCGCGTCGACCGTGGTGAGCCGGTCGAACAGCGGAGTCATGTAGCCCCAGCCCCCGTAGCTGGTCTGCATGTAGGGATCCAGATTCCTGGTGGGTGAACTCGTGGTGACGCGCAGTACCGCATCTCGATCCAGCTCACCCACGGGGCCACCGAAACCGCCGTTCAACTGCCCGCCGCCGCACCCGGCAAGAACCAGGGCCGTCACGGCCATCGCTACCAAACTTTTGGAGACACGAAACCTCTTACGGTTCATCGCGTTCCTTTCACACTTCGAAGAAATCAAACAATCCGGCCGCCGGCGCGTGCGGCGCTCGCGATCCGGATACGCCCGTGACATCGGGCGAGAAGCACCGTCGGCCGCGGAGCGTGGCGAGTACGACGGGCAATTACCGCAGCGTGGCCGGGAATCGTTCGCAGCCAGAGGTTTCCGAGCAAGCGCCGGTCAGGGGCGGCGCGGTCGGCGCCACGCCGGCACCGATGCGACGGGGCCGTCTTCCGATAGCACCGAGACGGCGGGGAGGACCGGGAAGGCTGGGAGGGATGAAACGAGATCCATGCACGTGCTCCTTGCATGCTGCTGGTTCGACCGGCATCGAGAGCCGAGAACCAAGCAACGTTAGGTTTCAGCGAAGCAATCGCTTGCTCAAGTACGTTAGATGGATCACATATGACTGTCAACCAATCGGTACGCAAAACGTAAACTCCCAGGTGAACAGGGGGTTTTGAACGCGGGTTACCCGGCAGTAAATCGAGCTGCGGTACCCGATACGAGCCGACCGACGCGGTGTACGATGGTCCGAACAAGCGCTTGGTTGAGGACGCGCAAGCGCGATACGAGGAGGGGTGCGGTGGCATCGACTCGCAGACAGGACATCCTGTTCCACGCGGCGAAGCTGTTCAGCGAACGTGGCGTGGCGGGTACCACCGTGCGGGATATCGCCGACGACGTCGGGATCCTTTCGGGTAGCCTATACCACCACTTCGCGTCCAAGGACGCGATCGTCTTCGAAATCGTGACAACCTTCGTCGAAGACCTCAACGAGAGGTACGAAGCGGCCCTGATGCCGGGCGAGACCGCCCGGGAACGGCTCGATCGCATGGTCGCGGTCTCGTTCGAGGCCGCGATGGACCACCCCTTCGCGACCGAGATCTATCAGAACGAGAGTTCGGTATCCTCGCAGCCCGACAGCAGCCGCATCGCCGTCGCGGTACGTCGCGCGAACAGCTATTGGGACGAAGCGATCACGCGGGGGGTCCGGACGGGCGAGTTCCGCGACGATGTGGACCCGAACCACTTTCACCGGATGCTACGCGAATCTGTGTGGCTCACAGTGCGTTTCAACCGTCCCTCGCTCGAGCAGAATGCCGACAAGCTCCGCCACGACCTGATCACCGTCTTCCTCGGCGGTTTCACCGCGAGCCCGGCCACGCCGGTTCCCGCCACGACGAGCGTGGCGCAGTCCGCCGTGCCGGCCGAGCACCCGGCACCCGCGTCGGCTGCCACGGATGATTCGGCGCTCAGCGACCTGCAACGCGATGTACGCGAACTCGAGCAGGCGGTCCGTGAACTGAGGTTGCTGCGGGGTTGATATCGCGGCCCGATCGGGCGCGTCGAACCGCTTCGCCCCGTACGTGGTGCCACGGTGCCGGATACTCGTCCGGTGCGAATACATCCGGCCGGGTGCTCGGGTGATCTCGTGGATCACCGGGCACCCGGCCGTCGGTCGCATTCGCCCTCAGGCGGTCGAGGGGTTCGTTTCGGGTAGGAACCTCGCGCGGCCGTAGGTGTGGAAATCGCTCTCCAGTGCCTGTTTGTCCGCCTCGGTCAGTGGTGCGTACTCCAGCCCGGTCCGGCCCACCCGCTGGAAGATCGGATCACCGACTCGCCACAACTGCGCCTGCAACTCCCGTTTGAGCACCTTGTTGGATCCGGTAACGGGCAGATTCGTCGATACCCGCACGAACCGAGGCGCCGATTTACTACCCAGATCGTCCTGGCTGCCGAGGAATTGCCCGAACTCCGCCGGATCGAAGTCGGTGAACTCCGCAACCTCGATCGCGGCCATCACCTGATCGCCCGAACGCGGGTCGGGTACCGCATACACACCCGTGGCGATGACCTTCGGGTGCCGGCGCAGGATGCGCTCGATCATCAGCGCCGACGTGTTCTCCCCGTCCACGCGAATCCAGTCGCCCTTACGGCCGGCGAAATAGATGAACCCGGCCTCGTCGACATAGCCGAGATCACCGGTCCAGTACCAGCCGTGCCGGATACGTTCGGCGACTGCGGCTTCGTTCTTGTAGTAGCCCTCGAACCGCTTCGCGCCGCCCTTGTCGATCATCTCCCCGATGGCCTCGTCCGGGTTCAGGACCCGACCGTGTTCGTCGAGTTTCGCCCGGGCGCATTCCTGCCTGGTTTCCGGGTTCACGACGAGGATGTCGGCATGTGCCGGCCGGCCCATCGCCCCCGGGGGCATATCCGGGTCGGGCTTCACCGATCCCGCCCCCTCGGACGAGCCGTAACCCTCGAACAGCTGGGCGCCGAAGCGCCGGGCGAACTCTGCCTGGTCCTCCGGCGACGCCTCGGTGCCGAATCCACGCACCAGCGTGTTGTCGATGTCGTCGGGTCGTTCCGGAGTCGCCATCAGGTAGCTCAACGCCTTGCCGACGTAGGTGAAGAAGGTGGCGCCGAAGAAGCGAACGTCCGGCAGGAACCCGGAGGCGCTGAATTTCGGTGTCAGGCAGACCGTCGCACCGTTGGCCAGTGCCGGCGCCCACAACGCCATCAGCGCATTGCCGTGGAACAGCGGCATGCAGCAGTAGTCGACGTCGTCGCGGACGTGGCCGTATTTCGCGGTATTCGCGTACGCGAGCCGCGCCAGCCGGCCCTGGCTACAGCGCACCGCCTTCGACATGCCGGTGGTGCCGGAGGTGAACAACAGCAGAAACAGCGTCGATTCGTCCACACCGGGGCCGGCGACGGGTTCGCCACCCCGGTGCTCCTGCACGGCTGCCTGGTACGACGGTGCGTCGACCAGTAGGAAACGATCTTCGCTCAGCCCTAGATCGAGGCCCTGGAGCCTGGCCATCCCCGCGGTGTCGGTGACGATCAGCTGACAGTCGACATATCGGATCTCGGCCTCGAGTTCGGCGCCGCGCCGGGTCGGGTTGATTCCGACGATCGCCGCCCCGGACAGCGCGGCACCGCCGAGCCAGAACAGGTATTCGGGAGTGTTCTCCAGCAGTACGCCGATATGGAAGGGGCCCTCGGTGCGCAGAGCGTCAGCGAGCGCACCGCGCGCCGCACTCTCGCGGACCGTCTCGTCCCAGGTCCAGTCCTGCTCCCGGGTACGCACGCCCGGGCGGGTATCTCCGAGCCGGTCGAGCAGCATCTCGGCTATGGTCACGCGTTCCAACTCCAACTCCTCGTATATCCGTGCCGATTGTCACGACGGCGCCGCGGCGGCCATTGTTCGATCACCGGGGGTCACCGCGGCCGAGGCAGCATCCGGGCGATGAACAATCCTTCCGCTGAGACGCAGACGGTGCCGTCGGCGGTGCGGATGTCGCCCGCGGTGTTGATCTTGGACCCGCTCACCGACTCCGTCCGGGCACTCACCGTGAGCGGAACGAACAACGGCGTCGGGCGGTGATACCGCACATTCAACTGAGCTGTGGCCCCGCTGGATCCGGCCCACCCGTTGGCGACGCCGAAGGTGTGATCGAGCAGCTGCGCGGCGACACCACCGTGCACATATCCCGGCGGGCCCTGATACGGAAGGCCCAGGATGACCACGCCGTCCACCGATCCGTCCGCACGGCCGGTGAGCGTCAGCGGGGGCGCTATCGGGTTCTCCATTCCGGTAACCGGGTCGTGGCGAGTGATACCGTCACCGCGCCACATTTCGATCAAGCGCTGCTCGATCGTCCCGGCATGCTCGTCGAGGTGGTCGGCAACAGCATCGAGTTCGGCAGCCACTCGGTCGAGTTCCGCGCTCGCGTGGTCGGTGCGCATCAGCGCGTCCATGACCCGCCGCACCGCCGCGGTCGCACGATCGACCGGCAGTGCTCGCGGCGACGAGGTAATAATGCTGTCGGGCGGCGCGGTGGCCAGGGTGGGACGCACGTTCGGTTCGTGACTCATGGGGCCCCGCTGCTGATTCGCATCGACACCTGTCGCGGTCACACCGTCACCTCCTGGTCGGCGAGCCGATCACCCAACCGGGCCAGGTCGGCGCCCGCAGCCCCCAGGGTTGCGGCGATCTGCTTGCCCCACAACAGGTATCGGTGCACGGGGTAGTCGATGTCCACCCCGATACCCGCGTGCACATGCTGGGTGCGATGCACGACCCGCTGTCCCCCGTCGGCGGCCCACCACTTGGCGACCGGCACCGCGGTTCCCGGATCCTCCCCGGTGCCGAGCAACCAGGCCGCCTGCCACAAGGTGACCCGCATCGCCTCGAGATCGATATAGCAGTCGGCCAGCTGATGACCCACCGCCTGGAACGATGCCAGCGGACGACCGAACTGCTTGCGCCCGTTGAGATACGAAACAGCCTGGGCGACCGCGCCGGCACCGACACCGGCCTGCAGCGCCGCGAGTGCCACCTGCGCGCGGTCCACCAGCCACCGCACCGAGCCACCCTCGGCGACGAGGTCGGCCGGGGCCGCGTCGAAGGTCAGATTCGTGGCGATGGCGCGCGTGGTGGTCTCGTTGTTCTCGGCCTGCACCCCGGCACCGGCCGGATCGACCAGGAACAGTCCGGTCCCGGTCGGCGTCGCGGCCGACACCAGCACGCGGGTCGCGACATGCGCTGCCGGGACGGCCGCCTTCGCTCCGGTCAGCAGCCAGGTGCCGGCCTCGGACCGCTGCGCCGAGGTACCGGGTGCCGCGGGATCGGCCGGACCGAACTCCTCGAGTCCGACGGTCAGCAGCAGTTGTCCTTCCGCGGCCGGGCCCACGTAACTGTCGCACTGTTCCCGGGTGCCGAATTCGGCGACGGCCGCGGCAGCGAGCACGGTCTCCCACAACGGCACCGGGGCCACGCTGCGGCCCTGCTGCTCGAGCAGCACACACAACTCGGTGAATCCCAGCCCGCCCCCGCCGTATTCGGCGGGCAGCGCGATCCCGACCAGTCCGGCCCGGCCGAGTTCGCGCCACAACTCGCGGTCGACCCGGTCCTCGGTCGCCTCGACCGCCTTGATCCGGTCGGTACCCGATTTTCCGGTGAAGATGTCGGCGGCCAGATCACGAATCGCGATCTGCTCCTCGGTAAAGGCGAAATCCATCAGTTCTCCTCACAGATGTCGAGCACGCTCATCAGCCGCGCGCCGCCTTCGCCGCCCCCAGGCCCAGCGTGGCGACCATATCCCGCAGCACCTCGTTGACGCCGCCACCGAAGGTGTTGACGACGGCCTGACGAGAGAGCTGTTCGATCTGCCCGGCCAGGACGGCTCCCGGGCTGCCCGGGCGGATCCGCCCGGCCGCACCGAGGATGCCCAGCAGGCTGCGATAGACATCGACATGGGTTTCGGTGCCGAAGACCTTCGTCGCTCCGGCATCGGCGCCCGACAGCGTGTCGGCCGCCACGGCCATCGTCATCTTCCAGTTCAGCAGGCGCATGGCCTCGAGTTTCGCGTGGGTGCGGGCGAATTCCTGTCGCACCCAGGGCTGGTCGACGGCGCCCGACTCCCGCGCCCAGTCCAGCACCTGCCGCCACAGCCCTTCGGTCCGCCCACCGAGAGCGGCCAGGCCGATGCGTTCGTGGTTCAGTTGCGCCGTGATCAGGCGCCAGCCACCGTTCGGCTCGCCGACCACCGCATCGTCGCCGACACGAATACCGGAGTAGTAGGTCGAGGTGACGGTCAGGCCACCGACGGTATGGATCGGCGACCAGGAGAAACCCGGGTCGGTGGTCGGCACGATGAGGATCGAGATGCCCCGGTGTTTCGGCGCATCCGGATCGGTGCGGCAGGCCAGCCAGACGTAGTCGGCGGTATTGGCACCGGAGGTGAAGATCTTGTTGCCGTCCACCACCCAGCCGTCACCATCGCGCACGGCGCGCGTCTGCAGCGACGCCAGGTCGGTGCCGGCCTCGGGCTCGGTGTATCCGATCGCGAAGACGATGTCGCCGGAGAGGATGCCGGGCAGGAATGCCGCCTTCTGTTCCTCGGTGCCGTACTTCTGCAGCGTCGGGCCGACCGTGTTGACGGTGACGAAGGGGAAGGGGATGCCGGCGCGCTGCACCTCGTCGAAGAAGACGAACTGATCCTCGATCGAGCGGCCCTGCCCGCCGAACTCCACCGGCCAGCCGATCCCCAGCCAGCCGTCGGCGCCGAGCATTTTCACGATCTCCCGGAACCGGTCGCCACCCACACCCTGTTCACCGGCGGCACGCCGCTCGTCCTCGGGAAGCAGTCCGGCGAAATAGGTACGTAATTCCCGCCTGAGCTCCTGTTGTTCGGGTGACTCCCGAAAGTCCATCGTGGTTCTCCTATGCCATTGACGGCTGTCGCGACCTGATTCGGACGTTATCGGGGCCGGGCTGTCGCGAGCCTGCCGAGGTCCCACCCACCGGAAACGCCGGTTCCGTGCGCGCGGCTTCGAGGCTGAGATAGGAATGTGGAACCAGCTGACCAATTATCGATGTCTGCCCTCACCACCGGCTACGGTCGAGCGGTCGATCGCCGCGACGCGGACGCACTCACCTCCCTGTTCACCTCGGACGTGGTGTTGGTGTTGCCACCCGAGCTGAACGGAACGGGCGCGCCGAGCGAACTGGTCGGCAGAGACGAGGTGGTCGACGCGGTCGTGAAGTCGGTGCAGCGTTATGTACTGACCCGGCACGTCGTGGATCAACCACTGCTCGAAGGGGTGTCGGACGTGACTGCTCGCGGCGAAACCTATTGCACGGCGCACCACATATTCCCCTACGACGACGGTCACCGCGACAAGCGTGTGGCGATCCGCTATCAGGACACCTTCGCACGAGTCGAGGACAGCTGGTTGTTCTCCCGACGCGAACTCGTCGTCGATTTCACCGAGACGGTGCCGGTGCGGCTGCCGGCCACCCGCGAGACGGAGGTCTGAACAATGGAAATCGGGCTCAATCTGCTGGGCGCCGAGGGACTGTTCGACGGCGATATCAGCCGCGTTCCCGCCCTCGCGGCCGAGGCGGACCGCCGCGGCTTCGATCTGATCTCCACCGGCGATCACCTGGGTTTCGACGCCGACGCCCATGCGGTCCGACGCCGGGAGAACGCGTTCCCGTTCCCGCTGGAACACCCGTGGTACGAACCGATCTCGTTGCTGTCGGCCGTGGCCGCGGTGACCGAGCGCGCACAGCTGGGGGTGTCGGTACTGATCGCGCCACTGCGGCCCCCCGTCCTGCTGGCCAAACAGATCGCGACCCTCGATCACCTCTCCAAGGGGCGGGTGACCATCGGGCTCGGGGTGGGCTGGCAGGAGGCGGAGTACACCGCCACCGGTGTGCCCTTCGAAGGCCGGTTCGGCCGGATGGAGGAGTTGGTGCGCGCGTGCCGCGAGCTGTGGACGCACGCCCCGGCCGAGTTCACCGGCCGCGATTACTCCTTCGAGAACTTCCACAGTCTGCCGTTTCCGGTCCAGGATCGGGTACCGGTGCTGTTCGGTCTCGGCCCGAGTCCGCGCAATTTCGACCGTATCGCCCGCGTCGCCGACGGCTGGACGGTCAATCCGACGGACCTGCCCCAGTTCGCCGACAGTGTCGCGCTGCTGCGCGACAGGTTCGCAGCCCACGACCGTGATCCCGGCTCGCTGCGCGTCCAGGTATCCATCACCCCGGTGTTCGATTCCGCCGGCAATGCCGACCTCGACGCGACGGCGCGCATGGTTCGGAAATTCCAGGAATTCGGTGCGACTGCTGTGCTGTTCCGTCCCACCTCGTTCAGCCGGGATCCGGGCCGGCTACCGGAGTTGCTGGACTGGATGATCAGCCTCGGCAACGACGACTAGAAGGAGACGGCGGTGTCGGACGCCCTGCAGGAACTGCTGCACAAACAAGCCATCTACGAGGTGGTGATGCGCTACTGCCGCGGTATCGATCGGCTCGATTTCGACCTGGTGCGTAGCGCCTACCATCGCGACGCGATCGACCACCACACCGGATTCGACGGCACCGTCGACGAATTCGTCGAATGGTTGGGTCCGAAACTGCCCCGTCTCGGCGGCACCATGCATCACATCGGCAATCATCTGGTGGAACTGCACGGCGAGGTAGCGATCAGCGAATCGTATTCCATCGCAACCCATTGGAGTGCGCCCGGCGCCGAAGGCACGTCCGACTTCACCAGCGGTTGCCGCTACGTGGACCGAATGGAATTGCGGGAGGGCAGGTGGGCGATCGCGGAACGCTGGGCGGTACGCGAATGGACCCGCTCCGATGCCGGGCGGCTCACCGCTCCCGAGGGCAACGGGCCGCGTGGGCGCCGCGACGCCACCGATCCGCTGATACTGCTGCGCGAGCACATCACCCAGCGCGCCGGGTAGTCCGGTCCGGCACAGCCCTCGGGCCCACCGCGAGAACCGCGGTGGGCCCGAGGGCTTTTCGGTGCCGAATGCCTGCCGCCCGG
>NZ_BDCA01000041.1 GCF_001613265.1 Nocardia vermiculata NBRC 100427
CACCCGTTCCAGGGCCGTCCGGGCCGGGCGGAGGCATGCGCCGCACCGCGCCGGCACCGGGACCGTCCGGGCCGGGGGCAGGCATGGGTCTACGGGGCACAGCCCCGGTGCCGCCCGGCGGTGGACCGGCGGGCATGCGCGGCACGGCCCCGGTCCCCGCTGGGCCGGGCACCCGCGGGGCAGCTCCGGGGGCACCGGGGCCCTGTGGCGGCCTGGGGCCCGGAACTCGTCGGATCGGTCCGGTGTCGACGCCGTCGCGCGGCACGGGAGCCGGACGCGGGCCGGACGGGGCACTGCGCGGTGGGCCGGCCGGCACCTCACCACGCGGCGGGCCCGGGTGCGCAGGAAGGCGCGCATAGGTTCCGGTATCGGGATGTTGTCCGGGTGGCGGCCCGGGCTGCCGGGGGTGGCCGGCAGGCGGGTAGCCGGGGGCGCTGCGCTCGGGGCGGGCCTCGTTCACCGCGAGATCCGGTTCCGCGCGACCATGGCGTCCGGTCCGTGCTTCCGGCGGTGCGGGCGGCTCGGAGTACTCGGGGACGGGCTCGTCGAAGGCGGCGAAGGTGCCGGTGTTGTGGGCGGGCATCGGGTGCGATCCGGTCTGGGCGTAGCCGCCCTGCGCGTAATACGACCGATCACTCGCGTACTCGGTGCCCGCTTCGTAGCCGGCACCGTCGTCCTCGGCGCGGTGCTCTCCGCCCTCGAACATGTTCATGCCTCCCCTCCGGCCTCGCCGGCCTCCCGGGTCAGGCTCCGATGGCCGCCGCTGGACCCGTGTCCCCCCGCACCCCGCGAGGTCTCGTCGAGCGTGTCGACCTCCACGAAATCCGCGAGTTCGATCCGCTGCACCACCAGTTGCGCGATCCGATCACCACGGCGCAACTGAATCGGGGTGCGCGGATCGTGGTTGATCAGGCAGACCTTGATCTCGCCTCGGTATCCGGCATCGATGGTGCCGGGCGTGTTGACGATCGACAGACCTGTCTTGGCGGCCAGACCGGAGCGCGGATGGATGAGGCCGACGGTCCCGATCGGAAGGGCGACGGCGATTCCCGTGCCGACGAGTACCCGCTCGCCCGGCTCCAGGATGACGTCTTCGGTGGTGCACAAATCCACACCGGCGTCACCCGGATGCGCCCGCGTGGGCACCGGGACGCCGGGATCTAGCCGCAGCAGAGGTATGGGTGCAATTCCGGTCACGTCCAGCGAGCCTACGCGTCTGTGCGCCGGTGCCGGAGCGCGACGCGGCGCGTGCGGGGTGACGTGCTCGTGACACCGGCATACCCGCTCCCGCCGACAGCCGATATGTCTGCCTGACCTAGCATGATGTGGTGTCCGACCAGTCCCCTGCCGCACCCGAGAACGAGGCCGCCGCGTCCGCGCGCGCAGAGACCGCCGCAGCGGTCTACTCCGAGCGACTGTGGGTGCCGCTGTGGTGGTGGCCGGTGGCATTGGCGATCACCGGGCTGCTGGCGGCCGAGATCCATATGGGTGCGCCGGGAATTCGGGCCTGGCTGCCCTACGTCCTGCTGTTCCCGGTGCCGGTCTGGGTCCTGCTGTGGGTCAGCCGCCATCGCGTGGAAGTAGCGCGCGATGGTGACGGTGTTCTCGAATTACGCGCGGACCGTGCCCACCTACCGGTAACGTATGTATCCCGGGCGGCAGCCGTTCCGGGCAGCGCGAAGAGCGCGGCCCTGGGTCGCCAGCTCGACCCCGCCGCATTCGTCCAGCATCGTCCGTGGATCGGGCCCATGATCGTGCTCGTCCTCGACGATCCCGATGATCCCGCTCCGTACTGGCTGGTCAGCACACGCAAACCTGAGCAGGTACTGGCCGCGCTCGGCGTGCCGAGCGCGGGCTGACAAAACCTGCTGGTCCCTGCCTAACTCAGGCTGCGCAATGCCTAACTCAGGCTGCGCAATCCATGCAGATCGGTTGTCCGCCGGCTTCGCTGGCGAGTCTGCTGCGGTGATGAACCAGGAAGCAGCTCGAACAGGTGAACTCGTCGGCCTGCTTCGGGATCACCCGAACCGAGAGCACCTCCTCGGACAGGTCCGCGCCGGGAAGCTCGAACGACTCCGCGGTATCGGATTCGTCGATATCCACGACGGCGGACGCGGCCTCGTTGCGGCGGGCCTTCAACTCCTCGAGCGAGTCCTCCGAAACCTCGTCGGATTCACTGCGCCTCGGTGCGTCATAGTCGGTTGCCATGTCGTCTTCCCCTCGTCCTTACTCCGTATATCCCGGACCGGTCCACCGACGTCGATCCCTGGAGGAATCGGCCCGGCGAATACCGCCCCGCCGTGGTGCACGTCACGTGTACACCGCTCACCGCCCGGACGGATCGGTCTGATCCGCACCCGGATCGCGCTCGGTCAACGCAGAGCATGCCCTGGTTGTTCCCGAAATCGCCGACCTGATTCACATCATCCGATTCGAGTCGGGCCGCCAGACAATAGCGGACACCGGGGCAAAAGTCGCAATCAAAACCCGAACGAGGCAAATCCGCCGGGTAATCGTCACTGGCGAGCCGGTTGGTGAAGCGGAACGCCATCGTCCCGTATTCCCGCGTTCCCCCGGCTGTGACACGAACGAAATCCGACACCGCCGGCGGATCGTGACAATTCCGTTACCTTTCCCGTACTTTTCCTCGAACCGGCGCTGTCGATCTCTCGGCGCGCGGACCTGGCGCATGCACGCACCGGGCCGGTGAACTCGTAAGGTGTGCGTGTGGTTTCACTGATCACCGAAGGTCGCACGGTCGACAAACAGGGCCGCCCGTTCCTACGGCGCCGCTACCAGCCATGGGTCGCGCTCATCGCGATCCTCGCCCTCATCTGCGCAATCGTGTGGATCAAGGCGCTGACCACAGCGGACGCCGACCATACGGCCATGGCCTGCAACGCGCCCACTCCCGCCGCCGGTCCGAATGCCGTCGCGCCGGCCGCGCTGGGACAGGTGGTGTCGCCGGCGCGGCTGCACGACGTGGAACCCGCCCCGCTGGCTCGGGCCCGGGTCCGGGTGCTCAACGCGTCCGGGCAGCGCGGTCTGGCCCAGCACATCGCCTCGAAACTGGGGGATTACGGCTTCGCGAGCCCACCGGCACCGGTTTTCGCCAACGACGCGGTCTATGTCAACGGCGATCTCGAGTGCACCGGACAGATTCGGTACGGCGTGCAGGGGCGCCCGGCCGCCGCAGCCGTGCAGCTGGTGGCGCCGTGCGCCGAGCTGATCGAGGACGAGCGCACCGACGACACCGTCGACCTCGCACTGGGGTCGCTGTTCGGCAACGACCTGCAACCGGGCACCGACGCCGAAGAGGTACTGCGCGCGTTGAAGAACCCGGCGCCGGGCAGCAATCCCGACGTCGACTCGGCACTACTGGAGGCAGCGCGCACCGCCCGCTGCTGAGCTACTCGGGGATCGGCACCGCGATGCCGAGCTCGTCGAACAGCCCGGCGAGTTCGGCGGCGATGCCGGGTGCGGCCGCCACGGTGAGCTCTCCCCCGGCACCGGTCGAATCCACTCCGGGCAACCGCAGCACCGCTCCGGCCTCGGCCGCGACCAGGGCGCCCGCTGCCCAGTCCCACGGGTTCAGCCCGTGTTCGTAGTGGGCGTCGACGCGACCGGCGGCGACCATGCACAGGTCCAGCGCCGCCGAACCGATACGCCGGATATCGCGCACCCGGGGAAGCAGCCGCGCCACGAGCTCCCCTTGTCGCTCACGACGCGACGCGCTGTAGCCGAAGCCCGTCGCCACCAGCGCCAGCCGGGCGGCGTCGAGTTCGTTGCACCGTAGTTCGACCGGCTCGCTGCCCGATTCGACACGGGTGGCGCCCGCGCCCAGTCCGGCGCTGTAGGTCACCGATGCCGCCACATCGACCACGGCGCCCGCGAGTGAGCGGCCGCCGCGCACCGCGGCCACCGACACCGAGTAGGCCGGGATGCCGTAGACGAAGTTCACTGTCCCGTCGATCGGATCGACCACCCAGACGATCTCGCCGGCCGAGCCGGTGCTCCCGCCGCCCTCCTCGCCGAGGATGCCGTCGCCCGGCCTCGTCTCGGCAAGCAGTGCGCGGATCAGCTGCTCGGTCTCGGTATCGACGACGGTCACGGGATCGGTCGGCGTGGATTTCGTGCGGACCGATCCGCCTTCGGCCTGCCCGGGGCCGAAAACCTCGGGGCGTCGCGCGCGTACGTGCGCTGCCGCGGTTTCGGCCACATATACTGCGACGCGGCGTAATTCGGCGACTTCGGCGGGATCGGGAACCGTTCGGCCCACGATTTCGGCGGATGAATTCGTCTCGGTCACGGTTCCATCCGACCACAGATTCGCCCGAACTCGCATCCGTCGGCCAGCGCGGCGGGTGCGTTTCGCGGTGTAACCTGCCGCAGACACCGCCACCGGCCCAGACCACAGGGAACAAGGGAGTTCACGATGTCCGCTCGCGGGCAAGCATTCGGAATCGATATCGGCGGGAGTGGAGTCAAGGGGGCGCTGGTCGATCTTGCCACCGGCGACCTCGTCCACGAGCGGATCAAGAAGGCCACCCCGCACCCCGCCACTCCGAGTGCCGTCGCCGAAACAGTTGCCGAACTCGTCGCCGAGTCGGCATGGGACGGCCCGGTCGGGCTCACGCTGCCGAGCGTGGTGGTGAACGGCGTCGCACGCACCGCCGCCAATATCGACCCGAGCTGGATCGACAACGACGCCCGGCAGCTGTTCTCGCAGGCGCTCGGCGGACGCGAGGTGGTAGTCCTCAACGATGCCGACGCCGCCGGACTCGCCGAGGACCGCTACGGCGCGGCGCGCGACACCGAGGGCCTGGTGATACTGCTGACCTTCGGCACCGGTATCGGTTCGGCGCTGCTGCACCGCGGCGAGCTGGTTCCCAACAGCGAACTGGGTCATATCGAAGTGCACGGAAAGGAGGCCGAGCACCGGGCCGCGTCGTCGGTGAAGGAACGCAAGGGCTGGTCCTACCGAAAGTGGTCGAGCCAGGTGTCGAAAGTGCTGATCACCTTGGAGAACCTGTTCCAGCCGGCCGTCTTCGTCGTCGGCGGCGGGATCAGCCGGGATGCCGATCATTGGATACCGTTGTTGGCCAATCGGACTCCGGTGGTGGCCGCCCATCTGAGGAACACGGCGGGCATCGTCGGCGCCGCGATGGCAGTCGATAGCGGGATCGCACCGTGAGCACTCGGCGTCGATAGTTACAATGGAACGTGACCGGCGGTGAGCCGGAAAACGACCCCGGCCCAAGACGCCGGGTTTAACCCCGACAGAACCGCTCCGCCGGATGATTACTCTGGCGTGACGCCGCACGAGACCGTCACGAAAGGGCGTACGTGGTAGCCACGAATACCCGACAGACCGCCGAATCGGCCGACGCTGCCGACTCCGCAGAAAGCACCGCAGCGCGGCCGGTCCGCAAGGCTGCCGCCAAAAAAGCCCCGGCCAAGAAAGCCGCTGCGAAAAAGGCGCCTGCCAAGAAGGCCGGTGCCAAGGCTGCGAAGAAAACCACCGCCAAGAAGGGCGCCAAGAAAGCGACCTCGGGCCAGTCCGACGAACATCTCGACGACGATTCGGTCGAGATGGACGACCTCGGAGATCTGGAGGTCTCCGAGGACGATCTGAGCGAGGACGGCGAGGAGCTGGTCGAGGAGTCCACCGACGAGGAGGAATCCGAAGCCGAGGCCGACGAGCCGTCCGAGAAGGACAAGGCCTCCGGCGACTTCGTCTGGGACGAAGAGGAGTCCGAGGCGCTGCGCCAGGCTCGTAAGGACGCCGAGCTCACCGCATCCGCCGACTCGGTGCGCGCCTACCTCAAGCAGATCGGCAAGGTCGCGCTGCTCAACGCGGAGGAGGAGGTCGAACTCGCCAAGCGGATCGAGGCCGGTCTCTACGCCACCGACAAGCTGCGCGAGTTCGCCGACAAGGGTGAGAAACTGCCCGTGGCCACCCGTCGTGATCTGCAATGGATCATGCGGGACGGTAATCGGGCGAAGAACCACCTGCTCGAGGCCAACCTGCGTCTGGTCGTCTCGCTGGCCAAGCGCTACACCGGCCGCGGGATGGCGTTCCTGGATCTGATCCAGGAGGGCAACCTGGGTCTGATCCGCGCGGTGGAGAAGTTCGACTACACCAAGGGCTACAAGTTCTCCACGTACGCTACCTGGTGGATCCGTCAGGCGATCACCCGCGCGATGGCCGACCAGGCTCGCACCATCCGTATTCCGGTGCACATGGTCGAGGTCATCAACAAGCTGGGCCGTATCCAGCGCGAGCTGCTGCAGGACCTGGGCCGCGAGCCCACGCCCGAGGAACTCGCCAAGGAAATGGATATCACCCCGGAGAAGGTCCTCGAGATCCAGCAGTACGCTCGCGAGCCCATCTCGCTGGATCAGACGATCGGTGACGAGGGCGATTCGCAGCTCGGCGATTTCATCGAGGATTCCGAGGCGGTCGTCGCGGTCGACGCGGTGAGCTTCACGCTGTTGCAGGATCAGCTGCAGTCGGTGCTGGAGACGCTGTCCGAGCGCGAGGCGGGTGTGGTCCGGCTGCGCTTCGGTCTCACCGACGGTCAGCCTCGCACGCTCGACGAGATCGGCCAGGTGTACGGGGTCACCCGTGAACGCATCCGCCAGATCGAGTCGAAGACCATGAGCAAGCTGCGTCATCCCAGCCGCTCCCAGGTCCTGCGCGACTACCTGGACTAGCGACAACACGCTCCGAAAAGCGATGCCGCCGAGGTACCCACCTCGGCGGCATCGCCGGTTTGTGCACGCCACCGACCACACCGCCCCATAGGGTGGACAGTCGTGGATCAGTTGGTGTTGGTGTTCGTGCTGGGCTTCGCGACCATCGTGGCGCAGCCGCTGGCGAGGCGGATCGGGCTGCCGGCGGCAGTACTGATGACGATCTTCGGACTGATCATGGCGGTACTGCCGTTCGTGCCGAATATCGCGCTGCCACCGGAGCTGATCCTGCCGATGGTGCTCCCCCCACTGCTGTACGCCTCGGCGCGACGCACGTCGTGGCAGCAGTTCGCCTCGGATTCGTCGGCGATCCTGTTGCGGGCGGTCGGACTGGTGGTCGCCACGGCCGCGGCGGTCGCGGCGATCTTCCACCTGTGGTACCCGGCGTTACCGCTGGGAGCCGCGTTCGCCCTCGGCGCGGTGGTGGCGCCGCCCGATCCGGTGGCTGTGGGTGCCATGGCCGACCGGCTGGGCCTACCGCGCCGATTGGTGTCGGTCCTCGAGGGTGAGGGCCTGTTCAACGACGTCACCGCCGTCGTGCTCTACGACGTCGCGGTGGAGGCGGTGGTGACCGGACAGTTCTCCACGCTCGGCACCCTGGTGGATTTCGTGGTGTCGGCGGTGGTGGCAGTAGCGGTCGGGCTGGCCCTGGGCTGGGCGGGCAGCGCCATGATGCGCAGGCTGACCGAAGCACCGTGGCAGGTGGCGCTGGGACTGCTGCTGCCGTTCGCCGCCTACGGCATCGCCGAGGCCGCACACGGTTCCGCGGTACTCGCGGTCCTGGTGTGTGCGCTGTATCTGACCGATGCCGCCACCGATTTCAGCAATGCGGGCTATCGGCTGGTGAGTGATTCGTTCTGGGATGTGATCGAGCTGCTGGTGACCGGGTTCGCTTTCGGGCTGGTCGGACTCGAGCTGAGCACCGTGCTCGCCACCACCGGACCGAACTGGACCAAATTGCTGGGTGTGGCTGCGGCCGTGGTCGGTGTCGTGGTCGGACTGCGGCTGCTGTGGCTGATGGTGGCCACCGGCGTGTTCCGCAAGTGGTGGCACCGAAAACGGGTGGACGAGCCGTATACCTACAACGAGGCGGTGGTCACCTGGTGGGCCGGTATGCGCGGCGTGGTGACCGTGGCGCTCGCGCTGGCGCTACCGCTGACCACCGAAGCGGGCGAGGACTTCCCGGGCCGGACCGAGGTGCTGTTCGTTGCCTTCGTGGTCGTGCTGTTCACCCTGCTGCTGCAGGGGCCGACGCTACCGCTGGTGGCACGCTGGACCGGTGTGCGTGCCGACACCGAGGTCGAGCGGATGCTGGAGAAGCGGCTGTGGACGCGGATCCTGCGCGCGGAGGTGGAGCGCCTGGAGGACATCGCCGACAACGAGGATCTGCCCGACGAGGTTTATCAGCGATTGCGCGACACCGTCGAGCGCCGGCTGTCCCGTGCCGATCCGGAGGCCGCCGAATCCGGCGACAACGCCAAGTCCGTCGAGCATGCGATGCGTATGACCGGGCAGCTGCGGCGAATCAGTAACGAGGTACTCGAGGCCGGACGCAGTGAGGCGATGACTGCGCGGCGGGAATCCGATATGCCACCGGATCTGGTGGACCGGGTGATGCGACGGCTCGATCTGCGTCCGCCACCGTTGTTGTAGGCGCCGGTCTCCGGCATCTGCCCGTCAACTCCCCTTGAACCGTCCCGGGACATCGGTGCGATGCCGTGGGCACCCGCGCTCAGCTGCGCGCACCGTGCCACGGCCTGTTCCGGTGAATCCGGTGAATCCCAGCTAACGCCAGCAATTTTCCCTGGAATCCTTGCGGGAAAATTTCTACCTGCTACTGTCCCGCTACTGTGTGGGCGTTCGAGCGCTCGAGGAACACAGTGGCAACTAGTGGGTGGAGTGTGCTTTGCTCGAGATCGACCAGTTCAGCTACGGGTGGCTGACGCCAGTGCTCGCCTACCTGATGTCGGTCATCGGGTCGCTGCTCGCCTTGCGCTGCATGGTGCGATCGCGGGCGAATCACGACCACCGCGGCTGGTTGTTCACCGCGGCCGTGGCCCTGGGCGGCACCGGCGTGTGGGTCATGCATTTCATTGCCATGCTGGGCTTTTCCGTACCGGGCGGAACCATTCGCTACGACGTTCCGGTCACACTGCTCAGCGCGGCGATCGCCATCGCGGTGGTGTGGCTCGGCCTGTCGCTGGCGGTCCGCCGGCCCGGCGAGGTCTCGGCACTGCTCACCGGCGGCACGGTGACCGGGCTGGGTGTGGCCGCCATGCACTACGCCGGAATGTGGGCGATGAAAACCGATTTCACGATGAGCTACAACCCGTGGATGGTGCTGCTGTCGATCGTGATCGCGGTGGTCGCCGCGACCGCGGCACTGTGGTTCGCACTGAACGTGCGGGGTGTGCCCGCGGCGATCGGCTCGGCGGCGATCATGGGCGTCGCGGTCAGCGGGATGCACTACACCGGAATGTTCGGTATGCGGGCGCATCTCGCCGGACATATGCACGCACCGTCCGGCGCACATGCCACCCAATTGCTCACCCCGCTGATCGTCGGGGTGAGCATGGTGACCCTGGTGCTGTTCGTCCAGGTCGTCATCACCGAGATCAGCGAACCGGATCTGTCGCGACTGCGCGGCCAGCAGGCCAGCCGGTACTGGCCGAGCCAGGCAGACGCCGAGACCGAGCAACCGGCCCGTGCCCGGCGCGGGCGCACCCCCGTCGCCGATCCGAACATTCGACGGCGCACCCGCTGATCTCCCGACGGCGCCGCGGGCCCGGCTCAGCTCGCCGGGCTGAACCGGCGCTGCGCGGACCGCACGACCGGCTCGACCACGCGCGCCGCGACCGGTCCGATGATCGCCATCAGCAGAACGTACGCCGAGGCGAGCGCGGCGAGCTTGCCTTCGACGGCCCCCATCGAGACCGCAAGTCCCGCAATGACGATCGAGAACTCACCGCGGGCCACCAGCGCGGCGCCGGTCCTGGCCCGGCCCAGCCGGCCGATCCCCTGCCGCTTGGCCGCATACCATCCGGTGCCGATCTTGGTCAGTGTCGTCACGACCGCCAGCAGGATCGCCCAGCCGAGCACCGCGGGGATGGCCTGCGGGTCGGTGTTGAGACCGAATGCGACGAAGAAGATCGCGGCGAACAGGTCCCGGAGTGGTTCCAGCAGTTTGGTCGCACTTTGCGCGGTCGACCCGGAGATGGCGATGCCGAGCAGGAAGGCGCCTACGGCCGCAGACACGTTCAGCGCGGAGGCGATTCCCGCGACCAGCAGCGCCGCGCCCAGCAACTGGAGCAGGAAGACCTCGCGGTCTTTACTGTCCACGATCGCGGAGACGTAGCGACCGTATCGCAGGGCGATCACCAGAACCACCGTGATCACCAGCATGGCGATCGCCAGCGAACGCAGGCCCGCAAACCAGCCGACGCCCGCGAGAAGTGTGGTCAGAATGGGCAGGTAGACCGCCATCGCCAGATCCTCGAACACCAGGATCGAGAGGATGACGGGGGTTTCCCGGTTACCGAGGCGGCCCAGGTCGTTGAGCACCTTCGCCGCGATGCCGGACGACGAGATGTAGGTGACGCCGCCCAGGGTGATGGCACCGGTGAGGCCCCATCCCAGGAACAACGCGACGAGTACACCGGGGGTCGCGTTGAGCACGATGTCGAGCAGGCCGGCGAGCCAGCCTTTTCGCATTCCGGACATCAGTTCGGGTGCCGTGTACTCCAGGCCCAGCAGCAACAGCAGGAGTACGACGCCGATCTCGCCCGCGAGATGCCCGAATTCGGATGCCGCTTTGACGTTGACGATGCCTCCGTCGCCGAAGGCCACACCCCCCAGCAGGTACAGCGGAATCGGTGACATTCCGAAACGCCCTGCAACGCGCCCCAGGACTCCTAGGGCGAACAGGACCGCTCCGAGCTCGAAAAGGGCTACTGCGGTCGACTCCACCGGCTCACCCGGCAGTCAGAATCTCGAGGGCCTGATCCAGGCCCTGCGGAGTTCCGACCACAACAAGCAAATCTCCCGCGACGAGGAGGAAGTCCGGACCGGGTGAGGAAACGATCTGACCGGCGCGCATCACCGCGACGATCGATGTCTTGGTGCGGGTGCGCATACGGGTCTCCCCCAGCGGACGACCCGAATATGGCGAGTCGTCACCGATCGGGAGCTGGCGGGTGGTGATCCCGGGCAGATCGCGGTGATCTTCACGTAGCTTCTCGACCAGCTGTGGCGCGCCGAGTAGATTCGCCAGCACCGAGGCCTCGTCGACGGTCAGTGGGATCTGTGCGACACAGTCGTCCGGGTCGTCGCGCTTGGACACGATGACGTCGATTCCCCCGTCGCGGTGGCTGACGACTCCGATCCGGCGTCCGGACCGAGCCTCGAAATCCTTGCGCACGCCGATTCCAGGCAACTGTGTAACGTCGATGTTCACGAAATCCAGCCTAGATCAAGCACTTCTCGACGCCGGCCACTGATCCGGATCAGCGGTGAGCGCCGGAAATGTCCCCTTCTCATCACAAGGATAGTAACTGGTGCGGGTTACCGCCGTCACAGGCAGGGGTCCGTAGAGATGGGGGAATCGCATCGACCCCGGGTCGCCGGGGACGCCCGGCTCCCAGCGCAGCGGCGCATTCAACCGGGACGGATCGAGCCACAACAGCACCAGATCGTCGTGGCCGGCGAACAGCCGGTTCGCCGGCAGATGCACCTGGTGCGGCGCGGACAGATGGATGAACCCCGCACTGTCCAACGAGGGCGCCACACGTTCGCCGGCCGCCTGCGCCTGTTCCCACTCCGAATGGGTGCACAGGTGAACCAGCATGGGGCCGTTGGGGTTTTCGGCAATCACGCCAGCACCCTACCCAGCGTTGCACGCACCCTGCCGAATGGAACGAAATACCGCCGAGCAACGGTTGATTGTCGGACTGCACGGGTAATCTGCTTGTAGACAACTGGATAGGCCTGTTACCGAGATGTTCGACCACAGGTGGTGAACCGCGATTCCCAACCCTGGCCATGATGTTCGCCGACAGCGAAAGTCCTGGTCATGTTAGGGAAAACACAATGGAACATCCTCGGGAACAAAGCCCCCGTCCCGAACGTCTGACAGAGTAGTCATCAGCCACTGCTGGGAAGTAGCGGCAGCGAGCCCGCGGAAGGGACCGCGGGCCCCACACCAGGCGAACGGCTTTCTGCGCCGGGAGCCAGGACGGAGGAGTCATGCCAGGAACACTGACAAGCACCCCACTGACCGCGGTCGATCGTTGCGACCGTTGCGGGGCGGCAGCGCGCGTACGCGCGACACTTCCCGCCGGTGGCGAGTTGCTCTTCTGCCAGCATCACGCAAACGAGCACATGGAGCGCCTGCGCGAGCTCGAGGCAGTCATCGATACGGAGTCCGCACCGGCGCTGTAAACGGCTCCTCACGTCCCCTGTCAGCCAACGGGCGGCCTTCCGGCCGCCCGTTTTCGTATCCGTAACCGTCCCCGCCGGGGCCGTCGGTTCAGCCTTCCCACGAGCCCACCAGGCCCTGCACCAGGCGGGCGAGGCCGTACTCGAAGGCGCCACCGGGGTCACCCGGCGCCTGATATTGCTCCCCCACCACGGTGCCGACCCGTTCGGCCAGCGGGAAATGCTGCCCCGCCATCGCCTCGGTCAGCAGCGGACCGTTCACCGCCCACCACTGCGCGTCACTGATCTCGGTCGCGCTGCGCCGAGCCGCCACGGCAGTGCGCGCATTCCCGGTGGCGAAATCCGACAGCACGGCGATGGTGCGGTCCATGTCGAGATCCGATATCCCGGCCCCCTCCAGGGCAGCGAGCTGGCGTTCGTAGCGGCGTAGCCGGCCGGGCCCCAGGTCGAGCCGCCAGGGAGGCACTTCCAGCAACCACGGGTGCGCGAGCAGCTCCGTGCGCACATTTCGTGCGATCGCGGCGAGACGGCCGGCAAGTGCGCCTACGGGGGCGATCGGAGCATCCTCGTCGGCCACCCAGTCGACCATCGCCATCAGCAGCGCCTGTTTGTCCGGGACGTAGGTGTAGAGACTCATCGGCCGCAGTCCCAGCGCCGTGGCGACCGAGCGGATCGACACGGCCGCGTAGCCGTCCCGATCGGCGATGCGCACCGCGGTCCGGATCACCTCGTCGACTTCGACGGTCTGCTTCGGTCCGCGCACCACCGGCCGAGCGGGCAACTCCTTGCGCCAGAGCAGCGCAATAACCTTACCGGCCTGGTCACCGGCCGTTTTCTGATCCACGAACCCTCCTCGGAATTTCCGTTGGCCGTCCATGGTTACAATACTCCGTACAGCATACGTAGATAAGTGAGGGTCGCTCTGCACACACATGCCACCTATCTCGCCGACCGACACGCCTTCGCACTGTGGACCTGGTCGGGTCACACCACCGGTCCGGCGCCACACGGACAACACGAACGGATTCGGCTCGCGGTGCCCGATACCGCGGGCACGGCGATCGAGATACGCGAGGTCGAATGCGCCGTCGTGGACGCCGACTGGTTCCGCGACAACGACGGGGGCGACGATGCGGGAGGTCAGGACGACGGGCACGCCGGTGGTCACCGGCGAGCCGAACAGCAGCGCGGCAGCGTCGCGAATGCCGACCGCGGCGCGCCACGGATGGGCGCCTCGGTCACTGCCTGGAGGAATGTCGCGCGCGGAGCTGATGCCGGCGACCTGCTTCCCGTCGCGGCGCACGCGACCCCGAACGCCGCCGGCACCGCGATCGTGTCGGCCGAGCGGGCGGTCCGGGCCTTCCGTGACACCGAGGACGTCACCGCCGCACTGCGCGGCACCCTGCGGGCCTCGCTGCGGCCCTACCAGGCTCGCGGCATCGCCTGGCTGCACCGAACCACCAGCGAGTACGGCGGCGCCGTACTGGCCGACGAGATGGGGCTCGGCAAGACCGTACAGGCCATCGGATTCCTGATCGGCCGCGCGACGGACGGGCCACAACTGGTTGTCTGCCCGACCTCGCTCGTCGGGAACTGGGTGCACGAGATCGAACGGTTCGCGCCGGAGCTGCGGCCACTGCCCTGGCGCGGCACTCCCCTGGGCGACCTCGGTCCCGGCACGATCGTCGTCACCGGGTATCCGACGCTGCGCGGTCACAGCGATGTAGTCGCCGAGTCCGAATGGGCCACCGCTGTTTTCGACGAGGCTCAAGTCCTGAAGAATCCGCGCACCCAGGTGTCGAAGGCCGCTCGGGCCGTCACCGCGCCGGCTCGCGTCGCACTGACCGGCACGCCGGTGGAGAACAACCTCGACGAGCTCTGGGCCCTGCTCAACCTGGTGACACCCACCGCATTCACGCACAAGGCTCGATTCCGGCGGCGTTTCGTACGCCCCATCGAGGAGGGTTCGCAGGCGGCGGTGCAACGACTGCACGATGCGATCGAACCGATCGTGCTCGGCCGCCGGAAACTGCAGGTCGCAGCGAACCTGCCGCCGAAAATCCACACCGATCTGGTGTGCGATCTCACCGGTGAACAGCAGCGGCTCTACGACGAGGTGCTCGACCGCGCCGAAGCCGACGGTTTCGGCGCCGGCGCCGAGCGCAACGCCCGGGTACTGGCAGCACTCACCGCACTCAAACAGGTGTGCAATCACCCCGGGCTGGTCAGCGGCGATCTTGCAGAGCTCATCGGACGCAGCGGAAAGTTCGACGTATGTTCCGACATTCTCGCCGCCAACCTCGAACTGGGGTACCCCACACTGGTTTTCACGCAGTACCGGCGTACCGGTGAACTACTGGCCCGGCACTGCGCGGAGAATTTCGGAGTGCGCGCACCGATATTCCACGGCGGTCTGTCGCATGCCGAGCGGGGCGAGATCGTCACCGACTTCCAATCCGCACAGGGCCCACCGATCCTGATCCTGAGCCTGCGCGCGGCAGGTACCGGGCTCACTCTCACCCGCGCGGCCGACGTCGTGCATTACGACCGCTGGTGGAATCCGGCGGTGGAGGCGCAGGCCTCCGATCGCGCGCACCGGATCGGCCAGACTCGTCCCGTCACCGTCACAACCCTCACCAGCGCTACGACGGTCGAGGAACACATTGCCGGAATGCACGACCGCAAGTCCGCGCTGGCCGGCCTGGGAACCGGAGCCGGCCGCTCGGCCGTGGCCCGGCTGGCCCGGCTCGACGACGACGATCTCTTGGCCGTCCTGCGCCGGAAGCGAGGTAACTGATATGCCGGACAACGAATTCGGTTACACGCCGTGGGGGATGGGATGGGTGCGACTGGCGGAGCCGACCACCATATCGCGGCCGGAACCGCTGCTCCCCCGGGCGCGTAGCATCGCCCGCCACGGTGGCGTGCAGCTCGAGATCGAAGGGACCTCGGTCTGTGCCCGAATCCACCGGGGCGGTCGGGCCTCGGTCACCCATCTGGAATTCCAGGCGCTGCCGGCGGCGCAGGTCACCGCCATTGCCCAACACATTCCGCCAGGGTCCGTGGAGCTCGCCGATGCGACTCATACCGCGCTGTCGGCGGCCGGCCTCCTTCCGACTCCGCGACTGGCCGATTCGGACTGTTCGTGCCCGGCACGCACGGCGCGCTGCGTGCACCTGCTGGCAACCTGCTACGCCCTGGCCCGGAAGGTGGACGAGAATCCCTGGCTGAGTCTGGACCTCCAGGGCTACCGGTCCGGCGGGCAGGCGAGCACCGGCCACGACGTGTCACCTGCCCGCTGGACACCGATCGGCGCGCTCGATCCCGCCGCCTATTTCACGCCCACGAGCTGATTCAGGCGTTGGTCCCTCCGTCCACCGTGAGCGTCGTTCCGGTCACGCGGGCGCCGGCCGGGCCCGCCAAGTAGGCGACCGCCGCGGCGACGTCGGCTGCCACGCCGAAGCCGCCCAGGGCCGATGCCTGCGTCTGGCGGCCGGCGTGCGCACCGGAAGCCGGATTCATCTCGGTATCGGTGGAACCGGGCTGGACCAGGTTGACGGTGACCCCGCGCGGACCCAATTCACGCGCCAGCGCGCGGGTGAATCCGTTGAGGGCGGACTTGCTGAGGTTGTACAGCGTGAGGCCGTCGAACAGGGCGCGCTCGGACAGATTCGAACCGATGTTGACGATGCGGCCACCGCGATCCATGTACTCGAGGGCCGTCTGTGCCGCCACGAACGCGGCGCGCGCGTGGATGTGCAGGGCCTCGTCGATCTCCTCGACCGAGAACTCCGCGAAGGGCTTGGCCGGGAAGATGCCCGCGTTGTTGACCAGGATGTCGACCCCGCCGAGTTCTTCCGCGGTGCGCCGGACGGCGGCGGCGACCTGTCCGGCATCGGCGCTGTCGGCACCGATGGCGACAGCGCGCCGTCCGGTGCCACGAATGTCGGCGGCGACCGATTCCGCCGCCTGGGCCCCCGCGCGATAGGTGATCGCGATATCGGATCCCGCCGCGGCCAGCCGCCGCGCGATCGCGGCACCGATGCCACGGCTGCCACCGGTCACCAGCGCCACCGTGCCAGTCGACTCGCTCATCTGCTCTCCCATTTCTGTGTCGTTCAGTACAGAAATACTCAAGCAGTCGAACAGCCGACCGTCAAGAGATATATTTAGTGATCGACACAGAAAGAGGTTCCGATGGCCGAACGCGGACGTCCCCGGTCGTTCGATCGCGATACCGCACTGCTGCACGCGATGCGGGTGTTCTGGGAGCACGGATACGAGGGCGCCGCGATGAACGATCTGACCACCGCTATGGGGATCAACTCACCCAGCCTGTATGCCGCCTTCGGTTCCAAGGAGCAGTTGTTCCGCGACGCGGTGGAGCTCTACGGCCGCACCGAGGGCTCCTACACCCCCCGTGCGCTCCGCTGCGCGCCGACCGCTCGGGCGGCAGTCGAGGCGATGCTGCGCGACAACGCGGCCGCCTACTGCGATCCGGCAACTCCACGCGGCTGCCTGGTGGTGGTGGCGGGCAACATCTCGGGGCCACGCCACGCAGCGGTCCGTGATTTCCTGGCCGACCGTCGCCGCGAGACCATCTCGGCGGTGCGCGAACGGCTACAACAGGGTGTGCGCGACGGCGACCTCGACCACGATGTGGACACCGCCGAACTCGCCGACTTCTACACCGCTGTGCTGTTCGGCCTGTCCGTCCAGGCCGGTGACGGCGCTACCACGCAACAGCTCCGCCATTCGATCGACCGAGCGCTGCTGGCATGGCCGCAGCGGTGAGGCACCGTGCCTCGTCACATCCGGCGCAGCGCCGAAATACGTTGTGAGAGCTGATCGGCCGTGGCGAGGGCGGTGGGCGGACCTCCGCATTCGCGACGTAGCTCGCCGTGGATCACCCCGTGTGGTTTACCGGTGCGATGATGGTGCATGGCGACCAGTGAGTTCAGTTCGCGCCGGAGTTCACCCAGCCGGTCCGCAGTGGCGACACGTTCCGCAGCGGCGGCCACGGCAGGACCGGCCGGTGCCTCGGCGACCACTGCGGAACTGCGCTCCTGCACCTGGCGGGTCTGGCGGTCGCGCAGCAGGGCACGCATCTGATCCGCATCGAGCAGCCCGGGAATTCCCAGATAGTCGGCTTCTTCGTCGCTGCCGGCGAAGGTGGCGGTACCGAAGGAATCGCCGTCGTAGATCACCTGATCCAGTTCGGCATCGGCGGCCAGGGCGACGAAGGCACGTTCCTCCTCGCCCGGCTCGTCGGCCTGCTTGTTCGCCTCGATCAGCAGTTCGTCGTCGAGACCGTTCTTCTCACGATGCGGCTTACCGATGACGTGGTCGCGCTGCACCTCGAGCTGGGCGGCCAGGTCCAGCAACACCGGCACCGAGGGCAGGAAGACACTCGCGGTCTCACCGGCACGGCGGGCACGGACGAACCGGCCGATCGCCTGCGCGAAGTACAGCGGAGTGGAGGCGCTGGTCGCGTAGACACCCACAGCGAGCCGCGGAACGTCGACGCCTTCGGACACCATACGCACCGCAACCATCCACGGCTCGGTGTTGTTGCTGAATTCGCCGATACGCTGAGACGAACTCGGGTCGTCGGACAGCACCACCGCGGGCTTACTGCCCGAAATGTGCTCGAGCAGTTCCGCGTAGTCACGCGCCTTCTCCTGATCGGTCGCGATGACCAGACCGCCGGCATCGGGCATGCCGGTGGCACGCAACTGACGCAGCCGGGTATCCGCGGCGGAGAGCACCTTCGACATCCAGTCGCCTGCCGGGTCCAGAGCGGTGCGCCAGGCGCGGGCGGTCTGCTCCAGGCTCAACGGCTCCCCCAGCCGAGCCGTGTACTCCTCACCGGCGCTGTCACGCCACTGCGCTTCGCCGGAGTAGGCGAGGAACACCACGGGCCGCACGACGCCGTCGGCGAGAGCTTCGGAATAGCCGTAGGTGTAGTCGGCACTGGACCGGGGGAACCCGGATTCGTCGGGTTCGTAGTTGACGAACGGAATCTGAGAATCGTCACTGCGGAAGGGAGTACCGGTGAGTGCCAGGCGCCGGGTCGCATCGCCGAATGCTTCGGCGGTCGCCTCACCCCAGCTCTTGGCGTCACCGGCATGGTGGATCTCGTCGAGGATCACCAGGGTGCGCCGATTCTCGGTGCGCACCCGATGCTTGAACGGATGCGAGGCCACCTGCGCATAGGTGACCACCACGCCATGGAAGTCACCGGAGGTACCACCGGTGCTGTTGGAGAAATTCGAGTCCAGCGCAATACCCACCCTGGCTGCCGCGGACGACCACTGATGCTTGAGATGCTCGGTCGGCGCGACCACCGTGATCTGATCGACGGTGCGGTCGGTGAGCAACTCGGTGGCCAGCCGCAGAGCGAAGGTGGTCTTACCTGCGCCGGGCGTCGCCACCGCGAGGAAATCGCGTGGTTTCGTCGTCAGATACCTGGTGAGTGCCCTGCGCTGCCATGCTCGTAACGAACCGCCACCACCAGAAGTCACTCGACAGAGCGTAGCGACCGGCACCGACACCTAGCCAATTCGACACCGCCCGATCTCGTTCCGATCCGCCTCGGATCGCGGTTCACCTCGGTGATCACGACGCACCTGTGCGAGAGAACACGTGCGACACGGTTGGGGCCCGTTGCTGCCATCCCGGCGCCGGTGGGCAATGCTGTAGTGACCATGTGTTCCGACCGGCAGGCTTCGAACCCCGGCGCGGGTACGCCGTCGCGGCACCCGCGCCGCCGGATCGCGCAGATACTGCGGCGCCTGTGGCAGCTGATCTCGCGGGTCGCGGTGAAGTGCTGGGACGACTCGATCTTCGCGCAGTCCGCTGCTGCGGCGTTCTGGCAGACCCTGTCGCTGGCGCCCCTGCTGCTCGGGCTGCTCGGCAGTATCGGCTATGTCGGCGGACTGTTCGGTCCCGACACCGTGCACATCGTGGAGAGCAAGATCATCAGCTTCAGCCGCAACGTGTTCAGCGGCAACGTGGTCGACGAGATGATCGCCCCGACGGTGCGTGATGTGCTGCAGCGCGGACGCGGCGCGGTGGTCTCGGTAGGTTTCGTGCTGTCGCTGTGGGCCGGCTCGTCCGCGATGGCGACATTCGTGGATTCCATCGTCGCCGCGCACGGCCAGTCCGAGGCACGCCACCCTATCTGGCAGCGCATCTTCGCCCTCGGCTTGTATGTGCTGTTCCTGGTAGCCGCGGTGTTCGTGCTGCCCCTGGTGGCGCTGGGCCCGGTACTGATCGGGCGCGCACTGCCGGAAAGCTGGCGCGAACCGGGCCTGCACCTGCTGGACAACTTCTACTACCCCGGGGTCGGCCTGCTCTTGGTGGTGGGATTGACCACGCTGTACAAGCTGGCTTTGCACCGGTCGCTGCCGTGGCATCGGCTCTTCGGTGGCGCCCTGATCGCGATGGTCTTCTTCATGACCGCGAGCGAGATCCTGCGCCGTTACCTGACCTGGACCGCACGCGCCGGAATCAGCTACAGCGCCCTGGCGACCCCGATCGCATTTCTGCTGTTCACGTTCTTCCTGGCCTTCGCGGTGATCCTGGGCGCGGAATTCAACGCCACCGTGCAGGAATTCTGGCCTGCCCGCGCAACCCGGTTCGAACAGCTCAAACGGTGGTGGGAACGTCGCCGGCACGCCCGCGCCCACGAACGCTCCACCGAGACGAGCGCGCGACACGATTCGTCTTCCGACGGCCCGCAGCAGCAGGCCCCGGCATCACAGACCCCCGACACTCCTGCACAGGCCCCCGACACGCCTGCACAGCACGGACAGGGTCGCTCCGGCGGCGGATCGCTGCGGATCATCTCCTGACGTCCGGCACCGGGTGACTCCGTGCGAGGTCAGTCCTTCTTCATCTTCTCGTAGACGCGCTTGCACTCCGGGCAGACCGGCGAGCCGGGCTTGGCCGAGCGGGTGACCGGGAAGACCTCGCCGCACAGTGCCACGACATGGGTGCCCATCACGGCGCTCTCGGCGATCTTGTTCTTCTTCACGTAATGGAAGTACTTCGGTGTATCGCTGTCGGTCGACTCGTCGGTGGTCGTATCCGGGCGGATCAAGGTGTCGGTGCTCACCCCATCGATTCTGCCATCGTCGCGCCGTGGAGGTCCGCGGGTGTCGCGAAGCTCATTGGCGTTTCTCGCGAACGGAGTTCACCGACCCCGCGTCGACCCCGCGGCAGGACGGGGCAGGCGCGTGTGCATTCGATCATGCGGAGTGGAAGACTCGACGTATGCAGCGCGACCGTGACTCCTCCGATTCACCGTCCGAGTCCCGCACAGCGGGTCCCGGCCGTCCGGATTCGGAACGCGGTAGTGCCCCGGAAGGCGGCGCAACGCCCACCGGCGCAGCTTTCGAGCAGCGGCCGGCGGGATCGATGCCCATGCCCGAACGGGATCGGACGGGCTATTTTCCCGGTGAAGAGAAGCGTCCGGTGCTGATCACCGAAGCGGCGCCGTCACTGGAACAGCAACATCGCGCGCGCGTGAAGCGCTACGCGATCCTGATGGGATTCCGTATCCCGTGTCTGGTGCTGGCCGCGGTGGCCTACGGGTTGTGGGCCAATCCACTCATCTCACTCGCGATCATCGGTGTCTCGATTCCGTTGCCGTGGATCGCGGTCCTGGTCGCCAACGATCGCCCGCCCCGCCGCAAGGACGAGCCCAGTCGCTGGGACGGCCGCCGCGCGGCGAAGGCGCTGGAATCGGGACACCACCGGTCGATCGACGGCTGAGCCCCGGCCTACCCACCGGTCTCGTCGCGCGCACGCAGTGGCAGAGTTCTGCTGTGCCTGCCGACCGGACGACTTCCTCCCTGCTCACAGCTCTCGCACCCGCGCTGCGCACCGCGCTGACCCGGGTCCGCTACGACGCCGACACCGTGCTGGATGTCCTCGGCGCCGACGCGCACGCCGCGCTGGGCCGTTCGGAGCCGGTTCCGGCCCGCCGTGCCGCCCGCGACGCCGGTGAACTGGGCATCCTGGTGCGACTGCTGCTGCTCGACGATGCGCTGCCGGAGCGCGAGGTGGCCGCGGCACTGGCACCGGTGGACATCGACCAGGCGGTTGCTGCCGGCCTGCTCGAGCGCGACGGTGATCGAATCCGGGCCGCATTGGATCTGCGCCCGCTGGATCTCGGCTCGGGTACCCGCTGGGTGCTGTCGGACCTGGACGATTCGATGCGGCGACGCACGCTGAGTGCCGATCACGTCCTGGGTGTCGGGCAGGCGTCCCTGTCACTGCTGCGCGCCACCCCTACCGACCCGGTCGGATCGGTGCTGGATATGGGTACCGGATGCGGTGTGCAGGCCGTGCACGCCGCCGGATATGCGCGCACGGTGACCGGTACCGATGTCAGCCGGCGCGCGCTGTGGCTGGCCGAGGCCACCGCCGCACTCAACGAACTGGATATCGAGCTCGTGGAGGGTTCCTGGTTCGAACCGGTGGCCGGGCGGCGTTTCGACCGGGTCGTGGCCAACCCGCCGTTCGTCGTGGGGCCGGCACGCGTCGAGCACACTTATCGAGATTCCGGACTGGCGCTCGACGGCGCCAGCGAGCTGGTCGTCTCCCGGGCACCCGGTGTGCTCGCCCCGGGCGGGACCGCCGCGATGCTGGCGTCCTGGGTCCATCTCGGCGACGAGGACTGGCGTGCGCGGGTCTCGCGGTGGCTGCCCGATCACGGTGTCGACGCCTGGATCGTGCAACGCGATGTCGCCGACCCCGCGCTGTATGTCGGCACCTGGCTACGCGACGCCGGTCTGGACCCGCGCGACGGCGCGGCGCAGCAGCGTGCCGAACAGTGGCTCGCCGCCTTGGACTCCGCGGGCGTGGAGGGAATCGGATTCGGATTCGTCTATCTGCGCGCGATCGACGGCGCCACCGAACTACTCGCCGAAGATCTGACCCACGGTTTCGACGATCCACTGGGCTCGGAGGTGCCGGCCTACTTCCGCCGTTCGGCATGGTTGCGCTCGATGGCCACCGACACCGATATCGCCTGGCGTGCACGCTTCACCGTCGATCCGGCCACCGCCCTGGAACGGATATCACTGCCGGGTACCGAGGGCTGGCGCGAACAAGTGCTGCGGCTGCACCGCGGCAACGGCCCGCGGTGGCAGCACGAGGTCGACGACACCCTCGTCTCGTTGCTCGCGGGAATGCAACCCGACGGCCTGCCGTTGGAAGAGCTGGTCGAACTGTTAGCCATCGGCCACACCGGCACCCCCGCCACCCCGGAATTCCGGGCCGAGGTGCTGTCGGCGATCACCGGACTGGTGCGCCACGGCTTGATTACGCCGGACGCACCCACCGTCGTGCCCAGCGGGTTCCCTTCTTAGGAACTTCTCAGATGCTGGTTGGGGAACCTGCAGCTCAGCACGGTTTATCGGTGCGGAGTCGGGGAACTTTCCCATTGTCGGGTCCGTTGATCGGAGTGAGACACCACCGACAGGAGGCAAGTCATGACAAGCCCCGCCACCACTCGAGTGCGCGCCATCGATTCCGACCTCGACGCCCAGAGCCCCGCCGCCGACCTGGTACGTGTGTACCTGAACGGGATCGGCAAAACCGCGTTGCTCACGGCCGCCGACGAGGTCGAGTTGGCCAAGCGCATCGAGGCGGGCCTTTACGCCCAGAACCTGTTGGAGACGGGTAAGCGCCTTTCGGCGGCTCGCAAGCGTGACCTGGCCTTCCTGGTCCGCGACGGCCAAGCCGCCCGCCAGCATCTGCTCGAAGCCAACCTGCGTCTGGTCGTCTCGCTGGCCAAGCGCTACACCGGCCGCGGGATGCCGCTGCTGGATCTGATCCAGGAGGGCAACCTGGGTCTGATCCGTGCGATGGAGAAGTTCGACTACGCCAAGGGCTTCAAGTTCTCCACCTACGCCACCTGGTGGATCCGCCAGGCGATCACTCGCGGTATGGCCGATCAGAGCCGCACCATCCGGCTCCCCGTGCATCTGGTCGAACAGGTCAACAAGCTGGCCCGGATCAAGCGCGAACTGCACCAGCAGCTGGGCCGCGAGGCCAGCGACGACGAACTGGCGGCCGAATCGGGCATCCCGGTGGAGAAGATCGCCGATCTGCTCGACCACAGCCGCGACCCGGTAAGCCTGGATATGCCCGTCGGTAACGACGAGGAAGCCCCGCTGGGTGATTTCATCGAGGATTCCGAGGCCACTTCCGCCGAGAGCGCCGTCATCGCCGGGCTCATGCACCGCGACGTGCGCATCGTGCTGGCCACTCTCGACGAGCGCGAGCAGCAGGTCATCCGCCTGCGCTTCGGCCTCGACGACGGGCAGCCCCGCACCCTCGACCAGATCGGGAAACTGTTCGGTCTGTCCCGCGAACGGGTACGCCAGATCGAACGCGAAGTCATGGCCAAGCTGCGCAAGGGTGAGCGGGCCGACCGCCTGCGTTCCTACGCCAGCTAGGTCACACAGACGCTGGGCCGACCGGAATCCGGCCCAGCTCCCTCACGGTGACCGGTTTCCGGTCACCTTCGCAACGCCGGCCGACGCCGGTACGTCCCTCCCTCCAGGGCGTACCCGTCGGCCGGCGTGCGTCGGGTCTCACCCGGAATTGCGCAATGCGGTGGCGAGGCCGTTCATGGTGAGCAGGATCCCGCGTTCCACCAGTTCCGAATCGTCGCCCGCTCGTCGCCTGCGCAACAGTTGCACCTGCATCTGGTTGAGCGGTTCCAGATACGGGAAGCGGTTGCGGATGGATTCGGCCAGCGCCGGATTGTCGGCGAGCAACCGGTCGCTCCCGGTGATCGCCGCATGCACCTCGAGGGTGCGATCGAACTCCGCGCGGATCATGCCGAAAATGGTCGTGCGCACGGACTCGTCCTCGACCAGTTCCGCATAGCCGGCGGCGATCTCCATATCCGCCTTCGCCATCACCTGCGCCAGATTCGACATCACGGTCCGGAAGAACGGCCAGCGCCGATACAGCTCGCGCAGCGTGTCCCAGCGCGCCGGATCCGTTCCCGCCCATTCCTGGACGGCGCTGCCGGTGCCGTACCAGCCCGGAAGCATGACACGTGACTGACTCCACGACATCACCCACGGGATCGCTCGCAGGTCCGATACCGAGGTCGTCTGCTTCCGCGAGGCCGGCCGACTGCCCAGATTCAGGTCGGCGACCTCCGCGATGGGTGTGGAGGCACGGAAGTAGTCGACGAATCCCGGGGTTTCGTGCACCAACCGCGCGTACGCCCGCTGTGCTGCCTCCGACAGCTCCTCGAACACCTCGTAGGCGGCCTCGGCGTCCGAACCCAGACCCTCGACGTCCAGCAGTGACGACTCCAGCGTGCCCGCCACCAAGGACTCCAGATTGCGGTGCGCGGAACCGGATTCGGCATACTTCGTGGAGATCACCTCGCCCTGCTCGGTCAGGCGCAGTGCACCACGGACCGCACCGGCCGGCTGGGCCAGGATCGCGTCGTAGCTGCGTCCACCGCCGCGTCCCACCGTGCCACCGCGTCCGTGGAACAGTCGCAGCCGGATACCCGTGTGCCGGGCGGTCTCGACCAGGTCCAGTTCCGCGCGATACAACGCCCAATTCGCCGCCAGATAGCCGCCGTCCTTGTTCGAATCCGAATAGCCGAGCATCACCTCCTGCGCCATCGAGCGGGCCGCAACCAGCCGCTGGTAGACCGGAACTTCCAGTGCCGCAGCGAGAGTGGCCGCCCCGCCGCGCAGATCGTCGATCGTTTCGAACAGCGGCACCACTCCGACCGGGCACCGGGGCTCGGTGTTCGCGTCACCCGGCTCGAGAATTCCCACCTCCTTCAGCAGCAGTGCCGCCTCGAGCATGTCGCTGACCGAGGTACACATGCTGATGATGTAGTTCGGTACGGTCCCGGGACCGAACGTGTCCAGCGCTGTCCGCGCGGCGCGCAGCACCCCCAGCTCCTTCGCCGCGAGCTCGCTCAGTCGGGCGTTCGGGCCGCAGAGCGGGCGCCGGGTGCTCAGCTCGCGCGCGAGCAACTCGACTCGGTCCGCCTCGGGCAGGGTCGAGTAGTCCGGGTGCACACCCGCCCACGCGAGCAACTCGGCCACCACCTCCTCGTGCACCTCCGAGTTCTGCCGCATGTCGAGCCCCTGCAGATGGAAACCGAAAGTCTCCACGGCACCACGCAATGCTGCCAGGCGATCATCGGCGAGCAGGCCGTCGCCGGAGTTGCGCAGCGAGGTGTCGACCGTGTTCAGGTCGTCGAGCAACTCCACCGCCCCGGCATAGGCAGCGGCATCACGGACCCGTGCCCCGGGAAGTTCCGCAACCGCCGCCGTATCGGCGGCCGGACCGATCGCGGCGCGCGCAGTTGCGGCCAACCGCAGCCGGATCCCGCGCAGCGCACGCCGATACGGTTCGTCGGAACGCTGGGCGGACTCGTCCCCCGCGGCGTCGGCCAGGCGCGCGAGTTCCGGAGTGATCTCGACCAGCCGGGCAGACTGCGACAACGACTTCTCCAGGGCGACAAGCTCGTTCAGGTAGTGCCCGAATATCACCTCGGCGGCGCGCCGAGTGGCGCGTTCGACCACATCCGCGGTGACATTCGGATTTCCGTCGCGGTCGCCGCCGATCCACGACCCCGGACGCAGGATCGGGCGGGCGAGCAGATCGTGACCGGGCCACCGAGCCCGCAACGCGGAGCGCACCTCGGCGTTGATCCGTGGGATGACCTCGAGCAGGGTCAGGTCGTAGTAGCGCAACCCGACCTCGATCTCGTCGGAGATCCGCAACCGGGCCAGCCTGATCAACGCGGTGCGCCACAGCGTGAGAATCTGGCGGCGGATATCGCGATCGATCTCCGCGCCTTCGGCTTCCTCGGCACCATAACGAGCTCGGCGACGCATCAATTCGGTAATGCGAGCCTGAACGTCGAAGACGGTACGGCGCCGGGTTTCGGTGGGATGCGCGGTGATCACCGGCGACACCAGTGCATCGCCGAGCACTCGCGCCGCGGTCGCACCGTCGATCCGTGCGGCGTCGAAGGCTGCGTAGGTCGCGGCCAGGCTCGATTCCTGCGGTGGTTCGCCCGCAGCCACGTGCACTGCACGCCGGCGGTCGCGTTGCAGATCCTCGGCGAGGTTGGCCAGCAACAGGAAGTGGCTGAACGCCCGGATCAGTGGAATCGCCGATCTCGGATCGGCGTCGCGCAGCATCTCCGCGACAGCGCTGCGTTCGACCTCCGAACGCCGCACCCGGAACGCCTCGACCCGAACCCGTTCGATGAGGTCGAACAGCTCGGGTCCTTCGTGGTCGCGGATGGTTTCGCCCAGGATCGCGCCGAGAAACCGGATATCGTCCCGCAGGGGCGCCGTAGCGCTCTCGATCTGATCTTCGCGCATACGGCCAGTATCGCAGCCGAGGCGCCTCCCTCAGCCCAGCCGCCGCGGCCCGATGTCGTATCGGCTCGGCTCCGGCCCGATACGGACCCGCGCGTACAGGATCGCTGCGCTACCGGCAGAGGCCAGGACCGGCTCCACGGCCAGTTCACGTACCTCGGGCAGGTCGTCGCACAGCGCGGAAATCCGCTGCGCCAGCGCGGCCAACGCGGGTTTGTCCGCCGGTTCGCCGATGGTGCGTCCGGATCCGTCACGACCGTCGAGCAGCGGGGCGGCGCGCGGAGCCTCGATCAGCTCGACAGCTTCGGTCTCCGACAACGGCAGTGCCCGGTAGGCGCGATCGCCGAGCAGATCCAGGATGGTGCCCGACAATCCGAAGCCGATCACCGAGCCGAACGACGGATCGTCCTGCACCCGCAGGACGCACCCCACCCCCTTGGTCGCCATCTGCTGAATGTGCACGACATCGTTGCCGCTGAGTTCCGCCAGTTCGGTATAGGCACGCCGGACCGCCGTATCGCGCCACAGATCGAGCCGGACGCCACTGAAATCGGGGCGGCTGCGCCACATCTCACCGGTCGCCTTGGCCGCGACGGGATAGCCGAGCTCCGCCGCCGCGGCGGCGGCCGACTCCGCGTCGCGTGCCTCCCGGAACTCCACCACCCGGATCCCGTAGCAGGCCAGCAGTTCCACCGCCTCGAGATCGCCCAGCCACTGCCCTCCGGGACGACGTGCGGTCCACCGCTCCACCAGCTCCCGGGCCCGTCCGACGTCGAGGTCCGCCGGCCGCACCACCTTCGAAGCCGGTCGCGTGCGCCACGCCGCGTAGCGACGGACCCGGGCCAGCGCTCGCGCGGCCCGTTCCGGATCGGGATACGACGGAATCGATCCGCGCTCGACCACCCCGCCCGCACCGCGCACGGCCAGCAGATTCGGCATGCCGTGGTCGGCGACGAAGGTGGTGAGCACGGGTTTGCGCGCATCCTGGACGCCGGCTCGAATCGCCTCGGCGAAGGCCACCACCCCGGTCGGCACCGGCGGTGCGAATATGACGATCACGGCATCGACCTCGTCGGATTCCATCGCGGCCGCCACGGCGTCGCAGTAGTCGCCGGGTTCGGCCTGTGGGCCCAGGTCGGTCGGCGCACCGACCTCGAGGCCCTCACCGCGGGCCGCGTCCACCGCCAGCCACTCGAGCGCGGCACTGTTTCCGATCACCGCGAGCCGCGGGCCCTCGGGCAGCGGCTGGTAGGCGAGCAGCATCGCACAGTCGAACAGTTCGGCGATCGTATCGACCTGCACGATTCCGGCCTGTGCGAACAGGTCCCGCTCCAATGAGCGTTCCAGGCCCGTGGCCGGGGTGTTGGCAGCGTTGCGGCCACTACTGACCGCCACCACGGGTTTGGTGCGGGCGACCCGCCGGGCGATCCGGGAGAACTTACGCGGGTTACCGAAGGTCTCCAGATACAACAGGACCACATCGGTATCGGGATCGGTATCCCAGTACTGCAGCAGATCATTGCCCGAGACGTCGGCGCGGTTACCCGCCGAAACAAACGTCGACAACCCCAGTTTCCGCGCCGCGGCCTCACCGAGGATGGCCGCGCCGAGTGGACCGGACTGGCAGAAGAAGCCGATCCGACCACGCCCGGGCAGCACCGGCGCCAAGGTCGCATTCAGCGAGATCGCGGGATCGGAATTGGCGATACCGAGCGCGCTGGGGCCGACCACCCGCATGCCGTGCCGGCGTGCGGCGTCGACCAGATCACGTTCGGCCCGGAACCCGGCAGGCCCGGTTTCGGAGAAGCCGGCCGTGAGCACCACCAGCCCCTTGACGCCCTTGGCCATACAGTCGTCGAGGACGGATTTGATCTCCTCCGCGGGCACCGCGAGCACCGCCAGATCGAGCTCGCCGGGAATGTCGTGCACCGTCGGATAGGCGTGTACCCCGCGCACCGAGGACCGGTTCGGGTTCACCGGATACACCGGGCCCTGAAACACCCCGGACAGCAGATTGGCCAGCACCGCACCGCCGACCCGTCCGGCGGCCGGGGTAGCGCCGATGACGGCAATCGAGCGCGGCGCCAGCAGATTGCCGACGCTGCGCGCCTCCGAGGCCCGCTCCCGCGAATCACGCACCGACAGCAGCGCCTCGGTCGGGTCGATGGCGAACTCCAGATGCAGTACCGATCCGTCCCGGCTGCGCTGCACCTGATAGCCGGCCTCACGAAATACCGTCACCATGGTGTAGTTCTCGGCCAGGACCTCCGCGGCGAAGGTCTCGATATCGTGCTCCGCGGCGGCACCTGCCAGATGCTCCAGCAGAATCGACCCGAGCCCGCGGCCCTGATGTTCGTCGGCGACCACGAAGGCCACCTCCGCCGTACGCGGTCCCTCCCGGTCCGGGAGCAGCTCGTAGCGGCCGACCGCGATGATCACCGCCCCCAGCTCGACCACCAGACCCACCCGATTGTGGTAGTCGACGTGCGTGGTGCGGTACAGATCCTTCGGCGTCATCCGCGGGTAGGGGCCGAAATATCGCAGGTAGCGGGTCCGATCCGAGAGCGCGGCATGAAATTGCTGCAACGGTTCCGCGTCGTCCGGGGTGATCGGCCGGAGCCGGACCACGCCGCCGTCGGCCGCGAGCACATCGGCGAACCAGTGTTGCGGCGGTGGCGGCGGCTGCGCCGGTGTGCTGTCGTCCGGCGCGGGCACGGATGATTCAGTCACGAGGGTCCTCCGGGTCCAGACCCAGCAACCCGAACGTCGCACGCCGGGTTGCGAGCACCGCGGTGTCGATCGCGCGCTGAGCGCGGTCGGTATGGGCGTCTCCGGTGTCGAGGACGCCTCCCGGGCCGTCCCACGGGACGAAATCGGTATCGCCACCGTCTCCCATGGTGGCCGGCACCGGGACCGTCGGTGCGTAGGCGCCCACCAGGTCGCGCCATTCGGCGGAGGTCGACGTCGCGGGAGCGATCTCGCGGTCCAATGCGATCGCCAGCAGATGGGTCCACGCCCGCGGCACCACCCGGACCAGCCCGTATCCACCGCCACCGACCGCCAGCCAGCGCCCCTCGGCATAACGATCCGCGAGTTCGCGCATGGCCCGGAATGCCGCGCGCTGACCGTCGACGGTGAGTTCCAGGTCGGCGAGTGGGTCCTCCCGATGGCTGTCGACCCCGCATTGGCTGACCACGATCTGCGGCCGAAACGCGGCCAGGGCACCGGGAACGACCGCATGGAACCCACGCAGCCACTGGGCATCCCGGGTGCCTGGCAGGACCGGCAGATTGATGGCGGTCCCCTCGCCGGGCCCGGCGCCGATCTCCTCCGACCAGCCCGTATTGGGCCACAACGTCGCCGGGTGCTGATGCACCGACACCGTGAGCACCCGGGGGTCCCCGTAGAAGGCGCGTTGCACCCCGTCGCCGTGATGCACATCGACATCCACGTAGGCGATGCGATCGAAACCGTTGTCCAGCAGCCATGAAATGGCCACCGCCACATCGTTGTACACACAGAATCCGGAGGCCGCATCCGGCATGGCGTGGTGCATACCGCCGCCGATGCTCACCGCCCTGCGGGTTCGACCGGCCGCGATTTCCGCGGCCGCGGCGAGGGTCCCGCCGACGATCACCGATGCCGCCTCGTGCATATGCGGAAACACCGGGTTGTCCATCGAACCGAGACCGTGCGGTGGCGCGGTGAGCGGCGCCGTCCCCGCGGGGGCGGGTTCGGCGTAGCGGACCGCCTCGATATACGCGGCGGTGTGGATTCGGAGGAGGTCACCGGCGCCGGCCGGTGTCGCCGCCAGGGTTTCGATACCGTCGAGCACCCCGAGACCACGCGCCAGCGCCATCGTGAACCGGAGCCGAGCCGGCTTCATCGGGTGTTCCGGAGTCCAGGTGTAGTCCAGGAACCGGTCGCTCCACACCACAGCGGCGTCGTCTGCCATACCCGTCACGCTAGCCCACGGCCGCCTATCGCCGTGGTGTTGCTCGCACCCGTCCCGGACACGGGAAGCAGAACGCCCGCGGCGTGGTTGACATGCAGTAGAAATGCACCACGACACCGAACGCGCCTGCCGCCGGCGCGCGAACGGTCTTGCGTGCGCGTTCCGCTCGGCTACAGGCGAGCTTCGTCCGCACCGGGCGAAATATGCTGACGCCGAATGTGGAGCCGAGCGTAGGTAGAATTCGTGCCGACGAAGGGGTAACAGGTGAAGGATCTGGTCGACACCACGGAGATGTATCTCCGTACCATCTACGACCTCGAGGAGGAGGGCGTGGTTCCGCTGCGGGCGCGTATCGCCGAACGCCTCGAGCAGAGCGGCCCGACGGTGAGTCAGACGGTCGCGCGGATGGAGCGCGACGGTCTGCTGCTGGTTGCCGGTGACCGGCACCTCGAACTCACCGACAAGGGACGCGCCATGGCCGTGGCCGTGATGCGTAAGCATCGCTTGGCCGAACGGTTGCTGGTCGATGTGATCGGGCTCGACTGGCAGAACGTGCATGCCGAAGCCTGCCGGTGGGAGCATGTGATGAGCGAGGAGGTCGAGCTCCGGTTGCTCGACGTACTCAACAATCCCACCACCTCCCCCTACGGCAACCCGATCCCGGGCTTGGACGAACTCGGCGTCAACTCTTCCCAGGCCGGTGACGAGACGTTGGTCCGGCTCTGTGATCTGCCGATCGGACAGGTGTCCGCCGTGGTGGTCCGCAGGTTGTCCGAGCACATCCAATCCGATCCCGATATCATCGGCCGGCTGCGTGAAGCGGGTGTCGTGCCGGATGCGCGTGTGACGGTGGAGACCAAGCCCGGTGCGGTGATCATTTCGGTACCCGGCCACGAAGGCTACGAACTGTCCGACGAATTGGCCCACGCGGTCCAGGTGAGGTTGGCCTGACAGATGAAACTCCTGGTAACCGGCGGCGCCGGCTATGTCGGCGGCGTATGCGCGCAAGTGCTGATCGACGACGGTCACGAGGTGGTGGTCGTCGACGATCTGTCCACCGGGAACGCCGACGGCGTCCCCGCGGCAGCGACATTCGTCGAAGGCGATATCGCGACCACCGGAGTGAAGCTGATCGAATCCGAATCTTTCGACGGTGTACTGCATTTCGCGGCACAGTCGCTGGTCGGCGAGTCGGTGCAGCAGCCGGAGAAGTACTGGCAGGGCAATGTCGTCAAGACACTGGCACTGCTGGAGGCCATCCGCACCGCCGGCACCTCGCGGCTGGTGTTCTCCTCCACCGCCGCCGTCTACGGTGAGCCCGAGCAGGTCCCGATCCTGGAGACGGCACCGCCCCGGCCCACCAACCCCTACGGCGCATCGAAACTGGCCATCGATCACGCCATCACCTCCTACGCCGTCGCACACGGCCTGGGTGCGACCAGTCTGCGGTACTTCAACGTGGCCGGGGCCTACCGCGGCCTGGGTGAGAACCGGGTCGTGGAAACCCATCTGATCCCCCTGGTCCTGCAAACCGCTCTCGGACATCGGGATTCGATTTCGGTCTTCGGCACCGACTACCCGACCGCCGACGGCACCGCGGTCCGCGACTACATCCACATCCGCGATCTCGCCCGTGCCCATGTCCTGGCTCTGGCCCAGTCGCAGCCCGGGGAGCATCGCATCTTCAACCTGGGCAGCGGAACGGGTTTCTCGGTACGCGAGGTGATCTCGGCGTGTGAGCGGGTTGTCGGCCGGCCGATCCCAGCAGTGGAAGCGCCGCGCCGGGCGGGCGACCCCGCGGTACTGATCGCGTCCAGCGCGAAGGCCGCCGAGATATTGGAATGGCAGCCCGAGCACAACGATCTCGACGAGATCGTCTCCGACGCCTGGAATTTCCTTACTTCGCTCGGCGACCGCGCACACAGCGCGCGCTGAACTCCGCGGCCGGAGCGGCGCCTTCACGGCTGCCGCCCCTCGGCCGGCGGATCGCAGGGCTCGACCTCGGTGCCGAGCTCCACACCGAGCCCCGCCGCGGTATCGCGGCCACTGTATGCCAGCTTGCGTACATCGGTGGGTCGCATACCGGTGCGCAGTGCCGCGTCCAGCAGCTGCGCAATGCGATGCGACGGATCAGCGGCCAATGCGGCATCGAAGGCGATGCCTGCCAGCGGACCGTCACCGCGCGCGTACGCGCTGTAGCCGAACAACGCGGCCAGTTCGGCACGATCGGGGCCGGTCGAGCCGCGGCAGGCCCGGGCCCAGAGTGTCTCCGCGGCGGTGGCCTGCGCACCGAGGACGACCGCGAACAACGCGTCCCGCACCGTGGTGTCGCGCACCGCGACCGCCACATCGGCGAGTTCGCGCGGAGTGGCTTGCGCGCCCGCGGCGGCCGCGCTGATGCGGCGCAGCACCATAGTCAGAGACTCCCGGCTGTAGGACCGGGGATCGTCGGCGAGCAGCGCCCGACGGAACCGGCGCTGGGCAACCTCGGCGGCGGTACCGAGCGTGGCACCGACCGACGCGGTCAACTCGGCATCCGGTGCCACAGCGGCGGTCAGTTCGCTGCGGGAGTTCCGGATGGGCCGGCCGTCGAGGACCTGCGCCACCGCCACCGGCGAGGCCGCCGGATCCGACTGCCTACCGTGGCGATGCGGCGCGGGCACGCTCCACCAGTCCGCTCCACCACCGATCTCGGGCACCGCCCAGACCTCGGTGAGCAGCACGTCGCGAGCGTCCAGCGCATCGGCGAGCACCCGGGCCAGTTCGAGGTGGCGCGCCGCACGCCGCCCCGCCCGATCGGCACGCGGCGCTGTCGCTCGGTCGTCGACGATCAACACCACCACGCCCATCGCATTCTCCTGGCCGCACAGGGCCGCGAGTTGGCTCGCCAGCCGCACCCACACACCGCAGCCGGTCACATCGAGGTCGTGGCGGGCTACGGCACCCAAGTAGACCGCCCCCGGGTACCTGTCCGAACGCAGCAGCAGGCATGCGACCAACGAACGACGCGGCCGAAATCCCAGCAGGGCCGGCACCGCCGCGATGAAATCGTCCGGACCGCTCATGGTCAGCGCCGTCGGCATCCACGGGTTGTCGCCGTCCGGAAACACGCTCCCGTCCCCGCCGCGATCCGCTCCCTTGGCGACCTCGTCTCCGCCGTCCCCCGGTTCCGTCACACCACCCATTCCAGTCACGCCTCCCCTGCTGTCGACCGTTGCTTCCACCGCGCCACCGGACCGCGTACTCCCTGCCCCGATGCCGTGACTGTTCCCGTCCCGAGCAGCCGGCCCGGCGCCGCCGTCCGGACCGGCACCGGAGGCCGAACCGGTAGGGCGCACGCTGCGGCCGGCCGCCGGACCGGTAGCAGCGCAGTCCCGACCCGTAATCGGCACAGCACTACCGGAATCGACTGGTGGTACTGCGGTGCCGGCACCGGACACGGGGTCGAGGTTCTGGGCGGAGCGGTGGCGGCCGGCCTGTTCCGGAATCGACTCCGGCGGTGAGATTCCGGCGCTTCCGCGCAGAGCTGTGCCCCGGGCCGCTCGCACTCCGCAGCGCGCCCGGCACGTGCGTATCGGCATCGGTTTCCGGGTGGTTCCGCTACCGGAGCACGGGGCCGGTTCCGAGGATCGTGGTGTGGGGCGAGGTTCGGTGGGTGAGGTCATGGGCACCAGACTGACGGAAACCGAATCCATCGCACCGCTGCCGACCTGGGCGTCACCTTCGCCTCCGGACGACCGCGCGGGCTGTGGACAGCGGCCGGGACACGCGGTATCGCCGCCTTCGAATGTCGGTGCGGACTGTTACGGTTGCGCCGGGGAGAGCGCGTTCAGCGCCGGTGCACTTCCGCGACGGCCGCGGTGAACACCTGATCGAGCCCGGTGGTATCCGGTTGTGCGGGACCGAAAGTCATGGCCGTTGTCTGGATTCGCACATCACCGATCTGAGCCAGCAGAGTACGGATCGTCGGGTCGGCACCGCTACCGGCCGGACCACCGGTCGCGGTGCGGCCGAAGGCCAACGTGTCGTCGGCGTGCAGTGGTGGTGGCGGGAGCATCCGGGTAGTGATGGTCCGGTCGATCGCGCCGTGTCGCGCATGGACGGTCGCGCACCGTGACACCTGCTCGCGCACCTGCGACAGCGGCTGATCCGAGCGGGTCAGCAGCACGGTGATGGTGGATCTCGTGGTGTTGTCGGTGCCGACCTCTGCCGCCACTTCACCGGGCCCGACCGGCCGCGGGGCGCAGTCGGGCGGATCGACGCTCGCTGCCGGTGGTATCGCGGTGAGATCGGCCGCGGCGGCGGCCGCCTGGTCCCCGGACACAGTGACCACCGAATATCCGGCGGGGAATCGGTCAGGCGCCGGCAGCATCCCCGGAAGGTCCGCATCGACCTGGCGCGCGGCGATCCGGTCATGGATCGCCATGGGGTGTCCGGACACCGTCGAACCGCACGCGGCCAGCGCACAGCTCAACACCGCGTACCCGAGAATGTGGCCGATCCCGCGACGCCTGCGCGAGAGCGGCGGCTCCGGGACGCTCACAGCCCTACTATGACCGATGGCGTGGCGGCCTCACGACCGCCACGCCGTGATCCGGCAGGGAATACGCACCGCACCATCGGGGTTGTTTCCTGACGACAGAGCACGAGCGCGGCCTACCTCCGCCGGGCAGCGCGCTCGACCGCTACTCTGCGGGGGTTATATTCCCCGGTGGACCGGCGGTTTTCGGCGGATGACACCACTCGCACCGACAGGTACGCGCGCGCCCCGCGGGTACTCTGAGAGGTAGCGCGGTGGCGCATCCGAGGCGCCGGGACACCATCGAAACGACCGAGGCGGACAGGGCTTGACCAGGGAGTTTGGCAAATGAGCAGTATGTACGAGCTGGAGTTCCCCGCTCCGCAACTGTCGTCGGCCGACGGCGAGGGCCCGGTGCTGGTGCACGGCCTGGAAGGCTTCACCGACGCGGGCCACGCGGTGCGACTGGCGACCACCCATCTGCGCGAGAGCCTGGAATCCGAGCTGGTCGCTTCCTTCGATGTCGACGAACTGCTCGACTATCGCTCGCGGCGACCGCTGATGACCTTCAAGACCGACCATTTCTCCGATTATGCGGACCCGGAGCTGAACTTGTGGGCGCTGCGCGATACCGACGGCACCCCCTTCCTGCTGCTGTCGGGTATCGAACCCGACCTGCGCTGGGAGAAGTTCGTCACGGCCGTGCGGCTGCTGTCCGAGCAACTCGGAGTGCGCCGCAGCATCGGGCTGAGCGCGATTCCGATGGCGATTCCGCACACCCGCCCGCTGGGCATCACCGCGCACGCCAGCGACAGCGACCTGATCGGCGAGCATCAGCGCTGGCCCGGCGAACTGCAGGTGCCCGGTAGCGCGTCGTCGCTGCTGGAATACCGGATGGCGCAGCACGGTCACGAATCCATCGGATTCTCGGTGCACGTGCCGCACTATCTGGCGCAGACCGCGTATCCGGAAGCCGCCGAGACGCTGCTGGAGAATGTCGCCGAGAACTCCGGCCTCGAACTGCCGCTGGCAGCCCTCGGTGACGCGGCGGCGCGGGTTCGAGAGCAGGTCAACGAGCACATCGCGGGTAACGCCGAGGTCGAGACCGTGGTCCAGGCTCTGGAGCGTCAGTACGACAGTTTCGTCACCGCGCAGGAGCGGCGTTCCAGCCTGCTCGCCGGCGAGGCCGATCTGCCGACCGGCGACGAGCTCGGCGCGGAATTCGAAAGGTTCCTCGCCGAACAGAGCGACGGCGGCCAGAGCGGTTTCGGCGACTTGGGCGACGACCGGCAGGAGTGACAGGTCCGGCCCCGGTGCCGCGCGCATACACACCGGCTGCGCGCGGCGGGCCGGGCGATGCGCCGTAGCGCCGGGGGCGGCGGTAACGTGAGCGCACGTGCAGCTGTCCGAACTGATCCCCGACCGCGCCGTGCCCGATGTGGATGCCGACTGGCTGTATGAGACCTTCGCCGAATGGACCCTCTCCCAGGGGTTGACGTTGTACCCGGCGCAGGAGGAGGCGCTGCTGGAGCTGATGACCGGCGCGAATGTCATCCTGGCCACGCCTACCGGTTCCGGGAAGTCGATGGTGGCCGTCGGCGCACATTTCGCGGCGCTGAATCGCGGCGAACGCACCTACTACACCGCCCCGATCAAGGCCCTCGTCAGCGAGAAGTTCTTCGCGTTGTGCGAGGTCTTCGGTGCCGACAAGGTCGGTATGGTCACCGGTGACGCGGCGGTCAATCCGACCGCACCGATCATCTGCGCGACCGCGGAAATCCTCGCCAATCTGGCGCTGCGTGAGGGCGCCGACGCCGATGTCGGCCAGGTGGTGATGGACGAATTCCATTATTACGCCGACCCGGATCGGGGCTGGGCCTGGCAGGTGCCGCTGCTGGAGTTGCCGAACACCCAGTTCCTGCTGATGTCGGCGACATTGGGCGAGGTCGATCATTTCGCGCAGGACATGCAGCGACGGACCGGGCGCTCGACCGCGATCGTCGCGGGGACCGAACGTCCGGTGCCGCTGCTGTTCTCTTATGCGCGCACCCCTGTCACCGAGACGCTCGAAGAACTGGTGACCACCAGCCAGGCACCGGTCTACGTGGTTCACTTCACGCAAGCGGCCGCACTGGAGCGCGCACAGGCGCTCACCAGCGTCAACTTCTCCTCCAAAGCGGAGAAGGATGCCATCGCCCAAGCGCTGGGCGGGTTCCGATTCGCGACCGGCTTCGGCAAAACACTGTCGCGCCTGATCCGCCACGGCATCGGCGTGCATCACGCCGGGATGCTGCCCAAGTATCGGCGGCTGGTCGAGCGGCTGGCACAGGACGGGCTGCTCAAGGTCGTCTGTGGCACCGATACGCTGGGCGTCGGTATCAACGTTCCCATCCGCACCGTGCTGCTGACCGGGCTGACCAAGTTCGACGGGGTGCGTACGCGCCGGCTGAAGGCGCGCGAATTCCACCAGATCGCCGGGCGCGCCGGACGCGCCGGTTACGACACCGTGGGCACGGTGGTCGTGCAGGCACCCGAGCACGAGGTCGAGAATGCCCGCCTCGTGGCGAAGGCGGGCGACGATCCCAAAAAGCTGCGTAAGATCCAGCGCCGTAAACCGCCGGAAGGCTTCGTGTCCTGGTCCGAGGACACCTTCGACAAACTGGTGAACGCGCAGCCGGAGCCGATGGTGTCGCGGTTCCGGGTCACCAACTCGATGCTGCTCAATGTCATCGCTCGTCCGGGCAACTGTTTCGACGCGATGCGCCATCTGCTCGAGGACAATCACGAACCGCGTCCGGCGCAGCGTAAACACATCCTGAAGGCGATTCGGCTGTATCGCGCACTGCGGGATGCCGGCGTAGTACAACAGCTGGACGAACCGGATACGACCGGCCGGCGCGCTCGCCTCACCATGGATCTGCAACGCGATTTTGCGCTGGATCAGCCGTTGTCCCCGTTCGCACTCGCGGCGCTGGAACTGCTCGACAACTCCACCCCGACCTACACCCTGGATGTGGTGTCGATCATCGAGTCGACGCTGGAGGATCCACGGCAGCTGCTCATGGCTCAGCAGCACCGGGCGCGTGGAGCGGCTATCGCCGAGATGAAGGCCGACGGTATCGATTACGACGAACGCATGGAGCTGATCGAGGACATCACCTGGCCGCGGCCGCTGGCCGAGCTGATCGAACCGGCCTTCGAGACCTACCGTTCCGGGCACCCGTGGGTGTCGGAATTCAGTCCCTCCCCCAAGGCCGTGGTCCGCGAAATGATCGAGCGTTCCCTCACTTTCGCCGAACTCGTCTCGCAGTACGAGTTGGCACGCTCGGAGGGCCTGGTGCTGCGTTATCTGGCCGATGCCTACCGGGCGTTGCGCCGTACGGTGCCCGAATCGGCTCGCACCGAGGAACTCGAGGACATCACCGAGTGGTTGGGTGAACTTGTGCGACAGGTGGATTCGAGCCTGCTCGACGAGTGGGAACAGCTCACCAACCCGGGCGTCGAGGGCGACGACCAACAGCTGGCTTTCGGCGCGGAAACCGTCCGTCCGATCACCGCGAACGAGCGTGCGTTCCGGATCATGGTACGCAACAGCATGTTCCGTCGTGTCGATCTGGCCGCTCGGCAGCGCTGGGACGAACTCGACGAGCTCGACGACGGCCCCGACTGGAGCACGGATCTCGCATCGTATTTCGACGAGTACGAGCTGATCGGCACCGGCCCCGACGCCCGCGGTCCGGCGCTGTTCGGCGTCGAGATCGACAAGGACTTCTGGCGGGTGCGCCAGGTCCTCGACGACCCCGCCGGTGATCACGGCTGGTCGATCGACGCCGTGGTCGACCTGAGTGAATCCGATGCGGCCGGTGAGGTCGTATTCGACGAGATGGTGGTGCGCGCGGGATGACCGCGCGCAGGTCCGGTCGCTGCGGATCGGCCGGGGCGTGATCAAGACGACTATCGTTCCGGCTCGTTTTCCGCGCCTGGGCGCTGATACTGTCGCGCTCGCTGCCCGTACGGGAGGCCGACCAGAAAGAAAGAGAGTTCCATTAGATTGATCGGTACAAACGCGCCCGAGTCACCCTGTCTCGTGATCGATCTCGATCGGGTGCGCGGCAATTTCCACGCGCTCCGTGCGGCGCTGCCCACGGCGCGAATCCGTTTCGCGGTCAAGGCATCTCCGATGCCGGAGATCGTTCGTCTGCTCGATTCGCTGGGTGCCGAATTCGATGTCGCCAGCATCGGTGAGATCGAGATGTGTGTGGCACTGGGGGTTGATCCGGCGGACCTGTGTTACGGCAATCCGATCAAGAAGGCTGCCGATATCGCCGCCGCCCATCGGGCCGGTGTGCGCCGGTTCGCCTTCGATACCGAGGCCGATCTGGAACGTATCGCGCACCTGGCTCCGGGATCGGCAGTGGAATGCCGCTTCCTGGCATCGGCGCCACAGTCCCAGACCCCGTTCGGTACGAAATTCGGCTGCGCCCCGGGCGAGGCGGTTCGGCTGCTGGTGCGGGCCCGGGATCTCGGCCTGGCGGTGACCGGCCCCTACTTCCATGTGGGTTCCCAACAGCTCGACCCGGTCGCCTGGCAGATCGGCATCGAGCAGGCGGGAGCGATCACCGAAGCACTGACAGCCAAGGATATCGCGGTGTCGGCGGTGAACATCGGTGGTGGACTGCCGATTTCCTATGCCGCACCGGCTCCGCAGCTGTCCGAGCTGAGCGGCCTGATCGCCGATTCGGCAGCACGATATCTGCCCGAGCACCCCGATCTCGTGGTGGAGCCCGGTCGTGCCCTCGTGGGCAATTCCGGAGTGATCCACGCCGAGGTCGTGAACGTGCGCAACGCGCCGGACGGACGGCGCTGGGTATACCTCGACATCGGCCGCTACAACGGCATGGCCGAGACCGAGAACGAGTACATCGCCTACCGGATCGAGACCGATCGAGACGGTGACCCTGCCGACGAGGCGGTGATCGCGGGCCCGACCTGCGACGGCGACGATGTGCTGTATCAACGCACGCGAGTCCTGCTGCCGACCACGCTGCGGGCCGGTGATCGAGTCCGGATCCTCGATACCGGCGCTTATACGGCGAGCTATTCGTCGGTGTCCTTCAACGGTTTTCCGCCTTTGACTGTGCATGTCATCGGCGCTGAGCGAGAGTGAGTTTGCCCATGACGGCAGAATTCACCGGCTGGCACGTCCTGGCCGAGTTCGGTGGTGTCGAGATTGCCCTCTGCGACGATCTCGACCGCCTCGAAGCAGCGCTCCGGCAGTCGTTGCTCGCCGCAGGGGTGACGATCTGCGACGTGGTGCGCAAGAAGTTCGATCCCTGTGGTGCGACGGTGCTGGCCCTGCTGGCGGAGTCACACGCCTCCATTCACACCTATCCGGAGTCCGGCGACATCTTCGTCGACGTGTTCACCTGCGGAAGTATCGGCGCCGGCGCCACCAAGGCGGTCGAATTGCTGCAGGAGGCGCTCGCTCCCGAGTCGGTACATCTCGAGGTCGTGCAGCGTGGGCACCAGGCCCGGCGGGTGCACGAGCCGGTCGGTGCGGGCCTCACCCGGGTGTGGGATCTGTCCGAGGTGCTGGTGGATGCACGAACCCCTTTCCAGCACATGGTGATCGCCCGGACCGAACAGGGAATCTCGCTGTTCTCAGACGACGACCGGCAATCCACCGAGTTCTCCCAGCTGACCTACCACGAGGCGATGCTCGTCCCGGCGTACGCGCTCGCGGCCCGGCTCGACAACGTCCTCGTCGTCGGCTCCGGCGAAGGGGTAGCCAGCCGGATGTCGGTGGCGGCGGGCGCGTCGCGGGTCGACCACGTCGACATCGACCGGATGGAAGTCGAGTTGTGCGCACAGCATCTGCCCTACGGGTACTCGCCCGCCGAACTGGATGCCGCGGTGCGGGGGGACGGCCCGATCCGCATGCACTACGCCGACGGCTGGGACTTCCTCGCCGAGGCCGAGGCGGCCGGGGTTCGCTACGACGTGATCGTGATCGATCTGCCCGACGAGCGGGTGGAGGCCGCCCAGCACAATCGCCTGTACGAGGAGGAGTTCCTCGCACGGTGCAAGGCGGTGCTGGCCGCGGGCGGCGTCCTGGCTGCGCAGGCCGGTTGCCCGACGATGTGGCGTAACGAAACCCTCGAGCGCGCCTGGCGGCGTTTCACCGATCTGTTCGCCACCGTGGTCCCCTACGGGAGCGACGAGCACGAGTGGACCTTCCTGTTCGGAGTCGCCGAGCGGATCGACGACCCGGTCGCGGTGATGAACGAGAAGCTGCCGGCATTGCCGTATCGACCGGAAACGCTCGACGAGCGCGCGCTGACGCGGGGGGCGATCGAGCCCTACGCGCTGCGCACGGTCGCCGCACGCGCCTGAGCCGCGGGTCACCCGCGCAGTCCGCCCGTCTCGGTTTCGGGCGCGACCGCCGATCGGGAGCCGCGCACATCGGCGCGGGCAGCACCGTAGGCAACGAAGCGGCCGCCGCGATGATCTCGCAGCGGCCGCTTCTCGCTGTCTACCCGGCAGCTCGACTCAGGCGCGTTCGGCCTGCCACTGGGTCGCACGCTCCACATAGCGTTCGAGGTGGTCGGCGACGAAGCCCTCGGGCAACCACTCGTTCCCCGTGACGGCGGCCGACCAGACGAAGGTCCGCACCGGTTCGGCCCTGCCGATCAACTCGATCGGCCGCAGATCGAATTCGGGATCCTCGAACGCCTCGATGGTCCGCCAGTCGGCCGCGGTGAGCCCGCTCAGCACGACTCCGCCCGCCATCCGGCCGGGCTCGGCGACCAATCCCGGATACAGGCGTTGCGGCAGGGCCGCGACCCGCCAGCCCCGCGCGACGGCGACATCCATCTCGGGGGTGCGCCCGAGCAGTACGTCGAGGACGGGACCGAACTGCAGAGTTCCGTAGGCGAACAGATCCGGGCCCGGATCGTCGGGGCGTGCCCGCCGCTGCGGAGCCGACTTCTTCGCCGCACTCATCGCAAGACCTCCCCGGCCCGCACCTCGGCGGCACCGGTCACCAATTGCCGATCAGTTGCTCGACCGTCCCACCTGCTACTCGCACACCCGTATCGCATCCCTCCACTGTGCCGAATCGATCGCGGGCACACGACACCGGGTAAACGTGTGCTCCGCCACGTGTGCGATACCGGCACCCTCGGGTGCCGCCGATTCGACCAGCCCTCGAGCACTGCAATGCCCTCAGAGGATCTCGCCGTGCCCCGCCGCCCGGACGCTGTTGCCGGTCACTCGGGCGAACAGGCCGGGATCGTGCGAGTTGACGATCGTGATCTCGTTGCCGTGCGCACGATTGAGTTCGACCAGCCGCTGCCGGTTCTCCAGATACACGCCCCGAACCGTCGAGCTCAGTTCGAACAGCCACCAGAAGGGCGGCGTCCTGGGCTTCTCCGGATCGATCTCGTCGGCCACGTGGAATGCGTCGCCGGCGTGCAGCAACCACCCGGCCCCGGTATCCACCGCGACCCCGACGTGGCCGCGGGTGTGCCCGGGCAACGGGACGACCACGATCTCCGGTGGCACCCCCGGCAGATCGCGCACCGTGCGGAAACCGAACCACTCCTCCGAGCCTTCGAGCTCGTTCACCATCCAGCGTGGTCCGTGCGCCCACTGGGGGGCGCGGTAACGCAGGCGCTCGGCGAGGGTCCGGCCGGCCGTCGCGGCGCGGAATTCCGGCCCGTGTACGTGCACGGTCGCGGCCGGGAAGTCGGAAAGCCCCGCCGCGTGATCGAGGTCCAGATGAGTGAGGATGATATGGCGCACATCGGCCGGGTCGTATCCCAGCTCCTGGATCTGGCGGATCGCGGTGTGGTGTTCGGCCGGCCGGATGCCGAGCAGAAACCGGCCGGGGCCCACGACTCGCCCCGGATCGCGTACGCTGTCGAGCCCGAAACCGGTATCCACCAGCACCAACCCGGTCCTGGTCTCGATGAGCAGGCAGTGGTCCACCATGCCCATGGCCATGGTGCCGCAGTTGAGGTGATGAATACGCACTCGCCGAGCGTTCCAGACGCTCACCGGCTGGTCAATCGGGGCGTCGAGCGGCGAAACTTCTTATATCGGACGCTGCTCTCGAATGATTTCCGCCAGTTGCTCGTAGTCCTGGATGCGCGCTGTCGATCCACGGAACACCAGGCCGATGGTCCGGCCGGGCGCGGGCGCCGCGAAGCGAGCGATATCCAGGGTGCCGCGGGAGGTTTCGGCGGCCACGGCCATCTCCGGGATCAGCGTGACTCCGAGTCCGCCGCCGACACACTGGACCACGGTGGTCAGCGAGGCCGCGCGAGTGTCACCGACCGGCCCCGGGCGCACATCCTGGGAGCGGCACAGATCCAGCGTCTGATCGCGCAGGCAGTGCCCCTCGTCCAGGAGCAGCAGCGGCAGCTCGTCGAGCGCCGGTGGGGTGAGGTCGGCGCGCCCCGCCAAGTCGTGGCCGCGTGGGGTCACCAGGACGAACTCCTCGCTGTAGAGCGGAATCTCGATCATCGTGGCGGCATCGGAGGGCAGCGCCAGCATCGCGACATCGAGTACCCCGTCACGCAGACCGTCCAGCAGCCGCGCGGTCTGGTCCTCGATGACGTGCGGCACCAGCGCGGGGAGACGGCGCCGCAACTCGGGCAGCAATGTCGGTAGCACATAGGGGGCGACGGTCGGGATGATCCCCATCCGCAGGATGCCGCCCAGCCCGTCACCGGCCGCGGTGGCGACGAAACGATCCGCGGCCTCGAGCGTGGCCATAGCCTGGGACAGCAGCCTTTTACCCGCGGCCGTGACGAGCACCCGACGCGTGCTGCGCTCGATCAACTGCAACCCGAGCCCGTTTTCCAGTGATGCCAACGCCTGCGATAGTGTGGGTTGACTCACATTCAGATGCGCTGCCGCAGTACCGAAATGGCGATATTCGGCGACTGCCACGAACGCACGCAGCTGTGACAGGGTCGGCTGATAAGTCTGATCAGTCACGCCTATCAGTCTAATGCAACTGATCGCCTTTACCTTTTGCTGGGTTTTCGGCAAGATCGAGTGCGAACACTTCGACCGCCTCGCCCACCCGGCGCGGCGCGTCACCCCATGTCCCAATACGACAAAGGAGACACAATGGCTCTGCTGACCATCGGCGACCAGTTCCCCGCCTACAACCTCACCGCGGTCATCGGCGGCGATCTGTCGAAGGTGAACGCGCAGCAGCCCGACGACTACTTCACCCAGGTCTCGAGCGACGACTACGCCGGCAAGTGGCGCATCGTCTTCTTCTGGCCCAAGGACTTCACCTTCGTGTGCCCGACCGAGATCGCAGCCTTCGGCAAGCTGAACGACGAGTTCGCCGATCGCGACGCCCAGGTGCTGGGCGCCTCGGTCGACAACGAGTTCGTGCACTTCCAGTGGCGCGCGCAGCACGAGGATCTCAAGACCCTCCCCTTCCCGATGCTGAGCGACCTGAAGCGCGAGCTCGTCACCGCTGCCGGCGTGCTCAACGCCGACGGCGTGGCCGACCGCGCGACCTTCATCGTCGACCCGAACAACGAGGTCCAGTTCGTTTCGGTCACCGCCGGTTCGGTCGGCCGCAACGTCGACGAGGTGCTGCGCGTCCTCGACGCGCTGCAGTCCGACGAGCTGTGCGCCTGCAACTGGAAGAAGGGCGACCCGACGCTCGACGCCGGCGAGTTGCTCTCCGCCAGCGTCTGATCACCGGAAAGGATTGTCCCGCCATGTCTGTCGAGAACCTGAAGAATTCGCTTCCCGAGTACGCGAAGGACCTCAAGCTCAATCTGTCGTCCATCGCGCGCTCGACCGTGCTGAACGAACAGCAGCTGTGGGGCACCCTGCTCGCCGCGGCTGCGGCCACGCGATCGGCCACCACGCTGCGTGAGATCGGTGAGGAAGCCGCCGACACGCTGTCCGCAGAGGCGTACAACGCCGCTCTGGGGGCCGCCTCGATCATGGGTATGAACAACGTGTTCTACCGTGGCAGGGCATTCCTCGACGGTCGCTACGACGATCTGCGCGCCGGTCTGCGGATGCAGATCATCGGCAACCCGGGCGTCGACAAGGCCGATTTCGAGCTGTGGTCGTTCGCGGTGTCGTCGATCAACGGTTGCCAGCACTGCCTCGAGGCGCACGAGCACACCCTGCGTGAAGCCGGTGTATCGCGCGAGGTCATCTTCGAGTCGCTGCGCGTGGCCGCGATCGTGGCCGGTGTCGGCCAGGCCGTACAGGCCAGCGAGACCCTGGCAGCTGCGGCGGTCTGACCGGCCGTACAACACTCGGCCGCGAGCACTGCGATACGCGTGCACGCATGCCGAGATCGATTCCGCGATGCCCCGTTCCGTGATCCGGAGCGGGGCATCGTCGTATCCGCCGAAGCTCACCGCGCGATCGATTGCTGCGAGTACGCTGACTCAGCATGAGTGGAGTGGGCGACGACGGCACATCGGTCGAGGTGGTCCGAGTTTTCACCGACGCCGCGGGACGTTTCGGCAACCCGCTGGGTATCGTGCGCGCGGACGAGGTGCACGGCATCGATGCGCAGGCGCTGGCCACCCGGGTCGGCCTCAGCGAGACGGTCGTGGTGCATCACCCGGAGGCTCGGCATGCGCGCATACACATCTACACCCCGGCCCGCGAGCTCGACTTCGCCGGGCATCCGACGGTCGGCACCGCCTGGTGGCTGGCGTCCCAGCGCCATCCGGTGAAGATCCTCGAGGTACCGGCCGGTCCGGTCGAGGTACAGATGATCGACGACGGGCTGGTGTGGATCCGCGCCCGCGCGGAGTGGGCGCCGGAGTTCACCTTCGACCAGTTCTTCGACAGCACACTGCTGCCCACGGTCGATCCCCGGCACTTCACCGAGGGACAGCACTACATTTGGACCTGGACCGACGAGAGCCGGGGGCTGGTGCGCGCGCGAATGTTCGCCCCCGCCCTGGGGATTGCCGAGGACGAGGCCACCGGTGCGGCCGCGATCGCGCTCACGGCACAGTTGCGGCGCAGCCTGATCATCACGCAGGGAGCCGGATCGCAGCTGTACACCGAATGGGACTCCGACGGGTGGGTTCGACTCGGCGGGCATGTGGTTGCCGACCGGCCGATACGCGCCTGAATCAGCCTGATCGCCACGGGATCCGCAGGCTGACTACCCCGCGACGGCGGCGATCAGCATGTAGGCAGTCCCCAGATCCATCACCACGTGCGGAACCGGTCCCAGTGCGTCCGGTGGCCCCGGCGGATGCGACAACCCGTGCCGGAGTATACGTCTCGTGCGCGGGACCACGAGTCCGATCGCATCGAGGACGAACAGCGCCGCCAGGATCGCGACGAGCACCGCAGGCGCGTGCTGCACCGGTTCCGCGCCGTGCCGGTGACCCGACATCACCCACAGCATCGCGCCGGCCGCCACCAGGTGATAGATCAGCGCCGGTGCGCGCACACCGCTCCCCGGCCCGGTGCGAGGTTCTCGCGACGTCGCCAGAACCGGGCGCCAGGCCGGGATTCGCGTCACCAGCAGGCCCGCGTACACCACCACCATCGCGATGAGTACACCACGCAGCGCACCGGGTGCGGCAGCCGTGGGAAATACCAGCATCGCGATCATGACCAGGCACATCATGAGATGTGCGGCATCGCTTTCCCGGTCGGCAGCCGTCGCATCGCATGTTCCGTCATCGCACGTTCCGTCACCGACGGGCGCACGCACGTGCCGCGCCAGGACGATCACCGCAGCCACCCCGAATGCGACGGCCACCGTCCAGCGCAGCACCGGATACTCGGTGATCAACGACCCCACACCGCACCACCCTTCACACTGTCGTCGTGGTCGAGCGCAGCCGCCGGGGCGAACCCACCCAGGCCACCGCAACCGCCATCAACGCGAAGAACACCGCCAGGATCACCACCCCGAGCAGTAGCGACACATAGCCCTGCCCCCTGGGATCGAGGAACGGGTAGGGGTACCAGTCGACGAACGCGCCACGCACCAGGCTGTAGCCGCAGAAGACGACCGGATAGATCAGCCAGCCGCCGATCAGCCGCGCCGAAATCCGCAGCCCGGCCGGTATCAGCACCCAGTCCACGACCAGCACGACGGGCATGACCCGGTGCAACGTGTCGTTCACCCATCTGTCGTCGAGCGACACATCAGCGCCGGCCAGCAACAACGCGTAGACCACTCCGGTGATCAGCAGATACAGCGTCACTGCGCCACGCACGAGCTGCCAGCGCGGTGAGACCGGATCCAGCAGCCCGCCGATCAGCAGCACCACGACACCCAGCAGGTTGGATTCCACGGTGAAGTAGCTGAAGAAGGTCTCCGGCACGAAGGTGCCCGCACTCACGTCGTGGACCGGAACCCACACCAGCGCGACGGCGCCGAACAGGCCGAAGGCGATGCGCGCGATCCTGATCCACATCGGCGTCCCGGCGCGGGCGATCATCTCACGATCGTCGCATATCAGACCCGGCCCGGCGCGGGTTCGACATATCGCACCGCAGCCGCGGCGCGCTGCTTCGCTACCCTGGTCGATGCAATGACCTCGACTGCCGCCACCCGCGAGCTGCGCGCTCGCCTTCCCGAACTGTCCCTGCGCGACGAGCACCGGCTCCGTCGTCGGCTGGACCGGGCACGCGGCGACGAGGAGATAGCGCGGCTGGACCGCGACATCACGGCGGCACGCGCGCGTATGGACGTCCGGCGCGCCGCGGTACCCGAGATTCGCTACCCCGAACAGCTGCCGGTATCGGCCCATCGCGACGATATCGCCGCCGCGATCGCTGCCCATCAGGTCGTGGTGATCGCGGGTGAAACCGGCTCCGGCAAAACCACCCAGATCCCCAAGATCTGTCTGGAACTGGGCCGGGGCCTGCGCGGCACCATCGGCCACACGCAGCCGCGGCGGCTGGCGGCCCGGACCGTCGCCGAACGCATCGCCGCCGAACTCGGCACCGAATTGGGCGACGTGGTCGGCTACACCGTGCGCTTCACCGACCAGGCCTCCGACCGGACCCTGGTCAAATTGATGACCGACGGCATCCTGCTGGCCGAAATCCAGCGGGATCGGCTGCTGCGGCGCTACGACACGATCATCATCGACGAGGCACACGAACGCAGCCTCAACATCGACTTCCTGCTGGGATATCTGCGCTCACTGCTGCCCGAACGCCCGGACCTCAAGGTGATCATCACCTCGGCGACCATCGACCCGGAGCTGTTCGCGCACCATTTCGCCGATCCGGTGTCGGGCGAACCGGCCCCGATCGTCGAGGTGTCGGGCCGTTCGTATCCGGTGGAGATCCGCTACCGTCCGCTCGCACCCGAGTTGCCGGAGACTCCCGACTCGGCCGACTTCTCGGATGCCGCGGCCACCGGAGACGACCTCGACGAACAACGGCCGCCCAAGGGGCGCCGTACCTCCGCGCGCGGCGCGGACACCGAACCCGACCAGACCGATGCCATCGGCGATGCCGTGCGCGAACTGCTCGCCGAGGGCGACGGCGATGTGCTGGTCTTCCTGTCCGGCGAGCGTGAGATCCGCGATACCGCCGATGCACTGCGGGACCTGAAACTGCCACGCACCGAGATCGTTCCGCTCTATGCGCGACTGTCGGCGGCCGAACAGCACAAGGTGTTCCAGCCACACACCGGCCGCCGTGTAGTGCTGTCCACCAACGTCGCCGAGACCTCACTCACGGTTCCCGGCATCCGTTACGTGGTGGATCCGGGAACTGCCCGCATCTCGCGCTACTCGATGCGCACCAAGGTGCAGCGCCTGCCGATCGAGGCGATCTCGCAGGCCTCCGCGCGGCAGCGATCCGGACGCTGCGGCCGCGTCGCCGACGGCATCTGTATCCGTCTGTATTCCGAGCAGGACTTCCAGTCCCGGCCCGCCTTCACCGAACCGGAAATCCTGCGGACGAACCTGGCGGCGGTCATCCTGCAGATGACGGCGCTGGGGCTCGGCGACATCGAGAGCTTTCCGTTCGTGGAGGCTCCCGACCGGCGCGCGATCCGCGACGGTATCGCCCTGCTGCTCGAGTTGGGTGCGCTCGGCCGGCGCGAGGACACCGCTGCCGACACCGCCGACGCCCCCCGCCCGCGCCGCCGCCGTGGTGGGCGGCGCGGTAAGCCGCAGCAGCCGCAGGCTCGGGTTCGTGCCGAGGAGAACGGGGAAGACCTCACGCTGACCCCGGTCGGCCGGCAGATGGCCCAGTTACCGGTGGATCCGCGGATGGCACGCATGCTCGTCGCCGGCGAGGCCAACGGATGTCTGGCCGAAGTCCTGGTCATCGTTGCCGCATTGTCGATCCAGGATGTGCGCGAACGCCCCGCCGAGTTCCAGCAGGCGGCCGACACCGCCCACGCCCGGTTCACCGTCGAGGGCTCGGATTTCCTGGCCTATCTGCGGCTGTGGGACTACCTCCGCGGACAACGCAAGACCTTGTCGTCGAGCCGGTTCCGCCGGATGTGCCGCACCGAATTCCTGCACTACCTGCGCATCCGTGAGTGGCAGGACCTGCAGGGACAACTGCGCACCATCACCCGCGGGCTGGGCTGGACGGCGGCCGAATCGATCGCACCGCAGGCGGATCAGGATTCGTTGCCCTGGGACGGTGACGGCATCCATCGCGCACTGCTGGCCGGAATGTTGTCCCATATCGGACTGCGCGAGGCCGAATCCCGCGAGTTCCTCGGTGCGCGCAACGCGAAATTCATGATCTTCCCGGGGTCCTCGCTCGCCAAGAAACCGCCCCGCTGGGTGATGGCTGCCGAACTGGTAGAAACCTCACGGCTGTGGGGACGGATGGCCGCCCGGATCGAACCGGAATGGGCCGAACGCCTCGCCGGAGATCTGGTGAAGCGCAACTACTCCGAACCGCACTGGTCCTCCCGGCGCGGAGCGGCGATGGCCTACGAGCGGGTGACGTTGTACGGCATCCCGCTGGTCACCCAGCGGCGCGTCGACTTCGGTCGCATCGACGCGTACCTGTCACGCGAACTGTTCATCCGGCACGCACTGGTAGAAGGTGAGTGGCAGACCAAACATCGTTTCTTCCACCGCAACCGGGAACTACTCGACGACGTCGCGGATCTGGAACACCGGGCCCGCCGGCGCGACATCCTGGTCGACGATCAGGTGCTGTTCGATTTCTACGACGAGCGCATCCCCGCCGACGTGGTGTCGGTGCGGCATTTCGACAGCTGGTGGCGCAAGGCCGAGCGCGATCGGCCCGACATGCTGGATTTCTCCACCGCAACCGTGGTCAATGCCCAGGCGGCCCAGCTGGACCCGGCGTCCTATCCGGACAGCTGGCGGCAGGGCGAGCTGAGTTTTCCGCTCACCTATCAGTTCGAGCCGGGTCAGGCCGACGACGGCGTCACCGTGCACATTCCGGTCGCCCAACTCGCCCACGTACGCGCCGTAGGCTTCGATTGGCTGGTCCCCGGAATGCGCGAGGAGCTGGCGGCCGCGCTGATCAAGACCTTGCCGAAACAGCTGCGCCGCAGCGTCGTTCCGGCGCCCGATTTCGCCAGGGCGGCCCTGGCCCGGCTCACACCGCGCGCCGAACCGTTGCGCACCGGCCTGGCCAGAGAGCTCAGCGCCCTGGCCTCGGTATCGATCGCTCCCGCCGACCTGGATCCGGCAGCGCTGTCCGACCATCTGCGGATAACCTTCTCGGTCACCGGTCCCGACGGCGCGGTACTCGGCCGCGGCAAGAGCCTGGCATCGTTGAAGAACGAACTGTCCCAGCAGGTCTCCCATTCGGTGGCGAAGGCAACCGGTGGCGCCGAGCGCGCAGCGGCGACCGTGTGGACCGCGCAGACGCTGGGCACGCTGCCCGACACCATCCGCCGGGAAGTCGGCGGGCAGACGATCACCGGCTATCCGGCACTGGTGCGTGAGGGCGACGGTGTCGCGGTGCGGGTTCTCACCTCGCCCGCGCAACAACGTGCGGCTATGCGTACCGGAACGCGGGCGCTGTTGCTGCGCGAACTGCCGACGTCGCTGCGCACCGTCACCGCGGGCCTGTCCGCCACCGATCGGCTTGCCCTGAGCCAGAATCCGGACGGATCACTGGAAGCACTGGTCGAAGACTGCCGTACCTGTGCTGCCGGCGAACTGATGGCCGCACACGGCGGACCGGTACGCGGCCCGGAAGAATTCGCGGCGTTGCGGGACCGGATCCGGCCCCAGTTCCCGGGGGCAGTCGCTCGCGTGCTGGCACTGGTGGTGCCGATTCTCGCGGCGGCACATCGGGTTCGCGCAGCGCTGGTCGACACCTCCGACCGGGAGATCACCGCGGATGTGCGCGATCAGCTCGACGAACTGGTATTCGCCGGATTCGTCAGCGAATTCGGCAGTGCCAGGCTGCGGGATATTCCCCGCTATCTGGACGGTGCCGAAGTGCGACTGCGCGCATTGCCCTCCTCCACCGACCGGGACCGTCACGGGATGGCCGAACTCGACCGCGTACACGCCGCCTATGCCCGGCTGCTCGAACGGCTTCCCGAAGGCCGCAAGACCGCTCGCGACGTGACCGAGATCTGGTGGATGATCGAGGAGCTGCGAGTCAGCCTTTTCGCTCAGCAGTTGGGCACGCCGTACCCGGTCTCCGCGAAACGCGTCATCAAGGCGATCGGTGCGATCGGCACCGCTCCCCCACGCGCGCGCACGCGCTGACCGGGCAGCAGCCCCCCGATCAGTCCGCGCCCGCGGCGACCGCCCGCTCGGCGCGATGCCGGCGCAGCTCCTCGATCTCACGTTCGAAATCGTCAGCGGAGCTGAAAGACCGATACACCGAGGCGAACCGGAGATAGGCGACCTCGTCCAGATCGCGAAGCGGCCCCAGGATGGCAAGACCGACCTCGTGACTGGGAACTTCCGGTGAACCGGTGGCCCGCACTGCGTCCTCGACCTGCTGGGCCAGCAGGTTCAGCGCATCGTCGTCGACCTCACGGCCTTGACAGGCTCGGCGCACACCGCGAATGACCTTTTCACGGCTGAACGGTTCGGTGACACCACTGCGTTTGACCACGGACAAGATCGCGGTCTCGACCGTCGTGAAACGGCGCCCGCACTGCGGGCACGCGCGACGGCGCCTGATCGCGCTACCTTCCTCGGCCTCACGCGAGTCGACCACCCGCGAATCCGGGTGCCGACAGTACGGGCAATGCATCCGGGATCCCTTTGTCGATGCCTGCGTCGGTCCGCAACCAACGGCCGGCCCGACCGGTTCTGCCGGCGGAGCCGCTCGTCACGTATGTCCTGAGCGTCTTTCAGGATACCCGGAACGCGATCTCATACCGTCAGCTGCCACTGACTCGTGAGGTCCGCCAGCAGATCGGGCAGTCGGGTCAGCAACCGCCCGGCGGCCAACTGGTCGGTGAAGGGCACCGACAACACCTGCTGCGCGAAGGAGGGATCGGCCCGCATCCGCTCGTAGCACGGCACCAGGTCGCCGGTGATGTAGTTCCAGCGCGGACCCCGATCGGCCCAGTTGAAGTCGGGTAGCGGGACGCGCAGCGACACCGTGCGGCCGTCCACGACCGCGGAGACTGTTGTCGGTGCGAACACTCCTGGTGCCCGCACACCCGGCACGGCCGGCTTGGCGGCCAGGGTGCTGGTATAGGTGAGGACTCGGCCCATCACGCCGCGCCCCTGTGCGGTCGCATCCCATTGATCGGCGATGATCTGATTCTGTTCGCGGTCGGTCATCCGCAGTAATGCATCGTTGTATCCGGGCACCGTCCCCGTCGCCAGCGACCGCCAGGCCTGTACGGCGTTATCGTCGAGGACACCCGCGGCGTACATCTCCTCGATCGCGGGCAGGCCCTCGGCGGCATACGCCTCGTGCATGGGCACCTGGTCGAGGAAAATATGCTTCTGCATGATCATCAGCCGCGTCTGGTACCAGGCCAGGTCGGCAGCGGTCAGCTGTGGACCCGCCATGGCCAGCACACGGATATCCGACGGCAGCGCCGCGACCAAGGGCGCGGGTGTCACGCGCAGTAGATCCGCGACCGCGCGGCCGAGCTCGTGGATGCCGGGCACACTCAGGATTCCCGCGACATCGCTCATATCGAAGAAGCCGGACGCGAACGAGCCTCCGGCCAGACCCGCGAGCCCGGTCCAGTAGTACTCCGGATGAGTGTTCGCCAAGCGCAGGTAATTGACGTACACCTGAGTGAAGGTCCGGGAGTTGGCGGCAACGCCACGGCTCGGATCCCAGCCGAGCAGATCGATATCGGCATTCTGCGCCCCCACCACCAGCCAGTACTGATGAAGTAGGGCTGCATATCTCTTCGGCGCGACACCGTCTGCCCGAGCACCGTCGAGGGCGGCGCGCAATGCCGGGATATCCAGTGGCAGTTGCGGGTCGAGACCACCTGCACGCTCCCCCGCACCGTTCGTCACCGGAAGATCGAGGTAGGAGTAATAGCTCGGCTCGGCGCGAACCGCAGGGGCCGAGACGAATGCGAGCATGAAACACGTGAGCAGTCCCACCGTTCCGGCGAGCAGCCTCGACGGCATGGAACACAGGGCGGGCACCACCATGGGCTGATCCTCGACATTCGTTGTCGGTGAATGTATTCCCGATCACATCCCGAGCACAGTAGCAATTACTGTGCGGCCGGCACCAGCACAATGCGCCCGGCGGCCACTCGGTCTCCATGCAGGCCGTTCAATTCCATGATCCGAGCAACGGTGTCGCGCACCGGATCTCCGGGCGCCACCCGCTGGGCGAGTTCGGGCAGCGATTCACCCGGTGCGACCTGCACCGTTCGAGTAGAGGGCGCAGCAGCGGCATCGCGCAGCTGCGCGACCCCGAGCAGCCCGGTCACCGCCGCGGCGGTGAGCAGAGCCGTCGTCGCGAGCGTCGCCAATCCGATCCGCGCCCGC
>NZ_BDCA01000042.1 GCF_001613265.1 Nocardia vermiculata NBRC 100427
CTCGAACGCCGGCGCCGGCGCGTGCTGGAAATCATGCATACCCTGCCGCACTCCGCCCAGGCCGCCATCCGCGAGTCCATGGAGAAGGAAGGCGACACCGACACTCAGGTGCTGCCCGCCTACGGACAACAGGCCTACCCGGGCAACTGATCGCGCGCACCGCATCGATCGCAGTACCGTCCGGCCGCCGAGCATCTCGGCGGCCGGATTTCGTCGTTTCCACCACTCATTCAAGTGAGTGAACACATACTTATCCGATGAGCGACGACGCGGTCCCGGCACCGGCGCTTCGGATTCCGGGCGACTGGAACGAGGTGACGCCCGAATGGATGACGGCGGCACTGGCGCGCGACCACTCCGGCGCCGAGGTCGACTGTGCGCGCCTGATCTCGCGTGACGACGGCACCAACCGGCGCGCCCGATTCGACCTGACCTACCGGCACGGTTCCGGTCCGGCCCGGGTGTTCCTGAAAGCCGAGGGCGATCACCGAGATGTCCACAGCCGCAACGGAAATCTGTTCAACGAACCTCTACTGTTCGCCTCCGGCGTGCCGTTGGATGTCGACCACGCGCACGTCTACGCGGTGGGAATCGATCGGCCGGGCCTCGACTACGTGCTCGTCATGGAGGATGTGACCGGCCGCGGCGGCGACCCCCGCGACTCCACCCGCCCGCTCACGGTGCGCCAGGCATGCAACGCAGTACGCGCACTCGCCCGATTACACAGCCGCTATTGGGAATTCGAGACCAGGACCTGGCCACAACTCGGCTGGGTGAACACCTGGGCGCCGACTGCCGGATTCCAGGCGGGGCTGCGCGCCTACGTGCCCACCGGCCTCGTCCGGAGCGCCGGCCTCCTCCCCGACCGGGTCACCCGCTACGACGGCGAGCGCATCGTCGACCTCTGGGCCCGCTATGTCGCTGTACTGCACCGTGATCCGGTGACATTACTGCATGCCGACGCCCATATCGGCAATATCTACACGCTGCCCGACGACGAGGTGGGATTCCTCGACTGGCAGGTGGTTCGCCGCGGCGCATGGTCTCAGGATGTGGGGTATTTCCTGATGGGTGCGCTCACCGTCGCCGACCGCCGCGAACACGAAACTGCGCTGCTCACAGCATATCTCGACGCACTGGAAGTGCCCGAACACTCCCGCCCCACGCGGGACGAGGCCTGGCGGCACTACCGGGCCTGCGCCGCATACGGCCTGGCGATCTGGCTGTCCACCGCCGGCACCGACAGCTACCAGCCACTGCAGGTTTCCCTGCCGCTGGCCGAACGCTACGCAACGGCCTTCGTCGACCTCGACGCCGAGGCGGCACTGGCCGAACTGGAGGCACGTAGCTGAACTCCCGGCGAGACGCGGTCGCCCTTCGACGACCCCGCCACACGTCATGGCTTCCGGCCGCGGACCTGCGATCGCCGAGTGAAGGCCTCGAGTTCTTCGGCAAGAACCGGCACACCCAGATTGCAGGCGTGAATACCGAGCACGCTGACCATTTCCAGCACCGTCACGATCTGTTCCGGCGGCACACCGAGCTCCAGCGCAGCACGAATATGCCGTCGCACGCCCGGTGAGTACATGTGGGTGCAGGCCGCATCGATCGCGATACTCAGCAGCTCCACGAATTCCGGTGGAAACAGGCCTCTCCCGAGCGGTGTGGCATGCATGGCCATGAACCGCTCGGTCCATTCCGGATCCCATTCGTACAGCTGATTCCACAGCGGATTCCAGCTGCCGGTGGCCCGCATCCGATCCACGACAGGTGTGGGGAAGGGTGGGGACGATTCGAACACGACACCTCCTGGTGTGCGGAATGCGTTGCTGGATGGCTATTTCCCGGAGACCATCGCCTGTGCGGGATCTTTGCAGTAGGCGAGCTCCGGCGAGCAGGGCGCCAGAATGGTCGAGAAGTACTGGATCGCCGAGAACAGCGTGATGGGACCGCCCGCCAGAATGAGGCCGGACATGGACCCGACCGCGCCGAGGGTGGCCGCTCCGAGCACACACCCGGCGACCGTCGCGCCGACGAACGGCGCGAGCAGCATGATCACCGGGCTCGAGATCGCCGCGCCGACCGCCCCTCCGACCAGACAACCGACCCCACCACCGATGACCGCGCCGAGTACCGCGCTGACACCGGCACCGATGGCGACACGTTGGCCGAACGCACCCAACGCCTGCGAGTCGCGGGGCGTGAACGATTCCGCGGCCTGCTGTACGGAGACGACGTCGCCGCGCGCCGGCGCCTGCGCCGGGTGGCCGTGGGAACGGTCCGGAGTGAGGGTGGCGGTGTTGCCGTCGATCCGGGCATTGATCGGATAGGCGGTGTCGTCGATGGCGAAGGTCAGTGGCACCGCGGCCACCGGCCGGCCCGCGAGATCGGAGAGAATGAGCTGGTCCGCAACCACTTTCCAGTTGCCGTCCGAGGTACTCACCACGGCTGAGTCCGCCTGTCGCCCTATCTCGTAGTGCACGCCGCCGGGTTCGGACTCGGCGTGGGCGGTACCGGCGGTCACCGTCGCGGCGCCGACAGCGAGTGCGGTGATCAGGGCGGGTTTCGTCAACTTCATCGGATTCCTCATCATCGGTTGTGCACGGAAGCGAGTTTGCGCAGGCCGGCGGGGTACAGGCACCGGCCGGCCACGAGCGCGGCGATGGCAACGAGATAGGCCAGCGGTGCCAATCGCAGTGCGGTGATCAGGTCGTACCGGTCGGCGAGCAGTCCGACGACGAACGGTCCCAATGCCATGCCGAGCAGGCTGTTGGACAGTGTCAGGGTTCCCATGGCGGAAGCACGGACCGAGGAATGGGTGAGCGTGGCAACCATCGCGGCGGTCGGCCCGGAGCAGCCGCCCGCGAAGAACGCGCCGATGCCGAGCACCACCAACTGTGCCGCGCCCCGTTCGATACCGAACCCGACTGTCAGACAGATCAGCGATATCGCACAGAACCCGATCGCGGTCAACCATTTACGAGAGGGATCGTGGCGCCCGACCCGGTCGGTGAGCACGCCGCACAGCACCATGCCCGCACCGACCAGCAGGACGATGCCCGAGGCCGCGGCGGCAGCGGTGTCGGTAGCAAGGCCGTAGACCCGGTCGAAGAAGCTGGGAGTCCATGCCAGCAGCACCGCGGCGGTGAACAGGTGCACACCCCCGCCCACATAGGCGCACAGCACGGCGGGGTTGGTGAACAGCGTCGACACCGGCGCCCGGAAGCCACTGCGCTCGGCCGGTCCGCTCGACTGCGGATCGGCGTGCCTGGCGAGCCTCTTCTCGTTGACGGCAGTGCCGAACAGTGCCGCCAGCACCAGCCCGGCCGCCGCCATGGTGACGAACGACCACCGCCATCCGAGGTGCACCGCAATCGCGCCGCCGGCGGCAACACCGAGGACCGAACCGAACGATCCGCCCGCCATGAACGCACCGCTCAGCGCCGCGTGCACTCGCGGAGCGAACACGCTGAGCACCACCGCGATGCCGACACTGCCATAGGCGGCTTCCCCGACTCCCACCAGAAATCGGGCGCCGAGCATCTGGTGATAGTTCACGGCAACGGCGCACAGCAGGGTTGCGACACTCCACAGCGTCGCCATCAGCACCAGACTCTTGACCCGGCCCCACCGATCAGCCAGCAGCGACAGTGGGAAAGTCAGCAGTCCGACCATCAGCGCCACCACGCTGTTGAGCGATCCGAGCTGCGAATCATTGAGGGCCCACTCGGTTTTCAAAATTGGGAAGACGGCGCTGAGGACCTGGCGCGACATATAGTCGGCGAGCAATAGTCCGAAGGCGAGGGCGAACACGAGCCACGGATACATCCGCGCCCGTCGTGTCGAGCCCGCCTCCGCCGGAGTCTCAGGGGTGGTCTGCAACTGCATGGGTGCTCCTGCCGATCCGGCGGACAAGGAACTGTTCGCCGGGATAGTGAGGGGTCCGAATGCGCCGCCCGGTGTGTGCGAGCGCATTGTCGGACCTGCCGTCGGACGCCGGAATCCGACGCCCTCCTCGCTGTGATGCAGACAACACTAAGCAGGAGTGCCGCATTGTGCTTTACTTCAGGGGACAGCAATCTGAACAATTTGGGACATTGAGTGACGGTTATGAAGCCTTTGGCTCGGTACGCGGCCCTCAACGATTACGTCGATCTGGGACAGTCACTCGGACTGGATCCGGCCCGCCTGGTGCGCGAGGCCGGCCTCGATCCTGCAACCCTCAGCATGCAGGATCGCTGGGTGCCGGCCTCGGCCGTGACCGAACTACTGGAGCGGTCGGCCGCCGATTCCGACCACGAGGATTTCGGGCTCCTCCTCGCCGAGCGGCGGCGCCTGTCCAATCTCGGTCCGCTCAGTCTGGTCATTCGCGAGGAGCCGAATGTGCGTAGCGCACTCGAGCTCATGGTTCGCCATCAACACACCTACAACGAATCCCTGCACATCCGCCTCACCGAACGCAACGGCATCGCCAGTGCGCGGCTACACCTCGACGTCGGCGAACGGCGCAGCACCCGGCAAGCCACCGAACTCGCGATGGGTGCCATGCAGGGCATTCTGCGCAGCTTCCTGGGAGCGAACTGGTGCCCCACCGAAGCGACCTTCACTCATTGCGCGCCGCGCGATCGCACCACACATCTACGCATCTTCGGACCGCATCTCACGTTCGATCACGATTTCACCGGAATGACTTTGTACACAACGGATCTCGATATCCCGAATCCGATGTCGGATCCGCTGCTGCGCCCCTACGCCCAACAATTCCTGGAATCCGTGGACCACACCGCACACGACACAGCGGTACGAGATCGGGTGCAGGAACTCGTGGAACTGCTCCTGCCGACCGGGCGCTGCTCCGTCGATCAGGTCGCCCGCAGCTTGGGTGTCGACCGCCGCACCGTCCATCGGCGCCTGGCCGAGGAAGGGCACACCTATTCCGAGATTCTCGACTCCACCCGGGGAGATCTGGCGCGACGCGTGGTGGGTAATCGAGACCGGTCGCTCACCGAGGTCGCCGACATGCTGGGCTTCTCCAGCCCGGCCAGTTTCACGAGGTGGTTTCGCAGCCACCACGGATGCAGCCCGAGCCAATGGCGTCGGGCTGCATCGGAAGGTACCGGATAGCGAGAGATCTCGGCCCCCACCGCACAGTGCTACGGCAAGGCCTCGACCTGTTCCGGGAGCCGCAGATCACGCTTGAGGATCTTGCCACTGGCCGTCATCGGCAGCGCCTCGGTGACCTGGATATGCCGCGGATATTTGTATGCGGCCAACCGTTCGCGGCACCAGGCGATCATCTCATCGGTATCGATGATCGAATGCTGTTCGGGCACAACGAAGGCCACGATCTCCTCGCCGTAACGGTCGTCGGGTGTGCCGACCACGGCCGCGAGGGACACCTGGGGATGGGTCAGCAGCGTTTCCTCGATTTCTCGCGGATAGACGTTGAACCCACCGCGCACGATCATATCCTTGACGCGGTCGACGATGTAGTAGAAGCCGTCCCGGTCACGACGAGCGAGATCGCCGGTCCGCAACCAGCCGTCGCGGATTGCTTCCCGCGTCGCCTCCGGGCGATTCAGATATCCCCGCATCACATTGTGGCCGCGAAGCGCGATCTCGCCGACACCATCGGTGACGGTATTCCAGTCCGCGTCGATCAGACGGGCCTCGATTCCCCACACCGGCACACCGATGGATCCGGGACGTGGATCACGCCGCGGGTCGGCGAAAATCGCCAGCGGCGAGGTCTCGGACATGCCGTAACCCTCCAGAATGCGCACGCCGAAGCGCTGTGCGAAACGGAAGTGGATCTGCACCGGCAGCGCGGCACCACCGGACACCGCCCGGCGCAGGGTCGCCGCCAGGCGATCGGTGTCGGTGTCCGCGCCGATCGCATGCAGCAAGGCCCAGTACATCGTGGGCACGCCGGCGACGAAGGTGATGTGCTCCTCGGTCATCGTCCGCAGCGCCGCCGCGGGATCGAACCTCGGCATCATCACCAGCGTCGCCCCGGTGGACAAGCCGGCGTTCATGTTGATCGTCTGCCCGAACGAATGGAACAGCGGCAGGGTGACCAGATGGGTATCGGGCCGTTCAGGACTGCTGTCGAACAGCCGGTTCGCGGTCAGCGCGTTGAGAACCATATTGGCGTGGGTGAGTTCGGCGCCTTTGGGTTTTCCGGTGGTCCCGCTGGTGTAGAGGATCACCGCGGTGTGCTCGGGTCCTTCGATCACGGTGTCGAAACTCGCCGATTGCGCGGCGATTGCCCGGTCGAGGATCTCCACCCCCGATGCCGGTGCGGACGCGACGGGATCGGCGATGAGGAACATCTCCCGGCAACAGGTGCTCCGCCGGAACGCTTCGATTCCGCAGTCCCCTGTGGGCAATGCGTCGTCGCCTTCGAAACAGAGGTAGACATCCGCGCCGGAATCTTCCAGGTGGTAAGCGATTTCGGCGGGTTTGAGCAGAATGTTCAGCGGCACGACCACCGCACCGCATTTCAGGATCCCATAGTAGACAGCGGCGAAGTCGGGGATGTTCGGGCAGGTCAGCGCTACCCTGTCCCCCGGTTCCACCCCCGAGGTGACCAGCAGGTTCGCCACCCGGTTGGCGCGCGCGTTCAGTTCGGCATAGGTCATGGAGGTAGCGGCCGAGCGTACCGCGTCTCGGTCCGGGTACCGCCGGGCCGAATCTTCCAGCAACATGGCGAGAGTGAGCATGCTCATTGCCCTCGGGTGTCGATCTGTACCGGCGCGTCGGTCGCGGCCAGCACGTCCGCCTCGGTGACGCCGGGTGCACACTCGGTCAACACCAGTCCACCGGCGGTGATGTCGAGGACACCCAGATCGGTGATGACACGATTCACCACGCCCTTGCCGGTCAGCGGTAATGTGCAGTGACTCAGCACTTTCGATGCACCGGACCGGTCGGCGTGCTCCATCAGCACGATCACCCGGCGAGCGCCGTGTACCAGGTCCATGGCGCCGCCCATCCCCTTGACCAGGTGGCCGGGGACCATCCAGTTCGCCAGGTCACCGGATTCGGAGACCTGCATACCGCCGAGTATCGCGGTATCGATATGACCGCCGCGGATCATGGCGAAGCTGGCCGCAGAGTCGAAGTAGGACGCACCTGGGCACACGGTCACGGTCTCCTTGCCCGCATTGATCAGGTCCGCGTCCACCTCGGCGGCGGACGGATACGGCCCGGTGCCGAGGATGCCGTTCTCCGAATGCAGCGTTACCCGGATGTCGTCGGGCAGGTAATCGGGGATCAGAGTCGGCAACCCGATCCCGAGGTTGACGTATTCGCCCGAGCGCAGCTCCCGCGCCGCGCGCGCGGCCATGGCGGGCCGGTCCCAGCCCCGGCGGGTGGTGATACTGGTCATTGCGACTCCTCGGCGCGTACTGTCCGCTTCTCGATCAGGCCCGTGGTCCTGCCCGTGTGCACGATGCGGTCGACGAAAATTCCGGGTAGGTGAACCGTGTCGGGGTCCAGATCGCCTGCGGGCACCAGGGTTTCGACCTCGGCGATACAGATCCGCCCGGCGGCGGCGACCAGCGGGTTGAAGTTGCGGGCGGACTTGTTGAAGATCAGATTGCCCGCGGTATCGCCGATCACTGCGTGGACCAGGGCATAGTCGGTGACGATCGCCTCTTCCAGCACATACTGTTTCGGACCGAACCGACCACCGAAACTCGCAACCGGTTTCGGCGGTGACGCGACCGCCACGCTGCCGTTCGGGCCGAATCGCCACGGCATCCCGCCGTCGGCAATCAGAGTGCCGACGCCGGCGGGCGTATAGAAGGCAGGGATGCCCGCGCCACCGGCCCGCAGCCGCTCGGCCAATGTGCCTTGCGGGGTGAGCTCCACCTCCAGCTCACCAGCCAGGTACTGCCTCGCGAACTCCGCGTTCTCCCCGACATAGGAGGCGATGACTCGGCGTACTCGCTTGTCTGCCAGCAGAATTCCCAGTCCGTGTGCGCCCGTGCCACAGTTGTTGGACACCAGCTCGAGCTGGTCGGGCCCGGCCGCAGCCACCGCCTCGATCAAGGTGTCCGGAATACCGCACAACCCGAATCCGCCGACGGCGATCGACGCTCCCGAAGCCAGATCCGCGGTCGCGGCAGCCACAGACTCCATCACCTCGGTCATCGGACCACCTCCGCCTGCACCGCGCGCCGCCCCATCTCGACGACCTCGTCCAGCAGCACCCGGGCCCCATCCCAGGGGCCGAACCCGGAGGCGGGATTGAGATGTCCGACGTCGCCGAGCTCGACGAGCCGGCTCCCCCATGCCTCCGCCATGCCCGCCACCCGGCGCACCGATGCCAGCGGATCGGTGCTGCTCGCCGCGACGAGGCTCGGGAACGGCAGCCGCCGACGCGGAATCGGCAGCCAGCCGTGACCGTCCAATTCGGCAGTGCTCGGGTATCCCGGGGGAAAGGGTTGTTCGATATCGGCCGGAGTCGCCAGCAGCGCGCCGTGAATCTCGCGGTCGCTGTGTTGTGCCCAGTGCACGGTGATCATCACCCCCGCGCTGTGGGCGACCAGTACGATCGGACCGCTCAGCTGAGACAGCACGTCATCGAGGACGCCGACTCGCGTCGCGAGGCTGAGTGTGTCCTGTTCGAGCGGTGGCACGATGCGTACCCGATCGAGCTCCGCAGCGAGTTCGGTCTGCCAGTGATCGGGAACGTGGTCGCGCAGGCCGGGCACGATCACCACGGTCGGCTCTCTGGTGGATTGCATAGTGCTGACATCCCTTCGGTGAATGGATGGCTCGCGCAGAACCCGGCGGGCGGAGACGGTGGCCGCCCGCCGGAGTGCGGTGCGCTGCTCAGGCGTGGTGGGTGAAACCGACCTGGCCCGGTTTCCGGTTGGGTGCATAGCCGAGCTTGGCGAGCGTTTCGTCGGTATCGGCATAGATCGTGCCGATCTTGTAGATGTCTCGGGCATCCTTGCCGGTGGCGACCTCACGGCCGAGTTCACCGGCGATGCGGACCAGCTGCCGGATCTGCTGCACGGAGGTCATCTTCTCGCCCTTGCGACCCCAGATGGTGTCCTCGTTACCGCACCGAGTGTGCAGGCCCATCGCCGTCGCCATCGTGTTGACCGGCAGCACCGAACGCATGAGGGTTTCCAGGGTCAGGCAGGCGCCGTCGGGCACCCGGTTGATGAACTGCATGATGTTGTACGGATTGGGGCCGTCGAAGCCACCACCGATGCCGACCCAGGTCAAGTTCAGCGGACCGGTGTACACGCCGCGGCGGATCAGCCGCTCGACGGTCTCGAGCTGCGGGATCGAGGACAGCTGGAAATGCGGCTGGATTCCGGCGGCCTGTAGCCGGCGCAGATGCTCGGCCACCCAGCCCGGGCCGGCGGGCACCGTCATCTCTCGGTATGCCTCGGCCAGTTCCGGACGCTGCATCGAAGTGCCGGCGATATCGTCGGCGGTCATCAATTCCATGATGTTCATCTGGCTGGTGTTGATCGCGATCGTCACCTGATCCGGCTTCGGATCCAGCTCGGCCAACATATGGCGGGTGTCGTCGGACAGCCATTTCGCGTCGGCTCCTTCGCCTTCTGGCGCGAACGAGATCGACCCGCCGACCTGCAGGATCATCTCCGGAACGGCCTCGCGGAGTCCGGCGAGCAGTTCGTTGAACTTCGACAGCCGCTTGGACCCTTTACCGTCGAGTTCACGGACGTGAATGTGCAGAACGGTCGCTCCGGCCTCGTAGCAATCCACCGCCTGCTGGACGTGCTCCTCCATGGTCAGCGGCAGATCATCGCGGAAATCATCGGGCTCCCACTCCGGGCCGTACGGGGCACAGGTGATGACCAGCTTTTCCTGATTCTCCGGAAAGAGGGCGTCGTCGTGAAAGTGCATGATGCAACTCCGATCGAAATATCCTGTAATGGAATATGTTTCAGAATGTCTTGTCGCCGATGATTCCCGCGCGCTCCATTTTGCGGACATCGGGGAAGTAATCTTGCACCGCGTAATGCTGGGTGCAGCGGTTGTCCCATATGGCGAAGCTGTTCTCGGCCCACTGCCAGCGGACCTGATATTCGGGGACGCTCGCCTGCCGGACGAGATAGTTCAGCAGTTCCGACGCCCCCGGCGCGTAGTCGATACCGAACCGCACATTCTCGGGGGTGTGGTAATTGACGAAGTGCGTGGTGAACGCATTGACGAACAACACCTTTTCACCGGTTTCCGGATGAGTGCGGACCACCGGATGTTCGGCGTCGGGGAATTGCTCGTGCAGCCGTAGCCGTTCGTTCTCAGGTCGCATCGCGCCGAAACTCGCCTCGATCGAATGCCGGGCCCGCAATCCGCCGATCCGTGCTCGCACCGAGTCCGGCAGCCGCCGATACGCCTCGGCCATATTCACCCAGATGGTGTCGCCGCCGATAGCCGGTGTTTCCACACACCGCAGCACACACCCCATCGGAGGCGCTTCCCGCCAGGTCGCATCGCAGTGGAAGGCGTTCTCGTAGTGCTCGGGCGCACTGTCGAGATCCTTGTAGATCCGTACCAGGCCGGGGTGGTCCGGATCGCTGCCGAGCACCGGATGATCCTCCAGTGGACCGAAACGTTGCGCGAGGGCGACGTGTTCGGCTCGGGTGATGTCCTGGTCGCGGAAGAACAGCACCTTGTACTCGAGCAGCAGGTCCTTCACGGCACTGAACAGGGTGTCGCTGCGCGACACCTCGGCCAGATCCACGTCGAATAGTTCGGCGCCGATCGTGCAGGTCAACGGGCGCACGCCGAAGATGCCCGATCGCGTCGAAATATCAATGGGTGCAACGCTTGTCATAATTGCTCCTTGATCCGAAACACGCCTCAGACGGTGAGAACCGACGAGCCGACGCTGATCCCCTTCTCCAGATCACGGTGCGCAGCCACCGCGTCCGCGAGGGCGTAACGCTGATTGATCGCGACCCGGATGCGACCGGCGCCCACGTGGGAGAACAACTCATTCGCCAACTCCGCCCGCTCGGCCGGGTCGGCGACGTAATCGGCCAAGGCAGGCCGGGTGACGAATACCGAGCCCTTGATCGCCAGCTGCATGGCGTCGATCGGCGGGATCGGCCCGGAGGCCGTGCCGAAGCACACCAGTAGTCCACGCCGGGCCAGCGAGTCCAGCGAGGATCGGAACGTGGTCTTGCCGATGCTGTCGTAGACCACCTTCACCCCGGCCCCACCGGTCAGCTCACGCACGCGTTCGGGGACGTTCTCGCGGGTGTAGACGATCGTGTGATCGCAGCCGTGTGCCCGGGCAACCTCCGCCTTGGCATCGGTGGAAACGGTGCCGATCACGGTGAGGCCCAGCAGTTTCGCCCACTGCGTGAATATCAGTCCCACCCCGCCGGCGGCGGCGTGCAGCAACACCGTGTCTCCCGCCTGCAGCGGGTAGATCCGGCGTAGCAGGTAAGCCGCCGTCAGTCCGCGCATCGTCATCGCCGCGGCGGTATCGAACGCGATATCGTCCGGCAGCGCGATCAGATGTTCGGCGGGCATGACCCGCTCGGTGCTGTAGGCCCCCAGCGGACTACCGGTGTAGGTGACGCGATCACCGGAGGCGAAGCCGGTGACATCGGACCCCACGGACTCGATGACACCCGCGGCCTCGACTCCCATTCCAGCAGGCAATGGCCCCGGATACACGCCGGTCCGAAAATAGGTGTCGGCAAAGTTCAGCCCCACCGCTTCGTGCCGAATCCGGACCTCGGCCGGGCCGGGCTCACCGACCTCGACGTCTTCCCAGCGCAGTACTTCCGGCGCACCGGTCTCGTAAAATCGAAAGGCTTGTGGCACAGTACATCTCCTCGTGCAACGGGGACCAGACGGCCCGGCAACAGTGGGTGTGACACAGTCGGCGACCACGTTTCCGGCAGCGGATCATGTTCCGTCCGGCGCGACTCGCCACGCTGTGTGATGTACTCGACACTAAGCGCCCCGAGGGTATTGCGCTTACCTACACGGGACACAGTTATTGACATATTGGGACACGCGAAGGGTAGGCAGGTTCCCGTTGAAACTCCGTCGACACCAATCGGAGCCACGGTGAGGGGTGTCCGGCACGGGGAATGAGCCGGGCACGCCGGTCCATCGGCAGCCGATCGTGCTACCGATGGACCCAGCATGGCGATGACGGCGCCGCAGGAGGAGGAGTACACCCACAGCCGGTTACCAGGCGGAGCAACCGCCGTATCGCCAGCAGTAGCCGCTCAGCTGTACTCGTAGAACCCGCGGCCGGACTTGCGGCCCAGGCGTCCGGCGTCGACCATGCGACGCAGCAGAGCCGGCGGCGCGTAGTGCGGTTCGGCGAATTCGCCGTACAGCGATTCGGCGGCGGCGAGGGCGATATCGAGGCCGACCGTGTCGAGCAGGGTCAGCGGGCCCATCGGGTAGCCGCAGCCGCCCTTCATCGCGGCGTCGATGTCCTCGGCGCTGGCATAGCCGGACTCGAGCATGCGCACCGCCTGGCACAGGTACGGGATGAGCAGCGCGTTGACGATGAAACCGGAACGGTCGCCGGCCTGCACGGTGGTCTTGTTCAGGGTGTTCTTCGCGTAGTCGGTGACGGCGGCGGCGACCTCCGGTGCGGTGGTCAGGGTCGAGATGACCTCTACCAGCGGCATCACCGGCACCGGGTTGAAGAAGTGCAGGCCCAGCACCTTCTCCGGTCGCTTGGTGGCACCCGCGACCTTGATCACCGGGATCGAGGAGGTGTTGGTGGCGAGGATGCCCTCGGGCTTGACGATGGCGTCCAGCTTGCCGAAGATCTCGTACTTCAGCGATTCGATCTCCGGTGCGGCCTCGATGACCAGGTCACGATCGGCGAACTCCGCCATATCGAGCGTCACCCGCACGCGGGCGATGACCGCGTCGGCCTCCTCCTGGGTGATCTTGCCCTTGGTCACCCCGCGCGAAATCGAGGTCGTGATGCGCTGCTGCGCGGCCTCCGCGAACTCCGGCTTCGTCTCCAGGACCAGGACCTCACTACCGGCCTTCGCGCACACCTCGGCGATTCCCGCACCCATGGTCCCGCCACCGATCACACCGATCAGCTTCACAGTCGTCTCCCAATTTCTCGGCATCTCTCGGACCTGTCAGGTTATTCGGCGCGGTGCTGTGCGCGCGAGCACACCCCCGCCCGATCCGCCGGAATTCACCTGTCCTCCACCCGCCCCAGCACGACCTGCGGCCGATTGTGGGTGAAGTAGTCGACACCCCACGACGCCACGGCGCCGACCCGCTGCCAGACCCCCGACAACAGCGCCGCATGCACCCCCAGCCAGGCAACGAAGGCGAGCGGGCCGTGCAGCACCCGCCGGCGCGGCCCGACCTCCGCGACGGCGGCGCCGCGGCCGATCATCGCCATGATGCCCTTGTCGCGGTACCGGAACGGCTGCCGGGATCCACCGGTGAGGTCGGCATGGATATTGCGCGCGGCCCACTTGCCGGATTGCTGTGCCACCGAACCCAGTTGCGGCAGGGCCCGCCCCTGGGCGTCGACGATGTTCGCGGCATCGCCGAGGACGTAGACGCCCGGAAAGCCGGGCGCGGTCAGGTCCGAGTCGACGTCGATACGACCGCCCTTGCCCTGTGGCATACCGGATTCGGCGATCAGCGCCGATGCTTTCAGACCACCGGCCCACACCACCAGGCTGCCGGAGATGGTCGACCCGTCCTTCAACGTCACCCCGTCGGGACGCACTTCGGTCACGCCGACGCCGAGCCGCAGGTCGACACCCATTTTGCTGAGCTGTTCCCGCGCATAGCTCTGCGAGGAGTCGGAGAAGGGGGCCAGCACGGTGGGGATCATGTCCACCAGGTGCACCTTCGTGGCCTGGGCGAACTCTTCGGAGAACAATTTCGGCACGGCGGAACGGAGGTTGTCGGCGACCGCGCCCGCGAGTTCGACGCCGGTCGCGCCGCCGCCGACCACGATCAGGCCGAGGTCGTGGTGCTGTTCGGTGAGCGAGTCGGCGCGATCGAGGTCGGCGACCATCCGAGCACCGAGCCGGACGGCGTCGTGCAGCGAGTACATCGGGTAGGAGTGTTCGGCAGCGCCCGGAATGCCGAAGAAGTTCGGTTCCGCACCCACCGCGACGACCAGCACCTTCGCCTGACAGAGAGTGCCGTCCGCCAGGGTGACGGTTTTGGCGGCCGCGTCGACGGCCTCGACCTCGGACACGAGGACCCGCACCGACCGGTGCCGCCGGAAGATCGCCCGGAGCGGCCGGGCCACCTCCGAGACCCCGATCTGCGCGGTGCCCACCTGATACAGCAGCGGCTGGAACTGGTGATAGTTGTTCTTGTCGACCAGCAGCACCTGCACGCCCTGACGCGCCAGGTGCTGGGCCGCGGCAACGCCGGCGAAACCGCCGCCGACGACAATCACATCTCGGGAAATCGTCGTAGCCATCCTGCCACGCTAGCCGCAAGAGCCCGGGCTCTCGGTGAACTCGGACGGTCGACTGTCCGGACGAATCCCGGCCGCCGGGTGTGGTCCGGAAGGTCAGCCGTGAATCCGCTTGTCCTGCCCGCCCCACTCCCGGTCGCGGAGCTGGAATTTCTGGATCTTGCCCGTCGACGTCTTCGGCAATTCGGTCACGATCTCGACCTCGCGGGGTGCCTTGTACCGGGCGATGGCGTTCTTCACGTGCTCGATCAGCTCGTCCGGTGCGACGGACCGGTCCGGACGCAGCGTCACGAAGGCTTTCGGGCGCTCGCCCCACCGCTCGTCGGGGACACCGACGACCGCGACCTCCAGCACCGCCGGATGGGTGAGGACCGCATGTTCGATCTCGACGGTGGAGATGTTCTCGCCGCCGGAGATGATCACGTCCTTGGCCCGGTCCCGCAGTTCGATGTAGCCGTCGGGATGCATCACGCCGAGGTCGCCGGAGTGATACCAGCCGCCGGCGAACGCACGCGTCGTCGCCGCATCGTCCCGGTAGTACCCCGTCATCACATTGTTGCCGCGCATCACGATCTCCCCCATGGTTTTTCCGTCGGCGGGCACATCGCTCAGCTCGACCATGGCGGGGTCGGCATCGGGCTCGACCAGCTCCACCACCCGCACCGGGTCTGCTTGGATCATCGCCACACCCTGACGGGACTGCAGTACCGCGCGCTGCTGCGGCGGCAGCGTCGCCCAGCTGTCCTGCCATTGGCATACCGTGTACGGCCCGTACACCTCGGTGAGGCCGTACACGTGCACGACCCGGAAACCGAGCCGCTCCATTTCCAGGATGGTCGTTGGGCTCGGCGGCGCACCGGCGGTGGTCACCACCAGTTCGCTGTCGAGCACATGGGCCTCGGGTGCGTTCGCGATCGTCGTCACCACGGTCGGCGCACCGTTCAGGTGGGTGACACCGTGTTCGTCGATCAGATGCCAGATCGCCTCGCCGCGCACCTCGCGCAGGCACACGTGGGTGCCACCGATCGCTGTCAGCGCCCACGGGGTGCACCAGCCGTTGCAATGGAACATCGGCAACGTCCACAAGTACACACTCGAGGGCTCGTGGTAGCTGTGCACGATCTCGCCGAAGGAGTTCAGGTAGGCGCCGCGGTGGTGATACTGCACGCCCTTGGGCCGGCCGGTGGTGCCGGAGGTGTAGTTGATCGAGATCGTCGAGCGTTCGTCGGCCACGGTCCACGGCACGACCGGGCCGTTGTTTCCGCGCTCCAACAGCGCCGCGTACTCGTCGACTCCCTGATCGGGGCCCTCGGGATCGACGTGCACCACGATCTCGCGGACCGTCGCCAGCGATTCACGGATCGGCTCGATCGTGGGCAGCAGCGTGGAGTCGATGATCAGCACCGTCGCACCGGAGTGGTCGAGGATGTAGCGGACCTCCTCCGGCGACAATCGCGTATTGACTGCGACCAGTACGGCTCCGGCCAACGGGATACCGAAATGTGCCTGCAGCATGGCGGGAATGTTGGGCAACAGGCAGGCGACGCGGTCGCCCGGCATCACCCCACCGGCCCACAGGCCGCGTGCCAGCCGCTGCGCGTCGCGGGCGAACTCCGCATAGGTCCAGCGGTCTGCGCCGTGCACGATCGCCGTCTTTTTCGGGTAGACAACGGCGGAGCGGCCCAGGAACGCCAGCGGGGTGAGTTCGGTGAACGATGTGGTCGCAGTCACGATGCATGATTCTTACGCGGTATCGGCGGAAGAAGAAAGCGGGACCCGGCACGGAGGCCTATCGCATCGCCCGTCCCGGTTGAGGCGCCACCGGCAACCACGCTGCTCGTCCGGGCGGTTACCGCGCCGACCAGCGGGCCGCCACTCGTTTCTCGGCCCACCGACGCGGATCGCATTCCAGCGATTCCCGATCCCAATTGCCGAGATCTGCTGCCGCCGCGTACGTTTCGTGCAGGAACATGGAGACCATCTCGTTCGGGTCCGGCGCGACACGCGCGGTTTCGTAAGGTAGCACGAATTCCCCCAGGTCAGCGGCATAGTGCGCGCCCGGAACTGTAAGTCGGTAGTCGCGATACCCCTCCGGTTCGGGATAGGAGTAGGCATAGAATGCGCCTTCCTCGCCGCCGCCGGGCCAGAATCCGCAGCTGCTGAGTTCATGGGAGTAGCCCTCCACCATCACCCAGTCGGCACAGTGCGGTGCACCGCCGGCGTGTTCGGGCGCGGTGCGACCGGAGAACCGAGTGCAGGCCAAATCCATGGCACCCCAATAGAAATGAACCGGGCTGACCTTACCGGTGAAGCCGGAGCGGAAGTCGTTCAGCAGACGGTTGGCGTGCACGAGCTGACGCCAGAACGTCTGCGCGGCCTCCGGGTCGTAGGAGGCATGTTCGGTATCCTCGGCGAACGGAATGGAGGGGTCGACCTCGTTGGGCCGACCCTGAATCCGCGTCTCCAATCCCAGCTCGTCGAGGGCTTGCATTGTTTCGCCGTAGAACTGTGCGACCGATTTCGGTGCGAGCGCCACGGTGCGGGTGGTGCCGTTGTCGGCACGAATCAGCAACTGGTGTGCGAAGAAGTCGAATTCGATATCGAACAGCCGATCACCGTACGGAATCGCCGACGTGGTCAACCCGCGTGGGCTGACATAGAGCGTCACCTGCCACCAATGATTCGTCAGCGGGGCGTGCGCGAGCCGGATCTTTCCCACCACCTGCATCCACATATGCAGAGTCTCGCGCGTATCGGTCCAGTCCGCCACCCGCAACTGCGGCCATACGATGGAATTCTTTTCCGGCATGTCGGCCTATTCCCTTCGTCACCGGTTTCGATTCGGATTTCGACTTCCAGGAGCGTTCACTGATCCAGGATGGACATACAGCAACATATTGGCAACATACCCCCGTGTGCACGCCGGACGCACGCAATCGCCGATTCACCGGATCCCGGTAGCTACGGCACACCGATCGGGTCGAGACAGCTCGCCGGCGGGTCGACGACAATGCACAGTGCGGGGGCCCGGGTGGGCCGATAGTCCGCCGGCACACCGTTCGCGGCGACGATCCGGGAGTAGGCGCCGACGGCGTCGGTGGGACGACGCGTCAGCGACGGATCGGTACGCACATCCACGGTATAGAGACCGAATCGGGGTGTGTAACTTCCCCATTCGTAATTGTCGGTGAGGCTCCAGTAGTTGTAGCCCATCACGTTCATCCCGTCGGCCTTCGCACGCTGCAGCCAGTACACGGTGTCGCGCAGGTGGTCGCCGCGGGTGTAGCCGTCGCCGCGGGGCCGGCCGTTCTCGGTAGGCATCCCGTTCTCCACGATGTACAGGGGCTTACCGGGAAAGCGACGCGAATAATGTTGCAGCGCATAGTAGATACCCTCGGTGCGCAGCGGCGTCTCCCAGATCCGCGGGCCCGGCAGATTCGGCAGCGCCGAACCGGTCGCCCGGCCGATCGACTCGTACAGCGACCGCGCCGGATCGAAACCGAAGTAATAGTCCACGCCGATGTAGTCGAGCCGCCCGGCGACCCGGTCGACGAACTCACCGTTGACCTGGTCCTCGGCACCGGCGACATAGCCGACGTTGGCAGTCACCTGTGCCCCGGGCTGCTTCTGGTGGATGTAGTCGTAGATGGCGTTGTGCGCCTCGGCTACCCGCCCCAGCATCGCGCCCGCGTCGGCCCCCGCCTGCCGCACCTCGTGCTGGATATAGGCCACCGGCTCGTTCACGGTGACCCACAGTGGATTCCGCGATGAGTATCGGTCGGCGACGGCTCGCATATTCGCCAGCCAGTCACCGACCATTCCCGGATTGTTCCACCCACCCCGGTCCGCCTCCCAGCCCGGATACACCCAGTGGTCCAGCGTGATCATCGGCCGCATCCCGGCGCGCTCGATGGCGTCGACAACGGAATCATAGAACCGGAAAGCGTTCTCGTCCCACACCCCGGGCGCCGGTTGCAGCCGGGCCCATTCGACCCCGACCCGGAACACCCGCATACCCATATCGGCCGCCAGCCGGATGTCGGACTCGTACCGCCCGGCGAAATCGACCGAATCACCCAACGCCTCGTAGCCGGGATTGCCGGCGATATAGCGAGTCCAATTACTGTCGGGCGCATGTCCTTCGGACTGGAACCCGGAACTCGCCACGCCCCACAGGAATCCGGGATCCAGCGGTGCGACGGTGGCGCGCATCGGCGGAGCAGCCTGAGCGGGAGCACCGGGTAACAGGAGGGAACCGACAGCGGTGAGCACAGCCATGACGTTCCGAAATCCCCGGGATCGCATCGACTCAGGGTAGCGAGCGGAACCGCCGCACGCGCCGCCTTCACCCGATCCGCAGCCCCGAGCCCGGACAGGCGATCCGGGCCGGGGCACCCACCGGGCCTCCTATCCGAGCGTGAAAACGTTGGCCTTCCCGGACACCACGATGTCGCCCGCGTCGACCAGTGCCGCACGCACCTGCACGGTGTGCCCCTGGGACAGCTGCGCGGGTGAACCGTCGGTTCCAGCCAGAATGACGACCGTATTCCGGGGCCGGCCGTCGCAGGTGATATCCGTTTGCGCGCCGGTCGCCGCAGGGGCGTCGGCATCGGGAGCACCGGCCATCACCTTGACTGCGACCGCCCCGGAATCGGCGTCACAGGTGTAGTCGACGCCGACATTCGCAGGACCCACCCCCTTGATGTCGATGGTGTTGTCGGCGAGCACCGGTGCGGCGGTCGCGACCGCGGCGAGTGTGAGTGCCGCCAGAGCGGTGGTCACGAACGCGGGGCGGCGGTAGTTGTGGCCGGTCAGCATCGAAGTTCGTCCTCCTGGCTCGTCGGATACGGGCGGATGTAACGAATCGGTCGGGCTCCCTATCGCGGTCGAGAGCTCATGTGTCTCGGTCGAGTGAATACCCGAACACCTGAGACCAAACCCCACCCCGGCACTGGCCTGCCGTACGTCGTACCAGGTGAGTCGGTGCCGGTCACTGCCGGTGTGTACCGCTGTGGGTCCGCGCTCCAGCCGACTCCGCGGCGAATCAGCCGCCGGGCCGGCCGAACCAGCGGGCGAGGTGATCGTCGAGATCCCGCTGCTGCTCACCGATCCAGCAGATGTGACCGTCGGGGCGGAGCAGCAGCGCCGGAACATCCAGTGCCACAGTGCTGTCCGCAATCAGATCTACCCGATCCGACCAGCCTGCGACGGTGAGAGCTCCGGTGCGGTCCAGGATCAGACCACGGCCCCGGTACATTCGCTCGTAGAGCGTTCCCTGCCGCAGGTCGAGGTCGGCCAGCCGGCGGCCGAGCAGGTCGGGACCGTCGCCGAAGTCGTAGCGGATGTCGATCGCGGTGATCTTCCCGATCAGATACCGGTTCACCCGATCGAATTCCATCAGTTCGGTGAGAAGTCGGCGCACGGCCTGCGCGCCGGGCTCGGTCGAATGCAACTCCATCTGGGCTCGAGTGTTGTCCAGGACATCCGCGGCGACCGGACGGCGTTCGGCCTCGTAGGTGTCCAACAGAGTCCCCGGCGCCCAGCCCTGCACCTGGGCGGCCAGCTTCCAGCCGAGGTTGACCGCATCCTGGATACCGAGGTTCAGACCCTGACCACCGGCGGGCGGATGAATGTGTGCGGCATCCCCGGCCAGCAGGACCCGCCCGATCCGGTACTGCTCGGCCAATCGGGTGGCATCGCCGAAACGGGACAGCCACCGCGGCGAGTGCACGCCGAAGTCGGTGCCGGCGGTGGTACGCAGCCGGTGCGCGAACTCCTCGAGCGTGGGCGCGGGCGCATGCTCCACGACTTTTCCGGTGGGAACCACGACACGATAGATACCTTCGCCGACCGGCCCGAGCATGAAACGCTTGTCGGTCTCGCGGATCTCGGCGACCCTGGCGGCGATCTCCTCCTGGGGCACACCGACTTCCATCTCCCCCATCAGTGTCTCGGTCCGGGCGGGCTCGCCGGGAAAGCCGACGCCGAGCAGGGACCGCACGGTGCTGCGCGCACCGTCACAACCGATGAGATACCGGGTGCGCAGCTGCTCCCCGTCGCGCAGTTCGACGGTGACACCGTCGTCGTCCTGCTCGAAACCTGTGACCGCACAACCGCGCCGGATCTGCGCGCCCAGTTCCCGAGCGTGGTCTTCGAGGATTCGAACCACCACCGGCTGCGGAATACCGAGCAGGTAGGCCGACTCGAGGCCGGGGGGCGCGGGTGTGGCGATACCGGCGAAGATCCCGCCGACCGGTCGCCGCCTGCCGTGCTCGAGGAGTCGGTCCAGCAGTCCGCGCATGGCCATCAGTTCGAGGCTGCGCGTGTGCAGACTGACGATGCGCGCGAGCGACACCGGCGCAGTCTCGCCCTCCAGCACAAGCACCCGCATCTCGTGCAGCCGCAGTTCGGCGGCCAGCATCGCACCGGTCGGCCCGCATCCGGCAATGATCACATCGAACATGAACCACCCGTTTCGCCCGGTTTTCTTCGCTCTCCTACCGGCACACGTGATCGCACATTTTCGCAGGTCTCGGCACCGGCGGACCATTCTGCGGCACACCTGTTCGTGCCGCAAGCAGATAAATGTCCGCCCGAGTCAGCCGAGGTCCGACCGGCGGCGGTCGAGGAACCGGCGCTTCCGGTTCGGTGGCAGCCAGCGCGAGTGCGCGCGTGTAGGCCTCCCGCGCTTCGGTGGTGCGGCCGAGGCGACGCAGCAGTTCGGCACGCGTGGAATGCAGGTAACGGTAGCCGCCGAGGTCGAGCGAGTCGACAAGTTCGAGGGCCCGCCCGGGTGCTCCCGACTCCGCGATCGCGACCGCGCGACTGAGCGTGACCACCGGCGAACCGGTGCGATGTTCGAGCATCGCGTAGAGCAACTCGACCTCGTGCCAGTCGATGTCCGCGTCGGCCTGCAGCGACGCGATCGCCGCTTGCAGCACGTACTGGCCGCCGTCCGGCCGCAGCGCGAGTGCCCGGTCGAGGACGCGGCGCCCGTCAGCGATCATGTCCTGGTCGTGCCGGGAGCGGCGCCACCTGCGCTTCGGTCGCCAGGGCCGGATGGCAGCAGGTGAAGATCAGCTCCAGCCGTTCGTCGGCGATCGTGGTGTCGTCCAGATCGATGTCGTCCATGTGCGAGACCATCCGATCGTGGCCGAGCGTCCGATACTTGTCGGCGAGGGTCCGCTCGCGGCGCAGCCGGTCGATAGCGCGGTGGCGGCCCGTGGTCACCAGCCAGGCGACGGGATGTCGTGGCACCCCGTCGCGGGGCCACCGCTCGGCCGCGACCGCGAACGCCTCCTGCGCGCCTCCCTCGGCGAGATCGAAATCGCCGAGGAAGCCGACGAGCGAGGCCAGCACCCGTCCCCACTCACGCCGGAAGACGTCCTCGATCAGAACGCGTCCTCGGTCGGGATATCTACCCGTGGCCGGGTCTCGACCGCGCCGCCCAGCCGGATTGCAGGGACGCGAGACCCGCGAAGGGACAGCTGCTGAAAAACTTTCTTCGGCCCGTTGCGGCGGCGTGCCGATCAGCGCACAGCTGATCCCCGGCGCTCGTAGGGGAGCTTCTCCCCTGCCTCGACCGCGATCGGCAGCCGGTTCTCCGCCGGTGGCAGCGGGCAGGTCGCCAGGTCGGTGTAGGCGCAGGGCAGATTCACCGCACGATTGAAGTCGAGCACCACTGCGCCGTCGTCGGCCGGAGCCGCGACCTGCACCACCCGGTTCGCCGCGTAGGTGGTGATCCCGGAGGTCGCGTCGGTGAACAACACCGACAGGGTGCCGGGGGCCTTGCCGGGAAATGCGGTCAGCCGCAGTGCCCGGCCCTCGACCTCGAACTCGATCCGCCCCGTCGCGTCGTAGATGTGCTCGAGGCCTTCCACGGTCGCCCCGACCGTCGTCGGACGCGGCTCGTCGAACGGCACGTAGCGTCCGGCAACCACCCACTTCGGGTCCGGCGCGAACGTGGGGGTGCCGTGAAAGTTGGTACGCAGCGGCGTATTCGGATGCCGCGGACGTACGATATCGTTCCCGCCACGCCTGGCGACCTCGATCACCGCCTCTCCCCAGACGGCGTTCACACCACCACGTTCGGCAATGGCGCCGAACCCGTACCGGCCCCGCACCGGCGCACCGTCGATGGTCAGCTGCTCCCCCTCGTCGAGCACCACCACCACCCCCTCGGGGCCCGTCGACCACACACCGGGCGCGTCGTCGAACCGTTCCGGAGTGTCGGTGAGCCAGTGCAGGCTCGTGATGGCGAGAAACCCGTGCGGATCGGACAAGTGCGCCTCCTGGCCCCGGTGCCACCGCTCCCACTCCGTGGTGAAACTATCCGCTGCGTCGGCCGACGTTCCCTGTGCTGCCATACCTTCGATTGAATCCGGTGCCCCGGAGGGTGAACAGGGTTCGACTCAGCCCGAACACAATGTAGCGCTGCGCTGCCGGCGTCCGGGCCGTCTCGGTCGACATCCGGAAACGGCCCGGAACACCCTGTTCGGTGTGACTACTGTGCCAGCCGGATCGCGCCGGCCGGGCAGAGCGCCGCCGACTCCTCCACGACCTCGCGCTGGTCGGCACCGGGCCGCTCCTGGACGAGCGTCACGATGCCGTTGTCGTCTTGATCGAAGACATCGGGCGCGGTCAGGACGCACTGTCCCGATCCGACACACATGGGCCGGTCGACTTCCACGTGCACGGGCTTCTCCTTTCCGGTGATGATGCCGACTGCCGCGCTGCTCACCAGCGGACGGGTACCCGATCGACCCCGCCGGTGACGCTGTGGGTCCGCAGTTCCAGTTCCTCCACGTCGACGGCCAGGCGCAGGCCGGGAAAGCGCCGGAACAGCGCGGGGAACACGGTGCGCAACTCGGTCCGCGCCAGGCTGGCACCGATACACACGTGCATGCCGTGCCCGAAAGCCACGTGCGCGTTCGGCTTTCGGTCGGTGCGGAACTCCAACGGGTCGGCGAACACCGACTCGTCGCGATTGGCGGAATCGGCATTGAGCAGCACCAGTTCGCCCGCCGCAATGGTGATCCCGCCGATCTCGACATCCTCCCGCGCATACCGCAGCAGACCCGGGCTGACCGACGGTGCTGCCAGGCGCAGGATCTCCTCCACCGTGGGCTGCACCCGCCTCTCGGGATCGGCGGCGAACTCCGCCCGGCGCGCCTCGTCGGACAGCAACCACATCGTGCCGAAACTGATTCGGCCGGAAGTAGTTTCGTGTCCGGCGAACAACAGTCCGGCGGCCAGGTCGGCCACATCGTCGTCGGTGAAGGTGGGATCCTCCTCCTGCATGGCGACGACGTCGGAGATCACGTCCGCAGCCGGTGTCGCGCGTTTGATCGCGGCCAGCCCGGCGCAGTACTGCTCGAGTTCGGCCCGTGCCGCCGCGGCGTCGGCACCGTCGTACATATTCGTCATCCGCTTGGAGATATCGCCGAACAGCTGGCGATCCTCCGGCGGCACCCCGAGCAGTTCGCTGATCACCAAGGCGGGCAAGGGAAACGACAGCACCTTGTCCAAGTCCACCGGCTCGCCCGGGTCGGCGTCGTGCTGCGCCTGCATATCGTCGAGACACTGTGCGGTCAGTTCCTGAATCCGCTCGGTGAGCTGCGCCATCCGCCGCGCGGAGAAGGCAGGGACCAGCATCTTGCGCATGCGCTGGTGATCGTGCTGCTCGGTGTTGTAATCGCCGCGGGGACCACCCGCGACCGCGGCCTGCGACACCCTGGCCGCCTTCTCCGGCTCGGGATGTCTGCGCCCGAAGCGCGGGTCACCCAGGATCTGCTTGACCTCCGCGTATCCCACTGCCAACCAGGCCGGATCACCGGCCGGACTCGTCACCCGGACCACCGGCGCCTGCTGTCGCAACTGTGCGTAACGCGGCGCGACCTCCAGGGTGCTGGGACGGCTGAACGGCAACCGCGGAGCAGAATCGACGATAGTGGTCATGAAATCTCCCTCGCTATCAGTGGTTACACTTCTCATTTCGCATCACTGCACGGCAGAGCCGTGCAGCGCCGACCGAGCCCGATACTCCAGCTGTCAGGTCAGCCGGGAATTCTGTTGCCCGCCTGCGGGATTCCGTCCCGCAGCTGTGCGAGGGCGGCGCGGACCACATCGGGCAGGTCGGTCGAGCCATCGCTCGCGGACCACACTTCCAGGGAAATTCGCACCGTCATCCCGGCCGCGGCGGCGAGCAACCGGGTGGTCAGGTCCCGCTGGGGATCGGTACCCATGCGCTCGGCCACGGCCTGGGTCAGCTGCCACGAACTGCGATCCATCGAGGCCAGATGCGCGGCCAGGATCGACGGATTCTCACGACCGGCCCGCAGCAATGTCGCCACATCGTCGCGACTGCTCACCATGGTCGCGACGATGTCGGGAAGTACCGCGGCAAGCACATCCCACACCGGCTCGGCCGGCGGCCGCGACCGCACCGCGTCGGCCATCGATTCGGCGTGCCGCATCGTCGCCTCGACGATGGCCTCCTCGACGGAAAAGAAGTAGTTGCGGAAGGTCCGCCCGGACACACCGACGATCTCGGCCACCCGCTCCGGGCTGACCGCCTTCAACCCCTGCTCCAGCATCAGCGACCAGGCGGCCTGACTCAGCGCCGCACGAGTCTCCTGCTTCTTCCGCTCCCTCAACCCCTGCGACGCCATGCCTTCATGATCAACTAAAACTTCCAATCCGGCAATATTTCAGGAATAGAAATTTTTGCGAGGGCGCAAGGAGCACGGTCGTTCCACCTCTCGTCGGCCGGTATCCTCCAACCTCATGCAGCCGCCGACAGCCGACGGGAGAAGACCCCCGAATGCCGGGCGGAAGGTGACTACCCGCAACCGGGATGCGTTGATCGCGGCAGCACGAGAGACGTACGCGGAGCACGGGTTGGACGTTCCCTTGTCCGCCATCGCCCGCCGCGCCGGGGTGGGTCAGGGCGTGCTGTATCGGAACTTTCCCGACCGCGCATCGGTCACGAATGCGGTGCTCGAGGACAACGTCCGGCAGATCGAACGAGCCGCCGCGGACGCGGATATGGGTTTCGTCGACATTCTCGGTGTACTCACCTGGCATCTGACGGAGTCGGCCGCGTTCATCGATCTCATGCATCTCGATATCGCGATCGGGCGATCCACCGTTCGCGCGCACGCCCGGACCCTTGCGGAGCGCGTCGAGTGCGCCTTGAAACAGCGTTTGCCCGAAGGGCATCGGCTCGGTTCGGTGAGCGATCTCATGCTCGCCTCCGCCATGGTCTCCGGCGCCGTCAGCGGTGCCGACCGCGCCGAGCGGGAACGCCGGGCATCGGCGGCGTGGCGACTGCTCGGGGTCGACATCGGGCCGGTGCGGCCGTTCCACGACTGAGCGCGGGCCGGACGGCCGCCGGTCTGCCGAACGCCGCGGCACCACGCGCACCCACACCTCGGACAGAGTCCACCAGAATCCACGCACACACGTACGCGCGCGAAAGCGACTGGTGCAGTGGATAGTTCATGGCGGCACCACCCGGACAGTGTTGTCCGGGTGCTGTTACCGTGGGTGTCGGCCGCCCGTCTCGTGGGCGTCGATGGATTGGAGTGAGCCCCTCACAATGACGATCACGCATGCGTGGACTTCGGACGACCTTGCCGCCCTGCGCCGGCGCTACCGACTCGAGCGTGAGCGACGGGTTCGGCCCGACGGTGCCGCCCAATACCGTGACACCGAAGCAGAATTCGGCTACTACGCCGCCGATCCGTACGTGGGGGCGGTTGCCGAGCGGGAGCTGTTGGCCGACACCGTCGATGTGGCCGTGGTCGGTGGTGGTTTCGGCGGCATCCTCGCCGGAGCGCGGCTGCGGCAGCACGGGGTGCAGCGCCTCCGGATCGTCGAGAAGGGCGGTGATTTCGGGGGCACCTGGTACTGGAATCGCTATCCGGGAAATCCACTGCGATATCGACTCCCACGTCTACCTGCCGCTGCTCGACGAGACCGGGTACGTCCCGGAATGGAAGTACTCCCCCGGCGAGGAGATCCGCTGCCATGCCGTGCGCATCGCGCAGCAGTTCGAGTTGTATCCGGATGCCCTGTTCTCGACCTCGGTCACCGCACTCGCCTGGGACGATCCCTCCGAGACCTGGATCGTAACCACGGATCGCGGTGACGCCTTCCATGCCCGATACGTCGTCACCGCCACCGGCACCCTGTCGGATCCGAAGCTGCCCGGGATCCCCGGTATCGAATCCTTTCGGGGCCATACCTTTCACACCTCGCGGTGGGACTACACCTACACCGGTGGCACGCCCGACGGCGGCATGACCGGCCTCGCCGACAAGCGCGTCGGTGTCGTCGGCACCGGCGCTACGGGCGTCCAGGTGATCCCGATGCTGGCCCGGGACGCACAGCATGTCTACGTCTTCCAGCGCACACCCTCCAGCGTGGATGTGCGAGGCAACCGCCGGACCACCGCGGAGGACGTCGGCGCCGACCACAACGGCTGGGCCCGGGAACGCCGGGAAAACTTCCTGCGCATCGTTTCCGGCGAGCCGGTCGACCGGGACCTCGTGGCCGACGGCTGGACCGCCTCGGCCGGTCTGCTGGAAAAGTTGCTGCCGAGCTTCCGCCGCGACGATCCGGGCCCGGCGTTCGAAACCGCCTACGAGGCAGCCGATGCCGCGAAGATGAGTGAACTACGCCGCCGCGTCCGGCAGATCGTCACCGATCCGGAGACCGCGGACAAGCTCGAGCCCTGGTACCGGTACGCGTGCAAACGCCCGACCTTCTCCGACACGTACTACTCGGCGTTCAACCTGGACACCGTGTCCCTCGTCGATACCGCGGACACGCACGGGATCGAGCGCATCACCGAAACCGGCGTGGTCGTCGGCACCACCGAATACGAACTCGATTGTCTGATCTTCGCCACCGGATTCTCGGTCGGGGTCTCCGGCATCCACGCCGGCAGGATTCCGGTCCGCGGCCGCGGCGGCATCGGGCTGCAGCAGGTCCGAGCCGAGCACGGCCACCGTAGTCTGCACGGCTTCACCAGCAACGGATTTCCCAACCTGATCCAGATGGGAACCACGCACAACGCGAGCAGTGTCAACTTCACCCACATCCTGGATGAACAAGCCGTTCATGCCGCGGCCCTCGTCGCGGCCGCCGAGGCCCGGGAAGCGATCATCGAACCGACGCGCGCGGACGAAGACGCGTGGATCGCCACCCTTGCCGCAGACGCCCCCGATCACGAATGGTTCCACGCGGAGTGCACACCCGGCTACTACAACCGTGAGGGCGCGGGCAGGCCGAACAGCGCGAATTCCTACCCGTACGGCGCGGTCGCCTTCCACGAACTCCTGCGGCAGTGGCGCGCGGAGTCCCTCACCGACATCCTGCATACCCGGGTGACCCGATTCCAGCCGGCCTGACGGCAGCCCTGTTCAGGACGAGAAGGCCACAACCGTGCCGTAGGTGGCCGGGTCGTCGAGCACGTCGAGGAGATAGTCCGCCAGGTCCGCTCGTGAGGTGCGGGAGCCGACTCTCGTCTGCGCCCCCACCGACATTCGCGGGTGGCCCCCGGCCGGGCGATCGTCGAGCGCGGTCGGCCGCACCGCGGTCCAGCGCAGCTCGCTCTGTGCGAGTCGGCGTTCCATCTCCAGCATGTCGCGATAGATATTGCGCATGATCCGTTGCAGGACAAGGGCGAAGGACCCGATCACCAGGTTCGCGCCCACCGGCGTCGCAACTCCGGCGGAGGACAGCACGACTACCCGTCCACCGGCCGGCACGGCGTCGACGAGTGCCGCCGCGGTGTCGGAGTAGAGCGTCGTCGGTGTCGTACCCGCGGCACCCAGTGCGGAGATCACCGCATCGTGGCCGCGCAGCAGCGCCGCCATGGACTTCCGGTCGGTCGGTGCGGCGATGACCACTGTCAATCCTGGGGCGGGAGCCAGTATCCCGTCCCGCCGGACGACGGCGGTCACCCGATGCCCACGGCTCAGCGCACCGTCGACGACTCTGCGCCCGGTGCCACCGGTGGCCCCGAGTACGGCGATCACGCTCATGCGCGGACGGCCGGCCGGGAGTCGGGCTGGAACAGGAAGGAGACAGCCTCCAGCAGTGGCCTGTGCCGGGTCTTCTGCACCGCCGCGATGCGCCACTGTCCGTCGGTGTCGCGGACCACGGTGTAGGTGGCCAGTTTGCCGAGCTTCTTCGGGTGCCGCTTGGCGGACTCACCGCGCGTCGACACGATCGCGGTATCGCTGCCGTAGCGGCGGATGTCGACGATCTCGATGATGAGCCGAGTGCCCTTCAGGACGCTGTCGAACAGCGCCTGGTGGCCACGGCCGATGTCCGCACGCCCGTGATAGACGGTGCCCACGTAGGTGACGTCGATGGCATCGGCGGTGAAGCAGGCACCGTAGGCGGTGCCGTCTCCGCGTCCCCATGCGTCGGCGCTGCGCTCGATCAGAGCCCGGATCGCGGTGGTATCGGTGTGTGTGTTCATCTCTTCTCCTTCACTCGGCGAGTACGGCCAGGGCGGCCTTGCGTGGCACCAACCGCAGTGCGGTGGTGAGCAGTCGGTTGATGCGGCTGGTCAGCACTACCGGCCCTGCCCTGTCGGACAGCGCTTTCCGGGCCCGGGCAACGACCGCCGACGGTGTCTGCACCAGCCACGACGGCACTCCGTCGGCACGTTGCGAAGCGGTGCGCGTAACTCCCGGACACAGCGCCAGCACCTGCACTCCCCTGGGTTTCTGCTCGTACCAGAGGGTTTCGGAGAACGCGGTGACGAAGGCTTTGGTCGCGCAGTAGACACCCAGGCCGGGCTTCGGTGTGAACCCCAGAGTGGACGAGACATTCACCAAGGCACTCCCCGGGCCGGCGGCGGCGAGAAAGGCATGGGCGAGCACGACCACCGCGCGACAGTTGAGGTCTACTGTGGTGAGCGCCGATTCGAGCGACGCCTGGGTGAGCTCGCCGTGCGTGGCGGTTCCGGCATTGTTGACCAGCAGGGTGTAGTCACCACCGCGCAGCAGTTCCGCCGTGGCCGCCAGCCCCTCGGCGGCGGTGAGATCCGCTACGAGACAGTCGTGGCCGGGCCCGAGCTCGACCATCAGGGCATCGAGTGCCTCGGCGCCGCGCGCCACTGCGGTCACCGCATACCCTTGCGCGGCAAGCGTTGTCGCGAATGCGCGACCGATACCGGAACTCGCTCCGGTGACCAGCGCTTTCACTGCTCGGCCTCGGGCTTGGTGGCGCTGTCGTAGAGGAAGGAGAACCGCTCCATGACCCGCTGACGCTGGGTGTTGTGGAAGGCAGCGATCTTCCACTCACCGTCCCGCTCCTTGACCATGGTGTAGGTCTGAGTCTTGGACAGCTCCTGCGGGCGATCACCCTCGTAGCGGTCGCCGCGGGTGGTGACGATGGCGACGTCACCACCGAAGAAGCGAATGCCGAGGTAGGAATCGGTGAGCTTACTTCCCTTCACGAATCCGTCGAACAGGGCGCGATGCGCCTCGGTGATGTCGTGCCGACCCACGTAGTGGGTGCCGACGAACGTGGTGTAAGTGCCGTTCTCGGTGAAGGTTTCACCGTAGGCATCGGCATCCCCACGGCCCCACGCCGCGGTCGCCTCGGCCAACGTGTCGCATACGCCCTGCAGGTCATCGGCGGTGCCACCGTCCGGGGTGACGCTCGTGCACTCGTCGATACCCACGTTCCGGACGTCCGAGGTCCGATCGAGCCATACATACCCTCCGGCCGCCGCGACACCCAGTGCGACGACGGTCGCACCCAGCACCTTGACGACGGTGCGCCGGCGATTCCTGACGGCCGGGACGACTTCGGTAGGGGCGACCGGATCGATGTCGGTACTCATGGCGAAAACCCTTCTCATGATATTCTCTTCTTAGGAGATGTATCTGCGTTGAAGATTTCTCTTCGTTGACGAAGAGATTACGAAGAAAGGTGAGATCTTGTCAACAGGCAGCCAGGAAAACGATCCGGGCCAGGTCTTTCGCCGCTACCTGAGTTCCGTCGTGCTGCACGCTCAGGCGGGCGCCAAGGCCGTCGGCCTGGGCGCCACGGACCTGTACGCGCTCAATGTGCTGGAACTGAGCGGAGCGCTGACCCCGGGTGAGCTCGGGACCAGAACCGGCCTGACCACCGGCCCCACCACACGTCTCATCGACCGCCTGGAACAGGCAGGCTACGTACAGCGCACCGCCGACCCCGGCGACCGGCGCAAGGTCATCGTCGAGCCGGTAGCCAAACCCGCCGACCTGGACCGCGTACTCACCCCGGCCCGCCGCAAGATCGGCGAGATCATCGAGAGCTACACCCCCGAACAGCGCGAATTCCTCTTCGACTACTTCGACCGCGCCGCCACGGCGTTCCAGGACTCGGCGGAGGAAATCGGTGCGGCGCAGGCGCAGGGAAACTAGCTCAGCGGTGACGATCCAGCACCCGCCGCAACAATGGATGCCGGGTGCACCGTGGACAGGTCGTGCTGGAACCAGTGACGTGCGAACGAAAGGTGAAGATCTTGACCTGGGAGCTGCCGGAATCGATAGAGGTCGACGGAGGCGCGGTGCGCTGGGCCCGGCTGGGAAGCGGGCAGCGGTCGGTGGTGCTCGTACACGGCACGCCGTACTCCTCGTTCCTCTGGCGGGAGATCGCGCCCGCCCTGGCAGAGCGGCACACCGTCTACGTCTTCGATCACCTCGGCTACGGCCGGTCCGAGCAGGCCGAGGGCCAGGATCTGACCCTGGCCGCGCAGGCCCGACGATTCACCGGACTGCTGCACTACTGGGGACTCGACACCGCCGACTCCGTTCCGACGGTGATCGCCAACGATATCGGCGGGGCGATCGCATTGCGCGCCCTCCTGCTCGAAGGCGCCCGCTACCGCGACATGACCCTGTTCGACTGCGTCAGCGGCGGGCAGTGGGAACGTGGGCTCTTCGCCCTGATGCGCGCCCACCACGAGGTCTTCGAGCAGCTGCCCGGCTATGCCCACGAAGCCCTGGTCGCCGCCCACCTGCGCAACGCAACCCACGTCGGCTTCCGCCCCGGAGTGCAACAGGCATTCCTGCGCCCCTGGCTCGGGTCGGCAGGCCAAGCCGCCTACTACCGGCAATACCGTCAACTGGCGCAGGTCGACACCGAACCGTACGAGCCGTTGCTGTCGGAAATAGATATTCCGGTCCAGCTGCTGTGGGGTCGCGAGGATCGCATCCTCCCTCCGGAGGCACTGGTTGCACGAACGCATTCCGCACGCCCGGATGCACTGGATCGACGATGCCGGCCACCTCCTGCAGGAGGACGCTCCTGCCCAGCTGCTGGCTCACCTGCTCCGCTGACCTGCGCGGCTTCTCGGATCACGGCGGCTGCCGGGCCACAGCGGACGTACGCGCCGCGTGATCGGTGTGTTCCCTTTTATCCAAGACATCCCCGTGCCGATACGGCACCGTGTGCAGCATGACCGATGACGACATCGCACAGCAGGAGAAACTCTACCGTCGCTGGCTCTTCGATCTGTGGTATGGAAATTTCGCTGTCGCCGAGGAGATCTTCACCCCCGATTTCGTCGGTCATTGGCCGTCACGCGAGGTCCACGGGCCGCAGGCGGCCGCAGATCAGATTCGCCAGTCGCGCGCCTTGTTCTCCGAGATCGAAAACACACTCGACGTCGGGCCAATCATTGCCTCCGGTCTGTGTGCGGCGCGTTGGACCTTTCACGGTTCCTACCTGGGCGGCATACCCGGCGCGACCGCCACGCCGGGCACCCGGATCTCGTTCAGCGGCCACGACATCTTCCGGGTCGAGAACGGCCGGTTCGCCGAGTACTGGGTGATATCGGACAGCACGGGCATGATGCAGCAGCTCGGTGCAGTCTGAACGTATCCGCCGCACCCGCCCCACGACGGGGCGCGCCGCTCGCCGTGCTCGCTGTTCAGCTCAGTCGACCGGGCGTGAAAGCCATTCCCCGTCGAGCATCACTGTTCGTCCTGCGAACTCGTGGAATCCGTTCCACACCTGGATTCGTCGAGGACGCAGCCGGATGTAGATGTAGCCCGGCAGCTGTCGCGGGTCGTGCGAGACGGCGGCGAAGCGGTCGGCAAGGTCCGCCACGACCTCGTTTACCGATATCAGACCGTCGAGCGTGGCATCGACCATCACCACGTCGGAGGTAGTGCCCACAGCGACGCGAGCCCGACCGCTGCCGCGAAGGTTTCGAACCGTCTTGCTGTTCGCACCGGTGGCGGTGACGATGGCGGCGCCGTCCTCGACGAATGCCACCGGGATGAGATGGGGGGCCGTCGTGTGCGCCGGTAGACAGCCACATCTGATATTCCTGCTGCAGCCGATGGCGCGCAGCAGCTACGCGTTCGTCATGAGAACGGGGAGTCGGCATGGAGATCCTTCCTTTCCGGGACCGGGCACGAGGGCGTCACCGGACAGATCGAAGGTCGTCGCACATCCTCCGAAACTCTTCGTCGTCGGCAGCGTCCTGCGGCACCGCCAAGGCGATGCCGTCGCAGAGGTTCGCGTACAGCGCGGTCAGTACTGCGGGCAACTCGGCGTATACGCATTGTGTGACAAGGGCATCCAGTACCGGATCGGTGAGGACGCCGGCCAGGCCGGCCCAGTCGCCGGAGCGTGCCATGGCGGTCAGCCGCTCCCCCACCTCGGTGAACCCCAACACGTCCAGCGCGATGCGGTAGGCGGGTGTGGAGTACAGAAACGCCAGCTCTTCGCGCACCGACTCACGTGCGGACGCGACCACGGTCGCGTCCCGGCCGGTAATCACCTTCGGCACCGCGATGACCCGAGGTTTCCGGCCGCCGGCCTCGAGCGCCGGAACGATCTTCTCCGCGAGGACCTTCGGGTGCGAGCAGGTGGGGTGGGCGACGAACCCGTCCGCAACCTCACCTGCGAGCGCGCACATCCGCGCATTCACCCCACCGGTCCAGATCTCGGGCGCCGCGGCCTCGATCGGTCCCGGGTTGAAATACGGCTGCAACCGGTTGAGTGTGTAGTGCGTTCCCTCGTAGTCGAGCGCGTCGCCGGTGCGGAACGCCTCGAACACGGCACGTACCGCACGAACGTAATCCCGCAGTTGCGCAACGGGATCCGTCCACGGCATCGAATATCGCCCGACAATGTTTCCGCGCACCTGGGTCGCCAGCCCCAGCTGGAATCGACCTCCGGAGAAGTCCGCCAGATCCCAGGCCGACAACGCGGTCAGCATGGGGCTGCGCGCGAACGCCACCACCATCGACGTCCGAACGGTGAGCGTGGAACTGTGCTCGACAGCCAGTGCCGCCACCGCGAAGGGGTCCCGGACCGTCTCGGAGATGTGCACCGTGTCGAATCCGAGGGCTTCGATGCGCCGCACCCGTTCCGGCACCAGCCGCAGCGGGGTGTCGGCAGGCAGCGATGTCACTAGTTCCATGGCGCTCCAACCACTCCGTCCCTGTCACCTGTCCGAGCACGAACTCCCACTATGCACGGATCCGCGGCGTGATGTGGCTCAGCCCGGCTCGGGAGGCCCTCAGGCATCGCGTTCATCGAGCACTCGACGCCAGCGCTGCACACTGGCGAGCATGTCGTTGCGGACATACTCGAGGAATTCGCCCATAGCCTCGAAACGCGGGCCGGCGGGGCGCGCGGCGAAGACGGCCGCGCCTCGGTGTGCTGCGACGACGAGGGTTGCCATCTGCTCCGCGCTGGCCAAAGTGGCTCGCACCCAAGGATCGTCGCCGATACGGTAGGTGTCGTGGCGCGTGCCGGGTAGCCGCTCCCGACGCAGCAGCCCCTGCGCCTCCAAGGCAGTAACGGAGGCGGATATGGTCGCCGGACTCACTCCGAGGTGTCGAACCAGTTCCGCGGCAGTGACCGCAGCGGTGTCACTGGAGTAGAGGGCAACCATGACGCGCGCGGCGGTGGGCGACAGCCCAGTCGTAGCGATTGTTGCCGCGAAATCATCGAGGAAATCCGACAGCGGACCGTCGGTGGCCGGTTCGGAACCGACGGTATTGCGTACACGACGCCGAGCCCGTCGTTCGGTGGCTCGCTGGGCGCGGCGTGCGTTGTACCGGCAGGGGCCGCCGTTACGCTGCACCTCCCGGCTGACAGTCGAGGTGGGGCGGGACAACTGCCGGGCAATTTCGGCGTACCCGATGCCCTGGGACAGGGCTTCGGCGATGTGGTCACGATCGAATGCGGTCAGTCGGCCACCGGGCATACGTCCGAGTATGCATTCACTGGCAGCGTCATTGCAATACAAGGCCAGGCCTGGTTGCAATGACACAGGCGCTTAACGCAATGACAATTGCATTGTCTACCAGCATATTATCGACTCGAACAACCCGAGAATCCTGGCAGTCCCTGCTCGACGCAACGTAGCTTTCGCATATCAATGAATACTCGAGACATGTGGAGAACACGTGAACTTCGCTGACCGACGCGTCGAACACCTCGCCGCTCTGCCGACCACACGGCCTGCTGCAAGCCCCGCCGATCCACCCACCGAGCTCGGTGACATCCGTGCGGTTGCACCGTTGGTGCGCATGACCTTCCCGGACGGTCACGAAGGCTGGCTCGCCACGGGGCACAGCATCGTTCGAACGATTCTCGCCGATTCGCGATTCAGCGTTCGATACGACATCGGCCATTACCCGCTGGCCGACGCCGGCGCCATGCCACCCGCCGAGCCCGGCGACATGCAGGGGGTCGACGCCCCCGAACACACCCGGTATCGAAAAATACTGGCAGGCCGGTTCACTGTGCGCCGGATGCGCCAACTCGAAGATCGCGTCACCGAGATCACCGCCCGGCAATTGGAAGTCATGGCTGCGGCCGGTGGACCACTCGATCTGGTGCCGCACTTCGCCCATCCGATCCCGGCCCTGGTGATCTGTGAACTATTGGGCGTTCCCTACGCCGACCGCGATCTGTTCCAGCGCAACATGAATGCCCTCGGCGGCGTCGACGACTCGATGCAGCAGCGTGTGACAGCATTTCGCACCATCGTCGCCTACATCTCGGAGCTGGTCACCGTCAAGCGCCGCCATCCGACCGACGATGTTCTGAGCGACCTCACCATCTCCGATCTCACCGACGCCGAACTGGCCGGAATCGGTGCGCTACTTCTCGGTGCAGGTCTGGACACCACCGCCAACATGGTGGCGCTCGGCACGCTGACGCTGCTGCAACATCCCGCACAATTGGCAACGGTGCGAGACGATCCCGATGCGGTCGACCGCGCGGTGGAAGAACTCATGCGTTACCTGACCATCGCGCACACCAACCTCCGTACAGCCGTGCAAGACGTGGAAATCGCCGGTACTCGCATCGCCGCATACGAGTCGGTGGCCTTGGCGATGCAAGCGGCCAACCGGGATCCGGCGAAATTCGCCGACCCCGATGTGCTCGATATCGCCCGCGACGCAACGGGGCATATCGGGTTCGGTCACGGACGGCATCAATGTCTGGGCCAGCAGCTGGCACGAATGGAAATGCGCATCGCACTGCCCGCCCTGCTGCGCCGCTTCCCGACCCTCCGGCTCGCGGCACCCGTCGAAGAAATCCCCATGCGCGCCGGCCTGGACATCTATGGCGTCCACAGCCTCCCGGTCGATTGGTGAGTAGCGAACCGTGAAGATCACTGTCGATCGCGACGCCTGTATCGGCGCCGGCATGTGCGCCCTCACCGCACCGCACCTTTTCGATCAGGACGACAACGGCACCTCACTTGTCACCGAGCCGTCGCAGGCCCCGGCTCGGCACGCTGACGCGGAACGGGCATGGCTGTCCTGTCCGGCCGCAGCGGTGCTGCTCGACGGCCGCAGGGCCGAGTAGACCCGAACCGAGGTGGCACGCGGCGGCCTCCCGGATGCTTGCCACCCCCGGGATCTGCTTCCGTCGACCGGTCTGCCGCATTTTCCGGACGGATCACCCACTGCGGTATTACGTTCGTCGGCAGACAAGTTCGCTCGAGATAGTCGGACGGGGGTGCGGGTGGCATCGTTTCGGAGGTTCGACCGGCGCACGCTGCTGCGGGGTGCGGCGGCCGCCGGGACGGCAGCGGCCGGGTCCGCGCTGACCGGATGCGGCGACGACGATGCGCTGACCTTCTTCCTCCAGGCCAAACCCGACGAGGCGAAGGTCCGGCTGCAGATCATCGACGAGTTCCGCGCCCTGCACCCGGACATCAAGGTCCGGACCCAGATGTCGGGCCCCGATCCGCAAACCCAGATCCTCACCTACTGTGCGGGCGGCAAATGCCCGGATGTGTTGATGTCGTGGGAGCTGTCGTATTCCTTCCTCGCCGAACGCGGCATCTTCGCGAATCTCGACACCATCCTGGACAAGGATCCGGTGTACGCGGCCGCACTGAAACAGGACAGCTCACCGGCGCTGTACAACACCTTCCGCTACCGGAATGCGCAATACGCCCTGCCCGAACAGTGGGCCGGCATCTTCGTGTACTACAACAAGAAACTCTTCGCCGACGCCGAACTGCCACCACCGCCCGCCCGCTGGGAAGACGCCTGGACTTTCGACGAATTCCTCGATGCCGCACGCGCATTGACCAAACGAGACAGCTCCGGTGAGGTCACCCAGTGGGGGTTCGTCGATCCCTGGACCACCTACTACTCGGCCAGTTGCTTCGGCATGAACAACGGCGTGGAATGGTTCACCCCGTCCATCGACCCGACCCGCACCAATATCGACAACGACGCCTTCATCGAGGGCGTCCAGTTCTACACCGACCTATCCACCCGGCACCGGGTGATGCCGAGAATCGAATTCCAGCAATCGCTTTCGTCGTCGGACATGTTCGCGCAGGGAAAAGCCGCGATGGCCTTGTCCGGGCATTGGATGTACAGCACCTATACGAGCCAGGAAGACCTCGACTTCGATGTCACGGTGCTCCCGGTCGGCCCACGCGGAACCGCGGCCCGCTCCGATATCGGTACCACGGGGTTGTCGATCGCCGCCGACAGCCCACGCAAGGAGCAGGCCTGGGAATTCGTCAAGTTCGCCACCGGGCCGGTCGGTCAGTCCGTCATCGCGAAATCGGGACTCTTCGTCCCCGCATTGAAGTCGGCTCTCGCCTCCGAGGAGTTCGCGCAGGCCCATACGCGAGTCCACAACCTCGAGGTGTTCTCCGGCGGAGATCACGCCAACAACCTGCCGGTCACCCCCGCATGGCCACGTATCGAGGCGGTCATCGAACAGGGCTACGACCACGTGTTCCGCGGAGCCGCCACCGCGGACTGGTTCAAACAGGGCCTCGCAACCCGAATCAACGACCTCTTGGAGGTGGAGGCGCAGTGAGCGACAATCGCACAGCGGCTCGCTGCGCCGACCGGGTGCGGGTGTCCCGCAAATCACCGGGCGCAGTGAGCGACAATCGCGCAGCGGCTCGCTGCGCCGACCGGGTGCGGGTGTCCCGCAAATCACCGGGCGCAGTGAGCGACAATCGCGCAGCGGCTCACTGGGCCGACCGGGTGCGGGTGTCCCGCAAATCACCGGGCGCAGTGAGCGACAATCGCGCAGCGGCTCACCCGGCCGACCGCACCACCCTGGACGCGCGATGACAGCATCCAGCACACCGCGCGGGTCCGCGCTGCGCCGGCGCAAGGCCGCCGCGGGTCGAATGTTCATCGCGCCCAATCTGATCGCGGTCGCGGTGTTCATGGCGTTCCCGTTGTTGTTCACGCTGTATCTGAGCCTGCACCAGTGGGATCTGTTCAGTTCTCCGAAGTTCGTCGGTATCGGCAACTTTCGCCGGCTCTTCACCCGCGATCCGCTGTTCTGGGTGGCGCTGCGCAATACGGTGATCTTCACTGTCGGCACGCTGATCCCGACGATCGTCATCGGTCTCGCGGTCGCGGCAGCGTTGAACCAGAAACTCCGGGCGATCGGCATCTTTCGCAGCATCATGTTCATGCCGCTGGTCGCCTCGACGGTGGCGATGGCGGTGGTCTGGCGACTCACCTTCAGTACCGACTACGGCGTACTCAACACCGCTCTCGGTTGGATCGGCATCGATCCGGTCCCGTGGCTCAGCGACCCCGCGTGGGCGATGGTCTCGCTGTGCCTGGTCAGTGTGTGGAAGAGCGTCCCGTTCGCCACCATCGTCCTGCTCGCCGCCATGCAGGGCATACCGGCCGACGTCTACGAAGCGGCCCGCATCGACGGTGCCGGAGCGTTCCGCCGGTTCCGCTCGATGACCGTGCCACTGATCCGGCCCGCGCTGGCATTCACGTTCGTCATCACGATCATCAACTCGTTCCAGGTGTTCGATCAGGCCTATGTCCTCACCGGCGGTAAGGGTGGGCCGGAAACCGGCACCTACGTACTCGGGATCATGCTGTACCAGAACGCTTTCTCCTTCGACGACATCGGCTATGCCTGCGCTCTGGCCTGGGTGATCTTCGCGATCCTGCTGGTGCTGACGCTGCTGCAATTGCGCTTCACTCGCGGCGATGCCGACGGAAGCGAGGGCTGAGGTGGCGACAGCAACCGCGAACCGTGCCGTCGTCCGCCGCACCGTCCGCGGCACCCTGCTGTACCTGGTATTGGTCGTGATGGCCTGGTGTGCGTTGTTTCCGCTGCTGTGGGCGCTGTCGAGTTCGTTGAAGGAACAGGGCAACATCTCCGACACCGGTATCGTCCCGACGGCCCCGGCGTGGTCGAACTACCGCGACGTGTTCGATCTGATGCCGTTCGGGCGGATCTTCCTCAACACCGTGGTCTACGCCGGCTGCGTCACCGTCGGCCAGGTGTTCTTCTGCTCACTGGCCGGATACGCCTTCGCCCGCCTGCCGTTCCGGGGCCGCAATGTCGTATTCCTCGCCTATCTCGCGACCTTGATGGTGCCGGCGACGGTCACGGTGATCCCTCAGTTCATCCTCATGCGCACTTTCGGCTGGGTGGACAGCCCTCTGGCCATGATCGTGCCGGGGTTGTTCGGCAGCGCCTTCGGCACCTATCTGATGCGGCAGTTCTTCCTCACGCTGCCGGTCGAATTGGAGGAGGCGGCGATTCTCGACGGCTGCTCGGTCTGGCAGACGTATTGGCGGGTGCTGCTGCCACACGCGCGACCGGCGGTGATGGTGCTCGCGGTATTGACCTGGGTGACGGTGTGGAACGACTTCCTGTGGCCGCTGGTGATGATCCAGCGCGACGAGATCTCGACGCTCACCTTGGGGCTGGTGCGACTGCAGGGACAGTACGAGACCAACTGGCCGGTGCTGATGGCGACGTCCATTCTGATGGTGGCGCCGATGCTGGTGATCTACGCGTTCGCGCAGAAGTCGTTCGTGCGGGGCATCGCGATGTCGGGACTGGGTGGCCGGTAAGCGGTACGTCGAGCCGTCGCAACGGGCAGCACATCGCGTCCGGGTGCCGCCGCGTATATCCGCTGATTACGGGTAATGCGACAACGTCATCAATTGCCGACGATGGGAGGCGTCATGAATGACGTCGACGAGAGGACGACCACTACTGGACATGGCGGCCGCTTGCGTATTCCACGCAGTCGCGGCGCACTGGGCGGGCTCGCGGTCCTGTTGCTCGGGATCTGGGGCGCACTCATCCCGTTCATCGGCCCCTATTTCGATTTCGGCTACTCCCCGGACGAACCGTGGACCTGGTCGGCCGCGCGCGGCTGGCTGCAGGTGCTGCCGGGTGCGGTAGCGGTGCTCGGCGGATTGCTGATGCTGGTGAGCGGTAACCGTGCCACCGCGATCATGGGCGCCTGGCTGGCCGCGGCCGCCGGCGCGTGGTTCGTGATCGGTCCGGCGTTGGCAGGCCCCATCGGTATCGGTGGTGTCGGTACACCGCTGGCGGGTTCGGACTGGAAGCAAGCGCTCGTGCAGATCTCCTTCTTCACCGGCCTGGGCGCAGTGATCCTGTTCTTCGCCGCGACTTCGCTGGGCCGGCTGTCGGTGCGCAGCACCCGCGATCTGGCGTACGGACGACATGCGGCCGAGACGGTGGAAACCCGCCGGGTCGACGAGCCGGCCGACCCGGCCGCCCGCCAGTACACTCCGCGGACCAGCACACCACGGTTCCGCCGTGGGCCGCGTCTGCACGGCGGACCGGCCTGAGGCCGGGATCGGTTCACACCTGCAGCTGCAGGCTGGCTTCCATCATGGCGAAGGCGTGCACCACCGAGTGCGACAGCTCGCCGGAGCTACCGTCGGCCGGCCACTCGTCGAGCGCGCAACGCCAGGTAGCCACACAGAACTCGATGAGTAGCCGCAGGTCGAGCCGGCGCGGGTCGCCGAGCCGGTGGGCGATCTCTTCCTGAATCTCCGCGCAGTGCTGTAAGGAATAGCCGTTCAGTGCCGGCGACTGCTCGATCAGCCCGAGCGTCGCGCGGAAACGTCGGTACCAGTTCTCGTCCATCCGGTCGAGGGTGGTCAGCATCGCGTCGCGGAAAACCTCGACGAGCGGACCCGACTTCTCGGTCTCGTCCAGCACGTCGAGGTACGTATTCCAGAGCTGTTTGACGGCGGTGAGCGCGACATCCTCCTTCGAGCGGAAATTGCGGAAGAAGGTGCGCCGCGACACCTCCACCGCGTCGAGCAGCGCGTCGAGCGGCGTGGTGTCGAATCCGTGCTCGCTGAACATCGAGATCGCGGTTTCCACCAGCGCCTGGCGCGTACGCATCTTCTTGCGTTCACGCAGTGAAACCGGCTGCTCGGAGAGTGTCATCGACAGCAGTCTAGCGAATACGCACCTCTTGAGCTTATGCTCCAGTAGAGCAAATGCCACACTGTGGCACATTGATCCTAAGGAGACTCTACTGTGCGTGCACTCGTCATCGACCACACCGCACCGGCACACCTCTCGTTGACAGAGGTTGCCGACCCCGTTCCCGCGCCGGACGAAGCGCTGGTACAAGTCCACGCGGTGTCGCTGAACTACGGCGAGGTCAAGGGCGCCACCGATCCGGACGCGCCGAACGGTGCCGTAATCGGCTGGGACGCAGCAGGTGTGGTGGTCCGCGCGGCGGTCGACGGATCGGGCCCCGGTGTCGGAACCCCGGTGGTCACGCTGGGTGCAGCCGGCTGGGCCGAGCTGCGCGCAGTCCCGGCCACGTTGCTCGGCGCCGTCCCGGACGACGCGAATCTCGGTGCGATCAGCACGATTCCGGTTGCCGGTCTGACGGCTGTGCACGTGCTGCGCCGCATGGGGCAAGTGCTCGGGCGGCGCGTGATGATCACCGGCGCTTCGGGTGGCGTCGGCCGCTACACGGTGCAGCTGGCCGCCCGCGCGGGTGCGGAGGTTGTCGCGATCAGCACCGACCCGTCCCAGGACAGCGGGTTGCGCGCATTGGGCGCGCACGAGGTGTATACCGATCCGGCCGAGGTCGACCGGCCCGTGTTCGCTGTATTGGACAACGTCGGCGGCCGGCAACTCGTGGACGCCTTCGCTGCCGTACAGGCCGGCGGCATGCTGGTGAGCGTTGGCCGCTCCTCGGGGGAGGACGCCGTCTTTCCACCCGAGGCGCTCCTGGCCACCGAAGGACGACACGACCGATCGATCCGCACGTTCTACCTGCTCGCCGACCCCGCCACCGACTTCTCCACCGACCTGACCTGGCTGGCCGCCGAGGTGGCCGCCGGCCGCCTCGACACCGGTATCAGCTTTCGCGGCCCGTGGACCCGCTACGACGAAGCGGCACGAGCACTGCTCGACCGGCGGCTGCACGGCAAAGCGGTTCTCGAGATCGACCGGTCCCCCCACGTGCCCCGGGCGTGAAACCGACCCCGGGCGGTTACAGGGCGAGCATGGCGGCAGCGATCTCGTCGGCCGCAGCGTCCCGCACGGCGGTACCCATGTCGTCGAGGACCAGTAGTCGCGCGCCCGGGATATCGGCGGCGAGGGCACGGCCGTTGCCGACCGGGAAGAACGGGTCGGCAGCACCGTGCACGACAAGCGTGGGGAGACCGAGTTCGCTCAGCCGTTCCCGCCAGCGCGGGGCACAGTCGATCCGGGAGAACACCATTGCGAGCTGGTTCGCTTGATGCACGGCGGGATCGCGCGACGGGGTCCGGTCCCAGATCCGGGCCGCCGCCGCACCCGCCTCCCGCGGATCGTCGCCCATCAGCCGGGCGCCCTCGGTGGCGAACGCGACGACCGCGTCTCGATCGGTCCAGTCCGGCTGCGCGCGGGAGAACAGCGGGCCCATCACCGCGTGGTCGTGGTCGGGCAGGTCCGCATCGACCGGGCCCGGCGCCACCGGGCGGGTGCCGATGAGCGTCAGCGCCGAGAACACGTCCGGGTGTTCCACCGCGGCGACCTGCGCGACCATCCCGCCGACGCCGATGCCGGCGAGGTGGGCGCTCCCGCCGCCGAGCACTTCGACCAGTGCGACTGCGTCGGCGACGAGGTCCCGTAGGTCGTACGCCGGGTTCTCGGGGTCGAGAGTCGTCGATGCACCGGAGTCCCGCAGGTCGTAACGGACCACGCGCCGCCCGCCGGACGCCAGACGCTCGCACAACGAGTCGGGCCAGGACAGCATGGTGGTGCCGCCGACCAGCAGCACCAGCGGATCGTCCTCGCTGCCGAAGCTCTCGATGCCGAGAGCGACACCGTTCACCGACACCGAAGCCACGTCCGATCGGGCGTCTCCGCTCGGCGAAGCGTGCCCGGCCCCTCCCCGAACCGGGCCCGGGACGCGCCCGGTCACTGCCACGATCCGATCGAGCAGTGCCGCATCCTCGGGAACCGCCACAGCCGAACCCCAGAGGGCGGGGATCGGGGCGTTCGGAACGAAGTCGACGACATGGTCGAGGCATGCCTGCAATATCGGTTCCGGGAGCGCGAACGGGCAGTCGACGGCTCGAGCCAGATCCCAGCCGTGGACAACCAATTCGGTGAGCGCGATCCGGCCCCAGGTCTCGTTCGGCAGTTCGATACCGGCATCGGTGGTGCCCTGCCAGGCGGTGGAGTCGGCCCAGGCCGCGGCGAGTTCCCACAGGCGGTCCGCCAAGGTCGTGCGCCAATTGTTGTCGGACAACATATCCGACGGTTCCGCGGTCGCCGGCACCGCAGCTTTGCGGGCCAGCGCGGTGGATCCGCGGGCCACTTCGTCGAGATGCAGCAGCAGATCGGCGACGGTGTAATCGGCACAAGGTGTCGAGTGGTCGAACTGTGCGGTGCCGATATTCGGCAGCAGGTCGATCACGGCCTCGGCGGCCGGTTTCAGGTCGATCATGCTTCTCCTCGATCTCGTGACATCACTGTGCAGATGACGACGTGTCGAGGATCGGAAAGTAATCGAACCCGCTGCCGGTCCGGATCAGTGCTTGCCGTTGCCGGCCGGTGCGTCCTGGTCACCGAGGCGAGCTTGCAGCCGGTCCCGGACCTGTTCCGGGGTGTAGGCGCGGCGTTGCCGTTCGGATCGCACGATGACTACTCCGGTAGCCGCGACACCCGCGGCACCGGCCAAACCGAGTACCTTCCACCAGCGCATACACCTAGGCTAGTCGTGTGCCCCGAGAATCGCCGTCGAGTATCGGCCTGGATGAAGCCGTGGACCTCACCCGGACCGGTGACTTGTGGCTGTTCCGTGGGCATTCCGGCGCCGACCTCGCGATCCGGGGCCTGACCAACAGCCCGGTCAACCACGTCGGCATGGCGGTGGTCGTCGACGATCTACCGGCCCTGATCTGGCATGCCGAACTGGGCCGGGCGCTACCCGACGTGTGGTCCGGCACCCACCATCGCGGTGCCCAGCTGCACGATCTGCGGGCCGCGGTCCTGCGCTGGACGGACGACTACGGGCAGCAAGCGTGGCTGCGCCAGCTGGATCGGCCGGTCACCCGCGAGATGGAGGACGCCGCCCTGCGCACGGTGGCGCGACTGGACGGCATGCCCTTCCCATCGACAACCGCACTGGCGGGCAGATGGTTTCGCGGCCGCATCCCGCGGCCGAAGCGTTCGAAAACCCGTGAGGCAGGGCTGGAGAACGCCTACTGCGCGGAAATCGTCGCCATGACCTACCAGGCGATGGACCTCCTTCCGGAGAAACGCCCGAACTGGTACGACCCGGGCCGTTTCTGGAGTGGCGACAATCTGCATCTGAACGCGGGATATCACCTCGGCGGGGAAATCGCGGTAGACGTTCTCCCACGGTGACACGGCCATCGTGCAGTGACCGTGAAACACCACACCGATCACCCTGGCCGAAGAGCTGACGCGGCGCCGATCCCGTGATGGTTCACACGTCTGGACCATGCGCCGGCAGTGCGCGAATCAGCGGCGGAAGAGCGAGCGTAAACCTCGCCGCTCGGCTGGGGCCGCTGTCGTGCCCTGGCTGCAGGTGCAGCGGTCGACCTTGGGCACCGAGGCCATCACGGCGTCGACGTGCCGGCCGCAGCCGCCCCATCCGGTCTTGCCGCACTTCGCGCAGGCGACGGGATAACACATGGAATCCTCCTGGATGAGAGCCGCCGGCCCGGTCGGTCCGGCAGCGGGTCGAGTTGGTGGTCTCCCCCATGTCGGTCATGGGGGAGCCGCGCCCTGGACGGGCCGGAAACGCGGGCGCACGTCAGACGAGGGCGTGCGCCTGGACCCAGGCGTTGTAGCCGCCGAGCAGGTCGGTGACATTCGAGAAGCCCTGAGCGCGAAGCAATGACGCGGCGACACTCGAACGCCAGCCGCCTGCGCAATGCACCACGATCGGTTTGCCGGTGGGGACCCGGTCCAGGCGAACGCGCAGCTGCGCCAACGGGATCGCTACCGCGCCCGGGATGGCCCCGGATTCACGTTCACCGGGATTACGGATGTCGACGAGGGTGACCGCGTCGGCGTCGAGCAACCGGCCGAGCTCGTCCACCGTTGTCCGGGATGCGGGCTGCACGAGGTCGGTCAGCTCGGCGGGAAATACTCCGTCGCGGTCGACGTTCAGATAGCCTGCCGCACCGTCGGATCCGATGCGGGCCAGGCGCATTGCGGCCTCCTGCTCCTCGCCGGGATAGGCGATCAGCACGATCTTCTCGCCCACCTCGGCGACCATGCCACCGGTCTCGGCGAAACGTCCGTCGAACCCGACGTTGACCGAACCGCGCAGATGCCCGGCGGCGAAGTCGTCGACGCTGCGCGCATCCAGGACCCGGGTACCGGCGGCAAGTTCGGCCGCGACCTGTTGCGGACGCAGCTCGGGAATCGTGTGATCCTGAGCCAGTAGCGGATGGACACGTTTGTTCATCGCGGCATCCACCGAGAAGTAGGCGGGGGCGGCAGGTTGCCCGTCGGTGACCAGGGCGACGAAATCGTCCTCGCTCATCGGCTGCACGGACGGGTTGGAGGCACGCTGTTCACCGATGGTCGAGGTCAGTTCCGTCGACAGATTCTTGCCGCAGGAGGAGCCCGCACCGTGTGCGGGCATGACGCGAACCGCATCGGGCAGGGCCAGCAGCTTCTCGTGCACGGTGCGATACATCGCACGGGCCAGATCACCGGCCGAGCCGTCCCCGAGATTGACCAGGTCGGGGCGGCCGACATCGCCGATGAACAGGGAATCACCGGTGAGCACCGCGGCCGGAACAGCGCCGGCCCGTTCGCGCACCAGCACCGAAATCGATTCCCAGGTATGGCCGGGAGTGGCCAGGATCTCGAGTTCGACCTCGCCGAGGCTGATCGTCTCGCCCTCGCGCAACCGGCGGATCGGGTAGTCGGTCTCGGCGGCCGCACCGAATCCGATCCACGCGCCGGTGGCATCGACGAGTTCCAGGTGCCCGGAGACGAAGTCGGCGTGGAAGTGGGTGTTGATCACCCCTTCGATCCGCAGCCCGTATTTCCTTGCTTCCGAGAGATATTCGGTGATGTCACGCCGGGGATCGACGACGATCGCCCGGCCGGTGCCCTCGTCACCGATGAGGTAGGAAGCATGCGAGAGGCACTCGATGTAGTACTGCTCGAGAATCATGAATCCCTCCGTCAACGTCGTTTCTGCCTCGGTACACCCCAGGGTGCCATATACCCCCTAGGGTATGTCAAGTACCCCCAGGGGTATATGTACGATGAAGGCAGGACGCTGTGGACTCGACCGAAGGCCCTGGTCGGCGCCTATACCCCACAGGCAGGCCGGCCCGCGGCCGGCGGTGTCGTGATCCACCCGACACCTCCCGCTCCGACGGCACACACTCCGAGGAAAGGACCGCAATGACGGTGACGCTCGCGCTCGGGTTCGGCGCGGTGATCGGTGTGCTGCTCGGACTACTCGGCGGCGGCGGATCGATTCTCGCGGTTCCGGCGCTGGTGTTCGGGCTGGACCTGAGCATGGAGCAGGCCATTCCGATCTCGCTGATCGTCGTCGGCGCGGCCTCGGCCGTCGGTGCGGTACCGAAGATCCGAGCCGGGCGGATCCAGTGGCGCCTGGCCGGAATCTTCGCAGCGACGGGCATCCCGGCCACCTTCGCGGGCAGCGCGGTGGGACGCCTCCTGCCCGAGCGGGCGCTGCTGATCGGATTCGCGGCGGTGATGATCCTGGCCGGTGCACGTATGCTCACCGACCACGGCGACACCGGTACCGCGTGCGCGGTCCGGGGCACGGGAATCAACTGGCGCCGATGCGCTCCCCGATCGATCTCGGCCGGACTGGCGGTCGGTTTCCTGACCGGCCTGTTCGGTGTCGGCGGCGGATTCCTCATCATTCCCGCCCTGGTGCTCATGCTCGGCGTGGAAATGCCTGTGGCGGTGGGTACTTCACTGGTGATCATCGTCGCCAACTCCGCGTCCGGATTGGTCTCACATCTGAGCGGAACGACAGTGAATTGGGCGCTCACCGCCGCATTCGCGGGCACCGCAATCCTCGGCTCACTGATCGCCGGACACTTCGGCAACTGGCTCCACACCGACCGGCTGCAAAGCTGGTTCGCGTATCTGGTGTTCGCGGTGGCGGCCTATGTGCTCGTCGACGCCTTATTCCTGCGGTGAACGATTCCTACTACTCGGACGGCAGCACAAACCCCGACGCCAGCATGCGGAACGATGCGTCCAGGATGGCCGGCAGATCGGATTCCGGGGCTGCGGGATCCCACTGCGCCAACGCCGCACGTGTGACCGCGTGTGCGGCCGCGGCGAGCGCGCGGGGATAGAGGTCGTCGGCAGTGTGACCGGTCCGCCGGGCCACTCCTTCACACATGAGAGCCTGGGAGCGCCGGGCGTCCGCGACCGAGCCCGGCACCAAGCGGGGGTTCTGGCGCATCAGTTGCTGATACTCGCGCCAGGTCGGACTCCGTTGCAGGCGCCGGATCCCCGCCGTGATCGCCTCGTAGATGGCGAGCAGGGGTGCTTCTTCGGCGGGACGGGCGGCGATGCGATCGGCCAGCGATCCGCCGGCCTGTTCCTCGTACCAGTCCAGGATTGCGCCGTCCTTGGACTCGAAATAGTTGAAGAAGGTGCGCGGTGAGACGCCGGCGGCCGCGCAGATGTCGTTGACGGTGACCGAGTCGGCGCCCCGCTCCGCGTACAGGCGCATGGCGGCACGATGCAGCGCTTCACGCGTCTGCTGCTTCTTGCGCTCCCGGAGGCCCGCACCTGTATTGACACTGCTCATCGCAATGATCCTAACCTTTTTGCAGTACTGCATAGTTGCACGACTGCAGCAAATAACTTAGCCTTGCTAAGTAATTTGGCGTGGGGGCACGGCAACGGCGGCGTGCACGACGGACCGGTTCATCGGTTCGCGATCATCGGGGAGTCAGGAGCGCAGCTTGTTGTCACGGGTGTTCGGCAGTGGCGACAGAAGCCCCACCAGCCGTCCGCCCGGGCTGGTCCGGCTACGCGATCATCTGCAGGCCACCGACCCGGCCCTGGCCCGGCTGCGAGCGGGATGGCGGATGCTCGCGGTCTTCGCGACCACCCTGGCCGTGGGCTACGGCATGGCTCGCGCACTCGGGCATCCGGTCATCTTCGGCCTCACCTACGGCGGCATGGTCGGCCTGCTGGTCGGTTTGACGGTCGCCGGACCCACCGCGGGCAGATTGGCGGTCCGGTGCGTCTGGGGCGTGCCCGCATTCCTGCTCGCCCTGTTCTGCGCGATCGAGGTCGAACCCTATCGGCTCGCCGCGTTGCTGCTGGCCGCCGCCGCGGTGGTCGTGCAGGTCGCGGCTCCCGCATTCCTCGGTGAGTTCGGGCAGGACGCGGGCGTGATGTTCTTCGCCGGATTCCTCAGTGGATTACTGGTGCCCATCCCGGTGGAACAGATGAAATACATCGCTCCGATCGTCGCGGTGGCTGCCGTCGCCGCGGCAGTCGTCCAGGTGGTGTTGTGCCGGATGCGCCCGGAGACGGGTTTCGTCCACGTCGAACGCGGATTTCTCGCCCGCACCCGCTACGTCCTCCGACGGGTGACCCGGCTGCTCGAGCCATCGGGCGGTAGTGCCCGCGCGATCCGGGCACTGCGCACCGAAATGAATCGGCTCAACGATGCGGCCCTGCTCGTCGACGGATATCTGACCAGTTCCGGGCTGCCGGGACCCACCGCGGAACGCATTCATCGGCTGGTCTTCGACACCGAACGCGCCGCACATGCCCTGGGCCGGACCACGATCGCGCTCTGCGAAGGCCCGCTACCGGAGGAGGTCCGCACGCACGTGCTCACCGCCCTCGCCGATCTCGACCGCGGCGACCCGCCCGCGCCCGCACTGCTGGACTGGCTGGCCCGGCACGAAGAGGACTCTCGAGATCCCGAACACGAACTGCTCGTCGCGAGGCTGTACCGATTCGTCGCCCTCCTCGGCGATCTGCGCCGGGCCGACGAGGCCTGGCTCGCCGGCATCGGCGACCTGCCCGACGACGCCGACCACGAACCGTTCACCACCCCCGTCGAATTGGAGAAGGGCAGACTGCCCGGCGCCGGACTCCTGGCCAATCGAGTCCTCGCCTCCGGAGGCATGCGGTCACCGTGGAATGTCTGGGCCAACCCCAAACCCGAGCTCCGAGTCGCCGCGCAGACGCTGATCGCGTTGTTCATCGTGCTGCCGCTGGGCGATGCGCTCAACGGATACCGTTACTACTGGGCGCTGATCGGCGTGCTGATCGTTATGGGCGGCACACACTCCCCCCACGACCGCGTGCGCAAAACCGTCAAACGTGTCCTCGGCACACTCGTCGGAGGGTTCATCGGTGTCGGTGTCGCCCACCTGGTCGGGGTGCAGCATCCGTTCGCGACCGTCGTATTGCTCTGTATCGCACTGACAGTGGGCGCCTATGCGATCAGCGCCTACTACTCGGTGTGGGCCGGCGCACTGGCCTTCGCACTCATCCAGCTCTACGCGTTCACAGGGGGATACGAGGATTCCATCGTGGTGCTGCGCGCAGGTGAGAACGCCATCGGCGCGCTGGTCACCACCGCGGTGGGTCTGGTGGTGCTGCCGATCGCGACTCGTACCCTGCTACGCCACGCGCAGGTCACCCATGTGCGTTCCCTGGCCAGTTTCGTGCGGGAGTCCGGTGAGGTGTGGAGCGGGTTCGCCGGCGCGGACGGCACCCGGGAACAGGCCCGGGCGGTGGATCAGGCCGCACACGAACTGGACCGGTTCAGCAATTCACTCATTCGACTGCCCGGCGGGGACCACGCGCGCGCCGAGGATATTCGCACCACCCTGCGGGTGGCCGTGGTCTGCGCCCGGGAGATGTCGGTCGGCAGTGGCGAAGCGCTGCTGACCTCCCCACAACGCGAACACTTGCTGACACTCACTGCCGGGCTTGCCGATTCGATCGACGAGCTCGCCGAGATCGTCGAGAACGAGCCCGCCCGGGAGAACTCCGCCGAGACATCTGCATCCGGTGTGTGGGGCCGTCGCGCCGACGATATCCGGCGGCTGCAACAGATCGTGTCGGTCACACCGGAGAACGTGCAACTGCAGCACGCCCTGCACTACCTCGGATATCTGGACGATCTGCTGGCCGACCTCGCCGCCCGCCTCGGCCTCACCGTGCGGGGCAGTGACTACGCCGGCGATGCCCCCGCGGTCGGAAGTGAACTGTTCGCACTGCACGCACAATTGGCGACCGTGCCGCGGCCGGTACCGGTCGGCGACGGAAACGGCGCCCCGGGCGCCACCACCCTGTTGACGAGCTCTCCGATCGAGAATCCGCCGACAACCGGAGAGCACCGATCGATCAGCGGTCGTATTCGCGGGTCGACCGGCGGCCCCGTTCCGGGCGCGGTCCTGACCCTGATCGATCAACGAGGACAAAAGGTTTCGCGGACCACTGTGAGCCGTGACGGCAGCTACCTGATCGACACGTCCGCGACGGGCGCACGGATGCTGATCGTATCGGCGGACGGCTACGGACCCACCGCCCTCACCCTGCCCTCGGGATCCAGGACACAACACCACGACATCGAGATGACACCGACGACCGTACTCACCGGCCGGGTCCACTCCACTGCCGGCGCGGTGGCGAACGCGACGGTCAGCGTGCTCGACGACACCGGCACCCCGGTCGCGCGCGCCCGCACCGACCCCCACGGCCGCTACACGATCCAGGGCGTACCCCCAGGCGACTACACCGTCGTGACCACCGGCTACCCCCCGCGGACCGGCCGCGTCACGATCAGCGCTGACGACAACAACGTCCACACGATCACACTCGGGCACACCGAGCCACCGGCCTGAGAATCGGTGCGCTGGTCTCGTTCCGGTGGACGACAGCGCCGCGCACCGCCATCCGGTCCGCGTCAGAGACCGGCCGAATGTACGCCGCCGCGGTGATGCGGATGCGGGACGAGCATCGGGACCTGTCGCCGGTAGTTGCGGTAGCGATCACCGAAGACCCCGACGAGGTCGTGCTCCTCGAAGCGGACGGCGACGAGAATGTAGCCGGTGGTGACGGCGGCGAACAGCAACCGACCGGCGGTCATGGTCGGAGCCGCCCAGAAGGCGATCACGAAGCCCAGATAGAGCGGATGCCGGACCGTCCGGTACAGCGCGGGCGTACGGAAATCGGGGTCCGCGCCCGGCTGTCCGCGCAGCCGGCGAACGACCTGCCGCACACCGAAAAGGTCGAAGTGATCGATGGCGAAGGTCGAGCTCAGCACCAGGGCCCAGCCCGCCAGCGAGATCGCATACAGCACAATCCGCGCCGGGGTGGCCGACACGTGCCAGACCTCCGCCGGCAGCGGCCGCCACAGCTGCAGGTAGATTACGCCGCGCGAACCCCTTCCACCAGGCCGATTCGCACGATTCGAAGCGCCCTCCCCGAGCGTCGGCCGGCACCGGCAACTCAGGGTCCGGACACGGCAACAGTCGCTGACAACTGTGCTGCCGGCCCCTATTCGCGGTTCTGCTCGGCGAGGTCGGAGGCGTGGTGACGAAGGGTGTGCACGAGGACGCGCATCGGGGCCGTGGCAGGCCCCGGCAGGCGAACCACACTGATGCGGCGTCGTTCCTCGGGAAGGTCCTCGACTCTGACGATGCGGACGCCCGCCGGGATCACGGACCGCAGTGTCGCGGGGACCGTAGTGATGCCTGCTCCGGCCGCGACCAGGTGCAGTTTGGTCGACCAATCTCGAGCGGTGTGATGGACGCGGGGTCGTCCGGGCAAGCCCGGCCAGACACCCAGTGACGGCTCGTCGGCGGCGGCGGGGCCGGCAATCCACTTCTCGCCGACCAGATCTGCAGCGGTGACGCCGTCGTGGTCGGCGAACCGGCCGTGTGCCGGTACGGCCAGAACCAAATGGTCGTCCAACAGCGGTTCCACCAGCAAGGACGGATCATCGGTGTCGGGCAACCGATGCGGCGGCCGCGAGGTCAGCAGAGCGAGGTCGAGTGTTCCGGCACGCAATCCCCGTACCAGCGATGGTGTCGCACCTTCCCGGGTGGTGACCCGGATGTGGGAGTACTGGCGGCACATGGTCGCCAGGGCGCGAGCGACGAGCACCGCTCCGGCGGCAGGGAAGAATCCGAGCCGCACCGGACCGGAGTCGTCCTCTCCCCTGCCGAGTTCCCGTGTGGCCGCATCGAGCGCGTCCAGCACCGTCACAGCATGTCGCAGCAGAGCCCGGCCCGCCACGGTCAGCCGCACACCGCCGGGATACCGGTCGAACAGTCGAGTACCGGTGGCCTGCTCCAGCGCCGCCACCTGCCGAGAGACGGCCGACTGTGTGTACCCCAGTGTCCGGGCGGCAGCCGTGAAGGTCCCCCGTTCGGCAACTTCACGCAGCACCCGCAGGCCAACCAGGGTGATGTCCATGAGCAAACAGCATATCCAGTATGCGAACCATTCGCTTTCCGAATGCCTCGCGTGGTTCCTACTGTGAACCTCGTCGATCGATACCTCGAAACCAGTGCGCCGCCGGCCTGTTTCCAGATCCACGCACCACCACCTGACGTCCCGAAAAGGAACGACCATGCCACTGATCACCATCTACCTACGCCAGGGCACCACCCCCGAGCACCGTCGCAATATCTCGACAGCCCTCCACCGAGCCATGGTCGAGGTCTTGAAGATCCCGCAGGACGACCAGTTTCACGTCTTTCTGGAAGTCACCCCGGACAACTTCCATATGCAGCCGGTGGTGTTCGGCGTGGCGCGCAGCGAGCGCACCATGCTCATCCAGCTGTCGTTCAACCATCGCACAGCCGAGCAGAAAAACGAACTGTTCCAAGCGATTACCAGCAACCTGCGATTGTTCGCCGACGTCCCGGAAGAAGACGTCATGATGATGATCGTCGAAACGGCCCGCGAGAACTGGTGGGCGGCCGGCCGCGTCGTGAACCCCGCAACCGGCTACGACACACGCATGACCGATGTCCCCACCGACACCGCGGCCACGACACGATCCACCTCTCCCGG
>NZ_BDCA01000043.1 GCF_001613265.1 Nocardia vermiculata NBRC 100427
GGGCGCGGCGCTCGTTTCCGGCCGGCGCCCGCGTCCCGAAGAATCCGGGCTCCGGAAGCATTTCCCGAACCTCCGGCTCCGAGGATTATCGGGCCACCCGGGCGGGTATTCCGCACAAATGTGTCTCCACGCGCGGACCAATTACCGAAATTCCCACGCCGCACCCCGGAACGAATAGCGGGCCGCCTTTCCGCCGCCCGGGCGCGTCGCCGCCCGGGCGGTCCGGCGTCATGCCGAGCGTGGCCGCGCCATATCGCGGTCCGCCGCATCCACGGCCGCCGCGGACCGGTTGCGGCCCGGCCCAGCGGCACCGCCGGTGACCGGAACCTCGATGTCGTAGACGACATACGGAGCGCGGATCACGGGCTGCGCCACGTTGCGCACCCGGACACCGCCGGGCGTGGTACCGCGTTCGTATCCGGCATGCGCATGGCCGTGGACGGCCAGATCGGCACCGCAGCGATCGATCGCCTCGCCCAGGAGATAGGAACCGAGGAACGGGTAGATCTCTGCGGGTTCACCGTGCAGGGTGTCACTGCACGGCGAGTAGTGCGTCAGCGCCACGGTGACATCGGTGTCCAGGCCACACAGCGCCTCGTGCAGTGCGTCTGCGAGATCCACGGTGTGTGAAGCGAACTCACGCATGATTCGTTCGCCGAACACACTGGCGCACTTGCCCGCGAAACCGCCGCCGAACCCCTTGGTCCCGGCGACCCCGAGGGTGTACTCACCGATCGGGACGACCGTCGCATCACCTTCGAGGACCGTGATGCCGTGGTCGCGCAACACTGCGGTGATCTCGTCCTGCGCGTCGCTGTGATGGTCGTGGTTGCCGAGCACCACCACGACGGGCACTCCCGGATCGTGCAGCTCGGCGGCGACGACCCGGGCCTCGTCGAGGGTGCCGTGCCTGGTCAGGTCGCCGCCGACCAGCAGCACGTCCGCCTGCTCCGCGATTCCCTCCAGCGCCGGGCGGTAGGTCCCCCGTGATTGCGTCCCCAGGTGGATATCGGCCACCGCGGCGATGCGCGCGAGACCGCCGGCCGGGCTCGTACCGCCCGTCATCAGCTCAGCCGTTCATGGTCGATGGCGGCGTCGCGGACGTGTGCGACCCTGATGTCGTTGTGGATACGCAGGGCCGGGACGTGCTCACGCACGATGTCCTCCAGATCGCCGCGCTGTCGGTCGCTCGCGACCTCGCCGCAGAGCACCACCACATTGCCGCGGATCGTCACCTGCACACCGAGTTCGGCGGTGCGCGGATCCTCGGCGAATGCCCGCCGGAGATTCGCAACCAGATACTGCGGAAGCACCTCGGCTCCCGGGTCGTGGGACATGACCTCACCTCCGTCATCGATTCCCAGCTCTTCGATCAATGTGAGAAATGCCCGCGCGTACGGCGAGGCCGCGGTCTCGGCCCGGGTACGCCGCCAATCGACCTGCTCACGCAGATCCCTGGCGATGGACAGCAACCGCGTGAAATCGAGCCGGTGCGGCTCGAGCACCATGAGCTTGTCCACCATCAGATCGGTGCCGCTGAGCACCGGGGCGGCCGCGGGCCCGATCCGCATCCAGGTCGCGCGCTGCAGCAACCGCTCGTCGACGTTGCGGTAATTCGGCCTGAAGATCAGGTCGACCATGGTGGATCCGTCGTACACCTTGGTCAGCCAGTCCTCGGGTGGGTCCTCGCCACGCAGTCCGGCTGCGGTGAGAATTTCGCGGGCCCGCCGGACCTCGGCCGGGGTGACATAGATGTCGACATCATGATCGGTGGCCGGCCCGCCCCGCGCATAGACCGCACATCCCCCGCCGACCGCGAACGAGACGTCACCGGCCGACAACACGTTCACCACCCGGGTGAGCGTCCGCAGCAGCTGCTCGATCGATGCGGTCATGTCCTCCGAATACCCTCGTCGTACAGTGCTATTCACGGCGTCGCGACGGCCTGTGGTGCGGTCTCCTTGACCTTGGCGTTGGCCCATCGCATCTGACGCAGCGTCTCCGGATGGCATCGGGTCGCCAGTTCCAGGAGTTCGCTGTCCTCGGCGGCCTGCGCGGCCTGGGCCAGCACTTCCCAGTTCACCGAAACGACCGCGGCCTGGCGATATACCGAGCGCAGATCCCGCAGGAGCAGCAGCGCAGGCCGATGCCGCCGGCCCACCAGATCGGCGGCCTTGTGCCGTAACGCCTCGACCGGGCCGATCGCCGTGAGCGGTGCCCGGCTGCGACGCACGCCGCGCCGCGCTCCGACTTCCGCCACCCGGCACCGGTGCTCATCGGTCCACACCATCAGATCGCGGCACACGTGATGTACCTCGTGATCGGTGCGATGCCGATCGGCGGTCCGGATCAGCAGTTTCCCCAAACGCGTTTCGCTACGGTGAATCTCGCCGAGCACGGTGTTCAGATCGTTCATGATGCACCTCGCCGGGCACCGACCGGCGCCCGTTCCTCCGCGATCGCCGATTTGTCGGCTCGCGTGGCGGCGCGCACCAGTTCCAGTGCCGCAGCGCCCGATTTGAACAGCGGTTGTTTGGATGCCGGATCCCATTCCGTCGGGGTGAGCTCATTGGCCGCGGTCCCGTCCGTCCCCTTCGGGCGGTTACCTCCCGGACCGTCCCAGTAGCCGTAATGGAAGGGCAGGAAGACCACGCCCGGACGGATGCCGCTGATCCGCAGGCGTGCCGCAACATGTCCGCGCACCGTGCGCACGCGCACCAGATCCCCTTCCGTCCACCCCTCCCGGCGCACGTCGGCGGCGGCCATCTCCACCCATACTTCCGGCGCGGCTTCCTGCAGCTGTGGTACTCGACCGGTTTTGGTGCGGGTGTGGAAGTGATACACGGTGCGGCCGGTGATCAACGCGTACGGATACTGTTCGCACGGTGGTTCGTGCAACGGAAGATATTGTGCCGCCTTGATGATCGCACGCCCCTCCGGATTCATGGCTCGGTATTCGGTCGGTTCCAGCGGCGCGCCGGTGATCAGGTCGCGGCCGTAGTTCTCACAGTCGTCGGGCCGGGCTCGGAACCGCCCGTCGCTGTACAGCCGTTCGGTGCCGTCCGGACTGTCCTCGGTGCACGGCCATTGGATGCCACCGCGGTCGCGCAACATCGCATAGCCGATCCCGCTGTAGTCACACGGCCGGCCGGCGCTGCACCGCTTCCATTGTTCGAAGACCTCTTCCGGCGTACGCCACGGCAACAGCGGCGCGCCGTCGGCATTGCGCAGATCCAGCCGCCGGGCGTAGTCGAGGAAGATGTCCAGATCCGGACGCGCCGCACCGGGCGGATCGACGGCCTTCTCGGACAGATGAACCGTGCGGTCGGAATTGGTGAAGGTGCCGGTCTTCTCACCCCAGGTGGCCGCCGGTAACACCACATCCGCCAGTTGGGCCGTCTCGGACAGGAATATGTCCTGCACGACCAGTGACAGCCTGCGTTGGGACAACACCGACCGGATCCGCGCCAGTTCCGGCAGCGACACCGCCGGATTCGTCCCGCTGACGTACAGGAAACGGATCGAGCCGTCCTCCACGAACCGCATGATCTGCATCAGGTGGGTGGGCGCACTGTAGTGCGGGATGTGCGCGGCATCGACATTCCAGATCCGGGCGAGTTCCTCGACGTGAGAATCGTTGGCCCAGTTGCGGAAACCGGGGAGATCGCCGTTGGCCCCGCATTCGCGGGTGTTCTCTGCGGTGGGCTGCCCGTTCATCTGCAGCACGCCGCAGCCGGGGCGCCCTAGCATGCCGCGCACCAGATGAATGTTGTTGACCTGCACGGCCGCCGCGGTGGCCTGGTGCGCCTGATAGAAACCTTGCAGCACCGTGGACAGCACGCGCTCGCCGGTACCGATCAGCCGGGCCGCTTCCCGCAGCTCCGCGGCCGGCACATCACAGATCTGTGCGGCTCGCTCCGGAGTGCACTCCGCGACCTGCTTGCGCAGCTCCGCGAAGCCGACGGTATGCGCCTCGATGTACTCGTGGTCGACCCGGTCGTTGACGATCAGCTCGTGCAGCAGGGCGTTCATCAACATCAGATTCGTCCCGGGCCGCGGTGCCAGGTGGATGGTGGCGGCCTGCGCCACCGGTGTGCTGCGGGGATCGACACAGATGAGTGCGGGCGGATCGGCGCCCTCGAGCCGGTCCAGCATGCGGGACCACAACACGGTCTGGGTTTCGGCGACATTGTGGCCGTAGAGGGCGATGACGTCGGCATGGTCGACATCGGCGTAGCTTCCCGGCTGACCGTCGCAGCCGAACGACTCCTTGAGGGCCTCCCCCGCGGTCGCGGTACACAGTCGGGTGTTGCCGTCGAGATGGTTGGTGCCGATTCCCCCGCGCGCCAGCATGGTCAGCGCGTAGTACTCCTCCAGGAACAGTTGCCCGGTGGTGTAGAAACCGATCGATCCGGGCCCCCGGGTATCGAGCAGTTCCTGCGTTCGCGCCGCGATCACGGACATCGCGGTGTCCCAATCGGTCTCGACGAGGCGGCCACGCCGCCGGATCAGCGGGGTGGTCAGCCGGTCCGGTGAACGGTTGGCCTGCCAGCCGAACAGATCCTTCGGTCCCAGCCGGCCGTGGTTGACGCGGTCACCGCCGCGCCCGCGGACACCGACCATCGTGCCGTCGCGTACGGCGATGTCCATGGCATCGCCGTTGGAATGGAAGATCGAGGCGGTCGGGACCCAGCGTTGCACCTCGCGCTCGTCCACCCCATCCGCGAGGTACATGTCGACGCGTTCGGGCCAGCGTTGGCCGGGAGCGTAGGGGGTGCGGGCACCCCACGGGTTCGTGATCCGATCGTGGGCCTTCACGACGAGGCCCCCGGGCCGGATGCCGAGACGTGCATCGATCACTCTCCTGACGAAGGTCTACGCAACTGGCGTCGCGCGGTGTCCTGGTGCGCCATACCCGCGCACGCGCACCAATAACACGCGGCCCGGTTTGCCGCGCCCGCCCGGGGTTATCACCGACATACCGGCACGTCCCTCGGCACTCGAAAGGAGATACGGCGATGGCTACCGCGGATACGCACCGGCACCGGGCGCGGGTCGCTCCCGTGCGAGTCGCGGCCTATCTGGTCGGGGCGGCATTTCTCGTCGTCGGGATTCTCGGCTTCATTCCCGGCATCACCACCGGCTACGACCAGTTGAGCTGGACCGGCCACCATTCCGGGGCGGAACTGTTCGGCCTGTTCCAGGTCTCCGCGCTGCACAACATCGTGCACCTCGCGTTCGGTGTCGCGGGCCTGGCGATGGCACGACTGACGGCTACCGCACGCACCTACCTGGTGGTCGGCGGACTGGCCTATCTGGCGCTGTGGATCTACGGCCTGGTGGTGGATCAGGATTCGGACGCGAACGTCATCCCGGTCAACACCGCCGACAACTGGTTACATCTCGGGCTCGGCGCCGCGATGCTGCTGCTGGGTCTGTTCCTCGGCCCCGGCGAGCGTTTGATCCTGTTCGAGGGCTCACCCCAGCCGGGCCGGCCCGAAGCCCGACCACCGACGGCGACCGACTAGTGGGGTACCGGATCAAAGGATGGGGCGGCCACCGGTGACCGCGAGCCGCGCTCCGGAGATGTAGCTACCGTCGCCTGCCGCGAGCAGCACGTAGGCGGCGGCGAGTTCGGCGGGCTGACCGGCCCGGCCGAGCGGTGTGTCGTCGCCGAAGTTGCGCACCTTCTCCACCGGCATGGTCGAGGGGATCAACGGTGTCCAGATCGGTCCGGGCGCGACGCTGTTGACCCGAATACCGTTCTCCCCCAGCATCTGTGCCAGGCTGGCGCAGAAGTTCGCGATCGCGGCCTTGGTTGCCGCGTACGGCGCGAGCGCGGGTGAGGGCATATCCGAGTTGACCGAGGAGCTGCCGATGATCGACGACCCGGGCGGCATATACGGCACGGCCGCCTTCACCAGATGGAACAGCGCCCCGACGTTCAACCGGAAGGTGTAGTCCCATTCCTCCTCCGACACCTCGTCGAGGCTTTCATGAGTCATCTGATAAGCCGCGTTGCTGACCAGTATGTCGATGGTGCCGCCGAATTCCTGTGCGGCGCGGTCGATGACGGCACGGCAGTGCGCGGGATCGGACAGATCGCCCGGGACCGCGACCACCGTGCGGCCCTCCTGCTTCACCAGTTCGACAACTTCCTGCGCGTCGTCGTGTTCGTCGAGATAGGAGATCAGCACATCTGCTCCCTCGCGCGCGAAGGCGATCGCGACGGCCCGCCCGATACCGCTGTCAGCGCCGGTGATCACCGCCGACTTACCGGCGAGCTTGCCGGAGCCGACATAACTGTCCTCCCCGCAGTCCGGTCGCGGGTTCATCCGCGACTGCACACCGGGAATGTCCTGCTGCTGTTCCGGAAAACCCATGGTCTCGCGCTACCCGCACCGTGCCCCGGCAAACGCCCCCGGCCCCCCTGTCGGCTCCGCAACGGCAGACGGATCAGGGGGCGATCAGCCGGGCTGCCGCGCGGACGGCGGCGGCTCGGCGGTCCGCGGCCTCACCACCGTGTAGTGCATGCACCGCGGAGGTGCGGGCCAGATCGGTGAGCAAGGTCAGCAGCGTGGACGGCGCGAAGGTGTCGGTGACCAGGCCGCAGCGCTGACCGCGGCGGATCTCGGCGATCTTGGGCCCGACCACGCGGCGGATCGTCTCGTCGGCACCGGGGATCCGGGGGCTCTCGATTTCGGCCCAGGCTTGCAAGCGGGCGTTGTCCGGATGCTCCAGGTAGTGGTCGAACAACCGGCCCACATACGAGGGAAGGTCCTCGGCGTTCAACGCGGTTTCGAGGGTGGTCTCGCTCGCCCACTGTTCGGTCACCGCCGTGTAGAGGTCGTCCTTGCCGGCGAAGTACGCGTAGAGGCGATCCTTACTGGCATGTGCGGCCGCAGCGATTCGGTTGATCCGGGCGCCCGCGATGCCGTACCGGGCGAATTCCACCTTGGCGGCGGCGAGAATCCGCTCTCGGGTGGCGTGGCCGGCTGCGCGCATGGACCGGATCCTATCTTGCCGAACCATCTGGTTCGGGTATAGGTTGACGAACCAGATGGTTCGGCACCAAGCTCTGGAGGTTCGATGACCGGCACAACCGAACGCTGGCGGGAATTGGCAGCACAGACCAGCGGCGTTTCCGCCGCCG
>NZ_BDCA01000044.1 GCF_001613265.1 Nocardia vermiculata NBRC 100427
GGGCGAGCTGCCCACCGTCCGCGCCGCGGACATCCTCGGCGAATGGCAGGGCGCCGCCTTCCGGACCGGCCATCCCCTGTGTCGCGCCCTGGACCAGAGCCGCTGGCACGGCAAGACCTTCGTCTCGACGATGGACGCCAAGCCCCTGATCTGCCGGGCCGAGGACGGCACGCTGTTCTCGAACCTCGAACTGGGTGGCGGCGAAGCCACACTGTGGGACATCGAATTCCGCGGTGAGGTCACCGCGACGATGGTCTACGACGGGCGCGCCGTATTCGACCACTTCAAACGGCTCGACGACAACACGCTGATGGGCATCATGAACGGGCGTCCCGAACTGGTGCTCGCGGGCGGCGAGTTCTTCTACTTCCTGCTCGAACGGAGCTGAGCGGTGCCGCTCACCACCGCCGCCCTGTCCCGCGATCCGCGAGGGCCCTTCGCCGTCGAAACCGTCGACATCGACGACCCTCGTGGCGACGAGATCCTGGTGCGGATCGAAGCGTCGGGTATCTGCCACACCGATCTGGTTTCCCGCGCTGCCGGCACCGCCGATCGCCCGGTCCTGCTCGGACACGAGGGTGCCGGAACAGTGGAAGCGGTCGGCGCGGAGGTGACCACCGTGCGACCCGGTGACCGGGTGGTGCTGACCTACCGGCATTGCGGCAGCTGCCGCAATTGCCGCCTGGGCCGGCTGCCCTACTGCGCCCGGTCGAGCGCCCTGAACCAGTTCGGTGCCCGGCCCGATCGCAGCGCCCGCGTCACCGTCGACGGGAGCCGGGTCCGCGACGGCTTCTTCGGGCAGTCGAGTTTCGCCGGTTACGCCTTGACCACCGCCGACAACACCGTGCTGGTCCCCGCCGGTACCGATCCCGTCCTCGCCGCTCCCCTGGGCTGCGGATTCCAGACCGGAGCCGGTGCGGTCCTGAACGTACTGGCCCCGGAACCGGATTCGCAGTTGGTGATCTACGGGGCCGGCGCGGTCGGGATGGCGGGACTACTGGCCGCGGGCACCCTGGACTCCACCGCGGTGATCGTGGTCGAGCCTTCGGCCACTCGACGCGCACTGGCGATCGAACTGGGCGCGAGCGCGGCCCTCGACCCCGCCGACGGCGATACCCGTTCCGCCATCGGCGATCTCACCGGCGGTGGCGCCACCCATGCGCTCGACACCACCGGTCGACCCGACGTCCTGGCCGACGCGGTCACCGCACTGACGGTCGGCGGCGCGGTCGCCGTGGTCGGGCTCGGAGCCGGCGTACCCCAGCTGGACTTGCGCGATATCGTTTTGGGCGGCAAGACCATTCACGGTTGCCTCGAGGGCGACGCAGTGCCCGAACGGTTCATACCGGAGCTCCTGGCACTATATGCGGCCGGGCGGCTACCACTCGACCGGCTGATCCGAACCTATCCGCATACCGAGATCACCGCGGCACTGGCCGATCATCACGCGGGACAGGTCGTCAAACCCGTCCTGACCTGGTAACAGCCAGCCGCGACCGGACCCGGCGCCGGTCTGGTTCCCGGAGAATCGTCGACCGGTCCGCCGTGTCGCGATTTCCACCGGACGGCGCATAATCGACTGGTATGCGGGCACCCGGGCCGGTGGATTCCGATTCGGGCCGAAGGCGATACGGAGACGAGAATGGACCTGTCGAGCACACCCGTCCATCCGGCCGCTCCCCGGCTACTCACCGAGCCTCGGCTGCTGTTCGCATCGACCTCGTGGTGGAACGGTAGTGCTGTGAGCGTGCGCTGATGATCGAGGCCCGCCGACAGGTACCCAGCTCGATCGAGCAGGTGTTCGCTGTGCTCGCCGATGGCTGGTCCTATGGGCACTGGGTCGTCGGATCGACCCATATTCGCGCCGTCGACGCCGGATGGCCACAGGTGGGCACCCGGATTCATTACAGCGTCGGCGCGTGGCCGGTGACCGTCCAGCAGACGACGACGGTGTGTGCGGTGGATCCGCCGCACCGAATCGAGCTGGAGGCCGAACTCCAGCCGCTCGGCAGCGCATGGATCTGCATCGAACTCACCGCGGTCGGTGCGTACCGCACCGAGGTGACGATGTGCGAAAAGCTCGTTCGAGGGCCGGGGCGGTTCATCGCGGGCCCGGTTCAGGCCCTCGCACTCTATCCGCGCAACACCGAATCACTGCGTCGACTGGGTGAGCTGGTCTCCGGGCACTACGGCCACTGAACCACGATGCCGGTCACGGCGACAGGCGTGGAATACGCCGCACGCCGATCGCACGTACTGGTTTCACCCGCGGTGTGCGGGTAGCCGACCGATATGACGATTTCAGGACTGCGTGAGTTGACCGAACATCGGGGGCCGTTCGCATCGGTGTACGTCGGCACCGTGAGCGATACCGAGGATGCCGCACAGCAGCAGCGGCTGCAGGTGCGGGCGGTACGCGAAGCCCTGAGCGAGGACGGCGCGCAGGCCGATGTACTCGACGCCGTCGAACAGGGGCTCGCCGACCTGCCGCCGGGGCGCGCGGGCCAGGCGGTGATCGCCGACGCCGACGGGCTGCTCCTGGCCAAGCAACTCCCCCAACCGCCCGACCGGACCACCACCCGGGTGTCGCCGATGCCCTATCTGCTGCCGTTGCTGCGGCTGCGCCGCGCGACGCAGCCGCATGTCGTCGCGCTCGTCGACGAGCGCGGCGCCGACCTCTACACGGTGGATGCGCACGGGGTGCGTACCGATCACACGCTCGAAGGCACTCAGCACCCGGTGCACAAGGTGCGTGGCGGCGGCTTCGCACATCAGTCCATGCAGAGCCGGGTCGAGGAAACGGTGCGCCGCACCATCGACGCCACCGCCGAGGACGTGGAACGACTCGCCGACCAGGTCGGCGCGGCGTTCGTCATCGTCGCCGGTGAGATCACCGCCCGTACCGCTCTGGGTGGCGCACTGGCCTCACATCGACACCATGTGGTGCAACTGGAGGGTTTCAACCGCCAGGATCCGCCCGGCCGCGCCGAGTTCGAGCAGCGGGTGGACCAGGTCATCGACCGGCAGGCCGAGGATCATCTGCACGAGGTCGCCGCGCGGTTCGAGCAGGGCAGCGCACACGAACTGGCTGTTCAGGGGGTACCCGCCACCGCCGACGCGTTGGCCCGACGCAATGTGGAGACCCTGCTCATCGAGCCCGGCTCCCTCGGCGATCGCGACGTGCATGTCGGCTCGGACCCGACCTTCGTCCAGGCGGACGATCCCCGGACCGGTGACAGCGTGCGGCGGCGCGCGGACGAAGCACTTCCACTGGCGGCGGTCGCCGCCGACTCCGAGATCGTCGTCGTCGACCCGGAGTTCGGGCTCACCGAGGGCGTCGGAGCGGTGCTGCGGCACAGCTGACCGACCGAGGACGGAAGGAGACCATCATGGATCGAGGTAATGCCAAACACGGTGCGCGCCAGGATGATCAGTTGCGACACGAACTGGAGGGAACACTGCGCGGCAACCGTTCCAGCCGCGCCGAGGAATGGCGCGATCCGGAGCCTCCGGCCGACGACGACCCCGAGGTCGCGACCTCGGGCAAGCTCACAACGGAGACCCGGGAGCAGTAGCACACCGACGATGAGAAACCGCATCGGACTGTCACGGATATCAGCCTGCGACCAGCGGATTGCTCCGCCCCACGCCGGGTACTTCCTCTATACCGGGAACAATCCGGCAACCGCATCGGGCCCGTCAACGGCGACGGTCACTCGCATCAGGTCCGGCACAATGGCGTGTACGGGAGCGAAAAGCGATGTGGGCAGCGGATTGTCCATCTGGTCGAGGCGGTGGACCCGGCGCATCACAGGTATTCGGTAGCCACGGACGCCATTGTCGGTAGGACCGGGGTCGGCGTTAGTGCCGATGTCGGCCGGTGGTACCGACAATGTTGTGCCAGAGTTAGTTTGCGGGGTATTGCCCCACTCGGGTTTCGGCAGCGAAGGCTGTGCCGGCGGTGGGGAACCCACGATCGGCGGACGTCGGCTACGACCTCGGGTTACACCGCCTCGGTCCCGGCCTTCGGCTACGGTGCTTCACCGAGAGGCGCTTCACTGAGACGGCGAAGTTCCGAGGCCGCCGGGGCGGCGGCCTCGGAACGAGCTGTCGATCCGGCCCCGGCCTCAGACCAGGGTGACGATCAGCGCGATCGCGACCACCAGGAAGACGATCACGACGGCGACGGTCACGCCGACAGCGGTCACGCCGGTGGGCGGGAACCGATGACGGGTACGCGGCTCGGGCGCCGACAGCCCCGAAGTTTGTGCTGTTTCCGGTGGTGTGGAACCCGGGGGCACACCACCGCCGGGCTCGAGGTCGGGAGTCCGGGAAGGATCCGGGTCCATCGTCGACATGATCGCGTCCTGTCCGGGGCACCGTATGCCCCTTGCTGTTCGCTACGGCTCGCTACGTCCGGAATTCGGCGACGGTCTCGGCGAGCAGCCGATCCCATCGCTGTGTGAACGGCGCGAGGCCGAAATGTGTTGTCGCCCAGTCGCGTGCTGCGAGGCCGGTGTGTTGGGCGAGAGCCGGGTCGCCGACGAAATCGTCGATCGAGGCGGCGAGCTCGTCGATGTCGGTGGAGACCACGCCGGCTTGTTTCGGCACCGCCCACGGTGCCGCGGTGGTGCCGACCGCCACCACCGGCATCCCGACGAACATCGCCTCGAGCAGGGACAGTCCCAGTGAGGTCCAGCGTGCCGTGTGGACGAACACCCGGCGCCGGGCGATCTCGCTGTGCAGCTGTTCCTGGCCGACATCACCCGCGCCGTACACCTGGGTGGCCGGGCAGTGTTCCCATTTGTGCAATTCGCAGGTGTCGATGCCGAAGACGTCGATCGGTACGACGCGGGACAGTTCCTCGAGCAGATCGGTTCCGGTGATCCGCCACCGCCGCACCGGCTCGTTGACAATGGATGCCGCGCGGTCGAGTTCACCGGTGTACCGGTAGCCGGGATCGACCACTCCGTGCGGGATCACCGTTGTCCGGCAGCGGCCGTTGTCCCACATCAAATGGTTGAAATCCGTGACGTGGACCAGGGTGACATCACCACGGTCGGCCATCGGATGCCGGCTGGTGGCCGCATGCTCGCGCGGCGTGTCGTGCTCCACGTAGATCACCGGAATCTCCGGACCGGGCACCCGGCCCAGCCAGTCCCGGGCCAGCTCGAACTCCTCGGGGCGTTGCACGACCACGACGTCGACCGGTTCACCGGCCAGCTGCGCCGGGGAGATCTCGACGGCGTTGTCCGGCCACGGGCGTCCGCAGCGGCCCAATGCCCACGGTGGATGCTCCGGCTCACTCGGCACCAGATAGGTGTGGCTGCCGTGTACGAAGGAGGTCGTCCACGACCCGTGCACGTGCCAGACCAGCACGCGTATCGGGGTGGGAGCCGTTGCCGGAATGGAGCTCACTGCCAAAACGCCTCCGTCTCGGCGCGGGCGCCGGTGACATCGCCGCGCGCACGACGTGATTCGTTCATTCGGCTATTCCTCCTGATATCGGTGAACAGTGGTGTCAGTGCACGGACCAGGCCATATCGCCGGCCCCGGCCGTCGCTGCTGCACGGCGGTAGGCCGCCGAGGTGTCTCTGGAGACCCGGTCCCACGAATAGCGAGCGCGGGCGCGCTGCAGCCCCGCGTCGCCCATGGTCCGCCGCTCCCGTTCGGCGCCCAGCAGACCGGACAGTGTCTCGGCCAGGGCGGCGGGATCGTCGGGCGGAACGAGACGACCGGTCACCCCGTCGAGGACCGTGTCGAGCATCCCGCCGACGGCGGTGGCGACCACGGGCTTCGCACAAGACATCGCTTCCAGCGCAACGATGCCGAAGGGCTCGTACCAGGGTGTGCACACCACCACATCCGCCGAACGCAACAACGCCGGCATATCGATGCGCCGAACCGAACCACGTAGCTGGACCTGTTGTGCCACTCCGTATTCGGCCGCGACGGCGCGTAACCGCGCGTGTTCGGCCGCATCCTCGGCATCGGTCGATCCGCCCGCGACGACCAACTCCGTATCCGGTAGTTCGGACAAGGCCGCGATCGCGGTGTCGAAGCCCTTGCGTCGCACCATGCGCCCGACCGAGACGATGCGGTGCGGGTACCGCCGATCCTCGGCCGGCCCGTCGGGGGTGAACAGCGACAGGTCCACACCGCACGGCACCACCGAGGTGCGCGACTGTGCGACGCCCATCTTCGCCAGTTCGTGCACCTCGTCGGAGCAGGTGGCGACGATATGCGTGGCCTCGGCCGCGACGACGCGTTCGGCAGCGATCCGGAATCGCGGACTGGTGTCGGCCGGTCCCTGGTGCCGTCGCTTCACGGTGCCCAAGGCGTGAAAGGTCAGGACCACCGGGATATCGAGGTCGCGGGCCGCTCGTTCGGCCACGATTCCCGACATCCAGAAGTGTGCGTGCACCACCTCGGGCGGATCCACCACCCAGTGCCGATGCAGGAAATCGGCGAATTCGCCGAGATACGGCGGGATATCGTCCTTGGCCAGACGATGCGGCGGCCCTGCCGGAACATGAACGACTCGATACCCCGGCGCGACGATCACCTCGGAGGCCAGTGCCACGTCGTCACCGCGGGTGTATACCCGCACATCGTGACCGAGCCGGGTGAGCCCCGCGGCGAGTTCGGCGACGTGCACATTCTGTCCGCCCGCGTCGACACCCCCCAGCGGGGCGAGTGGACTGCCGTGCTCGGACACCATCGCAATCTTCACGCTTCCTCCGATTCACGTATAGCGCTCGGTGGATGCCGTCCTGGACGTACCGAACCCGACCCGTCATCAGGGCGAGAGCTGTTGGTCACCGCGACACTTCCGCCGGCGGCCCCAGTTTGGGCAGGATCGCCTGGCACAGCTGCTCGCAGCGGTGACAGGCCTGGGCGCAGATCGCGCAGTGCGCCATATGTTCGGCATGGGATGCGCACTCCTCGGCACATGACGCGCACGCGGTCGTACAGGCCGCCACCAGCGGCCCCGCGACCAGCGGATCGAAGCCCGTCTGGCGAGCCAGCACCCGGGCGGTCGCCGCGCAGATATCCGCGCAGTCGAGATCCTGCCGGATGCACTGCCGCAGCCGGTCCACCTCTGCTTCGGCCAGGCAGGCGTCCGCGCACATCGAACACGTCAGGGCACACGACAGGCACGCCTCGATACAGGCTGCCAGTTCATCGGTGCTGAGAGTGGCGGGCCCGCTGGTGCCCTGCGGGTGGGTTTTCAACATGTCGATCACGGGGGTCATAGCCACTCCTGAGTGTCACGATCCATCAGGCCGCCTGGGCCTGCCACATCCAGTGCAACTGCTCCAAGCGGGCCGCGATGTCGATGAGCAGATCCTGCGTCACCGGATCGGCCTTCTCGGAGGCGTCGATCCGCTCCCGCAGCCGGCGCACCACCGCGGCCAGCGTCGAAACGATCGACCGGATCACGTCGCCGTCCTGTTGCCACCCCTCGGGGAAGGGGTCGGCGCCCGAATCCGCGGCGACGGTCCGGGCCCGCCCGTCGGGGCTGACGCCGATGGCGGTGGCGCGTTCGGCCGCCGCGTCGGTGAATCCGCGGGCTGTATCGACCAGTTCGTCCAGTGCTTCGTGGACGGTGCGGAATCGGGGACCGATCACATTCCAGTGTGCCTGCTTACCGATCAGGCTCAGGTCGATGAGATCGACGACCGTGGCGCACAGCGCATCCCCGGCGATCCGTTGCTGTTCGGGTTCCAGCACCGTCGAGATCGGATCGGTGATCGCACCGTGTTTGTTCTTCCCGGACTTGGACTTGGACGATTCGGCCACGAGTGTCTCCTTCCTGACTGACTCCGTCTGCCTGCGTCTGCCGCCGTACCCGCTCTCCCCGCCGTCAAACGGCAGGCACGATCAGCCGGCCCCCTCGGCCATCGCCAGGTACACCACCATCACGGCGAACAGGAACCACCCGGCGCCCTGCCAGACCGGCCACGGGCGACCGGCGCGCCACTGCCGGATGGTGATCACGAAGGCACCGATCCCACCCAGCAGCAGCACGATGCCCGGTGCGAGTCCGACCACCAGGCGTGCGGAGGTGTCGCAGAGCACCTGCTCGGCGTTCGCGCACCGGTCCCGCGAGGCCGCCCAGCCGAATGTCGCACCGGCGAGCACGGCGGCGAGCACCAGGACGGCGCCCACGTAGGTCGCCGCGTGCCGGAAACTGGGCGGATCGCTCCAACGCGTACTCACCTCGGGCACTCGCGTCACCTCCTCGACCACACCTGACGCACTGCCGGCCGCGGGTCTCGCGCGGCAGCCGCACTCCTTCGCACTACCCGCGACGGCCGTCGTTATTCGGGACAGCGCGGAGCCCGTTTGCACACCGGCCTGCCGGGTAGGCGCACTTCTGAGAAGGGGGCCGATGTGGGTTCCCGGCCCGTCCACCGTCTCACCGAGCTGCGCGCCGCGGCGGTGCCGGCCGGTATCGACCCGGAGGTGATCCGATGCGCGTGGTGGTGACAGGAGCGACGGGCAATGTCGGTAGCGCGGTGCTCGAGGCGCTGACGCAGCGCAGTGCGGTCGATTCGATCGTGGGCCTGGCCCGGCGGTTGCCGCGCCCTTCGGCCGGCGCGGTCGAATGGGTCCGCGCCGATGTTCGCGACGCCGATCTGGCCTCGGTGTTCCGGGGCGCCGACGCGGTCGTCCATCTGGCCTGGGTCTTCCAGCCGACACACCGCCCCCTCGAGACGTGGCGAGCCAACGTCGGCGGCACCGAGCGGGTCCTGGACGCCGTCGCGCGGGCCGGGGTGCCGACGCTGGTCATCGCGTCCTCCGTCGGCGCGTATTCTCCGGCCCGGCACGACGATCCGGTCGGTGAGGACTGGCCGACCGAGGGCTGGCCACCGGCGGGGTACATGCGCGAGAAGGCGTATGTGGAGCGACTGGTGGATCTGTTCGAACGCGACCATCCGGATCGGCGGGTGGTGCGGATGCGGCCGGCGTTCACCTTCCAGCGGGGCTCGGCGGCCCAGCAGCGGCGGCTGTTCATGGGCCCGCTGGTGCCCGGGAGTCTGCTGCGCCCGGAACTCGTGCCGATGCTGCCCGTTCCGTCGGGGATGCGACTGCAAGCGGTGCACAGCGACGACATCGGTGCGGCCTACGCGTCGGCGGTGACGGGCACCGATGTCCGGGGGGCGTTCAATCTCGCCGCCGACCCGGTGATCGATCGAGCGAAACTGGGTGAGCTGTTCTCCGCGCCCACGGTCGCGGTCCCGCCCTCGGCCGTGCGCGCTGCTCTCGCGATCGGCTGGCGTATGCACCTGGTACCGGCGCCGGTGGAACTGTTCGACGCGATGATGCGCCTGCCGATCATGGACACCTCGCGAGCCCGCCGGGAATTGGAGTGGTCCCCGCAGGTGGATGCCATGTCCGCACTGCGCGAGGTGCTCGCCGGGATGCGCAGCGGTTCCGGCGGCCCGACACCGCCGCTCGCGGCCGATGCGGGCGGGCGTTTCCGGGTACGCGAGTTCACCTCCGGAGTCGGCGGGAGCGATCCGGTGGACTCCGATTGACCATCCGAACTGGGTTTTCGTATGGTTATGTGAGCGACGGTTCGAGAACCCGGTGAGAATCCGGGACGGTCGCGCCACTGTGAGCATCCTCGTGGATGTGAGTCAGGTCATCGGATCGACGCGGTCAGCACCGTCTAGCGGGGACGCGTAATCCCCGGAGGAGAGCACCATGGCGACGTCGTACGTTCCCGAATCCCGTACCGAATCGATTCCCCTCTCGATTCCCACCACGGCGCTGTGGCTGGCCGGAACCACCGTCCTGGCCCTGCTCGCTCTCTATTTCATCGGGATCGACCAGGGGGCGGTCTCGATCTTCGGCAGGGATATGCACGTGCACGAATTCGTCCACGACGCACGCCATTTCCTCGGCTTCCCTTGCCACTGAGTGCGGGACCGAGCAGTCATAATGGAAAAACGAATCATTGCTCGCGGCGTCGCGCTGGGTGCCCTGGGCGGGCTGTTGGCGTTCGTCTTCGCCCGGATCCTGGCCGAACCGATCATCGCGCGAGCCATCGACTACGAAGGTGCACGCGAGGCCGCGCACACCGAAATGCGCAGGGCCGGCGGCCACACCCACGGTGTGGAGGAGGCCGAGCTGTTCACCCGCACGGTGCAGGCCAATCTCGGTATCGGGTTCGGCATGGTCGTGTTCGGTGCCGCGATGGGCGCCTTGTTCGCCGTCGTGTACTGCCTGCTCATCGGCCGGGTCGGAAAGCTGAGCCCACGCAGTCTCGCACTGTGTGTGGCCGGCGGGATGTTCGCGGTGCTGTATGCGGTCCCGTTCTTCAAATATCCGGCCAACCCGCCCGCGGTGGGTAACGGGGACACGATCGGAGAACGCACGGGCCTCTATCTGCTGATGGTGCTGATCTCCGCGGCCGGTGCGGTGGTGGCGGTCTGGGCAGGCCGTAAACTGCAAGCGCGACTGGGCAACTGGTCGGCGACCGTCGTCGCCGGCATCGGTTTCGTCGTGGTGGTGACCGCGATCGCGGCGCTGCTACCCTCGCTGGGACATCTGGCGGCCAACCGCGAGCTCGGCACCGTCGGTGAGACACCGGGCCCGCTGCGTGGTCCGGACGGGCAGATCCTCTCTCCCGGTTTTCCCGCAGACGATCTGTACTACTTCCGGTTCTATTCGTTTGCGGCGCAGGCCCTGCTGTGGTCGGTGATCGGGTTCGGATTCGCGACGCTCGCGCCGCGACTGTTCGGGCGGATCAGCGAACCGGGTACCGCGCCGGCACCGCTGGTATGAGCACCCGCGGCGCCTCGGTCACCCGGCTCACCCTGGTGAGTCATGCGATGACCGAGGCGATGCGGGTGGCCCGGTTTCCACTCGACGAGCCGGTCGACGACCGTGCGGGCGCCGCAGTCGGCGCCACGGCGCTGCGGGCCGATCGGATCTTGATCGGCCCGGAACGCCGCGCGGCACAGACCGCCGCCGTGCTCGGATTGCCCGGCACGGTCGACCCCGCGCTGCGGGATCTGGACTGCGGCGAGTGGGCCGGGCGGCCCATGGGCGACCTCGATCCGCTGGAACTGATGTCGTGGATGTCCGACCCGAATTTCCGGGGCCACGGCGGGGAGTCGGTGACCGAGGTGATCGAACGGGTCCGACAGTTCCTCGATACAGTCGCCGACCGGCACGAACGCATTGTCGCGGTCACCCATCCCGCGATCGTTCGCGCGAGCGTACTCGTCACACTCGCCGCGCCGCCGGAATCGTTCTGGCGCATCGACATCCCACCCTGTAGTGCTACCGCACTGCACCGTCGGGGTCCGGGCTGGACACTGCGGCACACCGCGCAACCGCTCTGAAGCGGACTACGCCTGCACCGACGAACCGGATACGTCGGCAGGTCCGCCTACTTCTTCCCGTCGATGAGGCCCGCGAGTACCGTCGCCTCACTGATATCGATCCGTTTGGTGGCCGACAGCAGAGTCAGCGTGCCCTGCCCGGCGAGTTCGCGGAGATGGGCGAGCGCGTCGGAGCGTTCCTGATCCTTCAGCTCGTCCCGATAGCGGCTGCCGAACTCCTCGAAGCGGTCCGGGTCGTGGGCGTACCACTTGCGCAGTTCGGTCGAGGGGGCGACCTGTTTGCACCATTCGTCGAGGTGCGCGCGTTCCTTGCTGATGCCGCGCGGCCAGATCCGGTCGACCAGCACCCGGGTGCCGTCTCCCGGATCGGCATCGTCGTAGATTCGCCGGACCCGGACCTGTCGTCGCGTGCTCGCCATCGGGCCTCCCTTCGCTCGCCGCTCACTCCGTTGCGCACCCCCTGCCCCGGCACGCGTCCATGCTCTTCCCGAGCGTAGTCGCGGTACGCCCTGCTGCCGAGGGTGCGCGCACCCGGCCTACCACACCGGGGCCAGGGCCCGATTCGTGAACGGCCAACCTACCTACGATGACGTAAGTTACGGTAGCGTAGGTTGCATGCACTCCTCGACCGCCGCACCCCGCATCCCACCGCCGGTCGAATTCGACAACCGCGACGCCGTCTACGACTACTACCGCACCCACCAGCCACAGCTGTGGCGCGCGCGCATGAACTGCGCCGTCACCGCCTACCGCGCCCGGCCGGAGGTGCACTACACCGCCGGTGCACGCGAGCAGATCCGCGCGCTCATGCACGCCGACCGCCGCCTGATCATCGTCATCAACCACCTGAGCGTGGACGACCCGCGCATGGTCGCCGGTTACGCCTGGCGCAGCGTATTCCGTTCCCGCATCGGGCATATCCGCGTCCTGGCCAAGGACGAACTGTTCGCCGAACCGCGACAGCGTGCACGCATCGAGACGATGGGTGCGATTCCGGTGTTCCGCGGCAAGGATCACGGCCCACGCGCCGCCTACGATGCCGGACAGCAGCTGATGGATGTGTGCGTGCAGCGCATGGTCGGCGGCGACGACCTGGTGCTGTTCCCGGAGGGTACCTGCAACGACACCGATCCCGCCCGCGTGCAGACCGTCGGCACCGGCGTCGGGCATATCGCGGCCCGAGCCAGGAAGGCCGGCGCCGCACCGGCTTTCGCCTTCCTGGGGCTCAGCTACGGCACCGGTGGGCGGGCGACATTCCATCTCGACCTGCCGCTGGCGGACTTTCCGGAACGACCGGCACAGATCACCCGGACCGTGGCCGCCCGCATGCAGCAGGCGCTCGACAGCGCGGTGGCCGCCACCCGCTGAGTGCGGATCAGCCGGCCGGGCGGGTGCGTACGCCGGGCCCGGCGACCGATCCGGCGACCGCGCGGAACGACTCGAATTCCGCCGCCGACCGCACGCCCGCAGCATCGAGGGCATACCCCTTGAAGGCGGCGGCCGCCCGAGTGGGTACATACCGGGTCGGCGCGGAGTGTGGGAAAGCTCTTTCGCCGTAACCGATATCGCCCCAGAAGCGCACCTCGGTCCGTGCGCTGCGCATATATCGCTCCGCCCATTCGCGGGCCGCCACCCCGAGTGCGGAGACCTCACCGGCGATCGAGAAGGCCTGTGGTGCCGGCAACTGTTGCCGGCAGCTCAGCACACATCCCAGGTCGGCGACGCCCAGGCCGAGAATGGCCAACGGCCGGACATCGACCGGCGACTCGACCGCCACGGTCACCTCCCAGCCCTCGGCCGCCCGATCGAAGAGCCAGCCACCCGCCCACGTGACGACGTCGACCGGATCGGCGGCGACCACGACCAGCCGGTAGCGCAGCGCCCGCCGACCGGCTTCGGCGAGCACACACTCACCAGGGGATTCCGCCACTCGAGCGCTTGTACGAGACCAGTGCGATACAGCAGACATAGCACTTCCGTTCCGATCAACCACGACTGAACTCCCCGTTCGGACGGCCCACATCGTCCGGTCCGAAGAGTAGTTCATTTTTCCCCGACGGGAGAAAATATTCGCGAAACTCGTATGTCGCGAGGTGGGACGCGATGTCCGATATCCGGTCGACGGTCCGTAACCTGAGGGAGTGGACGGCGCGAACGCAATCAAGCCGGGGGCCGATACCGCGATGCCATCACGACGCGGGCGGGGCCGCCCGCCTCGCCTGAACCGCGAACGAATCGTCGCGGCGGCACGCACTCTCGCACCGGAGACGCTGACGATGCGAGCGGTCGCCGACCTCCTCGGCGTCGATCGCAAATCGCTCAACTATTACGTCAGCGACCGCGAGGGACTACTCGAACTGGTCGCTCTGGACGCGTTCGAAACAGCGTTCCACCGCCTCGAACTGCCCGCCGACGGTGACTGGCGCGACCTGCTGCGCCTGTTCGCCACCGCCGTCGCCGAGGCACTGACGCAGGTGGGCGTCCTGATCTGGCATGTGCGCTTCTCCGGAACGGTCGGCATGTCGGTGCTGGCGGAGATCGAGCACATGATCGAATCCCTGGTCGAGGCCGGTTTCGACGCGATGGAAGCCGGTCGCACCATGCGCCTGCTCGCCGATGTCGCCTTCGCGGCGGCGCGGGAAGCTCTCCAGGCCGAGCGCGGGCATATCGACCTGCAGGCCGAACATGTCGCACGGACCCTGAATTCGGAATCGGGACACGGTTTTCCGCTGCTGCGCGAGGTGGCCACCACCCGCGAGGCGGCCGCCGGCATCGGTGACCAGTTCGCATTCGATCTCGAGCTCGTCATCTCGGGACTCGAGCGACGACTGGAATCACGCAGACCGTAATCCCGGTTCGCCGACGACACCGCAGTACAGCGGACCGCGACGGGCGCCGCTCCCCCGACTCGGCCGGTGTGGTGCCGCCGCCCGGCCGGTGCGGTCCTCTAGTCTTTGAGCGCCCGTGGCCGACGATCGGAGTCCCGTGAATCTGTGGAACTACATCCGGGGGCGGGGTGACACGCTGGCGTTCCTCACCTACCAACATGCCTCCCTGGCCTTTCAGACCGTGCTCGTCGGCACCGTCGTCGCGATACTGGTCGCGGTCGCGGTCTACCGGCTGCCGGTGTTGTCGCAGCTGACACTGACCTCGAGCCGGGTCGCGCTGACCATCCCGTCGCTCGCACTGCTCGCACTGCTCCTGGTCCCGTTCGGCCTCGGTGTGGTCCCCTCGTTCGTGATGCTGGCGTTCTTCGCGGCGTTGCCGGTGATCGGCAATGCGATCGTGGGCCTGCGCTCGGTGCCGCCGACTCTGGTGGAATCGGCGCGCGGTATCGGTTTGTCGCGGCGGCGCATTCTGCTGACCGTCGAGTTGCCGATCGCCTGGCCGGTGATCCTCACCGGCATCCGGGTCTCGACCCAGATGATCGTCGGCGTGGCCGCGATCGTCGCCTACGTGCTCGGCCCCGGCCTCGGGTCGCTGATCTTCAACGGCCTGTCCCGGCTCGGCGGCGCGAACGCCCTCGAGATGGCGCTGACGGGCACCATCCTGATCGTTGTCGTCGCGCTGGTGTTCGACGCGCTGCTCGTGCTCCTCGGACGCCTCACCATCGCGAAGGGACTCCAATGACCGACGTGACCAGCCCCCCGGCCGCCGAACGCACCGTCACCGGGGCCGCCATCACCCTGGATTCGGTGGTGAAAAGGTATCGGGGCCAGGAGAAACCCGCGGTGGAACGGCTCGACCTGGAGATCGAGGCCGGACAGATCGTCGCATTCGTGGGGCCGTCCGGATGCGGTAAGACCACCACCCTCAAGATGATCAACCGCCTGATCGAGCCCACCGAGGGCCGCATCTTCATCGGCGGCCGCGACGTCACACACGAACATCCCGACAAGCTGCGACAGTCGATCGGTTACGTGATCCAGTCCGGCGGGCTGTTCCCGCACTGGTCGGTCCGCAAGAACGTCGGTGCGATACCGCGAGTGCTGGGGTGGGACCGCAAGCGCATCGCCGAACGTACCGACTATCTGCTGGAGTTGGTGGGCTTGGATCCCGGCGACTTCGCCGACCGGCTCCCCAAGGACATGTCCGGTGGGCAGCAGCAGCGGGTGGGCGTCGCGCGCGCACTGGCGGCCGATCCGCCGGTGCTGCTGATGGACGAACCGTTCGGCGCGGTCGACCCGATCACCCGGGTCCGCCTGCAGGACAGCCTGATCGCGATCCAGCACGAACTCGGCAAGACCGTCGTCGTGGTGACACACGATTTCGAGGAGGCCACCAAACTCGGTGACAAGGTCCTCATCCTGTCCGAGGGCGGCCACATCGAGCAGTACGCGCGCCCGGAGGAGATCCTCACCGCGCCCGCCACCCCGTTCGTGGAGGAGTTCGTCGGCTCGGGTGCCAAGCTCGCGTACCTGACGGTGCAGCGGGTGCGCGACATCGCCTCCGACGCGGTGGTGACGGCGCGGATCGGCGAGCCCGCCCAGCAGGTGATCGACCGGGCGAAGGCCGCCGGGCAGACCTGGGTGGTGGTGGTCGACGCGGCCGGGCGGCCCCGATCCTGGCCCACCCTGGACGAACTGGCGACCAAACCGGAGGTTTCGGACTTCCTCGATCGCCGGCTGCCGGTCGTCGCGCGTTCCTCCACCCTCAACGACGCCCTCGACGCCATGCTCGCCACCAGCCAGGGCGCCACATTGGTCACCGACGGTCGCGGCGCGGTGGTCGGCTCGCTGAGTATCGGCTCGGTGACCGAGGTGATCCGGGACAAGCTGGCCGACGTGCGCGGCGACCGCGAGGCCCCGTCCTACGAAACCTATGTCGACGGAACCGATCCCGCGCCGACACCGGTGATCGCGGCCGACGACGAGCACGATTCCGGTGAGCCGTCGTGACGCGGCGGCGCTCGATTCCGATGGACGTGTGGTTCGAACCGCTCGTCATCGCGGTCATCGGCATCGGCTACGTATTCTGGTATCGCGCACAAACGTTCACCTCGACCGAGCAGGCCTCGCTCGCCTGGGCCACGCTGCGTACCACCATCCGCTCCCATATCGAACTCACCGTGATCGCGACGCTGATCGTGGTACTGGTGGCGATTCCACTGGGAATCGCGCTGACCCGGCCGGCACTCGCGCGGTTCGAGCCGGTCGCGGTCAATATCGCCAACATCGGTCAGGCCGCGCCGGCGGTCGGGCTGCTGGTGCTGTTCACCTTCTGGCTCGGCACCGGATTCCGCACCGCGATCGTCGGCCTGGTCGTCTACGCGATCCTGCCGATCCTGCAGAACACGATCATCGGTCTCCGGCAGGTGGATCGGCGAACCATCGAAGCCGCGCGTGGGATCGGCTTCTCCGCCGCGCGCACCCTGGTGCAGGTGGAGTTGCCGCTGGCGGTCCCGGTGATACTCAACGGTGTTCGGACCGCCCTGGTGATCCTGGTCGGCACCGCCACCCTGAGCACCTTCATCGGCGCCACCAGCCTCGGCACCCTGATCACCACCGGGGTCACGCTGTTCCTGCCCAAACTGCTGGTGTCCGGCGCGATTCTGGTCGGGCTGCTGGCCTTGACGATCGACTGGCTGGGCCGGTTGGTCGAGTTGGCCGCGACTCCGCGGGGTGTGTCGTGAGGGCGCCGCAGGCACTGCTGGGTGCGCTCGCGGCCGCGGTGGTCGCGATACTGCTCACCGGATGCGGTCTGGTCAGTTCGTCGGGCACCTTCCACGATGCGCGACTACCGAACGGTGAGCAGCCGCTCGACGGCGCGAAGATCGTCGTCACCTCGAAGAGCTTCACCGAGGGGGTGCTGCTGGGCAAGATCACCGCGACCTACCTCGCCGCCGCGGGCGCGAAGATCACCGACCTGACCGGTGCGCCGGGATCGGCGTCCTCACGCCAGGCCCAGTTGAACGGTGACGCCGACGTGCTGTGGGAGTACACCGGCACCGGCTGGGTCACCTACCACAACGAGACCGAGATCATCTCCGACCCGCACGAACTGTGGCAGCGCGTCCACGACGTGGAGCAGCGCGACAACCAGCTGATCTGGCTACCACCGGCGAATTTCGACGACACCTACGCATTCGGCGCGTCCGGGCCCACCGCGCAGCGGCTCGGGGTGCACTCGCTCTCGGATGTGGCGGCGCTGCCCGTGGCCGATCGCACCTTCTGCGTCGACGACGAATTCTTCAGCCGCAGCGACGGTTTCCTGCCGATGCTGGAGAAGTACGGCATCCCCTACAACACTCCCGACGGTGTTCCGGCCGGGAACGTCACCCGGATGGACGCCGGCGTGGTGTACACCGCCACGGCGAACAGTTCGCCGTGCAACTTCGGCATGATCTACACCACCGACGGCCGGGTGAAGAATCTGCATCTGGTCGTCCTCGACGACGACCGGAAGTTCTTCCTGCCGTACAGCGGAACCGCCGTGGTGCGCGAGGAAATCCTCGACCGGTACCCGCAGATTCGGCCCCTGATCGCCACCCTGTCCGAGCGCCTGACCAACGATCTGATGCAGGACCTCAATGCACGCGTCGACATCGACGGCGAAGACCCCGCCGACGTCGCCTACGACTGGCTGAAGAGCGAAAAACTGGTGCAGTAGCCGGACTCACGTGGCTGCGGCGAGGCGCGGGATGATTCCGCCGGCGAGCACGTCACGCACCTGCCGTTCCGACAGCCGGTGACGGGCTGCGATATCCACACCGGCGGTGACGTTGTGCACCGGCACCGATTTTCCGGCCGCCAGCGCCTCGCGCAATCCGTCGATACGCAGCACATCCCCGGCGCTGATCCGGTCGTAGTCGGCCGGATCGTCGAACTCCAGGGCGACGATGCCGAAGTTGGCGAGATTCTGCCAGTGGATGCGCGCATAGGATTTCGCGAGCACCGCACGCAGACCCAGGTACCGCGGCGCGATCGCGGCATGTTCACGCGAGGAACCCTGCCCGTAGTTCTCTCCACCCACGATGACGTGCCCGGTGCCACTCGATATTTCCGCTGCCTTGCGTGGGTACTCGGGATCGATACGGATGAAGGCGAATTCGGCCAGCGCCGGAATATTCGACCGGTACGGCAGTGCGCGTGCCCCGGCCGGGGAGATGTCGTCGGTGGAAATGTTGTCACCGACCTTCAGCAGCACCGGTGCCTCGATCACATCCGGGAGCGGGTCGAAGACCGGCAGCGCCGAGATGTTCGGCCCCTTCACCAGTTCCACCGTTGCCGCTTCGTCGGCCGGCAGCGGCGCCACCAGCATCGCGGTGTTCACCGACGCGTGGCTCGGCAGATCCAATGCCGGGTAGTCGAGGGCGAGATCCTCGGCGAGATCACGCGGATCGGTGATCTGCCCGGTCAGCGCCGACGCAGCAGCGGTCTCCGGCGAGCACAGCCACACCGAGTCCTCGTCGGTGCCCGAACGTCCCGGGAAATTGCGGGGCATGGTGCGCAGCGAATTGCGGCCCACCGCGGGAGCCTGCCCCATCCCGATACAGCCCATACAGCCGGACTGGTGGATGCGGGCCCCGCCGCGGATCAGTTCGAACGTCGCGCCCATCCGGGTGAGATCTTCCAGGATCTCCCGCGAGGTCGGGTTGACGTCGAAGCTGACGTCGTTGTGGGTCTGGCGGCCGGTGACCATGGCGGCGGCGATCGCGAAATCACGCAGGCCGGGGTTCGCGGACGAACCGATCACCACCTGCGCCACCGGCTCACCGGCGACCTCCCGCACCGGCACCACATCACCCGGTGAGGACGGTTTCGCGATCAACGGTTCGATCGTGGTGAGGTCGATGTGCTCCTCGATGTCGTAGCCGGCTCCCTCGTCGGCGCGCAGTTCGCTGAAATCGCCGGCGCGGTCCTCGGCACGCAGGAACTCCTGCACGGCGTCGTCGGCGGGGAACACCGTGGTGGTGGCGCCGAGTTCGGCACCCATGTTGGCGATCACATGCCGGTCCATCGCGGTCAGCCCGGCCAGGCCGGGGCCGTGATATTCGATGATCCGGTTGACGCCGCCCTTCACGTCGTGGCGGCGCAGCATCTCCAGGATGACGTCCTTGGCCGAACACCACGGCGGCAGCTCGCCGGTCAGCTCGACACCCCAGATCTGCGGCATCGTGATGTGCAGCGGTTCGCCGGCCATGGCCAGTGCCACCTCGAGCCCGCCGACGCCGATGGCGAGCATGCCCAGCGATCCGGCTGCCGGAGTGTGGGAGTCGGAGCCGACCATGGTGACGCCGGGTTTGCCGAACCGCTGCATATGTGTCGGGTGGGAGACACCGTTACCGGGTTTGGAGAACCACACGCCGTAGCGGCGGGAGGCCGACAGCAGGAACTCGTGGTCCTGGGCGTTCTTGTCGTCGGTCTGCAGCAGATTGTGGTCGACGTACTGGGCGCTCAGGTCCGTCCGCACCCGATCCAGCCCCAGTGCCTCGAGTTCCTGCATCACCAGGGTCCCGGTGGCGTCCTGAGTCAGGGTCTGATCGATGTGGATGCCGATCTCCTCCCCCGGCACCATACGTCCCGAAACGAGATGGCTCCCGATCAATTTCTGCGCGACGTTGCGCGGGCCGTTGTCCTGGCCGTCCGTGCCGGTCATCTGCCTTCCTCACCGCCCGCCGCGGCCGCGGCACGGGCACGATCGTGGGTGTCTGGTCCAGTCGTGGTCGGTGTACCACCGACACCGCCCCGCAATCCGATCCGCGAATGCGGTATAACGTTCGTTATAGACAGGGAGGTGGGCATGACCAACAGGCCGGCAGCGAACACGCCCCGGGATTCACGAAGCAGGCTGGTCGCCGGCGCCGCCGAGATGATCCGCCGCCGCGGACTGTCCGCGACCAGCGTCCGCGACCTGGCCAAATACGCCCACGCTCCGCTCGGTTCCACCTACCACCATTTTCCCGGCGGAAAATCCGAAGTGGCCACCGAGGCCGTCGCCTTCGCGGGCGAGATGATCTCGGACGCACTCGCCCGCGCGCTGCAACGGGGCCCCGTCGACGGCCTGCGCTCATTCCTCACCGAATGGCGCGGCAACATACTCGACAGCGAGTTCCGCGCCGGCTGCCCCGTACTGGCAGTAGCGATCGAGGATGTCCCCGATGCCGAGGGCGCACCCCGCGCCGCTGCTGCGATCGCGTTCGCCCGGTGGACCGATCTCTTGGCCGCCTCGCTGCGTGAGCACGGCGCCGATCCGGTCACCGCCGAGAACACCGCGACGCTGATCATTGCCGCATTCGAGGGCAGTCTCGCGATGTGCCGGGCCGAACGCAGTACCGCACCCCTCGACCGCATCGGTGCCCAGCTCGACACCCTGGTATCCGCCGCGATCGCCCCGCACCGGGATCACCCGATTCCCCCGCCCGAAGGAGAAACACTGCCGTGAATTCGACCGAGATCCGTACGCACCCATTCGATCTCGCCACCGAGCTGGTGGCCGCGGGTGCGGGTCGCTACGAGGGTCGCACCACCGCGCCGTATGCGAACATGGTCGGCCCCTTCGGCGGTGTCACCGCCGCGACCGCGCTGCGGGCCGTGCTCGACGACCCGCGCTGCGCGGGCGAACCGGTATCGATCACGGTCAACTACGCGGGCCCGATCGCCGAAGGCCCGTTCACCATCGAGAGCCGGCTCGTGCGTACCAACCGCAGCACGCAGCACTGGATGCTGACCCTGAGCCAGGGCGACGCGGTGCACACCACCGCCACCGTGGTCTGCGGTGCCCGGCGCGCGAGCTGGTCCGACACCGAAATCACCGCGCCCGCGGCGCCGGCACCGGAATCGGTGGCGATCACCACCCCACCCGGATTCCCGGTGTGGATGGACAACTACGAGATGCGTTTCGTCGAGGGCCACGGCCCGCTGGCCGGGGAACAGGTCGAACAGCCCACCTCCACCACCACACTGTGGGTCCGTGACACCCCGCCCCGCCCGCTGGACCAGCTCGCGCTCACCGCGCTCAGCGATGTGTTCATTCCGCGGGTGATGGTGCGCAAGGGCACGATGGTCCCGGCAAGCACGGTCTCGCTCACGGTGTATTTCCACGCCGACGCCACCACACTGGCGGAGCAGGGTGCGCAGCCCGTTCTCGCCACCGCCGGTGCGCAGCATTTCGGCGACGGGTTCTTCGACCAGACCGCACAGCTGTGGGGTGTCGCGGGCACGCCGCTGGCCACCAGTCATCAGCTCGTGTACTTCAAGGGCTGAATCTCGCCGCCCGGAACGGGTATCCCATCACTCGACCCGAGGATGGTGATGCATGCACTGGTTGGCGGCACCGGAGTACTGGTTCGCGCGGGAGGTGTTCCAGCGTGGCCTGGCGGTGGTGTATCTGCTGGCGTTCACCGGTGCCGCACTCCAGTTCCGGGCCCTGATCGGCAGGCACGGCATGCTGCCGGTGCCGCGTTTCCTCGCGCGCGCATCGGCACGGCAGTCACCGAGCATTTTTCACCTCCACTACTCCGACCGGTTCTTCGCCGGGACGGCCTGGTTCGGCGCGGCCCTCGCCCTCGCCTTGATCACCGGTGCCGATGATCTGGTTCCGCTGCCGGTGGCGATGCTGGCGTGGTCGGTGGTGTGGGTGCTGTACCTGTCCATCGTCAATGTGGGGCAGGTCTGGTACGGCTTCGGCTGGGAAACTCTGCTGCTCGAGGCGGGATTTCTCGCCATCTTCCTCGGCAACGATCGCACCGCGCCCCCGCTGCTGGTGCTGTGGTTGGCCCGCTGGCTGCTGTGGCGGGTGGAGTTCGGCGCCGGGATGATCAAATTGCGCGGCGACCCCTGCTGGCGCGATCTGACCTGTTTGTATTACCACCACGAAACCCAGCCGATGCCTGGGCCACTGAGCTGGTTCTTCCATCACCTGCCCAAGCCGTTGCACCGGGTGGAGGTGGCCGCGAACCATATCGCCCAGCTGGTGGTCCCGTTCGCGTTGTTCACGCCGCAGCCGATCGCGAGCATCGCCGCGGCGATCATCGTGGCCACCCAATTGTGGTTGGTGCTGTCGGGCAACTTCGCCTGGCTGAACTGGCTGACGATTCTGCTCGCCTGCACGGCGATCGACGCCCGTGTCGCCGGGGCGGTGTTGCCGCTGCCGCAGGCCCCGGCACTACCGGACCCACCCCTGTGGTTCGCGATCACGGTCCTGACGTACGGCGCCGTGGTCGTGGTGCTCAGCTATCGGCCGGTGCGTAACCTGCTGTCCGGAAACCAGCACATGAACGCCAGTTTCGACCCCTATCATCTGGTCAACACCTACGGCGCTTTCGGTATCATCGAACGCACCCGCTCGGAACTCGTGGTCGAAGGCACCCTCGATACCGACCTCACCGCGGACACCGTGTGGCGGGAGTACGAGTTCAAGGGCAAACCCGGTGCGCCGCATCGGATCCCGAGGCAGTGGGCTCCGTACCACCTGCGGCTGGATTGGCTGATGTGGTTCGCTGCCGTGAATCCCGGTTTCGCGCGCCCGTGGCTCGGGCCGTTCCTGCGTCGACTACTGGACGGTGATTCCGACACCGTGAAACTACTGCGCCACAACCCGTTCCCGGACACCCCGCCCGGGGCGGTGCGGGTGCGCCACTATCTGTACACCTTCAGTACGCCGAGAGAACTACGTACCGAACGGGTCTGGTGGCATCGTGAACCGGTCGGCATTCTCGTGCCGCCCATCACGCGCGCCGGTCTGCGTACCTGATCGGGCCCGCACCGGCGGCGGCACGGCATGCGTCCTGCGCGGCCGCCGTCGGGTGCATATTTCTAGTCGGCCGGGCCGAGCAGCCTCTGCAGCAGCGGGTCCAGCACGGCATCGGGCACCCGATTCATGATCCGGCGCTGCAGATCCGGGCGCACCGAATAGCGCCGGCGCGGGCGGTCGGCGGTCGCCGCGCGCCACACCGCCTCGGCGAGAACCGACGGATCGTGCGCGCTGTCCTGCTCCTGGACCGCCATATCGCCGACCCGAGTGGTCAAACCCTTGAAGTAGGTCGACTTACCGGCTGCCCGATCGAAGCTCGCCCGGATCCCGGCCACCATATTGGTGCGGAACGGGCCGGGCTGCACCGTGCTGACCGGGATGCCGAGGAACATCAGCTCACGCCGCAGCGCGTCGGTGTAGGCCTCGACGGCGTGTTTGGTCATGGCGTACGGGCCGTTGAGCATCAGCGCCTTCTGCCAACCGGTTTCGGAGCTGATGGTCACCACCCGCCCACCGGCCCGGTGAATCAGCGGGAACGCCCCCTTGATCACCCGGTAGGTGCCGAGCACGTTGATGTCGAAGATGCGGCGCATATCCTCGTCGTCGGCTTCGACCAGGGATCCGACGAACATCCAGCCAGCGAAGGTGACCACCGCGTCCAGGCCGTCGGGTGCGTGCTCCTGCGCCACCGCGACGGCCGCGTTCACCGAGTCGGTATCGGTGACGTCGATTTCGATGGGCACCACATTGGGTGCGGGGTCGGGCGGGCGCAGATCGGCGGCGAGTACCGTCCAGCCCCGCTGCGCGAACAGCGTCGCCGCCGCCCCGCCCAGACCGCCGCCGGCCCCGGTGATCAGTACGGTCTTCTCGGCCATCAGCCCATCCCTCCGGTCCCCCGGTCAGGTCCGGGTGCCCTGTTGATACGTGCGCAGATTAGAACAGGTTTCAAGCGTTGATTCAATCATGGTTGGGTCACGGCCGCAGGCGCAACGAAAGGCACCCCGGCACACGATGCGGGTGCCGCATCCAGGGACAGCTCGGATTCGGTGAGTGCCGCGAGTACCTGTTCCTGATGGCTGATCACGATCAGTGCCGTTCCGTTGCGGCGCAGGCCGGCCAGCAGATCGACGACGATCCGGCGCGATTCGGCATCCAGCGAGGCGGTGATCTCGTCACAGATCAGCACGCTCGGTTCGGCGGCCAGCGCCCGGGCGAGCGCGACCCGTTGCTGCTGCCCACCCGACAGCGCGGCCGGGCGGCGGGCGGCCAGCGCGGGGTCGAGCCCGACCGAGATCAGCAGACGATCGGCTTCGGCCGCAGCGGCAGCGCCGTCCATCCCGCGAAACAGCCGCAGTGGTCGCTCGAGCTGTGCACCCACCCGGTGTGCCGGATTGAGCGATGTGGCCGGGTTCTGCGCGATCAACCGGATCGCGCGCAGCTGGGGTGCTGGGCGGGCCTCGAGCCGCAGTGGCAGCGCCTGCTCGTCCAGCCACAGGGTGCCGGCCGACGCCGGATGCAGCCCGGCCAGTGCGCGAGCCAGCGTCGTCTTCCCGCTGCCGGAACGCCCCGTCACGGCCAGGCCGGCGCCCACCGCGAGATCCAGCGAAACACCGTGCGCCACATGATGCGAGCGATATCGCAATCTCAGCCCGCGCACCCGCAGTATCGATCCCGTGCCGGCCCCTGCCGTGTCACCCGCGGCCCGCATGCCGGGGTCGTATCCCCCGACCGTCAGCGCCACACTCGGCTGCTCGACAGGCGCATTCTCCCGGCGGTCGACGGTCGCGGACGGTTCGCGTACATCGTCCAGGGTCGCCGCACCGGCAGACAGCAGCTCGGCCGACAGGTCAACCGCCGGCGGTGCGAGATACGCCGCCAGTGGTTGCAGCGTCTGCATCCGCCCGTCGGCGAGCTCGAGCACCTCGTCGATCAGCGGTGCCACACCGTTCAGGTCGTGGGTGATGATCACCAGTGCCGCATCGGATTCGCGGCGCAGCTCGGCCAGGGTGGCGACGATGCCGGACCGGGTGCGGGCATCGAGCCCGGTGGTCGGTTCGTCCAGCACGACCAGCGCCGGATCGCCCAGCAGCGCCATGGCCAGCAGTACCCGCTGCTGCTGGCCGCCCGACAGCTGATGCGGGAACCGGCGCCGGAAGGCACGATCGTGTGGCAGGCCGACCCGTTGCAGCGCCGCCTCGACCTCGGTGGTGGTGTCCGTGGTCCCGTACAACCGGGCGATCTCCCCGATCGACGTGCCGATCCGCAGTGCCGGATTCAGCCCGGTGGACGGATCCTGTGGCACGAAACCCACTCTGCGGCGGCCCATGTCGTCGACCCGCAGCTCGACCTCCCCGGCCGCCCCGAGCCCCGACGGCAATGCCCCGAGCAATGCCGCGGCGAATGTGGTTTTTCCGGCACCGGATGCTCCCACCACGGCCAAGCCGCAACCTGCGCCCACACCGACCGTGACGCCCTCCAGAAGTACTGCACCCGAGGCCGTGTGCACGCCGAGCCCTTCGGCGCGCACCCTCTTACCAGCATCCGATCCGATCCCTCGGCGCCCCCTTGCACCAGCATCGGAGCGCGGGGGCACACCGCCGTGCGTACCGTTCTCCCCCGGGGTTCCCGTGGTCGGTGCCGGTCCCGTCCTCCGGATTCGAACGGCATCGCCGCCCTCGGCAGTAGCCCCGGCGCGCCCGGCAGTCCAGCGACCGCGGAAGCCACCACCGGCACGCCGGCCCAGGAACCCTCCCGCCCGCCTGCCGGACGCTACCGTCCGGTCGCCCAGCATATTCGCGGAGACGACGAGCACGGCGACTCCCAGCGCCGGGGCCAGTACCGCCCACGGTTGCACACCGAATCCGGCCCGGTTCTCGGTGATCATCAGTGCCCAGTCCGGATCGGGGGGCCGCTGCCCGAAGCCGAGGAATCCGCCCACCGCGACGATCGACACCACCCCGGAGAGCCGGATTCCCGCATCGGCCACGATGATCGGGCGCAGGTTCGGCAACACCTCCACCAGCGCGGTGCGCCACAGGCTTTCCCCACGCATCCGGGCATCGTCGAGATAGGGCAGGTCGGCGATATCGTGCACCGCGGTGCGGACGATCCGCGCGATCCACGGGGCCGAGCCCAGCACCGCGGTGGTCAGCACGGCGGCCGTGCCCGGTCCCAGGGCGGTCGCGATCACCGCGAGGATCAGGAACCACGGCAGCACCATCACCGCGTCGACCGGGCGCATCAGCCACGGGTCCGCGCGCCGGCGCAGCCCCGCGATCAGGCCGATCCCACCGCCCACCGCATAGGCCAGTACCAAGGCCGGCAGTGCGGCCCCCAGCAGCGACCATCCTCCACACAGCAGCCGAGACAACACATCACGGCCCACGATGTCGGTGCCCAGCAGGTGCTCCGGCGACGGCGTCCGGAACGGGGGCCCGACCGGCGCGGTCGGCGAGTACGGTGCCAGCACGGGCCCGAGCACCACCATCAGGACGACGGCTCCCAGTACCGCCCACCACCCGGCGCGCCTCATCCGACGGCCCCGGTGGCCACGGCACGCGCCCGCGGACTGGTCAGCAACGCGAGCAGGTCGGCGAGCAGGTACGCACCGATACCGAAGGCCGCGAGCAGCACCGCGGTGGACTGTACGAACGGATAGTCGCGCGCGGCGATCGCGGTCAGCAACTCCTTGGAAATGCCCGGATACTCGAACAGCGTCTCCACCACGGCGATACCGCCGACCAGTCCCACGATCGCCCCCGCGAGCGGATGCACCGCCGTCGACAACACCGCCGGGCAGACGTGCCGCACGGCCAGGCGCCGATCCCCGACGCCGTTGATCCGCGCGGCACGAATATACGGCGATTCCATCACCTCCACGGTGCGCGCCCGCACCATCCGGATCGGATGTGGCAGGAGCCCGGCCAGCAGGCACAGCACCGGCAACACCAGAATTTCCGGCCGGCTCCACGCACTGGTCCCCGCCGGAATCAGCGACACGGCCGGCAGCAGCCGAAAACTCAACGACACCACCGCCACCAGCACCACACCGATCACGAACGCGGGCACCGATTCCAGCGTCAGCGCGCCGATGCTCAGCAGCCGGTCCACCCGCGAACCGGGGCGCAGTCCGGCGAGCAGACCCAGCCCGATCGACAACGGAATCAACAGCACCACAGCGCATGCCGCGAGCGCGGCACTGTTGGCCAGCCGCTCACCCAGTACCTGCCCCACCGGGCGACCCGAGATCAGCGAACGCCCCAGATCACCGTGCAGCAGTCCGCCGGCCCAGTCCAGGAAGCGGATCGGCGCCGGACGGTCGAGTCCCAGTTCGGCACGTAGCGCCGCCAGCTGCTCCGGCGACGGATCGCCCCCGCCCTGGCGCGACAGAATCACCACCGCCGCATCCGAATCCAGCACGGCGAACAAGGCGAATACCAGCACCGCGACCACGAGCAGCACGGCGACGCCGGCCGCGAGACGCCGGAAAATGTAGCGTGTCATCAGGTTTCACCGCGAGGCGAGCCAGGTGGTCGAATAGTTCGCCCAGTCGTCGGTCCCCGGCACGCCCGCGCGCATCCCGCCCACCGTGCTGTGCGCCGCGTCCGGTCGCTGGGCGAAGCTGTGCACGATATAGCCACCCTCGCGCCAGAGCTGTTCCTGCAGTCCGTGATACAGCTCGCGGCGCCGATCCGGGTCCATCGCGGCCCGGGCCTGCGCGAAGCCGGCGTCCCAGTCCGGTCGTTTCCAGCCGGTCCCGTTCGACGGGGAGGTACTGGTCGTGGTCTGGCCGTAGAAGTAGTCCAGGCTGTAGTTCCACCAGCCGATATGACTCAGCGGCGCCTTTCCGCTGACCTGCGAGAAATAGGTGTCCGCGGGAACGGATTTCAGCTCGATGGTGATCCCGGCGGCCTTGGCGTGCTCGGCGTACAGGGTGGCCGACTCCACCATGCCGGGCATGGCGTCGGCCGTGGGCAGGGTGACCCGCAGGTTCTCCTTCCCTGCGGCACGGAGCAGCTCCCGTGCCCGGGCCGGATCGTAGTGACGTTGCGGCAGGGTGTCGTCGTAGAACGGCGCCCCTTTGCCGTAGAGATCGTTGCCGACCTCGCCGTAGCCGTAGTACACCGAATCCACCATGGCCTGCCGGTTCACCGCAAGCCGCATGGCCTGCCGCACCCGCACGTCGTCGAAGGGCGCCACGTCCACCCGCATCTGGAGGGCACCCATCAGTCCGTTGGGCGGCACGATGACCTGCACATCCGGCTTCGACGACGCGGTATGCGCCTGCAGATAACTCATTTCGTGCGCCACATCGGCGGCGCCGGACAGGAAAGCGTTCATCCGTGCCTCGGTCTCGGCGATCTGAATGATCTCCACCTCGTCCAGTCGCGCCGGGCCGTCCCAATGCAAGGGGTTGCGATGCAGCAGCGTCCGGTCACCCGGCGACCAGGAGGACAGGGCGAAGGGGCCGGTTCCGACCGGCAGAGTGCGCTCGTCGAAGGTCGTGGTGCCGTTCTTGACGACGTAGCAGTACCAGCCGGCCAGGACCGATCCGAAATCGGCGATCGGTGCCTTCATGCCCACCACCACACCGAGATCACCGTCGGCCCTGGTACGCGGCATATCCACCATCGCCAGATCACCGGCGGAATCGTTGACCGGATCGAGCATCCGCTCGAAACTCCACAGCACATCCCGCGAGGTCAGCGGTGATCCGTCACTGAATACGACACCCGGCCGGAGCGTGATGCGCCACTCGCTGCCGTCGCGGCCGGGTTCCAGCGCTTGCGCCAGCCGGTACCGCAGCCGCAGATCGTTGTCGTAGGCGACCAGCTTGTCCCACACGTTCTTGGAGACCGCGCCGCCCGCGGAGCTTCCCACCCGATGCGGGTCGAGCAGATCCGAACTCGCGGAATTGCCCGCGATGACTGCCCGCAACCGGCCCCCGTTCTGCGGCGGCCCCTGCGGACCGCCGGATCCCGCATCCGTTCCGCAGCCGGCGAGCCATGCCGCCGCACCTGCTGTGGTGAGCCCGGCCAGCGCCAGGAACCGCCGCCGGTTCGGGCCGGGCGGACCTGCTGTGAAGTTGTTCATCGCCATCCTCGTGCGTTATCCCGACATCACGGCACAGGTGTCCTGGCTCCCGGATCGTCGCTCCCCACCGGCCTTCCAGCCTGGGTAGGCCGTGGCCGTTCGTCGGCGGGTCACTCCTCGGTGACAGTTGCGGGACAGCCCCGGATTCGCACCGGCGTTCCCTGCACCGTGTCAGACGGTACCGGCACGGATGAACCCGACATTCAGGTCCCTCTCGGGTCTGCCCAGGATTCTGATCGCCTGCTGTGGCGGCTGCGCCCAGGTGGCCGACCCTCGCCCCCGACCTCCGGTAGCCGCACGTACGCGGTCCGGCCAACCGGGCGAAGAATAGTCGACCACTACATCTGCACCCAGCTTGTCCCGGACCAGTTCACGTTTGGGTGTGCTGCCGACAGCGCCGATGACCCGCGCGCCCGCCACCCGCGCCAACTGCACCAACAGGCTGCCCACCCCGCCGGCTGCCGCGGCGACCAGCACCCACTCATGCGGTCGGATGCCGGCAGTCTCGACGAGCGCCAGCGCAGTGGCACCGTCATCCAGCAACGCTGCTGCCTCCGGCAGACCCAGCCCGTCCGGCACCGGGATCAGCGCTTCCACCTCGGCCGCCGCCAGCTCGGCGTTACCGCCGTAACCGCTCGCCGTGTGTGTGACCACCCGACGTCCGATCCACGCTGGATCCGTCCCCGGCCCCACTGCACGCACCCGACCGGCGATCGAGGCGCCCGGAACGTACGGCGGGGTGGGCAGCGGCGGTCCAGGAGTAAAGCCTCGCCTGATTTGGGTTTGAACGAAATCGATGGCCGCCACCGACACCTCGATCACGACATGTCCCGCACCGGCCACCGGGGCCGGCGCCTCGGTCGGCACCAATACCTCCGGTTCTCCGAATCGAACCGCCTGTACCACGCGCATATCCACTACCTTGCCTCGGTGTGCTGGTCGAGCTCCTGCACCGACTATGCAACCTCGACCACGCTTCAGGTCAACTCGTGTGCCTGCACGCGCAGGTCTTCCAGGCCACGTTTCATACGCCCGTGGCATGTGGATGGAAACCCGCTGTCCGGGTTGAGAATTCAGTGATGCGCGGCTTATGAAATACGGTCCAGCAGACAGGTCAGCGCGAAACGGACGGTTTGGTCGAGCACTTCGTCCGGCTCCCCGTCGAAATGTGCGGAACATGCGGTGACTCCGGCCTCGGAGGCGGTGCCGAACCAGACCGTTCCGGCGGGTTCGCCGTCACTGGGGTCGGGACCGCCGACGCCGGTCACCGCGACCGCGATATCGGCGCCGAGCAAGGTGCGCACATTCCTCGCCAGCGCCTCCGCGGCCGGGCGCGATACCACCGGCACATCGGGCATATTCAGAACCGTGCGCTTGACCTCGGGGTGGTACGCGACGACACCGCCGCGCAGCCACGTCGCTGCCTCCGGCGCGGCGCCCAGTGCGGCCGCGATCTTGCCGGAGGTCAGCGATTCGGCTACCGCGACGGTCTCGCCACGTGCAGTGGCCAGATCGGCGACGCGGTGCGCAAGCTCCTGCTGCGTCACCGCGCCGCCGTCCGCGTCGGCCGAGCTACTCATCCGGCCCCGCCGGCGTCTTCGCGATAGGCGGCCAGCGCAGTGTCCAGTTCCTTCTCCAACCGCTTCACCTCCGCCTCGTCCCCGGCGTCGGACGCGGTGGTGATGTCCTGCCGTAGCTGCGCGATCACGTCGTGTGAGACCACGAGAACCTCCTCACGAGAGCGCGCGTGCTAGCGGTCCTGCTGATGGGACTGCTGGCGTGCCTCGTCGACCCTCGCGTCGGCGCGCGCCTTCTCCGCTTCGGCTTCCTTCTGGGCGGCCTCACGGTGCGATTCGGCCTTCTCCTGCTGGGCCCGTCCTTCGGATTCCAGATCGTTCTTGCCGGTCACGATCCCGGCTGCTTCCTTCGCCTTACCCTTGGCGTCTTCCACGACGCCCTTGATGCCCTCGCGCGGGCCGGTGTTCTGATCGGACACGGAATTCCCCTTCCGTCGTATTTTCACCGGACATGGTCTCGCCTACCCAGCACCACAGACCTCAATCGGCCTCCCGCCCGTCACCGCCGTCACATCACCCCGGACACTAGGCTCACGGCATGAGCCGTATCTTCACCACGAGCTTCGCCTCCGTATATCCGCACTACGTGACGAAGGTGGAGAAGAAGGGTCGCACCCAGGCAGAGTTGGACCAGGTCATCGAATGGTTGACCGGTTTCGACGAGCAGGCGTTACGTCACCACCTGGACGCGGAAACGACCTTCGAGGACTTCTTCGCCGAAGCCAACCTGAACCCGAATGCCGCCCTGATCAAGGGAGTGGTGTGCGGAGTGCGCGTCGAGAACGTCGAGGACCCCCTCATGCAGAAGATCCGCTACCTCGACAAGCTCGTCGACGAACTGGCCAAGGGGAAGAAGATGGATACGGTCCTGCGGTCCTGAGCGCCAGGGTCCGACACAGAGCGGCCCCCAAGTGTTCGGAGCCGGCCCTGACAACGAAAAACGTCCGGCCGTCGGCCGGACGTTTTCGAATGCACCGTATGGGGCGCTACCGGATGTCGAAGGCTCCGGACTTCGCACCGGCCAGGAAGGCGTCCCATTCGTCGGGCGCGAAAACCAGCGCCGGACCGCTAGGGTTCTTGGAGTCACGGACGCCGACGCGACCGGCCGCGAGGTGCGCCGCTTCGACACACTCCTTGCTACTCGAGCTGCGGCTGCTCTTGAACCACTGTGCCCCGATGAGATCAGCGCTGTTCATCATGCTCCTTCGCTATCGTCAGGACCAAGTCCCTGGTTGACTTCTCGTCCAGAGCCGATTGACCGATCCGGATGACCGCATCCTGGTATCGGGCAATCTCCTCCGGTCGCTCCAGGTACTGGTCGCTGGTATGCCCCTGAACGTACACAATGGGAGGCTCCGACATCCATGCCGTTCGTTGCTCGGGAAACTCGAGCAGAACGAACAATCCGACCTCCAGCCCAACATGCGTGGCGCTGAACGGGACGACCCGAATCGAGACATTCGACTGCATGGTTACTTCAGCCAAGTACCGCAACTGCTCAGCCATCACAGCGCCGCCACCGACTCGATGCCGCAACGCCGCTTCGCTCAGGATGATCTCCACTGTGAGATCAGGATCTTCTCGGAGGCGGGACTGTCTCCGTGTCGCGATCTCGATACGCGTCTCAACATCCAGGGTCGACATTCCCGGGTTGGCGGCCCAGGTCATGGCTCGGCGATAAGGCTGAGTCTGAACGAGTCCCGGCAGCAGAGTCGGCGCGTAGCTGACGAACTTACTGGCCGCGATTTCCAACCCCAGGTAGAGGTCGAAGTCTTTCGGAACGGCTTCCCGAAACGGGTACCACCAGGACTTGTAGGAGAGCCCGCCAACGAGTTCCAACAGAACTTCGGCAACGTCATCGGACGCCCGGTAAATCCGGCACAGCTCGCGTACCTGCAGCCCCGAGATCCGGGTCGACTGGCCGGTCTCCAGGCGCCACAAGGTCTGATGGCCGACCCCGATCGCTTTACGGGCGGTATCAACGCTGACCCCTGATGTCTCACGCAGATGTCGGAGCTGTCGTCCAAGCATCCGACGCGCGAAAGTGCTGTCGCTCGTCTTGTCTCCCATCCGTCCCTCCCAGACTGATACCCGCTCACCTCTCGCTTCGGAATGAAGTCTCGCGCACTCTGGAATCCCACGTATCGAAAACTGGAATGTTGCACGATTTTTCTGCATTCGGCTAGAAGGAAGCTTCCAAGGCGGCGTCAACGCAGGTCTACTGAGCATGCACCCGGCGCAGGCCATCCCCCAGATTCATTGAGGGACATCGGATCAACGCCCGGAGCGCCACGAACCGATGGTCCATCATGCACAGTTCCCCTTGCTGCCTCGATGGACCCTGCGCCGGGTTGCTCACCAGGAGACCATCTAACAACAGGGGATCTCATGCACGCCAATGGTTTACACGTTCGATTGTCGATTTCGACGTATCCGGCACCGCTACCGATCCGCGTCCCCGGCCACAGCGGGATACCGGACGGCCCCGCAGCAGTCCCGCCACCACTCGACCTGCTGCAGTCGATCGCATGTGCTGTCCGGCGCTGGACCACCGAGGCGGGAGTACCAGATGTCCACCGCTGATCGTCCCGCCGCAATCGGCCTCGTCCGCCGCGACATCGCACCCGCACACGTGGATCTCCACGATCTGGCCGCCCGGCACGGATTCCGTTTGGTATTCACCGTTTTCACCGACAGCAGCCCACTGGCCACGGCACTGGCACTGTCCCGCCACGCCGCCGAGTGCGATGCTCGCGCCGTGGTGGTGCCCGGATTCGAACATGCCGACCTGGTTCGGCATCTGATTACCGACAATGCCGCGCTGATCACCCCGATGCGCCGCTACCTGCGCGGCCACCGCTGGCCGACCGGCACTCGATGCACACCTCCCCCGAATGGCTGATCTGACATTGCTACAGCTACTACTCAGCCTGCTCGGCCTCACCATCGCCCTGTGGTGGCCGGCGGGAGACGACCCGAAATACACAGACACCAGTCAGGAATCGAGAGACAACTACCCGGCCGCGTCGCAGACCAGCAAGAGGGCGCGGACAGCAGCTCGTCGACGGGCCGGCCGAAGCCGAGAATACGGATACGGTCCTGACATCCGAGCTGTTCCGGGGTTTTACGGCGGTTTGTTCACTGATATCATTCGAACATGCATTCGAGGGGGCGGGGAATTGCGGACGCGGTCACGGAACCGCTGCTGACCGCGGTCACCGACTTACTCGCACAACCGCTGACGGCACTCTCCGATGAGCAGGTGGTGGCGGTGATGCGGCAAATCGAGATGTGCACTCGTCAGCTCGCCACCGCCCAACATCGACTGTTGATCGAAGCCGAGGAACGCGGCCTGCCCGCTCACGCCGGCGTGAAGACAGGTAAGCGATTCCTGATGCAAACGCTGCGTTTGTCGGGTGCCGACGCCGGCCGCCGCGTCAAGGCCGCACAATGGGTCGGGCAATTCCATGATCTCAGTGGTGAGGTGCGCGATCCGCAGCTCCCGTGCGCCGCTGATGCACTGACCCGAGGGGAAATCTCAACCGATCACGTCCACGGCATCGCGCACGTGATGAATCGGATACCGCGCGGCGCGGCAGAGGCCGATCGAGAAGCGGCCGAACAGCTTCTGACCGAATTCGCCTGCTCCGGGTCCCCGGACGACCTCTCTGCTGTCGGTGACCGGATCATCGCCTACCTCGACCCCGACGGCCGTCTCACCAACGATGCCGATCGGGCCCGCATGCGCGGGCTGACCATCGGGCGCCAGCGCCCGGACGGCATGTCGTCGGTCCGCGGTGACATAGACCCCGTGCTCCGCGCCCTACTCGATCCGCTGCTGACAAAGTACGCACGGCCCGGCATCTGCAACCCCGAAGACCCCGACAGCCCGAAGGTGAATATCGACACTGCCGATCCCAGCGTTCTGGATAAGGCCGTACGAGCCGATCATCGCAGCCCCGCCCAGCGCAACCACGACGCATTGACCGCCATCCTGCAGTCCGGCGTGGTCGCTGAAGACCTCGGCAGTCATCGCGGCGTGCCGGTGAGCACCATCCTCACGATCAAACTCGAAGACCTGGAACATGATTCGGGTGTCGCGGTCACCGCCACCGGTAGTGTGGTCCCGCTGAGGGCTGCGCTGACACTTGCCGAGAGATCCCGACCGTATCTGGCCGTCTTCGACCGCACTGGCCTCCCATTACATCTGGGCCGGATGAAACGCCTCGCCTCCCCCGCCCAGCGTTTGGCGTTGATCGCTGCGCTGCGCGGATGTTCCCGGCCCGGGTGCGATGCGCCTGCCAGTTTCTGCGCGGTCCACCACGTGCGCGACTACTCCAAAGGCGGGCGCACCGACATCGACAACCTCGTTCTCGCCTGCGACAGCTGCCACGCCCTGATTCACGACGGCCCAGGCGGGTGGCACACCATCACCGGAGATGAAAACTCTCCGTATCCGGGTCGCACCGCCTGGATCGCGCCCGAACACATCGACCCCACTCGCACACCCCGAATCAACGACCGCCACCATGCCGGCGAACTTCTCGCAGCAGTGCTGACTCGCATCCACGTCCGCAACGAACGCGAACGCCTCGAACACCGGCAAGCTCAACGCGAAGAGCAACGACGTGTGTCCCGCTCGCACCCTCCGGGCACGAGCGCAGCATATGGGCCGCGGCTTGCGAGAGCCCGGCGCGGCGCAGTCCCGTTACAGTCGGCCGATGCTGCCCATGACGGCACCTGACAGCACCACTCGTCCGTGGGGTGCGAGCACACGATGGTCCTTGAAACAACCAGCGAGTGGCCGTACCCAAGTGAGGTTATCCGCGAGGTCGTCGGCCCGCCTCCGCTGCGAGACGCGTTCGCCGAGCTGTCGCGCCGCGCGGGGCGCGCGTACCGGTCAGGAATCGAGAAGTAATCGCCGCGGCGCCCGCATATCGTCGTAGACATGAACATCACCGCTGATCAGAGCACCATCGAAGCCATCACCATCGAAGCCGCCGACGCCACCTCCGCGGCCGCGTTCTACGACTCCGCGTTCGGTCTCGGCGACCGCCTGCGGGTGTGTGAATCGCAGGAGCCGACGAGTGGGTTCCGGGGGTGCGTGCTGTCCCTCGTGGTCGCACAGCCCGGCGTCGTCGACAGTTACTTTGCCAGCGCCGTTGCTGCCGGGGCGACGGTGATCAAGCCGGCGAAGAAGAGTTTCTGGGGGTACGGCGGGGTGCTGCAGGCTCCGGACGGGACCTTGTGGAAGATCGCCACCTCGGCGAAGAAGGATTCGGAGCCGGTGCAGCGCAAGGTCGACGAGTTCGTGATCCTGCTCGGTGTCGACAATGTGAAGGCGACCAAGCAGTTCTATGTCGAGCGCGGCCTCACCGTCGGTAAGAGTTACGGCAGCAAGTATGTCGACTTCGAAGCGCCCGAAGGATCGATCAAGCTGGCGCTCTACGGTCGTCGCGCGGCCGCCAAGGACGCCGGGGTGCCCCCGGAGGGCACCGGATCGCATCGGGTCGTCTTCGCCGGTGGCGTAGGCGCTTTCACCGATCCGGACGGCTTCGTCTGGACGATCGCGGCCTGAACCGTCAGGCAGCCTGCTTCTTCGGTGGCGGGGCACTCGTGCGGCGACGGCGCGGCCGTTCCTCCGGCACCAGCAGGCAGATGATCGCGACGATGATCCCGGCGCCGTACAGATACAGGCCCCAGGTTCCGGTGAGCAGGTGGTTGTAATCGTGCTGCAGCCGGTCGCCGAATCGTTCCTCGAACCGCCACGCCCCCAGGCCGAGCGCGGCCAGGGCGGCGAGCACCCCGATCCAGCCCAGCGTGTGAGATCCGAACAGGCCCGCGAGCATCACCACCAGCGCCACGATCAGCAGCACCACCGTGTAGGACTCACGCAGCTGCAATACATTGTTCTGCACCGCCTCCAGCGGGATACCGGTGGCGAAGCCGTCGCGGATTTCGGTGAGACGGATGTGCCGGGCTTGCACCGAACCGAGGAAGGGGCCGAAGGCGCCCGCCGCCATCACGGCTCCGCAGGCGAACAACACCAGGTGAACTGCTGTGCGCATAGGTCCACGGTATGCCGCGTATGTCCGTGATGCGGCGAGCAACGCGCAATTGTCTCCGTGTCGCGACGCTTATGCGCCGGTGGTCGATCCGGGACGCACGATCATCAGGACCGTGACGGTCGCCCAGAGCACGTTGAAGATTCCGGTGGTCATGGCCAGGCGGCCGGCCACCTTCTCGATTCCCTCGCCGCCGGCGAGGGCGGCGCGCTGATCGGGCAGGATCATGACACCCAGCAGCGCGGCGGCTGCGAGGGTCAGCGCGATCGATACCGACAGCCATCCGTCACCGAGCACGCCGAGGGCGGCTGCGGTAGCGAACCCGAGCACCGGCACGGCACAGCCGACACCGGCGTAGACCCGGCAGACACGGTGCAGGACAACCGGGTTCGCGGCGCCGGTCCCCCGCACTGCGGCGGGGAACATACTCGCGGCGACGGTCACCGGGCCAATGGCTATCAGCGCGGCCAGAACATGCAGCGACAGCAGAACTTCGGTCACTGCACGGTCTCCGGCGCCGGACGACGCACACCGGTGACCTTCGAGGCGGGCAGGCGGCCGGCCTTCGCCGTGCCGCTCAGGCCGTCGCCGTCGATGGTCACCGCGAAGGCCAGGTTCAACCGCATCGGCTTGGTGACGGCCTGGTTCCAGGCGAGCCGGCTGCCGGAGAGTACGACGTCGCGCAGCGTCACCTGCTCGTCGGCACCGTGTGCGGTGCCGACGAGGGTATCGCGGTCACGGCGCAGGTCCACAACGGCGGCGATGCGGCCGATCGGGGTGGCTATGGTCAGGTCCCAGATACCTTCGGCGGGCATGGTTTTCCTCACGGATCGATGGTGGTGACGTGCAGTTCAGACAGTGACGGGGACCGCGCCTGCGGGGCGCCAGACGGTGCCGCGGCGCTCGTGGGCGAACAACTTCTCGACCGCGTGCGCAATCCGGGGCCCGAGTTCGCGTTCGAGCAGATACATCCCGAGGTCGAGCCCGGAGGTGACGCCCGCACCGGAGACGAGATCGCCGTCGTCGACCACGCGGGCGGCGACCGCGTGTACTCCGGTGGCGTCCAGCAGATCCAGCCCCAGGTGATGGGTTGTGGCACATCTGTCCTCGAGCAAACCGGCCATGGCCAGGACGAGCGATCCACCGCATACGGTCGCCATGGTGATCTGCGGATTCGCCATCGCGGCACGCAACAGTTCGGGCAGGTCGGTGCGCAGAGTGCGGCCGAGCAGTACCGGAACGGATTCGTCCGGTCTCCACTCGCCGGCCGCTCCCACCACCTGGTCGGGCACGTCTTCCGGGTCCCCGACCCGACCGGACGCGCCCGGCACGATCACCAGCCCGGCGCGGCCCGGGTCGAGCGCCGCAGCCGCATGTAGCCGCAGGCCCCCGGTGCCGCCGACCACCTCCCGCGCCCCTTCGGCGGACACGAGTTCGACACTGATCGCCCCCTGTGATGCGGCACCGCCGGCGTGTAGCACCTCGTAGGGTGCGATCACGTCCAGCGGATCGAAGCCGTCGAACAACACGATCTGCGCATGCATGCAGGATTCCCTTTCCCCGTCGAGAGCTGCCGGCGATACCGGCAGCCCCCGACGCTAATGGGGTGACTTCCCTGCTCCCAGTGGCATTTCTGCCAGGTTTCGACGGGATATCGACAGAGTGCTGGAAATGGCTCCTCACCGTGCGATATTCGATGCTGTTGCGCATACTTCCCGCAAGATCCAGTTCCGTGAGGAGCTATATTCTCGCCATGCACACCGTCGCCGTTCTGGCCCTGGACAAGGTGATCTCGTTCGATTTGGCCGTACCGGTGGAATCCTTCACCCGAACCCGTCTACCGGACGGCCGCCCCGGCTATCGAGTTCGGGTGTGTGCCGAACAGCCCGAAGTCGACGCGGGTGTCTTCACCCTGCGCGCGCCGTTCGGGATCACCGCGCTCGACGGCGCCGACACCATCATCGTGCCCGGCACCAGTGATCCCGCCGCGCCGATCTCCCCCGCCGTCCGCCAGGCCCTGCGCGCTGCCGCGGCACAAGGCACCCGCATCGCCTCCATCTGCACCGGCACCTTTCCGCTGGCGCAAACCGGACTGCTCGACGGCCTGCGCGCCACCACCCACTGGATCGCCGCCGCGCAACTGGCCGCCGCGCATCCCGGGATCGACGTCGATCCCGATGTGCTCTACGTCGACAACGGGCAGATCCTCACCTCCGCCGGCGCCGCCGCCGGGCTGGACCTGTGCCTGCACATGATCCGCCGCGATTACGGCTCCGCGGTCGCCGCCGACACTGCCCGGCTGTCGGTGATGCCGCTCGAACGTGAAGGCGGCCAAGCACAATTCATCGTGCACGGCTACCCGCCCACCCCGCGTGGCCATGCGCTCGAGCCGGTGCTGTCGTGGTTGGAGAACAATCTCGACGCCGAACTCACACTCGACGACATCGCCACCCACGTCGGTGTCAGCACCCGCACCCTGATCCGCCGTTTCCGTGAGCACACCGGCACAACCCCACTGCAATGGCTGCACCGCGCCCGTATCCGCCGCGCCCAGCACCTGCTGGAATCGACCACCCATTCGGTGGAGCGGATCGGCACCCAGGTCGGCTTCGGCTCCCCCGCTGCTTTCCGGGACCGTTTCAAGCGCACCACCGGCGTCAGCCCGCACAGCTACCGCCGCAGCTTCAGCTGATCCCGCGCCCGACTCGAGCGACGCCGGTACGAGGTCGCGACGCTCGGCGGGCACACGGCCGGGCATCGAACAAAGACGCCGGGCATCGAACAAAGACTCCGCGCCGCAGGTTGAAGGCGCCGAGGCCGGGTACGGGCTGGATATGGAGTTACTGGTGATCCTCGTTCTGGTCGTGCTGGTCGCGGCGGTGATCCTGTACCGCTGGATCCGCAGCCGCCGCGACGGTCCGCCCGCACCTCCCGACCACGAGGGGAATCCCCGCTGAGCCGCACGCATCGTGACCTCCGACGGAAGGCGAGATCGGTGACATCGCTATGGCTGGACCGCACCCCGGTCTCGGTACCCGTGACCCCCGCACCGGGCGAGGAATACGACTGTGTCGTGGTCGGCGCCGGGCTGACGGGGCTGACCACCGCGCTACTGCTCGCCCGTGCCGGACGGCGGGTGGCCGTCCTGGAGGCTCGCACCATCGGTGCGGTCGCAACCGGAAACACCACCGGCAAGCTCAGCCTGCTGCAGGGCACTCATCTGTCGGCGATCGCCGCGAAACACTCGGCGAGGACCGTATTGGACTATGTCGCAGGCAATTTGCAGGGGCAGCAGTGGCTGCTGCGGTTCTGCGCCGAGAACGATGTCGCCACCCAGCGCGAGGACGCGATCACCTACGCCGGTACCGAAGCGGGTGCCGCCTTGGTGGGCAAGGAGTTTCGCGCCTGTGCGGATGCCGGACTGGAGGTGGAGCAGACCGATGCGACGGAACTACCGATGCGAACCTACGGCGCGGTCCGGCTCCCCCGCCAGGCGCAGTTCGATCCGATGGATGTGCTCGAGGCCCTGACCCTGCAGGCATGCGATCACGGGGCGACGATCTTCGAGCACACCCGCGTCCACGGTGTGCACAGCGGTGTCGTCGATACCGAGCACGGCAGGATCTGCGCGGGGGCCGTTGTGCTGGCGACCGGCACCCCGATTCTGGACCGGGGCGGATTCTTCGCCCGGCTGGAACCGAACCGCTCGTATGCGGCCGCACTGCGGGTGCCCGGTGAATTCCCGCGCGGCATGTACCTGTCGGCCGACTCACCGACCCGATCGCTGCGGTACGCACCGCACCGCGGCGAGGATCTGCTGCTGGTCGGCGGCAGCGGGCACATCGTCGGGCGCAGCCGCTCCCCGCAGGCGCATCTGGACGAGATGATCGACTGGGCCCGCACCCACTTCCCCGGCGCGCACCCCACGCACCGCTGGGCGGCGCAGGACTATGCCTCGATCGACGAACTGCCCTACGCCGGCCCGCTGCTCCCGGGCAACGACACCGTGCTCGTCGCCACCGGATACGCCAAGTGGGGTATGACCAATGCGGTCGCGGCGGCGCTGGCACTCACCGGCACCGTGCTCGGCGGGCAGCAGCCGTGGGCCGACGCCTACCGCACCTGGCGCGGCAGCGAACTCGCGGGCGCGGCGAAAGCGGCATCGCTCAACGCCCACATGGCGCGGTATCTCGCCACCGGCTGGATCGACGCGATCCGATCCGGCGGCGACGGCGCGCCCGCCGAGGGGCAGGGCCGGGTGGAGCGCCGCGGTGCCCGGCCCGTCGGCGTCTGCACCGTCGACGGCGCCACCACCGCGGTGTCTGCGGTGTGCCCGCACCTGTACGGCGTGCTGAGCTGGAACGACGCCGAGCAGTCGTGGGACTGCCCGCTACACGGGTCCCGGTTCGCACACGACGGAAAGCTGCTGGAGGGACCGGCAACTCACGACCTCGAACAGGCGTGAGCCTCCGCTTCCCGGAGCGGCTACACCACGTGTTGCCTGCCGTACGCGGCGAATTCGGCTTCGAGGGCAGCCTTGTCGACCGCCGTCATCAGGCTGTACTTCGGCTCGCCGCGACCGATCCAGCGGTACACCGACTCCTCGGTGCGCCACTTCTGTTCCTGCAGATCGCGTTTGAGCACCTTGTTGGACCCGGTGACCGGCAGATTTCCCGACACTCGCAGCAACCGGGGCGCGCCCTTGCTGCCGAGATCCTCTTGTCCGGTCAGGAACTGCGCGAACTCCACCGCATCGAAGGCCGCGGGATCGGCGACCTCGATCGCCGCCATGACCTGATCGCCCGAGCGTGGATCGGGCACCCCGAAGACGGCGGCGGCGATCACGCCGGGATGACGGCGCACCACCTGCTCGATCAGCAGGGTGGAGGTGTTCTCACCGTCGACCCGCAGCCAATCCCCCTTGCGCCCGGCGAAATACAGGAAGCCGTCGGCATCGAGGTAGCCGAGATCGCCGGTCCAATACCAGCCGTTGCGGACGCGTTCGGCATCGGCGACGTCGTTCTTGTAGTACCCCTCGAACGCGGCCGCCCCGGCCTTGTCGATCATCTCGCCGATCGCGTCCTCGGGGTTGAGGACCCGGCCGTACTCGTCGAGTTCGGCCGGCACGCACTCCTGCATGGTCTCCGGGTTTACGATGGCGACGCCGGCATGGGTGGGGCGCCCCAGCGCGTTGGGCGGGGCGTCGTCGGCCGGAGTGGACAGATTGGCGCCCTCACTGGATCCGTAGCCCTCGAACAGGAACGCGCCGAAGCGACGCCGGAACTGCTCCTGGTCGGCGACGGAGGCCTCGGTACCGAAGCCACGCACCAGGGTGTTGTCGCTGTCGTTGTCGGCTTCGGGGGTGGCGAGCAGGTAACCCAGGGCCTTACCGACGTAGGTGAAGAAGGTGGCATCGAAGAATCGGACATCGGCCAGGAATCCGGAGGCGGAGAATTTCCGGGTCAGGCAGACGGTGGCGCCCAGTGCCAGCGACGGCGCCCACAGCGCGAACAACGCGTTGCCGTGGAACAGCGGCATGCAGCAGTATTCGACATCTTCACGGACATGGTCGAACTTGTCGATCGAACCGTAGGCCATACCCGCGAAGCGGCGCTGACTGCATTTGACCGCTTTCGAACTGCCCGAGGTGCCGGAGGTGAACAGCAGCAACAGCAGCGAATCCGGGGTCGCGGTGACGGTGGGTTCGCAGCGATGCGCATCGATCAGCGCCGGATAGCCCGGGTCGTCGATGAGCAGGAAGCGGTCGGCGTCGAGGCCGAGATCCAGATCGCGCAGGCGTGCCATGCCCGCGGCGTCGGTGACGATCAGCTGGCTGTCGACGTAGCGGATGTCGGCGGCCAGCTGAGCATCGCCGCGGGTGGGGTTGATTCCGGCGATGGTTGCGCCGGACAGGGCGGCGGCACCCACCCAGAAGATGAAATCGGGAACGTTGTCCAGTAGCACGCCGATGTGGAACGGACCGTCGCGGCGCATGGCGCGGGCCAGCTCCGCGCGGGCGGCCGATTCACGGACCACCGCATCCCAGGTCCAGTCCTGCTCGCGGGTGCGTAGCCCCAACCGCTGGTCACCCAGCCGGTCCAGCAGCAGTGTCGCGGTATCCGTGCGCCGGGTTCCCATGTCCGGCACTTTCGCAGTCTCCACGTCTCCTCCTATGCACCGAGTCCGACCGCTCGGGCCCTCGAGCCTGCCTGTTCTTCCGGCGCCGCGGCGAAATGCTCCCACTGGGTGGCACAAGTCACTGCGACGAGCGGACGAGGAGCGGACAAAGCCTCGAGCGTCCCGCGATATCTACCCCGTGAACACCCAGCGCGGGGGCAGAATATGAATTAACATCTTCACCAATTGCCGCTACCGGCCGATACTGCACTGTCGACGGGGCGGCTTCCCGAGCCGGGCCGAGGCCGCAGGCGAGATACGTGGAGGTTGGCGTGGGCGTCGAGGTCAGGACCGAGAGCGTTACGAAATCTTTCGGGTCCCAGCGGATTTGGCAGGACGTCACTTTGACGTTGCCGTCGGGTGAAGTCAGTGCTCTGCTCGGCCCCTCCGGTACCGGTAAATCTGTCTTCCTGAAGTCGTTGATCGGTTTGTTGCGCCCGGAGCGTGGGTCCATCTTCATCGATGGCACCGATATCACGACCTGCTCCAACAAGGAGCTTTACGAGATCCGCAAGCTGTTCGGTGTGTTGTTCCAGGACGGCGCGTTGTTCGGGTCGATGAACCTGTTCGACAATGTGGCGTTCCCGCTGCGGGAGCACACCAAGAAGCACGAATCCGAGATCAAGCAGATCGTGATGGAGAAGCTCGAGCTGACCGGTCTGCTCGGCGCCGAGGGCAAACTCCCCGGCGAGATCTCCGGTGGTATGCGTAAACGTGCCGGCC
>NZ_BDCA01000045.1 GCF_001613265.1 Nocardia vermiculata NBRC 100427
TTGACTGGAGCCCGGTGAGCAGGTCCGGCGGTTGTGAGAGTTCTGATGCGCCAGAATGGGCGCAGGAGGATAGATCACGACATGGCACGACGACGTCACACACCCGAGCAGGTCATCCGGAAGCTGCGTGAGGGTGAGAAGCTGCTCGGGCAGCAGTTCCCGATCGAGGACGTGTGTAAGCATCTCGAGATTTCCGAGGCGACGTGGCATCGCTGGCAGAACCAGTACGGCGGCATGAAATCCGAGGACGCCAAGCGACTCAAAGAACTCGAGCGTGAGAACGCCCGGTTGAAGAAAATGGTCGCTGATCAGGCCCTCGACATCGACCTGCTCAAGGAGATCGGGCGGGGAAACTTCTGAGCCCCGACCGTCGCCGCAGGGCCGTGCAGGCCCTGCAGGATCGGTTCGGGGTGTCCGAACGCCGTGCGTGCCGGGTGGCCGGTCAGTCCCGGTCGGTGCAGCGGCGCCCACCGACCGTCGATGAGACCGAGCGGGTGCTGCGGGAGCGGTTACGTGCGATCTCGCGAGCGCATCCACGATGGGGCTGGCGCAAAGCTCACGCGTTCTGCCGGGCCGAGGGCCTGGTGGCCAACCGTAAACGCACGCAACGGCTCTGGCGTGAAGAAGGGTTGAAGCGTCCGGTGCGGGTACGCAAGAAGCGCCGGGTCGGGACCGGTCGGCATCAACGGATGACCGCGTCGTTTCCGGACCAGATGTGGGCGCTGGACTTTCAAGTCGATGTGACCGTCGACGGCCGGCAGGTACGGTTCCTCAACGTTGTCGATGAGTTCACCCGCGAAGCCCTGGCCACCCGCGCTTTCCGATCGTGTACCGCCGACCAGCTGATCGGCGTGCTCGACGAGATCATCGCCACGACCGGCCGCAAGCCTGCGCACATCCGCATGGACAACGGGACCGAGATGACCGCGCATGCCATGCGTGATTGGTGTCGGTTCACCGGGGTCGGTGCCGCGTTCATCGACCCGGCATCGCCGTGGCAGAACGGGATCTGCGAGTCGTTCAACGGCCGATTCCGCGACGAATTCCTCACCTGCGAGGTCTTTCACTCGCTCACCGAGGTCCAGGTACTTGCCGACGACTGGCGCAACGAGTACAACAGCTACAGACCGCACGGATCGCTGAACTTCCTTACCCCCGAAGCGTTCCGGCAGCAGTGGTCACCGACCGAGTTCAACCAACCGAAACTCGCATAGCCGGTGGACCCGCAACCGGGGCCCAGTCATGGTGTGCCAAAACTCCAGCGTCGCTGTCATTGCGCGGCGGACAGGAAGCGGCAGGGTCTCGCTCATGGGTCACCTCACGGGCTGGTGGGACGGGTGCTGGACCACCAGGCTCGGCAACGATCGCGGGGAGTCGAGCATCGGGCGGCTCTCTCACCATCGCCGCGCACCGTCATCGGAGTGAAGGCGATTGGGGTATACCGCAGTCTCCCCTGGGATACTGTCCACACCACCGGACTCCCATTAGGGGCAGCATTTGGATATGCAGGTTACGTGGACCGGCGCAGAAGCCACCGAACTCCGGCGCGCACTCGGGATGACACAGTCGAAGTTCTCGACGATCACCGGAGTCGGTGTTTCGACTATCAAGAAGTGGGCGCAACGCGGTGCATGGGTGACTCTCTCCGAAGACTTTGCCCGGATCATGGACACGACGCTGGCCCGCGCAACCGTCGAGCAAAAGGCGCGGTTCACAGCCGCTACCGACCTGAGAGGGCAGAACCCGGCCGCCGGTGCAACACCGTCGTCCTGGCACACGTCGCATACGACAGACTGTGTAACTGCGACAGCGGAACTGGCCCGCAAAGACCTGACAATGGATCGACGCCACGCCACACAGGCGCTTCTGGGAGTCACGGTTGGGGCCGTCCTGCTCGAAACGGTGGAGCGATGGTTGTTCTTCGACGACGCTCCGCGGCAGGCGGACAGGCCGATGGGACTGGGCATAGAAGAGGTTGAGCAGCTCGAAAACGTAGCTCGATCTTTCCGCGATTGGGATGACCAGTTCGGCGGCGGGCTACGGCGCAAGGCAGTCGTCGGCCAGCTGGCGGAAGTGAACGAGATACTGCGGGAGCGGCAGCCCGTTCGAGCGGAGAAACGGCTATGGGGAGTGTTGGCGCAGTTGGCCGAGACCGCAGCAACGATGAGCTGGGACTCCGGCCAGCAGGCCACAGCCCAGCAGTATTATGCGCTCGCCGCCCGCGCAGCGAACCGCGCGGGCGATCCTGCGTTTTGCGCGTTCGCGCTTGCCGGAATGGCGCGGCAACTTCTGGGGCTCGATGGCGACGCGGGAGCGGCCGACGCTCTCGAACTGGTCCGGATCGCCCGCGACCGTGGGGCAGGCGAACTTACGCCAACGGTCGAGGCGATGCTGTACACGCGCGAGGCCTGGGCCATGAGCAAACTCGAACGGCCATCAGGGTTCCGGCGCGCATGTGAGCAGGCGAAGGAAAGGTTCGCGGATTCAAAGCCTGCGACAGATCCGTTCTGGGTGCACTACTTCGATGCAGCGGAGCTAGCGGGAACAATCGGCGGTCGTCTGTTGGACATGTCGCGCCGGAAACCTGTCTTCGCAGGTGATGCAGCCGACCATATCGAACTGGCCGTGCAATCGCGGCGTCCGGATCGGATCCGCAGCACCGCGCTGGATCGTCTCGGGCTCGCAGAGGCCCACGTTATCCGGGGCGAGGTGGAGGAGGCCTGCCGAGTGGGCCATGATGCGTTGGACGTCGTTGAACGGACCCGGTCCGATCGGGTTCGGGTCAAGGTCGGCAAACTCTACAAACGAACAGAGCGGGCGAAGGGAAATGTCGCGGTAGCTGAACTACGCGACCGAATGCGCCCGTTGGTCAACGCACAGGAGTGAGCTAATGCGGGTCGCTGTCACCGGGCACATGAACATCACTGATGAAACCGCGTTGCTGGTGCGTGAGGAGATCACACGGCGTCTCGCCAAGGTTCCCGATTTGGTGGGCGTGAGCTGTATCGCCAGGGGAGCTGATTCGGTGTTCGCACAAGCCGTACTTGACGCCGGTGGCCAGCTCGAAGTGGTGCTGCCCTCCCGGAACTACCGCAAGGCCAAGGTGAAACCCGATCACGCACCCGTGTTCGATGAGCTGGTGGCACGTGCGGCCGAGATTCGGGTGATGGACTTCGACGAGGCCGGCCGGGATGCGTATGAGGCGGCGAACGAGGCGCTACTCGGGGCGACCGATCGACTGGTCGCGGTATGGGATGGGCAGGGTAGCGAGGCTGGGGGCACCGGCAGCGTGGTGAAGCTGGCGCGGGAGCTTGGGGTGGCGGTGGATGTGGTGTGGCCTGAAGGTGCAGCGCGGGCTTGACGACTGCTGATGCCGGGCCGGTCCTTCAGAATGTTGGACATGACCGGCGATCCTCTTCATGTGCCCTTAGCTGAGCTGCGAGAAGCGTTCGACATCGTCTTGAACCATATCGAGGCTGCTACGAAGAGCTCTGCCGTCGACTTGGAGGAAGACTACTTCTGGTCTATCCCACCTGCCACGCAGTACGACGTCTACGACAGTCCAGCAGATCTGACGATCGGTCAGCTCTCCGAGTCATGGCAGAACATCAAGGACCTGCTTGCCGATCCAGATCACGTCGTCGGATACCACCTCGTGTGGCTGGCCGATGTTCTCCGAGCTATGGGCCACAGAGCCACCGGCTAGGGACACAGAGCCAGCACAGCGTAAGGGGTCCAGCACGCACGACTCAGTATGTTCACGATTCCGGGTTCGTAGCGGCGAAGGAAGTGGAGCGCTGTTAATGCCCGAAAGGGGCCGCCTCGGCTGCCGTTGGTCTCCTGGTCCGTACCTGGACCCGAGGGCAAGCACCCGCTGGTTCCATCGACGGGTGTTCTTCCAGATCACCATGATTCGACACAACCCAGACGTTGTCATACGGCCCGGGACGCGGCGTGTAGATCACGTAGTGCCCCGCGACGAATCTTGCCGGTTTGTGTTTTCGGCAGATCCGTAACAATCTCCACCGCCTTGGGACGCTTGTAGGGTGCGAGGCGATCCCGAGCGAACGAGATCAGCTCGTCGGCGTGCGTGCTGTATCCGCCCTTGAGAGATACGTACGCGGCAACCGACTCACCTCGGTACTCGTCGGGTTTGCCTACCACCGCAGCTTCTAGCACGGCCGGGTGCTCGTAGAGGACATCTTCGACCTCGCGAGGCCACACCTTGTACCCGGATACTTTGATCCGGTCGACCAGGTAGACCCAGCCCTCTTCATCCACGATCGCGCTGTCTCCAGTTCGGAGGCGCCCCTCTGCAAGGGCGACCTCGGATTCTTCTGGTTTACGCCAGTATCCGCGAACGACCTGGGGGCCGGCGATGACGAGTTCGCCCTGGCCGCCGGGGGCGACGGGATTGCCCTGTGGGTCAACGATACCGACGGCTACTCCAGGGAGCGGTAGTCCGATGGATAGGGTGCCACTGTCCTGGTCGATTGGCGCGCTCGTTCCGGGCGGGACCGCCGTGACCGCCGACGAGGTCTCGGTCATGCCGTAGGCGTTGTGAATGTAGTGGCCGAAGCGTTCCTGGAAGCGGGCGACCGTGCTCGGTGGGACCGGGGCACCCCCGCTGTACAGCGTTTTGATGGTGGAGAAGTGTTCGGCGGTGGCGTAATCCGAGTTCATCATCGCGTTGAAAGCGGTGATGGAGCCGATGGTGTAGGTGACGCCGTGTTCGCTCATCGCGTCGACAGCTACGTCTGTGGTGAAGCGGCCGGTGAAGACCAGGGCGGTTCGTTCGGTGAGGGCGAGGGCACCGATGACGACGGCTCCGGTGATGTGGAACAGCGGGGCGAGGGCGTAGACGACGCCGCCGGGGGTGATGCCGGCGAGGGTGGAGAAGCTGGTGGTTACCGCGCGTACATTGGCGTGCGAGTTCATCGCGCCCTTGGGTGGGCCGGTGGTGCCAGACGTGTAGGCGAGAAACGCCAGGTCGCCGGCATGCACCTGGACCGGCGGGGGTTTCCGGCCGGCGTACTCGTGGGCCACAGTGAGCAGGTCGGGTGCTTCGGCAGGATAGCCCGCGGACCCCTCACCAGCAGCAACGGTTTCGGATTTGAAGACACGGGGATCGTCGCGGGACTGGAGGTCCCACTCCGCGGTGCCGAGCACCCACCCGACTGTGGTGCCTTCGACGTCCTCCCGGACCTGCCGTACGTCGCGGTCGGTGGTGATGAGCCCGACCGGTTCAGCATCGCTCACCAGTTCCCGAAGTTCCCGGCCCCGATACATCGGATTGAGCAGCAACGCGATCGCGCCGAGCTTCCACAGAGCAAGCAGGACGAGCGCGTATTGCGGGATGTTCTGCAGGTGAATGCCCACCCGCTCACCGTGTCCCACACCGCGTTCCGCGAAAGCAGCCGCGAGCGCGTTGGCAAGGTCGTCGGCCTCCCGCACCGTGAGTGTGGTGTCGAAGTAGGCGAGGGCCGGAGCCTCGGGTTCGTGTTCGACCCGGTCGTTCCATGCGGCAATCAGGGTGGCGAACTGTTCGGGCGCGTCTCTCAAGGGGGACGCCCCGTCCGCCGCACCCTCATCAAATGCGGCGGACGGGGCATTCCCGGTGTTACCGGTGGTCATGCAGGGAGTTCCTTTCGGCTGGTTTCGCGGATGGTGGCGACGGTGAGCAAGCCGATCGCACAGACGCCCATCACCCAGTAGGCGGGTGACATCGCGTTGCCGGTCGATTCGACGAGCTGGGCGGCGACGTAGGGGGCGGTGCCGCCGGCGGCGATGGTGCCGATATTGAAGCCGAGGGAGACGCCGGTGTAGCGGACGGTGCGGGGGAAGAGTTCGGTGAACAGCGGGAAGGCGGGGACCTGGACGACACCGTTCAGCCCCGAACTGCGCGCCGTGGCGGATTCCCGCGACGATGTGAAATTGATCGACCTCGAGCGGCTGTATCGGGGTGACTGACACCTGACGACTACCGCAATCGGGCGAGAACAGTGAAGTAGCTACGAACGCCGAGACAGCAACGAATGACGTGCGTATCGGGCTACTCCGGCTGGACCAGTCGGTCGAGTAGGCCGCGCAGCGGCCTGTTGTCGCCGACCAGCGAGAGTCTCGACGCTGTGGCGTTCTCCACCGGATCGAGTAGGGACCAATCGATCGGGTGGCCTGCCTGGCGGGCGAGTTGGCCGAAGAATGCACGCTGAGCGCGGCCGTTGCCTTCGCGGAACGGGTGGATCGCGTTGACTTCGGCGAGGAAATGGGTGAGGCGGTCGACGAATACTTGCCGGGTTGCTCCGCGGAGGAAATTCTCGGCCGCAAGCTGTCCGAACACCTGCGCGGCATAGGAGCCGATATGGGATGGCAGGCAGAAGGGTTCTGTGCGTGCGATGCCGATGGTTCGGACTTCTCCCGCCCAGGGGTAGATATCGCCGAAGATGTCGAGGTGGAATGCGCACAGGTGTCGTAGATCGTAGCCGCCCGGCAGTATGCGGATTCGCAGGTCGGCCAGCGCCGCGTAGGTGAGGTCGGCCTCGGCGCGGCGTAGCTTTTCTTCGTCGGTGATGCCGAGCCGGTTTCTCAATACACCTGATTCGGGATCGAGATAGGGGTCTATTGTCACGTCGCGCCGTGCAGTTCGCGAACCATTTGACGCATCTGCTCGGTGCTGATCTCGCCCCGCGACCATCGGGCCGTGATGTCGTCGGCTTCAGGACTGGGGGTCAGACCTTCGGCGCGTACCGACGCCCTGGCCTCCGCGGTCGCGCGAGTACGCTCGGCGGTCAACTCCTCGAAGACTTCGACAGGGATCATCACGGCTTCGGTCTTGCGTCGTGAACCGACTCCGACCGGTGTTCGGTCGCCGTGGCGGAATCGATCGAGCATTCGCGGTAGCCGCTCGCGGGCTTCCCTAACTGACCACGTCTCGATCAACATACTTAAAGTGTACCCGAACGTGTACACGTTCTGGATGGTAGAGGCCTTCTGCTTTTCAAGTCCCTCAGGCTGCGCCGTTGTCGCCGATCAGCTGGAACTCATTGTGTCCGGATGTCTTGCAGGTGCTCGCGCAGCGCTCGTCGGCGGATCTTGCCGGTTTGTGTTTTGGGTAGGTCGGCGAGTATTCCCACGGACCTGGGCCGTTTGTAGGGCGCGAGGCGTTCCCGGGCGAACGCGATCAGCGCGTCGGCGTCGGCGGTGTGGCCGTCTTTCAGAGAGACGTAGGCGGCTACCGACTCGCCTCGGTATTCGTCAGCAACGCCCACGACAGCAGCTTCGAGTACGGCCGGATGTTCGTAGAGGACGTCTTCGACCTCGCGTGGCCAGACCTTGTACCCGGACACGTTGATCTGGTCTTTGATCCGGTCGACCAGATACACCCAGCCCTGTTCGTCCACGATCGCGCTGTCACCGGTTCGGAGGCGGCCTTCGGGTAGGGCGGCTTCGGATTCGTCTGGTTTGCGCCAGTATCCACGGATGACCTGTGGGCCGGTGACGACGAGTTCGCCTTGGCTGCCGGGTGGGAGGGGGTGGCCGTCGGGGTCGACTATCTCGACGTTCACTCCCGGGAGCGGTAGTCCGATGGAGAGAGTGCCGCTGTCAGGGTCGACCGGCGCGCTCGTTCCGGGCGGGACTGCGGTGACTGCCGAGGAGGTTTCGGTCATGCCGTAGGCGTTGTGGATGTAGTGGCCGAAGCGTTCCCGGAAGCGGGCGACCGTACTCGGCGGAACCGGCGCACCCCCGCTGTACAGCGTCTTGATCGACCTCAAGTGTTCCGCCGAAGCGTATTCCGAGTTCATCATCGCGTTGAAGGCGGTGATGGAACCGATCGTGTACGTGACGCCGTGCTCGCGGATCGCATCGACCGCGACCTCGGTGTGGAAGCGGCCCGTGAAGACCAGGGCTGTGCGTTCGGTGAGGGCGAGTGCGCCGATGACGACCGCTCCGGTGATGTGGAACAGCGGGGCCAGGGCGTAGACGACGTCGCCGGGGGTGATGCCGGCGAGTTCGGCGAAGCTGGTGGTTACCGCGCGGACGCTGGTGTGCGAGTTCATCGCGCCCTTGGGTGGGCCGGTGGTGCCGGAGGTGTAGGCGAGGAAGGCCAGGTCTTCGCCGTGTACCTGGGTTTGCGGGGGGTGTTTGCCGAGGTATCGGTGTGCCAAGCCGAGTAGGTCGGGTTCGGCGGGGGCGGGTTCGCCGTTGAAGATGCGGCGGTCGTTGCGGCACTGGAGTTCTGATTCGGCGGTGCCGAGTACCCAGCGGACCGTGCTGTCGGCGACGTCCTCGCGGACCTGCGGTACATCGCGGTCGGTGGTGATGATCCCGACCGGTTCGGCATCGCCGATCAACTCCCGGAGTTCGCGGCCGCGGTACATGGGGTTGAGCAGCAGGGCGGTGGCGCCGAGTTTCCACACGGCGAGCAGGACGAGCGCGTATTGCGGGATGTTCTGGAGGTGGATGCCCACTCGTTCACCGTGGCTCACGCCGCGGTCGGCGAAGGCGGCCGCCAGGGCGGTGGCGAGGTCGTCGGCCTCGCGGACGGTGAGGGTGGTGTCGAAGTAGACGAGGGCGGGGGCGTCGGGTTCGTGCCGGACCCGGTCGTGCCAGGCCGCCGCGAGGGTGTCGAGTTCTTCTTGGGAGCGGGACGCCCCGTCCGCCGCACCCTCATCAAATGCGGCGGACGGGGCATTCCCGGTGTTACCGGTGGTCATGCAGGGAGTTCCTTGCGACTGGTTTCGCGGATGGTGGCGACGGTGAGCAAGCCGATCGCACAGACGCCCATCACCCAGTAGGCGGGTGACATCGCGTTGCCGGTCGATTCGACGAGCTGGGCGGCGACGTAGGGGGCGGTGCCGCCGGCGGCGATGGTGCCGATGTTGAAGCCGAGGGAGACGCCGGTGTAGCGGACGGTGCGGGGGAAGAGTTCGGTGAACAGTGGGAACGCGGGCACCTGGACCACGCCGTTCAGCGCCATATAGAAGAAGTAGACGATGCCGATGACGAGGATGCTGGAGGTCGCGCCCATGATCATGAAGGCGGGTAGCGCTATCACGACGTAGGCGAGGTAGCCGCCGATGAGGACCGGCTTGCGGCCCCACCTGTCGGTAGCCATGCCGCTGAGCGGAAAAGTGAAGCAGGCCAGGGCAATAGCGATGGCCGAGAGCCAGTACACGGAGTCCTTGGAGAAGCCCAGGTCGTTGATCAGGTAGACGCTGAAGTAGGTGAGGCCGATATAGCCGGAGCCGTTCATGGCGATGGCGACGCCGACGACGCGGGCGACCGACCACGGGTTCTTGGTGACGGTGTCGAGCAGCGGACTCTTGGTGACCTGCTGTTTCTCGGCCATCTCCTCGAATTCGGGAGTGTCCTCGAGCTTCATCCGGACGCGGAGACACACCCAGGCCAGAGGCAGTGCGAGCAGGAACGGGATACGCCAGCCCCACGACTCCATCTGCTCGTCCGTGGTGAGCAGGGCGACCACGCCGACGACGGCAGCGGCGACAGCGAAACCGAGGGTGGAACCGACGGGGGTGAAGGAGCCGAAGAAACCGCGACGGCCGGGCGGTGCGGATTCGGCGATATAGGTTGCGGCGCCGCCTACTTCACCACCGGCGGAGAAGCCTTGGGCGAGGCGGACGAGGACCAGCAGGACGGGGGCGAGGACGCCGACGGCCGAATGGGTGGGGAGCAAGCCGAGGATACCGCAACCGATGCCCATGCTGATCACGGTGATGACAAGCGCGGAGCGGCGGCCGCGACGGTCGCCGAGACGGCCGAAGAAGATACCGCCGAGCGGACGGGCCACGTAGGCGACGCCGAAGACAGCCAGGGTCGACAGGATCGACACCGCGGAATTGTCGGAGGGGAAGAACAGGGGTGCAATGGTGACCGCGAGGAAGCCGTAGACGGCGAAGTCGTAGTACTCGATGAGGGTGCCGACACCGCCGGCGATGGCGGCGCGGCGGGCCACGGGGTTCGACTTCTTCGCTGCGGTCACCGGCAGCGGGCCGGAGGGGTGGAGGCCATCGGATTCGACGCGAGGTTCGAGATTCGTCATTGAGCTTCTTGTCTTTCGCGTGCGTGCTCGGCGAGCAGGAGTTCGTACGAGCCACCGGCTTCGATGACCTTGACGGTCCGCGGGCTCGGCGGAGTGCCGACCAGTTGTTTCCCCTCGGGCAGGCGCAGGGCGGCGGCGCGCCAGTCGAGGGCCACGGCGTCACCGACATTCACTGCGGTCGCGGCGCCGGGGATCGTGATCAACGGCATGCCGTTGAAGGTTTCGCCACGCCAGAAGCCGGGCGAGAAGGATTCCGCGACGATCGCCGAAATTCCCGCGTTGCGCAGGGCGACCATGGGTGGATAGTGCGGGTGGCCGTAGCCGAAGTTGCGTCCGCCGACGATGATGTCGCCGGGCCGGACGCGTTCGGTGAAGGTGGGGTCGTAGGCCTGCATGCATACCGAACGCAGGTGCTCGGGGTCGTAGGACTTGATGTTGGAAACGCCGACGACGAGGTCGATATCGAAATCGTCGCCGAAGATCCAGGCGACCTTGCCTTCGATGAGGTCGGGCGGTGGGGAATAGGCGCTCACTGGATCGACTCCTGGATCGTGCCGGTGAGGGCGCTGGCGGCGACGGTGTAGGGGGAGCCCATGTAGATATTGGCGTCGGGGCTACCCATCCGCCCGGAGATGTTCAGCACGCCGGTGGAGATGCAGTTCTCGCCGGGTTGCAGGGGTTTCTGGTACCCGAAGCAGAAGTCGCAGCTCGACATATTGATCTGGGCACCGGCAGCGCGCAGGACATCGAGGAGACCTTCGCGCTCGGCCTGCTCGAATACCTGCTGCGAGGTGGGAACGACATTGAGTTCGACACCGGGAGCGACTCGGCGTCCGTCCAGTACCAGGGCGGCGGCGCGCAGATCTTCGATGCGGCCGCTGGCGCAGGAGCCGATGAACGCCTTCGTGATCGGGGTGCCGGCGAGTTCCTGCGCGGTCTTGGTGTTGACGGCGCGAGCGGAACCGGGGAGCACCACACGCGGGGTCAGGGTCGACAGGTCGATGGTGTGGCGGGCCGCATAGGTGGCGTCGGCGTCGGGATAGACCGGATCGAAGCTGCGGCGGGCGACCTTGTCCGCGTAGGCCAGTGACAGTTTGTCGGGCTCGAAAACCGCCGAGACCGCGCCAGTGAACATGGCCATCCCGCACAGCCCCTGACGGTGGTCGATGGCCATCGAGCGGGCGCCGGGGCCGCCGAATTCCATCACCTGATGCGCGCAGCCGTCGGCGCCGACCATATCGATAATGGTGTGCACCAGGTCGCGGCTGTCGACGCCGGGCGGGAACTCGCCGACCAGGTCGAAACGGGTGGTCGCGGGGATGTCGACGAAGACCCGGCCGGTCACCCACGCTTCGATGAGGTCGCGGCGGACACCCCAGCCGAGCGCGCCGAACGCACCGATACCGCTGATATGACCGTCGAAGTGGACGAGGAACTCACCGGGGATCGCCAGGCCGAGTTCGGCGGTGAGCTGATGACCGATGCCGCGGCCCTCGTGCAGTTCGAGGCCGTAGAACTCGCACCAGTCGCGGGTGACCTGGTGGACCTCGGATTCCTTCTCGTTGCGCTTGGTGAGCATGTGGTCGATGAAGACGATGTAGCGGCTGGGGTCGGTCAGTTCGGTGATTCCGAAGTCTTCGCGCATCTGCCGGAACATCACGTCGGTGTAGCCGGGGAAGTCGTAGGCGATCATGCGCGCGGGTTGCGCCGGGTGGTTCTCGCCGGCGCGGACCGTGTCCTGGCAGGCGCGGCCCAGGATTTTCTCCGTCATCGTGAATCCCACGGCGGTCACTGCTCCTTCGCGGGGAGGTACTTGTTCTGCATGGCCTCGACCTCGGGGAAGCCGATCAGTTCCACGAATTCGTGGTGCTGGAGATGATCGGCGCTCACCTGGGCGGGCGCTTCGCCCGCGGCCAGTCGCTTCAGGGTTTCGCGAGCGGCACCGGCTACGGCCATCAGGATCTGGGTGGGCAGCAGGGCCAGGCGGACGCCGATCTGGTCGAGGATTTCGGGGGTGAACTCGCGTTCGGTCCAAGTGGAGGCCGTGAGCGTGGCCATCAACGGCACACCGACCTCCTCGTGGCAGCGCTGCCACTGCTCGGCACTGTCGAAGGTCTTGGTGACCGGCATGATCATGTCGGCGCCGGCCTCGACGTAGGCGTGGGCGCGGCGGATGGCGTCCTCACCGCGGGCGTCGGTGCGGGCGATGAACAGGACGTCGTCGGGGATGGAATCGCGGACGGCGCGGATCTTGCCAGTCGCCTCGGCGACGGTGATCAGGTCGACGGGGTCACCCACACAGATGGGACAGGACTTGGGGGAGACCTGATCTTCCATGAACATGCCGCCCACACCCGCATCCACGAACTTGGTGGCAGTACGGGCGGCGTTGACGGCATTGCCGTAGCCGGTGTCGATATCGGCGACCAAAGGCAGCTTGGAGCATTCGCGGATGGTGCGGACGGCCTGGAGGTTCTCGGTCTGGGTGTAGAGCTCGGCGTCGGGCAGGCCCAAGGCCGCGGAGACCGCGAAACCGGACGCGCACAGTGCGGTGAAGCCGGCCTGCTCGGCGAGGCGGGCGGTCAGGCCGTCCCAGACGCCGGGGGCATAGACGAGGCCGTTCGAGGTGAGATCTTTCAGGGTCGTGCTGCGCACCGGTCCACTCTCCGTTTCGCATTGCGGAATGGATTTCGTATTTCGATACGAGGACGGTAAGGTGGCTCAGGTCACAAAGTCAACCCCCGTCGGTGGGATTGTTCGTAAGGTGACAACACCGATCACACGATCAACGGAAGCGAGTGAGAATCAGTGGCTGTGCCCATCGAGCACGAAGCATCGGTCGGCCGTGATGTCGTGGGCGCTGTCCTCAAGGCATGCACTTTGCTCGAACATTTCGGCGCGGAGCGGCCCGTCTGGACCTTGAACGACCTCACCTCGGCCAGTGGGATGAACAAGACGACCGTGCACCGACTGATGGCCACCCTGATCCACGCCGGCTGGGTAGCACGCACCGAGGACGGCTCCTATCGGATCGCGATGCCGGTCTTCGAAATCGGTGCCGCCGCGCTCGCGGAGCTCGATATCCGTTCCGCGGCAAAGCCGTTCATGTCCGAGCTGGCAACGACGTTCGGCAACACCGCCTACCTGATGGTGCCCGCCGAGCAGGGGGCGGTCTGCATCGACCTGCTCGAGGGACGCAATTCCCTTGTCGTTGCGGGGATCAACATCGGTTCGGTGATGCCCTACCACGCCGCGGCGGGGCCGATCGTCATGCTCGCGCATTCCCGGGCGCTGCGCGAGGAATGGGTCAGGGCCGACCTGCCCGCGATCACCGAACGAACCACCACCGATGTGGACGATCTCGTCGAACGGCTCGACGAGATCGTGAAATCGGGTTACTCCGTGAGTAATTCGGACTATCTGCCCGGGGTGGCAGCGGTGGGGGCCCCGATCCTGGGGCGAGACGGTTCGGTGGTTGCCTCGATCAGCGTCGGCGGACGGGCCGAAGAGTTCGAAGGACAGACACTGACAGTCAAGATCGAGAAGGTGCGCGAAGCGGGAGCGCGCGTCACCAGGATCGTTCAGGCGTTACCGCGCGGCTGAACTTCCTCTCGGCCTGGATCAACGCAGTTGGGCGGTGTTGATGACCACCGGCACCGGCCCCGGAGCCTTCACGGTTTCTCCGCCGGTGGCTCGCACTTCCCCCGCCTGCAACCTAAGTATCCACCGCTGGAAAGTGCCGCGGGCTGATACCTCTTACCGGCGGCGGCAGGGTAGTGATCTTGCCACCTTCATTGCCTGCCTGGTAGGCACCTCGAGACCGAATAACAAAGCCGGGAAGGGTATCAATGACGCACAGTGCCGACAGGGGCATCGTCCAGGAGCTTCCGGTGGCCGACGCTGAGGCGGGCCCCTACGGAATCACCGCGGGCCCCGATGGCGCGCTCTGGCTGACCCTGGTCGACAGCGGCGAGATTGCTCGCCTAACCGTCGACGGAAAGCTCGACCGGTATCCGGCCGGCCCCGCCGGGTGCCGACCGACCGTCATCACCGCGGGTGTCGACGAGGCGTTGTGGTTCACCCGATACGGCGACGACCACCTCGGGCGGATCACCACCGGTGGTGTGGTGACGTCGTTCGAACTGTCTTCGGGCAGTGGTCCGTACGGTCTCTGCTCGGGGCCGGACGAGGCCATGTGGTTCACCGAGATGAACACCAACCGGATCGGCCGCATCACCACCGCAGGGCAGCTCACACACTTCGACCTCCCGGTGCAGGGGTCGTTTCCGTCGGTGATCACTCGTGGTCCCGACAATGCGCTGTGGTTCACGCTCAACCAGGCCAATGCCATCGGCCGCATCGACCTCGACGGCAGCATCACTCAGTTCCCGCTGCCCGACGCGGGCGCACCGGTGGGGATCACATGTGGCGCGGACGCACTGTGGTTCGTCGATATCGCCGCCGGCCGGATCGGCAGTATCGATCCCGACGGCACGATACGAATGTTCCCGTTGCCCGACCCGACCGCCAAACCGCACGCGATCACCGCGACCGCCTCCGGTGACTGCTGGTTCACCGAATGGGGGGCGAGCCGACTCGGCCGGATCGACGCCGCCGGCGTCATCACCGAATTCGACCTCCCCACAACGCCGTCCGAACCGCACGGCATCACTGTGGGGCCCGACGGCGCGGTCTGGGCGGCACTGGAAATCGGAGCAGCCGCCCGCATCGCGCCCTGACCCCAGCATCCGTTACACCGTCACCGCATCACCGCCACCAGGAGAATCCCGGCCCCCAGGGCGATGAGTGCGACTCCGGACGCGCGTTCGAGTAGCGGAAGCGCTCGCGCGAATCGGGTCAGAACGACCTGGTTGCCGATGAGGACGGCAATGAGAAGGTCCCACAGCAGCACGACCGTCACCATCCAGATCCCGTACCCGGCAAGATGTCCCGCGCTCGTTCCGGCGACGAGAACGGCGGCGAGACTGGCGTAGAACAGGGCGTTCTTGGGGTTGAGTGCGGCGGACGCGAACCCGGTTACGGCAAGTTTCCACCAGCGTGCGGCGGTGCGAACAGGGACGCCGGGCGGTGCCGATTCGATCGCTGTGGAACCGGCCGAACGCAGGAAGCGGGTGCCGAGGTAGACGAGGAACCCCGCCCCTGCGATCTGGACGGCGGTGAATGCGAGGGTGCCGGGCCGCAGAATCGACAGGCCGGCGAACGCCGCGGCAATGAAGACGGCGTTCGCGGCAGCGATGCCCGCGCACGCCGCGGCCGCGCGGCGCCATCCGGTGGCCATCGACGAGTGTGCGATGAGGAAGAAGTCGGGGCCGGGGGACAACAGGGCAAGGAAGTGAGCCCCTGCCACGGCGGCGAATTGGTTCATTGTTCCTCTGTGCTCGGCGACTACGGACCGAGTCACTGTGCCGAAGCCGCCGCAGAGTGTCTTGAACGATATTGCGGTGCCACCGCATTCCTTTCAGCGAGTGATGCCTGCGCGGTATTCACCGGGGGTCACGCCGGTATGCGATTTGAAGACGCGGTGGAAGTGACTCTGGTCGGCGAACCCGAGGTCGTTCGCGACCTCCGCCAGGTCGTCGCCCGCACGAAGGCGGGAGCGCGCGGCGATGACGCGTTCGTTGATCTGCCAGGCGATGGGAGGCAGGCCGGTGGCAGCGCGGAAGCGCCGAACCAACTGGAACCGGCTCAGGCCCGTATCCACGGCCAGGTCGCCGAGCGAGACCTGCATAGTCGATGCACGCAGGCGTTCGAGAATCGGCGCGATGGTGCGGCCGGAGCCGCCGGTTGCGCTTCCCGCGATCAGGTGAGCGGGTGCGGTCAGAATGTCGCCGAGAACGGTGACGAGCAGTTCTTCCTTCTCCCGCGGGGCGGTGGCGGAGAACAGCACCTCGTTGAGCCGGCAGAACGCCGCATAGCGGCCGGTCTCGGTGATGACCCGGGCGGGACGCGCGGGCCGGTCGGCCGCGGCGGCGAGTTCGGGCAGGGATTCGGCCAGCCATCTCCTGTCCACATGCAGCATCTGATAGCTCCACCGGCCTTCGACCGGATTGCAGGCGTGAACCCGGTAGGCGGGTATCACCACGAGGCTCTTCGCCGTCAACAGCACAGGACCGTCGGATGCGCCGGTGAAGATGCTGTGCCCCTCGTCGACGGCACCGATGGACACCGCATCGTGGGCGTGCGGCTTATAGCAGGACACGGTGCGGCAAGCTCGTCTGCTCTCCAGAAAGGGGAGCGAATCCTCCCGCCAGAACTCAGCCTTCGGCACCGCCGTCAGCCTGGAAGAGTCGACGGTTTCGTCCCTATGGCGCATGCGTGTTCGAGTTCGGTGGCGGGGTCAGTGTCCAGCTAGCGAGCAGGGTCAGCGCCTGGTGAGAGGAGGAACCGGGTTCGGTGGTGTAGACGTAGACAGTGCTGTGCGGGTCGCCTGGCAGCGTGAGGGTTTCGTAGTCGACAGTGAGATCTCCGACGACCGGGTGGCGTAGCCGTTTCGAGCCGTGGGTGCGCTGGTAGACGCGGTGCTCGTCCCACCAGCCGGGGAATTCGGTGCTGCTGGTGCGTAGTTCGGCCACGAGGTTCCGGGTCGCCCGATCGTGGGGGTCGGCGCCGAATTCCAGGCGCAGGCTCTCCACTGCGGCGCGGGCTTGGAGTTCCCAATCGGCGAACAGGGCTCGGGCTTCGGGGTCCAGGAGCAGCCAGCGGGCGTAGTTGCGCTCGGCCGGCGGGCGGGCATCGAAATCGGCGAACAGCGCCCGCGCCATCCGGTTGGTGGCCAGGATGTCGGTGCGGCGGCCCAGGATCATCGCCGGTTCTCCGTCGAGCGCGTCGAGGAGTTGGCGCAGCCCCGAGCGGACCCGCTGTACCGGGCGTGAGCGTGAACCTCGCGAGGCCGGCCGCTCCGATCAGATGCTCGAGATGTGCGCGGCCGGCGGCATCGAGTTCCAGCGCCCGCGCGAGCGCCTCGAGCACGGACGCGGACGGGACGATCCGGCGGCCCTGTTCGAGGCGGGCGTAATAGTCGGTCGAGACACCGGCCAGTAGCGCGACCTCTTCACGGCGCAGGCCCGGCACGCGCCGGATCCGTGCGTCCGCGGGTAGCCCGGCGCGCGCGGGGTCGCATTGGCTGCGTGCGCGGCGCAGAAAATCGGCGAGCTCCTGGTTCCTCTCGGGCATGACTTCAGTCTGCCGTGTACGGCAAATTTCGCCTGGACCGCTGCGTCCTAGGTTGGCCCGTCCGCGGCTGCGCAGGGCACGCTACGGCCGCACGAGGCGGCGGATTCCCGGCCAGTGTGGTGTGCACCGCGGTCGGACAGTTCGGCCGTACTCCGGAGAGGACTTCGCATGAACTACCCCAGCAACCGCCCGGCCACCTGGTTCGTCACCGGCACCTCCCGCGGGCTCGGCCTCGAGCTGGTCACCCAACTGCTCGAGCGCGGCGACCACGTGGCCGCTACCACCCGCTCGGCCCGACAACTGACCGACGCCCTGCAAGCCCGTGGCGCCGACACCGGCGGCCTGCTCGCCCTCGAAGTGGATCTGCGCGATCCGAGCCAGGTCGACAAGGCGGTGACGCAAGCGACCGAACGCTTTTCAACAGTTGATGTCGTGGTCAACAACGCCGGTTATGGTTTCCTCGCCGCAGTGGAGGAGACCAGCGCGGAGGCAGTGCGAGACCTGTTCGAGGTGCAAGTCGGCGGTGTGTGGAACGTGCTGCGCTCGACCCTGCCGGTGCTGCGGGCGCAGGGCGGCGGCCACATCGTGAATGTTTCCTCGGTACTGGGTTTGGTCTCGATGCCCGGCTGGGCGCTCTACTGCGCGGGCAAGTATGCCCTGGAAGGGCTGTCGGAATCGCTGGCCGCCGAGGTGGCCGAGCACGGGATCACGGTCACCATCGTGGAGCCCGGGTACTTCCGCACCGACTTCCTCAGCGGCGAATCGCTGCGGCTGCCCACCGAAACCACCGATGCGTATCCGGCCGTGCGTGAGATGGTCGCGGATCATCTGCGGATGGCGGGCAGTCAGCTCGGCGACCCGGTCAAAGGTGCCGAACAGATGATCGCCGACGTGGTGGCCGGGGGCGGCGAGTTGCGCCAGGTGCTCGGTTCGGACTCGCACGCCTACGCGACAGCGAAGGTGAACGCCCTCACCGCCACGCTCGACGCCGCACGACACCGGGCACCGTTGACCGATTTCCCCAGCGCCTGAACGGTTCCGACGGATCGCGGCGCGGGGCAAAAGTGTCCTTCGCCGGGTCGGTCCGGAGTCGGCGGCGAGCGCCTCGAGGTCGTGCCCGGACCCAGGAATGCTGCGCCACCGGACGGCCACGGGCCCCGCTGAGCAGTTCGCCGGAGGCCGGTTGGACCCGCGCTGCCGATCCAGCCTCACTCTGCCGGTTATATGGTCCGAGGACGAGCCTGCGGCGAAGGAGATGACGATGGCGGTGACGGCGGAGGCATCGGTGACGGTTCCCGGATGGTTCACCGAGGCGCTCGCGCAGGTGCCCGAACATCGTGAGGTCGAGATCGACGGTGCGGCGATTCATCTGCGTTGCTGGGGTCGGGCGGGGACACCCGGCGTGGTTCTGGCGCATGGCGGGTCGGCGCATTCGGGCTGGTGGGACCACATCGCTCCGTTCCTCGCGACGACGCACCGCGTGGTGGCACTGGATCTGTCCGGGCACGGTGACAGTGGCCTGCGGTCCCGGTATCCGGTCGAGCAGTGGGCCGACGAGGTGATGGCGGCCGCGGCGGCCGGGGGTATCGCGGGACGGCCTTACATCATCGGGCACAGTATGGGCGGTCGTATCACCGGTGTGGTGGGTGCCCGGCACCCGCACGAGGTGGCGGGCCTGATCATCATCGATTCACCGTTCCAGGAGCCGTCGGAGGAATCCATCGCCGGGCAACTGGGCCGTCCCCCCAAGATCTACCCGACCCGGGACGAGATCTGCAGCCGGTTTCGCACCGTGCCGGGACAGAAGGTTCTGCTCCCGTATGTGGCGCGGCATGTGGCCGGGGAATCGGTGCGCCGGACCGATGAGGGGTGGGTGTGGAAGTTCGATCCCGACATGCTGCGCAAACGTCTCGTCGACGGGAACATCCCACCACTGGATCCGCTCCGGACCGCAGACACCCGGGTGCTCTACATCCGGTGCGAGCACGGATTGGTCGACCGAAACCGGGCCCGGGACATCGCGCGATTGTTCGAACGGCCCGCGACCATTGTCGAATTGGCCGATGCCGGACATCATCCGATGATGGACCAACCGCTTGCACTGGTCGCGACGCTGCGCACCGCGCTGGCCCAGTGGGGCTCGTAACCGCACATCGGACGCGGAGCACCCCGGCCGATCCGAACCAGCAGCTAATATGTAGCAATTGACCGGATCGTAGGACTGCGATGACGGAAGCTCCGCACCTCCGGATCGCGTCCGGACACCAGCGGAAGTGAGCCCGCAACCATGTGCACTCGCGTGATCTGGCCCGACGCCGCCGGCGCCGTCCTGGTGGGCCGCAATATGGACTTCCACAAGGACCTCGCCACCAACCTCTGGAAACAGCCCCGCGGCGTCACGCGGGACGACGGTGTCGAGGGCAAGCTGGCCTGGACGTCGAAGTACGGCAGCGTGATCGCGACCGCGTTCGACATGATCTCAGTCGACGGGATGAACGAGGCCGGGCTGGGCGGCCACGTGCTGTGGCTGGCCGAATCGACGTACGGGGCCTACGAGAGTTCGCGGCCTGCTCTGAGCCAGGCAGTGTGGCTGCAGTACTTCCTGGACAATTTCGCCACGGTCGCCGAGGCGGTCGACTGGATCCAGGCGACCGACGTGCAGGTCGTGCAGATGCCCGATCCGACCGGGGGCACGCCGCCGACTATTCATCTGGGGCTCGACGATGCGAACGGAGATTCCGCGATCATCGAGTACATCGAGGGCCGACCGAAGGTCCACCACAGCAGCGACTACCACGTGATGACCAATTCACCCCCGTACGACCAGCAGTTGGAACTGCTCGCCCGCTGGGAGGGATTGGGTGGCGATCAGCCGCTGCCTGGTGACACCCAGGCCGAACATCGCTTCGCCCGCGCGGCCTACTACTCCGCTCGGCTTCCGCAGCCGAACAGCCGAGTAGAGGCGATTGCCGGCATGTTCAGCGTGATCCGCAATGCCGCGCAGCCGTTCCGCATTCCTGATCCAGGCAAACCCGATGCCTCGCAGACGATCTGGCAGGTGGTGCTGGACCTGACCGGCAAGCGTTATGTCTACGAGTCAACCACTCACCCCAACATCGTGTGGGTGGATCTGGCCGATCTCGATTTCACCGCGGGCGGTCCGCAGCTGAAGCTCGACCTGCAGAGCGGCCTGTCGCTCGAAGGGGGCATCGCCGGCAATGTGAGCGACAAGTTCGAGGACACCGGCCCGATGACTTTCCTGTCCTTCGAGCTGCTGCGCCGGGCGGGGGATACGGGCCACTGAGCCGCATCCGTTCCCGGCGGCCCCAAGGGCATGTGTGCCGCCGTCCCACACTGCGGAAGTGTCGTATAACTCTTGCGAGAATGTTATTCTCGCAAGAGTTGGGCGGCCGTATGTCACACGTTCGCCTCGAAGCGAACGAACGACGGAGGTCGGCACATGGCGAAGGCGCTCGCGCCCGAAGTCTCCACATGGCCAGCGGATGATCCACAGCTGATCGGCAGCCGGTGCGCTGCATGCGAAGCGGTCACCTGGCCACGGCAGGACTGCTGCCCGCGCTGCAGCAGTCTGCGCATGTCCGAGCAGTTGCTGCAGCGCCACGGCACGCTGATCGCCTGGACGACACAGGGTTTCGTTCCGAAACTGCCATACGCAGGCAAGGAGACTGCCGAGGCGTTCGAACCGTTCGGCATCGGATTGGTGCAGCTGGGCGACGACGTCCGCGTGGAAGTCAGGCTCACCACGGCCGATCCCGCCGAGCTGACGGTCGGCCGAACCATGGCACTGCGGTTAGTTCCGTTCTACGTCGACGAGTCCGGCGACGAAGTCGTGACCGTTGCCTTCGAGCCGGTCTGAAACAAGGTAGGAGATTCGATGAACGACGTCGCCATCATCGGCGTGGGCCTGCACCCGTTCGGTCGTTTCCAGAAGACGGCAATCCAGATGGGTGCGGAGGCGATCCGTTCCGCGCTCACCGACGCGAACGTCGAATGGAAGGACATTCAGTTCGGATTCGGCGGCAGCTACGAGGTGAGCAACCCCGATGCGGTCACGCGGCTGGTCGGCTTGACCGGCATCCCGTTCACCAACGTGTTCAATGCTTGTGCGACCGCAGCGAGTTCGATCGAACAAACCGCGGAGGCGATCCGCTCGGGACGCTACGACATCGGGATCGCGGTCGGCCTGGACAAACATCCGCGCGGTGCGTTCACCGACGATCCGGCGAAGCTCGGCCTTCCCGGCTGGTATGCGGAGAACGGTCAGTTCGTCACCACGAAATTCTTCGGCATCAAGGCGAATCGCTACCTGCTCGACCACGGCATCTCGCAACGCACCTTGGCCAAGGTTGCCGCCAAGAACTTCCGCAACGGCGCATTGAACCCGAATGCGTTCCGCCGCAAGCCGATCTCCGAAGACGACATCCTGAACTCGGCGATGCTGAACTATCCACTCACGCAATACATGTTCTGCGCACCCGACGAAGGAGCGGCCGCGGTGGTGATGTGCCGCGGTGATCTCGCCGAGAGCTACACCTCCAAACCGGTCTATCTGCGCTCGACCGCGATTCGGACCCGGCGCTACGGCGCCTACGAGGTACACAGCACCTGGGCCGCGATCGACGAGGACGTGTCACCGACGGTGTATGCCTCGCGCGCCGCTTTCGAGGCAGCGGGGATCGGACCGGAGGATGTCGATGTCGTCCAGTTGCAGGACACCGACGCCGGTGCTGAGGTAATTCACCTGGCCGAGAATGGATTCTGCGCCGACGGTGAGCAGGAGAAGCTGCTCGCCGAGGGCGCGACCGAGATCGGTGGCCGGCTGCCGGTGAATACCGACGGTGGTCTGATCGCCAACGGAGAACCGATCGGGGCCTCCGGGATTCGCCAGGTGTACGAACTGGTGCAGCAGTTGCGTGGCGAGGCCGGTGATCGTCAGGTGCCCGGAAACCCTCGGGTCGGCTACGCCCAGGTCTACGGTGCGCCGGGCACTGCCGCGGCCTCGGTATTGAGCCTGTAGAACCACGGCCTGTCCCGGCGGGCGCAGCCGCGTGCGTGCCCCGGGACGGGTCGAGGTTGTTCACTGCGACTTCTCCACCAGCGGCAGCGACGGGAAGGTGGTTAACTCGATACCGATCTCGAGGCGAACCGAACCGGCAAGGAGTGCAGCGTGGCACACGATGCGATATCTGATCTGAAACAGGATGAACCACACAGCGCTCGCATCTACGACTACTTCCTCGGCGGTCAGGACAACTACGAGGCGGACCGGGCCGCGGCCGCGCAGATCGAGCGGGCCATCCCCAACGTGCGGATGGTCGCCCGGGACAACCGGGCATTCATGGCGCGCGCCATCGCATATCTCGGCCGCCAGGGGATCCGGCAGTTTCTCGACATCGGTACCGGAATCCCGACCGAGCCGAATCTGCATCAGGTCGCCCAGACGTCGCATGCCGACGCGAGGGTGGTTTACGTGGACAACGACCCGATCGTCCTCGCGCATGCACGCGCATTGCTGAAGGGCACGCCAGAGGGGCGGACCTGTTATGTGCACGGCGATGTGACCGAGCCGGACGCCATTCTTGCAGCGCCTCCCTTGCGCGAGGCGCTCGATTTCGACCAGCCGATCGCTGTGAGTCTGATCGCGCTGTGTCATTTCGTGCCGGGTGAGCGGATCTACGAGATCGTCGACACGCTGATGGCTCCGTTGGCTTCCGGGTCGTATCTGGTGATGACACATCTGACAACAGATTTCGATCCCGACACCGTCGAGGGAACTGTGAGCGCCTACCGCGCGAGCGGAATCGAGATGGAGGCGCGCAACCGCGCCGGGGTGGCTCGCTTCTTCGACGGTATGACCGTCATCGAGCCGGGGATCGTCGCCATCGAAGACTGGACCAGCGACGACAACGAGCCGGAGCAGACCGATGCCGTGATCCCACTCGGCAGATCCGCACAACGCCCGCCCGCCGCCGGGTATGCGGTGATCGGGCGTAAGAGCTGAGCTAACGGCGGTTCGCGCACTAGGCAGGTGTATTCGATGGCAGCAGGGACCACTCCGCAACGGGTCGAGTTCGATCTCGATCAGCTCACTGTGCACGCGCTGACGTGGGGAAACCCGAGAGACAGGCTCGGATTGTGCCTGCACGGATACCCGGATACCGCTTGGACCTGGCGGTATCTCGGGCCCGCTCTGGCCGCCCGCGGATATTACGTCGTCGCGCCGTTCACCCGCGGATACGCGCCGTCCTCGGTGCCCGCCGACGGTGATGTATCGGTCGGCTCCCGCGTCGCCGATGCGCTCGATATCGCCGAGCGGGTCGGAACCGACGACGCCGTCGTGATCGGTCACGACTGGGGCGCCTTCACCGCCAACACCCTTGCCGCCCTGCGCGAATCACCGTTTCGAGCGTTCGTCGCGCTCGCGGTTCCACCGCTGGCCGCCGTCACACTCACCCGAGAGACGTTCGCGTGGCAAGCAATACAGGTGCTCGCGCAGTCGGTGAACAGCTGGTACATCCTCGTCAATCAGATACCAGCGCTTCCCGAACGGATTTTCACGCCGATGACCGCGCTGCTGTGGCGTCGCTGGTCTCCGGGTTACGACGCCACCGCCGATCTCGCCCACCTCGCCGAATCCGCACCGCCGGAGCACCGCTCCGCGATCGTCGACTACTACCGGCATCTGGTGCGCCCACGGTCACGTTGGGCGCGGCATCGCGAATTCGACCGTCTCCTGATGGCCCCGCCGATCCACCCGATGCTGCAACTACACGGCTCCACTGATGGGTGCCTGCGCCCGAGCCTGTTCCGGGATCTGGATCGCCGGTTGCCCGCGCGCAGCCGCGTGGTTCGCATCGACGGCGCGGGGCACTTCCTGCACCTGGAAGATCCCGAGTCGGTGAACAGGGAGATCCTGGACTACCTGGCCGCGGCGGATTGATCACCTGTTGCGAGGTGAACTCGCTCGATCACCCGACCCGGAACGTGGCGAGGCCCGGGGTGACCGTACCGGCGTACATCGGGAGCAGGATCACCGCGACCTGCCCCGGCCCGGTGTTCAGTGTCGCCGCCGGCGGGATCCCATTGAGGCCGTCGGACAATTGGGCCCACCCCGTCGCGCCGGTGGTCACATTCCACCACCGCACCTCCGAGGACAACAGGCAGCCCCACCCGCCCGCTTCTGCTCCGGTGATCACGGCGGAGCCCGGTCGATCGAGGACGACCCCGCAGTGGATGGGCGGCACGTCGAAACTGCCGTTCGGGTTGCCGAAGGACGCCGGATTCACCTGGAACGGCACCGCCACCGGATCCGCACCCGCCATGCCGGTGGCCGACAGACCCGCCACGACGAGTCCTGCCACACCGATTCCGAGCCGTCGAACGATATTCGACATCGCGCACTCCTCACTCGAAGGACCCGACCCGATCGGTGTCGACCTTACGCCCCGTGAGCAGCGGATCGAACCCCGTCGGCGCGTGCACCCCGAACCGCTGCGGCGCGCGACTCCGGTCATCGACCACCTCGAGCGAGCTGCTCGGCGCCCATCGGTCGTCCAACTGATGCGCGGCGCGTGGTGGTGGATACGCTGTGTGGTGGCTCCCACGAAATCCGGCTGGAGTGATTCGCCGCGGGCTGTAGCTGGGCTCCGAGAAACGGCGTGACCGCGGCGATATCGGCGATGACGATTCCGGCGGGCTGATCGGCGGGCCTGCCCTTTGCGCCGTTGACGATCCCCGGCCCTATGCCGAATATCGCGTACGGCAGCGGCGGCACCACGGGCTTCCCGTCGGCGAGCGCTTGCGCGGCACGCGGTACGGCCTCGGTGATCGAAATGAGCATCGTAATCTCCTTCGGCGGGCCGCCGATAGCTGCCGGCCCCGCTACCCCGCCTTCGCCAGTAGCGAATCGCGTATCTCGGTAACGAGATGCTGGACCGGTTTCGTCTCACCAGCGGCCTTCTTCGCCGCTGCCACAGCCTTCCCGAGAAGTTCGGCTTGCTCGATCGAAATGATATGGAACGCAGGGCGTTTCTCGAAAGCGTCGTTCACGTTACCGACCAGTCCGCCCTCGAGGGAGAGCCTGCTGTGTAAGTCGAGTTCGGCGACGCCTGAGCCCGGGCTGAAGTCGAGGTCGTTCAGGTCCACCCACACAATGTTGGGCGCGGTGGTCGATTCGAACACGTAGCGGCGGTGGGTCAGGTCGCCGACCGTCTGCCACAGGGTCTGGGAGGCGTCGGGCTTGCCCGGGTCGGGGACACGGAACGGCTGGGCGGCGTTTCGGATGATGCTGAGCATCGCCGCGATGGCTTGCACCTGCGTCTTGGGCTGCGCTTGGTTCTTCACGTAGTACAAGGCGCGGGCGAACCGATCGCGGGCATCGCATGTGCCCGGCAGCGGATCGTCGCCTCCCAAACCCTCGAATTTCTCGACCAGTTCGAGTTGCTTGTCGTAGGTCGGGGAATTCGTCATCACGAGGTAGTCGCGGCTGTGGAAGATGTTCAGTTCGCCGTCGATGTATTCGAAGATCACCGAGTCGCCGGTGGCGTCGTCGAGCGCGAGGTGGATGGCCGGGTGGCTGCCGCCGGTCGGGTCGCTCATCGGGACGACCTGCGGATTGTGTTGCCGTGTCCATTCCACGGCGGCGGCGACGGTGGGGAAGTTGTCCAGGTAGTACTGCAACCACACCGACATCGCGAGCTGCGGGCGTGACGGATCGGGCTCGCCGTAGTCGGATTCGGCCAGCCACAGCACATGTCCGGCGAGGCCCTTCTCGTTGATTCCGTCCGCGGACAGGATGTCGTAGACGCCGCAGACGACACTGCCGTATTTCGCCGTCCACCGGAGTTGGCCGTCGACGCGATCATCACGGTCGATGCCGCGTGGCAGCTTCCAGATGTTGGTGTGCAGTTCCTGATGGAAGTCCATATTGCGGCCGACGACGACCGCTCCGCCGGCATCCGGCCAGATCACACGAGTACACATGAACGGAATTCACTCTCCTCGACGTGGGTCCATCGCCCGGGAACGGGCCGGTTATCGCAGGGAGAAATCGTGGCGTCATCGTAGATCAGTTCGTCCCGGTGGGCGCGGATCTACAAATGTCTGGTGCGGCCTCGCCTGTCGCCTCCCGTGGCAGCGAGGTGGCGCGAGGAAGGAAACAGGATGTCCACCATGCCTGCAGTTCCTCCGGCGCCCGTCGGATCCGCGACGGTCGATCCCTTCATCTGGACCAACGACACGGCCCGTCTGATCGGCTTTCTGGTCGAGGTGTTCGGCGCGATCGAGGTTCCCGAGGCTCGGACCGCCGATACCGACGGACTTGTTCTGCGTTCCGAACTGCAAATAGGCGATTTCGACACTCACGATCGCCGACCGCAAACTGGACTGGCCGTGTACGCCCACCTTCGTCCGCGTCTACGTCGACGATCCGGCCGCCACACTGAAACGGGCCGCCGCACGCGGTGCGCGGATCGTGACCGAGCCGACGGATTTCTGGGGCGACGTGCTCTCCCGCTTCGCCGACCTGCGGCACGCACTCGGACCGCAGAGCCACCGAATCCGCACGTATAGTCGAGGGCGTAGAGAATCAGCGAGAGGTACAGCGCGCCAGGGGGAGAGTGTGGCGCTGGAACGACAAGCGCGCCACCGGAATAATCGAGACCGAAGACGGTTCACATGTCTGGTTCGGCCTGGACTCGCTGGGTGAGCACAAGAATTTCGGGGACGTTGCCATCGACGACGTGGTCGAAGTGGAATACGAGAAAGTTGAACAGGATTCACACGACCTCCGGGCCGTCAAGATCACTTTGCCCTGAGCCTTCCGGTAGAGGTAGAGGCTCTGCTCGAGCGAGATGCGAGCAGAGCCTCTACCTCTGCGATCAAGCACTGAAGCAGAGCCGTTACGATGGCCCGCCGACCTGCTGTACACCTACCTGCGTGCGGAGGCGCGGGGCGATTTCGGTCCGTCCGCCGGGCCGCTGTACGAGCACATCAAGGCGATGCGTCCAGCCACCCAAACCGCCGATACGAATGAGTCTGCGGCCCAAGCACTTTTGCCAGGACCGCAGCGTCGAGGGGCTGTCCCGGCTCGATGTGGGCCAGTTCTATGGCGGCACCGAGGGCGGCGCGCTCGTGAAAACCCAGGCGGCGATGTGCACAACATCCGCTACACCGACGTCACGACCCTCGGTCGCACCATCGTCGGGATCGACGAGTTCGTGAAGTACAACTTCGCGTTCTTCGATGCCATCCCGGATTGGCGCTACGACCCGCTGCCGAACCAGGTGTATCCGGACGTGACACCAGAGGGGCCCGGGCGCACCGTTATCCGTTATATGGGTAGCGGTCACTGGACGGGCCCGCTGCGGTCGTATCCGTACGACGAGTCGACACCGGTCATCTACGGCAACGGCCGTTTCGTCCAGTGCCCCGCCGTGGACCGGTACCACTTCAACGCCGAGGGTCTGCTGGAAGAAGGGGCAGACCCTCTACGACTTCCTGGACGCCACCCAGCGCGGCGGTGTACTGCCACGAGACGACAGTTGGCAGTTCCGGGCACAGATGGCGGCCTCGAAGCTCCCTGCACTGCTGGCGCAGTTCGGGAAGTAGCGCCGCTGTAGTCGAACTACGATTGCGGGCATGTCGATGCCGCGGTCGGAACGCCCGGACCTTCCCGAGTACATGACGTGGGAGGAACTGGAACGGTTACCAGAGGAGATTGCGCGCCAGATCGAACTCTGGGACGGCCGGGTGGTGTGGGTCCGGCGTGGGCCTGCCGAACATCAGGCATTCACCCGGCGGGTCACGAACGCATTCGAGCGCTGCGCCCGCACAAGCATGTCCGAGCGTCCCGAAACCTGTTGGCGGGTGGAGTCGGAAACCAACGTGTTCCTCTCCGCGAACGGCAAATCGAACTTCCTCACCCCGGACTTCCTCGTCTACCGCTGCCTGCCCTCGCCCTATCAGGATGTCCGAGCCGCCGACACCGTGCTGGTCGGCGAGGTGTTGTCGCCGTCGAACACCCAATCCGATGTGGAGGCCAAGAAGGCGCGCTATGCGACCGCCGGAATCCCGTGGTACTGGGAGGTCACACTGGCGCGGGAGATCAGCGCCGTTGCCACCGTGCGCGCGTACGGCCTGGAGACCGGGCACGGTCGTCTCCCGGAAGGTGTGCGTCCGCTGCGCTCCGCCAACTACATTGTGACGGGGGAATGGAGTGCCGGCGACGAGGCTGCAATCGCGATCGGCTTCCCTTTCCCGATCGATGTTCCCTGGTCCGAACTGGACTTCTGAGCAGCGCCGACCGTCATCGCCCGGCGTGGATGTGGAACGCACCCCAGGGCCGCAAGGCCGGTTCACGAGCTGAGCCGGCGATCACGGTCGCCGGTCGCGAAACCACTTGGGTCACGGGCATTTCAGGATTTCACACGCCCGGGCGAAGTGGTCGCGCCGGACGTCGCGGCCATGCGAACCGCCGTTGATGATCTTCGAGACGGGGTCGATGCTCGCCGGATCCTTGGGGTTGGTCTTGTCGGCGACGTCGTTCAGATTGTGGCTGGTCCAGTACCAGGCGGCCGTGGCGAACGCGTACTGCGGGTCGGCTACCAGCTCCGGGTGGTTGACGAAGTCGACACCCAGCGCCTGGCTCGCGAGCTCGTAGTTGTGACGTCCGGTCAGCTGCAGGCCGCCCCGTCCCTTGTACTTTTGGCCGTCGCCGGGCTGAGTGTTGCCGAGATCTGCGCGGCCGTTGTAGTCGCTGCCGTCGCTGTACTCGGTCAAGGTGTCGAAACCGGCGGTTTCCTGCCCGACCTGGGCAAGGAATGCGGCCGCACGCTGCGGTGTGTCGATACCCGCCTCGGCCATCGCGGCGTTGATATCCGGAAGCCATGCGGTGACGTTCGCCTGATCGGCACCGGGCAGTGCGGCGGGAGACGCGACGGCCTGGGGAGCCGGGGCGGCCGCCTGAACTGCAGCGGGCGCCTCCGTTGCGGGGGCGGGCGTCGACAGTGCTGCCAGCCCGACCGCCGGTGGCGTGGACGGCTCGTTGCCGCTGGCGGTGGTGACGATGGTCGTGACCGCGGCGGCGGCCAGGGTCGCGGCGCCGGCAGTGCGGACCACGGATGCCACTGTCTTGCGGCGTGCGGATGTGGAGGACATGCGCTGTGTTTCCTGTTCTCGGCTGTTCGGCCGTATTCGGGCATGCGTCGGACAGCGAGGCGGCTCGGAAGGAACTCGCCTCTGCACGATGTGTTGTGGGGGAGGACCGACCCGGTACGACCGAACTGCTGCGATCCTGCGGGCGCTGCGATGTACCGCGCCTCGACTCGAGTCGGGCGTGCGTCCTGCCGCGATCAGTCCGCCGGCCGGGTGCTCACGCCGAAGGCGCGGCCCAATGTGGCGACGGTTTCAATTGGGAGACACGAATTGCGATTCGCTGTACATATTCGAACCAGACAGCCGAATATATTTCAATACGATAACGCTCAGGCATCACGGCGGCAACGATGAGGCGGCCGGGACGACTGGTCGACACCTCCCAGACATGCCATCGTCATGCCTTTGACCAGCTAATATTCGTTAAACTATGACCCTGGCCACGATGTGCGAATCTGTATCGCAGGTCACGTCTGCGTCACGAAAGCTGTCACATTTCGGGCCGGCTCCACGCCCGTCTGCCGCCGCCCGAGACCGGCTTCATCGCACCGAGCGGCCCGGTTGTAGCGCCGGGTGGTACGTCGACACCTGTACCTGGACCCCGAACCGAATCCGCATCAAGTCGCACCGGATGCCCGGCTGGTGCACGTCGACAACGGCCTGTCGCGCACGCGCACACTGCCGACCGGGCCGCCGGACGGTGCCACCTGCCGTGACGAGGCGGACGTGAACGAACGGGGCCGGATTACGACCGCGTCTACGACATCCCGCCACACTCACCGCTCCGAACCCACTGCGGGATAACGTATTCGGGCTTCCGCACCGGTCAGGGGACCGACGCCGTCGCCACAGAAGACGTTCTGCTAGTGGCGCGTTCGGCGAGGCGGCGCAGCAAGCGGACACGGCGCGTCCACCGGGCGGGGTCCGCGACGGAGCCGGTGAGACCGCGTTCTGCACGATCCAGACAATCCTCCAGGAGGGCGTCGTGCATCCACCGGTAGGCCAAGGGCCACGCCAGTCGCGCCTGTCCGCGAACGTTCATGGTGAGCAGGTGAACCAGATCGGTGCCGCCGGGGGTGGGGCGGACGGTGAATTCGTGGAAGCCGTGGAAGCCACGCGGCCCCGTGAAGCGGAAGCGCACCCAGTGGCCGGGGACATACTGCTCCACCGTGTACCGGATCGGACCGTGTCCACCCGCCGCGCCTGCGCCGAGAGCGCGGTCGAACCGCATCGCGGGCCAGTTCTGGACCGGCCAGAGTTCATCGCCCTCGCCGGCGAGGCTGTCCACCAGCGCGCCGACTGCTTCCACCGGTACAGGTAGGTGACGTAGGTGGATGTTGACAACGGCCATGATCCGGATCCTTCTGTCGGGACTGCTCGGCGCTGCAGCCCGCCGGCGCGCCGCACTGGGGCGGTAAGGCCGACCAGCGGTATTAGAGAGAAATCTCTACAACAAATTAGAGCATATTCTCTACTACATGGGAAGGCCACCGAGGCACGATGCCGATCGGCTGCTGGATGTCGCCGCCGAACTCCTCGCCGCGGGCGGCCCGGCCGCTGTCACGATGTCGGGAGTAGCCAAAGCCGCCGGCGCGCCGAGCGGATCGGTATATCACCGCTTCCCGGATCGCCCGGCACTACTGGCCGCACTGTGGTCGCGCGCCCTGCGGGGATTCCATGACGAGCTGCTCGCCACGCTGAGTCTCGAAGAACCACAGGAAGCGATCCGCCGCAGCGCCCGTGCGAGCCTCGAATGGGCCCAGCGCAATCCGCGTGCAGCGCACGTGCTGCTCACGGGAGCAAGGGAACTCGATGAGCAGAACTGGAGCGAACAGGCGCGCGCCGATACCGCGCGAGCCAACGCCGCACTACGCGCCGCACTCGACACCCTCGCCGAGGGCGGCGACGACACCGACCCCGAGATGGCCGACCGGGCCCTGCTCGCGGTGGTCGACCTACCCTACGCCATGATCAAGCGATACCTGAGCGTCGGCCGGCAGATCCCCGACTACGCGCCCGAACTCGCGGAACAGGCAGCCGCAGCACTGTTCACGATGCGGCGGAGTTAGCGAGCCGACATCGCCTCGGTGCACTACGACGGCCCCGGATCTGCGGAGGGCGGTTGGTCACATCGACCAGGACAGCTGCGGCGTCGGCGAAGTCCGCCCGGCCGGTTGACGCTACCGATTCCCGCTCACCGAGACCGGTCGGCGTCGTGCCGCGGTCCCGGGAGACATTCGAACCGCACCCACAGACTATCTATTGACGCAAATGTAGCCGATGGCTACAGTGAGGCCAGTCACATGCCGGATGGAGAAGATCGCCGCACAGTTTCGTTCGCGCACGCCACTCGGCACTTTCGGAGCCGACCGGCAGTCGCTTCGACCTCGCCGGCCGAGACATCGGTTGGCTAGTCACTGTCGAAGGTCTCGACCCCGCCGACCTGATCGACGATCCGGAAGGGAGCACTCATGTCACGAACAATGCGGGCCTATCGAATCACTCGGTGGGGCCAGGCCCCCGAAATCGTCGAGGTTCCCGTTCCTGATCCAGGATCCGGCGAAGTCGTCGTGCAGGTGGCCGGGTGCGGGCTGTGTCATTCCGATATCGGCATGACGCAGATGCCACGGGAGGTCGGGGAACCTCGTGGCTGGCAGATGCCCTTCACCCTCGGACACGAGACCGCCGGGCGCGTCGCCGCGCTCGGCCCCGACGTCACCGACTTCGCCGAGGGGGACCCGGTGGCTCTGGTCTCACCCGCGTCCTGCGGCCACTGCTGGTATTGCACACGGGGCCAGGACAGTTCGTGTCCCAATGGCGCTTCCGGCCGCGGCTACGGGCAGGACGGCGGCCTCGCGGACTACGTGCGGGTGACCAGTACCCGTGGCCTGATCAAGCTGAATACGCTCGACCCCCGCACCGCGGGCCCGCTCACCGACGCCGGCGCCACCGCGTACCACGCGGTCCGGCGAGTGCTGCCGCGTGTCACACCGGGCGGAGTCGCGGTGGTGATCGGTGCGGGCGGGCTCGGTTCCTTCGCGGTGCAGTACCTGCGCATTCTCACCGCCGCGCGGGTCGTCGCGGTCGACACCAACCAGGCGCGGCTGGCATTCGCCGCCGAGCTGGGCGCGCACGACGGTCTCGGTGCGCAGGGCGAGGCCGTCGCGGAGACACTGCGGGAGATGAGCGATGGCCGCGGCGCCGACGCCGTCCTCGATTTCGTCGGCGCGGACGCGACCATCGCCGCGGGCACCGCCGCCACCCGACCCGGCGGCGCCTACGGACTGATCGGTGCCGCCGAAGGCACACTCGATCAGCCCTGGTACGGGGGGCTTCCCAAGGACGGCGAGATTTTCACCTTCCAGGGCTCGAACATCGCCGACCTCCAGGACGTGATCGGACTGGCCGAATCCGGTGCGATCCGAAACGAGGTGCAGACGTTCCCCTTCGAGGACGTCGCGGACGCCTATCACCAACTCGACGCCGGCACCCTCCGCGGCCGCGCGGTCGTGGTCTTCGACAACAGCTAGCAGAAGCGGCACACAGGGAGACAGAGATATGACAACCAGCCGTCGATTCGAGGGCAAGGTCGCGTTCATCACCGGCGCGGCACGGGGACAGGGTCGAGCCGAGGCGGTCCGGCTCGCGGCAGAAGGCGCGAACATCATCGCGATCGACGCCTGCGCAGAATTCACGACCACGCCCTACGCCGGGGCGACCGAAGACGATCTCGCCGAGACCGTCCGGCTCGTCGAGACCCAGGGCCGGAAGATCGTGGCGCACAAGGCCGATGTGCGCGATGTCGAGGGACTGTCGACGGCCCTCGGCGACGGCATCGATCAGCTGGGCCGGCTCGACGTGGTCGTCGCCAACGCCGGGATCTGTTCGGCGGCACTGTCGTGGGAGGTCACCGCCGAGCAGTGGCAGGAAACCATCGACGTCAATCTGACCGGCACCTTCAACACCGCGAAGGCGGCGATTCCCTATCTGATCGAGCAGGGCACGGGCGGTGCGATGGTGTTCACCAGCTCGATGTCGGGCCTCAAGGGCACTCCGCTGACAAGCCACTACGTCGCCAGTAAACACGGTGTGACCGGACTCGCCAAGGCGATGGCGAACGAGCTCGGCGAGTACGAGATCCGCGTCAACACCGTGCATCCCGCCGGAGTGGACACCGGCATGGACATGAGTTCGATGCTCGAGCTGCTCGACAAATACGCGACGACGCTCGCTCCGATCTACATGAACACTCTGCCGCAACCGAGTGCACAGCCGGAGGACATCGCGGCGGCCGTCGCGTGGGTGTGCTCGGACGAGGCCCGATACATCACCGGCGCACAGATTCCGGTGGATCTTGGCAACCTCAATCGGTAGCGGTCTGCCCACGCGTCTGCACAGCTCTACGGCAAGGACACCCACCTTCCGCCTAACATGCATCCGATGACAATTGACGACCAACGGTCGGGCCGAGCTCCGCACGGTTCACCGATCGGCACCGATGGCCCGCGAATTCCGTTGTACGCACCGGAGTTCGCGGTAGATCCGCACAGCACCTACCGCGCCATGCGTGAACGGTACGGGCCCTTGGTTCCGGTGGAGGTAGCACCGGGCGTGCCTGCCACGCTGGTGATCGATTACTACACCGCGGTGCGGATCTTCAACGACCCGAACCATTTCCCCGCCGATCCGCGCTCCTGGCAGCAGAACATTCCTTCGGATTGCCCGGTGCTTCCCCTCATGGGGTGGCGGCCGAACGCACGACGGAACGACGGCGACGCCCACACCCGTTACCGGCAGGCCATCGTCGCGGGCCTCGCGAAAGTCGATCCGTACAGCGTGCACGACACGGTGGCTAAAGTTGCTGTCCCGCTGGTCAACTCGTTCTGCGGCGACGAATCCGCCGATCTGATCGGGCAGTACGCGTTTCCACTCACCTTCGCGGTATTGAACGCTGTGCTGGGTTGTCCGACCGAGATCGCGCAACGTGCGGCCGGCGGGATGGCCGCAATGTTCGAGGGCGTTGACGCGGAGCGCGGCGCTGCGGTGCTCATGGAGTCACTTCTGGAACTGGTCGAGCTCAAGCGAACCGAGCCCGGCGACGACGTCACGACACGAATCATGCGCCACCCGAGCGACCTGAGCGAGTCCGAAATCGTCAATCAGGTGGCCACGCTCTATGGAGCGGGTATCGAACCGCTGCAGAATCTGATCGTCAACGCACTACGCCTCATCCTCACCGACGAGCAGTTCGGGGACAGTGTGATGAGCGGAAGCATGTCGACCCGCGATGCTCTCGACGAGGTGCTGTTCAACGATCCACCGGTTGCCAACTTCTGTTTCACCTTCCCGAAACAGCCGATCCTCATCGGCGACACCTGGTTACCGGCCCACCAACCCGTCGTCATCAGCATGGCCGCCTGCAACACCGACCCGGTGGTCGGCACGAACCAGCACGCGGGCAATCGCGCGCACCTGGCATTCGGCGGTGGCCCGCACGTGTGTCCGGCCAGTTCGTTGGCCTACCTGATCGCTGAGGACGCCATCGACCAGTTGCTCGACGCCCTGCCCGAGATACGCCTGGCGGTGCCGGCCGCGGAGCTGACCTGGCGGACGGGCGCGTTCCACCGGGCGTTGACCTCCCTGCCGGTCACCTTCCCGGCATCGCCTCCGCTTGCGCCGGTATAGCCGTCACCCGGCCCGAAGCCGGGCGACGTTGTTCAGCCAATCCTCGACGACCCGGTCGGCGAGGGTTTGATCGGATCGCATGATACGGGTCAGTTCGAGCCCGCGAACCAACGCCAGCAGCGACTCGAAAGCGGTGCGCGCCGCGTCCGGATCACGGATTCCTGCGTGCCGGTGGAAGAGCACACGCAGTGCCGCTCCCAGCCGCCGTTCCGCCGGCAGCAACGCTGCACGCAACTGCGGGTCGGTGCGGGACACGGCCCACAGTTCGATGGCGGCTTGAAAAGGTGGTCCGGTCATCGCCGATCGGATCGCGTGCACCATCTCGGTCAGGGCGTCGGGTCCGTCACCGAGGTCTGCGACCAGTTCCCCGAAGTTGCGCAGGCGCATGTCGGCGATGTGGTGAATCGCGGCGACGAGCAACTCCGACTTCGAGCCGAAATGGTGCAACAGCGCACCCCGCGATACCCCCGCTTCGTCCTGGATCCGCTGGGTCGTGGTGCCCGCGTAGCCGTAGTCCACCAGACATCGGATCGTGGCGTCGAGAAGGGCCTCGTGCGTTCTCGCGTGTTGCTCTCTGCGCGTCACCCCACTCGCGGGCTTTCGGTTCACAACGGCCTGAGCTCCCCGCTGGTGATCTGATCGCGGAGGCGGAATTTCTGGAGCTTGCCCAGCGCGGTCACCGGAAGGCTTTCAGCGATGTACCAGGATTTGGGCGTCTTGTGCGGTGCGAGACGTTCCCGGAGGTAGTGGTGCAGTTCCTCCGCTGTCGGGGCCGGTTGTGCTGGGACCGGTCGGACGACGGCGGCCACGCTCTCGCCCCATTCCGGGTCGGGCAGGCCGAGCACGATCGCGTCGGTGACCGCGGGGTGCGCGGCCAGGATCTCTTCGATCTCACGTGGGTAAATGTTCTCCCCGCCGCGGATGATCATGTCCTTGAGCCGCCCGGTGACCCGCACGTATCCGCGGGCGTCCATCGTGCCCAGGTCGCCAGTGTGGAGCCGCCCGTCGGCATCGATCGTCTGCGCGGTCTCGGCCGGCATATCGAGGTAGCCCGACATCAGTTGGTATCCGCGCGCGCAGATCTCGCCCTCGACCCCGACGGGCTGCACCACACCGGTGCCGGGATCGACCACGGATACTTCGACCTGGGGAAGCGGTTGGCCGGCCGTGAACATGTTGTCCTCGCGGCTGTCGCTCGGACGCGTCTGGCAGATGATCGGACTCGATTCGGTCTGGCCGTAGACCGCACTGGCCGTGGCGCCGCAGACCTTCGCCCAGCCCTCGACCAGTACCGGGGGGACGGCATCGCCTCCGGACATCACGACCCTCAGCGCACCGAGATCGAAACCGGCCAGCCCGGGATGTGCGAGCAGGGCCGCCAGCATGGCGGGCACCCCACCGAATACCTCGGCGCGGTAGTCCTGGAGTGCCTGCAGCATCGTCGACGGGTCGAAGATCTCGGCGACGACGACGGTGCCCCGGTGATGTATCGATCCCATCACGGCCAAACCGCAACCCGCAGTATGAAACAGGGGCAAGGCGGTGGCAAAGGTCGCCCCGGGGGACGCGTCGCAGCGATCGCGCACGAAGGCGGCATTGGTGACCATCGCCCGATGGGTGAGTACCGCCGGCTTCGCACTGCCGGTAGTGCCGGAGGTGAACTGTATCTGGGTAGCAGACCAGGGATCGACCACCGGCAACTCGGTCCGTTTTCCGGTGCAGCGCACCTCGTCGAGCCAGCCGTCGAAGGCAGTGGCCTCGCGCACCGTCGGCACCGCGGGCAGCACGGCCCGGGCCAGTGCCGCCATATCGGTGCCGCGGAAGCTGTCGACGAAGAAGACTCCGACCGCGTGTGACCTGTCGAGTGTGTATTCGAGCTCCTGTTCGCGCAGTGCGGGATTGATGGTCACGAGCACCAGCCCGGCGAGTGCGGCTCCGTACTGCAGCACGAGCCACTCGGGGACGTTCGGCGCCCACACCGCGATGTGTTCGCCCGGCCGGAAGCGGTCGAGCAGCCAAGCTGCCGCACGCTCGGCATCGTCGCGAAACTCTGCGTAGGTCCAGGCCCGGGCATCGCGTTGCGGAGCCACCGATACGAGAGCGAGCTTGTCCGGTACCTCGGTAGCGGCCTGCTGCAGAAGCTCCCCGACTGTCGTATCGAGAACAGGCCGACTGGTGTCCATCGGCCACAAGGATTCGGTCAGTGCTCTCATCGGCCCGTCTCTTCCGCCGGGGCCGCCTTCTCGTCGAGTTCTCTTTTCATTCGGGCGATCTCGTCCTCGGTGGGGACCTCGCCTCCGCCGTCGGGAATGTGACGGCCGGTGTCGCGCCACCGAACCGCGGAGTCGAAGCCGTATTTCTGCGCGAAGTCGACGAACCAGCGCCCCTCGGGGGAGTGGCGGGTGATGCCGTCGAAGAGCACGGCGAGATTCTGGGTGGTTTGCAGCCCCATGTTGTCGTACGCCTGGTTGATCATCATCTTCTGCATGACCAGCTGGTTGATCGGGATACCGGCCATCCGATCGACGAGCTCTTCGACCGCGGTGTCGAGTTCGGCCGCGGGAACCGCGTCGATGATCAGACCCCACTCCTTGGCCTGGACACCGTCGATGGTGTCGCCGGTGAGCAACATGCGTTTGGCACGTTCGGCACCGAGACGATAAACCCACATCGCTGTCGTCGGACACCCCCACACACGTGCGGGCATGTATCCGATCCGGGCGTCCTCGGCCATCACGACCAGGTCACAGGAGAGCGCGATATCGCTGCCGCCGGCAACGGCGTACCCGTGCACCTTCGCCACTGTCGGCTTCGCCGAGCGCCAGAGTGAGAAGAAGTGGTCGGTATTGGCCTTCATCATCCGGAAGTCCTTGATCGGATCCCACACCGCACCCTGGTGTTCCGCACCGCCTTCCGCGTAGAGCTTCAGGTCGTAACCTGCACAGAACGCGCGTCCTGCTCCTTGAATCACGATGACACGCACCGAATCGTCGGCATTCGCCTCGGCGACAGCGTCATCGATCTCGCGGGCCATTTCGGCGGTGATCGCATTCAGCCTGTCCGGGCGGTTCAACGTGAGGTAGGCACGATGCTCACGTACTGCGTACTCGACCGTGTTTCCGGTGAAAGTCATGGCGGCGTCCCAACTTCGGCAGCGATGGTGCGGGAACACTTTCACAGTCCGTTTGGACTGTCAACGGATCCGACCTGGTCGCACGGCCGGAAGCGCCTGAGGCAATCGCGACGCAGTAGGGGAGAAGCCATCCGACCACCTGGACACCTGTCTGACCATCGTTGTAGTCTCGCTCGGCGGCTGGTGAAGCCGCGCTGTTGGCCCCGGCCGATGCCGCCGGTGGTCATCGCCCGACACGACGATCGAAGGTTTTCGGATGAGTGATACGAACGAGCCGCTGATAGGACAAGTGGCTCTGGTAACGGGGGCCGCCCGAGGACAAGGACGCGCGCATGCGGTGCGGCTGGCCGCTGCGGGCGCCGACATCATCGCCGTCGACGCATGCGCACCTGTATCGGACACCATCACCTACCAAGCGGCTACTCCCGAGGATCTCGCGGAGACCGGGCGGTTGGTGGAGGCCACCGGCCGCAAGGCACTCACCCGGGCCGTCGACGTCAGGAATCTGGCGGAGCTGCAGACACTCGTGTCCGACGGCATCGCCCTGTTCGGCCGCCTCGACATCCTGGTCGCGAATGCCGGCGTGCTGAGCTGGGCCAGGCTGTGGGAAATGAGTGAAGAGCAGTGGGACACCGTTGTCGATGTCAATCTGAGCGGGGCGTGGCGCACCGTCCGGGCCGCCGTACCGGCGATGATCGAGGCAGGTAACGGCGGCTCGATCATCATCGTGAGTTCGTCGGCAGGGCTGAAGGCGACTCCCGGAAACGGGCACTACGCAGCCTCGAAGCACGGTCTGGTCGCATTGACCAATACGCTGGCGATCGAAGCCGGCGAATTCGGGATCCGAGTGAACTCGATTCACCCGTACTCGGTGGACACACCGATGATTCAGCCGGACACCATGATGGAGATGTTCGGCAAGTATCCGACATTTCTGCACAGCTTCCCGCCGGTCCCGCTGAAGCAGGCCTCCGACGGGCAGAGCGGCTTCATGCCGGCCGAAGATGTCGCCGAGGTGGTGGCATGGCTGGCGGGCCCGGGGTCCGGTGCGATCACCGGTACTCAGATTCCCGTTGACGCGGGGGCACTCAAATTTTGACCGGCCCGATTTCGACCTCGTTCTGAGGGCGCACCACATCGAGTGCGGAGGCCGGGGAGAAGATCTCGCTGATGCCGCGGCGTTCGTCATACCGGCGACGCCGCGGCGGGCACGAGATGATGCTGGGTTCTCGCGTGCGGCTCAGCGATCGTCGTCGGTGTAACGGATGATCCCGCGAATGTTTCTGCCCTCGAGCATGTCTCGGTATCCGTCGTTGATCTGGTCGAGTCGGTACTGCCGGGTGACCATATCGTCGAGATTCAGCTTCCCCGCTGTGTACATCGCCAGTAGCCGGGGAATGTCGTAGTGCGGATTCCCGCCGCCGAAGATGGTGCCCTGCAGTCGTTTCTGGAGAAGCGACAGCATCGCCAAATTCAACGTGGCTTCGTTCTCGATCAGGCTACCCATCGCCGTCACTACGCAGGTGCCTCCCTTCGAGGTGATGCCCAGCCACGTGTCGATGTCGCTACCTCGCGCCTCCCCGACGGTGACGACGACCTTCTTGGCCATGCCCCCTGCTGTGATTTCCGCACACGCAGCAGTGGCTTCCTCGATGGTGGCGTACGCGTGAGTCGCTCCGAACTTCAGGGCTTGTTCGCGCTTCCACGCGACAGGATCGACCGCGAATATGTACCGAGCCCCGCAATGCACCGCGCCCTGCAGTGCGGCGATTCCGAGTCCGCCGATACCGATGACGGCGACGTCCTCGCCCGGGCGGATATCGGCAGAGCGGGTGGCCGACCCGTATCCGGTCGTGACTCCACATCCGACCAAGCAGGCGACTTCGAACGGGACCGAGGGATCGATCTTGACGACGGAACTCTGGTGGACCACGGCATAGGGGGAGAAGGTACCCAGCAGGGTCATGGGGTAGACGTCGTGCCCGCCGGCGGTGACTCGGTGTGTGCCGTCGGTGACCGACGTTCCGGCCAGCAGTAGCGCGCCGAGGTCGCAGAGATTGCGCATCCCGGCCTGACACGACGGGCATCGGCCGCACGACGGGATGAACGACAAGACCACATGGTCGCCCACTGCGAGATCCTCGACATCGGGGCCGAGTTCGACGATGACACCGGCGCCTTCATGTCCCCCCAACACCGGGAACCCCGCCATGGGAATGCCTCCGGTCACCAGGTGGTGGTCGGAGTGGCACATACCCGCCGCCTCCATCTGCACTTTCACCTCGTGCCGGCGAGGTTCATCGATCTCGATCTCCTCGATTGCCCAGGGCTGGTTGAACTCCCAGATGAGAGCACCTTTGGTCTTCATCGCTACTGCCTTCGTGACGGGCCGGCACCGCGGTTGGATCCGGGGAGCCGAGTGGTATGGAAGATGTAGGTTCCCAGTCGCACCGACCGCTCGGGCTGTTCGCGAGCCGAAGCCGCGGCGCGGCGTGGAGAATTCGATCCTGACACGCGTATGGACTCGTGTCCAGGTTTCCTACCGGAGGGCGGAACGCCGGGTCGGCAAGTGTGGTATTCGCGTCTCCGGCACACCGAGGGGCCGAGCCGCACAGCGTGCGGCCACGCCGTCTCCGCGACGGGAACGCGCGATGTGGTAGGCGTTGTCAGCGTGTGGGAAGAACGCATCGTGTCCGGCGACGTCGAACTGTTCGTTGCGTGTGCCGGGAACACGGTGGACCCGCCACTGCTGGTCGTGCACGGTGGGCCCGATTGGGACCACAGCTACCTGCGGGAGCCTCTCGCCGAACTGGCCGGCACCCATCGCCTGCTCCTGCCGGATCTGCGGGGGTGTGGACGCTCTGCCCGCGGCTTGCCCGTCACGGCCTACAACCCGGACGCAGTGATTTCCGACCTGCTGGCAATCCTGGATGCGTTCGGCCTCGAGGCCGCCAATGTACTGGGCTTCTCCTATGGTGGCCTGCTCGCACAACGACTCGCGGTGACCGCGCCCGAGCGGGTGGACCGGTTGATCATCGCATCCAGCAGTGTCCTACCGGTTCCCGCCGATGCCTTCGAGGGCTGCCCGGAAAGACAGGAGCGTCGCGAAGCAGAACTCGAGGTCTGGTCGCGGTCTGCGCTCGGACCGGAACGCACCCGCGCCGCCGCGGCGGCCGGTGCCCGGGTCAATGTTTGGCGTGCCGACGCGCTGCCGCACTATCTGCAGCGGCTGGAAGCAGTGCGGTTCTCGGCGGAATGGGACCGAGCACGCGACGCGGGAACGTTGAAATCCCCCCGCATCGCCGACCCGATCCAGGCGCTCTCGGCAACCGCGGTGCCGATACTTCTGCTGCACGGTCGCCACGACATGATCTTTCCGGCGGAACTGGTCGAGCGCACTGCCGCAGCACTTCCCAACGCCGAAGCTGCAGTGCTCGAGGAAGCCGGCCACATGGCCCACATCGACCAACCTCGGCAATGGCTCGCCGCTATCCGGAAGTTCCTGCACCGCCGATGATGGTGCTATAGACCTTCGCTGCTGTAGTCAGGCTGCCCGGGTTCGGTAGCGGCCTGGTGCGGTCCCGAATTCGCGTTTGAAAGCCTTGGCGAAACCGCACACCGTATCGCCGCCCGGCGATGCCGTCCTACCAAGTCGCGCCGATCTACGGTTTGCGCGCCCGATCTACGGCTTCGGACGGATGGCTTCAGGACCGGATTGCGCTCCCGAAATCCGTTGGCGACTATCAGCTGTCACTTTCCGCGTGGCAGTAGTACGAACCATTGGAAGGAAGCCGGAAACGATGACCAAACTTGCACGAGTCGCGACCCTTGCGGCATTGGTCGGCGGTGTTCTGGCCGGGATCGCCCCGACCGCTTCAGCCGATACGGTGAAGGTGAAGACACTGGAAACGCTCACGGTGCGGGCCAATGCCGACGACAACTCTCGCGCCGTCGGCACCATTCCCAAGGGCACAACATTCAAGACAAGCGACCTCATTCACGGCGGGGGGTCGTACAAGGCATGCGGCTACAAGGACTCGAACTGGACCGCAGTCAACTGGAATGGCGCCAAGGGCTGGGTCGTCCGCTCTTGCGTTATGCCCCTGTAGTCCGGGCTACGCCGGTCCGGTGATATTCCGGTCGGCGGGTCCGCCCGCACAGGGCACAACAGGGATCGTTCGCCCGCCGGGGCCGGCAGATGCCAACCCGGCGGGTGGCTGTAGGCCTTACTACTCGGCCGGGGCGGGAATGCACTGCCGGGGCCGCACTGTCAGTTCTGGCGATCACTGTCGACTCCGCCTGTGTGACGCTGACGGAACTCACGCGGCGACATGCCGTAGCGAACCTTGAATGCGGCGGAGAACCAATTCGCGGTGAGACCGGTCCGGGCGGCGATGTCGGTGATCGTCATGTCTTGCGCCCTGCTGTTTTTCAGTAGTTCCCGGCCCACCCGCAGTGCTTCTTCCCGTCGCACATCTCGATAGGAGGTGCCCGCACGCTGCAGCGCGGTGCGAAGTTGCCGCGGCGACCAGCCGAGTGCGTGTGCGACCGAGGGCAATCGCACATCGTCCGCACCGATGCAGGCGCGCACATGCCGTCGCACGGCCTCAACCGTCTCATCTGGGTGTGTTCGCGGCGGCTGGTTGTCTCCTACCGCGAGCATGCACAGCAGTTCACTGATCCGATCGCACGCGACGTCGAATTCGCGATCATCGAGTTCGGCCCGCTCGGCGTGCACGCTCCGGATCAGAGTCTGGGTGACGCGGCCGAGACCGGTATCCAGATTCAGGGCGGTACGACGTGGGCCGTCCGCCGCGACGGCGTGATCGACCTCGACGCGCGGCAGTTGCAGGGCCAGTGCGCTGGCGCCGGGTCGGATCCAGCACACCTGATCGGCCCCGAACAGCATGGCGTGTCCCGGCGGAGCGGCGATCACGTCATTGTCTCGACCTACGACGAAGGAGCCCTGCTGGGGGAGTACCAGCCAGTAGAAACCAGCGGCGGGTTCGCGCCTGACATGCCCCGGGGTCCGAAAGCTGACACGTCCGTCGGGTTCGTCCCACCGCAGCAGGCTGTAGGTGCTCGTCTGCTGCGCGGTCAGGCGGGAAGTCCACTCACCGAGGTGGCGTATCCGATGACCCATCGGCACAAAGGTGTTGATGAGTTCTGCCCATTCCTGGGCATGATTGACGATCAGTCGGTCGTACTTCACCGGGCACGTCCAACCCGGTTCGAACGAGGCTCACGGTAATGGCGGAAACCTGACGTCATACCGACCCCCTCCTGGTCTCGGCTCGACAAACACCAAGGCCCGATAAGCGGTGCCGCACAATCCAACGCGGAAGCCTCCATCAGGGCACCGTAAACCTTATCGACGCCCGGCAATGCCATCACACCGAGTGGCGGCGCGAGCTGGAAAAGCTTGCGCGGTATGACGATTCACGTTCCAACAACACTTCTTGTCGGACTCTCGGAGTCTTCCCAGCTCGGCAGGACATAAACCTGACCTGAGGTGATTTGCAAACCACACTAAAAAACGTCGTCCGTTGTACCTGCAGTACTGCAGGTACAACGGACGACGTAAATGTACCGATTGTGTCCGGAGGGGGACTTGAACCCCCACGCCCGTTAATAGGGCACTAGCACCTCAAGCTAGCGCGTCTGCCATTCCGCCACCCGGACCGGTGGTGCTCAGCAAGATTAACGGATCAATCCTCGAGGTCCAAATCACGGGTATTCGTGCAGGTCGGCGAGGAGGTTCGGGCTGCTGAGCGCCGCCTTCGGCTGGGTCAGTTCTTCAACGCTTCGAGTAGCGCGGAACGCTGGCGCGATCCCAGGCCACCGATGCGGCGATCGACGGGGATGTCGGCATCGTCCATCAGCTTGGCGGCCTTGACGGGACCGATACCGGGCAGGGCCTTGATGACCGCGGCGACCTTGGTCTTTTTGACCAGGTCTTCCTTGTCGGCACGCTCGAGCACCTGGGCCAACGAGACCGAGCCCTTGCGAATCTGCTCGATCAGCTCCGACCGCGCCTTACGGACCGCGGCCGCCTTGGCCAGCGCTTCGGAGCGTTGCTCGGCGGTCATGGTGGGAAGTGCCATGTCTCTAACCTTTCACTCGTTCGCTGGAACTCAACGGCACCGATTGAACATCACCGGCAGCCCGCTGATGGGTCGACACACCGCGAGGATAATCGCCGTTCGACCGCAGTGCCGCCCGTTCACCCCCGCCGAATGCGGAATATTTGCCGGTGAGGGAATTGATGGACCGTCCGGTTCGTCGATCCGGGGCCGATTCGGGACCGGCGGCGCAGCACCCGCCGCGGGGTGCAGGGTGTGCCGAAACCGTTCCTGCGCCGGACTTTTGGATCCCGCTACGCGATCATGCACGCCATTCACGGTGTCCGCCCAGTGAGGCACCCACAGGTATCCGGGCCCTGACCGGGCATTATGAAGAGCCGAAGATCACGATTCCATCATTGGACATCTGTCCATCAAAACCGGAGAGCAAGGACGCGCGTGCAGATCACACTCGAGGACATCGATTCCGCCGAAATCGAACGCCGCGCCGCGCTGTACGGGCCGCTCACCGAAGCCGTGCGGGAGCTCGTGGACGCCACGATCCGCACCGAGGTCGACGACCAGGAGATCCGCGAGGTCGAGACGCTCGTGCGCGCCGCGACGGCACGGCTGCGCCGCCGCCAGCTCGACGGCGCGTTCGGAGTCCGCCACACTGCCGCCGGAAAGGTCCTCACCTGGGGAAATGCTGCGGTCGGGTTGCGTAATGCGATTGCGCCGCCGTTGGTCATCCACCGCGATGAGCTCGGCCGGCGGCACTGTGAGGTGACGCTGGGCGCCGCCTACGAGGGCCCGCCCGGACTGGTGCACGGCGGGGTGTGCGCGCTGATCCTGGATCAAATTCTCGGGATGACCGCAGCGGTCGGCGGAAAACCGAGGCTGACCGGCACCCTCACGATCACCTACCGGGCCGGCACCCCGCTGGGGCCGATCCGCCTGGATGCGTGGGTCGAGCGGGTCGAGGGCATCAAGACCTACGCCGCCGGCTCCATCTCCGCGGGCGGGACCATCACCGTCGAAGCCCACGGCGTGTTCATCGCCCCGCGCGGCACCCGGGACACATCCGAGTAGCGCCCGGCCCCGGCTCGTTGCGACGGTCGCCCGGGCGGGCCGCGTACGGCGACCGGCAGCCGGTGGTGATCGGTGCCCCACGATGCGTGGTAGGAAAGTGGCGTGACTGGTTCCGGGGAAGAACGCGCGTACAGCTGCCGTGCGGAAGCCGAAGTGGTCGGGTTGGTCAGCAAGCTGATCCAGTTCGATACCTCCAACACCGGGGTGCTCGAAACCACCAAGGGTGAGCGCGAATGTGCGCAGTGGGTGATCGAGCAGCTGCACGAGGTCGGCTACACGACCGAATACGTGGAGTCGGGTGCGCCGGGCCGCGGCAACGTGTTCGCGCGACTGCCGGGTGCCGATCCCAGCCGCGGCGCGCTGATGTTGCACGGGCATCTGGATGTGGTTCCGGCCGAGGCCGCCGACTGGAGCGTGCACCCGTTCTCCGGCGCGATTCGCGACGGCTACGTGTGGGGCCGCGGCGCGATCGATATGAAGGATATGGTCGGCATGATGCTGGCGGTGGCACGCCAGTTCAAGGCCGAGGGCACCGTGCCGCCACGCGATCTCGTGTTCGCCTTCCTCGCCGATGAGGAGAACGGCGGCAAATGGGGTTCGCAATGGCTGGCCGACAATCGGCCGGACCTGTTCGAGGGAGTCACCGAGGCGGTCGGTGAAGTCGGCGGGTTCTCGCTGACGGTGCCGCGGCGCGACGGCACCGAGCGGCGGCTGTATCTGGTGGAGACCGCGGAGAAGGGGCTGGGCTGGATGCGGTTGCGCGCCAAGGCGCGTGCCGGGCACGGCTCGTTCCTGCACGACGACAATGCGGTGACGATCCTCGCCGAGGCGGTGGCGCGGCTGGGTAACCACACCTTCCCGCTCGTGCTCTCGGATTCGGTGGCCGAATTCCTGGCGGCGGTGAGCGAGGAAACAGGTATCGAGTTCGATCCCGACAGCCCCGATATCGAGGGCCAGCTCGCCAAGCTGGGCACCATTTCCCGGATCATCGGCGCCACGCTGCGCGATACCGCCAACCCGACCATGCTGCAGGCCGGCTACAAGGCCAACGTGATCCCGCAGACCGCGGAGGCCACCGTCGACTGCCGGGTGGTGCCGGGGCGGCAGGCAGCGTTCGAACGCGAGGTGGACGAGCTGATCGGCCCGGACGTGGAGCGGGAGTGGATCACCGAACTCGACTCCTACGAAACCACCTTCGACGGCCACCTGGTGGATGCGATGAATGCGGCGATCCTCGCCCACGATTCGAACGGGCGCACCGTGCCCTACATGCTGTCCGGCGGAACGGATGCGAAAGCGTTCGCGCGCTTGGGTATTCGCTGTTTCGGTTTCGCGCCGCTCCAGTTGCCGCCGGAACTGGACTTCTCCGCGCTGTTCCACGGTGTGGACGAGCGGGTGCCGGTACCGGCACTGGAATTCGGCGCCCGCGTCATGGAGCATTTCCTGTTGCACAGCTGACGATCGACCGACTACCCGACGAGCAGAAAGGACGGTCCACGTGCCCGACTATTCGTACAATCCGTACGCGGCGCTACCGCAACTTCCCGAATTCACCCTCACCTCCACCGACGTCACCGACGGTCAGCCCCTGGCCAACGAACAGGTCAGCGGCGTGTTCGGCGCGGGCGGCAAGGATATTTCGCCGCAGCTGTCGTGGAGTGGTTTCCCGGCCGAGACCAGGAGCTTCGCGGTCACCGTTTTCGACCCCGACGCCCCGACCGCGTCGGGCTTCTGGCACTGGGCCGTCGCCGACATTCCCGCGTCGGTCACCTCACTGGACTCCGGTGCGGGCAGCGCCGGTGAGGGCAGCGAGGGCGGCGCGCTGCCCAGCGGTGCGGTGCAGTTGCGCAACGACGGCGGATTCGCCGGTTTCGTCGGGGCGGGCCCGCCGCCGGGACACGGCTATCACCGCTACTACGTGGTGGTGCATGCGGTGGACGTGGAGTCGCTGGGGATCGGTGCGGACGCCAGCCCGGCGTTCCTGGGGTTCAATCTGTTCTCGCATGCGATCGGGCGCGCGATCCTGGTGGGCACCTACGAGCAGAAGTAGCAACACCGCGGGCGGGTGGTGACCGGAGTCCGGCACCACCCGCCCGCCGCACGTCTAGAGGTTGTGCACGCCGTCGGGGGCCGGATCGGTGTAGAGCTCGGCGATATCGGTGGCGTATTCGGTGGCAATGGGGGAGCGCTTGAGCTTGAGGGTGGGTGTCAGTTCCACCCCGCCGGGTTCCCAGGCGCGGTCGAGGATGCGGAACCGTTTGATCTGCTCGACGCGGGCCAGTTTCGTGTTACCGGCGACGATCGCGGCGCGCACCTCGTCCAGGATCTGCGGATTACCGGCCAGGGTGGTGAGGGCGGCATCGGGCATGCCGAGCGCCTTGGCCCGCACGGCGGCGGTGTCGGTGTCCAGCACCACGAGTGCCGCGATGTAGGGGCGAGCTTCACCGATGGCCACGACCTGCCCGATCAGGGAGGACTGCGCCTTGACCGAATTCTCGATATTGGTGGGGGACAGGTTCTTCCCGGCCTCGGTGATGATGAGTTCTTTCTTGCGGTCGACGATGGTGACGTAGCCGTCGCCGTCGATTGTTGCGATATCGCCGGTGTGCAGCCAGCCGTCGGCGTCGAGGGCGTCGTTGGTCTTGTCGGGCATCTTGCGGTAGCCGTGGGTGACGATGCCGCCACGGATCAGTAGTTCCCCGTCTTCGTCGAGGCGGATCTCGGCGCCCTCGACGACGCGGCCCACCGAACCGGGGCGCGGCTTGTCGAGTTCGGTGTAGGTACCGACGCCGGTGGTTTCCGACATTCCCCACACCTCGCTGACCGTGAAGCCCAGCCCGAGCAGGAATTCCAGCGTTTCGGGTGGGATGGCGGCGGCACCGGAGGAGGCGACGTCCAGCTGGTCCATGCCGAGGGTGGCGCGCAGTTTCGACAGCACCAGCGCGTCGGCGATCTTGTGCTGTACTGCCAGCAGCGGGCCACCGCCGCTACCGGACAGGCGCGCGCGGGCGGTGGCGACGCCGACCCCGATCGCCCATTGGGCGAGCGTCTTCTTGACCGGGCTGGACTCGGTGGCGATGGCGGCGTCGACACCTGCTTTGATCTTCTGCCACACCCGCGGCACGCCGAAGAAGAAGGTGGGTCGGGCATCGGGCAGGGCGGCCGCGATCTCGCGGGCGTCGGGCACGCAGGTGATGGTGACACCGGTGAACAGGTTGAGGCAGTGCCCGGAGATACGGTCGGCGACGTGCGCGGCGGGTAGATACGACACGGCACGCGAGTCGATGTCGGCGACGAGTGCGCCGGTGGTCAACGCCACGATCTGCGCGACGACGTTGGCGTGGGTGATCTCCACGCCCTTGGACGGGCCGGTGGTGCCGGAGGTGTAGATGAGGGTGGCGAGGTCCTCGGGTCGCACCGCCTGCCAGGCGGCGTCGAAGTCGAAATCGTCGGCGGGATCGTTTTCCACCTGTTCCAGGGTGAGTCCGCCGTCGGGTGCGGTGCCGTCGACGACGATCAGATGCTCGAGGCTCACCCCGGAGGTGGTGATCGGCGCCAGGAATGCCTGTTCGGTGACCACGACGCGGTTGTCGGCGTTGCCGAAGACGTGCGCGATCTGCTCGGGGGAACTGGTGTTGTACACCGAGAAGGGGGTGGCACCCAGATGCAGTGCGGCCGTGTCGACGAGGTTGAACTCGGGCCGGTTGGTGAGCATGATGCCGACGGTGTCGCCGTGTCCGATACCGAGTTTCGCCAGCCCGGCCGCGATGGCGCGGACCCGGCGCGCATAGTCGGCCCAGGTGATCTGCCGAGTGCCTCCGACGGTGCGTAGCGCCACCTGATTCGGGCGCAGCGCCGCGGTGTGCTGGAAGGCCTCGGTCGCGGTACGGACCGCGGCGCCGTTCTGGTGGGTGAAGGCGAGTTCAGCTGTTGTCATAACCCTTGTCCCGGTCGGTGCACGAACCATCACACCTGCGGCGTGACGTGGATCACCCATCCTAAACAGGAAATCGGACATCGGCAGGGCTCTTCCGGCCGGTAGGAGTTTGCGGCCGGGAACGATGCGGGCCCGGACCTCCGCACGGAGATCCGGGCCCTGACTCGGTGTCGCGCGGGGCGG
>NZ_BDCA01000046.1 GCF_001613265.1 Nocardia vermiculata NBRC 100427
CAGCCCGGTCGCGTTCCCGGAGCGGGTCAGGACACAGCTCGGCTGCGCCGTCTCGACGATGTAGCGCACCCGGTCGTCGGGCTGGTCGGGGTCGAGTGGCAGATAGGCCCCACCGGCGGCAACGATCGCATGGATCGCCACCACGAGTTCCGGTGACCGTGGCAGCATCACTGCCACAATGGTTTCCGGTCCTACTCCGCGCTGTATCAAGTAGCGCGCCAGCCGGTTGACCCGGCCATCGAATTCCCGATACGACACGTCGACGCCTTCGAAGGTCACCGCCGTTGCCGCCGGCCGCTGTGGTCGGCCTGCCAGCAATTCGGGCAGCGTCCGGGGACCGACCGGGTATTCGGTGGCGTTCGTGCCGGTGAGCAGATGGTCGCGGGCCGCGGCGTCCAGCAACTCCAGCTCGGCGATCCGGGTCTCGGCAGCACCGGTCAGTGCGGTGAGGATTCGTTCGAAAACGTCCAGCAACGCATCGACACTCTCGGGATCGAACAGCTCCGCGGCGTAGTGCACATGGAGATCGATTCCCGCGGGGGTGCCGTCCGCGGCGTAGCGTTCACTCGCCGTCCAGTGCTGATCGACCTGGATCGGCGCCGCGCCCGGTTCCAGTGCCGCGATCCGCAGCCCGTCCAGCAGCAGCTCACCGCGGGCCTGGTTCTGCAACGTCAGCGAAATCTGATACAGCGGTGAATGAGACTGTGACCGTGTCGGATTCAGTGTGTCGACCAGCTGTTCGAAGGGGACTGAGGCATGGTCGAAGGCGGCGAGGTCGGCCGCCCGCACCGTCCGCAACTGATCGGCGAGCCGGTCCCGGCCACGAACCGGGGTGCGGAGCACGAGGGTGTTGACGAACATGCCGACGAGGTCGTCCACGTTCTGCTCACCACGTCCGGCCACCGGCGTGCCCACGACCACATCGTCGCTGCCGCCGAAGCGGGCGAGCAGCACCGTCAGCGCCGTGTGCAGCACCATGAACGGTGTCGCGCGGTACTCGGTGGCGAGTTCGTGAATGCGCCGGTGCAGCGCGGGGCTCAGGGTCGCGGTGCGGCCCGCTCCGCGATGGGCGGCGACCGCGGGCCGGGGCCGGTCGGTGGGCAGTGTCGACAGCTCCGGCGCACCGGCCAGCTGCCGACGCCAGAATTCCAGCTGCCGTGCCGATTCCGATGCCGGATCGGTGGCCGCGCCGAGCGTGCGCTGCTGCCACAGTGCGTAGTCGGCGTAGTGGATCGGCAGTGGTTCCCACTCCGGTTCCCGGCCCCGGGTACGGGCCCGGTACGCGGTGGCGAGGTCCCGGGTCAGCGGCGCGAACGACCAGCCGTCGGCGGCGATGTGGTGCACGACGAACAGCAGCACATGGTTCTGTTCGGCGCGGCTGTCCCCGGGCTCGGGACGTACCCGCAGCAACCGGATGCGGACCGGCACCTCGGCGGTCACGTCGAAGCGGGTGTGCGCCAGCTCCTCCGCGAGTGAGGTGACATCCGCCGCGTCGATATCGGTGATCGTCGGCTCGGCAGGGCCGGTCGGAAGAACCAGTTGCGTTGCCGTGCCGTCTATTTCGGGATAGCGGGTGCGCAGTGTCTCGTGCCGGTCGACGACATCGCCCAGGCCCGCAGCCAGGGCGTCCACCTCCAGTTCGCCGGTCAGGCGCAGCGCGAAGGCGATGTTGTAGCTTCCGCCGCGGGTATCGAGACGGTTCAGCATCCACATCCGTTGCTGGGCGATCGACAGCGGCACCCGGTCCGGACGGGGTACGACGGCCGTCGGAGCGGTGTCCCCGGCGGCTCCCACCGTGATCCGGGCGGCGAGCCCGCGCACGGTCGGTGCGTCGAACACGGCACGGACCGCGACCGGTATCGCGGTGGATTTCGACAGTCGCGCGGCGAGCTGGGTGGCGATGAGTGAATTGCCGCCGAGGGCGAAGAAATCGTCGTCGGCGCCCACCTGCCCCACCCCGAGTACCGCGGCGAAGGTGTCGGCGACCAGTGTCTCGGCCGGTCCGACCGGTGCGCGGAAGGTGGCAGGCGCGAGGACCGGCTCCGGTAGCGCCTTGCGGTCCAGCTTGCCGACCGGGGTCAACGGAATCTTGTCCAGCACGACCAGTGCGGCGGGCACCATATGCGAGGGCAGCCGCCCGGCCGCGAAATCGGTCAGCGCCGCCGGGTCGATCGCACGTCCCGGCTTCGGCAGGACATAGGAGACCAGCATGGTGGCGCGGGTGTCGTGTTCGCGGCCGATCGTGGTCGCGAAATCGACGTCGGGATGTGCCGCGAGCACCGCATCGATCTCGCCGAGTTCGACCCGGAAACCGCGGATCTTCACCTGGAAGTCGGTGCGGCCGACGTACTCCAGCTCCCATCGCGCCCCGGCCTCGGAGCTCACCCGCCAGCGCACCACGTCCCCGGTGCGGTACATCCGGCTGCCGGGCAGGCCCCACGGATTCGGCAGGAAACGTTCGGCCGTGGCACCGGCGCGATTGCGGTAGCCCCTGGCGAGCCCGGCACCGGCCAGGTACAGCTCACCGGCCACCCCCGGTGCGGCGGGCCGCAGCCGCTGATCGAGCACCAGCGCCGACATGCCGCGCACCGGGGTGCCGATGGTGATCGGCCGGCCCGCACGCAGCCGCGCATACGAGGAGATGATGCTGGTTTCGGTCGGACCGTAGCCATTGAAGTACCGGCGCCCCGGCGCCCACGACCCCAGCAGGTCACCGGTGGTCACATCACCGCCGACCGACAGCACCCGCAGTTCGGGCAGCTGGTCCGGTTCGACGGTGCCCAGGACCGCCGGGGTGATGACGGCGTGGGTGACTCGCTCGGTGCGCAGCAGCGCGCCCAGCTCCGGACCACCGAGCACGGCCGGCGGTACGACCACCAGGGTGGCGCCGGTCGCGAAGGCACAGATCCACTCCAGTACCGACGGATCGAAGCTGGGTGAGCAGATGTGCAGCATCCGGTGTTCGGGCTGTAACCCGTACCGCTCGATCGCTTCGTCGGCCAGACCACCGAGCCCGGCATGGGTGACGGTCACGCCCTTGGGCCGGCCGGTGGATCCCGAGGTGTAGATGACATATGCCGGATGTGAAATATGCAGTGGCGCAGTACGTTCTGCGTCGGCGACCGGCGCGGGAGACAGCGTCTCCAGTCCGGTGTCGAAGGACGGCGCATCGAGCACCAGCCACCGCACATCGGCAGGCAGCGCCTCGGCGTAGGCCGCGACCGTGATGCCGATCCGGGCGGCCGAGTCGGTGAGCATGTACCGCATCCGCTCGACCGGATAGGTCGGGTCGACCGGTACGTGCGCACCGCCCGCCTTCGCGACCGCGACGGCTGCCGCGACCATCTCGTAGGACCGCGGCAGCGCCACCGCCACCAGCTGTTCCGGGCCCACGCCCAGCGAGATCAGGTGCCGGGCCAGCCGACTGGTGTAGTCGTCGAACTCGCCGTAACCGACCGAACGGCCCGCGGCGCGCACCGCGATCCGATCGCGGCCGAAACGCACGCCCGCCGTGCACAGTTCCGCCAGGGTGAGCGCCGGCTGCGGCACCGGCGGGCGCGTCAGATGCGCGTGTTCATCGGGCTCCAGCAGCGAGAGGTCCCCGACCGGAGCATCCGCGTCGGCAAGCAACTGCCGTAGCAGTCCGGTGAAGCGGCGGGCCAAGCTTGCCACCGTCGATTCGTCGAACAGATCACGGGCATAGGCGAATTCGGCATCCATACCGGATTCCGTCTCGCGAATATTCAGCGCCAGGTCGAATTTCGCCGTTTCGGTCTCGATCTCGACCGTGCTCGCTCGCAAGCCCGGTAGCTCGAGTGTCCCGCCGGGCAGGTTCTCGAAGGCCAGCGCCACCTGGAACAACGGGTGGCGCGCGGTCGACCGTTCCGGCTCGAGCAGTTCCACCAGCCGCTCGAACGGCAACTCCGCATGGGCGAAGGCACGCAGGTCGGTGTCCTTGGTGGCGGCGAGCAGTTCGGTGAACGACAGCGCCCCCGGAACCCGGGTCCGCAACACCACGGTGTTGACGAACATGCCGATCAGATCGTCGAGTTCACGTTCGCCACGGCCGGCGACAGGGGCGCCGATCGCGAGATCCTCGGCGCCGGTCATCCGGGCCAGAAAGATCGACAGCGCGGTGTGCACCGCCATGAAGGTGGTGGCCTGCTGCCGCCGGGCCAGCTCCCGCAGGCCGTCGCGGATCTCGCTGTCGAGTTCGAAGCGCACCCGCCCGCCCGCATAGCTGGGCCGGACCGGCCGCGGCCGGTCGGTGGGCAGGTTCAGCTCGTCGGCCAGTCCGTCCAGGGTGGTGCGCCAGAACTCGGCCTGGGCACCGGCCACACTGGCGGGGTCGGTATCGGATCCGAGCACTGTGTGCTGCCAGATGCTGAAGTCGGCGTACTGGACGGGCAGCGCGGACCACTGTGGCGCGGTCCCGGCCGCGCGGTGCCCGTACGCGGTCATCAGGTCGCGGGTCAGTGGTGCGATCGACCAGCCGTCGGCGGCGATATGGTGCGCGACGAAGACGAGGACGTGCTCGGACTCGCCGGTGCGCAGTAGCGCGATGCGCAGCGGCGGCGCGGCGGTCACATCGAATCCGGTCGCGGTCAGCTCCGCGATACGCTCGCGCAGCCGGTGCGGTGCGACCTGCTCGGGGACGGCAGCACACCCGGCAGCCGTGGCGGGCAGCACCAGCTGGACCGGGCCGTCCTCGGACTCCGGGTAGTAGGTGCGCAGGGTTTCGTGTCGTTCGATCAGATCGCCCAGCGCCGCGTGCAGGGCATCGATATCCAGATCGCCGGTGAGCCGCACGGCGACGGGGATGTTGTGCGCCGCCGATCCGGGGTCGAAACGGTTCAGGAACCACATCCGCTGCTGGGCCGCTGAGAGCGGAATCCGGTGCGGGCGCGGGTGTGCGACCAGCGGCGGACGGGCCGCGCCGGGCTCGTCCCCGCCGAGTGCGGCCGCGAGCCCTGCCACCGTGGCGTGCTCGAACAGGGCACGCACCGGAACCCGAGCATCGATCAGGCGCGCGAGGCGGGCCGCGACGCGGGTCGCGTCGAGGGAACTGCCGCCGAGGGCGAAGAAGTCGTCGTCGCGGCCGACCCTTTCCCGGTCCAGCACCTCACCGAATACCTCGGCGACCTGGTGCTCACGCCGGGTGCGCGGTGCGTCGAATCGGCCGGCGGCCCGCTCCGGCACCGGTAGTGCGCCGCGGTCGAGCTTGCCGCTGCTGTTCAGCGGGAACGCGTCGAGTTCGACGATCGCGGTGGGGATCATATAGCCGGGCAGCTTCTTGCCCAGACCGCTCCGCACCGCCTGCACCTCGAAGTCGGCTCCCGGGGTGCGGATGACGTAACCGGCCAGAAAGTCGCCGCTGTCACCGCTGATCAGCCGGACCGCGGCCTGTCCCACACCGGGCACTGCCAGCAGCGCGGTCTCGATCTCGGGGAGTTCGATGCGCTGCCCGCGGAACTTCACCTGGAAGTCGATGCGTCCCAGGTAGTCCAGTTCGCCGTCGGGGGTCCACCGGGCCAGATCGCCGGTGCGATACATGCGCTCCCCGCCGAAGGTGAACGGGTTGGCGACGAACCGGTCGGCGGTCAGATCGGCCCGGCCGTAGTAGCCACGCGCGAGCTGCGTACCGGCCAGGTACAGCTCTCCCGGCACCCCGATCGGGACCGGATGCAGCCGCGCGTCCAGCACAAAAACCTGCGAATTCCATTCCGGCTCACCGATCGGGACGCTGCGCACGTCGTCCGGGGTGACTTCGTGGCAGGTGATCGATACCGCCGCCTCGGTCGGCCCGTACAGGTTGTGCAGCGCACCACCGCACTTCTCGGCGAACAGGGCGGCGGTTTCGGCGGGCAGCGCCTCACCGACGATGAACGCCGCTCGTAGCGTGCTCAGCTCGTCCGGTTCGGCATGGTTGAGGAATACCGTGAGCATCGAGGGGACGAAGTCGGTCAGCGTCACCCGCTCGGCGGCGACGGTCTCGGCGAGGTAGCGCGCATCGCGATGCCCGTCGGGTGCGGCGAGGATCAGGGTCGCTCCGGCACGCAACGGCAGGAAATACCCCCACAACGAGACGTCGAAGGTGGCGGCGGTCTTCTGCAGGTAGATGTCGGTGGCCTTGGGCCCGTATTCGGCATGCATCCACTCGAGCTGATTGGCGATGGCGCGGTGGCTGACCGCCACCCCCTTGGGCCGGCCGGTGGACCCCGAGGTGAACAGCACGTACGCGGGGTGATCCGGGCACAGGGCACCGCGGCGTTCACCGTCGCAGATCTTGCCGGCCGGGTAGTCGGTGAGGTCCAGGTCGTCGAGGTGATGCAGGGGTACCGTGCGGAAGGCCGGCGGGAGCTCGAATCCGGCGGTGCGCGTGGTGAGTACGGTGTGCGGCCGCGCGGTGGCGAAGATGTGCCCGATCCGTTCGATCGGATGCTCCGGGTCGACCGGGACGTAGGCGCCGCCCGCGCGCAGCACCGCGTACATACCCACGACCAGCTCGATCGAGCGCCCCATAGCCAGCACGACCAGGGTCTCCGGGCCCACTCCGGTTTCGATCAGCTTGCGGGCCAGCCGGTTCGCCCGCTCGGACAGTTCCGCGTAGGTGAGGGTCCGTCCCTCGAAGACGAGTGCACGGTTGCCCGGCGTGCGACGGGTCTGCTTATCGAAGCCGTCGTGCAGGAACCGGTCGAGCACCTTGTGCCCACTGGCGTTCCAGCTGGAGGTCACATAGTCGAGTTCACCGGCGTCGAGCAGTTCCAGATCACCGACCGCGCGATTCGGTGCGGCCAGCGCCCCGTCGAGCAACCGCAGATATTTGGCGGCGAACTCCTCGACGGTGGGGCCGTCGAACAGGTCGGTGGCGTAGGTGAATTCCGCCCGATATCCGCCGCCCTCCGGCGGTGTGGAAATAGTCAGTTGCAGATCGAATTTCGCCACGCCCGGATCGAAATCGACCATGTCGGTGCGCAGGCCGGGCAGCTCCGGTGCGCCGACGCCGATGTTCTGCATGAACAGCCCGACCTGGAACAGCGGGTGGCGGGCCTGCGAACGCGCCGGATTCAGCACCTCCACCAGCCGTTCGAACGGGATGTCGGCGTGTGCGAACGCGTCGAGGTCCCGGATGCGGGCATGGCGAACCAGATCGGCGAAGCCGAGGTCCCCGCGCACCGGTGTGCGCAACACCAGGGTGTTGACGAACATGCCGACCAGATCGTCCAGTGCCCGTTCGCCGCGGCCGGCAACCGGCGAGCCGATCGCGATATCCGTGCTGCCCGACAGCCGGGCCAGCAGTACGGCCAATGCGGTGTGCAGCACCATGAACGGCGTCGCACGCAGTTGCTCGGCGAGCGCGTCCACCGCCGCCCGGAGTTCGGCGTCGATCGCGAAGGCGACGGTCGCTCCACGATACGAGGTGGTGGCGGGTCGCGGACGATCCGTCGGCAGATCCAATTGCGCCGGCAGGCCTGTCAATTCACGCTGCCAGAACGACAGTTGCCGCGCCGCCTCCGATCCGGGCTCGGTGTCCGCACCGAGCACCTTCCCCTGCCACAGGGTGTAGTCGGCGTACTGCAGTGGTAGTGGTTGCCACTGCGGTGGGTTCCCTGCGGTCCGCGCCGAGTAGGCGGTGATCAGGTCGCGCAGCAGCGGCCCCATCGACACCCCGTCGGCGGCGATGTGGTGAACCACCAGGACCAGTGTGTGATCCTCGGGGCCGGTGCGCAGCAGGCGAATACGCAGCGGAATTTCGGCGGTCACATCGAATCCGGTGCCCGCTACCGCGCGTACCTCGGTGAGCAGCGCGGGTTCGGCGACGTCCACGGGTGTCGGGTCGAGTTCGGCGGCCGGTCGGATCACCTGCACCGCACCGTCCGGAGTCTGCGGGTAGACGGTGCGCAGCACCTCGTGCCGCTCGATCACGTCGGATACGGCGGCGAACAGTGCGGCGGTGTCGAGCGGACCGCGCAGCCGCAGTGCGATCGGGATGTTGTCCACCGCGACCGCGCCGGTATCGGCGGCATCGGTATTGGCCAGATGGTTGAGAAACCACATCCGGCGCTGCGCCGCGGAGAGCGGAATCGCGTCCGGGCGCGGTTCGGCGAGCAGCGGCGGGCGCACCCGGGCGGCGGCGGCCGGGCCAGTCGTGGCGGCCAGGCCGGCCGGGGTCGGGCGATCGAAGAAGTCGCGCACGTCCACCCCGGCGCCGAGAGCCGCGGAGATGCGGGCGATCGCCCGCGCGGCCAGCAGCGAGTTGCCGCCCCGGGCGAAGAAGTCGTCGTCGGCCCCGACTCGATCCACCCCGAGCAGCTCGGCGAATATCTCCGCGACGGCTTGTTCGCCGGGGGTGGCAGGCTCCCGGAACATCTCTGCGGCGCCGGCGAATTCGGGCTCCGGTAGTGCGGTGCGGTCCAGTTTTCCGTTGGCGTTCACCGGCATGCGTTCCAGCACGGTCAGGACCGCCGGAACCATATAGTCCGGGATGCGCTCGGCGGCGCCGCGCAGAATCGAACCGGTATCGAGCACGCAGCCTACGGCCGCGACCACATATCCGGCCAGCTGGTCGCCGGTGCTGTGCCGGTACACCACCACCGCGGCCTGCGCGACGGTCTCGTGCGCCAGCAGTGCCGCCTCCACGTCGCCCAGCTCGATCCGCAGGCCGCGCAGCTTCACCTGGAAATCACTGCGGCCCAGATATTCCAGTTCCCGGGGCCCACCGTCGGCGCCGCCGCGGCGACGGACGAGATCACCGGTCCGGTACATCCGGTCACCGGGCGCCCCGTGTGGATCGGCGACGAAGCGCTCCGCGGTGAGGGCGCCGCGACCGAGGTAACCGCGGGCAAGTTGCACGCCGGACAGGTACAGCTCGCCGACCACGCCGTCCGGGGTCGGTTGCAGATTGTCGTCGAGCACCCGCAACTCGGTGTCGTCGGCCGCGATGCCGATCGGCACCGAGTCCACGTCCGCGCCGGTCACCTCGTGCGCGGTGACGTCGACCGCGGCCTCGGTCGGACCGTACAGATTGTGCAGGGTGGCACCGCTGACATCGCGCAATGCCGCGGCCGTCGCGGCGGGCAGAGCCTCCCCGGATGCGAAGAGCATGCGCAGCGAATCGATGGTGTGCATCGCCTCGGCGTCGGCCACCGCGGCCGCGAAGACCGCCAACATGGACGGCACGAAATGTGCGACGGTGACCTGTTTTTCGCCGATGACCTCGATCAGATAGCGCGGGTCGCGATGCCCGTCGGGTGCTGCGAGCAGCAATCGTGCACCGACCTGCAGGGGCCAGAAGAACTCCCAGACCGAAACGTCGAAGGTGAACGGCGTCTTCTGCAGCACCACATCCGATTCGGTCATCCGGTAGACGCGGTCGCGCCAGCGAAGATTCGCGACGATCGCGCGATGTGAGATCGCCACGCCCTTGGGCCGGCCGGTGGAACCGGAGGTGAAGATGACGTAGGCGGTATTGTCCGGACGAGCCACAGTGACGGTGCCGGACTCGAGCGCTGACCCTGTGACCGGTGTCGCCCAATCGAATTCATCGACCCGCAGTACCGGTGTGCCCGCGAGCGACGGAAGTTCGGTCGTGGTGAGAACCACCACGGGTGCGGCGATCTCCAGCACGTACGCGACACGTTCGGCGGGATGCGCCGGATCGATCGGCACATAGGCACCGCCGGCCTTGTGCACCGCGTACATGCCGATCACCAGTTCGAGCGAACGGTGCATGGCCAGTCCAACCCGGGCGTCCGGTCCGACGCCCAACCGGATCAGCGTCCATGCGAGGGTGTTCGCGCGCGCGTCGAGTTCGGCGTAGGTGAGGGTGTTGCCCTCGAATTCCACCGCCACGGCATCAGGAGTGCGCTGCACCTGCGCGGCGAACAGGGTGGCCAGCGTGTCGGCGGGTGCGAGACCGGGGGTCAGCAGGTCCTGCGCGGCAGCGAGCGCATCGTCGAGCAGGTCGGAGACCGCGGCCGCCAGCGCACCTTCGCCGGCATCCAGCAATTGCGGAACCTGCCCCGATATCACCACCTGCACCAGCGCATCCGGGGTGAGTGCGGCACCCATCGTGGTGGTCAGTTCGCGCACCCGGGCGTCCAGCTCGGCGTAGCGGACCATGGTGTCACCGTGCCGGATCGCGATTCGCTCGGGTTCCCGGTCGGCGACCACCTCGATCAGGTACGGAAGGTCCGCGATACCGTAGGCCCCGCGCAGGGGGTGCTCGATGGATCGAACGGGTGTAACCGACTCCGCATGCGTCATCAGTGGGTTCCTTCCGTAGTGATCACGCCCTGCGCGCGCACGTGCAGGGTTTCGAGCAGGGTGGTGAGTCCGCCGGCGCCGGCGGTGAGAATGCCGGGCAGCAGTCCGGTGAGTGCCACAGTGAGTTGTGCATTCGGAGCGGCGGCCGCGCCCATGGCGCGGCCCACCGCCGTCAGCTTCTGCTGGAGTTCCGCGAAATCGACTTTGTGACCCACGAATTCGACAGCCACGGCATCGGGGGCGGTGGACGCGGCGGCGGCGATCAGCGCGAACAAGTCGCCAGGAAGCGACGCACCGGATGCGGGCCTGCGTTCGTCCTCGGTACGGATATCGATGGCGCGCACCGCGATCGACGGGTCACTCACGGCAGCGCGCAGCACCAGTTGCAGTCGTTCGGCGCACCGTCGGATCGTCGATTCGTCGAAGATGTCGGTGGGATAGCCGAACTGCATGCGCAGCCCGCGGCGGTCACCGCCCGCGCCGAACTCCTCCATGACCGTCAGCTGCAGGTCGAACTTCGCCTCCGGCAGTGCGGGTTCGAGGGTCTCCACGCGCAGGCCGGGCAGCGTCACCGCACCCTGCGGCAGATTCTGGAAGGTGAGCAGTACCTGGAAGATCGGAGTGTAAGCGCTGGTCCGGGCCCGGCCGAGAGCTTCCACGACGCGTTCGAACGGCACCTCGGTCCGGCTCAGGGCCGCGAGATCGTCGTCACGGACTCGCCGCAGCAGTTCGGCGAAGCTCACGCGGGAGTCGATCCGGGTGCGCAATGCCACCGTGTTGACGAACATGCCGACCAGATCGTCGAGCTCGCGCTCTCCGCGCCCGGCGACCGGCGCACCGATGGTGATGTCGGACTGGCCGGACAGTTTCGCCAGCAGCACCGCGAAGGCGGTGTGCACGGTGGAGAACAGCGTGGTCCCGTGGGAGCGGGCCAGCTCGCTCAGCGCCGTGACGAGCGCCGTGTCGACCTCGACATCGACGGTGGCGCCGCACATATCGCGGCGTGCCGGACGCGGTCGATCGGTGGGCAGCGCCAGTTGTTCGGGCGTCCCGGCCAGCTGCTCGGACCAGTACCCGAGCTGTTCGGACAGCACACTGGTGGGATCGGTTTCGGTGCCGAGCACACCGCGCGCCCATTCGCTGTAGTCGGCGTATTGCACCGGCAGGGGGCTCCACTGCGGCGCGGTGCCGGACAGCCGGCTGGTATAGGCGGCGATGAGATCGCGGGTCAACGGCACCATCGAGTAGCCGTCGGCACTGATGTGATGGACGACCACGACCAGGATGTGGTCTTCGGCCGCAACCCGGAGCAGCCGCACCCGTACCGGTGGTGCGGTGGTGATATCGAAACCGGCACCGACGATGCCGGCGATGGTGCTCTCGATTGCCGTGGCGGCCACGGGAACCGGATCCAGCTCGATGAATTCGTCCGGTGCGGGCAGGACCTCCTGCACGGGCCCTTGTTCGGCCTCCGGATACCGGGTCCGCAGGATGTCGTGCCGACGCAACAGATCCGACAACGCCGCGCGCAGTGCCGGGTAATCCACCGTGCCGGTCAGGCGCAGCGCCACCGGCACGTGGTACGCCGCCGAATCCGGGGTGAGCCGGTTCAGCACCCACATCCGCTGCTGGGCGAGGGACAGCGCCACCGTGCCACCGTGCCCCCGGGGCCGCAGTGGTTCCCGTTCCCGGTGGTCCGCGGCCTGCAGCCACCGGGCCAGCGCGGCGACCGTCGGTTCCGCGAAGACCGTCGCCACCGGGACTCGCGTGCCGGTGGCCGCTCCGAGGCGGGCGGCGAGCCGGGCCGCCGCCAGGGAATTGCCGCCGAGGTCGAAGAAGTCGGTGTGCACGCCGATCCGGTCGCCGCGGGCCGCACCGACGATCTCCGCGAACTCCGCGGCCACCAGAATTTCGGTCTCGGTCTCGGGCGCCCGGAACTCGACCTCGGTACGCACCGGCGCCGGCAGCCGCTCCCGATCGACCTTGCCGTTGGCGTTGAGCGGCAGCGCATCCAGCACCACCACCGCGGCGGGCACCATATATTTCGGCAGGCCCGCACCCAGTTGCGCGCGCACTGTGGCCGCGTCGAGTTCCGCACCGGTCACATAGGCGACCAGCCGCGGTCCCGTGTTCCCGTCGGTACGGGCCACCGCGAGCGCGGTCGTGACACCGGGGCAGCGCAACAGCGCCGTCTCCACCTCGCCGAGTTCGATCCGGAAACCGCCGATCTTCACCTGGAAATCGGCGCGTTCCAGGTACTCGAGCAGGCCGTCGGTGCGACGGCGCACGATATCGCCGGTGCGATACATGCGCTCGCCGGTGAACGGGTCGGCGACGAATCGTGCCGCGGTCTGTCCGGCCCGGTCCCGATAGCCACGAGCCAGCTGCGCACCGGATACGTACAGTTCGCCCGGGACGCCCGGTGGTACCGGTCGCAAGCGCCGGTCCAGCACGTAGGCGCGGCTGTTCCACACCGGGGTCCCGATCGGCACCACCGCACCGGCCGCCTCGCCGACACGATGCGCGGTGACCGATACCGCGGTTTCGGTCGGGCCGTACAGGTTGAACAGATCGGTGCCGGTGCACTGCCGCGCCGTCGACGGGGGCAACGGCTCACCGATCGCGAGCACGGCCCGCACCTGCGGCGGCATCCCGGCCTCGCCGGCGAGCAGCATGCCCAGCAGTGCGGGCACCGTGAACAGCAGGCTCACCCGGTGTTCGACGATCAGTTCGCGCAGCCGGTCCGGATCGCGTTCGCTGCCGGGTGCGGTGACGATCAAGGTGCCGCCGCTGATCAGCGGCGCCCAGAACTCCCATACCGACAGATCGAAGGTGGCGGGAGTCTTCAGCAGGCTGCGGTCGGCACTGCCGATCTCGAATTCCGCGCGTAGCCACAGTAATTGGTTGACCACCGCACCGTGCGACACGGCCACACCCTTGGGCCGGCCGGTCGAACCGGAGGTGAAGATCAGGTAGGCGGTGTTCGAGGGGCGCAGCGGCGTGATCCGGTCCGCGTCGGTGACGGGTGCATCCGAATATCCGGTGGTGTCGAGCGCCGGATCGATCGTCGCGGTTCCCGCACGCAGCCCGGGCAGCGCGCCGATCACGCACACCGGGTCGGCGGTGTCGACGATATGGGCGATGCGGTCGGCAGGGTGATCGGGATCGACCGGCACATAGGCACCACCCGCCTTGGCGACCGCGAACATCGCGATCACCAGCTCCACCGAACGCCGCAGCGCCAGGATCACCGTGGACTCCGGCCGCACCCCGACGGTGATCAGGTGCCGAGCGAGCCGGTTGACCCGCGCGTCGAAGTCTCGATAGCAGAGTTCGCGCCGGTCTCGGGTGGTTTCGTCGATCAGTGCCGGTGCTGCCGGGTCCGCGCTCACCCGAGCATCCACCAGCTCGCCCAGCGTGGCCGGTGTGACCTGATGCGCGGTCCGGTTGCAGTCCTCCACCACGAAGCGGTACTCCCGCTCCCCCAGCAGATCCAGATCCCGGATCAGGGTCGAAGGTTCGGCGGCGATGGTGTGCACTATCCGGGTGAGCTGTGCCGCGATCCGGTCGGCGGTCGCCGGTTCGAACAGGTCGGTGGCATAGCCGAGTGCCAGATCGATACCGGCCGCGGCTCCGGCCGCGGTGTGATGATCCACCGCGAACAGATGCAGATCGAATTGTGCTGTACCGGAATCGGTGTCGACCTCGCTGACCGAAAGTCCGGGCAGCTGCAACGTCGCTCGATCGTGGTTCTGGAACGACAATCCCACCTGCACCAGCGGATGCCGTGCGGTGGAGCGGGCCGGGTCGATCACTTCGACCAGCCGTTCGAAGGGCACATCGGCGTGCGAGAGCGCCGCGATATCGGCCGTGCGCACGCGCCGCAGCAGACTGTCGAAGCGGTCGTCCACATCGACCGCCGTGCGCAGCACCACCGTGTTGACGAACATGCCGATGACCTCGTCGAGCGCGGCATCGTTGCGGCCGGCGACCGGCGTGCCCACGGCGATGTCGCCGGTGTCGCAGAGCCGGGCCAGCAGTGCCGCGAAAGCCGCGTGCACCACCATGAACACCGTCGCACCGTTCGCCCGGGCGAGTACACTCAGGCGCTGGTGCGTGGCGGCGTCCAGTGCGAATTCCACCCGCCCACCACGCAGGCTCTGCCGGGCCGGGCGCGGGTGGTCGGCCGGGAGTTCGAGTTGATCGGCCAGTCCGGCCAGGGCAGCGCGCCAGAATGCGATCTGCTGTGCCGCCACCGAATCCGGATCGGATTCGGCGCCGAGCAGCCGGTGCTGCCAGAGCGCGTAATCGGCGTACTGCACGAGCAGCGGTGACCAGCCGGGCGGCCGCCCGCGCAGCCGGGCTTCGTAGGCCCGCATCAGGTCGGCGACGAACGGCACGATCGAGGAGCCGTCGGCACAGATGTGGTGCAGCGCCGCGGCGAGCACGTGATCACCGGTACCGAGTTCGAACACCCGCACCCGGACCGGGATATCGACCGTGACATCGAACGGTGTGTCGACGAATTCCCGGATATGCTGCGCCAACTCACTTTCCGGCACCGACACGGCCGCCGTGTCGACCACCGCGCGACCCTCCGGCAGGATCACCTGGGCAGGTTCACCGTCGAGATCGGGATAGACGGTCCGCAACGATTCGTGCCGCGCCACCACGTCGCACAGTGCAGCGTGCAGCGCCCCGCGGTCCAATGTCCCGGTCAGCCGCAACACCAGCGGAATGGTGTAGGCCGAGGAAGTGCGGTCGAAGCGGTTGAGAAACCACATCCGCTGCTGGGCCGGAGACAGCGGCACCCGCGCGGGCCGCCTCCCGGCCTCCAGTGCCGGCCGATCACCGCCCGCCGCCGCCACCGCCGCCAGGTCGGCGACTCGTGGATGGTCGAACAGTACGCGGACCGGCACGGTGACACCGAGCGCCGCACCGATGCGGGCCACGGCCTTGGCGGCCGACAGTGAGCTGCCACCCAGCGCGAAGAACTCGTCGTCGGCGCCCACCGCACGCTCCGAGTCGAACTCACCCAGCACCGTGGCGAAGACATCGGCGACGATCTGCTCGGCGGCGGTGGCGGGCTTGCGGTAGGCGACGGTGTCGAACACCGGCTCCGGTAACGCCCGAACATCGAGTTTCCCGTTGACCGTCAACGGAATTCGTTCCACGACCAGCACCGCGGCAGGAACCATGTGCTCGGGCAGCCGCCCGGCCACCGCAGCACGCACGGTCGGGCCGTCGAGTTCGGCACCGACGACGTACCCGACGATTCGGGCGTCCCCGTCCGCCCCCGGGCGCACCACCGCGGTGGCCTGCTCCACTGAATTCACCTGCAGCAGTGCGGCTTCGATTTCACCGAGTTCGACCCGGAAGCCGCGCACGTTCACCTGCTGGTCGGCACGCCCCAGATAGTCGAGCTCACCGTCTGCGGTCCACCGCGCCAGGTCCCCGGAGCGGTACGCGAGCGCGCCGGGAGCGCCGTAGGGGTCGGCGACGAAGCGACCGGCGGTGAGAGCCGGCCGGCGCAGGTAACCGCGGGCGAGCTGTCCACCGGAGACATAGATTTCGCCCGGTACCCCCACCGGCACCGGCCGTAGCCGCGAGTCCAGCAGGCGCACCGCCATACCCGGCAGCGGACGACCGATCACGCCGGAGGTCTCCGCAGCACCGCCCATCGCGCGGTAGGAGACGTGCACGGTGGTCTCGGTGATGCCGTACATGTTGACCAACCGCGGCGCCTGAGGATATCTGGCGAACCACGGCCGCAGCCGGGCCGATTCCAGCGCTTCGCCACCGAATATCACGTATCGGAGCCGAGATTCGGCCGGTGGCTGCTCCGCGTCCGCGGCGGCGAGTTGATAGAACGCCGACGGGGTCTGGGACAGGACGGTCACCGCCTCGGTGTGCAGCAGTTCGTGGAACTGCTGCGGGGAGCGCGCGGTGAAGTAGTCGACCACCACGACGCGGGCGCCGTGCAACAACGCACCCCACAGCTCCCACACCGAGAAGTCGAAGGCGTAGGAATGGAACAGGGTCCAGGCGTCGGTGGCACGGAAGTCGAAGTGTTCGTCCGTATTGTCCAGCAGCCGAATCACATTGGCGTGCGGTATCTGCACGCCCTTGGGGCGCCCGGTGGAGCCGGAGGTATAGATGACGTAGGCCGTGTGGTCCGGCCGCAGCGGTGCGCGACGTTCGGTATCGGCTACCGCGGACCCGTCCAGCTCCTCCCACTGCAGACCGTCGAGGTCGATCACCGGACCGTCGAACCAGTCACCCGCCGGCCCCTCGGCATTGCTGATCGCGCAGACCGGGCGGGCATCGGTCACCATGTAGTCGATGCGTTCGGCCGGATACCCCGGGTCGACCGGCAGATAGCCGGCCCCGGATTCGATGACGGCCAGCAGTGCCACGATCAGCTCGGCGGAGCGCGGCAGCGCGACCGCGACCAGGGTTTCCGGCCCGGCGCCGACGGCGATGAGACGGCGGGCGAGCCGGTTGGCGCGGATCTCGAGCTCGCCGAAGCTCAGCGTGACCTCGCCCGCTCGCACCGCGACGGCGTCGGGGTCCCGCTCGGCGACGGCGTGGAACCGATCCGCCAAGGTGGTGACCTCGACGGCTCCGGCGGTGGTGGTACTCCACTCGTAGAGAGCCCGCTGTTGCTCCTCGGCGCTCAGCAGCTGGATATCACCGACGACCACGGTGTGGTCGTGACTCACCGCAGCCAGGACCTGCTCGAACCGACGTGCCAGCCCGGCAATCGTGCCGGTATCGAAAAGGTCCGCAGCATAGGTGATCTCGACATCCAGACCACCGGCCCGGCCGTCGGGGTCCATGGCTTCGACGAGGGTGAACTGCATATCGAACTGTGCGGCCGTGACATCGATCGTCTCGGTCGTGACCCGCAGGCCGGGGAGTTCGACCGTGGGTAGCGTGAAGTTCTGGAAGGTCAGCGCCACCTGGAACAGTGGATGGCGATTCGCTGCGCGAGCGGGAGCCAGCAGCTCCACGAGCTGATCGAACGGCAGGCCGGCATGGGCGAGGTCGGTGATATCGCGGGCCCGGACCGCATCCAGTACGGCATGGAAGGGAGCGCGCGCGTCGATCTCGCTGCGCAGGACGACGGTATTGACGAACATCCCGACCAGTGGATCCAGCTCGGGTTCGCCGCGGCCCGCCACCGGCGTACCGATGGCGATATCCGCGCTACCCGACATCCGTGCCAGCAGCACGGCCAGCGCGGCATGCACGGTGCTGAACAATGTGGTCTCGTGTTTGCGAGCGAGTTCGGCGAGCTCGCTGTGCAGGTCCGAATCGATCTGGAACCGGTGGGTCCCGGCGCGGTACGACGGCACCGCCGGACGCGGACGGTCGGTCGGCAGGTCGAGCTGCTCCGGTAATCCGGCCAGCCGTTCCCGCCAGAATTCGCGCTGACCGTGCAGCTCCGATGCCGGATCGTCCGGCTCGCCGAACATCTCGGCCTGCCACCGGGTGTAATCGCGGTACTGCACCGGCAGCGGGCACCACCCGGGCTCGTGCCGATCGCGGCGCGCCGCGTAGGCGGTTGCCACGTCGGCGGCCAGTGGGGTCAGCGACAGGCCGTCGGCGCAGATGTGGTGCAGCACCAGGACCAGCACATGGTGCTGCGGTCCGAGTTCGAACACCGCGGTGCGGACGCCGGTTTCGGCGGTCAGATCGAATGGTACGGCGCAGAGTGTGGCGATGCGCTCGGCCAGTTCCTGCTCGTCCACCGATTCCGGTCGCACCGCTATCGGATCGGCGGCGGATTCCACCAGCTGCACCGGCCCGTCCGAAGTCTCGGGGTAGCGGGTGCGCAGGGTTTCGTGCCGGTTCAGGACATCGGCCAAGGCCGCACCGAGCGCTTCGGTGTCCAGGTCACCGTGCAACCGCAGTGCGAGCGGGATCACGTCGGATGCGGTGCCGTCGTCGGCGCGATAGCGGTTGAGGAACCAGATCCGCCGTTGCGCAGCCGACACCGGCACCGGTTCCGGGTGCTCCCGCGCGATCAGCGGGAGGCGACGGCCGGCGCCGGCACGGGTCTGTGCCGCGGCGGCCAAGGCGGATACGGTGCTCGATTCGAACAGCATGGGTACCGGCAGCCGGGCGTCGAGCCCGGCGCCGATCCGGGCGAGTACCCGGGTCGCGAGCAGCGAATTGCCGCCGAGATCGAAGAAATCGTCGTCGCTACCTACCCGGGGCGCCCCGAGGACCTCGGCGAATACCGAGGCCACCAGGGTTTCGGCGGGGGTGGCGGGGGCGCGGTATGCCCGCACCTCCCAGCCCGGTTCCGGCAGCTGCCCGCGGTCGAGCTTGCCGGCGGAATTCACCGGGAATGCGGACAGGACCAAGAATGCCGCGGGCACCATGTACTCGGGGAGTTGCTGTGCCAGCGCTACTTTCAGGACAGCGACATCGAGGTTCACGGTCTGGTGCGGTACCAGGTAGGCGACCAGCCGCGCACCGCTGTCCGGATCGTGGCGCACCGTCACCACGGCCTGGGCGATCTCGGGCAACCCGGTCAGCACGGCCTCGATCTCACCGAGCTCGATGCGCAGACCCCGCATCTTCACCTGAAAATCGGTGCGGCCCAAGTATTCGAGTTCGCCGTGTACATTCCACGCGGCCAGATCGCCCGTGCGATACAACCGTGCGCCGGAGTCGAACGGATCGGCAACGAACCGAACAGCGGTGATATCCGGCCGCGCCGTATATCCCTCCGCCACTTGGCGTCCGGCCAGATACAACTCCCCCGCCACACCGACCGGCACCGGGCGCAACCGCGCGTCCAGCACGTAGACCCTGGTATTGAACACCGGGCGGCCGATCGGCACCGTCACCGCATCCGCGTCGACCACCTCGTGACCGGTCACATCCACCGCGGCCTCGGTAGGGCCGTACAGGTTGAGCACCCGGGCACCGGTCGCCGTCCGCACCCGCCGGGCGATATCGGCGGGCAACGCCTCACCGGAGGCGAACACCAGCCGCAACGAACCCGCCTGCGCCCGATCGGCGAATACCGCCAACATGGACGGAACGAAATGCACCACCGATACCCGTTGAGCGCGAATCACTTCGGCGAGGTAGGCAGGATCCCGATGTCCCTCGGGCCGCGCCACCACCAGTCGCGCACCGACCTGCAGGGGCCAGAAGAGTTCCCACACCGAGACGTCGAAGGTCGCGGGGGTCTTGTGCAGCACGGTGTCGTCCGGGCCGATCTCGTACTCGGACTGCATCCACACCAACCGGTTCACGATCGCGCGGTGCGTCACCGCCACACCCTTCGGGCGCCCCGTCGAGCCGGAGGTGAAGATCACGTAGGCGGTGTGCTCGGGCCGCAGTGGCCGCGACCGGTCCGCATCGGTCACCGGGGCGGACGAGAATCCGCCGGTGTCACAATGCTCGATGTCTACTACGGCACAATGACTGACCAGGCCACCGGTATCGAGGTCGAGTCGATCCGCGGCGCGGGTCAGGACACACACCGGGCGTACGGTGCGCAACACCTCGCTGGTGCGCTGCACCGGATGGTCCGGATCCAGCGGTACATAGGCGCCGCCCGCGGCGACGACGGCATGCAGAGCCACCACCAGATCGTCACTGCGCCGGATCCCCACAGCGACGCTGCGCCCCGGCCCGACACCCATCGAAATCAGCAGCCGCGCCAGCCGATTGATCCGGGCGGCCAGCGCCGCGTAGGTCCACTCGCTGCCCTCGTAGTGCAGGGCGACACCGTTCGGAGTGCGCTCGGCCTGAGCCGCGGTCAGGGCGGCCAGCGTGGTGTCCGGCACCGCACAGGCGGTGTCGTTCCAGGCCGTCAGAATATGCTGCCGCTCGGTGTCGCAAAGCAGGTCGATATCCCCGATCGGCCGGTCCGGCGCTCCCGCCACCGCATCCAGGACCGTGCGCAGCCGGTGTGCGAAGGAGGCGATCGTGGCCGGGTCGAACAGGTCGGTCGCGTATTCGAAGGTGGCGGCCAGTTCGCCGCCGGGCTGTTCTTCGACGGTCAGGTGCAGATCGAATTTCGCAGTGCCGTTGTCGATCTCGAGCATCTCTGCCAGCAGCCCGGGCAGCACCGGTACCACCGACGCTTCCTGCCGCAGGTCCAGCATGACCTGGAACAGTGGGTGCCGGGCCGTCGAACGCGCCGGACGCAGCAGCTCCACCAGTCGTTCGAACGGCACATCACCGTTGGCGAGGGCCCGCAGATCGCGGTCGCAGACCGCCGCGAGCAGCTCGGTGAACGTGGATGCACCGTGCACCTCGGCACGCAGGACCAGGGTGTTGACGAACATGCCGACCACCTCGTCGAGCGCGGCCTCACCCCGTCCGGCGACAGGCGTGCCGATCGCGATGTCCCGTTCTCCGGACAGTTTCGCCAGCAGCACCGCGAATCCCGCGTGCAATGCCATGAAGAAGGTGCCGCCGGCCTGCTCGGCCGCGGCGCGCAGGGCAGACGTCGTCTCGGCCGGCAAGTGGAATCGGTGGTGCGCGCCACGGCCCGAAGCGACCGCGGGTCGTGGCCGGTCGCCCGGCAGCGCCAGCAGATCCGGCAGGTCGTGCAACTCTCGCCGCCAGAAGCCGATCTGCGCGGCGATCGCGGCATCCGGATCGTCCTCGGACCCCAGTTCCGCACGCTGCCACAGTGCGTAATCGGCGTACTGCACCGGCAGCGGCGACCACCGTGGCGCGCGTCCTGCCGCGCGGGCCACGTAGGCATCCATCAGGTCCCGGGTCAGCGGCGCGATCGACCAGCCGTCGGCGGCGATGTGGTGAATCGACACCACGAGGACATGAGTATCGGGTGCACATCGCAGCAGCAGCACGCGGATCGGTGCCTGCTCCCGCACGACGAATCCGGTAGCAGCCACCGCGCGCAGGTACTCCGGCAGCGCCGCCTCGGCCACCGACAGCGGTCTCAGGTCCAGCACTGTCTCTTCGGCGGTCAGCACCTGCTGATGCGGCACCCCATCGGTATCGGGATAGCGGGTGCGCAGGGCCTCGTGCCGGTTCAGCACATCGGTCCAGGCCGACGCCAGTGCGGCGATGTCGAGGTCGCCGCTCAGCCGGATCGCGGTGGTGAGATTGTCGACCGCGGATTCACTGTCGAACTGGTTGCGGAACCACATGCGTTGCTGCGCGTAGGACAGGGGCAATACCGTGGGACGGGTCTGCGCGACCAGCGCCCGGCGCCGACGAGGTGCCGAATTCTCCAGGTGCCGAGCCAGACTCGCGACGTCGGGATGTTCGAACAGGGTACGGACCGCGACGTCGCGGTCGAGTGCCTCCGACAGCCGCGCCGCGATCCGGGTCGCCACCAGAGAATTGCCGCCCAGTGCGAAGAAGTCGTCGTCGAGGCCGACCTGCGCCACCTCGAGTACGCGTTCGAACACGGCCGCGACCGCACATTCCTCCGGGCGGGACGGCGCCCGGAACGGCCTGCCCTCCAGTACCGGGTCGGGCAGCGCGTTGCGATCGAGCTTGCCGGAGGAGGTCAGCGGTAACGCCGGCAGCCCGACATAGACGGCGGGCACCATATACGACGGCAGGTGCGCACGCAGCGCCTCTTCGGCCACTGCGCGCGGGTCCCCGGCGCACACCACATAGGCCACCAGCAGATCCCCGGTGTGATGCCGGTAGACGCGCACCGCGGCCGCCTCGATCCCGGCGATCGCGAGCAGCGCTGCCTCGATCTCACCGAGTTCGATACGCTGACCACGCAGTTTGACCTGGAAGTCGCTGCGTCCCAGATATTCCAGTGTCCCGGTCCGCAGCCGCCGCACCAGATCGCCGGTGCGGTACATGCGTGCTCCGGGCGCACCGGCCGGGTCGGCGACGAACCGGAGTGCGGTGGTGCCGGGACTGCCCTGATAGCCGCGCGCAAGCTGTGTTCCGGACAGGTACAGCTCGCCGACTACCAGATCGGGCACCGGGCACAACCGGTCGTCGAGCACCGCTGCGGTGCTGTCGGAAACGGGGATTCCGATCGGTACCGGACCGCGGTGCGGCGGACCGGCGGGGGCGTGAGTGGCGTGCACCGTGAATTCGGTCGGACCGTAGAGGTTGTGCACGGCTGCGGAACTCACCGCGGCGAAAGCGCGGACGGCTTCTCCGCTCAACGCCTCACCCGCTACCAGCACACAGCGCAGGCTGCCCAGGTCGCCGGGATCGGCGGCGCTCGCGAACACCGACAACAGCGACGGAACGAAGGAGGTCATGGTGACCTCGTGCCGAGCGATCGTCGCGGCCAGATACGCCGGATCGCGGTGGCCGTCGGGTGCGGCCACCACCACCCGCCCGCCGGTGTACAGCGGCGCGAACAGTTCCCAGACCGAGACGTCGAAGGTCGGCGGGGTCTTGAACAGCACCGTATCCCGCTCGTCGATCGCGTATTCGCGGGTGATCCAGCCGATCTGGGCATTCAGCGAGCCCCGCTGTACGGTCACGCCTTTCGGCACCCCGGTGGAGCCGGAGGTGAACAGGACATAGGCGACGTGGTCGGCCCGGACACCGCCGGCGCGCTCGGCGTCGGTGACCGGATCGCCACGATATCCGGCGATTTCGGGGCTGTCGATCGCGATCTCGGGCACACCGAGGTCCGGCGCCGATCCGGTGGTCAGCACGTACCGCGGTCGGGCGGTGTCGGCGATCCGGCGCAGCCGTCCCGCCGGCTGCTCGACGTCGATCGGCACATATGCGGCGCCTACGGCCAGGACCGCACCGGTGGCGACGATCAGATCGGCCGACCTACGGATCCCGAGCAGCACTGTGGTTTCCGGCCGCACCCCGACCGCGAGTAGATGCCGAGCCAACCGGTTGATCCGCGCCGACAGCTGGGCATAGGTATAGCTGTGTGCGCCGTCGACTACCGCGATCGCCCCGGGCCGACGGCGGACCTGGTGTTCGAAGGCGGTAACGACATCGGTGGCCGGTCCGTCGGCGGGGCGTCGGCCGGATTCGATCGCGCGGACCTGCTGCGCCCGATCCAGCAGCGCCAGCTGGCCGACCGCGAGATCGGGAGCAGCCACCGCCCGGTCGAGCAGTTGCTGCCACCATCCCGCGTAGGCGGCGATGGTTTCGGGGTCGAAAAGATCTGTGGCGTAGGTGAACTCCGCCGTGATCCCCGCCGGTGCCGGACCTTCCCCGGGACCGGCACCGGCGAAGCTTTCAGCGACCGTGAGTTGAAGGTCGAACTTGGTCGCTGCCGTGTACACCCTACTCGTCCGCGCGGACAATCCGGGTAACTCGACCGCGATGTCCCGGGTGTCGGCGACTCCGAGCATGACTTGGAACAACGGGTGCCGTGCTTGCGACCGGACCGGATTCAGTGCCTCCACCAGCTGTTCGAAGGGCAGATCGGCGTGCGCGAAGGCGCTGAGATCGGCTTCCCGAACCCGTTCCAGCAGTTGAACGAACGGCGCGTCGCGCTCTACTCGGGTGCGCAGCACCAGCGTGTTGACGAACATGCCGACGAGCGCGTCCACTTCGCGATGTCCGCGTCCGGCGACCGGCGTGCCGATGACGATGTCGTCGGTATTCGTCACCCGTGCCAGCACCGCGGCCCAGCCCGCGTGCAACACCATGAATGTCGAAGTGCCCTGGGCACGGGCGAATTCGGCGATCCGCGCATGCAACCGGGCCGGCAGTCGGAATTCGTGATTCGCACCCCGGCCACTGGCCACCGCCGGACGCGGCCGATCCGCGGGCAGGTCCAGTTGTGCCGGAATGCCCGCCAGCGCCTGCGACCAGTACCGGAGCTGTTCGGCGGCGAGCGAATCCGGATCGTCCGCCGAGCCGAGCCGGTCTCGCTGCCACAGCGCGTAATCGGCGTACTGCACCGGAAGTGGTTCGGGGAACGGTATGGAGCCGGCCCGACGTGCCGCATAGGCCGTGGCAACGTCACGCGCCAGCACCGGCAGGGACAGCCCGTCCGCGACAATGTGATGAAGCACGATCGCGAGCGCGACGTCGTCGTCGGCTATCTCGAGAATGCGCGCACGCAGCGGTATCTCGGTGGCGAGGTCGAAGCCGTGCTCGGCAAACGCGGCCGCCGTCTCGTCGAGATCGGCTACCGCGCAGTGTTGCACACCGAATGTTCCGGGCCCGATCTCCGCCGCGTTCAGGATGCGCTGTCCCGCCACACCGTCCGCATCAGCGGGGAAGACGGTGCGCAGTACCTCGTGCCGGGCGACGACATCGGCGAGCGCGTGACGCACGGCCGCGAGATCCACGGGCCCGCGCAGCCGGACCAGGAACGGCATGTTGTAGTCCGAACCGGCACCGGAGAACCGATTGAGGAACCAGATCCGCTGTTGCGCGGGCGATAACGGCAGCACCGCGGGACGCGGCGCCGCGACCGGCCCCACGTCCTCGCGCATATCGTCGGTGTCGAATGCCAGGTCGATCAGCGCCGCCAGCCGCTCGACCGTGGCCGCCTCGAACAACTCGCGCACTCCGATACCGCTCCCCAGCCGCGCATTGACCCGGGCGGCCACCTGCGTCGCGATCAAGGAATTGCCACCGAGGGCGAAGAAGTCGTCGTCGAGTCCGATCCGGTCTCGGTCCAGCACCTCGGCGAAGACCGCGGCCACGGTCCGCTCGGAGACCGAGCCGGGCGCCCGGTAGTGCACGACGACGCGTTCGGGCGCGGGTAGCGCTGCGCGGTCGAGTTTGCCGGATCCGTTGACCGGAAGGGATCCCAGCACCACATACGCCGCCGGCGCCATGTACCCGGGCAGCTCCCGGGCCACCGCTGCGCGTACCCGCGCGAGGTCGAGATCGGTGCCCACCAGATAGGCCACCAGTTGCGCACCGTTTCCGGTGTCGTCCCGCGCCGTGACCACGGCCTGGACGACGCCGGTAACGGCGGACAGCACGGCCTCGATCTCACCCGGTTCGATGCGCAAGCCGCGCACCTTGACCTGAAAATCGGTGCGGCCCAGGTATTCCAGTTCACCGTCGGCGGTCCACCGGACCTGGTCACCGGTGCGGTACATTCGTACGCCCCGATCGCGGCCCGCTCCGGCGCTGCCCGCGAACGGATCGGCGACGAACCGTTCCGCGGTCAGCTCCGGCCTCCCAACGTAGCCACGGGCGAGCTGAACCCCCGACAGATACAGCTCACCCGGGACACCGACGGGTACCGGCCGCAAGCGCGCGTCGAGCACGTACAGCCGGGTATTGAAGACCGGGGCACCGATCGGCACCCCGGAGGTATCGAGCGGCCCGACCCGGTGTGCGGTGACATCGACCGCGGCCTCGGTCGGGCCGTACAGGTTGTGCAGGCCGGCGCGGGGAAACGCGGCCAGCGCGCGTTGCGCGAGCGCCGCGGGCAGCTCCTCTCCGGAAGAGAAGATGCGACGCAGTGACCCCCGCTGCGCACCGGTGGGATCCGCACCGAGAAATGCTGCCAGCATCGACGGCACGAAATGCACCGTGGTGACGCCGTGGTCGGCGATCACGCCCCGCAGGTAGTCCGGATCTCGATGCCCGTCGGGTGCGGCGAGCACCAGGCTCGCGCCGATCTGCAACGGCCAGAAGAATTCCCACACCGACACGTCGAACGTGGCGGGGGTCTTCTGCAGCACCACGTCGGCGGCGGTGAGTCGATAGGCGCTCTGCATCCACACCAGGCGATTCACGATCGCGGCATGGCTCACCGCCACCCCTTTGGGCCTGCCGGTGGAGCCGGAGGTGAACAGGACGTAGGCCGGGTGCGCGGGCCGCAGCGCCGCGCGACGTTCGGCGTCGGTGACCGGATGTGCCGGTGTGCCCGACAAGTCCAGCGCATCGATCTCGACCCGCTTCGGCAGCTCCGTGCCGGGCTCGGCGGTCGTGGTCAGCACCCGGATCGGCGCGGCGGTGTCGAGCACGTAGCGGGTGCGCTCGCGCGGGTGATCGGGATCGAGTGGAACATACGCCGCCCCCGTCGCCAGCACCGCGTACATCGCGACCACCAGCTCGGGAGAGCGCCGGATATGCAGCGCCACTCTGGTTTCGGGGCCCGCGCCGCAGGAGACCAGGTAGCGCGCGAGCCGATTGACCCGGGCCGCCAGCTCGGCATAGGTGACCGGTTCCGGACCGCGCAAGGCGATCGCCTCGGGGGTGCGGCGCACCTGCCGCTCGAACAGCGTGACCAGCGTGGCGCCGGGTCCGGTGAGCGCTTCGACATCGGTATCGGTGGCATTCCAGATCCGCAGGCTCACTTCGCGTTCCAGATCGGTTGTCACCTCCACCGTCGACAGCGGCCGGCCCGGATCCAGCTCCACCAGGCGTTCCAGGAAACCGGCGAAACGAGCGTGGTGGCGGGCGATATCGTCGGCGCCGTACAGATTCGGATTGGCCTCGATATCGACGTGCACCCGATCGCTGTCGCCGTAGTAGACGTTGAGACTCATATCCTCGACCGGTCCGGTCGAGAGCACGTGATAGCGCCCGGTGGTGTCCCCGAGGGTGAGATCGCTGCGGAACAGCATGATGTTGGCGAGCGGGCCGAACAGCGCGCGACGTGTGGCGAGCCCCTCCAGACCGGCGTCCCGGCGGATGTCCTCGTGCCGGTACCGCTGATGACGCAACGCGCCCGCGACCTCGACCCGGGTCCGAGCCAGCAGTTCGGCCCAGGTGGACGCACCGACCTGCAATCGGAGCGGCACGATACTCGAGAGCATCCCGGCCGAACGCCGCATCGTCGCGGTCGTGCGGGCGGTGACCGGCAGGCTCAGCACCGCATCATCGCGTCCGGTCAAGCGGGCGAGATAGGCGGCGAAAGCGGCCAGCAGGACCACCGCCGCACTCGAATCATGCGCGGCGGCAAGGTCGTTCATTCGCGCGACGACCCGGTCGGGCAGGCTGCGACCGTAGACCAGATTGCCCGCGGCGCGCGACGCGCTCCGGCCGTTCAACGTTGTCGCGCCGTCGAGACCGCGGACCCGCTCGGCCCAGTGAGCACGGTCGGATTCGAATCGCGCGGTGTCGCGGTAGGCGATCTCCCCGTCGGTCAGCACCGGCAGCATGGCCGGCGCGACCACCGGCGCCGGCACGCCGCGCAGGTGGGCGGTGTACCGCTCGGCCACCCGCATGGTGTTGGTAAGTGCTCCGAACCCGTCGAGCACGATGTGATGGGCGCGCAGATACCAGAACCAGCGTCGTTCCCCGACGCGCAGGACCGCCCCGGCGAACAGGCGGTCCGAGAGCAGATCCACCGGTGCGGTGTAGTCGGCTCGCATCCACTCGTGGGCAGCGGCGACCGGATCGGCGGCCGCACGCAGATCGACCGGCACGATATCGACCGGCAGCGCCGGGTCCACACACTGATACGGTTCACCGTCGGTCTCGCCGAGCCGGACCACGGTCGAGCCGAACTCGCGGGCGGCGTCGACCGATACCTGCTGCAGGACTTCGACATCCAGATCGCCGTGCACGTCGACGTATTGGGCGATATTGATCGGCGTAGCGGGATCGAGCAGCTGGGCGTACCAGACACCGAGTTGTGCGGGCGTTAACGGAAACGACACCGGGGCCGATGCACCGTCTGCGCGGCGGGAATCACCCGAATCGGTGCCACCCAACTCCGAAACCTGCACCAGAGCCTCCTCGATCGACGAAATATCCTGCAACCGAACGTTTTCGAGCAGCACTGATCGAGCCCCGGACCCATCGGCAAGGACGGGTGCGGCGCACAGCCACGATGGTTCGGCGAATACACCTCACGCATGCCGCGAAGGTGTGAAAGTTCGAAATAGATTGCGTCTCAGTGATTCAGACCGGTCAGCCCGCTCGCCGGCCGTACTCGACATCCTCCAACATCTCGGACCGCGCGCCTCGCGGTCTCATCTCGCACTCCGCTCGGCAGCACCTGGTGTACCGAGCCATGCAGCGAACCCTAAGCGGAAGGTGATTAAAAAGGAACGAGTTCCGTCAAAAAAAGTCGGACAAGCGTCCAACTGGAAACAGTCTCCGACGCAAATGTGCCCGGCGTCACATCTTAACGATGATATGTGAGCCGTAACACAGTGCTAGCGGCAGCCTACGATCCGAAACGTTGCATCCGCGTTGCATCGGCCCCCATACGCCGGTCGAGCACCCGGATCTTTGCCTCGATCTGCGCATACAGCGCGGAATCGCGGTCCGCGGTGGCCCGGTAGGCCACCCATGCGGCCGCATCGTCACGCCCTTCGGCGCCGGAAGTCCATCGGCTCAGCACCGCCGCGTCGCCGGAGTGCAGCACTGCGGTCCGCAGCCGCACCCGCAATTCGTCCCGGATGTCCACGACGCCGGGCGCCGCCGACCGGGGCAGCACCGGCCCGGTGTAATGACGCACCCCGCTGTGCACATCACCGGTGTCCAGGGCCGCCCGCAACGCCTCCACATCCGTGGAGACCGGGACCCGCAACCGGTAGGGGCGCGAACCGAACACATCCGGCCCGACGACCGACCGCAGCCGTGACATGGCCGCGCGGATGGTCGCATTGTCCAGATCGGTATCGTCGAGCAGCAGCGCCAGATGGTCGGCCGACAGCCCCTCGGCATGCTCGGCCAGCAGCAGCAGAATCTCGGCATGCCGCTGCGACAAGGTGATTCGCTCACCATCGATGCTCAACTGAGGCTGCCCCAGCCCCAAAACCTCGAGCGTCAACCGCCCGGTGGGCCGGGCCGCCGCGGAGTTTCCGGCGGGAGTACGGCGATTCGCACCGCGCTGCTCCACCCGTACCGCCGAGAGCAACAGATCCATTTCCGCCGCGGTCGCCGCGGCCTTCACCAGTGCGAGGATCTCCGGGCGGGCCACCCGCACTCCACCGGCGATCATCAGCACACCCACCAGCCGGCCGTCCGGATCGTGGACCGGTGCCGCCGCGCCGGTGAGCTGATGCATACGGTGCAGGAAATGTTCGGGACCGTGAATCCAGGTGGCGCGGCCGGTACGCACCACCAGACCGACAGCATTGGTGCCGATCCGCCGTTCGGACAGGTCGTCCCCTTCACGCAGACCGACCTCGGCCGCCGCCTCGACCCGATCCGGGTTGCCGTGCACCGACAACACCCGTCCGAACTGATCGGCCACCACCACGATCAGCCCGATGCCGGCGGCATCCTGCAGCAGCAATTTGTCGACCAGCGGCATGACCCCGGCAATCGGATGATTGTCGCGGTAGCGCTGCAGGTCGGTGCCGCGCAAGCCGCGACCGTCCAGGACATCCATCGGATCCACGCCGCCGCGCAGGCTGCGCAACCAGGATTCCAACACCAGCGGTCGCAGCAATCCGGGCAGCTGATTGAGCTGACCCCCGCCGACACTGAGGTACCCGTGCGCCTGAGCGGCATAGGATTCCAGCGCGCCGAGTTGAGTCCCGGGCTCGGCCCTGTGCCCCGGGCCGCTATCGCCTGTGAGATTGCTGACCATTTGCCTTTCTTTCCCGTTCCACACTGTACCGGTGGGTCGGGAACAACACGGGTGAAGCTTCTGCTTTGTCCGGCAGGTCACACACCACCCGGTCGATGCCGAGGGACCGCCGGACGCAGCGCGGCGACATTGCACGCGCGCACCGCACCCCACCACAGACCCGTGCCGTACGCCAGGTCGTCGAGGCGCTTGCACAGCAGATAGCGCATCGGATCCAGTCCACCACTGTCTCGGTGCGTGAACCAATCGGCCAGCCCGTCGGCAACGGCCAGCGTCACCGCGACGCGACGGATCCGGCGGGAAGCGATCATCGCGAGCACGGTCACCGGCCAGTAGTGGCGGCACAGCGCCGAGACGATGCGCCACACTCCCGCCGAAAACCCCCGGGCCAGATGGATGGCGGCCACCCGAGTCGGGTTGTCCAATTCGGCGAAGACACGCCGCAACCGAAACAGGGCAGCGACGAGCGTCGCGATCCCGCCGAGAATCCCGGCGCGTGAGGCGGTGGCCAGCAGCGCGGTCGCGGCCAGCGTCCAGAACGGCACCGGCAGCGGCGCCACCATTCCGGCGTGCCGGTCGGCCAGCGGCGCCGCGGCTGCACCGTGAGAAACCTTGCGGGCGAACCATTTGCCCAGCGAGGCAGGGGAATCACAGGCGACGTGCGCGGCCGGCTCGTACCGCAACCGCCAGCCGGCCCGCTCCAGCCGCCAGCACAGATCGATATCGGCGGCCGATCGCATCTGCTCGTCGAACCCCCCCTCGGCCAGCAGGGCGCGCCGCCGCACCAGCAGGGCCGCACCGGGCGCGTAGGAGACCGCGCCGCGCGAGCTGACCGCCGTTTCGCGGCGACCGAAATCGAGCGACGAACGCGCACTCTCGTACCGGCCGAGTACACCGGCATCCGGCTCGCGCGCCACGATCCGCGGCGCGACCAGCGCTACCTCGGGATCGCTGAAATGACCGAGCATCACTTCCAGCCAGCCCGGACGCGGCACCACATCGGAGTCCAGAAACGCGACGAATTCCGTTGCCGCGGCATGCAATCCTGCATTCCGGGCGGCCACCACCCCTTGCCGAACATCGTGCCGCAGCACCGTCACCCGGCACCGGCCGCCGGTGCGCGGAATTCGGACCGGCCGGTCGGAACCGTCGTCCACGACGACCACGCTGTGCCCACGCAGCGTCGACAAGAGCCGCCGTAACCCGGCATCGTCGTTGTGATGCGGCACCACGACGGTGACCTCTTCCGGCGCCGGCAGCAGGCGCGGCCGCGGATTCGCAACCCCGGAGTCGAGCAGCCGTCTGGCAACCACAGCGGATGTGGGGTCGGTCACTTCGAGATACCCGTCACCGATCAGGGCGGCCGCTTCCGGCGCAAGTCTCAGCAACCTCGTCGGCGAGCCGCCGACCAAGAGCCGTCCACCGGAATAGGTGCGCACCCGAGGATCGATTCGCACCCCGAACCCGTTGGGTAGTCGATCATGGCGCATTCCAGGAATGTTATTCGCTTCGAGCTCGCCGGGCATCCCGTGTAGGAAAAAACGGGCCGAATTCGCCACGAAAGCAACGGCAACGCACCGATTCCGGCGCCGGGCGGTGTCAATGACCGTCGACACGATCCGGCTATTGTGCAGCAACATTCATTGCCGCACCGTCGAGATGCATGATGCACGACCACAGTTCACACCGGGCTACCCACGCGGCGGCCACCACGCCCAGCACCAGGCATGCAGCACCCCAGCACCGCGAACCCGCACTCTAGACTGCGAAAGGCAAGCACGTTGCACAGCGGATGGCGGAAGAACCGCCGGGCGCGCTGCGGCAAGTCTCGAGGTTGGCAATGGGAGTCGGACGGATGCAGACGAGTGGGGGCGGCAACACACTCTCGGAAGCCGAGATCGTCGAGGCCGCATTGCGCGTGGTGCGCGCCGACGGCGTGGAGAAACTGTCCATGCGCCGACTCTCCCGCGAACTCGGCGTCTCCCCGATGGCGCCCTACTACTACGTCGCGGACAAACGAGAGCTGCTCGACCTGGTGGCCAGCGCGGCACTGACCGGCGTGCGAACGCCACCGCCGGAATTCGGCACCTGGCAGCAGCGATTGCGTGAACTCATCGATCAGATCGACGAGAAGCTGCGCAAACACCCCGGTCTGGGTGACGTGCTGATCGAACAGACCCTGGGCAAGCAGCTCGACCTGATCGCCGCTGTGATGGAGATCCTGTCCGACGCCGGATTCGCCGACCGCAACGTACTCGCCGCGTATGCGACGATCCACACGTACCTGTTCGGCCGTGCGCGGGTCAATCCGCGCGACCGTTCCGCGCTGGTCGACATGCCGTTGCCCGACGCGGTCGAACGCGCCGTCAAACACATGGGCGACCTGCGCGGAAAGTACTCCTACGACTTCGGCATGGAGGTACTGATCGCCGGACTGGAAGCCCAGCTTGTCCGACAGCAGGACGGACACGTATCATAAATTAGAACACGTTCTAGTTTGACGTCGTTCAGTAGCAAATTTTCTAGTAGAACGTCCGGCCCGAGAGGACACCATGACCGTCGATCCCGCCGTCCCGCACAGCTCCCGTTCGGCCGTGCTGCGGGTCGCCGCTGTCGTCAACGAGACGGCCGACGCCTGCTCACTGGTCTTCGACGTGCCCGAGGACCTGCGCGAGCGCTTCACCTACCAGCCCGGCCAGTTCCTGACCCTGCGGATCCCCAGCGACCGCACCGGCTCGGTCGCCCGCTGCTATTCGCTGGCCAGCTCACCACATACCGACGACCGGCCCAAGGTGACCGTCAAACGCACCGTGGACGGCTATGCGTCGAACTGGGTATGTGACAACGTCAAGGCCGGCGATCAGATCGAGGTGCTGCCCCCGTCCGGGCTGTTCACCCCGAAGGACCTCGACGAGGACCTACTGCTGTTCGCCGCCGGCAGCGGCATCACCCCGGTGATGTCGATTCTGAAGTCGGCACTCGCGCGTGGCAACGGCCGCATCGTGCTGGTGTACGCCAACCGCGACAACGAATCGGTGATCTTCGCCGACGAACTGCGTGAGCTCACCGGCAAGAATCCGCAGCGCCTGGTCGTCGTGCACTGGCTGGAATCGCTGCAGGGTCTGCCGACCGTCGACGGTCTCGCCGCACTGTGCGCGCCCTACACCGGCTACCGGGCCTACATGTGCGGCCCGAAGCCCTTCATGGACGGCGTGCACGACGCGCTGGCTCAGCTCGACGTGCCGCGTACCCGAACCCATGCCGAGGTCTTCAACTCGCTGTCCGGTGATCCGTTCGCCGATACCGCCCCGGTCGAGGTGAGCGAGGAGGAGGCCGCCGACGCCGCCACCGTCGAGGTCGAACTCGACGGTGAAACCCACTCCATGCAGTGGCCGCGGCGGCAGACCCTGGTCGACATCATGCTCGCCAAGGGTCTGGACGTGCCGTACTCCTGCCAGGAGGGCGAGTGCGGTTCCTGCGCCTGCACGGTGCTGGAAGGCAAGGTGGAGATGGACAATTCGGAGATCCTCGACCCGGAGGACATCGAAGCCGGATATATCCTCGGCTGCCAGGCCCACCCGGTCACCGACAATCTGAAGATCCAGTTCTGAGCATGCGGCGGGCCGAGACCACTCGGCCCGCCGGTGTCACCTCCGTGCCCTAACGCCGAGCCCGGTAGTCCGCGCGCAGGCCGGGCGCCAAATGCTCGGTCGCATAGCTCAATGCGGTACGCCCCATATCCTGCGCATGCCGATCGAGGAACCCGGTCAGCAGGGCAAGGTCGATGCGCTTACCCACTTCGCGCAACATCCATCCACACGCTTTCTGGATCAGGTCCCGCCGGTCGTGCAGTAAGCGTTCGCACAGTTCGAAGGTTGTCGATGCGTCACCGGCCTTGATGAACGCGAATGTGGTGAGCACTGCGACGCGCCGCTCCCACAGCGAATCCGCCTGGGCCAGTTGGTAGAGCACTGCGCGCGGCCGATCCAGCAACCACGGCCCGAGGATGTTCTCGGCCGACACGTCTACCAGATCCCAGTTGTTCACCCGGCCGCGGCGTACCGCCGCGAGATACATCTCGACGATCCGCTGTTGTGCGACGACGTCGTAAGTGCGTTGTCTACCGGCTCGGGCCATCGCGTTGTTCGCGATCACCAGTGCGGTGAAGCGGTGTTCGTGCACCGGACTGTCCAGCAGTATCGCGATCTCGGCGACCGGCAGGTTCGGGAACTGTCGTGCGATCGCGCGGGCGCCCGGCACCGTCACCCCGACGAAGACGTCGCCTTCCCCGTACTCACCCGGACCTGTTTTGAAGAAGCGTCGCATCCCGAGCGCCCGATCCGGATCCCCCGCCGCATCCACCGCCGGCGCCACCTCGGCGGCACGCTGCCCGCCGGTCATCACTCGCCCCCGGCGGGGCCACTCGGTGCGGACATCACATCACCCATCCCGGCAGTATCGACCATCACGCCGACAAACCGATGCGCGGACCGCACTCGGCCTGCTCACACCGGCCGGCGGACCGTACTTCCGAGGAGGCGGCCCGTCGAAACCCCGGCGCCGACCCGAGGTAGCCGCATACATCGCCGGCGCGACCGTAGGCACCACCGTGGCGCCGGGCGATTCGCCACCGCGCGCGTCGACGGCTAGGCGGTGGAGCAGGTTGTGTCCGCGCCCAGGACCCGGCCCGACTCGTAAGCAGCGGCACCGGTGGGCAGTTCACCGGCACGGCCGCTGGTGTATACGGTGACCGCACCCGTGCCCGCAGTGGGACGCCCCAGCGCATCGATACGCCGGAGCGTCTGCCCCGCAACCGCTTCCGCACTGTCGAACAGACGTGTCCCGACAGGCAGGGCGGCAACGATCGAATCCAGTACCAGCGGATAGTGCGTGCAGCCGAGCACCACCGCTTCGGTACCGGCCGGCGTCTGCGCGGCCGCCCGCGCGATGGACTCTTCGACAGCGGCAAGATCACCACGGTCGATCGCGTCCGCCAGCCCGTGGCAGGCCACGCCGGTCACATCGGCCGTACCACCGAAACGCGCGATCAGATCAGCCTGATAGCGGCTCGCGGTGGTGGCGGCGGTGGCCCAGACGGCCACCGAACGGCATGCCGCCGCGGCCGGTTTGATCGCCGGAACCGTACCGATCACGGGCACCTGCGGCCCCACTGCGGCACGGACATGTTCCAGCGCCGTGACACTGGCGGTGTTGCACGGCAATACGACGGCCTCGGCCCCCAGGTCCAGCGATCGCCCGGCGGCTGCCAGCACACGCTCGATCACCCACTGTTCGGGCTTCGGCCCCCACGGTGCGCCTTCCGGGTCCAGTTGCAGCAGCAGATCGAGATCCGGGCGCAGCTTGCGCAGCCACGCGCCCGTAGGCAGCAGACCCAGTCCGGAATCGATGAGCGCAACGATCACGGAACCACTGTATTAGCGCCACCACCGCGCCCTGCGCCCGGATTGCGATATCGGCCACAGCGCCGCACCGGAGCTACCGGCCTTCAGGCATCCGGGGGCCTACCCCCGCCTCGCGATGCCTAGTCGACCGCCACGGTGCGCGCGTTGGCCACCAGTTCCGCCCGCATCTTCATCACCGGACCGGTACGACCGCCGCCGACCACCGCGGTGAGCCGTCCGTGATCGAAGTAGTGGGCGAGGAACTTGCGGCCGTCGTCCTCCACGACGCGCACCTCGTCGGCCCCGGCCGGAGTACCCAGGACCTGGATCTTCAGGCCGTACTGATCGCTCCAGACATACGGCACCCGGTCCGTCGCGGGCGGCTCGCCACCCAGCAGTGCGGTCACCAGCAACTTGGCCTGCTCACCCGCATTGGTCCAGTGCTCGACCCGCTTGTGCCGACCGGTGTCGTGCAGCCAGGCGGCGACATCGCCGACCGCCCACACCCCCGGCACGGACGTGCGCCCCACCTCGTCGGCCAGCACCCCGCCCCCGGCCTGCGGTTCGGCCAGGTCGATGCCCGAATCGGCGAGCCATTCGGTGACCGGCGCGGAGCCGACCCCGATGACCACCAGATCGGCACTCACGGTGCTGCCGTCGGCGAGGGTGGCACCGGTGACCGCGCCGTCGGTCACCTCCAGCGAGCTGAGTCCGACACCACAGCGCAGGTCCACCCCTTCTTCCCGGTGCATCCGGCCGACCAGGCGGCCGACCGCCTCGCCGAGCGCGGCGGCCAACGGAGTCGGCTGTGGTTCAACCAGCACCACGTCCACACCACGGGCGCGGAAGCTGGCGGCCAGCTCACATCCGATGAAACCGGCGCCGACGATCAGTGCGCGCCGGGCGGTAGTCAGCCCGTCGCGCAGCGCGGCGGCATCGTCGTGCCGGCGCAGCACGTGCACCCCGGCCGCCTCGGGTAGTCCGGGAATCCGCTTGGGCCGCAGCCCCGTTGCCACGATCAATTGGTCGTAGTCGAGGGTTGTCCCGTCGTCGAGCGAGAGCCGGCGCGCCGCGGTATCCACCGCCGTGGCCGCCACACCCAGCCGCAGCTCGATGTCTTTCTCGGTGAAGAATTCCGGCGGCCGCAGGGTGGTGTCATCGGTTTCCCCGCGGACGAACTGCTTGGACAGTGGCGGGCGGTCGTAGGGTGGGCGAGCCTCGTCACCGAGGAGGATCACACCACCCTCGTATCCGGCGCGGCGCAATTCTTCGGCGGTGCGCAGGCCGGACAGGCCCGCTCCCACGATCACGATGGGGGCATTCATCGCAGCTCTCCTCGTACGATCGGGACGGTCGTCGTCGCTGGCACTCGTTGCGCCATTCGAACCACCATATTCTAGAACACGTTCTAGTTTGCGGTGACGGCCACCATATCCGACGCTACCGAAGGATTTCCCCGGCACCGGCAGACCGAGCCGGGAGGCCCTCCCCAGTCGATGATTCGCTGCACCGACGACCGCCGCTCAGCGGCTCGCCAGCAGCCCGTCGATCAGCGCACGCACTCCTCGCTCGAAGGTGTCGACCGCGGTCAGTGCAACCCAGCGGTCCGCCACCGCGGCCAGTCGCGGCAGCCGGTCCGCATCGAGGTCGGCGAAAACCTGCTCCCGGAAGGTCGGACGCCCGTCGTCGCGGCGGCGCCCCGCAGCGGCGCGAACGATGATCTCCCCCGCGGTGTAGTACCAGATCGAGCGGTACATGTGGACGGCATCCTCGCTCCCCAGACCGGCGCCCCTCGCCGCATCCAGGATCGCTTCCGGGTACCACAGCGCCGCCGGTGAGAGCAGATCATCGGCCGTCAGCACCTCCGCCGCCCAGGGCACCGAGGCCAGAATGTCGTGCATTGCACAGGCCGCGGCGATCAGCCGATCCCGCGGGTCGCCCGGCAGTTCCGGCGGACCCGCAGCCGTTGCCACCTCGTCGAGCAGGAGCAGCAGCAAGGCGTCCTTGTCGGCAACGTGGTGATAGAGCGCCATCGGTGTCGCACCGAGCTCGGTCGCGAGCCGGCGCATGGTCAGCGCCTGCACACCGTGGTTCTCGATCAGCTCGCGGGCCGCGGCCACGATCTGCGCCCGCGAAAGCCGCGGCGGACGTCCGGTTCGAGTACCCACCCGCACATTTTGGCACGAAGCCTCGACACCGACAGCGGCGGCGCGCTACTTTCTATACATGTACAGAAAGTACACCGGCTGCACTCCCGCCGCGGTAGCAATGAAAGGAAACACCATGCCCACCATCGATCTGTTCGCTCGCGGTATTCGATTGCTACCCGGCGGCGAGGTGTTCGACGAACAACGCCGAATGACCGGCGACATGGACGGATGGACTCTGGCGGCATTCCAGGTCGCCACCGATGCCGACGTGCACGGCGACTACTGGGAAATGCACCCCGGTGGCGACGAACTGGTGACCGTACTGTCCGGCGGTATACGGCTGTTCCTGCGCGACGAACCGGTCACGCAACCGGTGCGGGTCGGGGCCGGCGAGGCGTTCATCGTGCCCCGGGGACGTTGGCACCGCATCGAATTGGACGAACCGAGCAGGCTGATGTCGCTGACACTGCGCCGCGGCACGGAACTGGAGAAACGGGAGGTGTGAGCGCACCTGCGGCAGCAGCGGAATCCGTCGTCCACCCGCGGACTCGCCACCCCGGGCCTCGAGCGATAAGAATGGTCGTATGACGGATTCCGCCAATGCCCGTTTCGGGGAACCCCATAACGCACGCGAGGGCCACCGACTGACCAGTCCCGACCAGGACTCGGAGCACCCGACGGACACTCCCGACCACTCGCCGGCCGACAACGGCGTCATCGGTTTGCATTGGCACGACAGTGAATCCGACAGTACTCGAGCTACCCCGGCTGTGCTACCGAGCCGAGAGCTTCCGCAACGCCGCGGCGAATCCCGAACGACCACGGCGGACACCTCCGGGAATACCTCCGACTCGGATCCGGGCGGCATTTTCGGCCCCGCACCGAGCGTGACGGCAACCGACCTCGCGTCCTACACACCCGACTACCTCACCGGCACTTCGGTTCCGGCCGGTACCACCGCTCCGCCCCCGCTCGGCGCACTGCCGATGCGCACACCGTCCACCGGCGGCTCGACCGCACCACCGGCATTGCCGTCTCGGGAACCCAAGCGGCCCAACATCTTCGATTCTCCCTACGATTCCGATTCGCAACGGTCGGAGTCCGGGCCGGGCCTGTTCGACGACGACGATTCGACGCCGACATCCAGCTTCGCGATCACACCCCCGGCAGTGAAGGCACCGGAAGACACCGAGTCCGAAACCGATCCGCAGGAAGATTCCGCGGATCCGGAGGCCACCGTGCGCCGGATCGCCGAGCAGCTCGGGATCTCCACCGGCCGCACCGAGCGCAGCCCCGACACCCCCTCGGCCGTGGAGCGGCAACCGAAGGGCAATTCGGACGACACCGTCGGTGCCACGGAAGATTCCGGTGCCGACGACTCCTCGGCCGGCAGCGCCGCATCGGCCGGAGTCACCGACGAGGCGCCCACCACGGCGGCCTCACCCAAGTTGCCGTTGCGGTCACCCACACCCGCCCACGAAGGCGGTCGTTCGGCCGAATTCGACGGATTCCGATCCACTGCCGGCACCACGCCGGAGGTATCGCCGGTCGCCGAGCCGGCTACGTCACCGGCCACACCTGCCCGTCGCCTCACTGCCACTCCCGGCTCCGAGCCCTCGGACACGGCAGCATCCTCGGACACTGCGGAGCACTCCGCGCCGTCGGCACATTCGGAAGCTGCGCAGGCTGTGACGGCTGGGGGTTCCACCGACGCGCTCGCAACAGCCGAGACCGCCGACACCGCGGAGACCACCACCGACACGTCCGACTCGAGCGCCACGGATACCGACGCCACCCCAGGCAGCGCGGAGACCTCCGGACGACGGTCCGGGTCCGCCTCGGCGGGGCAGTCGAGGCCGCGCCGGACCTTCGGCGCCGGTCTACCCACCCGAGCCGCTGCTACCCTGTCCGGCTCGACCTCCACTTCATCGGACGAACCCGACCACACCGAGAAGTCCGACCACCCCCAGAGGTCCGAGCACGACACCGATACCCTGCCCGCTCAACTGCCCGCTCGCGGCGAAACCCACGGACTGCCGCGGCGTGCCGCCACCGGGTCATCCGAGGGCCCCGACTTCTCGTCGCACTCGCTCCGCGCCGAGGCTCCCGACCGGCTGTCCACCGATGTACTGCGCCGGTCCGAGACCACCGAGGATGCCGCGCCACCCGCAGGCTCACCGTTCGGGACCCGTCGCTCCAGGCGGTCGGCAGCGCTCGGTCCCGAGCAGCCCACCGACACCACGGAATCGAATGCGGTCACGCCGATTGCCGAGCACGCGACCACCGATACGGCAGCGACCACCGAGGCGCCGGCCGGCGAGGCAGTCACTACCGATCAGGGCGCATCACCGGCGGCCGAGCCGCGCCGCAATCGTCGTGCCGCCGAGAACCACACCGGTGAAACGACCGAGGACATCGCATCGCGCGCCGGTTTGTCCCCCACCTCCCGCCGCGCCGCACGCCGCCGCGCCAAAGCCACCGACGACGACGCGCAGGTCCTCGACATCACCCTGGTGGCACAACTACTGCTGGCCAGCCACAACCTGGAGAACGTGGCGCGCACTGCCGAGAGCGGCGACGTCGACCTGGACGATTTCATCGCCGCCGCTCACCGGACCCGCTCCGCGACAGTCGAATTGGTCAGCTCGTGGTTCGGCGGCACCGACCGGATGCGCGATTTCGCCCAAGCTCTCCTCCTCGCCGCCGAAGATTAGACAGCACACCTCACCGCACTTCGACCACCATTTCACCCCCATCTACCAGCCGGACAATCGTGGGCAGGATCGGCAAGAATGCTTCGAGCAGAGCCTTCTTCGAACAGTTGCCGATTCTGATCCACACCACGGGTGGCGCGACATCCGTCTTGCATGCCCGGCCGATCAGGATGAAGTCCTCGTCCTTTGTGATCACCACCGCCCGCCGTCGCAGAGCTTCGTCCCATACGGCACGGTCACTCGCGGAGGTCAAGGCGATATCACAAACATGCACGGCCTCGTGCCCCTCAACGGTTATCGCACGTGCAAGCGCAGGCGGTAACTGTGCATCGACGAGGAACTTCACGAGGCGGTACGCAGGACCGGATGGTCCGCCTCGGATGCGGCATACGCCAGGCAGGCGCGGATATCGTCCCGCTCCAGATACGGATAATCCTCGAGGATCGTGTCTTCGTTCTCACCTGCCGCCAGTAGTTCGAGAATGTCCTTCACCCGAATGCGGAGGCCTCGAATGCAGGGCCTTCCCCCGAGTTGGTCCGGGTCGAACGTGATTCTCGACATGGAGTCAGCATACCGGCCGTTGGCATGCGAAAAAGGGCCGCTCCCCGAGGGGAACGGCCCTTTTCGTTGCAGTCACATATCGTGACGGCCGGGTCCTACCAGGTCACTTGATGACCTTGGTGACGCGGCCGGCACCGACGGTGCGGCCACCCTCGCGGATCGCGAAGCGCAGGCCCTCTTCCATGGCGACCGGCTGGATGAGCACAACGCTCATCTCGGTGTTGTCGCCCGGCATGACCATCTCGGTGCCCTCGGGGAGGGTCACGACGCCGGTCACGTCGGTGGTGCGGAAGTAGAACTGCGGGCGGTAGTTGTTGAAGAACGGGGTGTGGCGGCCGCCCTCGTCCTTCGACAGGATGTACGCCTGGCCCTCGAACTCGGTGTGC
>NZ_BDCA01000047.1 GCF_001613265.1 Nocardia vermiculata NBRC 100427
ATGTCCGACTTGTTCAGCGCGACCAGGATGTAGGGCACGCCGACCTGACGGGCGAGCAGCACGTGCTCACGGGTCTGCGGCATCGGGCCGTCGGTGGCGGCCACAACGAGGATGGCGCCGTCCATCTGGGCCGCACCGGTGATCATGTTCTTGATGTAGTCGGCGTGACCGGGGGCGTCGACGTGCGCGTAGTGACGCTTCTCGGTCTGGTACTCGACGTGGGAGATGTTGATCGTGATACCACGAGCCTTCTCCTCGGGAGCCTTGTCGATCATGTCGAACGCAAAGCTCTCGTTCAGGTCGGGGTACTTCTCCGCCAGCACCTTGGTGATGGCCGCCGTCAGCGTGGTCTTGCCATGGTCGACGTGACCGATGGTGCCGATGTTGACGTGGGGCTTCGTCCGCTCGAACTTCGCCTTCGCCACTGTTGTCCTCCTGGACTAGTTAGTGCGTGCTTTTGTGCAGCAGTGCGGTTTGTACTTACAAGGGTCGTTCCGACGACCGGCCGGGGACGGATTCTCGCAACTCCGTCCCACGAGAATTACTCGCCGGTCGCCTTGGCGATGATCTCCTTCGCCACGTTGGCCGGAACCTCCGCGTACGAATCGAACACCATGGAGTAGTTCGCCCGGCCCTGGGTCTTCGACCGCAGGTCACCGATGTAACCGAACATCTCCGAGAGCGGAACCAGCGCCTTGACGACACGGGCACCACTGCGTTCCTCCATGGCCTGGATTTGACCACGGCGGGAGTTCAGGTCGCCGATCACTTCGCCCATGTAGTCCTCGGGCGTGATGACCTCGACAGCCATGAGCGGCTCGAGGATCACCGGACCGGCCTTGCGGGCCGCTTCCTTGAGGGCCTGCACGCCGGCGATCTTGAACGCCATTTCCGAGGAATCGACCTCGTGGTAGGCGCCGTCGAGCAGCTTGGCCTTCAGGTTGACCAGCGGGTATCCGGCGAGGACACCGTACTGCATGGCGTCCTGGATACCGGCATCCACCGATGGGATGTACTCGCGCGGAACGCGGCCACCGGTGACCTTGTTCTCGAACTCGTACGACGCACCGTCTTCGCCGGTGAAGGGCTCGAGGCCGATGATGACGCGGGCGAACTGACCCGAACCACCGGTCTGCTTCTTGTGCGTGTACTCGTGCTTCTCGACCGGCTTGGTGATCGTCTCGCGGTAGGCCACCTGAGGCTTACCGACGTTCGCCTCGACCTTGAACTCGCGCCGCATCCGGTCGACCAGGATGTCGAGGTGCAGCTCGCCCATACCGCCGATGACGGTCTGGCCGGTCTCGGCATCCAGCTTCACGGTGAAGGTCGGATCCTCTTCGGCCAGCTTCTGGATCGCGGTGCCCAGCTTCTCCTGGTCGGACTTGGTCTTGGGCTCGATCGAGACCTCGATGACCGGATCCGGGAAGGTCATGGACTCCAGCACGATCTGGTGCTGCGAATCGCAGAGCGTATCGCCGGTGGTGGTGTCCTTCAGGCCGATGACCGCGTAGATGTGGCCGGCCGACGCCGAGGGAACCGGGTTCTCCTTGTTGGAGTGCATCTGGAACAGCTTGCCCAGACGCTCCTTCTTGCCCTTGGTCGAGTTGATGACCTGAGCACCGGAGTCGACCTTGCCCGAGTAGACGCGGACGTAGGTCAGCTTGCCGAAGAACGGGTGCACGGCGATCTTGAACGCCAGCGCCGAGAACGGCTCGTCGGCGCTGGGCCGGCGAGTGATGATCTCGTCCTCTTTGTTGGGCACGTGACCCTGCACGTTCTCGACGTCCAGCGGCGAGGGCAGGTAGTCGATGACGGCGTCGAGCATGGGCTGCACGCCCTTGTTCTTGAACGCCGAACCACACAGCACCGGGTACAGCTCGGAGTTGACGGTCAGCTTCCGGATGGCGCCCTTGATCTCGTCGATCGTGAGCTCATCGCCACCGAAGAACTTCTCCAGCAGCGCCTCGTCCGACTCGGCGACGGTCTCGAGCAGCTCCTGGCGGTACTGCTCGGCCTTCTCCTTCAGATCGGCCGGAATTTCCTGGACCTCGTACTTCTCGCCCAGCTTGGTCTCGCCGGTCCAGACCTTCGCGTTCATCTCGACCAGGTCGACGATGCCCTCGAAGGTGTCCTCGGCGCCGATCGGCAGCTGGATGACCAGCGGCTTCGCACCGAGGCGGTCCTTGATGGTCTGCACGGTGAAGTAGAAGTCCGCGCCCAGCTTGTCCATCTTGTTGACGAAGCAGATACGCGGCACGTCGTACTTGTCGGCCTGACGCCACACCTGCTCGGACTGCGGCTCGACACCCTCTTTGCCGTCGAATACGGCAACGGCGCCGTCCAGCACGCGGAGCGAACGCTCCACCTCGACCGTGAAGTCGACGTGTCCCGGCGTGTCGATGATGTTGATCTGGTTGTTGTTCCAGAAACACGTCACCGCCGCCGAGGTGATGGTGATGCCGCGTTCCTGCTCCTGCTCCATCCAGTCGGTGGTCGACGCACCGTCGTGGGTTTCACCGATCTTGTAATTCACACCGGTGTAGAACAGGATTCGTTCGGTCGTCGTGGTCTTGCCGGCATCGATGTGCGCCATGATGCCGATATTGCGGACCTTGTTGAGGTCGGTGAGCACGTCCTGTGCCACGGAAATCTTCCCCGCTCTGCTAGTTAGCGATCAGCTAGTCGGTATTTTCGGGAACGGCCCGGGAAATTCCGCTGCGATGCGGCCCTGACCATCACTGTGTCGAATGTCGGGTGCGGTCCACTACCTGCCCTGCACGGGCCCGATGCCGACCACACCCGACTGCGACTCGCCTCCCGGCGCCGTTCCTTCACCGGCGGACCGGGTGACCAATCACCAGCGGTAGTGCGCGAACGCCCGGTTGGACTCGGCCATCTTGTGGGTGTCCTCGCGGCGCTTCACCGAAGCGCCCAGACCGTTGCTCGCATCCAGCAGTTCGTTGGCCAGACGCTCGACCATGGTCTTCTCACGACGTGCGCGGGAGTAGTTGACCAGCCAGCGCAGCGCCAGGGTGTTGGCGCGCCCCGGGCGAACCTCGACGGGAACCTGGTAGGTGGCGCCACCGACGCGACGCGGCTTGACCTCGAGGGCGGGCTTGACGTTGTCGAGCGCACGCTTGAGGGTCACGACCGGATCGGTGCCGGTCTTCTCGCGCGCCTGCTCGAGCGCGCCGTAGACGATGCGTTCGGCGGTGGACTTCTTGCCGTCCAGCAGGATCTTGTTGACCAGCTGAGTGACCACCGGCGATCCGTAGACCGGATCGTTGATCAGCGGACGCTTGGGTGCGGGGCCCTTGCGTGGCATATCAGCTCTTCTCCTTCTTGGCGCCGTAACGGCTGCGGGCCTGCTTGCGGTTCTTCACACCCTGGGTGTCGAGCGAGCCGCGGATGATCTTGTAACGCACACCCGGGAGGTCCTTCACACGACCGCCACGCACGAGCACCATCGAGTGCTCCTGCAGGTTGTGGCCCTCGCCCGGAATGTAAGCAGTGACCTCGACCGCGCTGGTCAGGCGAACACGCGCGACCTTACGGAGCGCGGAGTTCGGCTTCTTCGGGGTCGTGGTGTACACGCGGGTGCACACGCCACGACGCTGCGGGCTCCCCTTCAGGGCCGCGGTCTTGGTCTTGGCGACCTTGTCGTTGCGACCCTTACGGACCAGCTGGTTGATGGTTGGCATATACCGGCTTTCCTTGATCAGTAACCAGTTTGTCTGGAATTCTTCGATGTCTGTTCTGCCTGGCGGTGCTCTCGGAGGAGGCTCACACCGCCGTCATAGAGCTGTCACCACTCACTCGGGAACACGTCTACCGCGCCCCGAGGTCGGGCGTGTCGCACGCAGTACATGCCGAGAAATCCGGGCACGCTGAAACGTTCGGCCGCTTTCGCTGGCTTACGATCTGCGCACAAACCTGCCCGCACGCTTCCGGGCACAGCGATCCACGATACTCGCCGCCCCAGAATCGGGCAAAAGCAGGGTCCGAAGACCACACTTCACCACCTGCGATGCACAACAACTATCTCTCGAGCGCCCTCGGGCCAGCACACCGGGGCCACCACCACGACACCGGCGACCACCACCCCCGGGAGCACGACACCAAATTCTCGAGTGCTCCTAACCCTGCCGGAGCGAAGCGGAGGCCGAAAACACCCCCCTTACCGGGCGAGGTTCAGTGTCAGCTCGGTCAGTTTCTTCGCTCCGGCGCACGGGTCCGGGTGCCCACCCGGCAGATAGTTCACCCACCAGCCGACCACGCCCGTATCCGCCGCGGGTGCCATCACCCCGCACGAGTCGGGGTCGCCTGGCCGCCGCACCTGGAGCGCGCGCCGACCCTCCACGGTCACATCCGAGGTCTGGTAGCCCAGCCGGTCGTTGTTGGTCTTCTCGTTGCGCAGTGAACCCATCTCGTACCAGTTCAGCGTCGCCATCCCGTTGCCCGAACCGGTCAGATTCCACATGCACACGGCACCGTTGAACGACGATTCGACGTACTCCGACCCGGTCGCCTCCGCGATCTTGTCGTCGGCGACGACGTCGCATTCGCGCAGCAGTTTGTCGAAGTTCATGTTCACTCCACCGCCGCTGCCGGCCGGCAGCGCCGTTCCCGGCACGGTGCTGCCGCACCCACCGGCCGCCAACCCCACCACCAGCGCGAGGACCCCGACCGCACTCGCGCGCACGCCACGGCTGCTGCGGAACCGAACACGCATGTCGCTCCTCCTCTCCGACGCCGTCATTTCAGCCGCTGCACAGTCAGCTCGGCCAGCTTGCGGTTCTTGTCGCACGGCGATGCCGAGGGCGCCCCGAACAGGCCGGACGAGGTGGACCACTCGAAGAAGTCGTCGCCCAGCTGCACCGCGAAGTCACAGATCGAGCCGTCCGAACTCTGATCCTGGAAGCCCTGATGCCCGTCGATCTCGATCGACTCCGGATTTCGCCCCTGCGCGGTCACCCAGGCCTTCTCCCGCCCGATCGGGCTGCCGCGATACGACGCGAACGTCACGCTCGGACCACTGATCCCGCCCGCCTGCCAGCTACAACCGACCGCATTCTTGAACACCTGCGACACCTGGCCCAGACCGCCGATATCGCGCACCTCGTCATCGGTGACGTGCCCGCACTCCCCGACGAACGGGCCCAGCGATGCCACTTTCACCGGTGGGCGTGGTGGCGGGGAATCACCGGAGTCGTCCCCCGAACCACACCCCGCCAGCAGTGCGGCGATGACCGTTCCACAGGCAATGGGTGCCGTCAATCGCATGCCAGCACTGTACTGGGTGAGCGGCGCGAACTTCGGGGAGTGAGAGGGGTGTGACCACGGAAGGGCGGGCTACAGGTTCCCCCTTGCTTGCTGTTCTCTTTCTATTGCCTCGAACAGGGCCTTGAAGTTTCCTTTTCCGAAACCTGTTGCGCCGTGGCGTTCTATCAGTTCGAAAAAGACCGTGGGGCGGTCGGTGAGGGGTTTGCAGAAGATCTGCAGCAGGTAGCCGTCCTCGTCTCGATCCACCAGAATTCCGCGGGACTGCAACTGTTGCACGGGGACTCGGACGTGGCCGATTCGGGAGCGCAGTTCGGGGGCCTGGTAATAGGTGTGCGGTGTGGGCAGGAATTCGACGCCTTCACGGCGCAGGGCGTCGACGGTGGTCAGTATGTCGGGGGTCGCGAGGGCAATGTGCTGAACCCCGGGGCCGCGATAGAACTGCAGGTATTCGTCGATCTGGGAACGTTTGCGGGCGGCGGCGGGCTCGTTGAGCGGGAATTTCACCCGATGATTTCCGTTCGCGACGACCTTGCTCATCAGCGCCGAATATTCGGTCGCGATGTCGTCGCCGACGAATTCCGCCATATTCGTGAAACCCATGACGCGGCGATAGAACCCCACCCATTCGTCCATCCGGCCCAGTTCCACATTGCCGACGACATGATCGACCGCCTCGAACAGCCGGTGCGGGAACCGTTGCTGATATCCGGAGCCGCGCTCGACGTAGCCGGGCAGGTACGGGCCGTGGTACTGCGAACGGTCGATGAGACTGTGGCAGGTCTCGCCGTAGGCGGACAACGCGGCGGCCCGCACCGTGCCGAATTCGTCGCTCTCGTCATGGGGTTCGACCAGAATCGTGGCGCCGTGCCGACGGGCGTGCTCGATGCAGCGGTCCACGTCGGGAACCTCCAACGCGATGTCGACGATGCCGTCGCCGTGGCGGGCGTGGTGGGCCACCAGCGGGCTGTCGGGGTCGACGGCACCGCACACCACGAACCGTGTGCTGCCGCTGTGCAGGACGTAGGCCTTGTGGTCCCGGTTCCCGGTCTCCGGGCCCGCATATGCTTCCACGGTCATTCCGAACGCCTGCAGGTAGTGGGTGAACTGGGTGGCGTTGCCGACCACCCACACCAGCGCGTCCAGTCCGAGGACCGGGAACGGGTCAGCAGCGGGATCGTGGTCGACCAGACCTACCAGGCGGCGCAACTCCGAATCGCTCGGCGCCGCGGGCCGGGTATTCGTGGGCAGATGCTCGATGGTCATACATCCAGATAAGCTCCGCTTCACGACGCTGGGCAATATCGGCGTCCTGGAGTAGCCATTCTGGTGTATTTGCTCAGTTGAAATGCCCTATTGCTGCACAATATGAATAGTTGATTTCTCGGCCGAGCACGGGAGACCGCAATGCCGCATATCTCCGCCAAGCTGGACGAACTGGATCTGGCCATCCTCACCGCCATGCACGAGCATCAGAAGGCGGGAATTCTCGAGCTGTCCCGGCGGACCCGGGTGGCGCGCGCCACCGTGCAGGCGCGAATCGCACGGATGGAGCAGGCCGGGGTCATCGCCTCCTACGACCCGCAGATCGACGTCACTGCGGCCGGATTCGAGGTGCAGGCCTTCGTGAGTCTCGAGATCGCGCAGGGCGCCCTGGACGCGGTCACCACCGACCTCGCAGCGATCCCGGGGGTCGTCGAGGCCTACGCCACCACCGGTTCCAGCGATGTGCTGTGCCGGATCGGCGCCGACTCACATACGGGACTGCAGGCGGTGCTGCTGAGCATCGACCGTAGTTCGGCGGTGGTCCGCTCACACAGTGTGATCGTGCTGTCCACGGTGGTCCCCCGGCGCACCCTGCCCCTGCTGCACACGCTCGACCGGGCGGGTACCAGCAAGGCCCCGGCGTACCGCACCGGCAGTCACTGAGAGTCGCTCATACCCTCAGGTCCGCGCCGGGGGCGAGTATTTCCACCCGCGGCACCAGGTCCGGCTCCAGGAATCCCAGCAGGGCCTGCGCCTCGGCCTCGACCGCGGCCGCTTCGGCGGCGGTCCACTCGCGGTGCGGGACGACCCGCAACCGGGCGATGTCCTGCTCGGGAAAGATCTTGTACATGCCGGCCAGATAACCGTCGAGCAGAATCGACGACACCAGAGCCGCCTTGTGCTGCAGGGTCGGAACGCCGCCCGCGGCGATGATCCGGCTGCGGTCCTTGTGTGACAGCAACACGTTGTCGTAGACGCCGAGCAATCGCACCGGAGCGGGCAGCTCCGGATCGGCGAGTTCGGCGTCGGCCGCGTCGTAGAGGGTGCGTCCGGCCTCGTCGGTGTAGCGGCGCACCCGCTCGCCCAACTGCTCGAGCCCCTTCGCGATGCCGGGCAGCCGGGACCAGGTCTGCACATCCGCCGCCGTGGCCGGGCCGAATGCACGCAGATAGCGAATGATCAACTCCGGCAGCGGATACCGGTGGTCCAGCGGTGCACCGAGCCACGGTTCGATGCGCGACCAGACCGGCCTGCTGTTGTTGCGCCACAGCCCCCGGGGCGGGGTTTGCAGCACCGGAAGCTGATACATCCAGGTGGCTGCCACCACCCCGGCCTCGCGGTCCGGATATTCCTGTGCGGCCCGGGCCCGCAATTGCGCCGCCGACAGCGGTTCGTCGCCCAGCACCTGTTCACCGCGCGCGCGAACCTCGGCGAGGTCGAGCCCAGTCATCGCCCCGTAGTGGTAGCTCTTGCGGGCCGGAATCTTTTCCAGCTCCGGTTGGATATGCGGCGCGATCCGCAACGCGTCGGCCGCGGTCACCAGGTGAATCGTGGCACGCATCAACGTGATTCGCACCAGCGAACGATCCTCGAGCCCTTGTGACAGCGTCGCGGGGTCGAAATCGGCGATGCGACTCCAGGATCCGATGAACGGCGGCGGAACATCCTGCGCTTGCAAGCCGATCAGATGTTCACACAGCTGTGGCAGCGACAGATTCGACCGCTGCAACAGGTGCTGCCGGGCCAGCAGCGTGCGGTTGAGCACCCGATTGGACAGTTTCATGGTGTGCACACCATACGGTCGGTCACCGACACGCTCCGGCAGCGGGAAATCCCCGCCGCCGGGCGCTCATCGGAGGACGGTTCAGCGCACGGTGACGACGACCTTGCCCTTCGCCGCCCGGTTGTCCAGCGCGGCCACCGCGGCGGCGGTCTCCGCGAGCGGGTACAACACCGGTTGCGGTGCGGGGATCGCGCCGGATGCGAGCAGCGGCGCCACCTCGGCCCACTGTTCCTGCAGATAGCCCGGGTGGGTCAGCACCCATTCACCCCATGCCGCACCGACGACCTCGACGTTCTTGAGCAGCAGGCGATTCACCTTCACCGTGGGGATCTCACCGGCGGTGAAGCCGACGACCAGCAGCCGCCCACCCGGGGCCAGCGAGCGAACACTGTCGGTGAACCGGTCGCCGCCGACGGGGTCCAGCACGATATCCACCCCGCGACCACCGGTCAGCTCTTTCACCTCGGCCAGCCACTCGGCGGTCAGCACTACATCGGAGGCACCGTTGGCCCGCGCGACCTCCGCCTTCTCCGGCGTGCTCACCACTGCGATCACCCGGCCCGCGCCCAGTGCCTTGGCCATTCGCAGCGTCGAGGTGCCGATACCGCCGGCCGCGCCGTGCACCAGAACCGTCTCCCCGGCAGCCAGCCGGCCACGGTTGCGCAGGCAGAAGTGCACGGTCAGATCGTTGAACAGGATTCCCGCACCCGCTTCGAGGGGGATATTGTCCGGCAGCCGGAACACCATCTCCTTCGCCGTCACCGCCGTCTCGGCGCACGCATTACCGAGCATGGTCAGCGCCACCACCCGGTCACCGGCGGTCACCGACGCGTCCTCCGGCGCCGAGCGCACGATCCCGGCCACCTCGCCGCCCACCACGAACGGCATCTCGGGTTTCATCTGGTACTGCCCCCGGGTCATCAGCACATCCGGGAATGCGATTCCGGCAGCGTGGACGTCGATCACCACGCCCCCCGGGAATGCGTCCGGCTCGTCGATGTCCACGACCTCGATGGATTCCGGTCCCTCGAGCTTGCTCACCCGGGCTGCACGCATGAATCGACCTCTCTGTCCGCGGCTGCTTTCCCACAAGTTAACCGGTCTTCGCGCACGCCTGTCCACAGGCCCGGAATTTGTTAGGCTTGGCCCGCTGATCCGAGCGAAGAGGGGGGAGTTCTTCATGGCCGGTCCCGGCGAAACACCCGCGAACGGGATGAAGATCGACCCCGCCGCACTCCGCACCTTCGCAACCAGGTTACGCACCGAATCCGACACCGTCGCGAAGCTGGATTCCGGTCTCGCCGCTGCTGCGGGTGCCCTGCCCGGCACCGGATGGAGCGCGGCCTGCACCGGTGCCGCGACGTCGGTGGATAACGCCATGGCTCGAATCGGTTCCCGCGTAACGCATATCGCGGACACTGTCGAACAGGCCGGCAAGGTGATCATCGATACCGATCAGCAGTTGCGCGAGGATCTGGAGAAGATCGGGATCCGCGCATGACCGAATCCGGTGGCACACTGACGGTCCCGGCGGTGCTGAGCTGGAATCCGGACCAGCTCACCACGGCGGGCCAGGCGGTCGAGAAGCTCTCCACGGACCTCGACAGCGCCGTCCGCACGGCTGTCGACGCGACCCAGCAGCTGGGTACCGAGCAGAGCTGGGGCGGCGGTGCCGCGCGCGCCGCGGACGCCCGCATGCTGTTGGAGAAGGCCCGCGCCTCCGCGGCGAGCCAGGCCGTGCTGGGCCTGCAGCCCGCGTTGACTCAGCAGGTGGACAACCTGAAGCACGTGCAGCAGGAGGTTCGGCGCCTGCGGGATCTCGCGGAAACCCCACCCGCACCGGGGGTTCCGGCCTTCCACGTCGAGGACGACGGCACCGTATCCATGCAGGCGCGCGCCGCGTGGCTGCGCGAGAACAAGAAGGGGCCGCACGGTGAAGATTTGTTCACCGACGCCCAGCTGCAGGCGGAACTGCTGAAGGAGAGCATCGACGCACTGAATCAGCAGGTGGCGATCCAGCGCGCCCTGGCTCAGGCACTGGGGGTCGCCACCTCCGCGATCGCCGCCCTGAACGGCGCGAAGACTCAGGTGGATCTGGCGTTCGCCGCCCTCGGCGACCCGGTCACCGGCGCAGGCGCAGCGCCGCCGGCCCCCCCGGCCCCGACGGCGCCCGCCGCGGCAGCTCCGCCCCCACCCGCGCCACCTCCTGCCGCGCCGCCCGCCGCCACACCGGTCGCGCACAATTCGGGCAGCCCCTCGTCCAACCTGATGGGAAACAGCTATTCCGGTGGCGACAACAGTTCCTACAGCGAGGGTTCGGCGGGCGGCCCCAGCAGCGGGCCGGCACCGACCGCCCAGCCCTCCGGAGATGTGCAGCAGTGGATCGCGGAGGCCAAGCAGATTCTGATCGAGATGGGATATCCGCCGGAATCGATCGACGAGAACGCGATCGCGCTGATCATCGAGCACGAATCCGGTGGCGATCCGAATGCGATCAACAACTGGGACAGCAATGCGGCCGCCGGCCATCCGTCGAAGGGCATCATGCAATGCATCGACGGCACCTTCAATGCGCACGCCGCACCCGGCCATTCCGATATCTGGAATCCGGTCGACAATATCGTCGCCGCGACGCGCTATTCGATCGACCGATACGGCTCACTCGACAGCGTTCCGGGCGTTTCTGCCGTATCCGGCGGCAGCGGTTACGTCGGCTACTGACCCTCGTCCGGGTGCGGAGCTGGATATTCACTACGCGTGGGTACACCCATCTCCGCGTAACACTGTGACGTGCGCCCCGTAAAGTCATGTCACAAGAAGCACCGCAGAAGTACGCGGCACACCGTGCAGCGCGAGGAGCACCAGTGTCACTCGATCAGCCACTCGCCCCGCTTCCCCAGGAGGGCATGGGCTTCGCCTCGGCGTGGCCCGTCCGGGCTGGCGATGTCGATCCTTACAGCAGGCTACGGCTCGATGCCGTGGCCCGGTATTTGCAGGATATCGCGTGGGAAGACCTACACAGCAGCTTTTTCCATCGCACCGATCCGGATTGGATCGTGCGCCGCACCGTCGTCGATGTCGTACGACCGATCGTGTGGCCGGACCGGGTGGAATTACGCCGCTGGTGTTCGGCCATGTCGACCCGGTGGACCAATATGCGGGTGCGCATCTCCGGGAGCAACGGCGGATTGATCGAAACCGAGGGGTTCTGGATCAATATCAACGAGTCGACGAATATGCCGACTCGGATCAGCGATCAGGGCTTGGCCCTGCTGGCACGGACCACCGATGAGCATCGACTGCGGTGGCGGCCCTGGCTCACCGATCCGGTACCGCCGGAAACCGATACCGATCTGCCGTTCCCGGTGCGGGCGACCGATATCGACCAGTTGAACCACGTCAACAACGCCATGTACTGGCAGGCGGTGGAGCACTATCTGGTCGACTACCCGAAATTGGTCGCGGGCCCGCATCGTGCGGTGATCGAATATGTCGCGCCGGTACTGGCGCGTCAGCACATCAGCGTGCGCAGCCGCTACGAGGCCGGCGACCGCACCGGTCGGCCCGTCCTACGGCTGTGGTTCATGGTGGGCGGCACCATCACCACCACGGTGCGGATCGGCGCCCTCCCCGAGTGAGCCGTTGCAGCGCGGGTGCGGACGTGCGGTGATCGGTTGCCGGTGATTCGCGGGGATTCACGCACCGGCTGCACCGGGTTCCGGGCCCACCGTGGCGGGCCCGGAACCACACGATGATCAGCCGCGTGCGGCCTTCAGCAGATCGTCGATCGTGGTGAATTTGACCCGGGGGCGGCCCGCCGACTTACCGGCACCCTTCTCCGCCGCGTCGATCGCCTTCCAGCCTTCCCGGCCGATCGCGTCCGGCTGGCGCTCCGACAACAGTGCCTCGAGCGCCGCCCGGTCGCCCTCGGGCGCCGCCAGCTTGCCCGCGGTGAAGTCCTCGAGCACCTGCTCCACGGTTTCGGTGGCATCGACCCGGTTGGATCCGATGACGCCCCGGGGGCCGCGCTTGATCCAGCCCGACACGTATACGCCGGTCACGTGCGCACCGTCCGCGACGACCCGGCCGTGCTCGTTGGGCACGACCCCGCCACGATCGTCGAACGGCAGATCCTGCACCGGCCGGCCCTTGTAGCCGATGGAGCGCAGCACCATCGACGCCGACAGCGCCTCGGTGCGGTCGGAGGCCCGCGCGACCACACGGCCGTCCTCCTCGACCAGCTCGTTGTGCACGAACTCGAGCGCCTCGACCTTGTCGTCGCCGGTGATCTCGGTCGGCGAGGCGAGATAGCGGAAGACGATCCGCTTGTTCTCCGGATTCGGCGTCTCGGCCGCGTACTCCTGCGCCAGCTCGTACTTCAGCTTCAGCGAGGGTTCGATCTGCGGATCGTCGAACAACGCCTGGCTGTGCGGGTCCAGCTCCAGCTCCGCGGGGTCGATGACCACATCGACACCCTTCAGGTGCCCGAGCGCCAGGAACTCCGACGAGGTGTAGGCGGCCTGCAGCGGCCCACGGCGACCCAGCACCACGACCTCGCGCACATTGCTGTTGCGCAGCGCCTCCAGGGCATGGTCGGCGATATCGGTCTTGGCCAGTTCGTCCGCGGGCAGGGTCAGCACCCGCGCCACGTCGAGGGCGACGTTGCCGTTGCCGACGATCACCACGCGCTCACCGGACAGATCGAAGCTGCGCTCGGCGTAGTCGGGGTGGCCGTTGTACCAGGCCACGAATTCGGTCGCGGAGTGGCTGCCGGCCAGATCCTCACCGGGCACATCCAACCGGCGATCGGTCGAGGCGCCGACGGCGTAGATCACCGCGTGGTGGTGGCCCAGCAACTCGTCGTGCGAAATATGCTTACCGACCTCGACGTTGAGCCGGTACTGCAGCGTGTCGCGGCGGAAGGCGCTCTCGAACATGGCCGACACCGATTTGGTGCCGGGGTGGTCGGGCGCGACACCGGCGCGGACCAGACCCCAGGGGGTGGGCAGCCGGTCGAACATCTCCACCTCGACGTCCGCGCGGCGCAGCAGCTCGTCGGCCGCATAGCAGGCCGCCGGACCGGCGCCGACGATCGCCACCCGCAGCGTGCCGAGTTCCTTCGGCGGGCGAGACGGGGTCACCAGCGGGTCGAAATTCGACTCGAGCGGGTGCCGCTCGAAGTACGACGCGTTGATATCGCGGAAGCGAGCCAAGGAGGCCGTCAGATCGTCCTCCGAGAAGATGGCTTCCACCGGGCACGCGTCCACGCAGGCACCACAGTCGATACAGGTGTCGGGGTCGATGTAGAGCTGCTCGGTCGTTGCGAACTCAGGTTGCTCCGGAGTTGGGCGAATGCAGTCGACCGGGCACTCGGGTACGCAGCTCGCGTCGTTGCAACAACGCTGCGTGATCACGTAGGCCATATCTCGCAGATCCTCGAAACATCATGGGGCATCCCCACCCGGGGCTCGGGACAGGGCGTGCGTCACACCGGGTACCGGTAGGCACCTATTGTGACACCACCCTTCAGTGTGCCTCGAGAGTGAGTTTCCTCTCCCGGCAGGAGGTGTGCCGAACGACACTGCCGGGGTGAACGGGGCTTACGGTATTGCCCATGGCGCGGACGCTCATCCTGATGCGACACGGTAAATCCGCTTATCCACCCGGTGTCGCGGACCGGGAGCGGCCCCTGGCACCGCGTGGCCGGCGCGAGGCCGCACTGGCGGGTGATTGGCTGCGCGAGACCCAACCGGTGATCGATGCGGTGAGCTGCTCGGATGCGGTTCGCACCCGCGAAACCCTGGCCGCAACCGGTGTGCGGGCTCCGGTGACGTTCGAGCCGTCGATCTACGAGGCCTCGCCGCGCACGCTGATCGAACTGGTCCAGCTCACCGACGACGCCGTGCAGACCCTGCTGCTGGTCGGTCATTCTCCGGGGATGCCGTGGACGGCGTGGGAACTGGCGGCCAACCGCGCCTCACTTGTCGCGGAGGAACTCGGTCGGCACTTCCCTACCTCGGCCCTCGCCGTGCTGGAATTCGACCGGCCGTGGTCGCAGGCCGATCCGGGCACCGGGGACCTGGTGCGGTTCCACATCCCGCGCTGAACCCACAGACAAACGCCAACAGCCGACAGCCGAGCGCCACGCCGACGCCGGGACGGGAGCCGGCCGGTCAGCTCACGAACTTGCCGCGGACGACGACAACAGCGCCGACTACGACCAGCAGCAGCAGCGCGACGAACCAGTTCGTCAGCGCCCAGACCACACCGAGCACGACGATCACGGGGACTGCCGCGACCAGCGCGATGAACGGACTTTCCTTGACCGTCTCCAGCGCGGAACGCGCGCGGGCCCGGTCGATCTCTTTGGCCATGTCTTCAGGGTAAGCGTTCGCGGGGCGCGCCGCTCATGGATCACTCGGACTTGCTTGGAGTGCACTCCAGGCCGGTACTGTCGAGATAGATCCGGCAGGAAGGTGCGTGGCATGTCGACAACCACCGCGAATCCCCTCGAGCACACCGAAGAGTACGACCGTCCGAAGTACTCGATCGGTGATGTGGCCGAGATTTCCGGCCTCACCCGCGACACCCTGCGCTGGTACGAGCGGATCGGCCTGATGGATTACGTCGGGCGTGATTCCAGTGGCCAACGCCGCTTCAGCGATCGAGATCTCAACTGGCTGCACCTGATCGGATGCCTGCGCGCCACCGGTATGTCGGTGGCCGACATGGTCCACTACGCGGAACTGGTGCGAGCCGGCGATTCGACCACTCCCGAACGTCTCGCGATGTTCCGCACCACCCGAGCCGGAGTGCTGGAGCGTATCGACGCACTGCAGCAGACCCTGGGCGTGCTGGATCGTAAGATCGATATGTACGAGAGCAGAGTCGCTGCCATACAAGGCATCTGAGTCCGCAGCAGCCGCATTCGAGCTCGGGTGAGCTCGCCTACATCCCGCGCGGGTGACGCAGCGCACGGTTTACGATGCCTGCGCTATGCAAATCCTCGCACTCGCCGACCCGGCCCCCACACCATCCGTTCCGGACAGCCCCCGGTGTGGTTGTGGCCTTGCGCGACACCGACTGTCGGTCCGACGACGTCCGGCGCCCGCCGGCACGCGCAACCGCAGGCCGATGAAGCGCAGACATCCGGTGCGGGAACGTTAAGGAGTACAACCGATGATCGATCAGGCCGCGGCAGCAGCTGTCGTCCGCAACGAAGCTCAGCACCGTTACGAGGTGTGGTACGGAGACAAACTCGCCGGATTCGCCGAATACCGCGAGAACGGCGAGGACACCGCCTTCATCCACACCGAGGTCGATACGGAGTTCAGCGGTAAGGGACTGGCGAGCACGCTGGCACGGCACGCCGTCGTGGACACCGTCGAACGCGGGCGCGCGATCGTGCCCCGCTGTTCGTTCATCAAGGGCTGGCTGGACAAGCATCCGGACTACGATGCTCATGTCGTCGGCAAGGGGATCCAGCGCTGACGAACCACCGGCTCAGCCGAATACCGTAGTGCCGGAATCCGTTTCCGGAGCCAGGCGCTGAGTTCCGATGACCCGCAACAGTTCCAGCTTCTGCTGCGTGTCGGTGCCCGGTCGCGGATAGTGCACCAGCAGGTTCTGCGCGGAATTCGGCGTCACCAGGCGCTCGCAGACCAGGTCCAGCAGACCGACCCGCGGGTGCAGGATGCGTTTGGCATCGGTGGTGCGTACCGCCACCTCGTGCGCGGACCACAGCTGTTCGAATTCGGGACTCACCGCCCGCAATTCCGTGACCAGTTCGGTCACGTCGGCATCGCCGGCCCGGCGCGCGGCCGTGGCCCGCAGATCCGCGACCTGACTGCGGACCAGGCGGTCCCGGTCGGCTTCCGGGAACCGCTCCCGGACCTCGGGCTCGGTGAACCACCGCCATGTCATGTAGCGGGCCATACCGGTGCAGCCGGTCTGTTCGCCGGACATGCTGATGTGCATATGGTTCTGGGCGAGGGTTTCACCGAGATCGGAGACGACGCACGCGGGTGTGTCCTCGAGCTTGTCCAGCAGATACAGCAGCCCGGGGCGCACATGCCGGTCGGCCGCGCCCCGGCGCGGTGCGGGATGCCCGCACAGATGGTAGAGATGGTCGCGCTCGTCCTCGCCGAACCGCAGGGCACGAGCCAGGGCACCGAGCACCTGCACCGACGGCCGGGGACCGCGGGCCTGCTCCAGGCGGGTGTAGTAGTCGGTGGACATCCCGGCCAGCAATGCGACCTCGTCACGGCGCAGCCCGGGGGTGCGGCGGCGTGCGCCGGGCAGCAGGCCCACATCGGCGGGCTGCAGTTGCGCCCGGCGACGCCGCAGGAAGTCGGCCAGATCGTCGCGGTCCATACGTTCCACTGTGCCCGTCCGCGCCCACGGCAACCAGGGATCGACGATCCCCCGATAAACCATCTCTGCCGGGCCCGGCGCTGCGGGCAGAGGATGTGAGCATGACATCCATCGAACAGACGACATTGGGAACCACCGGCCCGAAGGTCGGGCGCATCGGACTGGGCGCCATGGGAATGTCCGGCGCGTACGGCGCGGCCGACGAGAAGGATTCGGTCGCCACCATCCACGCGGCGCTGGATTCGGGCGCCACACTGATCGACACCGGCGATTTCTACGCGGCCGGGCACAACGAGATGCTCATCGGACGTGCACTGGCCCAGCGCCCGCGCGAGGACTACCAGCTCAGTGTGAAATTCGGCGCGATGCGCGGGCCCGACGGGGCCTTCGTCGGGGTGGACTCCCGCCCGGCGGCGGTGCGCAACTTCCTGACCTATTCGCTGCAGCGCCTCGGTGTCGATCACATCGACATCTATCGACCGGCACGCTTGGATCCGAACGTTCCGATCGAGGACACGATCGGCGCGCTCGCCGAGCTGGTGGAGGCGGGCTATGTGCGCCACATCGGGCTCTCCGAGGTCGGTGCGCAGACACTGCGACGGGCGGCCGCGGTCGCGCCGATCGCCGACCTGCAGATCGAATACGCGCTCATCACCCGCGGTATCGAGAGCGACATCCTGCCCACCGCACGAGAACTCGGCATCGGCATCACCGCATACGGGGTACTGTCCCGCGGGCTGCTGAGCGATTCGCTACGCACCCGGCCCACCTTCGCCCCCGACGACTTCCGGGCCCACAGCCCGCGGTTCCAGGGTGCGAATCTGACATCGAACCTGAAGTTGGTGGAAGCGCTGGCGAAGATCGCCGACCGACGCGACGTGAGCGTCGCCCAGTTGGCCATCGCCTGGGTGTTGTCGCGCGGTAGCGATATCGTGCCGGTGATCGGCGCGCGGCGGGTCGACCGATGGGCCGAAGCCGTTGCCGCGGCCGATATTCGACTCTCGGAGGCGGAGTTGGCGGCCCTCGAGTCCGCGGCGCCCGCCGATGCGGTCGCCGGAACGCGCTATGCCGTGGAACAGATGGCGATGCTCGACAGCGAACGCTGACTCGCCTCCGGCGCTGCTACTTCCGGCGTGGGCGGATCACCGCGGTGAAGGTTGCCGCGGCGACCGATGTTCCGGTGCTGTCGGTGATGTCGACCGGCATCGGCAGCTCGACCGGGCGCTGGGCGGTGATCTCGGCGCGGGCCTGTTCCAGCTCCTCGGCGGTCAGTTGCGAGGTGGCACGGAACGGGCCTGCTTCGCCCTTGGCCCGAGCCAGATATTCGATCCGGCCGTCGCGGGCGACGATGAACGTCTCCCCCATCAGGTCGACGATTCCGGAGATGGAAGCGCCCATCGCGGCGGTCTCGGCCAGGCCGAACAGGATCGCGGCGTGCACGTCGCCGTTGTGATTGAGGTGCTCGGGCTTCGGGGCCATGCTCACCACGTTGCGACCGGGCAGGTATTCCACCCCTTCCACCCCTGCGAACTGGATGAAGCCCAGCTTCTGAAATCCGGCCATCACCAGTTCGCCCATGGCAGCGTGGTCCATACTTCACATCTCCCGTCACACCCAGAATTGAAACGTGTTCTACTTTCTTACTCGGTACGACCACGGCATGTCCATACCCGTGCACCGTCGCCCCCGGTGCACCTGCCCGAAAATTCCGAAAAGAAGCCGGGTCAGATTCGTCCAATTTTGGATAAGCTTCATTTCACTGTGCTGAGCACGGCAGGACAACGCCCCGGATCCACGGATCCACGATGTACGAGGAAGCAGTTCATGAACGCCTTTATCGCCCTGATCGACTCCAACTCCGCCGGCACAGTGAACTCGACCAGTGTCTTCACCAATATTCTCAACATGTTCGTCACGGGTTCGGCGGGCTCCAACAGCAACGGCGGCGGCATCTTCGGCTGAGCCGCCCCGCTGAACCGTCGGCCCGACCACACCCCATGCACGGTCGGGCCGATCGGTCGGCCACTCCCGGTTCGCCGGTTCCTCAGGCCCGCAACTGCCCTGGAGTGCTGCCGAACCGGCGGCGGAACACCTTGGTGAAGCTACTCGCGGAAGCGAAGCCCAGGTCCGCCGCGATATCGGCGACACTGCGATGCCGGTACGCGGGACTACGCAGGCGATCGCGAGCGAGCAACAGCCGCTCTTCCCGGATGACCTCACTAGGCGTCGTGCCGGCATTGCTGAACGCCAGTTGCACCTGGCGCAGCGACCACCCGAGCGCCGCGGCCACCTGCGCGCCGGTGAGTTCCGGATCGCGTGCATGCACCCGGATATAGCGCCGAGCAGCCGCGTCCACCTGCGCCAGCTGCGAGGTGGAGGCCGGATTCCCGCCGAGGATATGCGTACACAGTAGATCGACCAATTGCTCGGCCACAGTATCGAATTCGTGAGCGTCGAGCGCATCGCGCTGCGAGTACAGAGTTCGCACCACGGCGCCGGCCACCGCACCGAGTCCGGTACCGAAATCCAAGGGACGTGGCGGCGGCGCCGCACCGTTGAGACGATGCCGCACCTCTACGTCGGAGATGGTCACGATCAGTCCGTGCGAGCCTTCGCTCATCCACAATGCGAACGGATCGTCGGTGGATACCAGGCATGCGGTGCCGGGGGACAAACATCCTTCGTCGCCCTTGTAGTGGAACGCCAGTGTGCCCCGGAAGGGGACGATCAGGCGATAGTCGGGGTCCGGATCGGATCGAATGAGTTTCGGACTCCGGGTGTAGCCGACGGCACCGGATTCCCACCCGACCAGCTGATAATTGCCGCTGCGCCGCAACCACGTTCGTCCGTGGAAATCAGCCGAGTCCGGAAACCGGAAGCCCAGACCGCCCTGATACGAGCGGATCAACTGCGTCCAGTAATCGAGCCGATCCTGCGGATCGACAGTACTGGTCGTGGCCGATTCGGCACTGATCGTCACCCTGTCACCGCCAAGTTCCCGGTTTATGCGCATCTGAACAATACCGCTGCGCCGCAGGACACGCCGCGGCATTACCACGATCGCTACGGTCGGCGCACAGCTGAGAAAACGACCCGCCCCGAGCACAACCCATGCCGGCCGGGTTCGTTCATGATTTCGAGATTCAGGAGTGTGGAATGCGCAGAATCGTGATCGGTGACGACGACACGGGACAGGGGCGGATCCTTGCCGACGACGACATCGCACCGCTCACCCTGGCAATGCTCCCCGGGGCGCAAGTGCATCGCATGTGGGAACTCGACGAGCCGCCGCAACTCCCGCTGACCGGCCTGCCGCCGCGCACCGAGACCACCTTCTTTCCCGGTCCCGGCGGGCTTCGGTTCGGATACATCTCGATCCCCGGAGGTCTGTCCTACGAGCCCGACCCGACACTGTCGGAGACCGCGATGGCCGGACTCGTCGCCGAAGCCGAGACCAAGGTTGCGGGAATGATGGCGAGCTTCGATCCGCAGCGCCCCGGAATGCATGCCACCGACAGTATGGACATGGTGGTCGTGCTCAGCGGACAGGGCCGGATGCGGATCGACGACGGCACGGACGTCACTCTGCAGCCGGGCGATTGCGTGATCCAGCACGGCACCCCACACGGCTGGTTCAACGACGGCACCGAACCCTTCGTATTCTGCTACACCCTGTGCGGGGTCGCGCCGAACACGCCGGTCGAACCGTAGCGTCATGCGAATTGTCGGGAACCGTTGGCGCAGTTTCGAGTACACGCCGGTCAGCGCAGGGCCATGTGCTGTTGCGCTGGCTCCCGACGTGGTGGGCGCGACACAGACATTCGTCGACTGCCTGCTGGTGAACATCGTCGTCGAACCGGGTGACTACCCCTTGCGCGAACATGCCGTTCACATGCTGCATCGCGCCTGTACGACCGACACCGCATCGTCGGTAGTCATCTCCGCAACGCCACAGTGCGCACTACCGGGTATCCGGGACCTCGTTCCCGCCGCTGGGGCGATCGACGTTCTCACTCATGTCGCGGACACCATCGACATCGGCACCGAGCTCACCGAACGGCTCAGTGAGCATGTCCAGCACGTCCACCTGATCCCGTTCGGCTGGCGGCTCGTCACCCGCACCGATGCCGTAGCGCCGCCGCCGCGGCCGCATTGCCCGCACGCACTGGTCTCGGCACAGTCGGGCCGGATGCGCACCTTCCGCTCGCACCGTTGATCGCCGGCGCAGCGGTTGACCTTCACGTTGGCTGAAGCTTCATCATGAGGTGGTGACTGATTCCCGGCTGCTGACGATCGGCGAGTTCGCGCGAGCGAGCGGGCTCACGGCGAGCGCGCTGCGCTTCTACGCGGATTCCGGGCTACTCACACCGGCCGTCGTCGACCCCGGCTCCGGGTATCGCTATTACGACGAGAGCCGACTCGATCGCGCGGTGACCATCCGGGAACTACGCGAGATCGGCATGTCGCTGGGCATCATCGCGGAGGTACTCGAATCCGGCGCCGCCCGGGCCGCACGGCTCATCGACGAGCACCTGATCGGGCTGGAGCAGCAGCTGCAGCGGGCCCGCACCCGGGCCGCGGAGCTCGAGCGGACGCTGGGACCGGGACGCGACCGCGAACTCACGACGGTCAGCGGCCCGATATTCGCGATGGCCGTCGAACAGATTCTCGCCGCCACCGCCCGGGAACCGGACCACCCCGTGCTGGGCGGCGTGCATATCGAGGTGTCCACCGAAGCACTCACCCTCACCGCCACCGACCGCTACCGCCTGTCCACCCGCACTCTCGTCGCCGGCCGGCGGGAACGCCCCGAAGGCACCGACTGGTCCGCCACGGTCGCCGGCGACGACCTGCGGCTGGCGGTTCCCGAACTGCGCCGCGGCCATATCGTGCAGCTCACCGCCGCACCGCACGCCCTGATCTTCCGAGCCGGGGACGCGGCGTCGCGTAGCTGCCGCATCCTGCCCGGGACCTTCCCCGACCATCGGGTGCTGCTCGATTCGATCGGGGCGGCTCGCACCCGCGTCGTCACGGCGCACGACGGCTTGGTTCGAGGACTGGAAAACATACGCGCACAGCATGTTCTGCTGCGCATCGCGCACGGTTCGCTCACCCTCTGCGAACCCGGATCGCCGCGCCGGGCAGCGCCGGCCGCGGTGGTGACCGGTCCGGACATCGAGCTCGCCTTCGACCTCACCACCCTCTATCCGGCGATCGGCACCGCCATCGGGCCCGACGTGATGATCGACATCACCGGACCGGATCGGCCGATCGTCATCCGTTCCGCCGACGACGGCGATCTCACCTCACTCGCCATGCCCGTCGATCCGTCCAGCATCAGGAGTGCCGATGACCACGACCGACCCGACCATGAATGCCATCGCCGCGGCGACCGAACGCGCCCGTCGCGGTGAGACGGACACTGCGCGAGCAGAACTCGTCGAACTCTGGACCGAACTGGGCCCGCACGGCGATCCGCTGCATCGCTGCACCCTCGCCCATTACCTCGCCGATCTGTACCCCGACCCGGCCCGCGCGCTCACCTGGGATATCCGAGCCCTGGATGCCGCCGCCGCGCTCACCGACGCCCGCGTCCAGCGCCATCACGACTCGCTGCACATCGCCGGCTTCTACCCCTCACTCCATCTGAACCTCGCGGACAACTATCGGTTGCTCGGATCGTTCGACGCGGCGACCGAACACCTGGTCGCGGCGGGTCGTTTCACCGAGGCCCTCCCGGACGACGCCTATGGTCGGATGATCCGCCGGGCACTCGACGAGACCCGCGACATGATCGCCGCAGGATCCCGGGAGCGCCGGCCCTCCGCACCGGGGAGTACCGGCTCCTAGGCCCGCAGGAGTAGTGGTCCGACGATCCGGGCGAATCCGGCACCGGGAGCACCACATCCGGCAGCGGCGAGCACTCCCGCACTCGGGCGTCCTCGGATACCGTGGATATCCTGCGGTGCAGCTGGTGACGAAGGTGGGTGAGATCGCTGTGTTCGACCCGTTGGCCGATATCGACCGGGCCCTTGCCGACCGGGCCGGATGGACATGGTTCGACGACCACCTGCGCTATACGTGCGGTGTACTCGATCTGCTGCGGCGCGACGAGCTGGCACAGCTGCCCGTCAAATCCACGCGGATCCGGATCGACCCGGGCGAGGTATGTCTCGCCGAGGGGCCTGCGCAGTGGTATTTCTGGCGCGCGACCGGGGACGGCAGTTGGACGCGTAACGAGATCTACGCCACCGGAACCGCCTCGTTCGTCGCCGCGGCGCAATTGGGCAATGCCTTGGCGAATCGGGCCCGCCGACATCGCGCCGAGGTGGCCGCGCAGCAGCGCTGGGTCCCCGAACGCCCCGGCTCGGCGATGATCTCGACCCAGCGCGTACACCTCACCAACAACGACATCTCCGCGGGCATCCGGTGGTCGGCGCTGGATACCATCGACCTGACCGGCCCCGACCGGATCGTCGCGAGCTATCGCGGCAGCGGCGGAAGTCTGCGGCAGTGGCAGCTGCAGAGCCCGTGGGCAACGTTGATATTCGTCGTCGCCGGACATCTGCATTTCCCCAATCACCCGCTGCTGCTGTCGGGTAATTGGCTGCCCGGCGGATTCGAGGAGAAATGCCATCTGGCAGGCAAATCGTGCCCCCAGGTGCGGGAAAGGCAGTGATCATGCCGCCGCCGGCACCGAACGCGCTGAAAATGTCGGTATCGCGTGGCACGATCACTGGGTGAGCAGCACCTCTCCCCAGCAACGACGCCGCGACCTGGCGCTGCTGCGGCGCGTACGCGATCGGATCGATCGCGAATATGCGAAACCGCTCGACGTCGAGGCATTGGCGCGCGAGGTGCACATGTCGGCGGGCCATCTGAGCCGACAGTTCCGCCTCGCCTACGGGGAATCGCCGTACGGATATCTGATGACGCGGCGCATCGAACGTGCGATGGCGCTGCTGCGCCGCGGTGATCTCAGCGTCACCGACGTGTGTTTCGAGGTCGGCTGCCAGTCGCTGGGTACCTTCAGCACCCGCTTCACCGAATTGGTGGGCGTATCGCCCAGTGTCTACCGGCGTGAGGCCGCCGACGCCACTCGCGGTATGCCCTCGTGCGTGGCGAAACAGGTCACCAGACCGATCAGGAATCGAGAAGCGCGGGTTACCGAGCGGCAATAACCTGAAGCTCATGCAGATCACCATTCACAACACATTCCTTCCGCAGGACGATCCGGAAGCCGCACTGACCTTCTACCGTGATGTGCTCGGCTTCGAGGTCCGCAACGATGTCGGCTACAAGGGCATGCACTGGATCACCGTCGGGCCGGCCGGGCAACCGGACACCTCGATCGTGCTGTACCCGCCGAACGCCACCCCGGGTATCACCGACGACGAACAGCGCACCATCGCCGACATGATGGCCAAGGGCACCTTCGCCAGCGTCAATCTCGCCGCCGAGAACGTCGACGAACTGTTCGATCGGATGCAGGCCGTGGGCGCCGAGGTGGTGCAGGAGCCCACCGATCAGCCCTACGGCGTACGCGACTGCGCCTTCCGCGACCCGTGCGGCAATCTGCTGCGCATCCAGCAGTCTTCCTGACCCGTCACCGACCGAACCGAATACGGAGAGACCATGAGCAAGGCCGCGAGACCGGACCAGCATGTCGCCGACAGTCACGATCTCATTCGCGTCCACGGGGCGCGGGTGAACAATCTGAAGGACGTGAGCGTCGAGATCCCCAAGCGCCGGTTGACCGTATTCACCGGTGTCTCCGGTTCGGGCAAGAGCTCGCTGGTATTCGGCACCATCGCCGCCGAATCGCAGCGGATGATCAACGAGACCTACAGCGCCTTCGTCCAGGGTTTCATGCCGACCCTGGCCCGGCCCGAAGTCGATTTCCTCGACGGTCTCACCACGGCCATCTCCGTCGACCAGGAACGGATGGGCGCCAACCCGCGCTCCACCGTCGGCACCGCCACCGATGCCAACGCCATGTTGCGCATCCTGTTCAGCAGGCTGGCACAGCCACAGATCGGCTCACCCAACGCCTATTCGTTCAATGTGCCCTCGGTGACCGCCAGCGGTGCGATAACCGTCGAACGAGGCGGTAAGACCAAGACCGACAAAGCGACCTTCCACCGGCTGGGCGGCATGTGCCCACGCTGTGAGGGGATGGGGTCGGTCACCGATTTCGATCTGACCGCGCTGTTCGACGACAGTCTTTCGCTCAACGAGGGAGCCCTGACCATCCCCGGGTACAGCATGGACGGCTGGTTCGGGCGGATCTACCGGGGCTGTGGCTTGTTCGATCCGGACAAGCCGATCCGTAAATACAACAAGCGCGAGACCCACGATCTGCTCTACAAGGAGCCGACCAAGATCAAGGTGGAGGGCATCAACCTCACCTACGAGGGGCTCATCCCCAAGATCCAGAAGTCGATGTTGTCCAAGGACGTCGACGCCATGCAGCCACATATCCGCGCCTTCGTCGAACGCGCGGTCACCTTCACGACCTGCCCCGAATGTGACGGCACCCGTCTCGGCCCCGAGGCCCGCGGCTCGAAGATCGCGGGCAAGAGCATCGCCGACGTGTGTGCCATGCAGATCAGCGACCTGGCCGGATGGGTCCGTGAACTCGACGAGGCCTCGGTGCGCCCGCTGCTACACGGGCTACAACACCTACTCGACTCGTTCACCGAGATCGGGCTCGGCTACCTGTCCCTGGACCGCCCGGCGGGAACGCTCTCGGGTGGAGAAGCCCAGCGCACCAAGATGATCCGTCACCTCGGCTCGTCACTCACCGATGTCACCTACGTCTTCGACGAGCCCACCGTCGGACTGCACCCGCACGATATCGAGCGGATGAACAACCTGCTGCTGCAGTTGCGGGACAAGGGCAATACCGTGCTGGTGGTCGAGCACAAGCCGGAGGCGATAGCGATCGCAGACCATATCGTCGACCTCGGCCCCGGCGCCGGAACCGGCGGTGGCACCGTATGTTTCGAAGGTGATCTCGACGGGCTGCGGCACAGCGACACGATTACCGGCCGCCATCTCGACGATCGGGCGAAACTGAAGGACGACACTCGTCCCCCGTCCGGCGCAGTGGAGATTCGCGGCGCTGCGACGCACAATCTGCAGAACGTGGATGTCGACATCCCGCTCGGCGTGCTGTGTGTGATCACCGGCGTGGCCGGGTCCGGGAAGAGTTCACTGATCCACGGTTCGGTCGCCGACCGAGACGGTGTGGTGGTGGTCGATCAGGGCGCGATCCGCGGTTCCCGGCGCAGCAACCCCGCCACCTACACCGGATTGCTCGAGCCCATCCGTAAGGCATTCGCCAAGGCCAACGGCGTCAAACCGGCGCTGTTCAGCGCGAACTCGGAGGGCGCCTGCCCGGCCTGCAACGGCGCCGGAGTGATCTACTCCGACCTGGCGATGATGGCCGGAGTGGCCACCACCTGCGAGGAATGCGACGGTAAGCGCTTCCAGGCTGCCGTTCTCGACTACCACCTCGGCGGACGCAACATCAGCGAGGTGCTGAACATGTCGGTCGCCGAAGCCGAGGACTTCTTCGGCGAGGGCGAGGCGCGGATTCCCGCGGCACACAAGATCCTGCAGCGGCTCGAGGACGTGGGCCTCGCCTATCTGAAACTGGGACAGCCGTTGACCACGTTGTCCGGCGGTGAACGCCAGCGCATCAAGCTCGCTACCCATATGGGCGAGAAGGGCGGCATCTACGTCCTCGACGAGCCCACCACCGGGCTGCATCTGGCCGATGTGGAAAACCTGCTGGGCCTGCTCGACCGTTTGGTCGACGCCGGTAAGTCGGTCATCGTCATCGAGCACCACCAGGCCGTGATGGCCCATGCCGACTGGATCGTCGACATCGGCCCCGGTGCCGGCCACGACGGCGGGAGGATCGTCTTCGAAGGCACTCCCGCCGATCTGATCGCCGACGGCAGCACCCTCACCGGCGCACATCTGGCGAGCTACGTCGGCGCCTGAGGCCGGGTGAGCCGCGGACAGCGTCGACCGAGCGCCGGGGAAACGCCTGCCCGTCCGTGACCGGCCGGGCAGGCGCGCACACGTCGGCGTGGGCGGCTCAATGCGTGCGCCGACGTGGGTTCTGGTGCGCCGGGCGGTCAGCCGAGCACCGTGCGCAGGAATCGCCCGGTGGCGGCGATCGCCTCCCGGCTTTCCGGCAGCAGGCGATCGAGGACCGGAAAGGCATGGACCTGGCGGCGCCAGCGATGCGTTTCCACCGGTACCCCGCCCTGATACAGGCGTTCGGTGAAGGCCAGGATGTCCGGCTCCAGCAATTCCCGCTCCGCGACGGTCAGGAAGGTCGGAGGGAAGGCGGTGACCGGTGCGTCGATCGGTGTGCGCGATCCGCGCAATTCGATATCGCCGCGCAGCCATCTGGCCTTGGCCCGGCGGACCGCGCTCAGTGGCTGGTACGCATCGTGTTTCAGCAGTTCCGGGTCGTGCCGGTCGGCATCGAGGCTGAGTTGCGGCGAATAGCCGACGAAGGCGGCCGGGCGCGGCAGCCCGTCACGCTCGGCGAGTTCGCAGATCTTCGCAGCCAGGAAGCCACCGGCCGAGTCACCGGCGACGACGATCCGCCCGGCGCCACCGATCCGCTCGGCCAGGGCGCGATACGCGGTACACGCGTCGAAGACCGACGTGCCGACGCCCGCCTCGGGCAGCTGCCGATACCGCACCGAATACACCGGCACGCCGAGTGTTTCGGCCAGCCGGCTGCAGACGTGCCGGTGCGTGGCCGGACCACAGAAGATGAACGCGCCGCCGTGCAGGAACAGCACGTGCGTATCGGTCACCGCATCCGGCGCGGGCCGTAGCGGCCGATAGGTGTGTACCTCGACACCGCCCAGCTCGGCGGCACCGTGCTGTACCGCGCTCGGGAACGGCAGTCGGGAGAAGGCCGTTTCGAGGAACCGCAGCGCGCGCATGCCGCGCTCGCCCAGCGGCCAGAACCGGTAGACCGGCTTCAGGAATATCCGTGCCGCCCAGAACATCCCGACCGATACCGCACTCGGCGAATCGTGCACGACCACCGGTGCGCGCACCGGCCGGGTCGTGGTCATCGGCCCGCGCGCACGATGGTGCCGTAGTTCAGGCCACCGTGTGAATGGGTGGGGATCAGCGGCCACTGCCGTTTCCAATTCACACATTCCGAAGAGGGCAGCACCTGCAACCAGCGCGGGTCCCGCGGCGACCGGGAGGCCATCGTCTTCTCTTTCACCATCGAGTCGTACTGGTCGAGACTGTCCTCGAGAGTGTTGGCATTGAGCACGACCTCGCGACCGTAGAACTCCGCCTGCTGCTTCACGCCGGGGATCTTGGACAGCTCCGGCTGCCAATTGTCCGGAGCCATACCGTTTTCCGAGGACACCCAGATACCGTCCGGAGTGTTGAGACACAGTGAGTGATTGCCATCGGTGTGTCCGGGGGTCCACAGCAGGCTGACGCCGACGCCGAGTTCCACGTCCCCGTCGAAGATCTCGAACCGCTCCTGGTCGACGCCGTCCATCCCGTTCTCGACATACCACGCCCACTGCATCGGATGCATGGATTCGAAGGTGCCCAGTTCGCGCCGGTGCACCAGCAGTTTCGCGTTGGGGAACAGCGGTTCTCGCGCTGCGGGCTCCCCCTCGATCGGCTGGTCCGAGCCCATGATCATCCGGACGTCCTGGACGTGCAGGTGATCGAAGCTGACGTAGTCCACATCGGCGTTGGTCAGACCGAGATTCGGCAGCACGGCATCGGGATCGTTGTAGTACTTCACGAACAACCGGCCGGCATGCAGCGCATTCCCGAACTTCTGCAGCTTGTGGTAGAACGGCGCCTCCGCCGAACCTGCCGCCACCGTCGGCTCCCAGACCAGGGTTTTCAGCCCGCCGTCGAACCCCTCGAACTGCACCACCATCATCCGGTTGATGATGCTGATGAAAGGGTTCAGGTTGACCGAGTACCCCTGGAAGGCGAATCGGGCCGGATAGGGCGCGGCCGCGATGTCGATGCTCTGTACCGTCTTGATCTGCCCCTGGGCGAGGAAGCGCTCGCGATACTTCGCCGCGGCGTCACGGACTGCGTGCAGCCGGTCACCACGGGGCCAGATGCGGTGCACACCATCGAATTCCGGGATCGGGCGCACCGTGGTCGGGGACTGAGTTTCGGTCATCGTCGTTCTCCGGGATCGGTGGATTCTGTCAGGGTGCGTTCGTAGCCCGCTCGGACCGAAGCATCTCGGGTCGCGTCGACCTGGTCGGGGACCATGCGCCGGAAGATTCGGTCCCGCAGCCGTTGCGGCAGCAGTTCGGCGAGCCGGACCAGTGGGCCGATATAGCGGGGCAGGGTGGTCTCGAAGCGCGGGCGTTCGACAACACGCAGCACGGCCGCAGCCACCTCGGTGGGCTGGAGCAGTTTCGCGGCGCCGGTCGAGGTGCCGGCGGCCAGTTCGGTCGCCACTACGCTCGGCATGATCACCGACAGGTGCACACCGGTTCCGCGTAGCTCCTCGCGCACACCGGTCAGATAGCCGAGCACCCCGTGCTTGGTCGCGGCATAGGTCGATTCTCCCGGCGGGGACAGCCGGGCGGCCGCCGACGCGATGGTGACGATATGTCCGCGCCCCCGATCCCGCATGGCCGGTGCCGCCAACCGCACTCCGCGAATGACGCCGTGCAGATTCACCTCCAGCATGCGCGCTGTCGCGGTCTCCGGCTCCTCGTCGAAGGACCCGACCCACATCACACCGGCATTGTTGACCAGCACGTCGATCGGACCCCACAGCGATTCCACGGCGGTGAGGAAGCCACGGAAGGAGTCGGTCTCGGTGACATCGAGTGCGAAGCCCCGGACCGTGCCGTCCAGCTCACCGGCCGTCGCTACCGCCGCCGCTTCGTCCCGGTCGCCGATGGCAACGCGGGCACCGGCCGCGGCCAGCGTCCGGGCGATCTCACGACCGATTCCGCGGGCGCCGCCGGTCACGGCGACGACCTGCCCGGTTGTCGACGAGCTCATGAGCATTCCTTCCATTCTGACATGAACGCGTGTCACGAACGATGCTCTAGTGTGCCATAGGACAGCAGATAAGGACAGGGGTCATGGCACGAGGTTCGACGACGGCACGCGGTTCGAAGGCACGGGATTCGCGGCCGAAGGCTGCGGGCGCGGACACCCCCGTCACCTCCGATCAGTCGACAGCCGATTCCGGCAGACGGTCGACGGGCCGCAAGTACCAGGGACTGACACCCGACGAGCGCCGCGCGGTCCGGCGCGCCGGCATTCTCAAGACCGCACTCGAAGTGTTCGGCACCGTCGGTTACGCCGGAAGTTCGGTCAAACAGCTCTGCCGCGCAGCCCGGCTGACCGAGCGCTACTTCTACGAATCGTTCACCGACCGCGAAAGTTGCCTGGCCACTCTGTATTCCGAACTGGTCGATGGCATGCGCGCAGCGACGGTCGCCGCCGTCGGCGACGTCGGCGACGATGTCGACGACCAGGCCCGAGCCGGCCTGGAAGCATTCGTCGGCTACCTCACCGACGACCCCAGGCGTGCCCGGGTGGTGCTGATCGAGGTCGTCGGCGTCTCCCCTGCCATGGAAGCGAGCCGTCACGAGGTGCTGCGCGCCTTCGCCGATATCGTCGCCGCCACCTGGGCCACCCACCGCAGCGAACCGCTCACCCCCAAACAGAACTCGACCGCCGTAGCGCTCGTCGGCGGCGTCAACCACCTGCTCGTCGACTGGCTGATGAGCGGCACCCCGCAGTCTCCCGACGCGCTCGTCGACGTCTGCACGACCCTGTTCACCGCCGCCCGCGGCGCGCTGGAGAACTGACCGACGGCTCAGCCCGGCAGAATCTTTCGCACCACCCGGTTCACCGGCCGCATCCGGTCGGTATCGACCGGATGCGGTCCGGCCATGGCGGTCGGCAGCAGGGCGACACCGCCCAACGGCCATGAGCGGTGGGCGCGGTACAACGCCGCACCGGATGACGGCTTCGAATTCGGCCTCACCGCGCTACTGAACGGCCTCGATCAGCACCGGGTCCGAGCCGCGCAGTGACGCCGACGTTCAATGCGTCGCCCAGTCGGTGAAACCGGGCCGCAGTGCAAACATATCCGCGGACACGACTCGGGCCCCCACTCCTGAACGGAGCGGGGGCCCGATCGTATTGCCCGATAAGCGCTTACCGGTAGTCGCTGAATCCGTAGTCGTCCAGCGGAACCGCCGCACCCGTGGTGGTGCCGAAGCCCTCGGGGCTGTAGTAGGTGTCGTCGTAGGACGGCACCGCGTACGCCGCGGCCCGAGCTTCCTCGGTGGGCTGCACCTGGATGTTGCGGTAGCGGTTGATACCGGTACCGGCCGGGATCAACTTACCGATGATCACGTTCTCCTTCAGACCGATCAGCTTGTCGGAGCGGCAGTTGATCGCCGCATCCGTCAGCACGCGAGTGGTCTCCTGGAAGGAGGCCGCCGACAGCCACGAATCGGTGGCCAGCGACGCCTTGGTGATACCCATCAGCACCGGGCGGCCCGATGCGGGATCGGTGCCCTCGGAGACGACGCGGCGGTTGGACGCCTCGAACTCCGAACGCTCCACCAGCGAACCGGGCAGGAACTCCGTCGCACCCGAATCGATGATGGTGACACGGCGCAGCATCTGACGGACGATGACCTCGATGTGCTTGTCGTGGATGGACACACCCTGCGACCGGTACACCTCCTGGACCTCGTGGACCAGGTGGATCTGCACCTGACGCGGACCCATCACGCGCAGCACCTCGTGCGGATCGGCCGAGCCCTCCAGCAGCTGCTGGCCGACCTCGACGTGGTCACCGTCGGACAGCAGACGCTCGGAACCGTCGTCGTGCTTGTACACACGCAGACGCTGACGCTTCGACAGCTTGTCGTAGACCACTTCGTCCGAACCGTCGTCCGGAATGATGGTGATCTTGTAGAAGCGGTCGTCGTCCTCGAGCCGCACCCGACCCGACACCTCGGCGATGGGCGCCTTGCCCTTGGGCACCCGAGCCTCGAAGAGCTCCTGCACACGGGGCAGACCACCGGTGATGTCGTCACCCGCGACACCACCCTGGTGGAAGGTACGCATGGTCAGCTGGGTACCGGGCTCACCGATGGACTGGGCGGCGACGATACCGACGGCCTCGCCGATATCGACCAGCTTGCCGGTCGCCATCGAACGGCCGTAGCAGGTGGCACAGACGCCGGTACCGGTGGTGCAGGTCAGCACGGAGCGGACCTTCACCTCGGTGATTCCGGCGGCCAGCAGCGCCTCGATGGCCGGGTCACCGAGATCGTGACCCTTCTCCACCACGACGTTGCCCTGCGCATCGACCGCGTCGGAGGCCAGCGTACGAGCGTAGGTGCTGGTCTCGACATGGGCGTCGCGGATGACCGAGCCGTCGGGCTGCTTCTCCGCGATCGGCACCACGATGCCGCGCTCGGTGCCACAGTCGGTCTCGCGCACGATGACGTCCTGCGACACGTCCACCAGACGACGGGTCAGGTAACCCGAGTCGGCGGTACGCAGCGCGGTGTCGGCCAGACCCTTACGCGCACCGTGGGTGTTGATGAAGTACTCCAGAACCGTCAGGCCCTCACGGAACGAGGACTTGATCGGCCGCGGGATGAACTCACCCTTCGGGTTGGTCACCAGCCCCTTCATGCCCGCGAGGGTACGAGTCTGGGTGAAGTTACCCGTGGCGCCCGAATCGACGATCGTGATGATCGGGTTGTCGGCCGGGTAGTGCGCACGCAGCGCCTTACCGACCTCCTCGGTCGCTTCCTGCCAGATCTTGACCAGGGCGTTGTTGCGCTCCTGGTAATCGAGAGCACCGCGCTGGTACTTCTTCTCGATCTGGTCGGACTGCGCCTCGTAGCTCTCCATGATGTCGGCCTTCTCCGGCGGAACGAGAACGTCCGACATGGAGACGGTGACACCCGAACGCGTGGCCCAGTAGAAGCCGGCGTCCTTGAGCTTGTCGACGGTCTGCGCGACCACGATCATCGGGTAGCGCTCGGCGAGATCGTTGATGATCGCCGCCTGCCGCTTCTTCGGCATCGGCTCGTCGATGAACGCGTAGTCCGCCGGGAGCAGATCGTTGAACAGCACGCGGCCCAGCGTGGTCTTGATGGTCCACGCGTCGCCGGGCTGCCAGCCCTCCGGGAACAGCTCCGCCTCGGTGTCCTTCGGCGGGCGCTGGTGGGTCAACCGGACCTTGATCAGCGAACGCACACTGAGCTCGCCACGGTCGACCGCCATCTGGGCCTCGGCCGGAGTGGAGTACACCCCGAACTCGGCCTCGTCGGTGGTCGCGGCGCGGTACTCACCCTTGGCGCCCTCTTCCAGGCGGGTCAGGTAGAAAAGGCCGGTCACCATGTCCAGACGCGGCATGGCCAGCGGGCGACCCGAAGCCGGCGACAGGATGTTGTTCGAGGACAGCATCAGGATGCGTGCCTCGGCCTGTGCCTCCGCCGACAGCGGCAGGTGCACGGCCATCTGGTCACCGTCGAAGTCGGCGTTGAAGGCCTCACACACCAGCGGGTGCAGCTGAATGGCCTTACCCTCGACCAGCTGCGGCTCGAAGGCCTGGATACCCAGGCGGTGCAGGGTGGGTGCACGGTTGAGCATCACCGGATGCTCGGCGATGACCTCTTCGAGGACGTCCCACACCTGCGAGCGCTGCCGCTCGACCATCCGCTTGGCGGACTTGATGTTCTGCGCGTGGTTCAGATCGACCAGACGCTTCATCACGAACGGCTTGAACAGCTCGAGCGCCATCAGCTTGGGCAGACCACACTGATGCAGCTTCAGCTGCGGACCGACGACAATGACCGAACGGCCGGAGTAGTCGACGCGCTTACCGAGCAGGTTCTGCCGGAAACGACCCTGCTTACCCTTGAGCAGATCGCTCAGGGACTTCAGCGGGCGGTTACCGGGGCCGGTCACCGGGCGACCGCGACGGCCGTTGTCGAACAGCGCGTCCACGGACTCCTGCAGCATCCGCTTCTCGTTGTTGACGATGATCTCGGGCGCACCGAGGTCGATCAGTCGCTTGAGGCGGTTGTTGCGGTTGATCACGCGGCGGTACAGGTCGTTCAGGTCGGAGGTGGCGAAACGGCCACCGTCGAGCTGAACCATCGGGCGCAGCTCCGGCGGGATCACCGGAACGGCGTCGAGCACCATCCCCATCGGCGAGTTGCCGTTGGTCTGGAAGGCCGCGACGACCTTCAGGCGCTTGAGCGCACGCAGCTTCTTCTGGCCCTTACCGGTGCGAATGGTTTCGCGCAGGTTCTCGGCCTCGGCCTCGATGTCGAAGTTCTCCATCAGCTTCTGGATGGCTTCGGCACCCATCGAACCGGTGAAGTATTCGCCGTAGCGGTCCTGCAGCTCGCGGTAGAGCAGCTCGTCGACGATCAGCTGCTTGGGCGACAGCTTGGAGAAGGTGGTCCAGATCTCGTCGAGCCGGTCCAGCTCACGCTGGGCGCGGTCGCGCAGCTGACGCATCTCGCGCTCGCCGCCGTCCTTCACCTTGCGGCGGACGTCGGACTTGGCACCCTCGGCCTCGAGCTCGGCGATATCGGCCTCGAGCTTCTGCGCCCGAGCCTCGAGATCGGCATCGCGCTGATCGGCGATGGTCTTCTTCTCGACCTCCATCTCCGCCTCGAGCGTGGACAGCTCGTTGTGGCGCAGATCGTCGTCGACACTGGTGATGACATAGGCGGCGAAGTAGATGATCTTCTCGAGATCCTTCGGCGCCAGATCCAGCAGGTAGCCCAGCCGGCTCGGCACACCCTTGAAGTACCAGATGTGGGTGACCGGTGCGGCCAGCTCGATGTGGCCCATCCGCTCACGGCGCACCTTGGCGCGGGTCACCTCGACGCCACAGCGCTCACAGATGATGCCCTTGAAGCGCACCCGCTTGTACTTACCGCAGTAGCACTCCCAGTCCCGGGTGGGACCGAAGATCTTCTCGCAGAACAAGCCGTCCTTCTCCGGCTTGAGCGTGCGGTAGTTGATGGTCTCCGGCTTCTTGACCTCACCGAAAGACCAGTTGCGAATGTCTTCGGCGGTGGCCAGGCCGATCCGGAGTTCATCGAAGAAGTTGACGTCTAGCACGTAACTTCCTTTCCCCTGTTCGGGTTCAGTATCGAGCAAAGTTCGCTAGTTCTTCCGCCGTGGCGGAGTACTGCCCCGGCGCCCGAGTGGGTGCCGGGACCGATCACGCTGTGTCGATGGTTCACTCGCGCGCTCGCTCACTGCGCCAGGTCGTCGACCGTCGCAGCCTCGTTGCGGGACAGGTTGATGCCGAGGTTCGCCGCGGCACGCTCGAGGTCCTCGTCGTCGCCGTCGCGCATCTCGATCGCGGCGCCGTCGGAGGACAGCACCTCGACGTTGAGGCACAGCGACTGGAGCTCCTTGAGCAGAACCTTGAACGACTCCGGAATACCCGGCTCGGGGATGTTCTCGCCCTTGACGATCGCCTCGTACACCTTCACGCGACCGACGACATCGTCGGACTTGATGGTGAGCAGCTCCTGCAGGGTGTAGGCGGCGCCGTAGGCCTGCATCGCCCAGCACTCCATCTCACCGAAGCGCTGACCACCGAACTGCGCCTTACCACCGAGCGGCTGCTGGGTGATCATCGAGTACGGGCCGGTCGAACGCGCGTGAATCTTGTCGTCCACCAGGTGGTGCAGCTTCAGGATGTACATGTAGCCCACGGCCACCGGGTACGGGAACGGCTCGCCGGAGCGACCGTCGAACAGCACCGACTTGCCGTTGGCGTCGACCATGGTCTCGCCGTCCCGGTTCGGCAGGGTGGAACCCAGCAGACCGGTCAGCTCGTCGTCCTGTGCACCGTCGAACACCGGCGTCGCGATATTGGTGTCGGCTTCCTGGCCGAGCATCTCCTCGGGGAGATTCTTGGCCCAGTCCGGCCGGGCACCACCATCGGCGACCTGAACATTCCAACCGGCCTTCGCGATCCAGCCCAGGTGGGTTTCCAGGATCTGGCCGATGTTCATACGACGCGGCACGCCGTGGGTGTTCAGGATGATGTCGACCGGGGTGCCGTCGGGCATGAACGGCATGTCCTCCTTGGGGAGGATCTTGCCGATGACGCCCTTGTTGCCGTGGCGGCCGGCCAGCTTGTCGCCGTCCTGGATCTTGCGCTTCTGCGCGACGTAGACGCGAACCAGCTCGTTGACGCCCGGAGGCAGATCGTCGTCGTCCTCGCGGGAGAACACGCGGATACCGATGACCTTGCCGGACTCACCGTGCGGCACCTTCAGCGAGGTGTCGCGCACCTCGCGGGCCTTCTCACCGAAGATGGCGCGCAGCAGGCGCTCCTCCGGGGTCAGCTCGGTCTCGCCCTTCGGGGTGACCTTGCCGACCAGGATGTCGCCGTCGCGGACCTCGGCACCGATGCGCACGATGCCGCGCTCGTCGAGGTCGGCCAGGACCTCGTCGGAGACGTTCGGGATATCGCGGGTGATCTCCTCGGCACCGAGCTTGGTGTCGCGGGCATCGATCTCGTGCTCCTCGATGTGAATCGAGGTGAGCACGTCGTCCTCCACGAGGCGCTGCGACAGGATGATCGCGTCCTCGTAGTTGTGGCCTTCCCACGGCATGATCGCCACGAGCAGGTTCTTGCCCAGTGCCATCTCACCGTTCTCGGTGCAGGGACCGTCGGCGAGCACGTGGCCCTGCTCGACGCGCTGGCCCTCGTCCACGATCGGACGCTGGTTGGCGCAGGTGCCCTGGTTCGAGCGCGCGAACTTGCGCATCCGGTAGGACTTACGGGTGCCGTCGTCGTGCATGACGGTGATGTAGTCGGCCGAGACCTCCTCGACCACACCGGCTTTCTCGTTCACCACGACATCGCCGGCGTCCACCGCGGCACGCAGCTCCATACCGGTGCCGACCAGCGGCGACTCGGAACGGATCAGCGGCACGGCCTGACGCTGCATGTTCGCGCCCATCAGCGCGCGGTTGGCGTCGTCGTGCTCGAGGAACGGAATCATCGCGGTCGCCACCGACACCATCTGGCGCGGCGAGACGTCCATGTAGTCGACCTCGGCCGGGGAGACGAATTCCATCTCCTCGTTACCGCGGCGCGCGAGCACCCGGTCCTCGACGAAGTTGCCGTCGGAGTCCACGGCCGAGTTGGCCTGGGCGCGGACGTGGCGGTCCTCTTCGTCGGCGGTCAGGTAGGTGACCTCGTCGGTCACCCGGCCCTCGACGACCTTGCGGTACGGGGTTTCGATGAACCCGAAGGGATTGACCCGCGCATAGACCGACAGCGAACCGATCAGGCCGATGTTCGGGCCTTCCGGGGTCTCGATCGGGCACATGCGGCCGTAGTGCGAGGGGTGCACGTCGCGGACTTCCAGACCGGCGCGCTCACGGGACAGACCGCCCGGGCCCAGCGCCGACAGACGACGCTTGTGGGTCAGACCCGACAGCGGGTTGTTCTGGTCCATGAACTGCGACAGCTGCGAGGTGCCGAAGAACTCCCGGATCGCCGCCGTGATCGGGCGGATGTTGATCAGGGTCTGCGGGGTGATCGCCTCGACGTCCTGTGTGGTCATGCGCTCACGCACGACGCGCTCCATACGCGACAGGCCGACCCGCAGCTGGTTCTGGATCAGCTCACCGACGGTGCGCAGCCGGCGATTGCCGAAGTGGTCGATGTCGTCGACCTCGACCGGAACCTCGACGCCGCCGGGGGCAGTCATCAGCTTGTCGCCCTGATGCAGGCGCACCAGGTACTCGATGGTGGCGATGATGTCCTCGCGGGTCAGCGTCGAACCGATGACCGGCTCACCCGAGTTGACACCCAGCTTCTTGTTGACCTTGTAGCGACCGACGCGGGCCAGGTCGTAGCGCTTCTCCTTGAAGAACAGGTTCTCCAGCAGGGTCTGCGCGGACTCCTTGGTCGGCGGCTCGCCCGGACGCAGCTTGCGGTAGATGTCGAGCAGCGCCTCGTCCTGGCCGGCGGTGTTGTCCTTCTCCAGGGTCGACAGCATGATCTCGGAGAAACCGAAACGCTCGGTGATCTCCTCGGTGGTCATGCCCAGCGCCTTCAGCAGCACGGTGACCGGCTGGCGGCGCTTGCGGTCGATGCGCACACCGACGGTGTCGCGCTTGTCGACATCGAACTCGAGCCACGCACCACGCGACGGGATCACGCGGACGCTGTGCAGGGTCTTCTCGGTGCCCTTGTCGATGGACTCGTCGAAGTACACACCCGGCGAACGCACCAGCTGCGAGACGACAACACGCTCGGTGCCGTTGATGATGAACGTGCCCTTGTCGGTCATCATCGGGAAATCGCCCATGAAGACCGTCTGAGACTTGATCTCACCGGTGTTGTTGTTGATGAACTCCGCGGTCACGAACAGCGGCGCCGCGTAGGTCATGTCCTTGTCCTTGCACTCCTCGATGGAGGCCTTGACCTCTTCGAAGCGCGGATCGGAGAAGGACAGGGACATCGAACCGGAGAAATCCTCGATGGGCGAGAGCTCCTCGAGGACCTCCTCCAGCCCACCGACCGGGCCGGCTTCGCCCCGGGCGATGGCCCGCTCACGCCAATCGGGAGAACCGACCAGCCACGCAAACGATTCGGTTTGTAGATCGAGAAGATCCGGAACCGCCAAGGGTTCACGAATCTTCGCGAAAGACACCCGCTTCGGGGCTCCGGGAATACCGGCCTTGGTCTGGGTGGAGACTGCCAAGATGCGTCCTTCCAGCACCTCACGCGCGTCACCTGGTGCCTGTACGTACAAGACACCGAAGCAACCGTCGCTTGTCTGCTACGAGTTCTGCTGGTCCCAACCCGAACGAGACCCGAACAGCAAACGACGGAAGTAACACCGGAACGGTGGAACTTTCGTGATGCGATCAAGGAATGGACAGGAGGCAGCCAGCGCAAAGTCCAAACGTACACCCAGAAATAAAAGGTGTCAAAGTACCACCCGAACCGAGATCCGGATGCTCGGCGCGCCGGACCCGGTGTTCGCTGGCTGCGTTCGAGTCTCCGGCGGCGCCTCGACCTGGGTACTCGACCCCGTCACAGCTGCCGCTGTTGTGAATAGCGTGACGGTTCGGACGTAACTCGTCAAGTGGCGAGACCACCTCGATAACTACGAGATACGCTGCCGCGCTGGCGAATCACTCGCTTTTCCGGCCGAACACATGCCGCTGAGCTGCGAAGATCGAGCAAGCCACCCGGTCGAACATACTTCCGAACCCGCCTGGCGACGCTCAGCGGTCGGCGATCTCGCTCGCCAGCCAGTGCCCGTCGACCTTCTGCATGTGCAGCACGATCGGACCGGCGGCACTTTCCTGCGGAGCGCCGTCCTTTGTCGCGTTCACCGTGAGATTCACCAACAACTCGGCCCGGTCGTCGGTGAGCAAGGTCACGCCGATCGGGTCCGGGGTGGCCTGCGCGGTCGACTTGGCCTGCTGGATCGCGTCGACCGTGGTGTCGGCGAACTTGTCGAAGTCGGCGCGCATCTTGCCGGTGACCACCTTGTGCACGGCATCCTTGTAGCCACCCACGGTCTGCACGTCGTAGGAGTACACGGTCTTCAGCGCATTGTCCGCCGCGGCGACGACCTGCTGAGTGGCCTGCGTATCGACATAGGCGTCGTTACCGTCGCCCACCCCGGGCCGCAGCGCCGCGACCGCGGCGAATGCACTGACCACCACGGCCGCCACCAGCAGCGCCGCGGCCAACATCCAGCCGGGCGCGGGCCGGCGTGAGCGGGGCCCGTTCTTCGTTTGCCCGGCCGTCGGCCGGCGGGAGAACTTCGACGGGCCGGCGGCACGCGGGCCGGGGTAGGACTGGGAGGCCGGTGCCGGCGGGACCGGTGCACCGGAACGGATGGTCTTGGTCCGTGGCCTCGCCTTCTCTGCCTTCCCCGACTTACCGACGGCGGTGGCGCCGGGGCGCCGGACCGTACGCTCGGCCGGCTCGGACGAGCCGGCGCCGGGGCGCAGCCGGGAGGAAACCTTGTTGACCGGGGGACGGGATGCCATGTGGGGTACCTCCTACGATCCCGGCTGGGGGGCGGGCGCCTGGG
>NZ_BDCA01000048.1 GCF_001613265.1 Nocardia vermiculata NBRC 100427
CTAATCGTGCCGGCACGGGGTCGCGGGCGTAGAGCGACTATTGCACTCAGCCCAGCAACTGTGCCTTCGCCGTGGCGAACTCCTGGTCCGACAGCACGCCGGTCTGATGGAGCTGCCCCAACTGCTGCAGCTTCGCGACCAGGTCTTCGCCGGTATCGGGCGCGGGGGCTGGTGCTGGGGGAGCGGCATACTGAGTCGGTGCGTACTGCGCCTGTTGTGCCTCGTAGGCTTGTTCCTGCTGCTGGCTATAGGCCTGCTGTTCGGCCCCGCGTCGCTGGGCCCGCCGGTCCACGGCATTGGCAGTGGCTCGTGCGGTGCCTGCCACGACCGCGGTGCGTGCCACCGTGCCGAGCAGACCGGGCCGACCGATTCGTCCACCTCGAAAGACCATAGGAATCTCCTACCGGGCGGCGAGCGCCGCATCGACGGCGTCGCGGGGTACTTGTATCTGCAGGGCGAGCTCACCGCCGGACTCGCGGACGGTGCCGGCGAGGCTGCGCGCCCAGGTTTCCTCGTAGGCCACGACGAGTGCAGCGGTTTCGGGTTCGAGGAGCTCGCGAACCAGTTCCAGATCGTCGTCGCTGATCAGCCCCTGCGGATCTACGTGCAGCTCATCGAGTCCGACCTGGCTCATCGGTTCGTCCACTTCTACCTGACTCACTTCACCCGTGGCGCTCTTGGCGAGATAGATCAGGTCGATGATGGTTACGACACCTTGGTCCACCACCTCACGCAGGCTCTGCACCACCGCATAGGGGACTCGCTGACCGGGAAAGGTCAGCACCGCCACTTCGACCGGTCCGAGATTGTTGTCGACCATGCCCGCATTGTGCGTCGGACGCTCGCAGGCGCGCTTCATCCGATGCGGGTGAACAACAGTCACCGATGTCGGTTCATCCGCAACGTGTGAGGTGGCCACCGCCGGTGGTCCCGTAGCGTCGCGTCCCTGCGCACCCGGTACGAGGAGGCGAGTATGGCGGCAACGTTGACAGTGTGGCGGTTCCCCACCGACACCGGCGCGGATACCGCAGTGCACACATTGCAGGAATTGCAGGCAGAACGGTTGATCACGGTCCACGATGCCGCCGTCGTGAGCTGGGCCGAGGGCGCCCCCAAACCGAAGACCGCGCAGCACAACAAGTTCTCCCGGCTCGGTGCACTGAGCGGCTCGTTCTGGGGCCTGCTGTTCGGCATCATCTTCTTCGTCCCGCTGATCGGTACGGCAGTCGGCGCGGGTATGGGCGCGCTCAGTGGCGCGCTGACCGACGTCGGCATCGACAAGTCGTTCATCGCCCGCGTGCGGGAGCAAGTGACGCCGGGAACGTCGGCGTTGTTCGTGCTGACCTCGGATGCGGTACTCGACCGCGTACACGACCGTTTCCATGGCCAGCACCCCGAATTGGTGTCGACCAATATGTCGCTCGAACAGGAAGACCGGCTGCGCTCGGTTTTCACCGATTGATGCGTGAGCGTAGGGAGAACCGATGCGCAAACGAGGTGATCCGGAACGGCCGGTCCGAACAGCCCCGGCAGTAACCGCCGGATCGTGGTCGATACCGCGTGGCCTGATCGTCGTACTGGCCGCGGCCGCGACAGTGGTGGCGATCGCTGGAATGAAATCCTTTGCGGGCGTCTTGGGCCCGGCCTTCCTCGCCTTGATGCTCACGGTCGCGGTACAGCCCCTTCAAGGATGGGTGCAGCGGCGGGGCCTGAGGCCGTGGGTGGGGATGGTCGCCGCTGTGGTTGCGGTGGTGGTGATACTCGTAGCCTTGGTAGGCGCGCTGGTCCTGTCGGCCGCGCAACTGGCCACCCAATTGCCCGAATACAGTGACCGTGTCGACGAACTGCTGGATGGCGTTCGCACGAAACTGTCCGATGCGGGTGTGGACTCCGAACAGATTCACAACATGCTGGGGGCATTGGATGTCAACAAGCTGGTAGTAGTGCTCGAGGATGTGCTGCGTGGCCTGCTCGGGGTGGCGTCGAATCTGATCTTCGTGGTCGCGCTGCTGTTGTTCATGGCGATCGACGGAATGATCATCGGGAAGAAGATGACTGTCGTCGCCACGGTGCGTCCCGAGATCGCCTACGCACTCGAGGCTTTCGCGCGGGGGACGCGCAAATACCTCGTGGTGTCGACGGTGTTCGGGCTGATCGTCGGTGTTTTCGACGGTGTCGCGCTGTGGTGGATGGGCGTTCCGCTTCCGGTGCTGTGGGCGCTGCTGTCTTTCATCACCAACTACATACCGAATATCGGATTCGTGATCGGTGTGGTGCCGCCCGCGCTGCTGGCCCTGCTGGACAGCGGGCCGATACTGATGCTCTGGGTGATCGTCGTCTACTGCGTGATCAACTTCGTTATTCAGTCGATCATCCAGCCGAAATACGTCGGCGATTCGGTCGGGCTGGGAGTAACGGTGACATTTCTGTCGCTGGTGTTCTGGTCGTGGGTGCTGGGCGCGCTGGGCGCCCTGCTGGCCATTCCGCTGACCTTGTTGGTGAAGGCCGTCGTGCTGGACATCGATCCGACGACTCGATGGGTGAATACGCTGATCTCGGACAAGGCGCCTGCCCCGGAGGAATCCGATGGGACTCAGCGTCCCGAGTTCACCCGAAACGTGTGACGTCACCGGCCCACCGCACCGATACCGTGCGCCTATGGGCACTGTTCTGGGTGAGCTGCTCCCGCTGGCGGTGGGCGTGGCGATCTCACCTATCCCCATTGTTGCCGCGATTCTGATCATTCTCTCGGCCGGAGTGGGCAGGGTCGGGCCCGGATTCGCGCTCGGCTGGGTGCTCGGAATCATCGTCGCCACTACGGTATTCGTGTTGCTGTCGGGCGCCCTGTCCGGCTCCGAGGACAAGGAACCGTCCAGTGCGGTGGGCTGGATAAAGATCGTGCTGGGAATCGTGCTGCTCGGATTGGCTGCGACGCAGTGGCGTGCTCGCTCGAACTCCGAAACTCCAGGGTGGATGCGGGCGATCGACACGCTCAGTCCCCTCGGCGCGGTCGGACTGGGCGCGATGCTGGCGGCAGTGAACCCGAAGAACCTGCTGCTGTGCATTTCGGCGGGCGTGGCGATCGGCACCGGCTCGCTCGGCGCCGGACAGCAGGTGGTCGCGGTGATCGTGTTCACCGTGCTGGCGGCGGCGAGCGTGCTCGTGGTGGTGGTGGGCTATTTGCTGGCGGCCGACCGCCTGCGGGGACCGCTGGACGGTGCCCGGCAGTGGTTGCAGGACAACAACCATGTCGTGATGGCGATCGTGCTGCTGGTGATGGGCGCCGTGGTGCTCGGCAAGGGTATCGGCGGCGTGTAACGGATCGGATTGGTGGACGAGCAGTGGCCGGACGGTGGATGATCTTCGAGTCCTTGGCGGGCTATCGGCCGCAGTGGCTGCGTGCCGATGTGGTCGCCGGGTTGACGGTGTGGGCCGTGCTGGTTCCGGAAGCGCTGGCCTACGCCTCGATCGCCGGAGTCCCGCCGGTTGTCGGTCTCTACGCCGCGGTTCCGTCCCTGATCCTGTACGCCTTCGCCGGTAGTTCACGCCACCTGGTCGTCGGACCCATGTCGGCGACCGCTGCCCTCTCTGCCGCGATCGTGACACCGATGGCCGGTGCCGACAGCGGCAGGTTTCTCGCCTTGTCAACCGGATTGGCCATCGCGACCGGAATTGTGGGTCTCGTAGCCGGTGCGATCCGGCTGGGCTTCATCGCGAACTTCATCTCCGAACCCGTCCTCAAAGGTTTCATCGTCGGGCTGGCGCTGACCATCATCATCGGGCAGGTGCCGAAGCTGTTCGGCATCCACAAACATGAGGGTGACTTCTTCGAACAGGCGTGGGGCGTGCTCACCGATCTGGGCGATACCCAGTGGCGCACGCTGGTGGTCGGGTTGGTGAGCTTGGCGATCGTGCTCGCGGTGAAACGCTGGCTGCCGTTGATCCCCGGATCGCTATTGGCCGTACTCATCGGCATCGTCGCAGTCGCGTTGTTGAATTTGGAGGACAAGGGTGTTGCGATCGTCGGTCATATCGACGCAGGTTTGCCCTCCCTGGGGCTACCCGGCGGCATCGGATTCGGCGATTACATCGATCTGCTGGGCCCGGCTGTCGGCGTACTACTCATCGGATTCGCCGAGGGGCTCGGTGCGGCGAAAACCTATGCGGCGAAGGCCGGCTACCAAGTCGATGCCAATCGAGAACTGCTCGGCCTGGGGGCGGCGAATCTCGGTTCGGGACTGGCCTCGGGCATGGTCGTCAACGGAAGTCTGTCCAAGACAGCGGTCAACGGATCGGCCGGTGCCAAAACTCAGGTCAGCGGCCTGGTGGTGGCTGCACTCACCATCTTGACGCTACTGTTCCTCACCGGTCTGTTCGAAAAGTTGCCGGAAGCGACCCTGGCCGGCGTGGTGATCGCGGCGGTGATCGAACTGGTCGATTTCGCCGCATTGCGGCGGCTGTACCGGGTGTGGACGCAGCGGCTCGGTGGTATCTACGGCAAGGCCGCGCGAGCGGACTTCACCGCCGCGGTGGCGGCAATGGCCGGGGTACTGCTGTTCGATACCCTGCCCGGGTTGCTGATCGGCGTGGGCATTTCCATTGTGCTGCTGGTTTACCGGACTTCGCGGCCGCATGTCGCACGGGTGGTGCGTAGCGGCACGTTGTGGGTGGACGCACAGCGTCATCCGGAACTCGCGGCACGGCCCGATCTGCTGGTGATCCGCGTCGAGGCGGGTTTGTTCTTCGCCAACGCCGATTACGTCCGCGAACGGGTGGAACAGCTGTGTACGGACCGGACTCGGCTGGTCGTCCTCGACGCCGAAACGTCACCCAGTATCGATGTCACCGCGGCCGCCATGCTGGCCGACCTGCGCCGCGATCTCGCTCGCCGCAGAATAGAGTTCCGGATCGCGCGGTCCATCGGACAATTCGGGGACGCGTTCGAAACCGCGGAATCCGGCAGCGGCGCACCGGGTTTGTACCCGACCGTCGCCGCTGCCATCGCCGATCTACCCGATGTCCCACAACCGTCGAACGACAGCTGACCGCCCATTCGGTGGTCGTCTACCGGCGAGGTCGCAAGAGCTGTCCGGTTCGACGAAGTTCGTGTTTCGAGTCAGCGCCGCGCGCGGCGGGTGCGCAGGGTCAGCAGCCCGGCGAGCCAGCCCACGACGAAGATGATCAGCAGGACCAGCCACATCGGTGACGTAATGGTGACCATCAGGATGTTGATGTCGACGCGGTGATGATTCTGGACGATGAAGATGATCGCCAGCACCGCCAACACGATCGCGACCCACTGGGCCGGCGAAATCCGGGAGAGCCCGGAGGGCTTCGTAGTCTGCTCCATGATTGTTCTCCTGTGCACGGGGCGGCATGTATCGGTGACTGTGCCCGGGTGATGCATCCGGCGCATCACCCTCTACGGATGAGCGGCCCTCGGCCCTCGAGCCGAATCACCCGTCGCGGGTGAAGCCTGCTGCGCGGATCAATGGCACCTTTACCGATGAAATCGCATTCGACATTGCAGTGACAGTTGCAACTGCACGGCTCGTGACCGACGGGGAAGAGGCACCGATGCGAACATTGATCTTCGGCGGAGACGGATTCTGCGGGTGGCCCAGCGCCTTGCACTTGTCGGCGCACGGCCACGAGGTCACCATCGTCGACAGTCTGGTGCGCCGCCGGATCGATACCGAACTCGGGGTGCAATCGTTGACCCCGATCACCTCACTGTCCGAGCGACTCCAGGCGTGGCACGCGGTGACCGGCAACGAGATCGTCTGGCACTCCTTCGATCTCGCGAACGATTACGCACAATTGACCGAACTGCTCGCGTCGTTGCACCCGGATGCGATAGTGCATTTCGCGGAACAGCGGTCCGCGCCGTACTCGATGAAATCGCCTGCGCACAAGCGGTATACGGTCGACAACAATCTCAATGCCACGCACAACCTGCTGGCCGCGGTGGTCGAAGTCGGTTCCGATGCCCACATCGTGCACCTGGGGTCCATGGGCGTCTACGGCTACGAATCCGTTCCGGTCGACCTGCCGGAGGGGTATCTCACCGTGAGTTATCCCGACCGGACCGGCCACTCGCAGACGCGGGAGATCCTGTATCCCACCCAGCCGGGAAGTGTGTATCACCTGACCAAGTCGATGGACCAGTTGCTGTTTCAGTTCTATGCCCGCAACGACGGGGTGCGGATCACGGACCTGCATCAGGGCATCGTCTGGGGGACACAGACCGAAGAGACCGCACTCGATCTGCGCCTGATCAATCGCTTCGATTACGACGGTGACTACGGCACCGTCCTCAACCGCTTTCTGATGGAAGCGGCCATCGGCTACCCGCTGACCGTGTACGGCACCGGCGGGCAAACCCGTGCCTTCATCAACATTCGCGACACCGTGCACTGCATTCGCCTGGCCGCAGAATCGGGCAGCCACGTCGACGGACGGGTCCGGGTGATGAATCAGATGACCGAGACGCATCGGGTAGTAGATCTCGCGCGGCTGGTCGCCGACATCACAGGAGCGCAGGTGCAGCTGCTGGCCGATCCCAGGGAGGAAGCCGAGGAGAACGAACTGCAAGTCTGCAACGACCACCTGCTGGGGCTCGGCTTGGAACCGACCAGGCTCGCCTCGGGGCTGTTACAGGAGTCGGCCGATATTGCCCGGCGCTTCGCCCACCGGGTCGATATGACCCGGATTCCGTGCCGATCGTATTGGACCCGCGAGCGTGAGTCCGCCGCCGCGGAGCACGCCTATGGCTGATGAGGACCGCAGCCCGGACCGAGATGAGCAGCCGCCGCCGCAGCCCCGGTACTTCGCCGGTGAGAAGGGGCGGACCGTCCCGCGCTCGGCATGGTGGGTCCTCGCGGTGGCGTGCGTGTTGTTGCTGTTGTTCTTCATATTCCGGCCGAGCTGGTTCACTCATCCTCCCGACGACGACGCGTTGCATGTGCCCGCCGACCGCCATTTCACGAAAACCCTGGCCGGACTGGGGCATGCGGACGGCATCCGGCTCGACGACGACACACCGTCGACGAGTTTCCTGGTGACACTGCCGGTCGACTCCACCGCACGACAAACCCGGCTGAAGCTGACCGGAACCACCCAGGTCGCCGAGGACAGCACCGTATTCCTGGCCGTATCGGTGGACGGTCAGGAGGTCTTCCGCAACGAACTGCCGCGCGGAGACCACGATCTCGACGAAAAGGTCGAGGTGCCCTCCGGCGCGGCCGCCGACGGCCGGGTCCGGGTGCGGATCGAAACCAGCGGCACCCTGCACTCGCAGCAGTGCGCGTCGGACCACGCGGCCGGGATGCTGATCCACCTCGATCCGGACACCGTGCTCGAGGCCGCACTCGACACTCGTATCCATACCGTTCGCGATGTCGTCGCCGCCTGGGACCGGCAGCTGACACTGGTGGTGACCGATCAGAGCGACCCGTGGCGTACCGCGGCCGCACAGCTGGGAATTCGCCTCACCCGTGTCGGCTACCACGCCACCTTCTCTGGACCGCGCCCCGACACCGATGCGGCCGGCACCGTGGTGATCGGACCGGCCGAGCGACTGGGTTCCGCCGGCTGGACCGGGGATCCCACCGGAGGCCCCGTCGTGGTCGGCACGGTCGACGATGCCCCTGTCCTCGCGATCGTCGCGCCAGACGCCGCCGTGATATCCCGATTTCTGACCGGACCGGCGATGGTCACCGCCGACGACGCAGCAACCGACCCCCGCACTGTGCCCCTCGCGCCATCCACCGGGAATCAGGTCGGCTTCGGCAGTCTCGGTGCCGATCTCGCCCCGGCACGGATCACCGACAGCCACATCTGGCGGATCAACTATTCGCCGACGAATCTGCCGGGCGGCCGGCTCCCGCAGGCGGCGCGCCTCGCGTTCCAGCTGCCGGCCTCGCCGGACGATCTGACCTGGCTGCTCGACATCGAACTGAACGGGACGCTGATCGATAGTCGCCGCCTGGCCCACACCACCGAACCGATCGTCGTCCCGCTACCGCCCGCGGGGCAGGCGCTCGACAACACCCTGACCCTGACCGTGCAGCGCGACCGGGATCTCGGCGGATGTGATGTACGCCTGACGAGCTACCCGATCCAGCTGCTCGACTCCTCGGGTCTGGACCTGGGGGAGGCGCAGGGCGGCGGGCTCACGGACATACCGCGCGAATTGGCGCCGGGGTTCGATGTCTACCTTCCCGACGCCGGTACCGGGGACGTCACGGGCCTGCTCACGGCCGTCGTCCCGGTGCTCACGGAATTCGTTGCTCCGCAATTCGATCCGATGTTTCGCTGGAATGTCCCGCCGCCCCCGGACCGGCCGTTCGTGCTGATCGGGCAGAGCCCGCAGGTCGGCACACCGGCACGTATCCAGGACGGCCGGTTGCTGGCCGGGCCCGGTGCACCCGTGACCGATCTGAGTGCATTCGCCCAGGGAACCCTGGTGCAGTGCGCCACCGCCGGTGCGGGCGCCAGGGGCCTGGCGATCACGCCGGTCGGCACCACGACCGCGCCCTTGCCTGCCTTCGGCAGTGAATGCACCCATGTCCTCACCGCCGGCGGTGATTTCGTCCTCGACGCCGCCGGTGCGGTCGGTACTGCCGGTGCCGGAGGGCCGAGATGACCGACCCGGGTCCGCCGGGTTCCACACCCGTGGCAATCGCCGACCACTACCGTTCCGTAGACAGCGCGCCGGCCAAGTACGCGGTCAACCGTCCGGCGGCCGCGAGCAACGGCTTCCTGGTCACCTTCGCCGGTCTGAGTATCGTCGCCATGTGCATTCGGAACTATATGGTTCACCGGGGCACTCTGATCGAAACGCACGATCTGGTGATTCTCGCCCATGGCCGTGGCAATGTCGCAGTCCCCACCCGGCTGTTCGTCATCATCTTCTTCGTCACCTATGCCGCGTACGCCTACACGAATATCTGGCGGCGCCTGTTTCTCGGTTTCACGCTGCTGGGTAAATTCGCGATCAATTGCCTGTTCTTCGACTTTCTCGGCTGGTGGCTCGACGATAACCACATCCTCGAAGTATCGGTCGTCGGCCAGCAGGTCGCGTCCGCACTGGTCGCACTCGCGATTTTTCCGCACACCGTCATGCGGCAAGCGCAACTACCCGAACGCGGCCCGCCACCGCTCGCCCCGCGGACACCACCGAGCGCGTATCTACGCCTGCTGATCTGCGTGGTCGCTGCGATTGTCGTGGCCACCGTCGCCCAACGTGTCTTCGTCGATGCCGTATTCGATCTGCGCCGGTGGGCACTGCTGGGCGGCATCGGTCCCGGCGTATTCTTGGTCCAGCAGATTTTCGCGATCACCACCGCCTGCTTCGGGTGGCATGCGCTGAAAAGATCCCGCGGCGCGCCGTTCTCGCCGCCGGTAGGGGTGATCGTGCCGGCCCACGACGAGGCGCACGATATCGGCGCGACCATCGCCGCAGTGGACCGTGCCGCCAGGAGCTACCAGGGCCGGATCCATCTCTATGTGGTCGATAACGCCTCCACCGATGCGACCACCGCTGTTGCCGAAGCGGCGATCCGCGAGTGCGGGCGTATCACCGGCCACGTTCTGCAATGTCCGCAGCCGGGAAAGGCGATCGCCCTGAATATGGGCATCGAGCAGATCACCGAGGACTTCGTCGTGCGAATCGACGCCGACACGGTGATCGGGCCGGGCTGTCTGCAGACGGCGATGAGTCATTTCACCGATCCTCGCGTCGGTTCGGTGGGGGGTTTGCCGCTCCCGGCCCAGTTGGAGACGTGGATCGACAAGGTCCGATTGGTCGAGGTGTATTTGCGGCACGGATTCTTTCAGGTCTCGCTCGACGGTTATCAGGGAGTGCTGGGCGTTCCCGGCATGTTCGCCGTCTACCGCCGTAGCGCGTTGCAGCAGGTCGGCCCCATCGTGCAGGGAATGAACGGTGAGGACACCGATATCTGCGTCCGTTTGGACGCCGCCGGTTATCACACGGTGGCCGATCCGAAGGCGATCTATTTCAGCGAGACACCGCGGTCCTATGCTCATCTGCGGGAACAACGGGTGCGGTGGTTCCGCAGCATTTACCACATCACGGCCCACAATCGAGACACTCTGCTCGACCGCCGCTCCATGACGGGGACATTCGTGCTCCCGTTCCAGCTCGTGAACGCAGCGCGGCGCGCCATGCTCGCTCCGCTCCTGCTGTTCGCGCTCATCGCCGAATTGCCGTTCCACGCCACCTTCCCGCAGATGCAGTGGCAACCGGTGCTCGCGACGGTGCTGGGCATGCCGATGATCATGACGGTCTTCGTCTGTCTGCTCTGGCGGCCGAGCGCGCTGCGTTATGTGCCGGCCTACCTGTGTTTCCGCTTGCTGCGCAGCTACTTCACCCTCGGCGCCGCACTGAGCCTGGTGTACCCGCCGATGCACCCGCGACGACCCGCCCGCCGCAGTGGTCGGCGCGCACGTCATCGCCATCGGGCCGGCGGGCCGAATTCACCCGTGAGGGGTGAATTGCCGGCACACCGATCGAGCGAGACTGGTCGTGGTGCTGTGGATCCACGGTGCTCGGGGCCGAAGCGCTCGCGCCGTGCCTCGCGCTCCCGGCGGCCATAGGCACACGCCCGGTTCCCGATCGAAAAGAGGTGCTGATGAGCGGCATTGTTGTCGTGCTCGTCGGAGCATTGCTGTGTTTCTACGGCATCCGATCGGTACACCTCGGGGTACTGGCGATCGGGTTCGGCATCGGGTGGCTGATCGCCGACCTGTTCAACCCGTCGTTCTGGGTGCTGGTGTTGTTCGGGCTGATCGGCGCGGTGTCCTCGTGGGTGGTGACCACACTGGTGTTCAAGTTCGCCGCCTACGTGATCGGTGGACTGACCGGGGCGATGGCCGGTGCGAAACTGGCCGCGGTGCTGCAACCCGGAGACAAGAACTGGGCCCTGAGTCTGATCGTGATCCTGGCGGTCTGCGTCGCCGGTGCATTTCTCGCTGACCGCTTCCGTGCCCGTGCACTGTTGTGGCTGACCTCGATCGGTGGCGCGTCGATGATGCTCAGCGGTCTGGGGCGCATGAGTGACCACCTGGCGTTTCTGCGGTTTCCGGATACAGGATGGCAGGAGGTCTTCGCTGCCGTGGCCTGGATCGCGCTGTCGGCCGCCGGGTGGATCGTGCAGCGCCATCTGTTCGCGGACAAGCTCGAAATCCGCCACCTGGCGGTGGGAGGCGACGGCGCCGCGGGGGACGTGGCTGGCCGTAAGTAACCGTCCGCTCGAGTGGTTGGTCAGCCGTTGCCGCGGGGACTCAGGCGTTTACGCAGGTGCGAGTTCCGCCACGCGGTTCCGAACGCGACCAGTGCGGCGCAGCACAGCGTCACGCTCACCGCGACCACCACCGGTGTCACCGCTGCGCCGAAACTCCCGTGGTGGCGGCGGATCATCGCGGTGGCGACGAGTGGGCCCACCGTCACGAGTGCCGGGATCAGCAGCAGGAGTCCGATGGTCAGCGGCCGGCTCGTTCCCGGGGCGGTCCGGCTGTAGTAGGTAGGGGCAGCGAAATGCCGTCTCTGCGATACGGACACGATTCACCTCGCATTCTCGTTCGATGTTGCCGAGGCAACGGCGCCGACGTTACGACCGAAGAGCGGAATCGGCTTCGCCCCTGGCGGGTGAAATGGCTAGTTCCATCGTTGTCAGTTGTTGCCGACCCGCTGGCCGACGGTGTGCACGACAACCACGTCCGGGTCCCAGGGAACCAGATCGTCGACGGCGCGCTGCAGGTCGGCGACGGGCGGCAGCTGCTGCGGACCCAGGACGGACACGGTGGCGGTATTGCTCTGCAGCGTCACGTCGGTGACCTCCGCGCCCGGTGTCTCGCGCAGCCAGTGCTCGGCAGCGTCGGCGATCTGCCGCGACCACAGCGAGGACAGCGAATTCACGGTCATGGGTGCGGCCACGACGAGGAGCGCCACCGCGAGCACGGCGTAGGCCCGCCCCCGGTGCGCGTGGTCCGTATGCCCATAACCGGCCAGTGCGAGAACGACGGTGGTGGTGATGATCATCGCCAGCACATTCGAGGCGAACAGCACCAGCGCGCCCACCGCGAGTGCCGGGGCACCCGATCCCAGACATACCCCGACCACGCCCAGCGGCGGCACGAGCGAGATGGCGATGGCGACGCCGGGCAGCACGTCGCCGACATCGCGCCGGGTGATGGCGACGGCTGCGACCAGGCCCGTGGCAAGTGCCGCGGTCAGATCCATCAGTTTGGGCGAGGTGCGGCCCACCACTTGCGAATTGGACAGCACATCGACCGGGTTGGGCAGCACCTGTGCGAAGACGAAGCCGAGCGCGATAACCACGATCACCCCGGAGACGACCAGCAGCACGCTGCGCCCGATCAGAGGGGTGTTCCCGCTGACGATTCCCAGGCCGACGCCGAGGATGGGCACCGACAACGGTGCGACGATCATGGCGCCGATGACGGTGGCGGTGGAGTCGCCCGCGACACCGGAGATCGCGATCACCGCCGACAGCACCAGCATCGTCCAGAATGCGGAACGCTTGGCTGCTGTCGCACCGACCGCCAGATCAAGGCGATCGGTGAGCTCGTCGAGCGATCGGCGCTGGTCGGCGGGAAGCAGATGGTGCATGACCGGATCCTTCCGTCCAGCCGATCATGCGCCCGCCGCAGCAGTCGGCCTTCACCTGAACGAGGTGATTCGCCGCGCGCTACCGCCCGCCGGTGCCGGTCACCTGACCGCTGTGGGCGTCGACGGTGTAGGTGATCTCGCTGTGGTCGCTGCGCACCAGCTCGACCTGCCAGACCACGGTGCCGGCGCGGTCGGTGTCGATCTCGAGCTGGTCGAGATTCGCGTCCGGCTCACGGGCACTGGCGGTGCGCAGGGCGTCTGCTGCGCTGACCGATGTTCCGGCGAGCTTCGCGAGATCATCGCTGGGTTCCTGCGACTGGTGCTGGGATACCACCTGGTGACCCGTGCCGTCCACGATCACCTCGATCTCGTTGCCGCCGGAGGCGACCTTGGCCTCGAAGACGGCATCGGTGCCGCGCATATCGGTTTCCAGATCGAACGGTTTACCGTCCGGCGCCACGCTCGTCGCGGTATCCAGGGCAGCCAGTGCATTCGCGATCGGGGCGGAATCACCGTTCATCGTCCCGGTACCCGTCGTCGTGGTGGCGGTGGTGGGGCCCGACGTGACGGTGGGGGCCGGGGCGGCAGCTGTCGTTGTGGGGGTGGTGTCGTTCGAGTCGTCGTCGCCACATCCCGTCAGTCCGAGGACACCGCAGCCGATCACGGCGCTGCCGACCAGGAAATACTTTCCGCGCATATCCCGCCTCCCACTTTCTGTCCGGTGGACACAGTCGATTGTGAACGGCCTACCCGCGCGTGGTCGCCGCAAACGGCGGTCGCGCGCCACCCCGCGAGGCGATCCGTCAGTGGCTCATGGTGAGGTCGCCGAACAGGCCGGCGATGAGGAATCCGGCGCCGAAGACGGCGAAGCTGACCACCGTCATGACCGCGAGCTGCCCCCGGCCGACGGAAGCCGGCGAGTGTGTCCCGTGCTGCTCCGCCATATGGTGGCCGCCCTCCGGATGCTCCTGATTGCGCATCGCGGAGAACGCGGCACCCGCGAGCGCCACTCCTGCTACCAGCGGCACCGGCTGGTCGTCCGGGCGGACCGTCATCATGCCGTGTTTGAGTCCGTGGTCGACGAGCCACCAGTTCATCGGCAACGCCACCAGGAAACCGGCGCACAACGACATCGACATGACGAACCAGAATCGAGGGCCGGCAGGGCTCATATGATGCATCTGTGCCGTCATCCATGGCACCATCACGGCCGTCATTCCGCCCATCACGGCATTCATCGACAGCAACTCGGAGATGAACGTCCGTGACAGCGATTCGCGATAGCTGCCGAACATCTCCTTCATGAACAGGGCCTGGAACACGGTCCAGCCGAACAGGAAGCCGAATGCATACTCGGACAGCACCTCTGCCCACGACGGCAGGCCGAGTTGGTAGGTGATCACCGCCGCGGCGAGGATCCCGATCCCGTCACCTGCGACGCAGTGCATGGTCGACCCCACCACCTGCCGCCATTTCGCGGCGACATAGAGCTCATGTGTCCCGGGAAGTGGTTCCCGGCAGCTCAGCACGTACAGCAACGCGCCGAACAGGCCGCTGAACGCGGTGATGATGACAAAGCCCCACTTCATCACCGTGGCCTCGGGAGTGGTGCGGATATCGATGGCGACGAAGACCACGGCGATCCCGACCTGGATGAACCACAGCAGCATGACTCCGTCCAGCACGAGCGCCTCCTCACACCGCCGGCATCTCCCGCCAGTCTGTCATCGGGTACGGAGCGGTGGAGGTGGCGACACGGCCTGCGTTGTGCCTGGACCGGGAGAGACCTGGGCGGCGCCCGTCGTGCGGTGCAGTGAGGGGATCCGACACCGCGCATCCCCTCACCCGGATCAGCTGTTCTCGCAGCCGATTCCGTTCCCGTCCCGATCCAGGCCGTACTCGTCGGGCCCGATTACGCGCACCCGCCCGGTGTATTCCGGCCCGTTCCCGCTGCCACCGGCGCAATCCACATCGGAAGTTATCGGCACGCAGGGATCGTAGGAGGCATGGCACCCGGGTGCCGGCTGCGCTGATGCCTGAACGGGCACCGTCAACACCAGACCGGCAGCGGCAGCGGAAATTCCGAGAACAGCGGCGAACTTCATGATTCTCCATTCACTTGTGAAACGCCGATGATTCTCTCATGTGGGCGACCTGCCCGTTACCGCGCCGCGTCGAACCGCCCTCCCGCTCAGTGCCTCTCGTTGTCCCGGCACGGGGGAGTATCGGGCGTGGGCAGGCTGTGGTGGCGGCCCGCGGACATTTGTCCAATACGCGGCGGCGTATTCCGGCGACCATGAGCCCTATGGACCCTGAACGCATGGACCCTGAGCTCAGCCCTTTCGTTTCCCTGTTCCCGCCCGCGACGCTGGGGGATCCCGCGGTCGCGCGCCGCAAGCTGGCAGAACTGGCCGAGGTGATGCCGATACCTGACACGCCAGGACTCGACATTTACGAGCAGCGGGTACCCGGCGTGCCCGGCGTGCCGGTGCGAATCTATCGCCCGCAGCACCCGCAGGGCGCCGTCGTCTGGCTCCACGGCGGTGGTTTCGTGATGGGGGACCTCGACAGTGAGCATCCCTGGGCGGTGCGGGTGGCTGTCGAATCCGGCGCCACGGTGGTGTCGGTGGGGTATCGGCTGGCACCGGAGAACAGGTTTCCCGCCGCGCTGGACGATGCGTACATCGCGCTGGAGTGGGTGTCGCACAACGCCGACGCTCTCGGTAGCGAGCGGGAACGGGTCGCGGTCGGTGGACATGCGGCCGGGGCGAATCTCGCCGCGGCCATCGCACTGCGGGCGCGCGACGAGGCGGGGCCGCCGATCTGCTTCCAGCTGCTCAATCAGCCCGCCCTCGACGACCGGCAGGAGTCCTGGTCGGCGCGGAACTTCACCGATACCGTGTTCATGATCCGCGCGAAGGTCACCGAGAGCTGGCGGCACTATCTCGGCGGCGAACCCGGAACCCCGTATGCTGCACCCGCCCGCGCGACCGATCTGTCCGGCCTGCCACCCGCCTACATCGCCACCGCCGAGTTCGACCCGAACCGGGACGAGGCCCTCACCTACGGAATGCGCCTGCTGCAGGCCGGTGTGCCGGTGGAACTGCACCAGTGGCCCGGCACCTTCCACGGCTCCCAGGCGATCCTGGGCGCCGAAATCTCCCAGCGTCAGCTCGCCGAACTGTCCGGCGCCCTGCGCCGCGCGCTCGCCACGTCGACCGGCCACCGGCCGGCCGCCGCGCAGGCGAACGGCGCTCCGGCCCCGCAGCACGGCTGACTCGGCCGCGCAAGCAGCGAGACACAGCGGCGACCGAGTGATCGGCCGCCCGGATCACACGTCCAGCGCGCGCCAGAAACCGATGTGGTGTTCATCGGCGAAATCGATTGCACCGACACCATTCTCGGTAGAGCTCAGCCTCTGGGTGTAGGGCTGTCCGGGAAGCGACCGTGACCAGGGTGGCAGGTCATTCCGGTTGGGATCTCCCTGGTGCGCGAACTGTGCCCAGTACGCGATCATCGTCGCCGAGAGTCGGCGCTGAGTGTCGTTCAGCTTCTCGAACATTGCGTTCTCGAACAGAAAGGCGAGGTCGGCCATGTGGCCGGTACCCATGTCGAAGCCGGCAGGTGGTAGTCCTTCGAAGCCCGGTGCGCGAGACTCGTCGACGTCGTAGGCGTAGAAGGGAACGAACGCGGACAGCGTCCGCCGAGTTCGTTGAGCAGAGGTGGCTGCCTCCGAATCGGTCAGGGCGGCGCTGAGCGCATTGCTGGGCGTCTCGTAAGCATCGACCGGATATTCGGCGAGCACGGCATCGGCCTTGTCCCCGAACCGTGTTCGGATCTGCGCTGTGTACTCGTCGGCGGACAGTGATCGCCCGGTGGCCATCTCCATTGCCCACACCTGGCCCGATTGTTCGTCGTGGGTGATGCCGTGCAGGACCGGAACTCGATGGAAGCGGCCGGTTTCGAGCGCCTCGATCGGATCGACCGGCAAGACATCGTCACCGCGGATGGCGCGGAAGGCCTCGTGACCGGATTCGGATGCGGCCAGTATCTCCTCGTAGGACTTGTTGCGCAGACAGGTGATGGCGGTGGCGGCATCGGTGCATCCGGCGGCCGTGCCCATCGCAGCGGTGCGCGCTCGAGCCTGTTCCAGACTCTGGGATGCATCAGAACTGCCTACACACCCGGCGCTCTGGATGATTGCCCGATGGAACAATCCGGCCGAACCCGGGGCGGCCATGTGCGCGCACACGCTGTAGCCCCCACCCGACTGGCCCATCAGGGTCACGTTGTGCGGGTCACCGCCGAACGCGGAGGCGTTGCGCTGTACCCATTCCAGCGCTGCTCGTTGGTCGAGCAGGCCCAGGTTGGCGGTGGCTGTACCCGGGAAAGCGGCGAAACCGAAACTGCCGAGCCGGTAATTCATCGTGACCACCACGGCGTCGCCGTCACCGGTCAGATGCGTGGCACCGTAGCTCGCGCCGTCACCGTAGTTGAAGCTGCCACCGTAGATCCAGACGATGACCGGCCGAGGATTGTCGCTCCGGTGTGTGGGGACGGTGACGTTCAGAAACAGGCAGTCCTCCCCGTGTGAAGGGGCTGAAATGGGCTGGTCCTGAGGTTGCGGGCAGGCGCTCCCGGGTGTGGTGGCGTCTCGGGTGCCGGTCCAGGACGTGACCGGCTGTGGTGCTTGCCAGCGCCGGTCACCGACCGGCGGTGCGGCGTAGGGCAGGCCCTGAAAGGTGGACACGGAATCATGTGTCGTGCCTCGGATCGTCCCGCTGTCGAGGTGGACGACGGCGAGATCGTCGGTGTCATCGGATGTGCAGCCGATGGCCGTGACCGACGCGGCAACGATCGTGACGAGTGCGGCCAATGAACGTCGGAAGCTGCTGTTCATGCCGGACTCCGGTGTGAGGTGTGCATACCGCCGACCGTATCCGATGTTTAGACAAACGTGCAAGATGTTTGTGTAAGACAAACGTTCAAGTGGCGGCGGCTATCGACCGACGGGGAGCCGAACTGGAACGATGCTGCGAAGTATTCGGTCGTCGGAGATGGAAATATGGGGCACGTGGTGCAGCGAAGCGATGACGACACAGTGAGCAGTCCGGGCCCCACCGGGACATCGGTCTGGCTCGCGGCCGCATGGGGTGCGGTGGTCGCCGTGGTCACCGCTCCGCTCGCTGCGGCCATCGTCGCGAGCGTGTACCGATTCCCGATCCCGTTCGGGGAGTACGCACGCGGTATCGATGAGGCGACGAATGCGGCGTTCGCGTCGGTGTTCTATCTCGTGCTCGGGGGTGCGCTGCTGCTCGGCGCCGGTGGGGCCGTCGCGGGGGCACTCCTGGCGCGAGGGCACAGGCTGCGCCGGCGCGTGCTGGCGCTCACCGCCGCAGCGAGTTTCGGGATGGCGCTGGTGGCTGCACTGATCCTCGCTACGCTCGAGGAGTTCGTCGGCACCTGGTGAACGTCATTGCCGATAGGTCGCCAGGAATCGTCCGATGCGTTCGATGATGGCCTCGAGTTCATCTGCGTGCGGGAGAGTGGTGATGCGGAAATGATCGGGGCGCGGCCAGTTGAATCCGGTGCCCTGCACGATGTGTAGTTTCTCCTGGAGGAGTAGGTCCAGGACGAACTGCTCGTCGTCGTGGATGGCGTAGGTGCCGAGGTCGATGCGGGGGAATGCGTACAGCGCACCCTTGGGCTTCACGCAGCTGATCCCCGGAATCGAGTTGAGGGCCTCCCATGCCCGGTCGCGCTGCTCGTTGAGTCTCCCACCGGGCAGGGTGAGGTCGTAGATGCTCTGATAGCCGCCCAGCGCCGCTTGAATCGCCTGCTGTCCAGGGACATTCGCGCACAGTCGGAGGCCTGCGAGCATGGTCAGTCCCTCGATGTAATCCGCGGCGTGGCCGGTCGGGCCCGAGACCACGAGCCATCCCGAACGCAGTCCGGCGCACCGATATCCCTTCGACAGGCCGGAGAAGGTCAGGCACAGCAGATCAGGCGCGAGGGAGGCGATGGCGGTGTGGGTGCGGCCGTCGTAGTAGATCTTGTCGTAGATTTCGTCGGCCAACACGATCAGGTTGTGCCGGCGCGCGATGTCGAGGATCTCGCGCACAACCTGCGGCGGGTAGACGGCGCCGGTGGGATTGTTGGGGTTGATCAGCACTATCGCGCGGGTGCGGTCGGTGATCTTCGCCTCGATATCGGCCAGGTCCGGATACCAGTCGGAAGCCTCGTCGCAGAGATAGTGCACAGGCCGCCCGCCGTTGAGTGTGGTGGCCGCGGTCCAGAGCGGGAAATCCGGTGCGGGAACGAGAACTTCGTCACCGGTCTCCAGCAGGGCGGTGAGCGCCATCATGATCAGTTCGGAGACGCCGTTGCCCAGGAAGACGTCCTCGACGTCCACATCGGCCACGCCGAGTCCCTGATAATACTGCACCACGGCCCGCCGCGCCGGCAGTAGTCCCTTCGAGGTGGAGTATCCGGTCGACACCGGTGCGGTTCGCACGATGTCCTGCAGGATTTCCGCGGGGGCCTCGAACCCGAACGGCAGCGGATTTCCGGTGTTGAGCTTCACGACATGGTGGCCCTCGGCCTCGAGCCGGGCCGCCTGCTCGGCGACCGGGCCACGAATCTCGTACGAGACTCCCATGAGTTTGCTCGACTGCCTGACCTGCATGAACATCTCCTTCGCCGGGTGTGCCCGCCTACTCTACTTGGTTTTTCCAAGTTTTGACTTGGATTTTCCAAGCGTTCGGCTAGAGTCGTGCCCGTGCCACGTCGAAACTATGACCACTACTGCACGGTGAGCCGGGCCCTCGAGGTGGTGGGTGACCGTTGGAATCTGCTGGTCGTACGCGAATTGTGTGCCGGCCCGCGGCGATACAGCGACCTGTTCGCCGATCTGCCCGGTATCAGCACCGATATTCTCGCCGGTCGCCTCAAGGACCTCGAACGAGACGGCATCCTCACCCATCGGCGCAGCGGCCCGCGCTCGGCCGCCACCTATGAGCTGACCGCTGCCGGTGCTGCGCTGCGACCAGTACTCGAGGCGCTGTCGAACTGGGGCACAACGCTTCTCGGTGAACGTCGCAGCACGGATGCCGTCCGCGCGCACTGGTTTGCTCTCCCGCTCGGCCGGATGGTCGCCGATGTCGTGGGGGAGGGAGCGGTGACAGTCCACATCGGCGACACGACGTGGCATTACGTGATCGGGGCTGCCGGCATCAGCCATCATGACGGGCCGGCCCGATCGTCGGAGTGTGAGTTTCGAATGAGTGTGCGGGAGGCGGCCGAAATCGTTTCCGGGGAACGCGAATTGACGGATGCGGTGACCGCGAGCCCAGTCGAGTGAGCGGGAGGGCGGCGCCGTGGACCGCAGCGCTGGGGCGTGGACGCACGAGCGCACTGTGCAGTGCCGAAGCATCCGGGCCGTGGTGATGGGGCGCTGGCCGTGACGGAGTGCCGGGTCGGACAGAAGAAACCCGGACCGGAGTACCGTGGCTGCTGTGTGGATCACGCGAGTGGTAGGCGGTCTGGCGGCGATCGTCACGGCCGTGGCTGTCGCCGGATGTGGCCAGGGTCAGGGCGCCGAACAGTCGGCCCAGGGCACGCACGGCGCGGAGGTGGCCTCGACACCCTCTCCCGGTGTGTCCCCTTCGCAGCCTCCCGGCGCGGCTTCGAGGCCGTCCGGCGCAGTCCCGGAGAGCGACAGCACGTCGACCGCCGGTGCGGTGAGTGATGCCCCGCCGCAATGCGCGACCTCCGATCTCGACGTGACGCTGGGGCAGGGAAATGCAGGCGCCGGAACGGTCGGATTCCCGATCGTGTTCGGCAATATCGGATCGAATACCTGTGTGCTGCAGGGGTTTCCAGGAGTGTCCTACGTCGCGGAGCGGGATGGTGACCCGATCGGTGCTCCGGCGGTCCGCGACGGCGACCCGTCCGGGCCGGTGCGGTTGGCGCCGGGCGAGCAGGCGTCGGCGCTGGTGCTCGAGGTGAACGTGCACAATATTCCGGCCGAGAGTTGCCGGCCGGTGGCGGTGCCGGGATTACGAATCTACGTGCCCGACAACACCGAATCGGTGTACCTCGAGCGCTCCGGGACGGCGTGCGGTAACTCCCGGGTGACCACCGATCAGCTGCGGGTCCGCTCCGTGGTGGCGGGAGCCGACGGGCAGTAACCCCACCGGCGTGTCGGGGTTCCATTGTGGCCCTGTCGATTACATCGCATTTGCTGGGCGTGTACTATCGATCGTGGCGTGGTCGAGCCACGTCGGAGTTGAGTAGCCACCATCCGGAATCCGGTGCCCCGCAGGGCCGGCCGAGCTCTTGGAGGGGACTATGGTTGATTCCCTTTTTGCTGATGTATCCGAATTTCAAGTGCCCGTGGATGATTCCTATCCGTATCGGATCTTCTCGTTCAGGTCCAACGACGGGAACTATCGAGACCACAACTTCGCCGCGAACTATGCCTGGGCCGCCCGCGCCGCCGACGCCGGGCGACTGGCCTGCTTCATCGTCTACTTCTATTGGCGGCCGAACTGGGCGGAAACGGTCGACACGCAGCGGGACATGGTCATCGGTGCCGGTGGTCCGCATCCGAAGATGATCAGCATGGTCGATGTGGAATCGGGCGGCAACCCCGGCGGCGACCAGTCCGGCGGCATCAACAGTGCATATCAGCGGGCGGCCGACTGGCTGGGATCCCCTCGCCGCGTCATCGGCTACGCGAACCGAGCCGATTTCGACACCATGTGGCCGACGCGCCCGGACGGACTCGCGGTGATCGGCGCCGGCTACGGCAGTAACCCCGACCTGCCCGGCCAGATCGCGCATCAGTTTACGAATGGCCAGGGGTACGGTGGCGGCCTCCCCGAGGGCGCCCCACCCTTCGGTAACTGCGATATGAATTCCGCCGACGGACTCTCACCGGAGGATTTCGCGAGCCGCGTCGGCGTCGGGTGACGTGCCGGTTGACAAGGCCGGGGAACCGTGCTGACGTGGGGACCTGCTGGAACGCGGGGTGCGGCACCCGCTCGAAGCCAATCCTTGCGCATGGAAACACCCACCGAGAGGATATCCATGATCAAGACATCGCTCTGCCGCACCAGTGTGACGATCGCCGTCCTCGGGGCCGGCGTCGTGGTTGCCGCCGGGGCCGCCCAGGCCGAGACGACCTTCGACAACCCGTCGCCGACCACGTATTTCTGTCCGTCCGGGCTCGCCGACAGTACCGTCGTCGCGCAGACCAGCGCCGATGAGGACGAACTGCAGCCCGGGCAGGTGTCCTTCGAAGTGGACGACAGCGCCGGGAGTGGTGCGAATATCGCGTGGATCAACACCGACACCATGCAGTACGGGATGACGGCAATGACACCGGGAGACGACGCCGAGCCCGAAGCGCTCGTCGATACCGGTCCCGGCGCGGTGAGCGCCGCCGTGTACGGCATCTACACCAATGATGCCGGGGAGAGGTGCCTGCTGGTCCCCGGCGTGAACACCGCTATCGACGTCCCCGCCGTCGAGACGCAGTAGGCGGCGGACCGACTACCCCGGCGAGGTCCCGCTCTGCCCTGTCGTGCCGCTGAAGTCGGTCGGCAGACAGGACCAATCCGGCGTGCCGGTAACACCGAATAACTCGATGACTTCGATGCGAAGTCGATCCCTGCTTCGAAAGTTCAATGGACACGGCCTGGTCGTCGATCAGGCAGCGAGAGAGAGGGACTCAGTTGGTTAACGGTCTTATCCAGGTTGTCGGAGCGCTCGTCACATCGCTCGGTGGGGTCGTGGTCGACCTGATCGACGTGCTGCTCTGAGCTGATTCGCCGCAGGCTCGGGCGAGGTGCACCGCACCGTGATGCGGGCGGTGGATCCCGAGACCAGCGCAGTACAGATCGATGTGCGCCGGGCACCGCATGGTCCCGGCGCACATTGCTGTTCCCCCATCCCCCTTTCACTTTATACCGGATCGGGGGCACTCATGCGGAATCGATTTATGGTTCATACTCGTCGCCGTCAGTGGAAAACACCAGGTGAGGAGCTTCGGCGTGGGTTATGTGGTGGGTTTCGAACAGGTCGGGCGGACCTCGGTCGCCGAGGTCGGTGGCAAGGGGGCGAACCTGGGGGAGCTGGCGCGAATCGACGGGGTGCGGGTGCCGAACGGTTTCTGCGTGACGACCGAGGCCTACCGCAAGGTCGTCCCCGGTATCCCTGGCCTCGAGCAGTTGCTGGACCGGTTGTCGCGGCTCGCGCCCGACGATCGCGCCCGGATCCAGGCGGTCAGCGCGCAGGTGCGCGACGCGATCGAGCAGTGTCCGCTGCCCGACGACATCGCCGGGGAGATCGCGGACGCCGCCACCCGCCTCGGGCCGGCCACGCCCTGCGCGGTGCGGTCCAGCGCCACGGCCGAGGATATGCCTGCTGCGTCTTTCGCCGGCCAGCAGGACACCTACCTCAATATCGTGGGTGCGGCGGCGACAGTCGACCATGTCCGCCGGTGCTGGGCATCGTTGTTCACCGAGCGTGCCGTCACCTACCGGCAGCGTAACGGCTTCGGCCACAGCACTATCGCGATGGCGGTCGTGGTGCAGCGCATGGTCTTCCCGGACGCATCGGGGATTGCGATGACGGCCGACCCGATCACCTCCAATCGGAAGGTCACATCCGTCGACGCCGGTTTCGGACTGGGCGAGGCACTGGTGTCAGGTCTGGTGAACGCGGACGTGTACACGGTGCGTGAACGGGCAATTCTCGACAAAACCATCGCCACCAAGAAGGTAGCGGTCGAGGCCGTGCCGGCCGGTGGAACGCAGGTCCGCGAGCTGGATGCGCAGCGGCAGCACCAGCAGGTGCTCACCGACGATCAGATCGTGCGGTTGGCCGACCTGGGCCGCACCATCGAGTCGCACTTCGGCAGTCCACAGGACATCGAATGGTGCCTTGCCGGTGACGAATTCCTGATCGTGCAGAGCCGCCCGATCACCACGCTTTTTCCTATTCCGGAAGCAACGGACGGCGAGAACCACGTCTATGTATCCGTCGGACACCAGCAGATGATGACCGATGCGATGAAGCCACTGGGAATCTCGATGTGGCAGTTGATGAGTCCCGCGCCCATGCGGACGGCGGGCGGGCGGTTGTTCGTCGATGTCACGCGGATGCTGGGCGCGCCGACCAGCCGGGCCAATACGGTGGATGCGCTCGGAAAGTCCGATCCGTTGATCGGGGACGCCCTGCGCACGATCCTCGACCGCACCGACTTCATCCGATCTGTACCCGATGCCGAGAGTGGTCCCGCGCCGGAGGGGACACCGCCCGTGCTGCTCGACGCGGATCCGGAGATCGTCGCGGAGCTGATGGCGCAGAGCTGCGCCGCGGTCGAGGAGTTGACGGGCGAGATCCGGGATCTGTCCGGTACCGCGTTGCTCGACTTCATCGAAACCCAGCTTCCCCTGCGCAGATTGAGCGACCCGCGCAGTATGGAGGCCATCACGGCGGGGATGGAGGCAGCCTGGTGGCTGAACGACCGGATGCGGGAATGGCTGGGGGAGAAGAACGTTGCCGACACCCTCAGCCAGTCGGTGCCCCATAACGTGACCTCCGAAATGGGTCTGGCGTTGCTGGATGTCGCCGATGCGATCCGGCCACATCCGGATGCGGTGGAATTCCTGCAGCAGGTCGAGGATGGCGGATTCGAGGATGCCGCCTTCCTGGACGCGCTCGCCGAGCGCTCCGGCGGTCCGCAGGCCCGCGCAGCATTCGAGGGGTTTCTGCGTGAGTACGGCATGCGGTGTGTCGGGGAAATCGACATCACCAGGCCGCGGTGGGTGGAAAGCCCCACGACGCTGGTCCCGACGATCCTGAGCAATATCAAGAATTTCGAGGCCGGCGCGGGTGAACGGCGGTTCGAGCAGGGACGGCTGGAAGCCGAGCGGAAGGCGCAGGATCTGCTCGAGCGGGTGCGCACTCTGCCGGACGGTGCCGCCAAGGCCGCGGAAACCCAGCGCATGATCGATCGGGTCCGGACCTTCGCCGGTTACCGCGAATTCCCGAAGTACGTGATCGTGGTCCGCTACCTGATCTACAAGAAGGCGCTGCTGCGCGAGGCACAGCGGCTCGTCGGGGTGGGAGCGATCCGCGAGCCGGAGGACATCTTCTATCTGCGGTTCGACGAGCTGCGCGAACTCGCGCACACGCACCGGCCGTGCGACGCAGTGGTGTCCGAGCGCAAGCGCGAGTTCCGCGCCCATCAGGCATTGAGCGCGCCGCGCGTCCTCACCTCCGAGGGCGAGGCCCTGGCGGGTGCGTACCGGCGCGAGGACGTTCCGGCGGGAGCGTTGGCCGGGTTGCCCGTATCGTCGGGCACCGTCGAAGGCCGGGCCCGAGTCGTCTCCGATATCTCACAGGCCGACTTCGATCCGGGCGACATCCTGGTCACCGCCTACACCGACCCCAGCTGGACCCCACTGTTCGTCGCCATCGCCGGCCTGGTCACCGAGGTGGGCGGATTGATGACCCACGGCGCGGTGATCGCCCGCGAGTACGGTCTGCCGGCCGTCGTCGGCGTCGAGAACGCCACCTGCCTGATCGAGGACGGTCAGCGGATCCGGGTGCACGGCACCGACGGGTACGTCGAGCTGCTGTGAGTTGACGACACGTCGCTGCCGACCGACATGGGCGCCGGCGCGACGGCACGGCACTCGCCGAGATCTATCGCCGGTCCCCTCGTTCCGCGAGCAACTGCGCCGCACCGTCGCCGGTGAGCTGATCAGGGGCTGGGTGCCGGCCGGTGACGAGCATCAGGAGTGCGGTGACCGAGCCTTCGACTACCGGCCCGGTTCCGGCGGTCCACTCGCCGTCGGAGGCCACCAGTCGATACCCGCCGAACTTCTTGCGGGCGTGAAACGGGAAGCCACCGGCCCACACTCGCTCCAGAGCCGATTCCGCTGCGGGTACCGGCATTTCGCGCGGAATACCGAGTGGCACGGCGATATCTTGGCCGTGTACCAGCAGGTCCATCAGGCGGTCGACCGGCGTGGTGCCGAGCGGGGTGGTGCGGGCGTCGACGCTGTCGTGTAACTCGGCAACCAGCTGTGCGCTGGTGTGGGAGCGTGCGTGGCGGAGGGCGGTGTCGCGGACCAGGCGGTTGAAGTCGCCTCGGGCGCGGATCAGATTGATCAGGATCGTGCCGAGGCCGGATTCCGCCGACAGGATCAGGTGTGCGACGACGTCGCGCACCTGCCAGCCGTCACACAGGGAGGCGTGGTCCCAGCTGCCTTCCGGTAACAGCCGCAGCAGTTCGACCAGGCTCGTGCGCTCGGCGGCGACGGACTGCCAGATCCGCTCGGTGTTCAGCGACGTCTTTCCGGCCATATGGGGAACTCCTTGTCCTGACGATTGATGCAAGTACCGTAGGAGTTCCAGCCGGGTGGAGGTTCCAGTAATTGTGACCAGCAACACACATGCTGATGGTTCGGTGAGCATCGGTGAGTTGTCCCGGCGCACCGGAGTCCCGGTCCGCACCATCCGGTTCTATTGCGACGAAGGAGTGCTGGAATCGCATCGCAGCACCGGCGGGCACCGCCTGTTCGATCCGGCGACTTCGGTCGGCCGACTGAACCTGGTGCGGCGGCTGCGCACATTCGGTCTCGGGTTGCCCGCCATCATGTCCGTACTAGCCGGATCGGTGTCGATCGCGGATGCCGTCGCCGTCGAAAGAGCCGCGCTCGACCGGGAATTGGACGCATTGACCTGGCGACGAGCGGTACTGATGGCGGTCGAGGACGCAGTGCCCGCCCAACGCGCGGTGTCCGTGGAGCTGCTCGCCGCGGTCGGTGACCGCGCGGCGGCGCACGAGAGCCTCATCGCGTTCTGGCGCCGAGTGCTTGCCTCGACTACCCCTGAAATCTTCGACGCGTTCGTGGCGATGAATATCCCGGCCCCGCCGGTCGATCCGACGCCCCGGCAGGTTCTCGCCTACGCCCGACTCGCCACCGCGGTCACCGATCCGGCGCTGACCACCGCGATCAGGGCACAGCTCTGGCGGCACGACGCCACCGGAATTCGTGCCGAGCGCACTCTTCTGGCCGGTGTAGCCGAAGCCTGCGAGGCGGTAGGCCCGCTGCTCGTCGCCGGGATCGAACCGCGGCCGGGCCCCGAACTCGACCTGTTCGTGACGGCCCATGCCGACGCCCGAGGCTGTCGTCCCACGGCGGAGTTCCGGCACCGACTGCTGTGTGAAGGTGACGACAACAACCCGCGCATTCACCGGTACTGGAGGCTCACCGCGGAACTCCTCGGTACGCCGACCGGCGGTGCCGCACAAGACTGGCTGTATCGAGCGCTGCGGGGGTGCACAGCAGGCGCCACTCTATGATTTGGGCTCTGGTAGCCACAGACCTTCATCTCGCGAACGGAGCATCTCCATGGTCGATCTCGCCTACGTCATCGCCGGCTCGGAAGCGACCGGTGGCGCCGGCCTGCAGGTCGATCTGAAGACCCTCCAGCAGCTGGGCGTGTACGGCATCGCGACCACGACCTGCATCGTTTCGTTCGATCCGAGCAACAATTGGGGTCACCGTTTCTTCCCGGTCCCGGCCGAGGTCATCGCCGATCAGATCGAGGCGGCCACCTCCGCCCACGACCTCGACGTCGTGAAAATCGGCATGCTCGGCACCCCGGAGACGATCGAGGTGGTTGCCGAGGGGCTGGCCGGGCAGAACTGGCGGCACGTCGTGCTCGACCCGGTACTGATCTGCAAGGGCCAGGAACCCGGCGCCGCACTCGACACCGACAATGCGCTGCGCAAGCAGATCCTGCCGCACGCCACTGTGGTCACTCCGAACCTGTTCGAGGCCCGCACCCTGTCGGGGATGGACTCCATAGATAACGTCGACGACCTGATCGTGGCGGCTCGCCGCATCCACGACCTCGGCCCGAAGTACGTCGTCGCGAAGGGCGGCGTGGAGCTGGCCGGCGACGAGGCTGTCGACGTGCTGTTCGACGGCGAGGAGGTCACGCTGGTGAGGGCCCCGAAAGTGGGGAACGAGCGAGTGTCGGGTGCGGGCTGCACCCTCGCGGCCGCGATCACGGCCGCCCTCGCCACGGGCACCGAAGTGGGCGACGCCGTGCAGGTCGCCAAGGATTTCGTGACCTCCGGCATCCGGGCACGGGTGTCCGCCCACACCCCGTTCGACACCGTCTGGCAGGGTGCCTGAGCCGACCGTGTGACCACCTGGCCCAGCTCGACTTCCGCGCGGCTCAGCGGGCGAACCGGCCGGCGAAGCTCCGCAACGGCAGGTCGGCGCTGGTAATGATTCCCGGCCGGGCCGCGACCACGGATTTCAGCGAGTTCAGGGCCGGCAGGCCGGTGATCGACATGCCGATCGAGGCGAAGTTCTCCGGTTTAGACAGATCGAAGCCCTTGGGCGGGAAGATCATATGTTTGCTGTAGATGCTCGGGTCGCCGGTGACCTGAGTGATGTAGCAGCCCTTGATATTCCAGGCAGGATCGGTGTGCGGGGTCATCTGCCATTCGAGGTGGGTCTCCACCCGTGCAACGCCGTCGACCATGCCCTGATACTTGATGTAGTTGCCGCCCAGGGATCCCTTGGGCAGGAAATACCAGCCGAGATCCACATCCTTGGTGCAGGCGGCGAGTTCGTAGCTGAAGCTCACCTCGTCGAGTTCCAGGTCGAAGGCGTCGGCCATCAGGTAGACCGAGTCGGCGAACACCGCGGTGTACTTGTGCAGTGAGTCCGGGATGGTCGGATCGTCGACCGGGCGGCCGTAGCCGACGGCCTTCCAGGTGTCGACCGAATGGTGGCAGGACACGTCGACCGATTCGGTGACGGTGATGTTCTCGATGTCGGCCACGTCGGCGGTGTGCACGATACCGAGAATCTGTGCGAGCCCCGGGTTCATTCCGGTGCCGTAGAACGTGGAATTGCCACGCTCGCAGGCCGCTCGAATGATCTCGCTGACCTTGCGGCCGGACGGGTGCAGATGGTTGGTGTCACGGTGGTAGCCGGTGATCCAGTCGGCGGTGGTGACCACGTTGATCCCGGCCTCGAGCACCTGCTCGTAGAGGTCTTCGTCGGGGAAGACGCCGTGGAAGGTGAGTACATCCGGACGGGCGGCGATGATCTCGGCGACCGAACCGGTCGCGGTGACACCGACCGGGTCGAGACCGACGATCTCGCCCGCGTCCCGGCCGATCTTCTCGGGCGTGTAGCAATGCAGGCCGACCAGTTCGAGGTCGGGATGTGCGGTGATGCGCCCGATCATCTCGGTACCGAGATTGCCGGTCGCGACCTGGAATACCCGGATCTTGTCGGAAGTGCTCATCGGGTGGGCCTCTCTATCGGCTCGAAACTGTGAAACCGGTGCGGTGCTCACCGGCTGTCGGATGTGGCGCGTACGGCGCCGCTGTGCGGAAGCTGCGGATCGATCCCCGCCGGTCCGCCGTCCGGATAGAACTGCCGAGCCCAGCTGCGCAAGGCGGTGAAACCCTCGAACTCCTTGCGGGACAGCGCGGGTGGATCCGAGTAGCGCTGATGTGACCAGATCTCGATATCGGCCGCGAACTGCTCGATCACGAAGTCGGCCATGGTCTTTCCGTACCGGGTGAGCTCGGCGCCGTCCTCGCCCGGCTTACGGCCGATCCAGACGGTGAACCGGACGTCGGCGGTCCGGTCGTCCACCGGGGTGACGGCCGGCATGGTGCGGTTGTCGACCATGCCCCAGCTCTTGGTGACCGAACAGCCCAGGCCCGCGTTGATCGACTCCACCCCGCTGTTGATCTGGTCTTCGGCGATTCCCTCGTCGAAGGCGATGGTGAAGTCCACGTAGGAGACGGGCCCGGAGAAGTCGTGCCGGGTGAACTCGGGGACGAACGGTGTCTTGTGCACGAACTTGAAATGTGCGAAGTCGACGCCGTTCTCCATCACGTACTGCGGATGCAGTTCGAGACCGGGCCGATACAGGGTTGCCGCGGGAACCGGCGGGTAGTAGTCGGCAGCGGTCCGATCGTCACCGAAATCGGCGAAGATATCCGGGATCTCGAAATACGGTGGGCGGCCCTCGATGTCGAACCAGATCCAGACCGCCTCGTTGCGTTCCACCACGGGGTAGCTGCGGATGCGACGGCCCTTGTTGGGGTGGCTCTCATAGGGGATGCAGACGTTGCGGCCCTCGCGATTCCATTCCCAGCCGTGGAACGGGCACACCAGATTCTCGCCCTCGACGTGGCCGCCGTACCCGAGATGGGCGCCCAGATGCTCACAGTAAGCGTCGAATACCGCGACCTGTCCCGAAGCTGCACGCCACGCGACCATTTCGCGGCCGAAGTACTTCATCTTGTGTACGGCACCGACGCTGATCTCCGAACACCATGCCACTTGGAACCAGCCCGTCGGCTCCATCGACAGGGGTGGCTTTGCCATCGTGATCCTCCAGGCGCTGCGAATGCGGCTCGGCCGCGTGGTAGGTGACGCGCCGGATTCGTGGCGGCGATCACACGCGGCACGGATAACCATAGAAGCCGCCATCCAAGAATGCAAGAGGGTTAGTTGAAACTGGAAAGCGCAGGTAGATACCCCTATAATCGATCCTCGTGACCGACGTGGCTGGGAGAAGACGCGCGAACCGGCGTGGCATCGCGTCGCGGGAAACCATGCTGGAAGCGGCGATCGCCTCGCTCGCCACCGGGGATCCCGCGGCGGTCTCGGGGAACCGGATCGCCCGCGATATCGGCGCCACCTGGGGAGTGGTCAAATACCAGTTCGGAGATATCGACGGATTGTGGGCGGCGGTGCTGCGCCACACCGCCGACAAGCGGGGTGATCTACCCGCCGGCCTCGAGCGCGACGGCACCCTGACGGAACGGGTGAGCGCCCTGATCCACACCATGGCGACCGGTCTGCGACGCCCCGAATCCCTGGCCATCGAAACCCTGCGTGCGGCGCTGCCGCGCGATCACGCCGAACTGGAACGTGAATATCCGCAGACCGCAGCCGTTCTGGCGTCCTGGAAGCCGAACTGGGACCACGCCTGCGAACGCGCCTTCGCCGATCTGGACCTCGACGCGGCGAAGGTCCGCCGGGTCGCGGCGCTGATCCCCGCGGCCATGCGGGGGATCACCTCGGAGCGCACGCTGGGCACCTACGGTGATCTCGACGATGCACTCGAGGCTTTGATCGGCGGAATCGTCGCCTACCTGGAGAGGTGAACCGGCCCGGATTCCGAGCGCGCCCGGTCGGTGACACGTGCGATTCGCAGGTCGTATCGGCAGGCCGGGAATTATTCGTAGCCAAAGGATTCCCCTCGTCGAGCGGGTAGAGTTCGGCACCGGATCGGGCTCGACTAATAGTGCGGCAACGCGGGAGGATCGGGTATGACGACCATCATCGGTGGCGGAATCGCGGGCAGTTGCCTGGCCGGTGGCTTGGCGCGGCGGGGAGAGCCGGCTGTCGTCTACGAACAACAGCGCCCCGGCCCCGGCGCGGGCGCATTCCTGTTCATCGACGGGCGCGGGCACGAGGCGATGGCAGCGATGGGAGTGGACTCCGACGCACTGCACGGCGCGTCGTATGCGCTGTCCGGTCTCGATTACGCCGACAGCTCGGGCAGACGCAGCGAGATGCCCAGCCGAGGTCACCGATTCTGGTTGCGGCGCAATCTGATGGGGGTGCTCTCGGAGTTCGTCGCGAGCTCGGGCGCCGAACTGCGGCACGGCGAGCCGGTGACCGATATCGCACTCGATTCCGCTGCGGTGCAGCGTGGGTCGCGGGCCGAGCCCGTAGCGGGGTTGCTGGTCGCTGCGGACGGCATCGACTCGGTGGTGCGGTCCAGGTTCGAGCCGGAACGGCATCCCGTGTACGCCGGAGATGTGGTGCTGTACGGCATGACGAGCGCGCCGCTGGATCCGCCGCCGTCCTCCTCGCCCGCGGTCCTGCATTTCTCCGCCGAGATCGCCGAAGACGGCAGCTCCGCCGCCACGCTGGGACACATCTGGCGCCCCGACGATCCGGCGGCACTGTGGTTCGTGCGAATCGCCCGCGAGCCGCTCGCCGGTGACAGTGACGACCTGGGGATGCGTCCCGTCGACGACTGGGCCGACACCGTCCTCGCGGCAACACCGTCGAACCGCGCTCTGGTGTCGCAATTCCTCGAACACACCGAGATGGTCCACGTCAGCAACGCGCGCAACGTGCCGTTGGACAGTGCCCGTGATCCGGAGGATTCGGTCGTTCTCATCGGCGACGCCGACCACGCCATCACCCCGGCCGCCGGCGTCGGCGCCCGCGACGCCCTAGAGGACGCCCGCGCGGTCTTCGACGCGATCATCGGCGGCACCTCACCGGCCACCGCCATGCTGAGCCGGCGCGAGCAGCTTACCGCGGAGCGTGCGGCGACTCAGCGACGGATGCCCCGCCGCCGCACTGCCTGAGCGCACCGTCACCGCACTGGGTCGGCACGCGGTGGCCGCGCCGACGCGCTTGCCGCCGCACCACGGTTGCTTTGCGGTTGCTGCTGGCCGGAGTGGCGTAGACCTCACCGGCCGACGGCGCCCGTCTGTGATATCGCGACGGTCATTAACATCGGGGTAGCGAAGACTTCGACTAACCCCAAGGACCTGTGTTGGCTACCGAACAACTCGACCGCTGGAACGCTCAGGAAGCCGCTGCGGAGGCGATGATCCCGATCATCGGCACGCTGTACCGGGACAAGGGTGTGACGATTCTGCTGCACAGCCGGTCATTGGTGAACAAATCGGTGATCAGCATCCTGCGTACGCACCGATTCGCGCGTCAGATCGAGGGCGAAGAGCTGTCGGTGGACGAGACGTTGCCCTTCCTGCAGGCGCTGCGTGAACTGGATCTGGGGCCGTGCAAGATCGACCTGGGTCAGCTGGTCAACGCCTTCCGCACCGATGGCGCGGGCCGGTCGGCCGCTGCATTCGCCGCCGCGGTCCTGGCGGATGTGATCGGCGCCCAGGACCGGGCGCAGGGGCCGCGTGACGTGGTGCTCTACGGCTTCGGCCGGATCGGGCGCCTGGTGGCGCGACTGCTCATCGAGAAGGTCGGCTCCGGTAACGGGCTGAACGTGCGGGCCGTGGTCGTGCGCAAGGGCGGCGAGGGTGACCTGGTGAAGCGGGCGTCGCTACTGCGCCGGGATTCGGTGCACGGGCACTTCAACGGCACCATCAAGGTCGATACCGACAACAGCACGATCACTGCCAACGGCAATGTCGTCAAGTTCATCTACAGCGACGATCCCACCACGATCGACTACACCGAGTACGGGATCAACGACGCGATCCTGATCGACAACACCGGTAAGTGGCGCGACCGTGACGGTCTGTCGCAGCACCTGCGGCCCGGTATCGCGAAGGTTGTCCTCACCGCGCCGGGCAAGGGTGACGTGCCGAATATCGTGCACGGCGTCAACCACCGCGACCTGGATCTCTCCGAGCGGATCTACTCCTGCGCGTCGTGCACCACCAATGCGATCGTGCCGCCGCTCAAGGCGATGGACGACGAGTTCGGCATCGTGCGCGGTCACGTCGAGACGGTGCATTCGTTCACCAATGATCAGAACCTGCTGGACAACTATCACAAGGCCGATCGCCGGGGCCGGTCCGCGCCGTTCAACCTGGTGCTCACCGAAACCGGCGCGGCCTCCGCGGTCGCCAAGGCGATGCCCGATTTCAAGGCCAAGATCACCGGCAACTCGATCCGGGTGCCCACCCCCGACGTCTCGGTCGCCATCCTGAATCTGCAGCTCCAGCGGGAGTCCACCCGCGAGGAGGTACTGGAGTACCTGCGCCGGGCCTCGCTGGCCGGGCCGCTGAGCCGCAACCTGGACTACACCGCCGCCACCGATGTGGTGTCCAGCGACTTCATCGGCTCGCGTGCGGCCTCGATCATCGATGCCAATGCGACGATCGTCGACGGCGACACCGCGATCCTCTACGTCTGGTACGACAACGAGTTCGGCTACTCGTCCCAGGTGGTACGCACCGTGCAGTACATCTCGGGCATCGAATATCCCACCTATCCGCAGATCGGTACCCAGGCCGTTCGGGAAGCCGCACTGGCCTAGGAACCGGGCTGTGGCGCGGACGAGCGGGCGAGGTGAAATCTCGCCCGCCAGATCCGACAGCCGAAAAACTGGAACAAGTTCTCGCTATGGAGTAGACAGTTTTGATAACTTGTCTACGCACCGCAGGGAAGGCGAGATCAATGGCCATCGTGCAATCGTTGCCGACGACCGAGGGTGACCGGCGAAAGCTGGCGCTCGACAGTCCGGTGGACCGTCACCGAATCGGCGAGCTCGAGGTGACGACCCCCGCCGAGGTGGAGGCCGCCGTCGCGCGCGCTCGCGCCGCGCAGCCGGGCTGGGCCGCGCGCAGTATCGCCGAGCGGGCCGCGATCGTGGGCGCCGCCATCGATGTCATCGTCCGGCGGCGAGCCGAGATCGCCGAGACGGTGCGGCTGGAAACCGGTAAACCGGAAGCCGAAGCGATCGGTGTCGAGATCGTGCCGGCCTGCGACTTCCTCAACTACTGGACCGCACGCGCGCCCCGCGAGCTGCGTTCGCACCGGCAGAAGCTGCACGGCTACCTGAAGCCGATGAAGAAGCTGTACATGCAGTATCAGCCGCTCGGCGTCATCGGCGTCGTCACCCCGTGGAATGCGCCGTTCGTGCTGTCGCTCAATCCGGTGGTGCAGGCGCTGGTCGCCGGAAATACGGTGCTGTTCAAGCCTTCCGAGGTCACGCCGCGCTCGGGTGAGTGGGTGGCTCGGGTGCTGCACGAGGCCGGTGTGCCCGCCGATGTCGTGCAGGTCCTGCATGGTGACGGCGAAACCGGTGCTGCTCTGGTGGACGCCGAGATCGACAAGGTGTGCTTCACCGGCAGCGTCGGCACCGGCCGCAAGATCGCCGCGGCGTGTGCGGCTCGGCTGCTGCCCTACTCGCTGGAGCTGGGCGGTAAGGACGCCATGATCGTCTGCGCCGACGCCGATCTGGAGAAGGCCGCCGCCGGTGCGGTGTACCTGTCGATGTTCAACACCGGCCAGGTGTGCATGAGCGTCGAGCGCGTGTACGTCGTCGACAGTGTGGCCGACGAATTCATCCGGCTGGTGAAGGAGAAGGCGGCCGAGGTCACCTACGGTCCGGGTGACACCGATATGGGTCCTTTCTTCTGGGACCGCCAGCGCGACATCGTGATCCGCCACCTCGAGGATGCGCGGGCCCAGGGTGCCGAGATCGTCGTCGGCGGCGAGGTGGGCGACGGGGACGGGCTGTACTTCCAGCCCACCGTGATCCTGGGCGCACACCACGACATGCAGGTGATGACCGAGGAGACCTTCGGCCCGATCACCGCGGTCATGCGGGTGCGTGACGAGGACGAGGCCATCCGCCTGGCCAACGACTGCAAGTACGGGCTCAGCGGTTCGGTGTTCACCAAGGACGCCGACAAGGCGCGCCGTATCGCGGCGCAGTTGATCACCGGTTCGGTGGTGCACAACGACGGTGCGGTCATCTACGGCGTGCCCGAGGCCCCGTTCGGTGGACGCAAGGACAGCGGCGTCGGACAGGTCAACGGCCCGGGTGCGCTGCGCAGTTTCACCCACGCGCAGCCGGTGCTCATCGACCGCTGGCAGCCGAAGCGGGAAAGCATCTGGTACCCGTACTCGGAGAAGACGATTCAGAACCTCGACGGTCTGATCAAATACGGATTCGGCAACAAGTTCGTGCGGCGCCTGCTGTCCTGAGCACCACCGCCGCCACCACCGGGAAAGGCCTCATCCGCCGGCGGAGCCGCGTGCTGCCGCCGGCATTCGAGGGCCGGACCCACACCGTTCACATGTCGAATGTCGTGGGGAACGGGCTGGGTATTTCGTAGCCGAGCCGCACATCGTGTTCCACGGTCCGTCCGGTGACCACCACCGGGGTTGCCGTGGCCGGATATCCCCGGACGTCGACGGTGTGGATGCCGTCGGTCAGATCGCTGACGAAATAGCGTCCGCTGCTGTCGGTTCGGGTCGTCGCGAGTACCTCGCCGTGTTCGTCGCGCACGATCACCTGCGCATCGGGTACGACCCGATGCCCGGCCCGGACCGTGCCGGTCAGCATGGCGAACGGGGTCAGTTCGACGTCGTGGTGCAGGATTCCGCTCGCGGGCACGGTGAGTGTGCTCGCGTGTGGGCGCATGCGCGACGCGGCCGTGACGAGGGTGTAGCTGCCCGCGGTGATACCCGGACACAGGTAGCCGCCGTCGGAATCGGTGACCGCCGTCCCGACCACCTCCCCCTGTGGATCGGTGACGGTGACGGTGGCGCCGGACAGTCCGCGGCCGCCGGCCTTGCGGACGAAGCCGGACAGCTCCCCGGCGGCGCGCAGGGTGAGGTCGAGGTGCCGCTGATGGTCACGAACCTCGACCGTCACCGCGATCGGTTGTTGTCCCCGCGCCGCAGCGATCAGGACATGACTGCCCGGTCCCGGCGCGCGGACCTCGTACGCGCCGTCGGTGCTGGTCGTGGCGCGCGAAACCTGGTGTCCGCGTGGGTCGATGAGGGTCAGCGCCACGGCTGCCGTAGGCGTGCCGTCGGGACGCAGCACCTGGCCGCCGATGACACGTTCCGGACCGGTGCCGACGGCCACGCGGCCGTTGCGCGTCGTACCCGCCCGCGCGTCGGCCGGCGGCGTGGTCGCGCCGGCCTCGTCACCGGCGTAGTCGCCGCGAGCGAACCAGGAGGCGATGGCGCCCAGCAGCATCATCACCGCGGCGGTCAGGAAGACCACGACCAGCCCGGAGTGGAAGGGATCCGAGATCAGGTGTGGAAAGAATTCCTGCCCGGTCACCACATCGCCGTGCACGCCGGGGTCGTTCAGCGCGCCGGTCGGCCCGAGGAGCTCCCGGAAGGGGTTGTAGCCGAGGAAGGTCGCGAACAGGCTGCCCACCGGTGGCATATCCGCCATCTGCCCGGCGACGTCCGCGGAGACGCCCTGTTCGCGCAGCCCGGAATCCATCGCCGAGGGCAGTGTTCCGGACAGCCCGACGATCATCAGCGAGAAGAAGATCCCGATCGCCAGCGCCATACCGCCGTTCATCAGGGTGGCCCGCATCCCCGAGGCCACGCCGCGCTGTGAGGCCGGCACCGAGGACATGACCGCCGCGGTATTGGGTGAGGTGAAGATGCCCATACCCAATCCGTTGGCGAAGATGATCAGTGCGAACAGTCGGTAGTCGAAATCGACGGGGATGACGATCAGCAGCACGAAGGTCACCGCGGCGAGCAGCATGCCGCCCGTGGCGAACCAGCGGCCGCCGTAGCGGTCGGACAGCCGGCCCGACAGCGGTCCCGATACCAGGAAGCCGACCGTCAGCGGCAACATGTAGATACCGGCCCACAGCGGGGTGGATTCGAAGTCGTAGCCGTGCAGCGGCAACCAGATGCCCTGCAGCCAGATGATCAGCATGAACTGCATGCCGCCCCGGCCGACCGCCGCCATCAGCCCGGCGAAGTTGCCCAGGGTGAAGGTGACGTTGCGGAACAGGTTCAGCCGGAACATCGGCTGCCGGGTCTTCGCCTCGATCAGGCAGAACAGTGCCAGCAGTGCGATGCCCCCGATGACGGCACCGAGGACCCAGGGGTTGGTCCAGCCGGTCTTGGAGTCGCCGTGCGGCTGAATACCGTAGGTGATCCCGGTCAGCAGAGCGGTCAGCCCGAGCGCGAAGGTGGCCGTGCCGGGCAGATCGAGCGATCCCGGCGTCCGGACGCCGGTGTCGTGCAGCGAA
>NZ_BDCA01000049.1 GCF_001613265.1 Nocardia vermiculata NBRC 100427
GGCCGGCCCGGTGTCTGCCGGGCCGCCGCCGGTTCCTGTCTCCTCGCCCGCCCGATCGTCGCCGGGTTCGTCGTGCGGTGGGTCCCCGGAATCGTCGAGGTGCTGCTCACGCGGCCGGTCGGTATTCACAGCTAGACATCATTCCTCATGGCCGCGGCGGCCCGACGCGGTGGCGCCCGCGGCGGTCACGAATCGGCGTCAAAGCTGATTTTCAGGAACCGGTCGTACTCTGTTCGGCGTGACGGTGTTGTCTTCCCACTCCTGCGCCTCGGCATCCGGTCTGCGCCGCTCCGGCGTGTCCGGCCGCGGAACGAATCCGCATGCCGCGCGGCCGGGAGTGCTGTTGATGGTGCTGGCGGTCACCCTGTCCGCATTCGGTGTCGGATGCAGTGACGGGAACGAATCCACCAGCGATGCGGAAGTGGAGCCGTCGGGCCTCGGCAAGGAGGTCACCATGCCGATCGCCGCGGCGATCGCGACCTTGGTGGCCCCGGGCGAGGAACCGCGCTCCCCGTTGCGCCCGGCCGTGCCGCCGGGCACCTCACAGCAGGTGACCCTGCACACCGACCACCATGTGGAGCAGCAGATCAACGACCAGGCGGTGCGGGACTTCTCGCAGCCCGCGGTGTCGATTCCGATCACCGCCGACGCGGGTGCCGACGGTGTCGACCTGACCCTGGGCACCGCCTCGTCACCGGATCCGGCACTGGATCGCCAACTGCTGTCGGCCCACGGCTCACATGCCGGTCTGGATTTCACCGAACTCGGTGCCATCACCGCATTGCGGATGGCGCCGACGCCGTCGACCGAAGGTGCGGCCCGCGCCGCGATCGAGCAGGCCTTCTACCAGGCGGTGTACGAGGCGATCGCGTTCCCGGCCGATCCGGTCGGTCCCGGGGCGGTGTGGACGGTGCACCAGAAGGTGACCGGTGTGGTACCGCTGGATCAGACCACCACGGCCACCTTGACCCACCGGGAGGGCGACCTGCTCACCATCGACCTGAACGTGACGCGGACACCGACCACCTCGTCGTGGCAGCTGCCGAACAACGCCGCAGCGCTCGACATCGTCGACTACGTCATGCGCGGCACCGGAACCATCACCGTGGATCTCGGTCTGCCGCTACCGGTCTCCGGGGCGGTGACACTGTTCGGCACGCAGGGCTATCACGATCCCAACACCGAGGCGCTGCTGCGCCAGGACATCCGGACGCAGGTGCGATGGGGCGAGTGACACGCGCCGCGGCCGTTCTCGCCGGGCTCGCCCTCGGCGTGAGCGCCTGCGGTGGCAACGACGATTCGCTCCCGGCGCCCACGACCGACGTCTCGGTACCGCCCATCACCGCCGGCGCTGTGGTCGATTCCGATGTGCTGCGCGGCCAGCTCCTCGGCCCGAGGGATGTCCCGCTCGGTTTCACCCAGCTCGAGGACGCCTCCCCCGGTAACGGGCCCACTCCGCAGGATCGTTCCCGCACCGACCCGGCCGAATGCGCGAAAGTGCTGGCACCCGTGGGCGATCTGTACGGCACCCCCGCGGGACGCGGCGCGGTGCACTATTCGTCGCCGAGTTTCGCCGGCATCGATATCGATATCGCGAGCTACACCGACGGTGGTGCGGCGCACGCTTTCGCTGCGGCACAGGACCTGCTGCGCGACTGCCGCCACTATTCCGGCACCGACGCCGACGGCACCGCGATCGAGTACGAACTGGGCGGGCTGGACCAGCCGCCCGCCGGTGCCGCCTCGACGTCGTTCCAGGTCCGCACCACCAGCGCGGGAATGTCACTGTATTCGGCCGCGACCATCGCCGTGGTGGGGAGCAGCGTCGTGCAGATCGCCGAAACCTCACCGGCCCAGGTGAGCCCGGACGCCCTGCGCGACCTCACCGCCAAACAGATCCGCCGGCTCGAAGGCGTGGCCGGGCCTTAGCAGCCCCTGGTCCTCCGGCACCCCGGGCACTCCGGCACCACCACCGCGCCGCTTCCGCACGTGCCGACAGGTCACCGCCACAGGTCACCGCCGGCACCGCAGCCGTCGCGGTCTGCGGGTGCCGGCGGTGGTGTCGGCTCAGCCCCAGGCTGTGTTGATGGGGCCCGGATTCCACATTCCGCCGTGGGTTTCCTGGGTGACCTCCGGCTTCGCCGGGCCGGCCGTGGTGTCACGCGGGGTGAGTCGTTGCAACTCGCCCCAGTCCCGGCGCCAGTCGTCCTTCAGGTAGGTCGCCAGCGTCTGCGAGCGCAGCAGCTGCTCGCTCCAGCCCAGAGGGCCACCGCCCTGATGGCTCTCCCACAGCGTGGTGTCGTGTGCCGCGGAACGGTCCGGGAGGATCCGCCACTGCGGAGCCTGCGCGATCCCGTCCAGGTGGTCGTAGGGCCGCTGGCACGGGAACTGCAGACCCACTGCCCAGTCCAGCAGCACCGGACTGTCGGAGCCGACCATGTTCTGCAGCGTGGTGGTGTGCGGCATCCGCGGCGGTGTCAGCGCGAGCCACTGGCTGGGGTCGCGACTGCTGTCCTCGGCGACGACGCGAATCACATCCGCCTGCGCCGGAATCTGATCGAAGGGCACCCGCAGGTTGCGCCACGACGGGGTGGGCCCGATATCCAGCGGCAGCACCGACCCCAGGGTGTGTGCCTCCGTCGCCGAATCCGTGGTCCCGTACTCGATCTCGACGCGCTGACCGGGTGTGACGACACCGTCGGTATCGACCGACCGGATGCGTCCGGCCGCGGTGAGCGCGACGATGCCGGAGCGATCGGCCGGATCGGGCAGCCGGTACCACCCGGTGGTCAGTTCGACCGGGTCCTGCAGGCCTGCGGTGCCCAGCTCGGGTGTGGACGCCGAATCCAAGCCGTACGGCAGTGGTGCGCCACCGGTCTGGGTGCCGACCTCGCCCTCTTGCTTCCCGCTGTCGAAGGCGCTGGAGATACTGCTGCTGTTGGTGGGTTCGCCGTCGGGCCGCAGATCACCGACCCCGTTGGGCACGAATCCGGTGTTACCGGCGGTGAAGGTGCTCTGGGCGTCCCCGGTCAGCGGAGGCAGCATCGAGGCGTTCGGGTCCGTCTCGACCAGCACGTCGTGGGCCAGCCCGCACGGATTACCCAGCACCGCGTCGATATTGGAGCGAGCGAGGGAGAACGCCGGGTACTGGTCGATCGCTCCCTTGGCGAACGACCCCATCTCGAACACCACCAGCAGTGCGGCGGCCACGGTGAGCGGCGGGATCTTGGCCCAACGCCACGCCCAACGCGAAATGCGATGTGGGGTACCCGCTTCCGGAGCCCGTACATGCCACCAGCCCGCCAGCGCCAGCAGCACCACGGCCACCACCAAGAACAGCTTGCTGAACTGGAAACCGTGCAGCGAGGGCGGCTTGTCCCACCACGGAATGCCGTAGCTGGAGACGTACCACCACTCGTTGACGCTGGTGAAGATCTGCGCCATCACCAGCGCGACAACCGCCCCGAACAGGGCCCGGTTGCGTGGTGAGCGCATCACCCGCGGGCCGACGGCCATCGCGGTGAGCACCGCCACCGCACCGGCCAGCCCGGCGTACACACCGTTGTGGTGCGTGAACTTGGTCGGGCAGACCGCCATCAACAGCATCGAGCCGAAGGTGATGCCGAGCAGCCGGCGGGCCGGACCGCCCGCGGTGAACGGGATCCGGCCGCCCTTGCGCAACAGGACGAACACGCAGACGAGCAGACCCAGCCACATCGCCACCATGCCGAAGCGGCGCCCGATCGAGCCGTCGGCGGTCGGCATGAACAGCCACTGGTAGTTCAGGTAGTCGTTGTACCAGGGGTCGGACGGGCCGACCGCGGCGTGCACCCGGCTCATCTCGAACATCGCCGACAGCGGCTGCACCGAGAACGCGAAGGCCAGCACGAGGGTTCCGGCGGCAGCCAGCGGCGCCAGCAGCGCCGCATAGGCACCCACCAGGGCCCGCCACGAGCGGCGCGCACCGGTTTCGGGGTCGGCGGCCAGTTCCCGGGCCCGGGAACTGCCGAACCGGTACACCGACCGCATCCCGGCCAGCAACGGCGCCAAGCAGATCACACCGGACGGTGCCGCGGTGAAACTGAACGCGGCCACCAGGATCGCGATCGCATAGGGCAGCAGCCGCCGAGTGGCGATCGCACGTTCCACGAAGCACCACGTGAGCAGCACGCAGATCGCGATGACCGGTTCGGGGCGCAGCCCGTTGTTGTAGGGCATCCAGACCGCGAGGAAGATCAACGCACCGGTCCAGACCGCCACCTTGTCGCGGCGTACGGCCACCCCGAGCCGGGGAATCACCTCCCGGCTCAGGGCCAACCACACCAGCACCCCGGCCAGCAGCGTCGGCAGCCGCATCCACGGACTGGCGGTGCTGATCTCGGTCATATGCGCGATGACGTCGTACGGCGGTGTGCCGACCGGGTTCTCCGGTACACCGAAGAAGCGGAAGTAGTTGGCCATATAGCCCGACACCAGCGAGGCGCGCGCCATCCCGAACTGATAGCCGTCGTCGGAGGTGGTGGAGCCGATGAAATGCCAGACCACCAGGGCGCCGAGCACGGCGACGTCGACCAGTCCGAAGGTGCGCCACCGCTGGGGCAGCCGCCACCACTGCGACATCCGGCGCCGCAGGCCGCGACCGTCGAGCCGGTCCAGGCGCAACAGTGCGGCCAGCGAGAAGAGGGTGAATACCACCGCGAGCACCATGGCGACGCGTTTGAGCACGGTGGGTACCACCGAGAATCGACTGTCCACCTGCGCGGTGACGGTGGTGCCGGCGGCGTCGCCCAGATCGCTGTACACGCCCACCAGCTGCGGACGCCAATCCCCGTACAGCGTCACCGGTTTCGCATCGGTGCCGGTGAAGGTCGCAGTGGTCTGCGAGATCTCGGAATGCAGGCGGAACGCACAGTCGCCACCGAGCTGGTCCACCGGGACGCTCGCCAGCGACTGATTACGCAGTACCGCCTCGAAACGGGCGGGCTCGCCGTCGGTTCCGGGCTTGACGCGCGCGACGAAGCCGTACCGCTCGAGGTCGGGCGCCCCGGCCGGCATCGTCGCGGTCAGGGTCGAGCCCTGCTCGGGCAGCCGGCTCACCGCGGCACAGGGAATTGTGGTGTCGAAGGTCAACGGTGCGTAGGACACCAGTGGCGCGTCGATACTGCGGGTGGAGCCCTGCTGCGGCCACGACAGGGTGGTGTGGTCGACGTGGACCGGCAGCAGCGGAACAGCGATGGCGCACAGCGCACCGAGGAGACCGGCGAGCAAGGCGATCGACTGGGCCCACCCGGCGAGTCGTGACCGGGGATTCCGGCGTTGTCGTCCTGCCGTGGGCGTATCGTCCGCCCTCACCATCGTGTCGGTCACGGAGGCAGATGCTAGCGCGGGCCTTCCGCAAACCACGATTTCGTCCGGTCTTTCTCAGACTTTGCTTAGTTTCCGGTGCGGCCCGTCGGGACTATATGCGCACGTCGGCGGCCATCCGAAACACTGCGGGCCGGCGTCCGATGGGACGCCGGCCCGCAAAGTGCTGGGACGGAGGCGGTCGATACCGCTACGGCCGGGGCACCCGCACTGCGAAGGCCCCGGCCGCGACGGTGCCGGCGCGAGATCCGGACCGGACTACTCGCACGCCGGCGATTGCTGGCCCAGGTTCTTCAGCCCCGCGCACGCCCAGCTCTTCTGCAGGCGCCACTGGCCGTCCTGCGCGACGAACGGAACGTCGGCCTTGGTCGGTGCGCCGCCGTTGACCGCGAAGTCGACCTTGGCGGTCAGCGTGTCGCCGCCCAGGTACGCCACATCGGTGACGTTGATCGTGGCGTTGTTCTGCTGGTAGGCGTCAGTCAGCTTCTGCATCATCTCGGGGTCCTTGGCCAGCGCCTCGTCGCCGTCCTCGAGCCACTGCGCCTTCTCCGCGGCCGGTACGGCGGGATCCAGCGCCTGCGCCAGTTCCGAGTTCAGATCGGCGACCGTCGGCACCGGGGGCGTATCGCCCGCGGCCTCGGCGGAGGTGGGTGCGGCCTGGCTCGTCGTCACCTTGTGGCCCTCATGCTTGTCGCCGTCGCCACAGGCGGACATGCCGAGCGCAGCCACGACAGCCACGGCGGCGACCGCGATGCGTCCAGTCATCTGAAGCTTCAATGCTCGTCCTTTGCGTTCGTTGGTCGGTTCACGTGCCGACTCCCACCACCACGGCGACAGCGCACGAGTGGCCTCACGCTACCCGGCTAATTTCAACGAAGACTAAGGAGCGGATCGGCCGGGGTGAGAGAGTCGTCGTCGGCAGCGAAGGTATACGCCGGACCCGGTCCTGTCGAGCGGGTCTCGAATCGCACGGTGACCCGGCCGTGCCCGCTGCCCTGCACCCAGCCGTGGCCGTGCTCGGGGTGGCTCACATCGCGTCCCGGATACCAGAATTCGGTGGTGTAGGACCGGGTGGGCGGCGGCACCACGGGTTCCCCGGTCACTACGGGTGCGGCGATGGGTTCTTCGACATCGGCCGGGCCGGGATCACCGGTGTGGCGGTCCAGCTCCGGGAACAGCGATTCCTGCCGCACCGCCGACAAGCCCCCGAAACCGACTCCCACCAACCGGATCGACCCCAGTTGCACCGGATCGATCGCCGAACGCTGGGCCGCGGCGGCCAGCGTCTCCAGGTCCGCGGTGGCGTACGGCAGGGTGAGCGACCGGGTGACGATCCCCATGTCCCCCTTCTTCAGTTTCAGCACCACGGTGCGGGCCGCGCGACCGTCGCGCAGCAGCCGTCGATGCGCCGCCTCGGCCATCGCCGCGATCGCCGGGCGCAGCTGTGCCAGGGTGACGATATCGGTCTCGTACGTGGTTTCGGCGCTGATCTGTTTGGCCTCGGCACGCTCGGCGACCGGCCGGTCGTCGATGCCGCGGGCGAGCCGGTGCAGAGCCGCGCCGACGCTGCCACCCAGCAGTGAGACCGCCTCGGCCTCGGGTACCGCGGCGAAGGCGCCGACCGTCTCGATCCCCACCGAGCGCAACCGCTGCTCGGCGACGGGCCCGATCCCCCAGAGTTTGCGCACCGGCAGCGTACTCAGCAACGCCTGCTGCTCGGCGGGGGAAACCACCCACATCCCATCGGGTTTGGCGAGCCCGGAGCCGATCTTGGCCAGCTGCTTCCCGGTACCCGCACCGACCGAGGCGATCAGCCCCGTGCGCTCCCGTATCGCGCCGCGCAGCCGCTCGCAGAACTCCCGCACCTGCGCGACGCTCGCCCCGGCGAGTTCGACCGGCTCGGCGAACGCCTCGTCGAACGACAATGTCTCCAGCACCGGGACCTGCGCCCGCAGCGTGTCGAAGACCTGGGCGCTCAACCGGCTGTAGACGGCGCTGCGCGGTGGCACCACGACAGCGCTCACCCCGACCAGGCGACGGGCCTGATGCATCGGCATCGCCGAGCGGGCCCCGAACACCCGGGCCTCGTAGCTGGCACCGGCCACCACCCCACGCCCGCCCATGCCGCCGACGAGCACCGGGCGCCCCCGCAGCGTGGGACGGGTGAGTTGCTCGACCGAGGCGAAGAAGGCATCCATATCGATGTGCAGCACCCAGCGCCGCGCCCGCACCTGCGCATCGCCCGGTCCCTCGGCGGTCGCGGGACGGCTCTCGACCGAGCCCGTCACGACCGGGCTCGCAGCGCCGGTTGCCCGCGGACCGGATCGGTCGCCACGGACCGGCGGTCGGGTGCGGAATTGCTGTCGGATTCCTGTGCGTACACCGGCGTCGCCGCCCATCGCCGTACCCCCGCGTCGACCCCGGCCGATCCCCTCCGACCAGGTACGAACCGCACCGTAGCGGAGTCGTGTACAGGGTGCATACACCGAAATCTACGCGTCGGGACCGACAGATCCGACCGCCGGAGTATGTGATGATCGGTCCATGACCATCCGCAAGGCCGTGATCCCCGCCGCCGGGATCGGCTCCCGTCTGCTGCCGCTGACCAAGGCCATCCCCAAGGAGATGCTGCCGGTCGGCGACAAGCCGGTCATCGAGCACACCGTCCGGGAACTGGTCGCCTCGGGTATCACCGACATCACGATCGTGGTGAGCGCCGGGAAATCACTGATCCAGGACCATTTCCGCCCCAACCCGGGCTTGGTGGCACAGCTGCGTGCCGACGGCAAGGCCGCCTACGCCGACGCCGTGGAGGAGGTCGGCGAACTGGGCCGGCTCGGCCACATCACCTACCTCGACCAGCACGGCCCCTACGGCAACGGCACACCGGTGCTCAACGCGGCCCGCGCCCTGGGCGAGGAGCCGATGCTGGTGTTGTGGCCCGACGACGTCTTCGTCGCCGAGGTGCCACGGGCACAGCAGCTCATCGACGCCTACGACAAGACCGGCGCCCCGGTCCTGGCGCTGATGCCGATGGATCCGGCCGACTCGCAGCGGTACGGCGTCCCGGTGGTCGAGGACGCGTTCGAACCGGGCCTGATGCGCATCAGCGGCCTGCGCGAGAAGCCGAAGCCGGAGGACGCCCCCTCGTCCTACGCCGCGATCGGCGGCTACGTCGTCACGCCCGGCATCGTCGACGAACTGCGCAAGCAGGTCGATCAGTGGTATACCCACCGCACCGGCGAGGTGTACCTCACCGATGCGATCAATGTCTTCGCCGCCTCCAACCCGGTCTACGGACAGGTGATCCGGGGCCGCTGGTACGACACGGGGAATCCGGCGGACTATCTGGTGGCCCAGTTCGCCTCCGCCCTGTCCCATCCCGCCTACGGGCCGCTGTTGCGCGGTCTGTGCACGGAATGAGACAGGCCGGACGGCCGGGCGTGGCCGGTCAGTAGAACCGGCGAATCGCGTAGATGTGGAAGTCGCTCAACGGGGTGGGGCCGATCGGCACACCCGGTGAGTGCGCATTGAACAGCATGCCGTTACCGGCATAGATGCCCTCGTGCGAACCGTCCTCGTTCACGATGACGACGTCCCCGGGCATCATCGAGCCGAGCGGGACGGCGCTGCCGGCACGCGCCTGCTCCCAGGTGGTCCGCGGCAGGATGATGCCCACCTGCCGGAAGGCCCACTGCACCAGACCGGAGCAATCGAACGCGACTGGGCCGGTGCCACCCCATTCGTAGGGCTTACCGGCCTGGGTTCCGGCCAGGCTCAGCGCGATCATCGCCCGTGGGCTGGGCACCGCCAGTACCGCCGAACCGCTGGCGCTCCCGGACGCGGATCCGGAACCGGATCCCGAACTGCTGCCCGAATCCGCCGATCCGGAGCTGCCGATGCCGGCGGGTGCGGCCGTAGCCGGGCCGGCCCAGATCGAGGCGACGACGAATGCCACCGCCACGGCCGCGAGATATCTGGAGAATCTGGCGCGCGCTCTCGCGCGCGGAGTTGACGCTGTCATGTGCTCGCCCTTCGGTAGGCCGTGCCACACCAGGGCGCGCCGACCGGCGATTACACAGCACACAGCAAAGAACTGAGATGGCCGCTTCCCCACGGACACCGCAGCCGGTCAACTACCAGGTGGTGCACATTTTCATCGAGGTCGATCCGGACACAACACGAAGCTCTAGTAGACAGTGATGGTTGCTGTGACATAGCTGTTGTAGCGCAAGTCACAGCCTCACCACAAGTACCAATCGCCACCGTGAGTGCATTCGACCCCATCGGCCCCATCGCCGGTCGTAGTGCGGATCGGTGACGACCACCCCGGCACGCCCACTCCCCCACACGTCCACCGGGACCGAACTCGGTCCGGAGCACCGGGGCATACCGCTCGTCCAGGCGGGTATACAGCGCTGTCGCTCGTCGGCACCGAGCACACCGCGGGCCCGCCCGGCACACGGCCGGGCGGGCCCGCGGATCTCACCGTGCGGTGGTCAGGAGACCTTGGTGACGGCGGCGCGCACACCTCCGACCAGATCGGCGGCGTCTCCACTCACCGCACCGAAACTCAAATCGGTAGCCAGGATCTCGCCGGCGATCAGGTCGTGATGGGTCCGCGCCCAGGCCGCACGTTCCTCGGGAACCTGCAGCACCACCGTGATGCGATCGGACACATCCAGACCCAGTGATTTGCGGGTCTCCTGCAGATCACGGATCAGGTCGCGGGCCCAGCCCTCGGCCTCGAGCTCCTCGGTGACCTCCGAATTCAGCACCACCAGGCCCGCATTGCCGGGCAGCGCGGCGGTGGACTCGGGTTCGGTGGCCACCAGGCGCTGGGTGTACTCCTCGGGCAGCAGCAGGATGCCGTCGTCGTGCCCGGGCGCCAGGGCCCGCACCACACCGTCGTCCTCGCGCCACTGGCCGGCCTTGACCGCCTTGATCACCGCCTGCACGTCCTTGCCCAGCCGTGGGCCGGCGGCCCGCGCGTTGACCACCAGCTCGAATCGTCCGTGCGTGGCCACGTCGGCGGTCAGGTCGACCTTCTTGACATTGACCTCGTCGGCGATCAGATCACGGAACGGACGCAACCGCTCGGCGTCGGGCGCGGCGATGGTGACCTCCGACAGCGGCAACCGCACCCGCAGCTGCTGGGCCTTGCGCAGGCTCAGCACGGTCGAACACACCGAGCGCACCTCGTCCATCGCCGACACCAGGTCGCGATCGTGCGGCAGTTCGTCGGCCGCCGGCCAGTCGGCCAGATGCACCGACCGCGCACCGGTGAGCCCACGCCAGATCACCTCGCTGATCAGCGGCAGCAGCGGAGCGGCCAGGCGCGTGGTCACCTCGAGCACGGTGTGCAGGGTGTCGATCGCGTCGCGGTCCTCCTCCCAGAACCGCGAACGCGAACGACGCACATACCAATTGGTGAGCGCGTCCGCGAACGAGCGCAGTTCGTCGCAGGCGGTCGCGATGTCGTAGGTCTCGAGCGCCTCGGTCATCACCTCCCGTGCGGCCGCCAGCTTCGCCAGGATGTAGCGATCCAGCACATGCGGTGAGTCCGTCCGCCACACGCCCGGTGCCGACGCATAGAGCTGCAGGAACGACCACGCATTCCACAGCGGACGCAGCGCGTGGCTCGCCCCCTCACGGATGCCGCGCTCGGTGACGATGAGGTTGCCGCCGCGCAGCACCGGTGAACTCATCAGGAACCACCGCATGGCATCGGAGCCGTCGCGATCGAAGACCTCGTTCACATTCGGGTAGTTACCCTTGGACTTCGACATCTTCAGGCCGTCGTCCCCGAGCACGATGCCGTGCGCGACCACCGCTTCGAACGCCGGCCGGTCGAACAGCGCGGTCGAGAGCACGTGCAGGTTGTAGAACCAGCCGCGCGTCTGACCGTTGTACTCGACGATGAAGTCGCCCGGGCTGTGCGCTCGAGCAGCGGAAGAGCCCGCGGTACCGGATGTGACGGCTCCGCCGTCGAACCACTCCTTGTTCTCGAACGGGTAGTGCACCTGCGCGTAGGGCATGGAACCGGATTCGAACCAGCAGTCGAGCACCTCGGGCGTGCGGCGCATCATCGACTTGCCGGTCGGGTCATCGGGATTCGGCCGCACCAGTTCGTCGATCCCGGGCCGGTGCAGATCGTCGGGGCGCACGCCGAAGTCGCGCTCGAGCTCGTCCAGCGAGCCGTACACGTCCACCCGCGGGTAGGCCGGATCGTCGGAGATCCACACCGGGATGGGCGCACCCCAGTACCGGTTGCGGCTGATGTTCCAGTCGCGCGCGTTCTCCAGCCACTTCCCGAACTGACCGTCCCGGATGTGCTCGGGCACCCAGGTGATCTGCTTGTTCAGTTCCACCATCCGGTCCCGGAAGGTGGTGACGGCCACGAACCAGGACGGCACCGCCATGTAGATCAACGGTTGCCCGGACCGCCAGCTGTGCGGATAGGAGTGCTCGATCGTCTCGTGCCGCAGCAGCTTTCCGGCGGCCTTCAGGTCCTTGATGATGACCGGGTTCGCGTCGAACACCATGAGGCCCTCGTACGGCGGCACCATCGAGGTGAACTTGCCCCCCGCGTCGAGCGGCTGCACGACCTCGATCCCGTTGGCGGAGGCGACATCCATGTCCTCCTCACCGAACGCAGGCGCCAGATGCACCACGCCGGTACCGGAGTCGGTGGTCACGTAGTCGGCGGTCAGTACCCGGTGCGCGTTCGGATGGCCGGCGAAGAAGTCGAACGGCGGCCGGTAGTGCAACCCGGCGAGCGCGGCGCCCGCATGTTCGGAGAGCACCTCGAGCCCGTCCTCGGCGCTGCCGAGTTCGCGGGCGTAGTGCGAAACCCGTTCGGCGGCGAGCAGATACCGCTTGCCGTCCTTCCCGCGGACATGGACGTAGGTGACATCCGGATGGACCGCGATCGCGAGGTTCGACGGCAGCGTCCAGGGCGTGGTGGTCCAGATCAGCGCGTTCGCACCGTCGAGTTCGCGCAGCGGGTGCCCTTCGGCGACCTCGAGCACCATGTCGACGGTGACCGCCGGATCCTGGCGCATCCGGTAGGCGTCGTCGAGGCGCGCCTCCTGGTTCGACAGCGGTGTCTGCTCGTACCAGCTGTAGGGCAGCACCCGGAAGCCTTGGTAGATCAGACCTTTGTCGTACAGCGACTTGAACGCCCACATCACCGACTCCATGAAGTCGAGATCGAGAGTCTTGTAGTCGTTGTCGAAGTCGACCCACCGGGCTTGGCGGGTCACATACTGACGCCACTCGTCGGTGTAACGGAGCACCGAAGATTTACACGCGGCATTGAATTCCGCGAGCCCCATCGCATCGATCTGTGATTTGTCCGTGATACCGAGTTGCTTCTCGACTTCGATTTCCGCGGGCAGTCCGTGTGTGTCCCAGCCGAAGCGCCGTTCGACGCGCTTACCGCGCATCGTCTGGAACCGCGGAACCAAATCCTTCACATATCCGGTGAGCAGATGCCCGTAATGCGGCAAACCGTTGGCGAACGGCGGGCCGTCGTAGAAGACGAACTCGTCGCAGTCGGCCGCACGGTTGTCGATGCTGGCTCGGAAGGTGTCGTCGGCGGCCCAGTAGGCCAGCACCCGGCGCTCGAGCTCCGGGAACGACGTGCTCGCGCCCTGCCGCGAGCCGGGATCCGCATCGGCGAATTCGACGCGGGGATAGGCGTTGCGGGTGGATGTCTCGTCCGCCATGGCGGCTGTGGTCTCCCTCGTGCCAGTGCGCCGTGGTCGGCGCAGTTCGGTGGGCACGGGGACGACCTCGGCGCTCGTGCGCCGCAGCCGCGGTACCACCCCGCTTGCCGGCACCGGGTCCGATGAACGTTCGGACCGGTGGGCCTCTCGTTACGAGCTGTGACGGGCTCGACCCGTTCGGTTCTACTGGGCGCTCACACGCCGTTCTTCCGAAGGCTCCCCGGTGATGGCCGGATCACTGCCGAACTACAGGTTTGATTGTAGCCAGTACGGGCAACGCTATTTCCGGACCCGGTACTGCCTACCGGCCCGCATCACCGTTTGGCGTGCCGGCCGGGGCGTGGCTGCGGCTCGTCTTCGGGCCCGCGGGTCGCCAGCACACTGACCAGCAGGACTACCGCCCCGATGACACAGACGACGATGCAGCCCCACGCCCAGATCACCGATCCGGTGGTCAGCGCGGCTACGAGCAGGGCGAATCCGACCGCAGCCAGGACTAACGTCACAACGAGCATGGTCACCCCCTGGGCGGGCAGGGCGGGCAGCAACACCCGCCACGAACCGGCGAGCTACTTGCCGCCCTTCGCGAAGGAAGCCGGACCGTGGCTACCGGCGACGGCCTCGAAGACCTCGCCACCGTCCACGGGTACCGCGGAACCACGATTCTCCAGTTCCTCGAGCTGCGATTCCAGGTAGGACTTGAGCCGCACCCGGTATTCGCGTTCGAAGGTCTTCAGCTGTTCGATCCGGCTCTCCAGCACACTGCGCTGCTGGGTGATCGTGCCCATGATCTCGGTGTGCTGCCGCTCGGCGTCGGCCTGCAGAGCATCGGCCTTCTCCTTGGCCTGCCGCAGCTGGCTGTCGGAGCGGGTCTGTGCGTCCGCGAGCAACGCGTCGGCCTTCTGCCGGGCCTCGCCGACCATGGCGTCGGAGCGGGTCTGCGCCTCGCTCACCATGCGCTCGGAATTGGCGCGGGCGTTCGACAGCAACTGTTCGGCTTCGGCCTTCGCGTCGGTGGTGAGCCGGTCCGCCATTTCCTGCGCCAGACTCAGTACCTTCGCGGCCTGCAGGTTGGCGTCCGCGGCGGAAGCATCGTGCGCCGGGGCCACCGGCGCGGGGGCCGGTACCGGGACCGGGGGCGCGACCGGAGCGGGTTTCGGCGGCTCGGGCTGCGGCGGGGCTGGTTTCACGGCCTGAGGTGCCGGGCGCGACTTCTTCGAGTCCACCAGCTCGGCATCCAGCTCAGCAACCCGCTGGCGCAGATCCGCGTTCTCCTCGATCAGACGTGAGAGTTCCTGTTCGACCAAGTCGAGGAACGCGTCGACTTCATCCTCGTTGTAGCCGCGCTTCCCGATCGGCGGTTTGCTGAACGCGACGTTGTGCACATCGGCTGGAGTCAGCGGCATGGAAGGATCCCTTCACGCTTCGTACGGAGATCTAGCGTAGATCTTCTAGCAAGCTCGTGTTCTCGGCCCATTCTGTCACACCGGAGCTATCGGCTGTCCGAGCCTGCCGACGATGGACATCAGAATGAACACGATGAAAAGCAGCACCATAATGGACAGATCCAGGCGAATGCCCCCCAAGTTGATGGGAGGTATCAAGCGCCTCAACAGTTTTACGGGCGGATCTGTGATCGTGAAGATGCCCTCGAGCACGACAGCGACGAACCCCCGCGGATGCCAATCACGCGCAAAACTGCGGATGAACTCGACGATCACTCGGCTGATCAGCAACAGCCAGAAGAGGAACAGGAGTACATACAGCACCTGGAACAAGGCCACCTGTCCACTTTGCCTCAGATTCGGTGCCGTGCAAACTCCCCGCGCCGACCAGTTCGGATCGGCTACCCCGCGGCGACTGTTCCGGGCGGGGGCCGCCGGCGTGCCGCGCCCCCCGGATCGGAACTATTTCTGGTTGTAGAAGCCGTTTTCGGCGATCCGGCGACGCTCCTCGGCCGATACGTCGACATCCGACGGTGAGAGCAGGAACACCTTGGTGGCCACCTTGTCGAACGAGCCGCGCAGCGCGAACGCCAGTCCGGCGGCGAAATCGACCAGGCGACGAGCATCCGCGTTGCTCATCTCGACCAGATCCATGATCACCGGCGTGCCGTCACGGAAACGCTCGCCGATGATCGCTGCCTCGGCATACGTGCGCGGACGCAGTGTGGTGATCTTGGACAACGGACCTCCGTCCTCGAAGACGGGGTTGCGGCGTGGCGCCGGCTCGAACCGGGCACGCTCCTCCATCCGCCGCTCTTCCATCCGCCGCTCGGCCTCGGGATCGACCGCCAGCGCACCGTGTGTCGTGCCGCGCACCATCGGCGTGCCACCACCGAGACCGCGTGAACGGCCCGACGGCGCGGATTCGATCCGCGTCGGCCGGCGCAGCGGCTCGTAACGGTCGTCGGAGTAGGACTCGTCGGCGAACTCGGAGCGCCGCGGCACCGAATAGCCGGGCTGGTACGGCGCCTTGTAGGCCGGCTCCGCGTATCCGGGGTCGTCGGCGAAGCGATCCTCGCCGAAGCGGGGGCGAACGGCGTCGTACGGGTCGTCACCGAAACGCGACCGCCGGATACCACGATCGTCGGACCCCAGCGGGCCGTGGTCATCGATTCCCCGAGGCCCGCGGTCGTCGACATAGTCGTCTTCGTAGTCCTCGAGCGGAACCATGCCGAAGTACGCCTTGAACCTGTGCAGGGTACTCATGCTTCCACCTCGCTAGCGTTCGCTTCCAGCACGAGCACGCTCGTGGCTGCGCTGAACTCCCGCTCGCTACGCTCGCTCATCCTGGTCGACCTTCCTACGGCCCCGACCGGCCTGGGGTGTTGAAGTCGGGCTCAGTCCTCTTCAGTCTCCAGCATATGTTGCGAATGTGACTGATGAGGTTTGTTTGCTATTGCGAGGTTATCGGTCGCGCGCCCATCAAGGCGGTACCGACACGCACGCACGTCGCGCCGCATGCGACGGCTGCCTCCAGATCTCCCGACATTCCCGCCGACATTTCGGTGGCGCCCGGATGCTCCTGGAGCAGTTCGTGATGCATTCCGGCGAGTTCGGCAAACGACCGCTCCGGATCCGCCCCCAACGGCGCGACAGCCATCACCCCGCCGAGGGTCAGGCCTCCGGACGCGGCGACCTGCGCGGCGAGGGCGCCGAGTTCGTCGGGCACGACACCACCACGCGCCGGGTCCCGATCGAGGCTGACCTGGAGCAGCACGCGCAGCGGCTCGGCACGCACCCCCTCGTCGAGGGCGGTCACCGCCGCTCCGTCGAGTGCCCGGACCAATCGCGGCGAGTCCACCGAATGCACGGTATCGGCCCACCGCACCACCGATTTCGCCTTGTTCCGCTGCAACCGGCCGATCATGTGCCAGCGCATTCCGGACAGCGGACCCGATGTCGCCACCTTCGCGGCGGCCTCCTGTTCCCGCGATTCGCCGACTTCGCGGCGCCCGAGCCGGTACAGGATCTCCACGTCGGAGGCCGGAAAATACTTGGTGACCGGTAGCAGCCGGACCGTCGCACGGTCGCGGTCCGCCGCCCGGCACGCCGTATCGATGCGATGCTCCACCCGGATGAGGGCGGCAGCCAACTCCGCTTCGCGGCCCGCGCTCACCGCTGTTCCTCCATCCAGATCACGCCGGCGATACGTCCGGTGGGCGCGCCACGGCGGTGGCTGAACAACGTCCGGTCGGAGATGGTGCACCGCGGGTCGACGGCGACCGCCCCGACACCGGCCTGTTCGAGTTGGCGACGGATGCCGGCGCGGAGATCGAGCGCGGGAGTGCCGCGCCGGGTTCGAGTCGCACTGCCGGGCAGATGCGCCTCCACATCGTCGCGCATCGCCGCGGGCACCTCGTACTGTTCGCCGCTCGCCGCGGGACCGAGGAAGGCACCGATGCGCTCGGTCCGGGCCCCGGCGGCGACCATCGTCTCGAGGACCTTCGGCACGATCCCGATGCGCGCACCGACCCGGCCCGCGTGCACCGCCGCGACCACCCCGGCCTCGTCGTCGGACAACAGAATCGGCACGCAATCGGCGGTCAGCACCACCAGCGCCAGACCCGGCACGGTGGTGACGAGTGCGTCGGTGACCGGTACCGGTTCCGAACGCGGGCCGTCGACCACCGCAACCGTGCGGCCGTGGACCTGCTCCATCCACACCAGCTGCTCCGGAGCGAGACCGATTCCCTCGGCTAGCCGGATCCGGTTGCGTCGCACCGCCTCCGGGTCGTCGCCGACATGGTCGCCGAGGTTGAACGAATCGTAGGGCGCCCGCGACACGCCGCCCGCACGCGTGGTCGTGACTCGCCGCGTTCGCACCGAAGTCTGTGTCATACCTCCGAGATTAGTAGTACCGGAACCGACAGCCGGACCGTCACGGATCCGACCAGGCCGGTTGGGCATGAAGCGTGCGCACCATCACCTCCGGCACCACGAACGTATGGAACTACGCGAGCCCCGGCGCTGCCGTCGACGTCCCGACCGGCCCCATGCCTGGGATCGTCGACTCGGACGGGATACCGCACCGAGGCACGACACGCCGACGCCCCGCCCGGAATCGTCCGGGCGGGGCGTGAGCGGAACTACGTAGTGCCGGCCTACCGACGCATGAACGACGGCACGTCCACGTCGTCGTCGGTGTCCTCGTCCGGCGGAGGCTGGATATGAGTCCGATTGTTGTGCGCGATCGTCGGCTCGGTGGCCGGACGCGGCTCGTAGGACGGCGCCGGGCCACGAGCCGGCTCCGGCTCGGCCGGACGTTCCGGCTCGGACCGGCGCGCAGTGGTCTCCGCACCGAACTCCCGGGTGCGTGGCGGTGCGGCTTGCCCGATCTCCCCGGCGCGACCCGATCCGATACTGGACCGTGTGGCCGGCTCGATGCGCCGAGCGGGCGTACCACCGTCGAACCCGGCCGCGATCACGGTGACCCGGACCTCGTCACCGAGCGAGTCGTCGATGACCGTGCCGAAAATGATGTTGGCCTCGATATGGGCGGCCTCCTGGACCAGCGAGGCAGCCTCGTTGATCTCGAACAGACCGAGGTCCGAACCACCCGCGATCGACAGCAGGACCCCGTGCGCGCCGTCCATCGATGCCTCGAGCAGCGGTGAATTGATCGCGGCCTCCGCGGCCTTCACCGATCTACCCTCGCCCCGGGACGATCCGATACCCATCAAGGCAGAACCCGCGCCGGACATGACGCTCTTGACGTCGGCGAAGTCGACGTTGATCAACCCCGGGGTCGTGATCAGGTCGGTAATGCCCTGAACACCGTTGAGCAGCACCTCGTCCGCCGAGCGGAACGCGTCCATCAGGCTCACCGCGGCGTCGCCGAGCTGCAGCAACCGGTCGTTGGGGATGACGATGAGGGTGTCGCAGGATTCCCGCAGCGCCTGAATCCCGGACTCGGCCTGATTGCTGCGCCGCTTCCCCTCGAAGGAGAAGGGGCGCGTCACCACGCCGATGGTCAGCGCACCGAGCTTGCGGGCGATCGAGGCGACCACCGGTGCGCCGCCGGTACCGGTGCCACCGCCTTCACCTGCGGTCACGAAGACCATATCGGCGCCCTTGAGTACCTCTTCGATCTCGTCCTTGTGATCCTCGGCAGCCTTACGGCCGACCTCGGGGTCCGCGCCGGCTCCCAGTCCTCGGGTGAGTTCGCGGCCGACGTCGAGTTTGACGTCCGCATCACTCATCAGCAGCGCTTGCGCGTCGGTGTTGACGGCGATGAACTCGACTCCCTTGAGTCCCTGTTCGATCATTCGGTTGACGGCGTTCACGCCGCCGCCGCCGATACCGACGACCTTGATCACTGCAAGGTAGTTGTGCGGGGGCGTCATGGGCTCTCGCCTTCCTTCGATCCAAAGCCTGTCGTTTCCGGATACTCGTCACTACGCCGGTCCGGAGTTCGCGGTTCGTCCGGGCCGACGCTCGGGCGAACCCTAAACCTGAACCATAGGGTTGGCGTTATGTCAAGTATCCGACTGGTGCGGAACGCTATTCGCACCCGCCGCGATCCGTGCGCAGGCGCGCCGAAACGATGGGCGAATTCTTGTGTGATCCGTCTCGTCCGAGCACCCCGCACGATCGCGGATGCACCGGCCACGCACGCGACCACGGCACCCGGACGATCCGAGACGCCACGGCCATCGCACCTGGCCACCGACTCCCGGCCGCCGGTTGAAAACCGCAACGGCACAACGAGTGTCACTATCTTACCGTTACCAGATCAGGACTCGAAACGTCGAATACCGTTCCGGGGCGCGTCAGCACCGGAAGAACTACAGCCGCTTTGCGTTCGGAGTCCTCCGGCCCGCCCCACACCACCGTACGCCCATCGGTGAGTTTCAGCTCGATATCCGAAACCGACCGAGCCACAACCTCTCCCACCTGCGCACGAAGCGCCGGAGGCGCGGCGTCGAGCACCGTCACCGCGGCGCGCGTCACCGGCTCCGAGCCACCGGGACGGTCGGTGCTGAGCTTCGGAACACCCGGCGGCGCCGGTTCGACCGCGAATTCGACGCTGTCGGAATCCACCAGATGCGGCCCCTGCGGACTGTCGAAGAACAGCACCGCCCGGCGCTCGTCGACACTCACCCGCACGGTGGACGGGAACACCCGCTGCACCCGGGCCGAGCGCACCTTCGGTAGCGCCGCCACCCGCCGCGCGATCGCATCGGTGTCGATGCGCAGCATGGATCGCCCCTCCGGGATCTGCAACACGGTACGCACCTGCTGATCCGGCACCGCGGACAGACCTTCGATCTGCACCGTACGCACCGACAGTATCGGGGTGAAGTAAGCGACCGCGAGCAGCACGACCACGACCAGGACAACCGGAGTACCCCACAACAGGATTCGCCACAGCCGGCTCTCCGGCAGCGTGCCCGCACGACTTCGGCCAGCCGACCGGCGCTGCCTGCGCCGGCCGTCCGCGCCGGAGCCCGAATCGGGACCGGCTTCGGGACCGTCATCGGCATCGGCATCCGCTGCGGACCGCTGGATCGTCCCACGGCGGGTCATCGGCACCTCCCTCTCCGGGTGCCGCGACGCCCCTCGGCCGGGGGCGCCACGATCACCGTCCCGACGGCGGGCGTACCCGCAGTCCGTCCAGAATCTGGCCGCCCAGCATCGTCACATCACCGGCGCCCATCGTGATCACCACATCGCCCGGGCGCGCGAGACTCGATGCCTGCCGGCCCACGCGCGACATATCGGGCTGATAGTGCACAGCTTTCGTCACCGACTGCGCAACCAGCGCGCCGTTCACACCGGGCAACGGCTCCTCACGAGCACCGTACACATCGAGTACCACCACCTCGTCGGCCAGCGACAGCGCCGCGCCGAACTCCTCGGCGAATGTGGCTGTGCGGCTGTACAAATGCGGCTGGAACACGACGATCACCCGGCCCTGCCGGGAGCGGGCGCCGTCGGCGGCCTCCTGGCGGACCAGTTCGGCGGCCGCGCCGAGCACCGCCCGGACCTCGGTCGGATGGTGCGCGTAATCGTCGAAGACCCGCACACCGCCCTCCCTGCCGACGAACTGGAAGCGGCGATGCACACCACCGAAACCCTCCAGCCCCTGAAGGATTTCGTCCAGGTCGGCGCCGGCGCCGCGGGCGGCGAGCAGCGCGGCCAGCGCATTGAGCGCCATATGCCGTCCCGGGACCGACAGTCGCAGCGTGCGCGGCGCCGGTTCACCACCCAGCTGGATGGTCGCCACCCCGCCCACATCGCGCGGCTGCCAATCCAGCAGCCGGGCCTGCAGCGGTACCGGCACGTCGGCCGGTGCGGCTGCACCGTACCCGGCGATCCGGATATCGAGTTCACCGGCGGCGACACGTGCGGCGGTCCGCTCGGCCAATGCCCGTGATCCGGGATCGTCCAGGCACACCACCAGCAGGCCCCCGGCAGCGAGCCGGGCCACGAAGTCGTCGAAGACCTGAACATAGGCCTCGTCGGAGCCGAAGAAGTCCAGGTGATCGGATTCGATGTTGGTGACCACGGCCACGTCCGGGTCGTACTGCAGCAGCGAACCGTCCGACTCGTCGGCCTCGGCGACGAAATAACCGCCGGTGCCGTGATGAGCATTGGTGCCGGCCTCGTTGAGTTCACCACCGACGGCGAAGGACGGATCACATCCGCAGTGCTGCAACGCGACAACCAGCATGGAGGTGGTCGACGTCTTGCCGTGCGTCCCCGACACCAGCAAGGTGTGGTGACCGTGCATCAGTTCGGCCAGGACCGCCGGACGCAGCAGCACCGGCACCCCGCGCCGCTTCGCCTCCACCAGTTCGGGATTCGTCTTGGGGATGGCGGCGAAGGTCGTCACCACCGCGGTCGCGCCACCCGGCAGCAGGTCCAGGGCGCTCGCGTCGTGGCCGATGCGGACCTGCGCGCCGCGCGCCCGCAACGCCAGCACACCGCGGCTCTCCTTGGCATCCGAACCCGATACCTGGCCACCGCGCGACAGCAGAATGCGGGCGATACCCGACATACCCGCGCCGCCGATGCCGACCATGTGCACCCGCCGCAGCAGCTCCGGCAGTTCCGGCACCGCCGCGCCGACGACGCCCGCCTCGTCTCCTCCGGTCACCTGCCGGCCACCTCCGCCACGATCCGCGCCACCTCGTCGGCAGCGTCCCGATGTCCCGCTCCGGCAGCGGCCACCGACATCCTCGTCAGCGCGGCCGGATCGCCGAGCAATGCGATCACCTCGTCCATCACATACTTCGGTGTCATCTCCGCATCGGCGACAATTCTGCCACCACCCTGCGCGACGACCGGTCGTGCGTTGAACTCCTGCTCGCCGTTACCGTGGGGCAGCGGAACGTAGAACGCCGGCAGTCCGACCGCCGACACCTCCGCCACCGTCATCGCGCCCGAGCGGCACACCGCGGCATCGGTGGCGGCATAAGCCAGATCCATCCGCGACAGATACGGAACAGCGACGTATCTTGCTCCGTCACGGCCCGATTCGGCATCGATACCGCCGAGGTCGAGCGTGTTCTTGGGGCCGTGGGCGTGCAGGACGGAGATGCCGGCGGCCAGCAGTTGCCCGGCGGCGCCGGAGACCGCTTCGTTCACTCGACGAGCGCCCTGCGACCCACCGAACACCAGCAACGCCGGGCCGTGGGCGGGCAGTCCGAAATGCGCGCGGGCCTGCTCCCGCAACCCGGCACGGTCCAAGGTGGCGATGGACGCGCGCACCGGAATCCCGACGACCTCCGCATCGGTGCGCCCGCGGGCGTGCACGCCCGAATTCGGTACTGCCGCGAGCACCCGCGCCGCACGCCGGGCACCGAGTTTATTGGCGATACCGGCCTTCACATTGGCTTCGTGCACGATCAGTGGCACGCGCCGGGAACGGCGCAGCACGCCCCCGCCCGCAGCCAGATACGCCGGCACCGAGACGTAGCCACCGAATCCGACGATCACATCGGCGTCGACCTCCTCGATCACCGCGCGGGTCCGGGCCACGGCCGCGCGCACCCGGCCCGGCAGCCGCAGCAGATCCGCGGTCGGTTTCCGGGGCAGCGGCACCGGCGGAATCAGTTCCAGCCGGTAGCCCCGCTCGGGGACCAGGGTCGTCTCCAGTCCGCGCCGGGTACCCAGCGCCGTGATCCGGATCGAGGGGTCGAGTCGGCGCAGTGCGTCCGCGACCGCCATCGCGGGTTCGATATGCCCCGCTGTTCCCCCACCCGCGACGATTACCGAGAGCGTCCGTTGCCCGGAACCCGTCGTACCGCTCTCGCCGGTTGTCACCTCGAATTACCTCGTTCTCTCGCATGTTTCATCGGATAGCTGGGCTCCCAGGCCCGGGTCGCACGCCACGACCCCGACGGTGCAGCCCCACGCGGATCCCGCCGAGCGGGTTCGGCGCTGCGCCGCCGTGCCGAATCCGAATCTATCGACCGCCGCGGCGCCGCGGCAGCCCCACCCCGTGGCTTGACCGCGCCGCGCGACTTGCTCGCGGCGCGCGGCTTCCCCGACTGCGCGGACTTACCGGACCGCTTGCGTGCCGGGGGCAGTTCCCGCCGCCGCGCTCCCGACGCCGCCGCCGAGCGCGCACGACCGGTCCGCGCGCGGGCGGGTGCGAAACTCTCCGGGACCGGCAGGCGCAGCAATCTGCTGACCCGGCCGTCCTGTCCGGCCTTCAGCGCGGCGATCGCCTCGGGTTCGTGCCGGGCCGCGCTCGCGATCAGACCGAACATCATCAAGGTGATGGCCAGCGACGAGCCGCCGGCCGATACCAGCGGCAGCTGTAGGCCCGTCACCGGGAGCAGCCCGACCACGTAGCCGATATTGATCAGCGCCTGGCCGGTGATCCAGGTGGTCGCGGCCGCGGTCAGCAGCCGCAGGAAGGGGTCGACCGACCGGGCCGCGATCCGCAGCCCGACGAAGACGAACAGCGCGAACAGCCCCAGCACCAGCGCACAGCCCAGGAATCCGAGCTCCTCACCGATGATGGCGAAGATGAAGTCGTTGTGTGCGTTGGGCAGATAGCTCCACTTGGCCCGGCTCTGCCCCAGTCCGCGCCCCCAGATACCACCATCGGCCAGTGAGAACTGAGCCTGGCGCGCCTGGTAGCCGATGCCCTGCGGGTCGTCGCCCGGATTGAAGAACGCCCGCATGCGGTCGGACCGGTATCCGGCCGACAGCGCGAGAATGCCCGCGGCCACCCCACCCGACACGGCGATCGTCACGAACAGCCGCACCGGCAATCCGCCGAACCACAGCAGTGCCACCAGGATGATGCCGACCGCGATCGTGGTCGAGAGATTGGGCTCGAGCACGATCAGCAGGCAGACGAGCAGGCCGGCGGGCACCAGCGGCACCAGAATGTCCTTGTAGCCGGCCTTCTCACCGATACGGGTGGCCAGCAGATGCGCACCCCACAGAATCAGCGTGACCTTGACGATCTCGGAGGGCTGCAACGAGGCGAATCCGAGATCGAACCACCGGCGCGACCCCTGAACCTGGGAGCCGATACCCGGGATCAGCACCAGCACCAGCAGCACCACCGACGCCGCGAAGACCGGAAACGACAGCTGCCGCAGCAGCCGCATCGGTACCCGCAGTGCGAGATAGAACAGCCCCGCGCCGAGGACGGCGAAGAATGCCTGCTGCATGAACAGCGAATACGCCGAGCCACCGTCGGCATAGGCCTCCACGCTCGACGCCGACAGCACCATCACCAGACCGAGCACGGTCAGCAGGGTGGCGATGGTGACGACCAGGTGAAAATCGGCGAGCGGGCGCGCCAGCCAGGCACCGAACCAGGTGCCGGAGGGCTTGCGCGCCGCGGTCACCGTGCCGCCTCGCTCGGATTCACTGCTGTCCCCCGATGTCACTGTCGTCCAGTGCCTGCACGGCCGCGACGAAACTGCGGCCGCGGTGGGTGTAGTCGGCGAACATGTCGAGCGAGGCCGCCGCCGGAGCGAGCAACACGGTATCGCCGCGACCGGCGTACCCGGCGGCGATCCGCACCGCGCGGGCCATCACCGCGTCGGCACCGTCGATCTCGGCGACCAGCGACGCCGTCGAAGGTTCCCCGCTCATCTGTGCATCGTCACCCGAACCGAGCTCCACGACCGGGACATCGGGCGCGTGTCGCGCCAATGCGGCAGTGATGATCGGCGCGTCCTTGCCGAAGACGACCGCGGCGACGAGCCGTTCGGCGACCTCTTCGACCAGATCGTCGATGTGGGCGCCCTTGAGCAGGCCTCCGGCGACCCACACCACCTGCGGATGCGCCATGATCGACGAACGCGCCGCATGGGGATTGGTCGCCTTGGAATCGTCGACGAAACCCACTCCCGCCAGCTCGCGCACGAACGTCGCCCGGTGCGGGCCGACCTTGTGCTCGGCCAGGCCCTCCTTGACGAATTGCGGTGCCACATCGATCGAGCGGGTCAGCGCGGCCGCAGCCAAGGCGTCGGCCACCCCCGCAGGCCCCTGCGGGCTGATGTCGCCGACCTCGGCGAGGATCGCGGCCTTGGTGAACGCGCGGTCGAGCAGTTTGCCGTCGACCACGCCCAGTTCACCGTCGGCCGGGACGCCGATCCGGAAACCGACGGTGCGGCGGGCCTTGGACTTTCGTGCCAGTGCGGCGGCCACGGCGTCGTCGAGGCCGACCACGCCGACCCGTCCGGTCAATGCCCGCGCCTTGGCCGCGGCGTAAGCGTCCAGGCCGCCGTGCCAGTCCAGATGGTCCTCGGCGACGTTGAGTACCACGCCGGCCTCGGGGCGCACCGACGGCGCCCAGTGCAACTGGAACGACGACAGCTCGACCGCGAGCACCTGTGGTCCGGGTGTACGCCGCAGCGCGTCCAGGATCGGCACACCGATATTGCCGCACGCCACGCTCGCCAGTCCCGCCGCACGCAGGATCGCGTGGGTCATCTGTGTGGTGGTGGTCTTACCGTTGGTCCCGGTGATCACGAGCCATTTACGGACCGGCCCGTAGAGGCGGGCCTGATCGACCCACCAGGCGAATTCCACATCGCCCCACACCGGGATGCCCTCGGTGACCGCCGATACCAGGACCGGCGAGTCCGGTCGCCACCCCGGACTGGTGATGACCAGCGCGAACCTGGTCAACGCATCGGGTCGGAGGAGTTCGGCGCCGGTGGCCGTATCGAGCCCCAGCTCGGCGGCCTCGGCCATCGCCTTCTCACCGGCGTCGGTGACCACGGGGCGGGCACCGATATCGCGCAGCGGCTCGATCAGCGAGCGCCCCGACACTCCCCAGCCCGCGACGAGAACGTCACGGCCGCGCAGAAATTCGAGCATCGGACCCGGTGATCGCAGGGTCCTCGGAGTATGTTCGACCATCGCTGCTACCCGACCTGCGAGAGGTATTCGCTGTAGAACAAGCCCAGACCGACCGCCGCCGCGATTCCGGCGAGTAGCCAGAACCGGATGATGACCGTCGTCTCCGCCCATTTGCTCAGTTCGAAGTGGTGATGGAACGGGGCCATCTTGAACAATCGATTGCGGGTGGTCCGGAAAACCGCCACCTGCAGCACCACCGACACGGTCTCGGCGACGAACAGGGCACCGATCACGACCATCAGCAACTCGGTGCGGGTGGTGATGGACAGCCCGGCGATCAGACCGCCCAGGGCGAGCGATCCGGTATCACCCATGAAGATCTTGGCCGGTGCCGCGTTCCACCACAGGAATCCGACACACGCCGCCGCGCCCGCGGCACAGACCAGCGACAGATCCAGCGGGTCACGCACGTTGTAGCAGCCGGCCTCGGCCTTGAATTCGCAGGCGTGGTAGTACTGCCAGAACGTGATGATCACGTAGGCGCCCAGCACCAGGCTCATCGAGCCGGCCGCCAGACCGTCCAGGCCGTCGGTCAGATTCACCGCGTTGGACCAGGCGACCACGACCAGGCAGACGAAGGCCAGGAAGATGACCACGCTCATCGAGACCGTGTTGATGTCGCGCACATAGGACAGGTGCCGGCTGGCGGGGGTCCGCTCGCTCGCACCCTTGAACTGCAGCGCCAGCACGCCGAAGATCACCGCGGAGCCGATCTGCCCGATGTACTTACCGGCCGCGGTCAACCCGAGGTTGCGCTGTTTGCGCAATTTGATGAAGTCATCGGTGAAGCCGACCACGCCGAGCGCGGTGGCCAGGCCCAGTACCAGCAGACCCGAGACCGACGGGCCGTCGGCGTGATAGCCGATGCCGATCAGATGTGAACCGAGGTATCCGGCCCACATCCCGATCAGGATCGCCACGCCGCCCATCGTCGGGGTCCCGCGCTTGGCCTGATGACTCTGCGGGCCGTCGATGCGGATCTCCTGGCCGAAACCACGCCGGGCGAACATCCGGATCAGCAGCGGCGTCAGCAGGATCGACACCGCCAGCGCGATACCCGCCGCGAACAGAATCTGCCTCATCGAGCTGCCTCCGTGCCCGCCGCCGTGGGCGCGCCGTCATCCACCGACCGCGAACCCGATGCGAGCACGTGCTGCGCCACGGCCCACAGGCCCGCGGAGTTGGATGCTTTGACCAGCACCACATCACCGGCTGCCAGCTCCTCGTCGAGCACGGCGATGGCGGAGTCGATATCGGGTACGAGGATCGATTCCTCGCCCCACGAGCCTTCCATGACCGCACCCTGGTGCAGCGCGCGGGCCGGTCGGCCGGTACCGACCACGATCAGGCGGTCGACGTCCAAACGCACCGCGAGCCGACCGATGCCGTCGTGCTCGAGCACGGACTCCTCGCCCAGTTCGGCCATCTCGCCGAGCACCGCCCAGCTGCGCCGGCCACGCGGTGCGACAGGCGTGCCGCCGGCGCGCGACATCGAGACCAGGGCCTTGAGTGCGGCGCGCATGGAGTCCGGGTTGGCGTTGTAGGCGTCGTCGACGACCGTGACACCGTCGGGCCGGGTCCGGACATCCATGCGGTGCGCCGAATCGACGGTGGCGCCGGCCAGCGCCGCGGCCACCGTGGGCAGATCCGCACCGCATTCGAGTGCCACCGCGGCCGCGGCCAGCGCGTTGGGAACCTGATGTTCGCCGTAGACCGCCAGCTGTACCGGCGCCTGTGCCCCACCGGCTCGCAGGGTGAAACCCGCCCGCGCCTCCGAGTCGAGCACCACATCGGTCGCCCGCACGTCGGCGCCGGCGGCCTGGCCGAAGGTCACCACCCGGGCGCGCGTACGGGGGGCCATCGCCGCTACCCGCGGGTCGTCGGCGTTGAGCACCGCGACACCGTCGGCGGGCAGGGCCTCCACCAGTTCCCCCTTGGCCTGAGCGATCGCGTCCCGACCACCGAATTCCCCCAGATGTGCCGTTCCGACATTGAGCACCACACCGACCCGCGGTGGCGCGATCTCGGCCAGAGCCGCGATATGCCCGGGCCCGCGCGCGGACAGTTCCAGTGCCAGGAACCGGGATTCGGCGCCGGCTCGCAACGCCGTCCACGGATGTCCGAGTTCGTTGTTGAACGAGCCGGGTGGCGCCACCACCGCCCCCAGTGGGGCCAGTACGCGCGCCAGCAGATCCTTCGTGGAGGTCTTTCCCGCGGAGCCGGTCACCCCGACCACCGTCAGACCGCCCTCGGCCAGCCGGTCCACACTGGCGCGAGCCAGCTTCGCCAGCGCCGCCAGCACCGCCGCACCCGAGCCATCGGTGTCGTGGGCCAGTACATAGGACCGGTTCGACTCGGTCGCCGCCGGTGCGACGACCACCGCCGGTACTCCCACCGGCCGCGCGGCCAGCACCGCGACCGCACCGGCGGCCACCGCCCGGTCCGCGTAGTCGTGCCCGTCGACGTGCTCACCGGGCAACGCCAGGAACAGATCTCCGGAATTGATTCGGCGCGAATCGAATTCGACCGCACCGGTCACCGTCGCCGCGGGGTCGCTCACATCGTGCAGCGTGCCGCCCACGATCTCGGCGATCTCCCGCAGGGTCATTTCGATCATGAAACCGTCAGGTCCTTGTTGTCGGGCGCAGCAATTTTCCGTAGCAGTGCCTGCGCCAGCACCTCACGGTCGTCGAACGGATACTTCACACCCGCAATCTCCTGCCCCGTCTCGTGTCCTTTACCCGCCACCAGCACCACATCACCCTGTCGTGCCCAGTCCACCGCGGCGGCGATGGCCTCGGCACGGTCCCCGATCTCGCGCACCTCACCGCGTTCGGCCTCGGCGATCCCCAGCGCCCCCGCCCGGACCGCGGCACGAATCTCGGCGGCGTCCTCGGTGCGGGGGTTGTCGTCGGTGATCACGAGCAGTTCCGCCCCCCGCGCCGCGGTCGCCCCCATCAGCGGGCGCTTACCGGCATCGCGATCGCCGCCGGCACCGACCACGACGGCCAGCCGGCCGCCGGTGTCGCGCAACTGTCGCCGCAGCGTGGCGATCACCGACTCCACCGCGGCGGGCTTGTGCGCGTAGTCCACCAGGGCCAGGAAATTCTGGCCCTCACCGACGCGCTGCATCCGGCCCGGCACATCGACCTCGCCCAGGGCAGCGGCCACGGTGCCGGCATCCGCGCCGGCATTCGCGCACACCGCGAGGGCCAGCAGCCCGTTGGCGATGTTGTAGCGTCCCGGCAGCCGCAATCGTGCCTCGACCGGACCGGTGGGACCCACCGCGGTGAAGCGCTGTCCGCCGTCGACCAGGGCCGCGGCATCGGTGACCGTCCATTCCGGCTCGTTCTCACCGGTCGCGGATTCGGTGGTCGCAACGGTCACCACCGTCGCGCGCCCACCGGCCTCGCGCGCCAGCCGCAGGCCCCACGCGTCATCGACGCAGATCACACACGTATCGGCCGCGACCTGTCGGGTGGGCGCACCGGGCTCGGGCACGAACAGCCGGCGCTTGGCCGCGAAATAGTCCTCGAAATCGGCATGGAAATCCAGGTGGTCCTGCGAGAGGTTGGTGAACGCGCCGAGTGCGAAGTGCACGCCGTCGACCCGGCCCAGCGCCAGCGCGTGGCTGGACACCTCCATCACCACGGCCTCGACGCCCTGTTCGACCATCAGCGCGAAGATCGCATGCAGCTGCGGCGCCTCGGGGGTGGTCAACGCGCTCGGAACACGGTCGCCGCCGATCCGGGTCTCGATCGTGCCGATCAGCGCGGTCGACACTCCGGCCGCAGCCAAACCGGCCTCCACCAGGTACGACGTGGTGGTTTTACCGGACGTGCCGGTGATGCCGATGACGCGCAACCGCCGCGAGGGGTGCCCGTAGACAGCGGCCGACAACTCCCCGAGCACGGCGCGGGGGTCGTCGTGCACCAGCACGGGAACCTCGACCGTGCCGATCAGCTCCGCCCCGGCGGCGTCGGTGAACACGGCTACCGCACCGCGCGCGATGGCATCGGCGGCGAAACGCGCGCCGTGGGCGTTGGCACCGGCCAGACCGGCGAACAGATCTCCGGGTTGCACCGCGTGCGACCGCTGCTCGATACCGGTGACCTCGACACCGGCCGCGGCGCCGGAGTTCAGCCGGGCACCGGTGAGTTCGGCAACGTCGGTGACGGGCGTCGACAACGTCACGGCCGGGCGAAGCACCTGCGGGCTGGGCTGCACGGGCACCAGGGTCCTTTCCGGTTCGCACATCTGTGCATCGGGTGTCTGGAATCGGGGTCGGGGAGTCAGGTTACCCGTGAGCGATCGAGGGCCATGCAGCATGGGCACCTCGCGCGCACGGGCCACCGGGTCTCACCGCTCCCGCACCCGCACCGGGAAGGGTTTCCGGGCTCCGTACACGCCTACAGCGCCTCGAGCACAAGGGGTTTCGGTGGTTCGGCCGAGGGTGGGATCCGGTCGCGCTGCAGTGCCCAGGACGCGATGTTGTGGAACAGCGGCGCGGCCGACATTCCGCCGCTGCCGTCGGAGCTGCGCTCCGGGGCGTCGAGCATGATGCCGATGACATAGCGCGGGTCGTCGGCCGGGGCGATTCCGGCGAAGGTGATCCAGTAGCGGCTGTTGGAGTAGCACTGACAATTCTCGTCGATCTGCTGCGCGGTACCGGTCTTCCCGGCGATGCGGTATCCCTCGACCGCCGCCGGCACGCCGGTGCCCTGCTGATTCCCGGTCGGGTCGGCCTGTACGACCGCCTGGAACATTCGGCGCAGGGTTTTCGCGGTGTCCGCACTCACCACCCGCACCCCGTCCGGCTGTGGTTCGGACTCCCGATTGCCGTCGGGGCCGACCACATCCTTGACGATCCGGGGCGGGATCCGCACACCGTCGTTCGCGATGGCCTGGTACATTCCGGTCATCTGCAGCAGGGTCATCGAAAGCCCCTGGCCGATAGGGAGATTGGCGAAGGTGGAGCCGGACCACTGATCGCGCGGGGGCACGATTCCGCCGCTTTCGCCGGGCAGCCCCACGTCGGTGCGCTTGCCCAGGCCGAACCGCTGCACCGCATCCCAGAAGCGATCCTTGCCGACCTTCTGGGCCAGCAGCAGGGTCCCCACATTGGAGGATTTCCCGAAGATTCCGGTGGTGGTGAACGGCGCGACCCCGTGCGACCAGGCATCGTGCACGGTCACACCGCCCATCTCGATATCACCGGGCACCTGATGCACTTCCTCCGGCGTGGTGACACCCGATTCGATGGCGGCCGCCGCAGTGATGATCTTGTTCACCGAGCCCGGCTCGAAGGCATCGGTCACCGCCGGGTTGCCGATATTGGCAGCATCCCAGTACTTCGGGTCTCGGGACGGATCGAAGGTGTTGTTGTTGGCCATGGCCAGCACCTGCCCGGTGTGCGCATCCAGCACCACCGCGGAGGCCGATTTCGCCTTCGACTTGTCCTTGGCCTCCTGCACCTGCTGCTGCACGTAGTACTGCAGATCGGAGTCGATGGTCAGCTCGACGTCGGAGCCGTTGACCGCCGGCACCTTGTCCCGCTCGCTGCCGGGAATGACCGCGCCGTCGGAGCCGCGGTCGTAGCTGTGTGAACCGTCGGTACCGGCCAGCACCGAATCCATCGAGGCCTCGAGCCCCACCTGACCGTGGCCGTCCCAGCCGGTGGCGCCGACGATATTGGCCGCCAGCGAGCCGCCGGGGTAAACCGGCGTGTCCTGACGTTCGGTCCCGACCTCGGGGAAGCGCTCGGTGATCTCACCGGCGATCCGGGAATCGACGTTGTAGGCCAGATACACGAACTTGTCGTCGCTGCGCAGCTTCGCCAGCAGATCGGCCTCTGCCGGGGCACCTTCGCCGAGCTTCTCGTGGAGCATCTTCGCGATGGCCTCCAGCCGCTTGTCGACCTCGGGCGCCTCGTTGCTCTTACTGCGGGCCTCGGCCAGTTCCTTCCGCACCGCGACCGGCCGGAAACTCAGCTTCTTGGTCGCCATCGTGAACGCCAGAGCCCGGCCGTCGCGGTCGCGAATGGAGCCGCGCAACGCCCAATCCGTCTCGTGCACCGTGCGTTGACTGGCCGCCTCGGCGGACAGGTTCGGCGCGGAAAATGTTTGCAGCCACAGCAATTGCATCGCCACCACCAGCAGCGCCGCCAACATCACGATGCGACCCACCCCGAACCGCAGGCGGGTGAACGCATCCGCGGGCGAGGGGCCGCGCCGCCGCGGCGCGCTACGTGGGCGGGGAGCCGCCGAACGAGTGCCCGCCCGGCCGCGCCGAGGGGCACCCCGACCGGCGCCACCCCCACGGC
>NZ_BDCA01000050.1 GCF_001613265.1 Nocardia vermiculata NBRC 100427
TTGGCGCGGATCGGTGTTCTGCAGATTTGTCAGTGCCACGCCGATGAGAGTGAGGCCACGGTCGGCGATCGATGGACGTGCTGCGGCGAGCAGGGTGCGCGCGGCAGTCAGGATCGTCGCGCCGTCGTCGGTGGCTGCGGACAGCGTGCGGGATCGGGTGGCACGACTGAAATCGCCGAAGCGCAAGCGCAGCACCACGGTTCGGCAACTGCGCTGTGCCGCGCGCAGCCGATGGCCGAGGCGGTCGACGAGCCCGAGCAGGTAGGCCTCGATCTCGTCACCGGTACGGGTCCGATTCCCCAATGCGCGCTGGGCCCCGATCGAGCGTCGCCGGCGGCCGCTGTCTACCCGCCGCGGATCCTGGGCCCAGGCCAGCGCATACAGATGCCGTCCCGCCGCGCGTCCGAGCAGGCCGCGCAACTCCAGCGGATCGGCGTCCGCCAACTGCCCGATCCGGCTGATGCCGTGCTCGTGCAAGGTCCGGGCGGTCACCTCGCCGACACCCCAGAGCCGTTCGACCGGCAATGGATGCAGGAAGTCGAGTTCGCCCTCCGGCGGCACCACCAGCAAACCGTCGGGCTTGCTCACGGCGCTGGCCACCTTGGCGAGGAACTTGCTGCGCGCCACTCCGACCGAAATGGGCAGCCCGGCCTCCGAACGCACCCGGGCCCGCAACCGCGTGGCGATGTCGACCGGTTCGCCCACACTGCGTCGTAAGCCACCGACGTCGAGGAACGCTTCATCGATGGACAGGCCCTCCACGTTCGGGCTGGTGTCGCGAAAGATGTCGAACACCGCCCGGCTCGCCTGCGTATAGGCCGACATCCGGGGCGGGACGACCACGGCGTGGGGACACAGCCGCAGCGCTTGTCGCAGATTCATCGGCGTACGAACCCCGTACGCCTTCGCTTCATAACTCGCTGCCAGCACCACTCCGCCGCCGACGATCACCGCCTTGCCCCGCAGATGTGGCGCATCGCGCTGTTCGACCGAGGCGTAGAAGGAATCCAGATCGGCATGCAGAATCGCCGCGCAGGGCTGTGCGGCATGCACACCGCCCCCAGCCGCATCCGGGACCGACTCGAACATATGTGCGATATTACGCCGGTCTTCGTGCCGCGCTGCACGTCACCCCGTCGGGGCCGGCTCGCGCGGTTGTCGAGGCGGATGCCGGTGCCTCCGACCAGGTCTCGGCGAACATTTTTCCAATCTTCGCGGCGACCGACCGGGCGACAGTGGGATTCACCTTCACGGTGCGGTCGTCCGCACACCACGTGAACTGTCATCCGATCGACGAGAGGACATGTGTCGTGACCGACACCCTCAGACCTACGGAATCCGCAGCACCGAGCCCGGGAGAGCCGCCGGCGGCGGCGGTGATCGGATCGCTACTGGCGTGCGGTGTCATCGCCCCACCACTCAACATCGTCGTCCTGCTCGTCCTGGGGGCCGTGCGTCCGGATTACGATGCCCGGGTCGTCCCGGACAGCAACCTCGAACTGGGCGAGGGCGGGTGGATGCAGATCACCAACTACATCGTCACCGGTACGCTGCTGCTGGCCTACGCCGTCGGGACGAGACTGGTGCTGCGCAGCGGGCGTGGCTCCACCTGGGGGCCGATCCTGCTCGGGGTGTACGCCTGCACCTTCCTCGCCATCGGGCCGGTCCTTCCCGACCCGTCACTGGGTTATCCACCGGGAGCCTCGAGTGAGACGACCGTCCACGGCGCGGTTCACAGTCTGCTGGGCCTGGTGCAGTTCGGTTCACTGATCGCGGCGTGCGTCGTATTCGCACGGCGCGATCGAATGCTCGGACGACGCCGGTGGGCCCGGTACTCGATGCTCACGGGCACACTGCTCGCCGTCTCCTATATCGCCTTCGTCCTGACCGCACAAATGATGGACGGGGGGCCGACGGGGCTCATCGAGCGGCTCGGCATCACGGTCGGTGGGCTGTGGGTTGCACTCTCGGCGCTTCGGCTGCTGAGCAGTGCGGCCCCACGCGTATCCGTCGGATGAGCGAGGGTGCCCGAACTCGCCCGGGCGGCGCATCACCGGCGGCACCCGGGCGCATGCCGCTACGGTAGCGATTGTGAAGCTGCAGCCCGGCCTGGCGGCCGAATTCAGTGTCGAGGTCACCGCTGCCGATACCGCGACCGCGTTCGGGAGCGGCGATGTCGATGTGCTCGCGACTCCACGCGTCGTCGCGCTCGCCGAACACGCCACCCTGCTGGCAGTGCGGGACAAACTGCACTCGGGGCATACGACGGTCGGCATCGAGGTCTCGTTGCGGCACCGTCGTCCCAGTCCGCCCGGAACGACGCTCGTCGTCGGCGCTCGCCTCGTGGAGATCGACGGGGACCGGCTCACCTTCCGTGTCGTCGTTCATGTCGGTGCGAGTCTCGTTGCCGACGGGACCGTGCGCCGCGCGGTCGTCGAGCGCAAGCAGTTCCTGGCCCGCGCCGCCGAAAGCTGACCTCGACACCGGTGTCACCTCACCGGATCGACACCTCAACTAGAACATGTTGCCCTGGCCGGCCGCTCCGTGAGGGCGCCACCTCTTGACACCGCGCGCGCTTATCACACCCAATCGCGACCCCTTTTTCCGTCAGGATCTCGCTTACTTACTGTCCGGACACTAGTCTGGATATGAAACGTGTTCTAGTGTTGTGGCGAAGTTCCAGCGCCGGAAGACCAGAGGAGTCACCCCGCCATGCATACCGAGATCTGCGAACGACTGGGCATTGATGTCCCCATCTTCGCTTTCACCCATTGCCGCGACGTGGCCGCCGCGGTGAGTAACGCCGGCGGAATCGGCGTACTGGGTGCGGTCGGTTTCACCGCCGAGGAACTGGAAGTCGAACTGGCCTGGCTCGACGAGCATGTCAACGGCGTCTACGGCGTCGACCTCGTCATCCCGTCGAAGTACGAGGGCAAGGGCATCGACGACCTGAGTCCGGCGCAGCTCGAAGCCGAACTGGCCAAACTGGTTCCGCAGGGTCACCGCGATTTCGCGGAGAAGATTCTCGCCGACCACGGCGTCCCGAAGCTGCCCGAGGGTGAACATCACGAGCAGTTGCTGGGCTGGACGGCGACGACCGCCGGTCCGCAGGTCGACGTGATCCTGAAGCACCCCAAGGCGAAGCTGGTCGCCAATGCGCTCGGCACCCCGCCCGACGACATCATCGAGAAGGTCCAGAATTCGGGCCGCCTGATCGGCGCGCTGTGCGGTTCGGTCAAGCACGCGATGAACCACAAGCGTGCCGGATTGGATTTCGTCGTCTGCCAGGGCACCGAAGGAGGCGGGCACTGCGGTGAGATCTCCTCGCTGGTGCTGTGGCCGCAGGTGATCGATGCGGTGGGCGATCTGCCGGTGCTGGCCGCCGGTGGTATCGGCAACGGCCGTCAGGTCGCCTCGGCGATGGCGATGGGCGCTGCGGGTGCCTGGACCGGCTCCATCTGGCTGACCGTGGAGGAGGCCAACGTGCCGCCGGCACAGATGCAGACCTACATCGACGCCAGCAGTCACGACACCATCCGTTCGCGTGCATGGACCGGTAAGCCCGCCCGCATGCTCCGCAACGACTGGACCGACGCCTGGGAGAACCCGGAGAACCCGGATCCGCTCGGCATGCCGTTGCAGATGATGGTCGCCCTCGACGGCGTCAAGCGGGGTCACCGTTACCCGGAGGCCGCCAAGGACGTGAACTTCAATCCGGTCGGCCAGGTCGTCGGCCAGATGAACAAGATCGAGCGCACCTCCGATGTCATGCAGCGGCTCATGGAGGAGTACCTCGAAGCCTGCGAGCGACTGAACAAGCTCAACAGCTGACCCCGAGCCCGAACGTCCGGCCGGGTGCCCCTGCACCCGGCCGGACGTTTTTCGTGTGCCGGGTCCGAGTCGAACGAGCTCGCGCACTTGCGGTTTGCCGGTACGGGTTGACACTCTGTATCGGCGATGAGAAGTACACATGGTGAACGGCCCGGATGTGGCCGACAAAGAGCTCAGTTCCCCCCGGTCGGCAGGTTTGCCGGAATTGTGCCGACAGGCAACGGATCTCGCTCCCCGGAGCGGTATGTGGGATGCGGGTGTGGTGCGGCGATCGAGGTTCGGCGATGAAGGTATCCGGTTCGAACGGCCTGCGCCGGCTGTTCACCATCCTGGCTCCGGTGGTGCTGGCCGTGGTGCTGGCGGTCGCCTACAGCGTGTTCGACGATTCCAAGGAAACGACACCCGATTCCGGTGCTGCCCCGACCATGTCCGGAAAGGAGGTCGAGGGCCTGCTGGCGCAACTGAAGGTGGGCAAGGAAGCGTCGATGTCCGGTTACAGCCGTGACGAATTTCCGCATTGGGACAAGAACACTCCCGAGCACGGCTTCGGTGACACCTTCGCGCACTATGCCAAATGCACCACCCGCGACGTGATGATGTTGCGCGACGCCACCGGATCGGTGACCCTCGACCCCGCTACCTGCGATCTGACTGTCGGCAAGGACGGTGGCTGGCGCGACCACTACGGCGTGCTCGACAGCAAGACCGGAGAGCTCAAGCCCTACAAGTGGATCACCAACCCGTCCGGGGTCGATGCCGAACACATCGTGCCGTTGGCCGAGGCGTGGCGGTCCGGGGCGAAGTCGGGCTCCGAGGACACGCGGCGCAATGTCGCCAACGACGCCGTCAATCTGGTCGCGTCCGATCCCTCCGCGAACAGGTCGAAAGGTGATCAGGACGCCTCCGATTACCTGCCGCCGGGCAGCTTCCGGTGTGAATATGTGCAGCGCTATATCCGAATCAAGGTAAAGTACGGCCTCACGATCGACCTGGACGAACAGACCGCATTGCGGACCGCAGTCGGCGACTGCGTCGAGCGAGGAGAGTTCACATAGGCGACATCATCGAAATCACCGGTAAGGCCGCCGTCATGACCGACGAGGAAGGGACGGTGTCCGGGGAGCTCGATGTCCGCGTGGACGAGCGGGGCACAGGGCTGGTGCGCTATCGGGATACCGAAATCTGGTATCACATCGGCAATCTCGACGGCGACCCGGCCCGCACCTGGAACGATGTGAACGAGCTGGTCGCCGCGATCGAGGCGCAGCGCGGCAATCGCGACGCCGCCGGCAATGTCGTCCCGTTCGAAGCCGAACCGGCGGACTAACCCACAGATTCGGCGCGCGGTCCGACCGCTGCTGTCATCTGTCCGAAGCCACGGCGCAGCGCGGTGCCCAGCAGAGCAGTCACGACCGGCTGTAGGTGGCCCGCCAGTTCGAAATGTGACCGATAGCGGCAACGGCCGTCACCGAGCGGAGTCACGGTGTGAGTGCGCAGACTGTGCAGCATGCCACCCGGTACAGGCTTCATCCGGTAGCCGAATTCCACACCGGGGATGTGGTCACGAATGTATTCCCGCTGCGGGAACGCTTTCGGCCCCACCAGGCGCACCCGCATATCGATCGGATCTCCAGGCTCCAGAGTGCTGTTGCACCGGAGCACGAAGGGATTCCATTCGCCATACTTCGCGAAGTCCGTGAGGACCTTCCACACCACCGGCGCGGGGGCGGCGATCTCCACCGTTTCATCGATCACGAATGCCATGCGGACAACCATACTGAAACCTGTTTCAGCTGTCCCGAGGCGGCTCGGAACGTCATTCACCGGCGCTCACAACACTCAGCGATTGAGTGATCAGTAGCCGGGCCGCTCGCGACACCCGAGCGGTGTCGCCGGTGAGCATTCTGTGCTGTAGCAGCCCGCGCACACCGGAAACGAGAACGGTCGCGGTCGATTCCGGGTCCGGGACCGTGGGCTCCAGCTCACGTAGCGCGTCGGCGAGTGCGGCGACCAACGTGCTCACGACGTCCTCGGCGTAGCTCGCGAAGGGACTTCCGGGCACTGTCGCCGCGCCCAGCACCTGATGAAGCGCCCGTGTGCTGGCCATCCATTCAGAGGTGATGTTCACACTGAACGATTCGATGAGCTTGCGGCGCAAGGAGGGAAGGTCGGGCACGCCCGCGAACATGCCGACGATATCCGGACGCTGGGTCTCGAGCGCGGCGACCAGCATCTGCTCCTTGGTGCCGAAGTAGTGGATCAGCATGCGAGAGCTGGTGCCGAGGTAGTCGGCCAGCGGGCGCAGCGACAGCTCGATCAGTCCGTATTCGCCGATATAGGCGATGACCCCGGCGAGTAGTTCGGCGCGCCGGTCCTGGTTCACGGGTCTGGGCACCTGTTGACTGTAGCGGTCGCTACGGGTATTCATACAAGCCATGAGTGTAACAAACGCTACACAAACACCGGTTGACGTCGTCGTGACCGGGATGGCCACCACCACCTGCCTCGGACCGGATCTGGACAGCACCTGGGCGGCACTACTGGCCGGCAAGAGCGGAATCGGCCCGCTGACCGACGACTTCGTCACGCGTTACGACCTGCCGGTACGCATCGGTGGACGGCTCACCGAACAGCCGGGCGAACATCTCACCCGGATCGAGCAGCGCCGGCACTCCTACGTCCAGCAACTCGCATTGGTCCTCGGCCGGCAGGTCTGGGCACACGCCGGAGCGCCGGACACCGACCCCGAACGCCTCGGCGTCGCGATCGGCACCGGGCTCGGCGGCGGCGATGCCTTCATGACCGCCGTCGACGCGATGCGCGAGGGCGGCTACCGCAAGGTCCCACCCCTGACCGTCCCGATGGTGATGCCGAACGGCCCTGCTGCCCGGGTAGGCCTCGAGTTCGGGGCGAAGGCGGGCGTCTACGCGCCGACCTCGGCGTGCTCGTCCGGTGCCGAGGCGATCGCACACGCATGGCGACTGATCCGCACCGGCGAGGCTGATGTCGTGATCGCCGGTGGCGTCGAGGGATACATCGAGGCGGTCCCGATCGCGAGCTTCGCCATGATGCGGGCGATGAGTACCCGCAACGCCGAACCGGCCCTGGCCTCACGACCTTTCGACCGTGACCGGGACGGCTTCGTGTTCGGCGAGGCCGGCGCGCTGCTGGTACTCGAATCGGAGGAGTTCGCCCGGGCCCGTGGAGCGCGCGTGCACGGGCGGGTACTCGGGGCCGGCATCACCTCCGACGGCTATCACATCACCGGAACCGAACCCGACGGCGCCGGAGCCGCGCGGGCGATGCGCAAGGCGATCGCGGCCGCCGGGCTCGTCCCGTCCGATATCGATCACGTCAACGCCCACGCGACCTCGACGCCGGTCGGCGATGCCTCCGAGGCCAATGCCATCGCCGCGGTGGCCCCGCATGCTTCGGTATACGCGCCGAAGTCCGCTCTCGGTCATTCGATCGGTGCGGTAGGCGCGCTGGAGGCGATTCTCACGCTGTGCACGATCGCCGGCGAATCCGTGCCACCCACACTGAACTTCGACGATCCGGACCCGAATGTGGATCTCGACATCGTGCACGGCACGGCCCGGCCACAGCGCATCGCCCACGCGCTGAGCAACTCCTTCGGCTTCGGGGGACACAACGTCACGCTCGCCTTCGGCGGTGCCTGACCGGCCGGTGTGCTTCCACGCCCGCGGGGCGAATACGCATCGGATGCAATCGTGCAGCGAATGCACTCTCATCCGGAATGTGCAGCGCACCGCCCGACCACGGTGAGCTGCGGGGATCCGATCCGGAAGAGGACAAACCTGGTGCACACCGACGAGTCCTGATTCGCTACCGTTTCAGTGGACAACCAGTCGAGTGTGGTGAGGGTGTTGCACGGAATGGGTGAAGGTTCGATCAGTTGGGTCGACGGTGCCGTGGTCACGATCGATCAGCGCGCACTGCCGCACGAGGTCCGCACGCTGCGTCTCACCACGGTCGACCAGGTGATCGACGCGATCGCCACACTTGCTGTGCGGGGTGCACCGGCGATCGGTGTGTGCGCGGCCTTCGGTGTCGCGCTGGCCGCCCGGGAACATGGCGGCGACACAGCGCGAGTCGAGGCCGAGGCCGTGCGTATCGAGGCGGCACGGCCCACTGCGGTCAACCTGTCCTGGGGTGTGCGCCGGGCCCTGGTACAGCTGCCCGGCGGCCCGGAGGCCGTGCTGGCGGAGGCTCGGGCGATGCTCGACGAAGACGGTCGTGTCAATCGCGCCGCGGCAGGTCACGCTGCCGACCTGGTCCAAAGGCTGTGTCCCGCTCGGCCGCTGCGGATCTTGACCCATTGCAATACCGGCCGCCTGGCCACCACCGCTTTCGGCACCGCGATCGGCGCCCTGCGCGTCCTGCACGCGCGCGGCGCGGTCGACAGCGTGCTGGTCGACGAGACGCGGCCGTTGCTGCAGGGTGCGCGACTGACCACCTGGGAACTGGCGGAAGCGGGCATCACGCACCGGCTGACCGTGGATTCGGCGGCGGCGTGGGCGATGGCCACCGGGCAGGTCGACTGCGTGATCGTGGGGGCCGACCGCATCACCGCCGACGGGGCGGTCGCCAACAAGATCGGCACCTACGGGCTGGCTTTGGCCGCGCGTCATCACGGCATCCCGTTCATCGTGGTGGCACCCGAATCCAGTCGGGACATCGCGACCGCGACCGGTGCCGAGATCATCGTGGAACAGCGTGGCGCAGACGAGATCACGACCATCGGCGACTATGTGGCAGCGCCGGCCGGGACAGAGGTCTTCAATCCGGCGTTCGACGTCACACCGCCGGAACTGGTCACCGCGGTCGTCACCGAGAACGGTTTGATCGAGGATGCGTCCCCTGCACCGTCGTCGCCCGAGTCCCGTGGGGGAGGCGAGCACCCGGAAGTGGCTGCGGCGGCCGACCGGACCGCCGAGACGGTACTCGGTGCGGACATCGCGGCCGTGGCGGCGGAACTCTACGCCCGCGGCTGGATGCCGGGCACCGCGGGAAACATCTCCGCCCGCGACGGTGCCGCTGCCGTGATCACCGGAAGCGGTCTGTCCAAGGGGCAGCTGTCGCCGGCCGATATGGTCCGGGTGCGTATCGACGACGCGGAAGTCGTTACCGGGGCCCGGCGTCCGTCCGCGGAAACCACGATCCATACCGCGATATACCGCAGCACCGATGCGGGCGCAGTCGTGCACGTGCATTCGCCACACGCCACCGCCGCCACGTGTCACGGCGCGACGACACTGCGCTTCGGCGGATTCGAACTGATCAAGGGGCTCGCCGGCGGGGAGACCGTGGACGTCCCGGTCTTCGCCAACCACCGCGAGGTCGCGCAGATCGGCACGGATGTCGCGCGATATCTGGATGCGAATCCGACCGCGCCTCCGGTACTGTGCATCGCCGGCCACGGCATCACGGCGTGGGGTACCGATCTCGCACAGGCCCGCGACCGCGCGGAATGCCTGGAAGCACTGTGCGAACTCGCCTCGCTCACCGGACGTCACGACATCACCACCCGCATCTTCGAGGAGCAAGCGCAATGACCCTGGTGCAGATCGCCGCCGACACCGATCCGGACGACATTCGCCTGCACACCACCGATCCCGAACGTATCGCGGCCGAACTCGCGCTGCGCGGAGTGCTGTTCGACCGATGGCCCGCCACGCCGATCACCGCCGAGATCTCCACCGACGAGATTCTCGGCTACTACGGCGAGCGAATCGGTGAACTCGACGCCGACGAGCGCTACCGCCATATCGATGTCGCGCGCATCCATCCCGACGATACCGATCCGCAGTGGCCCGATCGCGCCCGTGCGGCCCGGGAGAAGTTTCTGTCCGAACACCGCCACGGCGAGGACGAGGTGCGGTTCTTCGTCTCGGGTCGCGGTTGCTTCTATCTGCACCTGGAACCGGAAGTCGTCGCGGTGGTATGCGAGGCAGGCGATCTGGTGTCGGTTCCGGCCGGCACCCGGCACTGGTTCGATATGGGTGCTCGGCCGGATTTCGTCGCCATCCGGTTCTTCGAGGAGGCCGACGGCTGGGTCGGTGATTTCACCGGTGACCGCATCGCCGAGAAGTTCCCGAGCCTGGATCAGCTCGCCTCGTGATCAGCGCCATCGTCCTCGATATCGAGGGGACCACGAGTCCGACCCGTGCCGTGCGCGAGGATCTCTACGGCTATACCCGCAGGCGGCTGCCGCAGTGGCTGGCCGACCATCGAACCGATGTCGCCGCCGCTGTCCTCGAACAGACCCGTGAGCTGGCCGAGCGCGGCGATGCCGGGGTGCAGGAGATCGCAGAGATCCTGCGCGACTGGCTGGATTCCGACGTCAAGGCCGCGCCGCTGAAAGCTGCGCAGGGGCTGATCTGCGCGGACGGCTTCCGGGCCGGCGACCTGCACGGCGAATTCTTCGAGGACGTACCTGCTGTCCTGCGTGCCTGGCATGCCGCCGGGATCGTGCTGTCTGTGTATTCCTCGGGTTCGGTTCGCAATCAACAGGATTGGTTCGCGTACGCGCGCGGGGGCGAACTGGCCTCACTGATCGGGGACTGGTTCGATCTGGCCAATGCGGGCGCCAAGCGGGAGTCCCGGTCATACCACCGGATCGGCGCCGCGATCGGCGTGCCTGCTGCCGAGATCCTGTTTCTGTCCGATCACCCGGACGAACTGGATGCGGCGGCGGCGGCGGGGTGGCAGGCGATCGGCGTCAGCCGCACGGGGGAGCCGAACGCCCCACGCCCACCGCACCGCTGGATCGGCAGTTTCGCGGAAGTGGACGTTCCGCTCAGGCCACCGAGGTCGTAGCGCGAGCAATCAGGTGCTCGACGAGGGTCATCAGCACCGTCTTGCACGAATTGCGGTCTCGCGCATCGCAGAGCACCACGGGGATGTTCCCGTCGAGGTCGAGTGCCTCACGGACCTCCTCGGTGGTGTAGACCGGTGCGCTGTCGAAGCAGTTCACCGCGATGGCGAAGGACAGACCGCGGCGCTCGAAGAAGTCGATCGCGGCGAAGGAGTTCTCCAGCCGTCGGGTGTCGGCGATGACCACGGCGCCGAGGGCACCGCGCGCCAATTCGTCCCACAGGAACCAGAATCTGTCCTGTCCGGGGGTGCCGAACAGATACAGCACCAGGCTCTGGTCGATGGTGATGCGACCGAAGTCGAGTGCCACCGTGGTGGTGGTCTTGCCCTCCACGCCCGACAAATCGTCGATGCCGGTGGACAATTCGGTGATCATTTCCTCGGTACGCAGCGGTGCGATCTCGCTGATCGAGGACACCATCGTGGTCTTACCGACGCCGAAGCCGCCGGCTACGAGGATTTTGACCGAGGCAGCCAGGTCGGCATGGGACGAATTATCAGGCACGGTGTTCTACAGCTTTCGGATTCCATCGAGTACTGCTCGCAAGATGTTCAGCTCACCGAGACCGGCAGTGTCGTTGTCGGATTCGGTGCCGGCGGGAGCACGGAAGTTCAGCAGGCCCTCGGCGATGAGATCACCTACGAGGATCTTGGTCACCGCCAGGGGTAACCGCAGCCACGCCGAGACCTCGGCTACCGACAACGGAGATCGGCACAGCTGGACGATTTCCGCGTATTCCGGTTCGGCGCGCCGCAGTGGCGGAGCGGGGGACACGGTCACCACGAGGGTAAGCATATCCAGATCGTGTCCCGCCCCCATGGTGCGGCCCCGCGTTACGGCGTACGGCCGGACCAACGGGCCCGCTGCGTCGTCGAACCACGGTTGACCTATGCGTGTCATGACAATCTGTGCTCCACGTGTTCGGCCAGGCCGTGACGGGGATCCGTGGACAGATAGTTGCCGACGCGCTGTACGGTGAGATTCATTTCGTAGGCCACCATACCCAGATTCGCGTTGTCGTTGGCCTGCAATGCGATACACGCATTGCTACCGGCCGCCGTGACGAACAGTACTGCACGGTCGAGTTCGATGACGGCCTGACGAACGCCACCGCCGTCGAAGCGGTGTCCGGCGCTGCGAGCGAGCCCGTACAAGGTTGCCGACATGGCACCGAAGTGTTCGGCATCTTCACGGCTCATCGTCGTGGATCGGCCCAGCAGCAGCCCGTCGGTGGAATGCACTACCGCGTAGCGCACACCGGCCAGGCGATCGACCAGATCGTCGAGCAGCCAGTTCAGATCACCTGCGTTGGAAGAAGTCACCTTCGCCTTCCTGTTCGTCCCCGATGGGGTGGCCGGGTTGCGACTGCGAACGCCGGCCCTGTCTGGTTCCGTTCTCGATGGCGGACATCAGATCCCGAGCCTGTTCCGCCGAGCGCGCACGCTGCTGCCCGTCGGGCTCGGCGGATGCGTCGGGTTCGGGGTCGTGCGCCAGTTCCGGTGCGAGACTGGCTTGTCGGCGCCGGCGGGGCAACGGCGGGCGACCGCCGGTGCCGGGCGCGGGCCGGGAGCCGGTGCGGGACTCCGGTTCGGTGGCCGGAGTGGCGCGCTCGTGCCGCGGACGCGCGACATGGCGACCGGTCGGCTCGGCACCCGGCAGCGTGCCGGTCTGTTCCGACCCCACCGAGTCCGCCCAGGCCCGCGGGCCGCCGGATTCCGACCAGGCCTGAGCCTGCGACGGCAGCGCCGGCGGCTGCGGGCGCACCGCGCCGGGAGCCGGTGGCGGCGGTGCCAATGTGGCGACACCGGTTGCGGCAGCGGCCGATTCGGACGAACCCAGGGCGGGCATCTCACTGGTCATCAGGGCCTCACGCCGACCACCGAATCGCTCCGGGACGTGATCGCTGACGGGTGCATCCGTGGCCACGACGGTGGTCGGCACCAGCACGATGGCGCGGATGCCGCCGTACTCGGATTCGGCCAGGCGCACCGAGATGCCGTGGCGTACACCGAGCTGCGCGACCACGAACAATCCCAGACGCGAATTCGCCGACAGTGTCGCGACGCCGAAATCCGGTGGATTACGCAGCATCTCGTTGGCGCGCTCGAGTTCCTCGGGCGGCATGCCCATGCCCTGGTCGCTGATCTCGATCGCCACCCCCTTGCCGACCACGTTGCTGCTGACCTCCACGCGTGACTGCGGCGGGGAGAACGAGGTCGCATTGTCGACCAGCTCGGCGAGCAGGTGGATGAGGTCGGCGACCACGTTGCCGACGATGAATACCTGCGGCATCCGGTGTGCCCGCACCCGGGCGTAGTCC
>NZ_BDCA01000051.1 GCF_001613265.1 Nocardia vermiculata NBRC 100427
CGAGCTGGCGATGCACCACCATCTGGCTGCGGTGGGCGATGTTGAGGAACACTGCCCGCACACCCTCCCGGGTCCGCGCCTCGGTGATCGCCGCGGAGACGGCCGCGGTGTGTGCGCGGTTGAAAGCGTTGGCGACCGAGCCGATCTCGTCGTCGCCGAAATCGAGCTTCCCGGCCTCGGTATCGACGTGCTCGCCCGCACTCACCTTGCGCATCGTCTCGGGCAGATCGTCCTGGGCCAGTGCCAGAGTCTCGCGACGCAAGCGTTCGAGCCGGCCGATGAGACGATTGGCCAGCCACAGCGACAGCAGGAAGGCCACGATGGCGAGGGCGAGCACGCCCGCGCCCGCCCACAGCGAGGCGGTGGCGGTGCGCTTGCCGTCGTCGACTGCCATCTGGTTGGCATGGTCGTTGAGGTAACCCCATGCGGAGATGACTTCCTCGGACAGCTTCTCCTGTGCGGTTCGCCAGTCCGCGAAGCTCATCGGCGGCGCTGCGACATCGCCGTACTTGTCCGGGGCCGGCGGCCTGATGAGGTAATTCTCCATCGCGGCGACCTGCTGCCATTCCGGCGAGGTCAGCACCGCCTGGAGCTTGTCGGCGGCCGGGTCACCGGTGAGATCGGCGGCCAGCTGCGGGAGTTCGGTGCGGTAGTAGCCGACCAGATTGCGGTAGTCGTCACGCAGTGCATCGCTCTGCGGACCACCGCGCAGTTCGGCGGGAGTGAGCGCCGCCGAGCGTGACATCCCCTCCATCGCATGCAGCGTGCGCAGACCACTGACGAGCTCCAATGCAACCGTGGCATCGGGCGCAGTGGACATGATGAGGTTGGTGCCGACCGCCACCGCGTCGAGAATTCGGTTGTAGACCGCATAGGTGTCCGCGAGTGACATCGCCCCGGCGTCGATCGCCCCGCGGATCTGCGGCAGCCGCTTCTTCAGGGTGTCGAATCCACCTGTGTCCGCACCGATATTGCCGCCCGGACTGTCCTCCAGCTGGTTTTCGTATGTCTGTAGTTTCTCGAATGCGGTGTCGAGCCGGGCACGTACGGCGTTGAGCGCCGCCGGATCGTTCTGCTCACCGGACAGATGCCACAGCGACAGCATCCGTTCCTGTTCCACCGCGGAAACCACCTCGCGCGCATGGCTTGTGGCATCCCGGTTGATTGCCGCCCAGTCCTCGGATTGCTGCCCCTCCCGCACCAGATATCCCGCCGTGCCTACACCTATCCCGAGCAACGCCAAGCTTGGAATAAGCGCGATTGCCAGGACCCGAGTACGGATACTGAGGCTCGCTTTCAACATCGACACAACATAACGGGTCCTGTTTCGAACTTCAGGTTTGGTACCGCTCAACGGGATTCGCGTTGACGGGCTGGATTGCATACGAATGTCCTGGTCGAGGCGAAATCGATAACGAAACGCGGATGGGTCACAATCTACACACTATGACCGACGTCACGTTTGAGTGCTGTTCAGCGCTCGAATGGCGTAGTTGCGGCGATGGCGTCGATGGCCTCCGGCTTGTGTCTCCCACGGCCGCGCGCGCGGTAGATTACATGTGTCCGATGGTCACTCATATGCGGGAGGCGAGGATGGCACTACCGGAACCGGCGGTATTCGAGCGACTGCGCACATTCGCATCGGTCGACGATGCGGTGGAGCACGATCGCACCACCATCGCCGAAACATTCACCGGCCGCCCGCTGGGAGAGGTGCCGATCGGCACCGCGGATGATGTTGCCGACGCTTTCGGCAGAGCACGTGTGGCCCAGAGCCGTTGGGCGGCTCGCTCGGTAGCCGACCGCGCCGCGGTGCTCGAACGCTACCGGAAACTGGTCGTTGCCGAGCGCGGCTATCTCATGGACGTGATCCAGGCCGAAACCGGCAAGGCCCGGTGGGCTGCACAGGAAGAGATCATGGGTCTGATGTTCGCCGCGCGCTACTTCGCCCGGACCGCCCCCACCCTGCTGCGTGCACATGCGGTGCCCGGCGCCTTCCCGCTGCTGAACAAGGCCCGGGTGCATACCCAGCCGAAGGGGGTGGTCGGGGTGATCGCCCCGTGGAACTACCCGATGCTGCTGTCGATCGGTGATGCGATTCCGGCGCTGCTGGCGGGGAATGCCGTCGTCGTGAAGCCCGACAGCCGAACCCCGTATTCGGCGCTGGCGAATGTGGAATTGTTGCTGCGAGCGGGAGTTCCGCGTGATGTGCTGCAGGTGGTCCCGGGCCCCGGCACGGTAGTCGGGACCGCGATCGTCGACAACTGCGACTATCTGATGTTCACCGGCTCGTCGGCGACGGGGCGCACCCTCGCCCGGCAGTGCGGCACCCGGCTGATCGGATTCTCCGCGGAACTGGGGGGTAAGAATCCGATGATCGTGACCCGCGGCGCCGACCTCGCCAAGGTGGCCCGGGCGGCGGTGCGCGCCTGCTTCTCCAACGCCGGGCAACTGTGCATCTCGATCGAACGGATCTACGTCGAGCGCTCGATCGCCCGCGAATTCACCGAGCGCTTCGTCACTGCGGTACAGCAGGCGAAGCTCGGTCCTTCCTATGACTTTTCGGCCGATATCGGCAGCCTCATCTCGACGGCCCAGCTGGAGACGGTGACGCAACACCTGGCCGATGCCACCGCCAAGGGCGCCGAAGTGCTCACCGGCGGCCGGGCTCGCCCCGATCTCGGGCCGTTGTTCTTCGAGCCCACGGTGCTCACCGCCGTCACCGACGAGATGACGTGCGGCCGGGAAGAGACGTTCGGTCCGCTGGTGTCGATCTACCCGGTGGCAGACGCCGACGAGGCGATCGGCAGGGCGAACGACACCGAATACGGACTGAACGCCAGTGTGTGGGCAGCCACGCCGTCCGAGGGAGAAGCCATCGCCGCCCGACTGCGCGCCGGAACGGTCTGTGTCGACGAAGGGTATGCCCCAGCATGGGGTACCACCGGCGCGCCGATGGGCGGGATGGGCATTTCCGGAGTCGGCCGCCGGCACGGCCCCGACGGTCTGCTGAAGTTCACCGAACCGCAGACCGTCGTGGTGACCCGTGGACTGAATCTGGATGCCCCCTTCGGTCTCCCGCAAGCGGCGTGGCAGGGGGCGCTGATGACCCTCGCGCGCGGTTTGCGATTCCTGCCACGCCGATGATCGGCGCTACCGGTTGAAGAACATGCCCGGCAGATCGGCCTTCTTGATCGGGGTCTCGGCATTGCGCTGATTGGCGCACAGAAATCCGACCGCGGCCATGGATGCGTCGACGGCGGTGCCGGCAGGCTCGTGGTCGTCGCCGGACTGTTCCTTCACGAACTTGGTCACCGTCATCCGCTGTGTGTCGGCGTCTTGCTGCACATACTCGCTGCACGGCGTGTCGCCGCCTTTGTTGAGTGCCTGCTGCACATCGGAGCATCCGGTCAGCAGGCCCGCGCCCAGCGCAGCCACCGCGACGATCCCGAACAGCGCGGGAGCGGTTCTGATGCGCCTGGATGTCATTCGTTCTCCTCGTCGAGGCCGAGTGCCGGGCCGATCCCGGCAATTCGACCGCAAGCCTAGGCGTTCCCGTTTCGGGGACCCCGTCGCACGGGTGGGAACCACCCCGGCCGCTACCCTACGGCGGTGCAGCAGTCTCAGGTGGCCGATGCGGTGTCGTCGGTGACGGATCGATTGACGACGATATCTCCGCAACCGCCGGTGTGGGTGGTGCTGGCGACGGCCGCGGCCGCGGTCGCGGTGGTGCTGTACCGGCCCGTCTGGCGGGTCCTGCGGACCTGTGTGACGATTGCCCACGAAATCGGGCATGCGGTGGTGGCGGTGTGCACCGGTCGCACCCTGAGCGGCATTCGCCTGCATTCGGACACCTCGGGGGTGACCGTATCGCGCGGCAAACCACGGGGTTTCGGCATGGTGCTGACCAGCCTCGCCGGATATCCGGCACCGTCGGCCGTCGGGCTCGGGTTCGCGATACTGCTCGGCACCGGGCGGCAGACGTTGATGTTGTGGATCCTCATCGCCGCACTGGCGGTAGTGGTCCTGTTGATCCGCAACCTGTTCGGATTCCTCGCGGTGATATGCGCGGGTGGCGCGGCATTCGCGGTCTCCTGGTACGGGAGCGCGATGTGGCAAGGCGTTTTCGGCTATGCGGTCAGCTGGTTTCTGCTGTTCGGCGGGGTACGGGCGGTATTCGAACTGTGGCAGGTCTCGGTGCGCGGTGACGGTTCCGATGCCGATCAGCTGGCCTGGCTCACCCGCATTCCCGCGCGGGTGTGGGTGGTCGTTTTCGGCTTGCTTACCCTCGCTGCCCTTGTGATCGGCGCAGGTCAGCTGCTTGGCGCCGAGTTCGGCGGCATCCTGGGCTGAGTCGGCGGGCGGTTCCCGCGAGCCAGGGCCCGCCAATGCCGCGCCGCCTCCACATCTCCCCGGCGCTCGTGCACTTCGGCCAGTCCGGCCATGGCGCGTGGATCGCCCTGTTCGGCGGCCAGCCGCCACCAGCGCTGAGCGTCGGCGAGCGCTCCGGCGCGGTAACCGAGGACACCGAGATCGTAAGCGGCACCCGGGTGGCCGAGTTCGGCCGCCTGCTGCCACAGGTGCTGGGCCTGTGTGATGTCGCCCCGCGTGTGCGCGGTGCTCCCGAGATCGTAGAGGGCGCTGCGGAAGCGTTCCTGCTGTCCGGTGGATTCGGCGGTCGTCGTGACCGTCACCACCAGCTCGCCGAAGTCCGGTGGGCCCACACCGGTACTGCACCGCAACACCATCGCGGTATCGGCACCGCGTTCGATGACGACCCCGTAGTTGCCGGTCCAGGATTCGGCGGCTCCCGACGCGGTCATCCAGACCGGTGTGAGCGTGTATGCCGCGGCCCGCCCGGTGCGTGTCAGCCTCAATTCCACGCCCTCGGCGACGGCGTCGGACCAGACGTCCACACCGGGCAGGCGGCGCCCGCGCAGCATCACCTGCCCGTCGAGTACGGACAACCCGATACCGAGGCCGAGCAGTCCCGGCGGGGGCGCCGCGGACACCAGCGACAATCGGACGACGGCCTCGTCGCCGGGGAGACGCTGGGAGTACATCGGGTGAACGGTGACACCGTGCCAGTGGACCGGGGCGGTGCCCGCGTATCGATCGGCCAGCGGAGGGTTCACCTCGTCGGTTCCGGCCATCGTGCCGCCTTTCGCCGCCGCTGCGGAGGATCGATGCACTGCCGCGCACACCGTAAGCCCTACGGGTCGAAAATGGTGCCGAACCGGCCGGTTCAGTCCTCGCTGCCGCTGCGTTCGCCGACGAATGCCCGTAATGCCGGATCCGCCGAGGCGATGCGGCCTACCTGGTCACCGCCGGTGCATTCGAACAGTCCGATGGTCAGCAGCTCACCGCGCCGGCCCAGCACTCGCCACACACCACCGCTGTCCTGCCAGCGGACGAGATCGTCTACGGGGGAGTTCGTGGCTTCGGCCATGACACCATTGTGTCCTGCCATACCGGCTCACCTCGAGCGGCTCGACGGGCCGTGCGGTTTCCGAGCCTGCACCGCACGGCCCCGCGCCGGTTACGGCGTCGAGTATCCGATGAGGGCACCGATCCCGGCACCGATCGGAACGGTGATCAGGGCACCGACCCCGCCGAGGAAGAATCCCAGTACAGCTCCGATGCCGGCACCGACCAGAGCTCCGATACCGGCGTTGTGCTGCTTGCGAGCCAGCGTGTCGGCAGCCTCGTCGATGGCCTGCGCAGTGTGTGCGTTCGCCGACTGCGGTGTCAGCGTGAGGGTGCGGCCGGCATTGTCGATCCGCGGGGTGAGGCCGACGGCACCGGCGGCGGTACGTAGGCCCAGCGGCACGGCCGCGACGGTTCGGCCCGCGACATCGGTGAGAGTCACCGTATCGCCGGTGACGGCGAAGGTGCCCGCATCGACGGTGGTGGTCAGTCCGGAGCGGTCGGAGGTGGGTGCGGTGACGAAGCCGATGCCCTGTTCCATGCCGTGCACCGCGACATCGGACGCCTGCGCGGGTTCGGCGTGCACCACACCGGCGGCAGCCGTGGTGGCACCGACCGCAAGCAGTGCGGTGGCGGCGAATTTCTTGACTCTCATGGTATTTCCCCACAATCTGTCGACCGGAAGCCGGCCGGCACGTCCCCTGTGGCCGGATCTCGGCCGCACCCATTCTCGCCCAGATATCGTCTGCGCGTTCGGTTTACGCCCGGCCTCTCCGTGACGTCGGCACCCGGCGGGGATTGCCCGTCGTTCGCGAGCGGGATGCGGAGGAGGAAACGTGGTGGGTAGCCGATCGCCGGGCGCGATGCCACCGTAGTGAGCACCGGCCCGGGCTCTCGGAAATTTATCGATCGTCGTCGAGCAGTGTGCTCTGGTAGCGGCGCATACCGGCCAGCCAGCGGTCGTAGTCGGCGCCTTTGCGTCGATACATCTCGAGCACGCTCGCGTGCGGCAGAATGAGGAATTGTTCGGTCTCGAGCGCGGCCATCACCGCGTCGGCGACCGCCGCCGGTTCGAGTATTTCCCCGGCCTGTGTGACAGCGCGGGTGGACGCGGCACCGATCCGATCGCCGGAATCCCGCCCGGCATAGAGCAGGGGAGTGTCGACGCCCATCGGACACAGGCAGCTCACTCGAATACCTTCGTCGCCGTAGGTGACCGACAGCCACTCGGCGAAACCGACCGCAGCGTGTTTGGTGACCGAATACGTCGCCGATCCGATCTGTGTGAGCAGCCCGGCCGCCGAGGCGGTCGTGACGAAATACCCTTCGCCGCGTGCGAGCCACCGGGGTATCAACTGTTGCGCCGCCCGGATATGGGCGCGCACATTGACGTCGAAGGAGCGGTCCCAGTCCGCTTCGGTTACCTCGAGCCCGGCCGCACCGGCGATCCCGGCGTTCGCAAAATACATCTCGACCGGACCGAAGGTGTGTTCGGCCAAGGCCAGCAGACCGGCTATCGCTTCCGGGTCGGCGACATCGGCACCGGCACCGACACAGCGGCCGGGCTGTCGAGCGCTGATCTCGGCGGCGACGTTCGCCGCCGCATCCCCGTCGATGTCGGCGACCACCACGCGCGCGCCGGCATCCACCAAACGAGCAGCCAGCGCACCGCCGATGCCACCGCCGCCGCCGGTCACGACAGCCACCTTCTCAGCAACCCGCATGGCACACCCCTGTTCCTGTTCGCGATTGCGTTCACCCTAGTCGAGCGGTATGCGGAGCGCGTTGACCCACAATCGGGTCGCGACGGCAGTGAGCTCATCGATGTCGACCGGATGCTCCGCGTCGTCACCCGCGACGAAATGTCCGAACGCCAAGCGGCTGACCATGCCCGACAGTGCCCGCGACGCCAGGACCGGATCGAGGGTGGCGTCGGCGAGGCCGCGCTGTTGCAGCGATTCGATGCTGCGTGCGTTGCGCGCGATGAAGGCATCGGCGCGGCGCTGGCGCAGCACCCGGAATTCGGGATCGATATTGGCGACCTGTTCGAGCAGCCCCATCAGTTCCGCATTGCGCTGATAGGCCTCGAAGTACGCGCGGTTGCTGGCGGCGACGATCGCGGCCGGATCGTCGTTCTCGGGCACGTGCGGCATGCCCGGATGCAGCATGTCTTCCTGAGCCTGCTCGAGGACCGCCGCGAAGATCTCTTCCTTGCTGGAGAAGTAGGTGTAGAAGGTGCCGGACGAGCAGTTCGCCGCGGTGGTGATGTCGACCAGGCGGCTGTCGAGATATCCGGATGTTTCGAATACCCGGCGCGCGGCGGCAATGAGGGCCGAGCGGGTGCGCAGACCGCGCTCGGTGGTGGGCAGTTCCCGCAGCAGGGAAGTCCGGGCCATCGACGGTGCCGCCTCCGGACTGCGATCGTGCTCCCCAGACTTTGCCATGCAGCAGTTATAGCCCACACCGACCACGGTGCCCGGGGCACTGCCGGATACGTCCTATCGGCTATTTCGGGAAATGTTCTCGCGAACCGTCCCCGGCCGCGCGGAAATCTGTTGCGGCGCATAAGGTCGTTTGATCTTGCGAATGTCTGACTGGAGAGGTATGTCAACTTTGAGAAGGCTGCTGGCTATCGGGGCCGCGGCGGCGGCCGTGGTCCTGACCGCAATGCCGGTGCAGGCCCAAGAAACGCAGCAGCCCGCGTACGCGCCCACCATGCTGGTGCTGGATGCGTCGGGTTCGATGCAGGCCCCCGACGCCGGTGGTGGCACCAAGATGGACGCGGCCAAAGCCGCCGTGCATACCTTCGTCGACGCGGCACC
>NZ_BDCA01000052.1 GCF_001613265.1 Nocardia vermiculata NBRC 100427
ATTCCGGAAGTGGCTGTCGTCGTCCTTGTCCATCAGGCTGCCGCTGTCGGGGTGGGCAGGGTTTAGCGACCATGAACTCAGCTCACGGCCCCGCACGGCTCGTACCATCATTCGTCCTAGTGCTGGGTATTGGACTAGACCGAGCGCATAGCGGCTCTCGGGGCTCGCCATGTGTACTCCAATTCGTAGGTGTCGGGCAAATTTGCCTATTCCCGAACGATAGCTGTGACCGCCGACGATGAATCTCTGCGGCGGGCCGATGGCGAGTCGCGACAGCAGAATGCACTCACATGCCGCTTATCGAGTGTGACCGCTATTCGCTGGGCGAAATTCGGTGCGCAGGTCAGCGTTCGCCATGGAACCGTGCCGCGACCAGCGCCCCCACCTCGGCGATCGCCGCCCGCCCTCGCGCGACCGACGGTGCCTGCATCGCGAATCCGTGCCCCACTCCCGGATAGCGCAGTTGCACGGTCGGCACGCCTGCGTCCCGCAATCGGTCGCCGTAGGCTTCCACCCCGTCGCGGATCGGGTCCGCGTAGCCGACGGCGATGATCGCGGGAGGTAGATCGGCGAGCGAATTCGCAAGTGCGGGAATGCCGTAGGCGTCGTCGGTAGATGGGTCAGGTCCCAGATACAGGCTCTTCATCCAGTCGATATCGCCGGTGGTGAGGAATGGGGAGTCGCCGAATTCGCGCATGGACGGGCGGTCGATCCGGCGTTCGATACCCGGGTAGAACAGCACTTGCTGGGCGATGGCAGGCCCGTTGTCGTCACGGCTGCGCAGCGCGGTGGCGGCTGCCAGACCACCCCCGGCGCTGTCTCCACCCACCCCGATGCGGGTCGCGTCGACGCCCCAGGTCGTGGCGGTGTCGACCGCCCAGCGCAGCGCGGCGTAGGCCTCGTCGTTGGCCACCGGGTACGGGTATTCGGGGGCGAGGCGATAGTCGACATTGAACAGCACCGCCGCCGTGGCATCGGCGATATCGCGGGCCAGCCGGTCGAACGAATGCAGTGTCCCCATGATCATGCCGCCACCGTGAAACCACACCAGGGCCGGTGCGTCGGTCTCCGGAGCTGTCGGCGGTTGATAGACGCGTACCGGGACCGCGCCGTGCGGCCCGTCGAAGGAGGTATCGCGCACGGTTCGCATTTGCGGTCCGGCGGGCCGGACGATCGATTCCAGGTTCTCTCGCGCAGCGTCCACACCGATCGCATGCATGGCGGGTGCCCCGGCGGCACGCACCCGGTCGACAATGGCGGCTACATCGGGATCCCAGGCGTACTCGTGTGACTGGGTTCCGGGCGATACGGTCACGGTTTCACTCCTCGGAGACGGCGGAATCCGCCGCAGGACCTGCGGCGTCGTGCGTCGTGCGCAGCATCATTCCGGTGCTGGTCTCACCACCGCGACGGTGCTCGTTCATCAATTCGACGAGCCGCTCGTTGTCGTGGCGGGTCAGCGCTTCGATCATCAGGTCGTGTTCGGCCACCACACGGGCGCGTGCGGCCGGGTCGTACAGGTAGGCGGCGTGATAGGGCATCGCCAGCGTCCACAGCCGGCGAATTTCGGCGACGACGAGGTTCAGCGGGGACCGCTCGAACATCAGGAAGTGGAAATGCTGATTGTGCAACCGCATCGCCAGCACATCACCCGCTTCGGCGGCGGTCACCACCTGCTGCGCGGCCCGGGTGATCTCGGTGAGGGCGTCGGCAGGAAAGGCGGGCAGCGACAGCAGCACTTCCCGTTCGAGCGCCGCGCGCATCAGATAGATCTGGTCGAAGTCCGACTGCTGCAGCCGTGCCACCGTATAACCCACATTGGGTTCGTGGGCCACCAGACCTGCCGCGGTGAGGTGGCGCAGGGCTTCGCGGATCGGCAGCCGGCTGACCCCGAGGCGCTCGGCCATCAGTACCTGGCGGATGGGCTGGCCCGGTAACAGTTCACCGGTCAGGATCAGCCGCTCGAGTTCCGCGACGACGCGGCCGGTGGCCCGGCCGCTCTCTCGGGTCGTGTCCGTCGGCATGGCACTTTCGATGGGGCTGCTCACGGGTTCCCGAAGATACCAGCCGAGCGCCAGGACTCGACCTGCTCGGCCGGGTAGCCCATGGCGGTCAGCACCAGGGTGGTGTCGGCGCCGCGCGCCACGGCGGGCCTGGGTCTGCGATGCGGCGACCTGCTCAACGAGATCGGGACCCCGACACCGCGGTAGTCCGGCGCCTCGATGAACAGTTCCCGGTGCCGGGCCTGCGCCGACTGCAGGGCCTCGTCGACGGTGTTCACCGCACTGGCCGCGACACCGGCGGCTTCCAGCTGTGCGGCCAGTTCGGCGCGCGAGCGGAGCGCGATCCGCTCACCGAGGAGGGCGACGAGTTCGTCCCGGTGGGCGTAGCGCAGTGCATTGGAGGTGAAGCGTGCGTCATCGGCCAGCTCCGGAACGCCGAGAACCTGTGTCAGCGAGCGGAATTGACGGTCGTTGGCAGCGCTGACGAAGAAGTCTCCGTCGGCGGCGTGAAAGACCTGGTAGGGAACGACGGTCGGATGGAAGTCGCCGGTCCGCTGGGGCACCGACCCGCCGACGATCCAGTTGGCGGCATGTGGGTGCAACATCGATACGACTCCGTCCAGCAGTGCCGCATCGACCAGCTGCCCGGATCCGCTGTGCTCGAGTTCCCGCAGGGCCAGCAGGATGCCGGTGACGGCCAGATGAGCGGTGACGATGTCGACGATCGGCACGCCGACCCGCAGGGGACTGCCGTCGGGGTAGCCGTTGATGCTCATCAGGCCGCCGAAGGATTGCAGTACTGCGTCGTAGCCGGGGAGCCCGCCCATTGGTCCGTCGACCCCGAAACCAGTGATCCGGCAGTAGATCAACCGCGGATGGCGGCGGCTGAGGACGGTGTCGAAATCCAATCCCCAGCGAGCCATGGTGCCGGCCTTGAAGTTCTCGACCACTACATCGGCGCCTGCGATGAGATGAGCGAGGATCTCGAGCCCCTGCTCGGTGCGCAGATCCAGGCAGATGTTGTCCTTGCTGTGGTTGAGGCTGCCGTAGTAGGCGCTGCTGGTACCGGACTCGACGAACGGTGGTCCCCAGCCGCGGGTTTCGTCACCGGCCGGCGCCTCCACCTTGATCACCTCGGCGCCTTGGTCGGCCAGCATCTGCGCGGTATACGGCCCCGCGAGCACCCGGCTGAGATCGAGAACCCGCAGCCCGGCCAGGACTCCGTGGCCGGTGGCGGAATCTGCTGCGCGCCAGGCGGCACGGCCGTCGATGCGCTCCTGTGTGTCGAACCCGGGGGAGGTGTGGGGGATGGTGTTCATCGTCGATTCCCTTCTGCGGCATCGGGTTCACCGTCCAGCTCGATGCCGACGACGATGTCCCACGGATCCGTGTCCTCGTCGAGGATCTGCCCGGCCAGGACCTCGGCCCAGTACTGTTCGGACCCGTAGCGTTCGCGCCCGCTCCACAGGGCAGTGGTGAACCGGCCCAGGCTGTGTTCGGCGGTGAATCCGATCGCGCCGTGGAGCTGGTGGCCGGCGGCGGCGACGTCGTGAGCCGAGCCGGAGGTCACCACTTTCGCCGCGGCGACCGTGGATCTGCGGCGCGGCGGATCCGCGGCGAGAGCGTCGATTGCCGCGGTGCCGGCGGTCGACATCAGTTCGGCAGCGGCGGCGAGCCCGGCCAGGCGTTGCTGGACGGCTTGGAACTTCGCCAGCGGACGCCCGAACTGGGTGCGTTCGCCGACGTACTGCAGGGTGCGATCACGGACCGTGCCCGCTGCCGCGGCGAGTGCGACCGCATAGGCCAGCGCGCCACGTTCGGTGAGTTCTGCCGCGCCGACGGCGGAGTCGGTATGCAGCTCCACCGGGGCCGCCTCGAAGTGGACGTCGTCGAGTGCGATGCCGAGCAGATCCGTGCCCGGATGCACCGTCACCCCGGGTGCGTTCATCGCGATCACCGCGATAGATGGACGTGTAGTGGCGGTCCGGGGCTCGAGCAGGACGATCAGGCGTGCGGCGTCACGGCCGTGGACGACACCGGTGACGACACCGTGGAGCACGGTGGCGCCGTCGATCTCCTGTGTGCCACAGCGATTGTCGGCAACGACCAGGGTGCACGGATCGGTCGCCGCGGCGCCGGTGCACTCGGCGAGCAGCCGGCTCGCGAGCACAGTGTGCTCGATCGCCATGGTGACAGCGCCGCGCGCCGCGGCGGCATGCACCACCGAGAGGGCGTCGGCGCAGGTTCCGGCGCTCCCGCCGTGGGCTTCCGGAATGCCGATCGCCGTGAATCCCGCGTCGGCCAGCACGTCCCACAGGGCGGTGTCGATCCCGGCGGCCGGAGAATCGGTGTCGATACCGATGCGGTCGACCATCTCCGTCACCGCCGCAGCGAGTTCGGGGTTCGGGTGATTCATCTCAGTCCCATTCCACGCGCGACGATTCCGCGCAAGATCTCGTTCGTTCCGCCGCGTAGCGTGAACGCCGGGGTATGCAGGACCGCGGCGCCGAGCATCCGGGCGAAGTCGTCGCCACCGGTACGGCGGGGCTCGATATCGGTGCAGGCCCGAATGGCTTCCACCACATCGCCTTCGAAGGTGGAGCCGAGATCCTTCACCATCGCGGCGAGTACATCGGGTCGACGCCCCGCAGCGAGTTGGGTGGTGACGGCCAGCGACATCCGGCGCAACGCCCACGCCTGCGCGGTGAGCGTGCCGAGTGTGGTGCGCTGGTGTGCGGTGGCCCCGGTGTCGCGCAGGTACCGTGCCCATGCGCGCAGCAGCGGCATCGTCGACAGATAGCGCTCCGGACCGGACCGTTCGTAGGCGAGTTCGCTCATCACCTGCGCCCATCCCTCACCGCGGTGTCCGAGCAGGGCGTCCGGTCCGACGTGGGCGTCGTGGAAGACGACCTCGTTGAAGTGGTGCCCGCCGTCGATACTGCGCAACGGCCGGACCTCGATGTCGGGGTGGTCGAGATCCACCAGCAGCTGCGACAGACCGGCATGCCGATCGCCCGGCGCGCCGTCGGTACGGGCCAGCAGCACCATTGCGTGCGCTACATGCGCGCCGGTGGTCCAGACCTTGGTTCCGCTGATCGTCCACGAACCATCGGCTCGAGCAATCGCTTTCGTGCGCACGGAGGCCAGATCGGACCCGGCGTCGGGTTCGCTCATGCCGATCGCGAAGAACAACTCACCCGCGGCGATACCGGGCAGATACCGGTGTTTCTGCTCCTCGGTGCCGTGGGCGAGGATACCCGGCGCCATCTGCCGGTCGGCGATCCAGTGCGCGGCAACCGGGGCGCCGCAGGCGAGCAGTTCCTCGGTGACGACGAAACGTTCCAGCAGGGAGCGGCCGTGCCCGCCGTACCGATGCGGCACGGTCATGCCGAGCCAACCGCGCCGCCCCAGCTCGGCACTGAACTCCGGGTCGAAGCCGCTCATCCAGTTGTCCGGAGCCGCGACGAAGGCACCGGCCTCGAGCCGGTCGTGCAGGAAGTCGCGAACCTGTGCACGCAGGTGTCGCGACTCTTCGGTTTCCGCTGCGTGCGTGCGGTGTTCGTAGGTGGCTTCGCTCATCGTCCCGGTCCCCGTGACGACCACGAGGCCTGACCCTTACGCGACATCGACCACATCTGCACGCCGCGTTCGATCTCGAGCGCCGAGGACCAGCTCACCGCCGGCGGCCCGAGTTCTAGCCGGGCACTGCTCATGATGCGGCGGGTGAGCTCGGGGTCCGCGGCTGCGGGCGCGGTGAGCTCACCGATGCGCGCGTCGAGTTCGCTTTCCTCGGCTGCCCGGTAAGCCAGCCCGCGCGCGACGGCTTCGGTGCCGGTCAGCGCCCCTCCACAGGCGGCGAGCGCGATGGTGTCCGACCATCCGACGGCACGGCCCAGTAACGCGAGATGACCGCCGCCGGGGTGGATTCCGCGGGCGAGGAAGCCGCTGTCCAGTCGTGCCTGCGGTGTGACGAACATCAGATCGGTGGCCATGGCCAGGTTCAGTCCGGCGCCGACCGCACCGCCGACCACCCGCGAAATGGTGGGGACCGGCAGCAATCCCACCCGGACGAACGCACCGTAGACCGCGGAGGTGCGGCGTACGGCCTCGGGGGAGGCGGGATCGGAGGAGGATGCCGCGAGATCTCTGGTGTCGGCGCCACTGCAGAAGTATTCCCCGGTCGCCCGCACGACGACCGCGCCGATGCCGGTGTCGCTGTCGATGCGGCGGCAGAAGTCGTCGATCAGCGCCGCCATCTCCAGGTTGATCGCATTCTTGCGGCGCGGGTTGTTCAGGGTCAGAGTGGCGACCCCGTCGGTGAACTCGGTGAGAACCGGCGGTTCGGACGGGGCGCCGACGGGAGTGTCCGACGTCATGAACGCCACGGTAGCAGATTGGATCCAAAAAAAGATCCAATAATGATTGACAATTCTGCCGATGCTCGACGAGTCTGCAACGAGCAGGAAGCCATCCCTGAAATCTGGTGGCGGTCAACAGGAAAGGTGAACTCGTGTTCGAGTTGGATGGGCGGATCGCCCTGGTCAGCGGTGCGGGACAAAGTGTGGGCGAGGGGATCGCGACGGTCCTCGCGCGCCAAGGCGCGACGGTCGTGGTGAACGATCTGCATGCCGATCGAGCGGAGCGGGTGGCAGCGGCGATCGCAGAGGAAGGCAACAAGGCCATCGTGCGGGCCTTCGACGTGACCGATTACGAGGCGACCGTCGAGGCCGTACGTTCGGCCGAAGCCGAGTTGGGCGGCCACATCGACATCCTGGTCAACAACGCCGGTGTAGCGGAGGCGCGCGTCACCAAACCCTTCCGGGAGCTGACTCCCGAGCAATGGCCGCCGTCGATCGACCTCAATGTCTACGGCGCGATGAACGCCATCAAAGCGGTGCTCGACGGTATGTGCGATGCCGGCTGGGGCCGGATCGTGCAGATCTCCTCGGGCAGTGCCCGGACCGGGCAGAACATCAACGTCTCCATGTATGCCACAGGCAAGAGCGGCATCGAAGGCTTCATCCGGCATCTGGCCGCCGAGACCGGACAATACGGTGTCACGGCCAATATCGTCGCCCTCGGGCTGCAGGCGAATCTGGTGGAGAAGATGCCGCCGGAGCAGATCGAACGGCTCATTGCGGGAGTCCCGATCGGGCGGCTCGGGGATCCGATCGAGGTCGGCGCGTTCTGTGCGTATCTGGCGTCGAACGAAGCCGGTGGGATGACCGGGCAGACCCTGGATTTCAACGGCGGATCCCAGACCCGATGAGTGACACACCGGTCGAAGGGACGGCGCCGACCACGCTGTCGCTCACCGCGATTCCGCGCCGCTATCCGAACCACAGCTCTCGCGCTCCGGATCCTGTGATCCAATACGGTCGCGGGTCTCAGGCGGTGGCGGCCGCGCGTCCGGCCCGCCGGCCGTAGAAGCTGCCGTCGCCCAGCGAAGCGCCGCTGGCATATCCTCCGGTGCAAATGCCGGAGGTGCACCGTCCCGCGGCGAACAATCGTGGGATCGGGTCACCGGAGACGTGGAGAACCCGGGAATCGAGGTCGGTCCTCAAGCCGCCGAGGGTGAAGCCATTGGTGCTGTCGCGCAGATCGTAGGCCGCGAGCGGCGTTCCGATCGGTTCGACCCACTCGGATTTCTTGCCCAGCAGCGGGTCCGCGCCGTTCTCGGCATGACGGTTGTACACCGCCACGGTCGCCTGCAGGACACCGGTGGGAAGCCCCATGTCGGCTTCCAGTTCCTCGACGGATTGGGCTACCCACGTAGGGGGTCTGTTCCGCATGCCCGATGTGCTGGACCGAGTGTTGTTCGCCTGCTCGAGCGCCGCCTCGTCGATGATCAGGAATGCCTCGTTCCGCTGGCGGATCAGTACCTCCTGACCCACGCAGCCCCCGTAGGTGTCCTCGGTGATGAACCGCTGACCCCGACCATTGACAAGGATCCCACGCGCCATCATCTGCGGATCGGCGAAGAACGCGACCTCGATGGCATCCATATGCGCCAGTTGGGCTCCCAGTGCGTGCGCGACCCTGATGCCGATACCGTCGTGTTCCTCGATGGCAGATCCGGGCTTTCCGGCCAACAGTGGTGCGAAGGTCCGTACCATCTGCTCGTTGTACGCGAAACTACCGGTGGCCAGCACGACGCCGCGTCGCGCCCGGATGTGCAATCGCTTGCCATAGCGCTTGGCGACGAGCCCGACGACAGCACCGGTGTCATCGACGATCAGGCGCTGTAGGCGCAGGTCGTATTCGGCACGCACACCGAGCGATTCGGCTGTTTCGGTGAGTGGTTTCATGAGCATGAACCCACCGCCCTTTTCGCCGGTGCGTTTATTGTCCATCTGCGGTAGGTGCCCGCGGGGCGCCGGAACGGCGACGGTGTTGAAGGGCGCTGCGTTCTCACCGCCGGAATACATCAGGCCCTGGTCTGCCGGAGGTTCCCAGCCGGGTTCGCCCCAGAATTCCTGCTTGAACGGAACCCCCTGGGCGACCAGCCAATCGAAATGGTCGACGCTGCCCTGGCAGTAATCATGTACCTTCGCCTCGTCGACACCGGGCCCGAATGCGGCCGTCATGAATTTTTCCATATTCTCCGGGGTGTCGTCGAAGCCGAGAGCCTTTTGCAGCGAAGTGCCTCCGCCGAGGTAGATGAATCCACCCGCCAGCGCCGCCGCGCCGCCCCAGCCCCCAGTGCGCTCCACTACCAAGACATCCGCGCCGCCGCGGGCTGCCTCGATCGCCGCGCTCGCACCGGCGACTCCGTATCCGACGACGACCACGTCGGCTTCGTAGTCCCATCCTGGGATCGCGGCAACCCGCTCGGGGTGAACATTCCTGACGTCCGACATTGCTCTCTCCTGATTTGCGTGACGACCGTGGTGGTGGAATCCATTCTTGTCCAGGACAAGTCGCGAATTTCGACAGTATTCCGCTGGTCGAGATTTCTGCCTTCCCGTGTGATGACCGGGCGGTACCGTCGTCGGCGATCCACGACAACGACCATGCGGAAAGAGAAGGCCGGGACATCGGCACACCACGGCCACACTCCGGAGATCACGTTGACCTCGAACACCACTGCCACCGGGATCTGGGCGATGGAGGACCAACTGTGGTGGACCAACGGCGACGTCGAGGAACACCTGCACGGCTACGGCCATTACCACGAGAAATATCGCAAGGTCGACGGTAAGTGGCTCATCAGTTACCGCAATCTCACCCGGCTGCGGGTCACACAGACGCCGAACTTTTTCGGCTACCGGGGTCGTGGCGCGCGACGCTAGTGCGAGGCCAGATCCGCGGCCACGCATCGGTCCCAGATCTCGCGTGCGGCCACCCGGACCGGCCCGACCAGCTTGCGGTAGTCGAGTGCGGTGACCGGCCCGCACACCGAGATGCCGGCGAGGTTGCCGTAGATATGGTCGGCCGGTCCGATCGAGACCCCGATACAGCCCAGTCCGGCGAACGCTTCGCCCCGATCGAAGGCGGCCCCCCGCTCGCGCACGGCCGCGAGGCCCTCACACAGCCGGGCGTCGTCGGTGGTGCTCTGCGAGGTACGCCGCACCAGTTCGCCGCTCGATTCGTGGGGCAGTGATGCCACGACCTGCGGGTTGGTCGTCACCTCGGTCCAGGCGAGCTGAGCCTTGCCGACCGCGGTGGTATGTGCCGGCACGCGCTGACCGACCGCGGTCGGAGTCGGCCCGGAACTGCGCCCGTTGACCTTGGCCAGATACACGCTGTCGCCGTGATCGACCACAGCGAGCTGGATCGTCAGCCCGGTCTGCTGAGCGAAGGCCTGCATGATCGGGCGCGCGCCTCGGAGTAGACGGTTCTGATTCAGGGCGGCCTGGCCCATCTCGTAGGCCTTGACACCCAGTTCGTAGGTCTGCTCGGGGGAACGCGCGAGCCACCCCGCACCGGAGAGCTGTTCCAGTAGTCGATGGACCGAGGAGCGCGGAAGACCGGTACGGGCGGTGACCTGCGCCAGAGTCAGCGGCCCCACGCCGTTGAACGTCTCCAGGACCAGCGATATCCGCTCGACGACCGATACCGGATCCCCGACAGAACGTGTTGTTCTCACTCGACCTCCCACCAGCCACCACCACGCTGTGATGCCAGTCACGGTACTACGTCTGTTCGTCGCGGCACCGCGATCAGCCTGCGACGAGTGCGGGCTGGACCATGGCACAACCCGGGTACCGGCGCGAGCCCGGCTTCCCGATCAGCGAGACGTTCACGACCGGCGCGGCAGTCGGCGCCATAGCCTGCCGGAGCCCGGTTCGAACAGTGGCCGGCCCGGCAATCATCGATTTCAGGAGTGCGGATGTCCACCCAGACCAGCAGCGGACCGAGCGTCTCGGCGGACGCGGCGGCGAATTCCGGTGCCGATCGGATGCGGGTGGTCGAGGTCGTCGACGAGACCGCCGATGCGCGGTCGTTCGTCGTCGAGCCGACCGGGAGCGGCTCGAAGACCGGCTATCGGCCGGGACAGTTCCTCACCGTCCGGGTGCCGGATGTGGGCAGGGGTTCGGCCCGCTGCTATTCGCTGGCGAGTTCACCGCATACCGACGACGCGATGAAGTTCACCGTCAAGCGGGTGCCCGGGGGACACGGCTCCAACTGGCTCTGTGACACCGTCCGTGCCGGCGACGAGCTGGAGGTATTGCCCCCCGCCGGAACATTCGTTCCCGCCTCCCTCGACGAGCCGGTCGTGTTGGTCGCGGGCGGCAGCGGTATCACGCCCATCATGGCTATCGCCAAGTCGATCCTGTTCGGCGGTGCGGGCGATGTGGTGGTCGTCTATGCCAACCGGGACCAGGACTCGGTGATCTTCGCGGCCGAGCTGCGCGAGCTGGAACAGCGTTTTGCGGAACGCTTTTCGGTGATCCACGTCCTGGAGTCCGTGCAGGGCTATCCGTCGCGACGGGCGCTGTCGCTGCTGCTGCACCCGCTGCGTGAGCGCAGCGCCTACATCTGCGGCCCGACACCGTTGATGGATCTGACTGTCGAGGTATGCGAGCGCGTGGGTTTCGCCGCCGGGCGGGTGCACACCGAGCGATTCCTGTCCCTGCAACGCGATCCCTTCGCGCTCGCCGACGAGCCGGCCGAATCGGGGGATGTGGTCTGCCAGGTTCGAGTGGCAATCGACGGTGACGAGCATCAGGTGGCGTGGAATGCGGGCCGCACCCTGCTCGAGGCCTTGCTGGCCGCGGGAATCGACGCTCCCTACTCGTGCCGGGAGGGGGCCTGCAGCGCCTGTGTGTGTTCACTCGTGGAGGGGCGGGTCGACCTGGCGCACAACGAGATTCTGACCGAGGACGACCTGGCCGACGGATACATTCTGGCGTGCCAGGCGGAGCCGGTCACGCCGGAGATCTCGATCGAGTACTGAGCTCTCGGCGGCCCCCGTCGGGGCCGCCGCGGCATCGGCGCGAAAACCGTCCCATTCAGCTGGAGACTCCCGTCACACCGCGGCCGTCGGCTGCGAACCTGGTCCCATCGCACAAGGTTGCTCCATCGGCAACCGTCCGACCAGGAGGTATCGTGAATTCCGCGACCGATGCAGACGACCGGATCCGGGTCATCGACACCGGGGCCCCGCCCGAACGTTTCGCTCGTGGCTGGCACTGCCTGGGCTTGGTTCGTCAATTCGACGACGGACTACCGCATCAGATTTCGGCATTCGGCACCGAGCTCGTCGTGTTCCGGGGTGAGAACGGAAAACTGAACGTACTCAATGCCTTCTGCCCGCATATGGGTGGCAATCTCGCGCACGGCACGGTGAAGGGTGACGCCATCGCCTGCCCGTTCCATGATTGGCGCTGGCGTGGCGACGGCAAGTGCGCGGGTATTCCGTACGCCCGGCGGGTGCCCCCGTTGGCCAGGACCAGGGCCTGGCAGACGATGGAGGTCAGCGGCCAGCTGTTCGTCTGGAACGACCCGCAGGGCAGCACACCGCCCGCGGAGCTGGCCATCCCCGAGATCCCCACCCACGGCGATCCGGGGTGGACGGACTGGGTGTGGAACTCCCTGGTCGTCGAGGGATCGCACAGTCGTGAGATCGTCGACAACGTCGTCGATATGGCGCACTTCTTCTACGTCCACTACGGGATGCCGACCTACTTCCGCAATGTGTTCGAAGGACATATCGCCACCCAGGTCATGCGCTCGCGGCCACGCGCCGATGCGGCCGGGGTCAGTCAGAACGCCGATTCCGAGACCGAAAGCCGCTCCGATGCGAGCTACTACGGCCCCTCCTACATGATCGACAAGCTCTGGAGCGCGCAATACGCCGAGCGGGACGAGCCGAACATCTATCTGATCAACTGTCACTACCCGGTCACGCCGACGTCGTTCGTGCTGCAGTACGGGGTCATGGTCGAGAAGCCGACCGGGATGGACGACGAGTCTGCTCAGGCGATGGCCGAGGCTGTCGGCAAGGGCATCGCGATCGGTTTCGAACAGGACGTGGAGATCTGGAAGAACAAGTCGCGCATCGACAATCCGCTGCTGTGCGAAGAGGACGGGCCGGTCTATCAGCTCCGCCGCTGGTATCGGCAGTTCTACGTCGACATCGAGGACATCCAACCGGAAATGGTCGACCGCTTCGAGTTCGAAATCGACACCGAGCGTGCACTGCGGAGCTGGCAGGCCGAGGTGGAAACGAATCTTGCGGCCGGCCGCAGCGCCATCGCCCCGAATGTGGCGGCGACCCGGTAGACCCGGATGCTGCGCGCGGTGAGCCGACCCGCTCGCCGGCGCACACCACACGGCTGCGTGCCGATCACCTCATCGAGGAAGTGACTGTTGTGACCGATCAGGACAACGATGTCGACGCCGTGGTCGTCGGCGCCGGGATCTCCGGCCTCTACGCCGTGTACAAATTGCGCCGCCGGGGGATGCGCGTGCACGGGTTCGAATCCGCCGAGGGAGTCGGCGGCACCTGGTACCACAACCGGTACCCGGGGGCGCGCTGCGACGTCGAGAGCATCGACTACTCGTACTCGTTCGACGACGAATTGCAACAGGAGTGGACCTGGTCGGAGCGGTTCGCCACGCAGGCGGAGATCCTGGGGTACCTCGAACACGTCGCCGACCGCCACGACCTGCGCTCGGCGTACGAATTCCTGACCCGGGTGACCGCGGCGGTCTACGACGAACGGACCCGGCGCTGGACCGTATCCACCGACACCGGCCGCACCGTCACCGCGCGGTTCTGCGTGCTCGCCACGGGCGTGCTGTCGGCGACCAACACCCCCGATATCCCCGGTCGCGACACCTTCACCGGCGAGATCTATCACACCGGCGAATGGCCGCACGAGCCCGTGGATCTGGCGGGTAAACGGGTCGGCGTCATCGGCACCGGTTCCTCCGGAATCCAGGCGGTGCCGGTCATCGCCGAACAGGCCGAACAGCTCTATGTTTTCCAGCGCACACCGAACTATTCGATTCCGGCGGGGAACCGTCCCCTCAGCGCCGATGCCGTCGCAGCGGTGAAAGCGAATTACGCCGAGCGACGCCGGTTGTCGCGGCGCAGCGGGGGTGGCACACCGAACAGTCCGCATCCCAAGGGCGCGCTCGAGGTGGACGCCGCCGAACGCACCCGGGTCTACGACGAGTGGTGGCAGCGTGGGGGATACCTGTTCGCCAAGGCATTCCCTGACCAGACGGTCAGCCGGGAGGCCAACGACACCGCGCGCGAATACGTGGAGATGAAGATCCGGGAAATGGTGCACGATCCGGAGATCGCCGCACAGTTGATCCCCGACGACCATCCGATCGGAACCAAGCGGATCGTCACCGACGACGGCTACTTCGACACGTACAACCGCGACAACGTCACCCTGGTGAACCTGCGGCGCAGCCCGATCACCGACATCACCGAGACCGGTGTGCGGACCACCGACACAACCGTCGAACTCGACGTGCTGATCTTCGCCACAGGCTTCGACGCGATGACCGGCTCGCTGTCGCGTATCGATATTCGCGGACGTGACGGCCGGGATCTGCGCGACGAGTGGGCCGCGGGCCCGCGTACCTACCTGGGCCTCGCGGTCCCCGGATTCCCCAACATGTTCGTGCTGGCGGGCCCGGGCAGTCCCAGCGTACTGGCCAATATGGTGCTGATGGCCGAACAGCATGTCGACTGGATCGGCGACTGCCTGGACCATCTCGACGCGCACGGCCTCACCACCGTGGAGGCCACCGAGGAAGCGGCCGGGGAATGGGTGGCCGAATGCAATGCCGTCGCCGCACGCACCCTGTTCCCGTCCGCGAACTCCTGGTACATGGGCGCCAACATTCCCGGCAAACCGCGCGTATTCATGCCGTATATCGGCGGCTTCGGCACCTACAACGAGATCTGCGCACAGGTCGCTGCCGCGGGCTACCGGGGATTCCAGCTCACGGCAGCGTCCGCGCCGACAGTCTCCCGTTGAGCGGAAGTTGCTGGTGGAGAGGGAAGTTCGACGGCCGACGATGGACGTTCGAGGTGAATCCGGCACAGGACATACAGAAGGTGGGCATGACACAGCGACTCGAGGGTAAGAAAGCTCTGGTCACCGGCAGCAGCCGCGGCATCGGCCGGGCGATAGCCCAGCGTTTGGCCGCCGAAGGTGCGACCGTCGTCGTCACCGCACGCTCGACCACACCGAGCCCGTCGGTCCGCGACGGTGCGGCGCAGGTGCTCGCCGGCTCGCTCGCCGAGACCGTGCGGCTGATCGAAGAGGCAGGGGGCCGCGCGGTGGCGATTCCGGCCGACCTGGAGAACGTCGACCAGCGCGGCGGGCTCATCGACAAGGTCGTCGGTGAACTCGGCGGTATCGACATCCTGGTGAACAACGCGGGTTTCGCCGACTACAGCACGATCGCGGAGATGAGTGACGACACGTTCCATCGGACCGTGCAGCACTACCTCGAAGTGCCGTTCGTACTGGGCCGGGCCGCGATTCCGGTGATGCGCAAGCAGGCGGCGGGCTGGATCGTCAATATCGGATCCTCGACCGGACTCAGCCCGATCCGGCCGTTCCGCGACTACAACAAGACCTCCGGCGACGTCGTCTACGCCGCGGCGAAGGCTGCGCTGCACCGCTTCACCCAGGGCCTGGCGGCGGAAGTGGCCGACGACGGGATCGCGGTCAATGCCGTGGGTCCGTCCACCGCAATCATGACCCCGGGCGCGGCATCGCTGCTGCCGGAGGGCTACGACACCGAACCGGTGGAGTACCTGGCTCAGACGGTCCTCGAGATGTGCACCGTACCGGCTGCCGAACGCACCGGTCTGGTCGCCTTCAGCCTGCACTATCCCTGGGCGACGCAGACGCCGGTCATGACGCTGGACGGCCGGACCGAACTACCGCGCCGAGAACCACCGGCCTGGGCCAACCCGCACATCGTGCCGGAGGGGGTGTGATGACGGCGACCGCATCCGAACGCTTCGCCCACGGCACCGCAGTGGTCACCGGCGCGGCCGCGGGGATCGGCCGGGGGCTGGCCCGGCACCTGGCCCGGCTCGGGATGACTGTTGTCGTCGCTGATATCGACGCCGCGCGTGCCGCGCAGGTCGCGGCCGATATCGTCGACGAGGTCGCAGCCGCGGGCGGCCACGGCACCGCTGCGGGTTACGGGGTCGACGTGGCCGACGCGGCGGCCGTCGATGCCATGGCCGAGCACATGTTCACCCACTACGGCAGCGTCGAACTGTTGATCAACAATGCCGGCGTCGAATCGTCCGGACTGCTCTGGGAGATCGATCCGGACCGGTGGCACCGAGTCATGCAGATCAACGTCGACGGAGTGTTCTACAGTCTGAAAGCCTTCGTGCCGCGCATGATCCGGGCAGGTACCCCTGCTTGTATCGCCAACTTGTCCTCGGTCGGCGGGATCAACACCGTCGCCGTGCAATCGCCCTACATCGTCAGCAAATTCGCGGTCCAGGCCATGACCGAATGCCTGCACCAGGACCTGTCGATCACGGGGGCGCCGATCCAGGTCAGCGCCGTGGTGCCGCACTCGATTCGCAGCGAGATCTTTCTGTCGGCTCAACGGGTGGCGCCGACCGCGAACCCGACGGCCAACGCCGTCTTCGACGCGATGCAGCGCGACAACGTCAGCACGGGACTGGACCCGCTCGTTGCCGCCGAGCACATGGTCGAACAGATCGCCCGCGGGCAGTTCTGGGTCTTCTCCGACGACGAGATATGTCGCGCCTCGACGACCAGGCGGGGCGAACAGCTGTCGGCCTTGCGGCCGCCCGCCGACCCACGAGACATGCTGGCCCGCATGGGCGTCCCACTCCCGGAAGGTAACTCATGACCGAGACCGCCGACCTCACCGCAACCGATCGGGAAGCCGAGTTGTACCGCGCGATCGAGGAGTGTGAGCCTGCCCCGCTGCTGATGTCGCTGATCCATGTCACCGGCGACACCGGCTTGCTCGACGAATTCGGTGCGCGTCTGACACTCGAGGAACCGGGGAGCCATTACCGCACCGGCATTCGTCCGACGGTACCGCCGGGAACCTACCCGGAGGATGTCGCCGCCGCGGTGCGTGCCCGGGCGCACTCCGTGCTGACCCCGGATTCCGTGGCTGCCCTGCAGGTCCCGGACGACGAGTTGTTCCGGCGGATGGCAGCGATATGCACCGCACAGCGGGTGGACGCCGAATTCGTGCCGATCCTGGTGGAACAGTCCGGATTCATCAAGGATCGGCGCCACGTACCGGTCACTGTCACACCGCCCGACGACTTCGAGGTCGTCGTGATCGGCGCCGGAATCGTCGGTATCAATGCCGGAATCAAATTGGGGGAAGCGGGTTTCGGGTTCACCATCTTCGAGGAACGCGACGAGATCGGCGGCACCTGGCACCGCAACACCTACCCCGGTGCGGCGGTGGACACCCCGAGCCACTACTACTCCTACTCGTTCGAGCTCAACCCGGACTGGTCGCGGTACTACCCGGTCGGACCCGAGTATCAGGACTATCTGCTCGACGTGGTCGAGAAGTACCGGCTGCGCGAACACATCCGGTTCAGCACCCGGGGGCGCTCGGCTACCTGGCTGGAGCAGGAGAACAGGTGGGAGGTGGTGACCTCCGATCGCGACGGTACGGTGACCCGGCACCGGGCGCGCGCGGTGATCACGGCGTTGGGAATGCTCAACGCGCCCAGCATTCCGCAGGTCACCGGCATGGATAGCTTCGCCGGCACGCTGGTGCACACCGCCGAATGGGACACCGACCTCGACCTGCGTGGCAAACGTGTCGTAGTGCTGGGAACCGGCTGCACCTCGGTGCAGGTGGTGGCGAGCATCGTCGACGAGGTGGATGCCCTGGACGTGGTGGTCCGGAGTCCGCACTGGCTGGTGCCGGAGAAGACCGTCGGCGGCTCCGTTCCCGACGGTGAGAAGTGGGCGCAGGCTCATCTGCCGTTCTACGCCAACTGGTTCCGGCTGCGCACCTACTGGTTCGCCTCCGACAACAACTATCCGCTGCCCCGCATCGACGAGCAATGGGCCGCCACCCATCTGTCGGCATCGCCGGCCAACGATATGGTGCTGCGCAACGCGCAGGACTACCTGCGCGCCAGCTTCCCCGATCGCCCGGATCTGATCGAGAAGCTCACGCCGGACTTTCGTCCCTATGCCAAGCGTATCGTCAAGGATCCCGGCTTCTACGCGGCATTGAACCGCGAGCATGTCACCCTGCACCGGGCATCGTTCGAACGGATCACTCCCGACGGCGTCCTCACCACCGAGGGTGCGTTCGTTCCGGCCGACGTGATCATCCTCGCCACCGGATTCCAGCTGCAGTTCACCACGGGGATTGATATCGCCGGGCGCGACGGTGCGACACTGGCGCAGGTATGGAAGGGCGGCACCGACCCGCGCGCCTACCTGGGGGTTCAGGTCAGTGGTTTTCCGAACCTGTTCGTCACCGCCGGACCCAATTCTGCGCCGAATCATGGTGCGGGGCACAACATCACCGGCGAGGAGCAGGTGCACTACATCATCGAGTGCCTGCAGTATCTGCTCGAACACGACCACGCGGCAATGGACGTCGAACCGCACGCGCTCGAGGAGTACAACCGGCGCGTGGACGAGGCGCTCGACGAGACCGTGTGGGTCCATCCCGGCGCGCAGACCAACGGCTACTACCGCAATGCCGCGGGGCGAGCCGTGGTGCCCTGCCCGTGGCGCCTGGTCGACTACTGGACCATGTTGCGCGCACCCCACACCGAGGATCTGACCTTCTTGCCGCATCGGAAACCTCAGTCGTGACCGACAATTCGGATCAGCGCCGTGCGCGAAAACGAGCAGAAAGGTAGTTCGGTGGGTGTGTACGCGGTGACGGGGGCAGCCTCGGGAATGGGACACGCAGTGGCGGAACAACTACGCGGCCAGGGGCATACGGTGCTCGGCGTCGATCTGCGCGATGCCGAGATCGTGGCGGATCTGTCGACCCCGCAGGGGCGCCGCGCCGCTGTCGACGGTGTGCTGGCCGCGGCGGACGGGCGGCTCGACGGTGCGGTCCTGGCGGCGGGTGTGGGCCCCGCTCCGGGCGCCGACCGTCCGCGACTGATCTACGAGGTCAACTTTCGCGGTGTGGTGGACCTGCTGGACGGGTGGCGGACGGCCCTCGCTACCGCGGACGATGCGAAAGTCGTGGTGTTCGGCAGTAATTCGACGACCACCACTCCCGCCGTCCCCGGCCGCGCGATCCGTGCGCTGCTGGCCGGGGATACGGACAGGGCAGTGCGTGCGGTCCGCATCTTCGGCCGGGTCGCCCCGTCCATCGCCTACGCGGCCTCCAAGATCGCGGTGACCCACTGGTCACGACGGCAGGCGGTGAGCGACCGGTGGGCGGGGCAGGGGATCCGGCTCAACGTGCTGGCTCCCGGCGCGATCCTGACGCCGCTGCTGGAAAAACAGTTGGCCACCCCGTCCGAGGCCGCGGCCGTGCGCAGCTTCCCGGTTCCGGTCGGCGGCTTCGGTGACGCCGAGGATCTCGCGGCATGGGTGGTGTTCATGCTGTCACCGGCCGCCCGGTTCCTCTGCGGTAGCGTCGTTTTCGTAGACGGTGGCAGCGACGCCTACTTTCGCGCGAGCGATTGGCCGCGCGCTGTGCCCCTGCGCCGTCTGCCCGGCTACCTGTGGCGTTTCCGGGCATTCGGGAAGAAGTGACCGGTGCGTCATTTGGAGGTGAAGCCCGCGTCGATCGGCAACGTCACACCGGTGATGTAACGCCCCGACTCGCCGACCAGGTACAGCACCGCGCGCGTGACATCGATGGGATCGACCATGTCGACCGGCATCACGTTGCCCATGGTGGCTGCGACCTCGGGGTTGGCCGCCATCCAGCCCGCCATCTCGGCGTGCTCGACCATGGGAGTGTGTACGCCGGTGGGGTGCACGGTGTTGACCCGGATGTTGTGCGGAGCGAGCCACATCGAGAAGCTACGCATGAGACCGACGACGCCGTGTTTGCTCGCCGTGTATCCCGTCGCGCCGCCGGAGCCGTCGCCGCCGCGGCCGATCAGGCCCTGGGCAGAACTGGTGATGACGATGGCGCCCCCGGCTCCGCGTTCGATCATGGCCGGCGCGGTGGCGTGCACGGTATTCCATACGCCGGTGAGGTTCACGGCGATCGTATCCAGGAAGACTTGCTGGGCATCCGGTTCTTCGGCGCGCTGCGGTGAGATGCCGGCATTGGCCAGGACGATGTCGGGTGAGCCGAATGTTTCCCGGCACCGTTGCACCGCCGCCGCGATATCTTCGATGGCACGTACGTCGCCGGTCACGGCGATGATCTCGCCGCCGACAGCCTCGACATCGGCGATGGTCTGCTGCATGTCGGACGGGGTCGCCATCGCGTACGGGACGGTGTCGATCTGCGCGCAGATGTCGAATGCCAGGATCCTCACCCCGCGCCTGGCGAGTTCGACTGCGTGGCAGCGGCCCTGCCCGCGTGCCGCGCCGGTGATGAAGGCGACCTTGCCTGCCAGAGATTCTTCGGTCATGTGCTCAGACTCCGACCGCGCGCCGGCCGGCGGTGGCGCCGCCGTCGACGACCAGGTCGTGACCGGTGACGTAGTTACTTTCATCGGAAGCGAGAAAGAGGACGCCCGCCGCCATCTGGGATGGATTCGCGGCGTAGCCGACGGGCTGCAGTTTGTCCAGAACGTCGACGATTCCGTCTACATCCGGCACCATGCCGGTGAGCATGGTGCCGGGTGAAATCGTGTTCACGCGTACACCTTTGGGTGCGAACTCGATAGCGCATGCCTTCTACATCGCTACCACTGCTGCCTTCGTACCGCTGTAGACGGCCATTCCTTCCGAAGGGGAGCACCCGCCGTTCGACGCCGTGTTGACGATGACGCCGTGTCCTTGCTCCACCATCACGCGCCCGGCAGCCCGGGTGCCGTAGAAAACTCCGCCGAAGTTGACGGTCACCATGCGGTCGTAGGCCTCGTCCGTGGTTTCGAGAATCGGAGTGGTGGCGATAACGCCCGCGTTGTTGCACATCACGTCGAGCCGCCCGAATTCGGAGACTGTCCCGGAGACCAGAGCTTCGACATCGGCTGCGTTGCCGACATCGGTCCGCACGAATTCGGCCCCGATAGTCTTCGCTACGGCCGCTCCCGCTTCTCGGTCGATATCCGCGATGACGACACGGGCGCCTTCGGCGATCATCATTTCGGCCGTTGCACGCCCCAAACCGGACGATGCTCCGGTGACGACGACGATCTTGTCCTGCATACGGTTTGTCATCTCAACCTTTCGGAGTGTGGC
>NZ_BDCA01000053.1 GCF_001613265.1 Nocardia vermiculata NBRC 100427
CCCCGGGGTGAACCTCAGAACCGGTGGACTGGCCCGTCAGCGATTCCGATCATCCGCAACCCTAACTACGTTGAACAAGACGCACCCGAACCTGCACACCGGTAGTCCACCGCTCTGGCATAACATTTCGGTGTCAATTTCCCGCGCGGGGCGACAACTCCCGCATGACGGACTGGTGTTTGTTCGTTCACTGCTCCTTCTCGCCGTTCCGGTGAGTAGTGCGGCGCCACCTGAACATCGTCTCGAGGACTTCCAACGCCGCCTGTCGTTTGCCGGCATCGTCGCTGGAGTGTGCCGTGCGCACCGCTGGAGCGACGACGGATGCCACGAAGAACGCGGCAAGAAGCAGTAACGCGATCACCACCACGATCACCGGCCCCATGGGAAGCACGAAACCCGCGCCGCAGACGTCTGCACACAGCGATGAATTCAGCGGCCGTGCGTCGTCTGTTTCGGTGTGACCACGAAGATGCGCAGATTTGTCCTGATCCCTGGCGCCGGCGGGGACGGGTGGTACTGGAGCCGCGTCGCGGCCGGTCTGACCAGCGCGGGCCATCGCGCAATTGCGGTTGACCTGCCTGGTGACGACGAGGACTCGGGACTTGCCGAATACCGCGATACCGTGCTCGAGCACGCGGCCGACGGCGATGTGATCGTGGCCCAGTCACTCGGCGGGTTCACTGCGGCACCGGTGTGCGAACAGATCACCCCGACTCGGCTGGTATTCGTCAACGCAATGATTCCCATGCCCGGTGAAACCGCAGGACAGTGGTGGGGCAACGTCAGATCAGCCGAGGCCCGCAACGCCGCCGCCGCCAACGGCTACAGCCGCGAATTCGACCTGCAGACATACTTTCTCCACGACGTACCGCCGGAGATTGCGCTCGAAGGAGAGCCGCACCAACGCGACGAAACCGATCGGGCCTTCGGCGAACCATGCCCCTTCGACGCGTGGCCGCAGGTGCCGATCCATGTCCTTGCCGGTGGTGATGATCGCTTCTTCCCGGTCGCACTGCAGCAACGCATCGCACGCGAGCGGCTCGGACTCGAAATCGATGTCGTCCCCGGTGGTCACCTCGTTGCCCTGTCGAACCCAGGGGCGGTTGTCGACTACTTGCTCAGCCGTTGAGCATTCCGAAGCTCGAATAATCGTTTCCCACCGGCATCGACGGCGTGTAAGAGTTTGTCTGCCGATGTCTGAAGAACGTCACGGAAAATTGGCCAAACCCGCCTTCAGCGAGCTTCCAGCGGTTTGCCTGGCAACCACCGGTAACAATCCCGCTCAGTGCGGCCGGGTGGGGTTGCGTCAAGTGAGTTAGCTGGTGTGACGGGGTGGGTTGTGAAGTAGGACAGCGGAACTGCTGGTAGAGGGGTTGTTGCCCCAAGGTCAACCTTGGATGCAGGTGTCAGTGACTATCGGCCCAGTGGGTCGCCGCGCTCTACGATCGCGTGATCGGTGTGCGTGTCCCGGACGGTCGGCGGTCGTTCCGGGTCGAGGCAGGGCAGTCCGAGTGATCTGACCAGGTCGATCATTTCGGCGTGGTGCAGTGCCGCGGAGTTGCGTGCGACGGGGGTGATATGACCGTCGACCTCCAGGGCCACCCAGCCGTGCATCCGACCCCACACGCGCAGCGCGAGCACCGCCGCGCCGGCCGGTACGTCCGGGAGGTCTTGCCGAATCTTCGCGGCATAATCCGGCTGCAGATCGGACCAGGAGTTCTGCTCGACCTGACCACTGTGAGCATCGAGCCATGCGTCGGCCACCAAGCGGGTCAGCCCCCGACACACGCGGCGCGCAGTCCGGTCCACCGGCCCATCCTCAGGCGGCTGATACCCAGGAACCGGGTGCCCGTAGAAGAGCCGGAAACTTTGCGGGTGAGCCAGCGCCCATTCCCTCAGGCCCTGACCCCACGCCACCAGCCTGCCGCCGGGGTCGGTGTCGGGCACTGCGTCGACAGCAGCCTCCAACACCTCAGCCAGCGATGTGCCGATTCCGCTGATCAGCGCTGTGATCAGGTCGTCTCGGGTGGGGAAATAGCTGTATATGGCGCGGGGAGTCATTCCCATCCCACGGGCGATGCCGCGCAGCGAAATCGACCCGGGCCCTGCATCAGCCATCTGCTGTAGCGCGATCGCCATGATCTCCCGACTTGTCTCCGCGCGCAGCCGCTCCCTGCGACTCGGCACGCTCACACCGAACTCCTTACCAACCTCGCCCATCTTGACAGGATACAGCGTTTCAATACTCTTATGTGTGCAATTACTACACGCCGTGTCCAAGATTGAGGATCAGATGCCCGCTTACGTCATCGTCAATGTCGAGGTACTCGACGAAGAGGCGGGCTTGGCCTACGCCCCTGTAGCCCAGAAGTCGATCCTGGGCCACGGCGGTCGCTACCTGGTCGCTGGCCCCGCACCCGAACCTGTCGAAGGCACCTGGGACTCACCCCGAATCCTGGTCATCGAATTCCCCGACATGGATCGGGTTCACCAATGGTACGAATCCCCCGAGTACCGACAAGCCCGGCAGATAAGAGAAGGCAAAGCCCGCGTGCAGATGCTGTTCGTCGAAGGCTCGCCGCCCGAAGGCTTCTCTCTCCCGGCCTGATCGCCCTCTCCGTACCGAGACCGAGAGCGCCGCTGGGAAAGCCGACACTCCGATGTTCTCACCGTCGGTCCGTGAACCGGCTCGCGGCCCACCACGGCCGGCCCTGCCCCGTGTGCTCGAAGGCGCGATCTCCAAACACCGCGCCAAAAGACAACATCGAGCGCACCACCACCGAACCACCATCACCGTCCATGTCCTCGACAGTTGACACCATGCCCAGCACCCCGAATCGAGCGGCATTGCCACTAGCCATGTTTGATAAGTGGATTGGTTGCCTCTCGGTGGCCCTGGTTTGTCGTACCCCGCCTGGCATGATCGCTTGCCGAGGGAGCTTGGCCGGATCTGATGGTAGTTAATGAACTTTCGCCGGCTGAGCCCGAGTTCGGCGAGGTGCCGAGTGACGGTGCGGCGGGAGATCTCGGTCCCTTCAGATGCCAGCTCATGGGTGATCCGAGCGGCAGACCACTTGTTCTCGCGTCGCATGTTCTCAATCCGGCTCACTACGTCTGCAAGAATCGCGGAGGGGTGGTGGTGTGGTGCTGAGGAGCGGTCCTGCAGACCCAGGTCGCCGTACCGGCGGTAGCGGTGAACCCACTTCGAAGCCGTCGCCCGCGAGATGCCCATCTCCGCGGCGACGTGAGCGATAGGGCGTGACTTGCAGCGCTCCACCAGTCGACGTCGCCCCTCGGGAGAGAGAGTGGCGCGTTGCGGTGTGTCATCTCGTTCTCGTCCGTTCTCCGTCGATCCTTCGGGGCTCTGCGATCGCCGCGAGGGCCGCGGGGAGCGACGTCACACCGTCGGACGCGAGGAAGTGGCCGGCTCCGGGAATGACCTGGGCTGATGTCCCCAGGAGATCGGCAAGGCGGTCGGTGTGGCTCGGTGGTACGTAAGGGTCCGCGTCCGACCGGATCAGGGTGAGTCTGTCGACGTGGTTGCGGATCTCGGCCAGATCCAGCGGCTTGCGGATGTAAGCGTCCAGCGTCGGGAGGGCCGGCAGCGTGTCGACGAATCCTGAGACGAGAACGAGCGCACCAAGACGCCACGGACCCGCCAAGGAGCAGAGATGGCGCAACGCGGTGAGGCAGCCGAGGCTGTGCGCCACCAGGGTCGAACCCTCATCCGGCGTACCGGCGCTGGCTGCCACGGCTGCCAGCCAGCGATCAGGGTCAGGCGCCTCCGGATTCGGAAGGACAGGAACGGTCGTAGGAATGCCACGCGCGTCGAGCTGCGCGGCCAGCCATCCGAACCAATGGTCCTCAGGTGTTGCGGAGTAGCCGTGGATGATCGTGGCCCGCTGCCGGGTTGCGTTCAGTGTCATGGCGCTGGACGGTAAGGCTTCACGCCAGCGTGAAGGTCAAATCGCAGGAGGACCCGTGCGTATCAGCAAGCTCGCCGAGCTGACCGGGGTGACAGCACGAGCGCTGCGCCACTATGAAGACTGCATGCTGCTGGTCCCCGAGCGCGACCGCAACGGCTACCGGGCCTACACCGATTCCGACTTCGCGCGTGTGGCCCAGATCAAGACGATGATCGCAGCAGGCCTCCGGACCGAAACCATCCGCCGTTACCTCGATTGCGCTCGTTCGGGCGAGCACGGTCTGTCCCTTGAGATGTGCCCCGACCTTCGGGCCGAGCTGGATGCACTGGCGCGACGCCTTGACGCCAAGCAAGCGTCGCTCAGGGAGACGCGGCAGCGACTTTCGGCACTCGCCTCCGCTCACTAGAGACGGGACATGCTGGCGCACGGTTCGACGTGGCGTCCCCAAACACATCCCAGCGCAGTCGGCTGCGACCTATCAATCTTGGCCCCGGTACATGACCGAGAGTGTGGAGGGCAGGGACCACCTCTTTCACATGATGCTCGCCCAGTCGGTTGTTCCGGCGTCCTACTTGCGCGGTTGCCAGCGCCACGCGAATTCACCCGGCTCCGGTGGCGGACCGGGCAGGTCACCTTTTCCCGACAGTCCCGTGATCAGCATGGCCAGCACCCGCCTGCGCAGCCGCGCGGTTCGGCTCTGATCGGGCATGGCGATGGCCGCGCACGACTCCAGGACGAGACCGAGATCGTTGGCGGTGGCGTCCTTGCGCAGGTGGCCCGTTTCGTGTGCCCGCCGGACCAGTTCCTCGGTGACCTCACCCGAATACATGATGTCCGGGAGCATCGACTCGTCCGGGGTGAAGGTGCCCGCGAGATGCACGGTCAGCGAGTGCACGTCGGCGTCCACCACTCGTTCCAGGAAGCCGACCAGCCCGTCCCAGCCGTCCGAATCCTCCAGTGCGGTATCGGCTTCGGCATTGTAGCGGCGTAGGCCCTCGTGACAGAGGGTGCGCAGCAGAACTTCCTTGCTGGGATAGCGGCGGTAGAGGGCACTGATTCCGACGCCCGCGCGTTCGGCGACGGCGGCGATGGGGGCGTTGGCGTCGGCCAGGAAGACTGCACGGGCAGCCTCCAGGATGAGCTCGTCGTTGCGGGCAGCCTGGGCCTTGCGACCGGGCAGACCCTTCTGAGCTGGGGTATCGGATGTTTTCGGCATGAGTTCAGGTTAGCACTTGAAACGGAGTGTTCCGTTCTGTTACTGTTCAAACAGAACGAAACATTCCGTTTCACGAGGAGTAGCAATGACCGCAATCACGCCTTTCACGATCAGCATCGACCAGGCCGCGCTCGACGACCTACAGGACCGGCTGGCCCGCACCCGCTGGGCGGATCAGATCCCGGGGTCCGACGACACCTACGGGGTGAGCGTCGATCGTGTGCGGCACCTGGTGAACTATTGGCGCGACGGGTTCGACTGGCGCAAGGTCGAGGCGAAGCTGAATACGTACCCACAGTTCACCACCGAGATCGATGGGCAGAACGTTCACTTCCTGCACGTGAAGTCGCAGCAGGACAACAGCTTTCCGCTGATAATGACCCACGGGTGGCCGGGTACGTTCGTCGAATTCCTCGGTGTCGTGGAGCCGTTGACCGCGGCCGGATTCGATCTGGTGATCCCGTCGGTTCCCGGGTACGGGTTCTCCGGGCCGACCACCGAGTCCGGGTGGAACGATCAGCGCATCGCCACAGCGTGGGCCGAACTGATGCGGCGGCTGGGGTATGTCCGCTACGGTGTGGTCGGCAATGACGGTGGGGCGCAGATCTCACCCGAACTCGGTCGAGTAGCGTCGGAAAGCGTTGTTGCGGTGCAGGTGTCGCAGGTGTATTCGTTCCCGTCGGGTGATCCGTCGGAACTGGCCGACCTCACCGCGGACGAGCAGCAGTCGCTGGCCACGTTGGATTGGTTCGTCAAGAACAAGATGGGCTTCAACATTCTGCAATCGCAGCAGCCTCAGACGCTGGCGCACGCGCTGATGGATTCGCCGACCGGTCTGGTCGGCTGGAACAGCCAGCTGCTCGGAGCGGATCTGGACGACGAGTTCGTATTGACCAACATCGCGATCCATTGGCTCACCGGCACTGCGGGTTCCGCGATCCGGCACTACTTCGAGAAGGCCAGGGCGGAGCAGCCGACCGAGCCGACCACGGTGCCGCTGGGACTCTCGGGATCCAACGGTGACTTCCATGGGATCCGCCGGTTCGCCGACCGCGATCACGCCAACATCGTCTCCTGGAAGACCCACGACGTGTACACCCACTACCTGCACCACGTCGCGCCCGCGCTGATGTCCGGTGAGATCACCGAATTCTTCGCGCAATACCGCTGATCCCTTCAGTACCAACCGTCGCGTAGGGAGCCCTGCCGCGTATCTCGGCCACTCGCGGCACCTCCCGCTCGGCACCGGTCAGCAGAGCCCTCTCGCAACGCAGATTCGCCCGCCGGAACACCGCGTTCCACTGGTCTGGCAGCATCGGCAACTCCGCCCGGTCAGCCACAACCACGCAGCCGTCGTTCACATCGCTCCTTCACACGGTGGACGCCACTTCGTTTCGGGGACCGTACGCGGAAGGACTGACGGACCTGATTGCCAGTGCAGAAGCACCGGTCAGGTTTCTGCTGAGTTGTCCAGCGACCCGGACCTGGGCCCGCAGCGCGTGGAGTGGTGACTCATCCGGTCGGCGCCCAGCCACGATGCCGGCCAGATCGTGCTCACCCACACCCTCCAGTACGAGCTGCTCCTTACTGGGGGAAGTACGAGAACAGAGTGGCCTTGGCGACCTCCGCGGCCTCGGTCATCTCGTTGACGGCTACCGCGGTCGAAACCCTGCTCAGGAACTCATCGACTGTCGATCGCCTGTGATCATCGATCACGTCCGAGCAGTCCGGCGTCGTTGAGCATGATCCGGACATCAGCTGTGAAGTCGGCTGTGTCGACGGGCCCGAACGCTGCGTGTTGCAGCACGAACCCATGCAGCAAGGCCATGACCACACGGGCTCCGCGATCGGGATCCAGTTCGGCTGGAACACTGCCCGTTCGCCGTCCGTTGCGGAGCGCGTCGGCGATGCGTTCACGAACGTGCTCGAAGCCCGCGGCAGCCTGCCGCTGCAGCCCTTCGTTTCGCAGCAGTTCACCCCACGCCTGGATGGCGCAACGCAGGAGTTCCTCGACGGGCACGGCCCGGTCCGCCGCATCGACGGCGAAGGTGCCGCTCACCGGGGTGACGGCTGCCGCGACCAGATCGGCGACCGTAACGTCGACGTCGTCGGCAAGCCGTTCGACCGGGGCAAACATCACCCGGAAGGCGTCGCCGGCGATCTCGAGGATGATTTCCTCTTTCCCGCCGAAGTAGCGGTAAGGAGCCCCGACCGACAGCCCAGCCTCGGCCGCGATGTCGGGCATCGACGTCTGATGAAACCCGTCACGGGAGAAGCAGCGACGAGCCGCCGCCACGATTCGAGCTCGGTTCGCCTCCCGATGTTCGGCAGTGATACGGGGCATGGGTCGCGCATCCTTCCTGAAAATGAATGGTCATTCGCCTTGACGGGCACGAGGTGTTTCGTCATTCTAAAAGTGAAAGACCGTTCACCGAAATGGCCTTCGAAGGAGAAGGAGGATCAGTCATGAGCGATTCGAAGCTGGATGTGGGCGTGTACCGGTACGAGCACACCGAGCCGCTGTTCGACGGGCGGATCTCGATCGACGGTGCGGAGGTCACGCTGCACACATCGCCGCTGATCTCGGATGTGTTCCAGCGCATGGCGAACGGTGAACTCGACATTGCCGAGTTCGGGCTGACCTACTTTCTGCGCACGTTCGACCTGGACGATTCACCGTTCCTGGCCCTGCCGATATTCCCCAACCGCAACTTCCGGCACTCGGCGTTGTTCGTCAACGCCGACAGCGGAATCGAGAAGCCGGAGGATCTCGCGGGCAAGACGGTCGGGGAGTTCGCGCTGTGGGGCAGTGATCCCGGAGTATGGATGAAGGGCGTCCTGGCCGAGGAGTACGGCGTCACGCCGGACCGGATGCGTTGGGTGATCGGTGGTACCGACCACCCGATCCCGGCTTTCGACTGGATCCCGCAGCCCGTACCGGCCGGCGTTGAGGTTCGCCGCGCCGAGGAGGGGCGAACCCTGGCCGCGATGCTCGAAACGGGTGAGATCGACGCGCTGCTGTCGGTCGACGTCCCGGCCGCCCTGATCGACGGCTCGACGAAGAAGATTCGGCGGCTGTTCACCGACTACGAATCGGTCGAGCGAGACTACTACCGCCGCACCGGCATTCATCCGATGATGCATGTCGTCGCGATCCGCCGCGAACTGGCAGCAGAACGCGAGCTGGCGCGGGCGGTCTACCGCGCCTTCGACCAGGCGAAAACCGTAGTGCAGCAACAGTACCGGGCGGGCGCGGCGAAACAGCACATGTCGGTAATCACTCCTTGGTTCAGCGAGCTGTTCGCCGAGAACCGTGCGCTGCTCGGCGAGGATTGGTGGCCCTACGGCCTCGACGCCAACCGCAAGGCCGTCGACACCTTCCTGCGCTACCACCACGAGCAGGGACTGTCGCGGCGGCTGCTCACGTCCGAGGACATCTTCGTCCCCGGAATCGAGTGAAACACGCTGCGGGAGAACGGATCCACCGAATGACCGAGCCGGCACTGCGCGTGGGCACGATTTGCTCAACCATCGAGCTGCTGGATCGTCGACAGTCATGACCATTCTGCGTCTCGAATAATCGTTTCCCACCGGCATCGATGGCGTGTAAGAGTCTGCCGGTGTCTGCTTTTCGAAACGAAGAATCCCCGCGGTACACACTCGACCTGCTGCGCTGGCAGTTCGACCTGACTTGGTCCCTGTTCGAGTACCACCTGGACAGGCTCGAATCCGACGACTTCCTGTGGGAGCCGGCGACAAACTGCTGGACGATGCACCGAGCCGAACACGGGACGTGGGTGCCGGACTGGGCGGAAACTGAACCCGAACCCGTTCCGGTACCGACTATCGGCTGGCTGAGCTGGCATATCGGCTGGTGGTGGGGTGTGACCATCGACCACGCCCACGGCAGAGCGCCTCGGGAGCGTGGGGACATCACCTGGCCCGGTGCGGGGGCACCGACCGTCGAGTGGCTGCGTGGTCTACGCGCGGACTGGTTGGAGGCTCTCGACCGGTTCACCGGCCCCGACTTGGAGTCCCCTGCCCCGTTCCCGTGGCAGAACGAGCCTCAGCACACGATGGCCCACATGGTTGCCTGGGTGAACGCCGAGCTGATGAAGAACGCCGCGGAAATTGGCCAACTCCGCCTGCAGCGCGCTTCCAGCGGTCCGCCTGGCAACCACTAGTGAATGATCGTGTCACCAGCCGAAGTTCAGGGTTGATCGTTCTCGTCGACGCGGGTTCGCACCCAGCTGAGGAACGACCGGACCTCCGCACCGGGCAGAGACAACGCCTCGGCGCGCGGACGTTCGAAGCTGCGGATCGCGGCCTCGATCAGCGGACGGAATTCCTCCTCCGCGGCGGCGACCTGTTCGGCCGCTTCGCGTTTGGCGAACCAACGCCCGGTGCGGCAGTAGACCACGGAGCGGCAGCCGTTGAGGACCCGGTTGTCGGCGAGATGCCCCGCACCGTCGCCGTGCTCACGCACCGAAGCCCGGATCGCCGCGTGCAGCTGAGTCGGCCGGGGCGCCGCGATCACCTCCGATGCGGGCGGTCCGTACAGCGTAATCCCGGCCTGATGAGCCACGGAGCGGTCGATGACGTACCAGAACGACGGTCCCCCGGCGGTGTCGCAGGCTGTCTTTCCCGGCAGCTGAGCGCCGGTGTTGAGATCCAGCAGGTAGCCGGCCTCTCCGGACGGGGCACGGGCGAAGTCCGCCGCGTAGACAACCAGTTCCAGGCCCGCCGCCGGGCACGGCAGCTGCCGGTGATCGAGGGCGTCGGCCAATTCCCGAAGGGCCGCGGCCGGAAGCGAGTCCTCTACGACGACCGTGACGTCGATGTCACTGCGGCGGTGTCGGTAGTCGCCGAGCGCAAGGGAACCGACCGCGACCACTGCGGTCAGGCTGGGACCGCACACCGCGCGTGTGCGGCGTACGAGCTCGGTCAGGTAGGGCCGGAGCTCGGCGGGAACGGCACGAAACGGCTCGGTTTCGGCATCCATCCGGCCAGTATGGTGCGTCACCCAGACGAACTCGAAGACACCGCCCGCACCGGCGCTCCGATCGTATAGCAGGTGTATGCCCTCGCCGGATGGCGGCCGTTGTATCGGCACATCGACCTGACCTGCGCATTAACAGACAAGACGAGAGGGGCTCCGCATAGGCGGAGCCCCTCTCGAATGTTCTTATGTCCGCGGGGGTAGGCCGAAGCCCAGCGAATCCCACGACTCGTGAAGCTCGAGCCCTACCGCTATCCCGATCCGGGGTCAGACCGAGGTCAACGTGAACTCACCGGCGCGGACGCCCGCGACGAAAGCGGCCCACTCAGCAGCAGTGAACTCCAAGGCGGTACCGACAGCATCGCGGACGACCGCACCGGCGGCCGCGGTCGCGATGTCGGGAACCGCGATACTGCCGCCCTGGATCTCGGCACCGAGGGCGGATTCGAGGAACATCGGCCATGCGGCGGCTGGGACAGCAACGGTGGGCTGCAGGTCGGGGGGACCGTCATATTTGTCGTCGCGAACAAGCACCACATCGCCGTCGAACGCTACTTCTACGCAGTTATTCGAGGAGTCGGAGAATGAAGACTTGAACCAGTTGCGGCGAGAGGTGCTGCTCATACGGACGATCCTACGTGTCTGGCGATGTCGCGGATCCGAGCAAGAGACTCTTCCGGCGAAAGCGACGCCTGGGCGACAGACCCGAAGGTCGCAGCAAGGGTCTCAATCGTCATCGGGTCCTCGATCACCTCCGCGACGACGGCTGATTCGTGCCAGCCCAAGGGCGACACTTGGTCACCGGGGAAGTCGAGGATGTGAAATGCTCCCCCACCTCGAGCCGCCCCAGTGAGACTCGAGTACGGAAGGACCAACACCTCGATCCCATCGTGGGTCGTGATGAGCTCGACTAGATGCTCCAATTGCGCGCGAAGAACATCCTCGCCTCCGATCTGCTGATGTAGCGCCGCTTCGGAGATCACTACGTTCAGCCGGACCGGATCGTCACCACCGAGACGCTCTTGCCGCTTCATCCGTGTTTGCACCCTCCGCCGCACTTCCGGCCGCCGGACGATGACTTGATCACCAGCGATGAGGCTGCGGGCGTAGTCCTCGGTTTGCAGCAGACCAGGGATCAACAGCGACTCGAACGAACAGATCTCCTCGGCCCCGTATTCGAGCCCCCACAACCGGGATTGCTGGGCAGTGAACAACCCCGCGTACTCGTCCCACCAGCCACGAGCCTTCGCCTGTGCACGTAGCTCGATCAGCCTCTCACGCTCCTCGTCATCGACTTCGATCATGTCGAGCAATGCCAGATGCTTCTCTTCAGGCAGCACCATGCGGTCTCGTTCGATCTTGTACCAGTAGTTCGGCGCATAACCGAGCTGCTTGGCGATCTTGGGGCCGCTCAACCCCAGGTCGGTCTGCCTACGTCGCAGTCGCTCGAACAACTCCCAGCGCGCGACGGTCGGTGACACCGGTGCCATGTCTGTCCTCCCCAGTTCCCGATGAGCGGCTCGACGACAGACGATACACGTTCACCTGCACGCAGCTTGCGGAATCAGATGTTAATTAACATCCCACTTCCATCTAGACTTACACATCCAGGTTGACTGTTGAAGCTAATATGACTTATTGTTCAAGCGCGTTGCCCTGTACCGCCACCACTGAGGTCAGCGCCCCCGATGTGTCCAACCCCATTGGCACAAAGCAACTTTGGACATACAGGGGCTAGCGCACCAAGTAAGAGCAACGCCAGCAACCCATCCGATATCGGTCTCTCAGGGATGGCTGCTGACCGGCCGGCTGCGAACCGAGATTTGCGCACACCCGACCGGACCGACGCTTGACCACCTCATGGATTCGCAAGACGTTGACGGTCAGGAACTTCGAGTTCGAGCAATGGAGCTGTGCGATGGGCGATCTACCAGGCAGGCCAGCAAAAATACGAGCTTCAGCCACAGGGTCGTGGCCGGGAAAGTCAGTACGCGGCACGACACCGCCTGTAGGGCAGCCCGTCTCACCTGCCCCGCACGAGCGGGATGTAACGGTATCGATCTATCTCACCGAGCGGAGCCCGTACCCATTCCGATACGTAGCCTGCGAATCAGCGGCACGGCGCTTCGCCGACCACTGGAAACGCTACGGCCGTTGCGGGGCAATCGAGTTCGCGGCTCCGGACGCCAGGTACGGGCGTCTGCCCTGTGAACGACTGTGGATAGTCCCGTAATCACCCTGCTACTGATCTGCCTCGTACTCGCCACCGGGGTGTACGCCGCGATCGTGTTGTGGCCGTCGCGGATTCCGAAAAACCGAACCAAGAGACGGAGACGATAGACATGCTCGAATCGCCGCTCGACACCACACCGAGCGACTCGCGGCCCGGAGCCGTCGGGCTGGTTCGGCCCGAACTTTCCCGCGCGGAGACCGCGACACACGCACTCGGCATCCAGTGCCACGCAGAGCTTCTCGGGTACCGCTGGATCTACACCGTCCGCCCGCCGCAGGGCACTCGTGATCCGGTCGGTTACACACTCGGAATCGCCGCAAGCATGGATGCCGCCGCGATCATCACCGTCGACACAGACCACCTCGACGGACGGCCCGAACTCGTCAGCGACAGCTTCGACCTGGCCACCCTCGCGCCGCCCAGGCTGTGGCGGGTCGGCTCCCCGGAACCTTTTCCCGTCCAATCGGTCTCGTTGCACGACTGCACCTGGGACCCCACCCAACTGGAACACGACTGTGCCAGCCGCCTGTGGCATACCCACCGCGACTGCCTCCCCGACTGCCGAGCACGCCTCGCCGCAGGAGCCGCCCTCTCCGCACACGACGAGGTGGACTGATGACCTTCGCACTCACCATCACGATCATGACCTTCTGCTGCGGAATCATCATCGGCTTCGCCTGCTGGTGGCCACCACACGAAGACAAACCGACCGTCATCACCATCCAACGACGACTGGCATACGAAAGCTACTGCCGCCAACTCGAAACGCAGTGGCCCGCCCGCACCGAAACGGAACTGAACCGCGAGCTCGTGCTGGCACGACTGCACGCAATCACCGGGCCGCAGTAACCCCAGAACCCCTTGCACGCTGGCGGTATTGGCCGGACCGGCGGCTGGTTGAACGGTGAGTGGGATTCGGCCATCTGCGCGTTGAGCGGATCCCCTCTTCACAGTTGGAGAAGCGAAACACTCTGCTGTGTAGCAGATGTGGACATTTTGCCGATAGGGAACTCGGGCGCGGCGTGCGCGCTTATCTCGAGTTGGAGGTCAACGATGTCTCATTGGAGACGAAGTCCGCGCACCATTCGGCAGGCGGCCCTGCTGGCCGCAGTCGCCGGGACAGCGGTACTCGCACCGGCCGCGCTGGTCGTACCGGCATTCGCGACCCCTGATAGCCCCCCGGCTACTACCGCGCCCGTAACGACGGTGCCGACCATGACCACCGCGCCACCTGTCACCACGGTGCCGCCGGTGACGACCGTGCCGCCTGTCACCACCGTGCCGCCCGTAACGACCACACCACCGGTCACCAGTGTTCCGCCGGTGACGACCGAACCACCTGTGACGACACCGTCATTTCCGAAACCTGTTGAGCCGGAGGACGCCTACGGCCCGGACGGCTTCGATGTCTGGGGCTATGACCGGTGGGGTTACGACCGCTTCGGTTACGACCGCCGGGGTTACGACAGGTGGGGCTACGACCGGCAGGGCTACACCTCACAGGGATGCGCCCGTTCCGGCGAGGACCGCCCGGGCGCCGACCGGCTGGCCTGCGAACTGCGCAGGGCGCGACCTTCCAGCGGCAGCGCGGGCAGCTGAACCCCCTACCGCTCCTGCCGCATATCCGCCGGCCAGGGCGCGAGATCGACTGCCGCGAAACAAAACCTGTCACCCCACGGTTCGGAGGGTCGCGGGGTGGGGCAATCACCGGGCCGCACAGAACGCCCGAGGTGTTTTGCCAGCAGTGAACACCGGCCCGGGCGGTCTCGACCATCACTACGGTCCAGTCTCATGACGACGGTTACGACGCGCACGGTCGAGTACCCGGCCGACGGCTTGACGATGATCGGGCACCTCGCGCTCCCGGCCGGGATCGACCGCCGGCCCGCGGTCCTGGTCGGACCAGAGGGCATGGGGCTCAGCGACGTCGAGCGCCGCCGCGCCAATTCTCTCGCCGAGCTCGGATACATAGCACTGGCTTTCGACATCCACGGTGGGCGCTATCTGGGCGACCCCGAGGAAATGCTGGCCCGTTGCATGCCGCTACTCGCAGACCCCGACCGGATGCGGGACATCGGCCACGCGGCCCTCGACGTGTTGCTCGCCGAACCGCGGACCGACCCCGACCGGATCGCCGCCGTCGGCTACGGCACCGGGGGCGCAATCGCGCTGGAACTAGGACGCGCCGGCGTCGACCTCCGTGCGATCGGAACAGTCAACGGGCTGACCACGGGCCGACCTGGCGAGGCGGCGCGCATTCGCTGCCCGGTGTGGGCGGGGGTGGGGTCGGAAGACCCGATCATGCCGCCCGCGCAACGGGAGGCGTTCACCGCCGAGATGCAGGCCGCGGGCATCGACTGGCGCCTCGTGGTCTACGGCGGTGCCTTGCACGCCTTCCACCACCCGCCGGTCGACCACCCCACGGTCCCCGGCGTCGGCTACCACCCACGGCACGCGCAACGAGCCTGGTGCGACGTCGTCGGACTGCTCGCCGAATGCCTTCGGGGGGAGTTGGGGCCGGCGGGGTAGGCCAGTCAGGGCGAGACCGAGTTTCAGAGCAATCCAGGATGAACGGTAATCCTGCGGCAGATGGCTT
>NZ_BDCA01000054.1 GCF_001613265.1 Nocardia vermiculata NBRC 100427
CGCCGCGGCGGGCATCAGCTGTCCGGTCGCCACGCTCCGGGCGGCTGCGGCGGGCGCGGTGGTGACTTCCGAGTACTGTGTCGCCCCGGCCACGGTTCGTAGCCGGGTGCCGGTGAGCGCATGCGGCACCGTCACCACGGCCGGTCCGGTCGCGGCGGGGACACCGGAGACACCGGGTAGCCCGGCCGACGCCGCGATGGCCGGCGCCGCCTGTTCTCCGGCGAGTGCGTCGCCGGTGGCCAGCACCGGTGGTTCGGCCTGCTGCCAGGGCACGGCCAGCGGTTCGGTAGCCGCCTCGTAGGTACGCATCACCCGGGCCGCACCGGATTTCGCCACATCCTGATCGGCGCTGATGTCGGCGGCCGTGCCCAGCAGCGGGGCACCCAGGGCAGCACCCGCGGTCTGCACCGTCCGCAGTGCCTGCTCGAGGGCGGCGATCTCGGTGACGTGCGGCATCGCCAGGCGCGCCACCTCGTACGCGGCGGCCTGCTCGCCCGCGTGCACGGCATTGCGGCCGGCCGCGGTGGCGGCATCCGAAAGCCAATCCCGCATCCGGGCCACGCGTTCCACCACCTCGTCACTGCGTTCGGAACGCCAGTGCCCCCGGATCTCTGCGACGATGCGGTCGTAGTCCAGTACGGCGGCCGCGAAATGCGCGGCGATCCGTCCCCACGCGGCGGCGGCCTCGGCCATGGGTATCGATCCGGGGCCGACGGTCAGCTCTCGGGCCAGCCGCTCGGTCGGTCTGGCCTCCCAGACCACCCCGGTGAATCCGTCCCCCGGCGGTTCGATCATGGCTGCGCGTCCGATCAGACCGACGTAGCGAGGTCGGCGGCGTTGTCGGCATCCATCCGGGTCAGCCCGCGTCCCTGTGCCCGCAGGGTCGCCGCCAGCTTGCGCAGCTCCCGCACTCCCAGGGCACTCGACGCATCGAAGGACGTGCCGACCTCGGTCATCGTCGCCGCCGCGCGCCGGGACACCTCGTCGGTTCCGGGGGCTGCGACCGACAGCGCCGGAGTATCGGCACGCAGGCCCGCCTCCATCCGGTCGGCGAGCGCGTCGAGATCGGCAGCGGTCCGTGCCGCGACTACAGGGTCGAATTCCATCGCGAACTCCTAGAGAGTGAGGGCCTTGTCCGGCGGCTCGGTGGTGTCGGGTGCCGTGGTGATCGCATCCGCGGCGCCGACGACGGGCAACGACACTCCGGCGATATCGCCCACGACGTCGTTGCCGTGTGCGGCGGTGACGAGCTGTCCACGTACCGCATCCGAGGTACTGCCGGAATCGGATGCGGCGCGTGCCATACCCGCGGCGCCGGCCGCCGGGGTCATCGGAACCATTCCCGGGCCCGCGGTGCCCGAGGAGGCCACCGCGGTCTCGGCGCCGGCGGTAGCCACGGCCTCGGTCATGATCGACGGGGTGCGCGCGGCCTGCAGCGGTGCGGCCACCTCCGGGGCACCGGCAGCCGAAACCCCCGACGCGGACGCACCGGGAGCACTGCCGCCGGATGCGGGCGTGGCGCTCCCCGGCGCCGGAGTCGCCGTCATCGGTTTCGCGACGTGACCCGCGCGGCCGGCCGCGGCCTGGGCTCCCGCTCCCCCGACGGCCGACAACGATTGCACCATCTGCAGGGCCTGCGAAATGTATTGCACGGCATTGCTACCGGAGCCGCCACCGGACGCCGTGGTGGCGAGCGACAGTCCGGACCTCGATGCTCCGAGCGACGCGGTGCTGCCGGAGACCGACTGCACCGCGCTCTCGGGCACCACGGTGTGGCTCGTCGCCAGCTTCGACACACCGTGCGGCACACCGGTGACCTTCACCTTGTGACCGGTCTGCGACATCTTCGCGCTGTGCGCGCCCAGCTCGACTCGCGTCTTGGTGACCACGCCGAGCGCTTCGGCCAGCGTCTGCGCCGACATCGCCACCATGAACACCTGCCCCGGTGGCGTCACGATGAACGGCGCGGCCGCCGCCATGGAGGTCAGATATTGGGAGGTGATCCCCGTCATCAGCGTATTTCCGGTGAATACCGTGCCCGCGGCAGCCGCGGTACCCACAGACATCTGCGCTCCCTGACCGGCCACTGCGGTTCCGTCGGCGGCGGCCTGGGCGGACTTGCTCGCCGCCGACAGCGCACCGGCCCCCTGCCACAGCGGCGTCGCCAGCTGCATGGCCGTGGAACCCAGTTGCACCACGGTCTGCAGCACCGTCGACACCTGGGACAGCACCTGGGTGGGGTCCGGGCCCGGGCCCGCGCCGAGGTTGCCGGTCCCGAAGCTACTGGCCAGATCTGTGATCGGCTTGGTCAGCGCCTGCAGGTCCAGCACCGGCAGCGGTGGCAGTTCCGGCAATGGCGGTGCCGGTGGCAGCTGCGGCAGGGCCGGCAGGCCCATCTCCCGCAGGACGTCGTTCACCGGCCGATCCACGATCGATCCCATGGCACTGCGGCGCAACAGATCGACGATCGAGGCGTCCAAGGCCGCGTTCATCAGGCGTGACCGATTCCGTTGAGCAGATCGGCATTGTCCTGATCGGTGGCGGAATAGGTTGCGGCACTTTCGTGTGCGGTCACCGCGGTCGCGGCGTGCACCGTCGCCAGTTCCACCACCGAGCTCAGGTGATTGGCCTGTGCCACCGCATATGTCGCGAGAAAGTCCTGACCGATCAGACCGAAGATCGGTACCGCCGCAGCGATCGCCACCGCCTGATTCACGGTGCCCGCGGACAACGTCTCGGTGGCCATCGCCGCGGTCGCATCGCCGTAGCGGCGAATCGCCTCCGGTACTGCTACCAACTCGCCCATGTGACAACCCCTGCCCGGTATACCGATTCACAACCGCGAAACGGCTGATCGAACATCTACCCGAGTCATTGCAACAGTCCGCGGCGTGCAGCGGCTCGCGCGCAGCTTAAGAACGCGTTACGCGACAGTGAATCTCGCGAATCGCGGCCCTGCGGCACTACTCGTTTTCCCGGGTCGGCTCCACACCGTTGTCCTGGTTGAACGCGGTGATCAGCGCACCACGCCGGGCGAAGGCACGGGCAGCCGCCCGGTGTGCGGTGTCGACCACCACCTGCTCGAATTCCGCCGGGGTCAATCGGTTCACCGCAGGCGCGAGGACCAGATCGAGAAGTGCGCCGTTCCCGTCGACCTCCGCGGTCACCGCACCGTCGCCGGAGCTCTCCCGCACCCGGATCCCCGCCATCCGGTCACCCAGTTCACGCATGCGCTCCAGCTGACGCTCCGAGCGGGCAACCAACTCGTCCATGACCGAAATACCGGCCATCTCAGGCATATTCGCGCTCACATCGGCCTCGCTACCATGGTGGCTGCCGTCTCCTCCGGCCACCGCTACACCGACCGCAGCCAACTCTGCGGTTCCGTCTCGTAGTCCTGTTCCTCGACCAGTTCCCGTCGTTCCACCTGCGCCGCGGTGGGCAAGCCGGTCAGCGCGAGCAGATCGCTGCTGAGCCCGGCTTCGGCCAGTTCCCGCCGGCGCGCCAGTCCCGCTCGGTCGGCCGCACGGGAACACAAACGCAGCAGCTCGGCGGCCAGTTCGGCGGGCGGGCGGCGTAATTCGGCGGGTTCGATCGCAATCCGCAGCGGCAGGCCCTGTTCGGTGGTCTCCACCGTGATCGATCCGGATCGTGTTGTCGCGGTGGACATCGTGCTCCTCGGGATTGGTCGGTTACAGCACTGTTCGCCACGGCGTCAGACGCGCTCGTCCTTGATCGCGCGGACAACGGTGATGATTTCGGCGTTGACGGCATCGATCAGGCCCTGACGATCGACACCGACTGCCGTGCGTGGCGTTCCGTCACGAATCACATAGCGACCGTCGTCGGTCAGATCGCGCCAGTTCAGGCGCCGCACGGTGCGCCCGCGGGGGCCGAACCGCGAAACCCCCTGCACGACCTCGATGACACCCACCCGCTCGGGAACGAGCTCGAGGAAGCGGCCGCCGGCGGCCTCCGCGGGCTCGTCGTAGCTGTCCCACAGTTGTGGCGCACCGGATGCGGCACCGGCCGCGACATAACGGGATTCGACGGATCCGGCCCGCGTCGACGGGTCCGGCGGAAGGATCAGATGACTCGTACGACCAGGCTCGGCAACAGGTAGTGCCTCGGCGATCAGGTCGGCCAGCCGCAATGGATCACACTGCACCATCGTGAATCCGCCGGCGTGTAACAGAGTTCGCCCCGGTCGTTGCGTCAGCAGATACCCGCGCCCCTCCCGTCGAGCGGCCAGCAACCGGAGCGCGCCCGCACTCCGTTGTGGATCACGACCGTCGAAGGCCCACACCAGAACCGCGATATCGGGCTGCAGGCAATCACGTACGGCGTCGAACAGTGCCTGGTCGGGCTCGGCCAGCAGGCGGTCCCGCAGGCGGACACATTCGCGCTGAAAGTCGTCCTCGAGGGGGATATCGGTGGTGTAGACGAACGGCGCCGGCGGACCCTCGCCACCGAGATGCCGCCACAGGACCACGAATTCGAGATCGGTGAAGCTCCATTCGCGGTTCATTTCTCGACCACCGGCTTGACGACCACGGGCGCCTCGCCGAGCGCATCCTCGAGGTATTCGACCGAGTCCAGATAGGCGGGCCGCTTGTGCTCGCGTCCCTGCTGATTCTGCGCACCCGCGCCCGCCGCTCCGGGCGATCCGGGCGTGCCGGCCATCGGGGCCGCACCGGCCCGGCCGGCGGGCGAGTCGACTAGCCCCGGGCCGGACGCCGCCCCGAGCGCACTCGCCCGCGGAAACAGCTTGGACGCCTGAGCCAGATCGCGGTTGAGCGCGGGCGCGGGCACGCCGGCGCTGTTCCCGCCCGGCAGGCCACCGCCGCCCGCACCACCACCGGCGCCCATCAGGGCCGACAGCGGATCCTTACCCTCCCCCAATCCGGGGATGTCGCCCAGTCCGGCCTTGGACAACACATCCTGCTGCTGTTGCTGAGTCAGGGTCTGCCCGATCTGCTGACACGCCTGCATCAACTGCTGCGCCCCCTGTTGCGCGGCCGACATCAGCTGTTGCACCGCCGAGAGGACCTGCTGCTGCTCCTGTTGCTGCTGCGCAGCCACCTGCTGCTGTTGTTGATAATCCTGCTGCTGCCGTTGTTGCTGCTGCTGGTACTGCTGTTGCTCGCGTTGATCGCTCTGCTGCTGCTTCGCGTATGCCGCGGCCTGGTGCTGCTGCTCAGCCAACGCCGCCCGCTGCTGTCGCACCGCGTGGTCCTGGACGGCCTTGTTCTGCTGATCGGACAGTGCGCCCGCGCCCGGAGACGAGCCACCCGGGGCACTCCCCCCGGGATGGGTACCGCCCGGGTTGGTGCCACCCGGATCGGTGCCACCCGGATTCGACCCTCCGGGATGTTTCCCGCCGGGGTCGTCGTTCCCGTTCGGCTTCTCCTCCCCGGGCGGCGTCGTTCCGGTGGGATCGAACGGATTCGCCGGGAGTGCGCCGAATGCCGACGCGGCCGCGGGGATCACCGGAACATGCGCCGCGGACTGATTCATCCCGTACACATAGGTTTTGCGGAACATCTCCCGGGTGTACTGGAGCCACGACTGCTTGGTTTCCTCGTCGGCCTCGTTGTTCGGCGGCATGCAGTACTGGGTCTCGTTCAGCCAGCCGGAGCTGTAGAGCAGCAGGTCACCGGTACCCTCGATCGACTTCGACAGGGCCGGAATGCTCTTGCCGTAGGCCTGGACCGCTGCGACCGCGGTCTCCTTGCCCGGACCGCTCCACTTGTCGGCCGTCACGGAGTCGATGGTGTTCAGCAGATCCGAGTACACCTTGTTCACCTCGGTGGACATCCACCACCAGGTGCCGGCGTGGTCGGCGAGGTTCTCCGCCACCTTGTTGTATCGGATGTGGTTGCCGACCTGATAGAGATCGAACCAGCTCATGTAGTCCGGCGCTTCCGGGCTGATCGTCGTCGGCTGGAACGAGTGCAGACCCGCTTCGTTACCCATCGCGTCGACCGGGGTCTTGTCATCGGTTTTCGCGGGGGGCGGCACTCTCGGCGGATCCCCGATCGGATCCAGGCCGTCGGCTTCCCACATGTAGTCCGGCTTACTGCTCACGTTGTCCAGCAGTTCGGAGTTGAAGCCCTCCACCTTGCCGTAGGCTTTGCCGGCCTGGATGAAGGTGTCGATCATCTGGCCGAGGATCTTCTTGTGGTCCTCGAAGACCGTGTGCAGGTCGGTGGCCTCGGTACCGAACTTGTTGCCCAGTGCGGCACCCGAGGCGAGATTGGAGACCGGTGCGCCGACCGTGAGGTCCTCGGTATAGAGCTGCAGCGTCTTCAGGGCCGCAATCGTGCTCTCCGCGGCAGCCGCCACACCCAACGCCGCTTCCGGCTCGAACTTCAACGCATCCTTACCGGAGGTGTGGGTCTTCGTGTACTCACTCAGCGCCGGAAACGGATTGCCGGTGGCAACGGTGGGCCGGCTGGGATCGGGGGCCATCGGTCGTGCTCCTCGAATACGGCAACAGCGGGGCTCGCCTGCGCATCGCAGCCGGAGGTACCGCGATGAACAGACAAGGCCCACGCCATTTTTCGAGATGGGCGCGACCGGGGAGCGACGCCCGCACCAACAGTGGTTGAATGCGGGGTGAAACGCCCGCGGCGAATGTCATCCCGCCCGTAGGGCACCGCGTCGTTCCCGGAACCGCTGCTCGAATCCGGCCAGGTAGAGCGAGGGGGCGATCGACGAGGAAGACTGTTCCAGCACACCGTCATCGGCTACGTAGAACACGGTGCGGCCGATGGCGACCTCGTCGGCTTCGGTAGGCATGTACACCATCCAGCCCACCGAGATCCGGTCCGCGTGCAGCCGGTCCGGCGGATATCCCCCGAACTCGGCCTCGCGTTCGGAAAGGTATCCACGCACCCGAGCGAGCGCTTCGGGCTCGGGCAGCGGTGCGGGCTCGGTGAACACCGCACCCGCCATGCTCAGCTGGTTGTAGGCGGCATCGACATCGAAGCTGTCGTCGTCACCGAAGACCCCGACCAGGGTCTCCCGAGTCACCACATTCGCTTCCGCCGCGGCCACCAGGGTGTCGACCGCGGTCCGCACCTCGTCGGCCTCCCCGTCGATCAGGCCGCAGATCACCTGAGAAACCGTCGCCGCGGTCCAGATACCGGGCAGGGCATCGCTGAGCTCGTCGGACGCGGGAGATTCGCCGCGATACCACTGGCCGTCCTGCCACCAGTAACAGAACGACAGCAACCCGTCACCGAAACGCGGGTTCAGTACCGAGTTCGAGACCCACTCCGGGGCACCGCGATACAGCTGCGGCAACTCGCCGGCGCCGTTGTAGGCGGCATCGAGAGCCGGGGCCTCCCACACCCCACCGGAAAGCACGGCACGACCGCCGGGCAGCAGATACAGGGTGCAGCCGCCACGCCGGGAGCCCTCGAACCACCCCAGTGACGGCAACACTCGTGGTCCCCACCGTGATCCGGCCGCGACAAACGCGGCCGACATCACGCCCCATCTGCTCCACAGGGTCGCCAGATCGGGAAAATCGGTGTTCGACAGCGCCGGGACCACACCCGCGGTGCGATCGGTGCGAGCCTGCCGGGCTGCCTCCGCAGGTGGGCGGGATTGCCGACCACCGTGCGCAACGTAGGCGCCCAGCCACACCGGCACCCGATCCCTGGGATATGCCTGCAGATCGGCCAGATACGCGTCGGGGGACAACATCTGGTCGTCGGGGAACGGTTCGTCGCCGTAGTCGTAATCGACGTGCAGATGTCCTTCCCGATCGAGCCGCACCAGCAGGCGCCACCAGGGACCGTCCGCGAAAGCGGCGGACAGATGCCGGTGTTCCCGCACCAACTCCAGCACCGCCTCCGACGGCTCGGCGCGCAGCATCCGGTCCTGGTCGTCGGTGAAGATCACCTCACCGCCACCGACCACCACGGTCACGGCGAAGACCGCCGTCAACTCGTACCACCCTTCGGGCGCCGTCACCGCCAGTTCCCGGGCGATTCCGTGCGCCAGTTCCCGGGCACGCACTTCCGGATCCGCCGGTGCCTGTTCGGGTTCGAGTTCGAGTTCGGGTCGGTCGCCGCCGAGGGTGAAACCCACATCCGGTTCGTCGGGGCGGGGTTCGGATCCTGCTGGAGCGGCAGGCGGCGGCGAATCCTGGGACGGCTCGGATGCCGTAGTGGCGGTATCCGTCTCCGTCTCCGAGCTGTCCGGGAGACCTGGTTTACGGTCGTCGAGGCTGGTCACGTCGCGAGGTCTCCTCGTTCAGGTCCACCGTCGGGTGAACAGGCCGGTTACCGATATTCTCGTCGCAACGATATTCGCTGATTCGTTGCGGTACTGCATTTTTCACGGTGTCACTCCGCTCCCGATGAAGATCCGGGCGCGACGAGCCGGGTTGTCGAGGATGTCGCTGACCCATAGACCGAGATCGTGTTCCGGTGCCGGCCGGCGGTAACGCACGCGGCAGACCTCGATTCCGGCCCGGGTGACCGCGAATTCCGCACTGCGGCGGCGTACTCGGTGCCAATGCGTCACGATCGCCAGGTCGTCCGCGTCGATCAGCTGTCCGTCGATACGTACGAACAGCTGTGCACCGGAACGAAAGAACACGATCTCGGCACCGTCCAGCTCGCCGAATACTCCGCTGGGTGGGCGCGTGAGGGCGTGGATCTCGGACAGGGCACCGGTCAACGGATCAATTTCGGCACAGCGCGTTCCGCCGAACTCCTGCACCAGAATCGGCGGAGGTGCCGTAGCGGATCCGTTCGGCCGAACCGGACGCGATGTGCCGGTGCTCGCGCTGCGTCCGCCACCGTTCGGTACCGGAGGGGCGAAAGACGGGAAGCCGCTCAGTGGAAGCGCCTGCTGCGGTACCGAGTTCGTCGCCCGTTCCGGCGGCACGTTCGACATCGGAGGCACGAAAGGTGGGACGCCGTTCAGCGGAGGCCCGAGCTGCGGGGTTGGGTTCGAACCCCGCTCCGGCGGAACGTTCGACACCGCCGGTGGCATGGGCGCCGCAGGCGTACCCGGCACGAACGTGTGACCCTCCTCCGGGAACTGTCCGGGCCCAGGCCGGCCACTACCGTCCGGAACTCCACCGGCACCGGGCACCGGAACCTGCGGCGGCACACATGCTTCGTTGGCACGGGGCCACCCCGGATCCGAGCCCGAAAGCCAGGGCGGAACCGGCACGCTCGACTGCCCGCCCGCACCCGTGCCAGGCGCCTCCGGCAATCCCGCCACCGGACACCCCGGCCCGACGCCACGACCATCTCCCCCACCAGGATCGGTACCCCCGCACGAATCGTTTTCCGCCCCTATCTCTTCGCCCGGGGCGCACGGTCCGTCATCGGCACCGCCACCAGGCTCGGCACCGCCAGGCCGTTCCGGCCGTGGCTGCGGGGAAGGGGGTGGCTGGTGGGGTGGGTTTTCGGTCGGGCGCTGCGGTGGTACAGGTGGGATCGGGGTGGGTGGGATGTCGATCGGCTTCGGTTCGTAGTCCGGCCAATCGAATTCCGGATCGTGCGGGACGTGTGGGACCGGCGTGATGTAGGTCTTGCGCGGCGGGCGAGCGCCCGGTGCGGCACCGGCCCCGCGGTCGGGGTCCCCGCCGTCCGGGGGCTGTTTCGCGGCTCCGGAGGCGCCGGACTCGCTCGGGTGCTCGGAGGGCTCCGGCTCCCCTGAAGCACCTTCGTCCGGATCACTGCCGTGGGACGGCCGGGCAGGGAAGGACAGCATGTTCTCGCCGCCAGGACGTGGGCCGATGCGGTGCGGTGCCGATGCGGGACGTTCGGTGCGAGCCTGCCGGTCACGGAGCTGATCCGTGATTTCGTCACGGAGGCGTGCAATGGTTTCGGGCAATTCCTCCGATCGCACGGCAGCATCGGGCTCGCCCAGGCGGCGGGCCCAGCCCACGCGTTCCTCGGCTCCCGTGGCGTCGGCGAGTAGTTCCACCCGGCCCGCGCGCACCGCCGACTCGAGCAGCGGATCGCGGGCCCACGGCACGGTCAGGGCACGCCGGAGCACGGTGTCACGCGCTGCGAGCTGTTTCAGCGCATCCACCGGATCGGCGGACAGTCCTGGGAAGCGTTGGCGTACACCTGTTTCCGCCAAGATCTCGGCCGCCCAGCGGGCGCGGGGCGGCAGCCACGAGGTATCGAGCACCGGGGCGTCGACGGCGTAGATCAGGCGAGACATACGCAGTGTCCGATCGCCGTCGCGTTCGGGGTCTCCGGGTGGCAGTTCGTCCGGATGGATCGGGTGCCCGTCGCGGATCACGAGGTGCCCGCTCAGGCGCCGCCGGTTGCTGTCCCAGTCGTAGCCGTGCCGGGCTGCTTCGAGGTCGGCGTCGTACCAGGTGGCGTCGTGGTGGTCGGCGAGGTATTTCGCCTCGGTGTAGGCGTCATCGAGCAGCAGCAGATCCTCGTGGTGCGGCGTCCGGCGGCCGTCGCCGTCGCCCACGCCGGTGAGCCGCAGCCAGGCGTCGGCCACATGGGGCAGCCGGTCGTAGGGCTTGTGGATCAGGCGTCCGGTCGGATCGGCGTGATCGCGCACCCACATCTCGTTGCGCATCAGATGGTTCTTGACCGATCGGAGGCGTTCGATCAGCTGTTCACGGGTGAGTACGGTGCCGTCCGGATGCCGCGCCAGATTCAGCGCCTCGGCCCGGGTCCCGCCCGGTGCGGATGGATCCAGCAGCGGATCGCGGACCGCATTCAGCTGGTCGACGATCCGGCTCACATCGGTATCGCCGGCGTCGTCGGCGAATCGGCCTATCACCCGGTCGGCCCAGCGCTGCACCGCGGCCCAGCGTGCGATCTCGCGATCCTGCCGCGGCGTGGACCACTCCACCCGCTCCCGCGGCGGTACGTGATCGGTTGCCGACCACGGGCGGTGCGGCGGCTGCAGATCGGTTCGCGGGCCGGGGCTCCACCCCTTCCACCCGCGGAACGATCGCACGATCGGAATCTTGCGGAGCACCGGATGATCGGGATCGAAGGGCCCGTCCGGCAGCCGCGTGGTGTGGGCGCGCACCCACTCCCCGATTTCGGGGCGGCGTTGCAGCGGCCCCAGCACCCAGGGGTGTTTGCGCGCCATGTCGTAGAGCTGCACCCATCGTTTGCCGATGGTGTAGAGAGCACCGTCGAGCGGCATAGCCTCGTGGGCGTGCTCGTCCCAGCCCGGCGGAGGTTCCGGCTTCGGGCCCGGCCCCTGATGCCACCACAGTTCGGCCCGGCCGGCTTCGCTCAGCGTCAAGATCTGCTCGTAGCTGAGTTCAGGCCAATGATCGGTGAGCAGCCGCAGCACCAACGGCTCCACCATGTTCTGGAACGGTTCGGCGCCCATGGTGCCGCTGAAACCGTCCGGCATCTTCTCCTCGCGCTGCCGATACGGGATATGCGAGTTGTCCGTGCCGCCGAATGCGGCCCACCCCTTGGGCGGCAGCCGCCAGCCGTCGACCTCCCGTTGCCAATGTTTGTCCAGGGCGGTACCGGACGGCAGTTCCGGCTGATACGCGCGCAGACCACGCGCCTGCCCCTCCCGGGGATCGTGCAGGCGACCGTCCGCACCGTGCCAGCGCACCATGGTGTCGCCGGCGAAGGGCAGCCTGCCGCCCCGGTGCGGGGGCAGCTCCATCCGCTCGAGCCGTACCGGCGCCAGAGCCTGCGCCCGCGGCACGATCGTGCCGGCACCGTCGTGTGCTCCGGCGGCGAGTTCGCCGGTCACCATCAGCCGGTCGATGACCACATCGGGGTCCCGCAGCAGTTCCGCGAGTTCGTGATGCAGGGCGAACGCATCGAGCAGGGGTGCGTCGAAGCGGTCGTCACCGGGCCGGCGAAGTCCGTCCGGGTGCTCGGGATGCACCGGCACATCGGGATGGTCGAATCCGGACCGACCGGCCACCACGATGATGCGGGCAGGCCGGGCGGGTGCCCCGTCCGCGCCGGGCCCGCCGCGGTCGACCCACACGTTCTCGCTCAGCCGATGCAACACGGGCGCAGCCTCCCCGGTCTCTGCACGCACGTGTTCGGTGACAGCATCGGGCCACGCGCCGACCAGTGCCACCCGCTCGTCGTTGAAACGATCGATCCGGTGCTCGGCGCGCCGCGCCGCGTCCTGAGCGTCGGCGAGGCGGCGCAGCTGCTCCGGTGTTCGCTGGGCGGGATCGTTCAGCATCCTGGAGAGCTCGCCGACAGTGCGCCACAACGGTTTCGCGCGCTGGACCGCGGCGCGGTGCCCGTCCGCGATCCGGCCCAGTTCGTCGCGGACCTCCTCGGCGAGCGAGGCGTCGTGCCGGGCACCCTGCTGCTCCAGTGCGTGCACCTCGCGGTCGATCGTGTCGAGCCGATCCTCGAGCTGGAAGTAGCGCTCCAGCGCGGCGGCCAGCTTGTCGACCAGTTCGGTCTGCTCCCGCTCCTGGCCAGGTAGCAGTCGCTCCCGCCGGGACAGGTCCGGGGCGTCCATACCGCTGCTGTCACGCACGTAGCGGGTGTTGTCCCCGCGCAATTGCCGCAACGTCTGCGACCAGTGGCTGCGGGACAGGTCCGGATCACCGAACGGTTCGGCGCGATGATCGACCTTGGTACGCCAGAACTCCAGATCGGCCGCCACCTGAGCCCGCTCCCGGACGCGGGCATCCAACGCTGCCTGCGGATCACCGACCGGTTCCCGCGGATCGCGGACCGGTGTGACAGCAGTGTCGGGCCGGGAGGGTCCCGAGCCTTCGAGCTCCGGCCGCGGCACCGCTACGTGATCGGAACCCGTTGGTGGCCAGCGCATGTCGAGAATCCGAACCCGGCCCTCGACGTCGACCCGGACCTGTCGGAAAACGAACTCGCCATCGGCACCGAGCAGGGCGCGGCGGACCGCCGGGTCGAGAATCCGGTCCGGATCGGCGCCCGGCGCTACCACGACCAGCCGGTCGGGCCCGCCCTCGCGCCCCGGAACCATCCGGGCCACTGCGCGTTCGGGATCCACCGCCCGTCCCTCGGCATCCAGCGCCCGGCCGCCCTGGCCGGCCTGCACATCTCGGGCGGCGAGCACCGCCGCATCGGCAGCGATCCGGTCGCGCGGCACCACGAGGGTCTGCTCGTGTACCCGCAGCAGGCCCAGTAATGCTGTGCCGAGCGATTCGGCTTCCTCGGCGGCAGCCTCCTCGGAGCGCCGTGCCTCGAAGAAGTCCTTCAGGCCGGTTCGCGGAATCTCGGCACGATTCCACAGTGCGTCGGCGCGGGCACGATGCTGTGTGATCAGCTCCCGCACCGCAGCGGAGAGTTCGTCGGTACGCAACCGCCAGGCCTGGTCGATTCCGAGATGTTCGGCGATCCGGACGATCTTGGCCACATTCGCTTCCACCTGGTCGTTGCGTCGCCCCAGTTCCGCGCCGAGTTCGCGTAATTGCCGGCGCACGGCACGGCTGCTCGGTCGGTACTCGTACTCCGCACCGCTGCGCCAGTCACCCGGGCGTCGTGGTTCCGGCTGCGGCGCAGGTGGTTCCGTGTGATCGGGGTGATGTTCACTCACCCAGACCCGGCCGTGCCGGTCCAGCTCGACCCCGAAGTAGACCGCATCGAAGCCGGCGGCCGCCTGCCGTTCGCGTTCCCGGGCGGGCATCCGGATCTCCGGGTCGCCGTGCACACCGACCCCGACCCAGCAGCCCCGCGCATCACCTGCCCCTTCGGCGCGCAGCCGACCGGGAACATCCAGGCGGATGCGCCGATAGGACACTCCGGAGATGCGCGGGCCACGATCGTCGAATCCCGCTCGCACCTGCATCAATTCACGTTCGGCCGCATGCTGGGCGGCGGCCCGGCGAGCCGACTCGTTCGCGGCCGCCACCCGATAGCGATCCACCAATTGCACGGCCGCGCGCCGCTGCCGTTCGGGAATCGTCTCGGAGCGGCTGTTCACCGCCTCACGCACCGCGTGCTGCAGGTCCGCCCGGGTAAGGCCGTGCGGGTCGACGCCGAATTCGCGGGCCAGCTGTGCGAGCCGCCGCGGACCGACGGTGCGCCGCTCCCCCAGTTCGATCGACAGCTCGGCGCGCCGCTGCGCCGGTGGGGCCAGCCGATCCCGGATCGCATCGGCGAGCTGGTGATCCGACGGCCGCGGCACTCCCAGACGTTCGGCGCGGCGGTCCAGTTCCCACCGGGACCGGTCGTTGTCGAGATCGGTGATCAGATCGCGGAGTTCGTCGCGGACGGCCGGCGCGACATCGTCGCCGTCCGCGAGCCGCGCGATCGACTCACGCAGCAGCTCGCGGCGCATCCGGTCCGGCCGCAGTCCGAGCTCATCGGCCCGCGCGGTCATCCGCGTCCAGGCCCGCACCCGATCGGCGCCCGCATCGGCGAGGTCGCGCAGCGCGTGTCGCAGCGCGCGCGTGACGGGCCGATGCTCGCGCTGCGGGCCCACCTGATGCCAGCTCTCGCGTTCGGGCGGCCCCTGGTCGACTCGGTCGGGCGCTGCGGAGTCCGGGGGTTGTTTCGGCGGGGCCGATTCCGGTGGTGTCGCGGAGTTGTCGGCATCGTGTCCGGTCGGGCGCGGTTCGCTGCCGTCGACGCCGTCATCTCGCCGCGCGGGGGCACCACCGTCGGTGCTGTCCGTCGCGGGTTCGCCCGCCGCCTTCGGTGCCGCGCCGCCGGGACGATCCCCGCCGGGCTTCGCAGGCGATCCACCCGAACCGTCGTCACCGGCGGGATCCGCACCGGGGCCGGGGCGGTCGTCGCCCACGAGGTTCCACAGCCAGTCGGCGCGCTGCGCG
>NZ_BDCA01000055.1 GCF_001613265.1 Nocardia vermiculata NBRC 100427
AACGCGAACCCAGCCCTCGGTTGGGGCCACCTCCGTGGTGACTACACCCAACAGGTGCAGGCTCCACGGCCGGCGGATCCGTGAGGCTGGGTGAGGCTGGGACCTATGAGCGCACAGGCGGATCTGGGAGAGTTCCTGCGATCGAGGCGCGCACAGGTGCAGCCGGTCGACGTGGGGCTCATTGCCTACGGCGGACGTCCGGGTGCCGGGGCTGTGTCGTGAGGAGGTTGCTCAGCTCGCGGGGGGGGGGGCACGTTTCGGTTACACACTCCTTGTCTGATAGGTGCCTGCCGGTTGTTTGGGAGTCAAGGTGAGTAAGTCCCAGGATCTGGTCCAGTCGAATGTCGAAAGCTGCGGACAGATCGAGATCACGGGTGCCACCGGCAGCCGCTTACGGACGTCCAGCTCGGCAGCCGTCCGGTAGTCATGATCCGGAGCCGCTAACCGGCAGCTTCCGAGAGGTGCTGTCTCCATGCAACTTCCATGACTGCGCTGCCGCCGAGGGGTAATGTATGCCCATGGCGAAGCCGTCTGTTCGGGATCGAGTTCCGTTCGCGCAGGAGAAGGTGGTCATTTCCCGCAGCGGCAACATGTGCGCGTACCCGAGCTGTGGACTCGAACTCACGATCGACTCGCAGGACGTGGACGATCAGCCGAAGGCCACGGGGAAGGTGGCCCATATCGCTGCCGCCAGTCCCGGGGGACCCCGCTACGACGCGTCGATGTCCACCGCTCAACGCGGTTCCGCGGAAAACCTCATCTATCTGTGCAGTCCCCACCACGACGCGATCGATTTTCAACTCTCCCACCACACCACGCAGTTTCTCCTCGACGCCAAGAATTCGCACGAGGAAGCTGTCGAACGGGCCGTGCGCAGTGCCCTGGGAGAGGTCACCTACCAGGAACTTGAGGTCGTGTGTGCCGTCATCTCCGCCGCTCCGGCTTCCCCTCAGGAACTGGGTGTCGAGCGTGCGCTGCCCCTGCAAGAGAAAATAAATCTCAACAAGCTCACCGCGCAATCGATCCAACGCATCACCGACGGCTTGTCCCAAGCGGCGCGTGTCGGGAGCTTCATCGCCTACCAGAACTCGATGGTGCCCTCGTTCGGGAGAAAACTGGTCGCCCGTTTCAAGAGCGATTACTATGCCGCGCTGGCCGACGACCTGGACCCCGATGCGACATTCGATTATCTCGTGCAGATGGCGTTCGACCACGCCGGGCCGCGAAATACGCCGACAGTCCGAGCCGCGGCGCTGTCGGTGGTCGCCTATCTTTTCGAGATCTGTGAGATATTCGAACATGAGTGACATATTCCCCGACAAGTTTACCCCGCTGGAGCGCACAGTTGTCGGCGAAGCTGCCACGCTCCTGGAGATGCTGGCGCACGACGACGTCAGTGTGGGCCAACTGTATGTTGAATACCGGCAAGCCGCTCCGTCCTCGACCTATGACTCGTTCGTCGACGCACTGACGCTGCTCTACGGCGCTGGCGTACTCGACTACCAGGACTCGATTGTGAGGTTGATTCCGTGTTCATCCGCCTGAGCGCGAACCGTGATGAGTTCAGGCCGATCAATTTCAAGCCGGGCTTCAATGTTGTCATTGCCGAACGTGCGCTCGACTCCACCGATCAGAACAGTCGTAATGCGCGCGGGAAGACCACCCTGCTTCTGCTGATGAACTACGCGCTCGCTGGGAATCTTCACAAAAGTCTCCGGCCGCTTGCCCAGGACGGTTGGGAGATCAGCCTCACCTTGGAGATGTTTGGCGGTATCGTCACCGCCACACGCGCACTCGCCAACGGATCGAAGCTGGCGATCGCCGCTGGCGGACCCGCCAGCGAATTTCTCAAGGATTGGCTCACCGAAGGGCAGATCCATGTCGACGAGTGGAAAGAGGTGCTCGGGCTGGCTCTGTTCGAGCTCGACCCCAATGATCAAGACGTCGTCGGTGGGATCTCGGTCCGCACGCTGTTGTCGTACGCGATTCGTACGGATCCGCCCAAAGACCCGCTCAAGACAATCGCTCAACAGAGTGCAACGTCGAGTCGGGAACATATCGCCTTCCTGCTCGGTCTGGATTGGCGAGTGGTCCATGAACTCGCAGGCGTCAACAAGGGCTTGGATCAGCTCAAGGCAATAACCGAGGCAACCGAGGAAGGGCTTGTCGCCACCCTCCGCCCCGAGGAGGATCTCGTGCTGGAACGAGCAGCGCTCAAGAACGAAGTCGATGGCTGGGAGAGGCGGATCGCCAATTTCCACATTCTCGAAGACCCCAACTTGCTCGTGGCGCAGATGAATCAGTTGACCGCCGAGATATCGCGGTTGCGTGACGAAGCCGTGGTGGATCGGAGGATAAAAGAACTGTATCGATCGACCCTGGACGATATGCAGCCTGCATCGGACTCGGGCCTGCCGGTGGAGGTCCTGTTCGAGGCCGCCGGTGCTATCCTCGCCGACGGTTTCAAGCGCCAGATCGAAGACGTTCGAGTATTCCACGCATCGCTGCTGGCCAATCGCCGCAACTTTCTTAGCAGCGAGATCGAATCCCTCGACAGGCGTATCCGAGAACGAGCTGCCGAATTGGACCGGCTAGATGTGCAACGTGACCAGACGTTGCGCACGCTGGACGCCGGCGGCGCACTGGGTGAGCTGGATATAATGAGAGCCGAACTGAGCGAAGCACAAGCTCGGATGTCGGCGATCGACCTGCAGATCGCGCAGGCACGTGAACTCGTGACACGCCGCGCAGAACTCAAACTGGGACAATCGACGATCCGCAATCGCGCAACGCATGAACTGGCCAGCTATCGGGAAAAACTTGACCGGATCGGGGATCGATTCAGCCAGAAGGTGAGCCGACTATACGGCAAAGACGCCACGCTGACCGTGAGTGTTGACGACAGTGGTTACAAGTTCACAATCCGGGCGTCGGGATCGAGCAGCAGCGGTGTGAACCGCATGACCATGTTCTGTTTCGATCTCACCATGCTCGAAGAGGGGGTTGAGACCGCGCACCACCCCGATTTTCTCGTACACGATTCTTCTGTCTTCGACGGTGTCGACCCGCGCCAACGAAGCGGAGCATTTCAGTTCGCCCAGACGATGGTCGAATCCACTGGCGGACAATATATCTGCACCATCAACAGCAACGATATCCCGGACGATGTCCTCAAGCAGGACTGGTTCCAGGTCGGCATCGTTCGCACGATCCTCGACACCGAAATAGGCGGGCTCGTCGGCCGCGAATTCTGATCGCTACAGTCCGCGCTCAATCCGGGCGCGTCTGCATTTCTATCACTTACGTGGCGGCAACCTATGCGCCGCTGTCCGGCTCCATCAGTACCGCGATACTCGCCAGTGACGCGAATAGTTCATCGTAGGTGACGACGAGCACATCCTTCATGGACTGTCGGTACAACTCGAAGGATCGATATTTCTGTGCCGAGAGATCTTCCGATTCGACATCGCCTGCGATGACAACGATCGAGGGATGTTGCGCGACCAGACCCGGAGCATTCATATTGAGTACGGCTATCTCGTTGAGCAGCGTGAGTCGGTAGCTCAGCGCTTGAGCGACTGCGCCCACCAGATCCTGCGACGGTGAGTAGGCGTTGACTCTATACTCCCGTCCATCAAGCCCATAGTCGGTGGCTTGATCTCGATGAGGATCGCGTCGCCGGGGCATTGGGCTATGAACAGTAGGCGGTCAGTTGGTAACTCGGAATGGAATTGGTGTGAGATGCAGGTGACAGCGCTCGCGTGCCGTAGTGGTGACTGGTGGGCACTTGAAGTGCCGGAGATCGATGGTGCCCTCACCCAGGCGAAGCGTCTGGATCAGATACCGGAAATGGTCGCCGATGCGGTCTCACTCCTCGAGGGCGTTCCGGCTGAACAGGTAGCGGTGAGGGTGGTGATGGATCGCCCATGGATCCGAGACGAATAGCGCTCAATCGCCGGCACAGTGTCGAGCTCGGCCGGTTGTTCGATCAGTTCTGCCGTGACCATCCCGGCAACGAGTTCGGCTTCGGTGAAGACACCCCGAACAGTGAGCGGGACGGCGAGCTGTGGGATGCCTACTGTGCCGAGACGCTGGCGCGGCAGCAGGCCGAACGGTCGGCGCTCGGGGACCTGTTGGAGGCCGAGCAGCATGCAGCGTCACCGGCTGCGGCGGACCAGGCGATCGCCAAGGTCGTGGAGTTGATCGAAGCGCGCGGAATCGATTACCCCACAGCGAGTCTGACCGCGGAGCGATTCGATACCGGCTGGAGTGTGTACGCCCCGGTCGAGGTGGACGACAGCGATCCCATGGCATTCCTGGACCTGCCGGTCGGCCGCTCGATCTTCCTGGTGGGCGACTCCGGCCGCATCGTCGAAGTCTCCTCGTCGATCCCGCCGGAGCAGGCCCGAGCGCTGTTCGATGAGCAGGAACGCGCCCAGGAGGCCCGCCGCGAGGTGGAGTAGCCGGCGACGGGCCCCTTGGCTGAACGGCTACGACTCCATCGCCTGCTGGGCGTTCTGCCGCACCTGCACGGCCTCGTCCAACCCACCCTGGGCGGGTGTCCGTCCGTGCTTCATGACGAGCGCGATGATCAGCCCGACCACACCGACGGCGAACGCCACGTAATAGCCCTGGCTGAGCGCCTCGTCCTTGTACACCACGGCATGCGACTGCGGGACGACCATCAGTACGTGTTTGGCCATGACCGCACCGGTGACGGCGGAGGCGATTCCGCTGGCGAACATCACGATCATGCCGCTGACGGTGTTGCCGATACCGCCTTGTTCCTTGGGCAGCGCATCCTGCACGAGGTTGCCGTTGGAGGAGTTCATGAAGCCGATGGCGAAGCCGGCGAACAGGCTGATCACGCCGATCTGCCACTGCACGGCGACCAGCGTCGACATCGTGTACATGACCCCGAGGAACAGCACCCCCGAGAGGAGCAGCACGTATCGCCCGCCGATCTTCTTGCACAGGTAGCCGCCGAGGGGGCCGGCGAACATGCCGATGGCGCCCATCGGGACGGTCCAGATCGCGTAGTCGGTCGCGGACAGCCCGGCGCCGTAGGAGATTCCGGGGAGGTTCGGCATCTCCAGCATGGTCGGTTTGATGGTCGCATCGGCACTCTGCATATACGACAGGCAGGCGACCGCCAGGACGGTCGGCCCGAACTTACTGCCGAACAGGATTTTCAGGTCGATCACCGGATGCGGTGTGATCCGTTCCCAGAACACGAATCCGACCAGCATGGCCACGCCGAGTACGAACAAACCGATCGTGCGCGCGGAACTCCACTGCCAGTCGTTGGCTTTGGTGAAGGCCAGCAGCAGCACACCGATTCCGGGGCCCAGCAGGATGATGCCCGGATAATCGATCGGCTTGCTGATGCGGACGTCACTGTCCGGCACGATCGCGATGTACACGGGCAGCAGCACGATCACGTAGATGGCCATGAACCAGAAGATCGACGGAGCGCCGAACGCGTCGATCAGCCAGCCGGCGATGAACGGTCCGGCCAATGCGGCCATGCCCAGGCCGGTGACGACCGCACCGAGTGCGATCGGAACCGACTTGCGCGGGATGATGTCCCGCACCAGCCCGTAGGAGACGCCGACGATGCCCACCAGCGAGCCCTGCAGGGCGCGGCCGACCAGCAGCATCGAGAAGTTGGCGGCGGTCGCGGCGATCACGCAGCCGACGATGAAGATCGCGGCCAGTACGACGATGGTGGGCTTCTTACCCCACTTGTCCGATGCCTTGCCGACCAGCGGCTGGATGGTGGCACCTACCAGCGAGACGATGGCCAGCACCCACGCGACGTTCAACGTCTGGAAGTCTTGCGCCAGATCCGGCAGCCCTGGAACGACCAGCATGTATTCGAAAGTCGCGATTTCGGACAGAAGGATGATCGCCGCCAGTACGACGACTATCCGGGAAGTGGGGACCGGCCCGTCGGCCGGATCGAGATTGAGCGCCATCGCTGTCCTTCACAGGAGGGGCATGCCGGCACGGGCCTCGGCGAGTGCCGGCTACCCGGCGGAACTGCATGGATCACATCGTGATCGGGCATGACGCTAATCACATTCACCCTTGGTGGGTGTTGTATCTCACTCAGTGGTGAATTGGCTGCTACAACCGCTGCGAGGGCCCCTGGCCGCGGCCGTGAGCGTTGCCGCAGCGGGCAGCGGCGGTGGGTTGGCAGAGGATTTGCCGGGCCCGCCGGAGGGAACCTCGAGGGTGATCAAGTGCGCTCGATAGAGTGCACAATCGCAGCACTACCCGTCGACAGTGAGAGAGCTGATGTTCGCACGCCTCAAACCCAAGTCCGGGTTGTTCTATACGCTGTTCACCTCCTCGTCGCAATGCATCAGAAACGGTGCCGAGACGCTCGCGGGACTTACCAGGCCGGACGCAGACCATGCCGCTGTCGCGGAGCAGATGGTCGAGCTCGAACACGAATGCGACCGCATCACGCACGAGTTGTTCCAAACCCTGAATTCGAGCTTCATCACCCCGTTCGATCGGTCCGACATCTACGTCCTCGGGACCGCTCTCGACGATGTGATGGACCATATGGAGGCAGCCGCGCAGCTGATCTCCCTGTACGGGGTCGCCGAGATGCCCGACAAGCTCATCGATGTGATCGCCACGCTCGAGACCTGCTCGCAGGTCACCGCGGAGGCGATGCCCCGGCTGGCTTCGATGAAGGGGCTGCAGGAGTACTGGATCACCATCAACGAGCTGGAGAACACCGCGGACAACCTCTACCGCACATTCCTGGCCGAACTGTTCCAGGGTTCCTGGGACGCACTCACGGTGATGAAGCTCAAAGATGTCGCCGACGAACTCGAAGACGCGGCCGATGCTTTCGAGCGGGTCTCGCACGTCGTCGAGTCGATCGTGCTCAAGGAATCGTGACCGGTGCTCGCACTGCTCCTCGTCGTCGCTCTGGCGATGGCGTTCACATTCACCAACGGATTTCACGACTCGGCGAACGCGATCGCTACCTCGGTGTCGACTCGCGCTCTGACGCTGCGCGCCGCATTGCTGATGGCGGCCGTCGGTAACCTCGTCGGATCGTTCTTCGGCACCAAGGTCGCCTCGACGGTTGGCGAGGGCATCATCGAGCTCGACGTCAGTTCTCACGCCATGCTTCTGGTGGGCTGTGCGCTCGTGGGAGCGATCTGCTGGAATCTGGTCACCTGGTGGTTCGGGCTCCCGTCGTCCTCGTCGCATGCGTTGATCGGCGGCATGGTCGGGGCCGCACTGGCGGGCGGTATGGCCGTGCTGTGGGACGGGGTCATCGACAAGGTGCTGATACCGATGGTGATTTCCCCGATCGCCGGTTTCGTACTCGGCTACCTGGTGATGATCGCCATCATGTGGTTGTTCCGCAACGCCTCACCCTCGGTCGCCGGCCGCCGGTTCCGGCGCGCGCAGACCTGCTCGGCCGCCGCGATGGCGTTCGGTCACGGTATGCAGGACGCCGCCAAGACCATGGGCATCGTGGTGCTCGCGCTGGTCGTCTCCGGACGTCAGGACGACTACTCGATCCCGTTGTGGTGTTTTCTGACCACCGCGGCGGTACTGGCGCTCGGCACCGCCACCGGCGGCATCCGCATCATGCGGACCCTCGGCCGCAAAATCATCGAACTGGACCCGCCACAGGGGTTCGCAGCCGAAGCCACCGCCGCTTCCGTGCTGTATGTCGCGTCGATGGGGATGGGAGCTCCGGTCTCCACCACGCACGTCATCTCCTCCGCGATCATGGGCGTCGGCTCCACCAGACGCTTCAGTGCGGTGCGCTGGGGAACGGCGGGCAATATGGTCGTCGCCTGGGTCACCACATTCCCCGCCGCGGCGCTCATCGCCGCGCTCGCCGTCGCCATCGCGAGCGTATTCACCTGACGGGCCGGTGCGGCGCCGTCGTGATCATTCGAGCCTGATCACATCGCTCAGCCGTGCACGGGCTGGGGCCCGAGCTCGCGGACTCGGCGGGCGAGGAGTCGCATGTGCGTGACGAGTTCGCCGTGGCTCATCGGTTCGATGGTGTAGGCGGCCGGATCTTCGCGGACGTAGTAGCGGCCGTCGCCCGCGAAGTCCATCCAGAGGAACCCTTGGACGCCGTCGGTCCGGTTGTCCAGGAATCTGCCGGGGTAGCAGAGGACTTCACCCCATCCGCTGCGCGGGCGGCCCAGGAACGCGTCCATGCGTTCGCGCAGCGTGGGCGGGCGGTTCCAGCCGCGTTGTGATTCCGGTTCCAGATCCAGGTCGGACTTCTGGCCGGTGAGCCGGTGGCGGCCGGGGGTCTGCTCGTCGAGCATCCCGGCCAACAAACCGAGGGCCTGCACGTGGGTGCACAGGCTGACCGAAACAGCGCCGCTGACGCCGGGTTCCGGATCGGGATCCTGGACGGCCACCGCCGCGATCGACGGCCCGAAACCCGCGTATCCGCGCAACTGCGCATCCGGGTGGTCGTCGTCGGTGCCGACACGGCCGTGGACGTGCAGCCGGACCTGAGGTTCGGCGAGGGTCTGGATGAGGCGGACGAAGTCGTCGTCCACGCGCGGACGCAGTGTGTCGATGGCTTCGCGACGCTGCCGCCCCAGATCGGCTTCGTCGGTGGCGTGCCCCGCATTCCAGGTCGGATAGGGCAGGCGGTCCCGGTTCATCGCGAACAGCGCCGCCTCGTATTGGGCACTCGTCAACTGCCAGTGGATCACCGCTGTTCTCCCGGTACTCGGCCGCGACTGGGCGGGCTCGGCGGCCGGCTCGCCGACCCCGGCGGTGCGGGCGGCTGTGCTTGCGGCGGGTTCTCACCGATCGCGCCGTATGCGGGCATCACCCGGGTGCCGTCGTCGAGCCACTCCTCGAGATGCTGCCCACGCAGATACTCGGCACTCTCGCGATCCTTGTCCTCTTCGCCTTTGCCACCCTTGCCGGCCATCCCGGGCCCCATCCCCGGCATCCCCGAAGAACCGGGTTGCCCGGGCGCACGCATACCGCCCAGGGGAGCGGCCGCCGGTGCGGCAGGCCCACCCGGGACCGCCGATCCCGGACCGGGCCGCGGAGTCGCACCGCCCGGACCGGACAGACCACCCCCGGCACCCGACAGACCACCACCGAGTCCCGATCCGGACCCACCCCCGGCGCCCGGGCCAGAGGTCCCACCACCGAGACCACTACTCGGATCGAACCCCGCAGCAGTTGTCGACGCAGCGTCCGGTGTATTCGAGCCCGGCGCAGCGAGCGGATTCTGGGCGCCAGTGGGTTTGGCCGCACTCGGCTGCGTCCCGGGCGCCTGGTTCCCGTTGTCCCCGCTGTTGTCGTCACCAGCCGGATTCGTCGCTGGATCGTCACCGTTACCGGCGGGGCCCGGATTCGGGTCGCCCCCACCAGGATTCGATGGCCCAGGCCCTGGCGCCACCGGTCCAGGCCCCGGTGCCGGGCCGACCGGCCCGTCCGGATTGGCTGCCGGATACACCGTCGGAAGCACCGGCACTGCCTGGTCCCCACCCCGGATACCGGGGGAGTACACATTGCGCAGCACCCCGAGAGCAGCCTGCCGCGCTTCTTCCTTCTGCGAATCCGCGTCCTGTTGTTGACCGAGCTCGGGAATGGCCGGCTTCGGCACGGATGCGCCGGGGCTCAAATTCACCGGCACCCCCAAGATCGGGGCATCCCCGCTGGGCGCCATCTCCTGCAACAACGGCGTCAACATCCGGAAGGTTTCGTCGCTACCCCGTTGTGCGAAGCCGATTTTCATCGCCACCATCGATGCCGATCGACCGATATCGGCGACCGAATCGAACACGCGCGTGAAGGTATCGGCCGCCTTCGGGCCGGCGAGGCCGTCCCAGCCGTTATTGATGGCCTTCTCGACCACCGCCTTCCGGGCGGTGTCGGCACCGTCCGTCATACCGGAGCCGATATTCTTCCAAGCCTCCGAAACCGCCTGCACCACCTCAGGTTTGATCTGGTACACCAGGTCTCGGATCTGCTCCAGCGTCAAGTGCTCGAAATCGTCCCCACCAGCGATCGACTGGGGTTCCAGATCGGTACGGAGTTGGTCGGCCAGACCGTTGATCTTCTGCTGCAATGCCAGCTGGTCACCGTCCCACGCCTGCGTCTTGTCCTCCGACACCATGCCGGCATAGAAGCCGTTGTTCATGGCCTCGAGGCTGCGGAGGAAGTCGCCGGTAGCTTGATCGAAATAGCTCGATGGGTCCGGTGGGGGAGTCATGGCTGAATTCCTTGCAGAACGTCGCGGTACTCGTCGTCGGTCTGGGCGTAGGCGATGGCGGCTTTGCGGATGACGTCTTGGGCCGCCTTGAGCTCGTGAACTACTTCGTCGAGACGTTGGCGGATGGATTCCTCTCCACTACCTTTTCTGGAGAATTTCTTTGCGAGGTCAATGCCCATTTGAAACCCACCGAACCCGTCGACATAGGCAACCTGGTTAATCCAGTTACCCATAGCCTGAAGTTCGTCGATCAGATCCTGTATCCCCTTCACCGCTTCATCCAATTTGTCGCGGTGAACCTTCAACTTCAGATTTCCTTGGGTAATATCATCTGACAGTTGTTGCAGCGTGCTTAGCTCTGACATGCCAATCTCCTCCTAGTCAGAGCTGCTATTGCGGGAAATCCTTGAGAAGGACCTCAGCCACCCGCGTCACCTCTGTGCACGAATCGCCAGGCTCGTCCGCGCCCACCATCGGGCCGAGCTCGATCTGCACTGGCCCGCTCGCAGAATCGAAGATGAGGTCGCATCCTTCCGGTAGGGTCAAGGAGTCCATCATGACGGCATTCCTTCCGCCGACAGTGACGTTACGTGGGTTGCTGAAGTTATTTGTATTATGTATGACTTCGTCGTACGTATGGTCGCTCGTCGAGTACACATTTATCGAGTACCAGCTGTCGCTCAACCAGCCGCAGATATCCCAACCCGGGAACTTCGTGCCGTATTTTCCGGTATCAGCTTGACGTTTCTCCGGATTCAGCCCGGCGGCCGCGATATCGGCATCAGGAATAGAACAAGGATTCCACGCAGTGTTCGACGCCGCAGTAGTCGAAGCGGGAGCGCCGCTCGCCACTGAGGTTGCGGTCGCCTCGCCGTTCGCGGAGGTGGAATCATCCGAACATCCAGCAGCCCCCATCAGCATCCCGGCCGCGAGAACTGCCCCGACAGCCGACGCCACGCGCCCGACACCCCCACGTCGCCCGAACCTGGATCGCATGAATGGTCCCCTCCTACTCGCCGCGTCTCCGGGGCGAATCCACACCCCCGCCCGGGAGACCATATCGCAGTCGCCCACACCCCGCCCACGCGATCAGCGGCAAGCAGGACTCACCGACCGGCGGCTACCGTGCGCGAATCGAAGCCAGTAATGAGGTCAAAGACCGGGCCCGGCCGCTTGCACGCCGCGATTATCGAAGTCGAGCCGGTAGATAGCAGGCATCGGCATCGCACGATGAAAACCCCAGTCGACGCCGGAGCACCCCACCCCGAGCAGAGCCCGCGATACGAACGTGCCGTGGCTACCGACGAGAACCGGCCGACTGGCCGACCCACCGAGCTCGAGCAGGGCGGTGACAGCGCGCTGGGTGAGTTCGTCCAGGCTCTCGCCGCCAGGACGAGCAGACTGCGGATGAGCCCAGCTCTGTTCGTAATGGCGTTCGTAGTCGGGGCCGATCGCGATCCCCGAATCCCACTCCCGAAGCCGCCCGTCGGCGTGGATCTGTAAGCCCAGCACCCGGGCAGCAGGCTCGAGTGTTTGCACGGCACGTAAATACGGGCTGGACACGATGGTTCCGGGTTCGAGATCAGCAAGTCGATCGGTGAGTCCGGCTGCCTGGATCCCACCCGCCTTGGTCAGCGGACGTTGGTAGTCGTTGGGCCCGGTAGGTATGGGCGGGACGGACTGTGCGTGGCGTACCAGGATTATCGAAAACCGCACCCGCACAGTATTGCCCCAACCGTTCAATCCGCACCTTGCCGCTCACTCGAGGACCGGAGACGTCACCGGGCCCGTCACTGCTAACCTGACGCTGATTCAAATTTAGCCTGGTCGGTCGGGCGTACTCGGAGGGGGAAGGCCATGCCGTTCGAAGTGAACCCAGATGGTCTAAGGGCAGCAGCAGGAACACTGGCATTGCTGCCAGCAGTGATCGACAACGCGCCACACCTCGATGCGGAGTCTCACGTAGTTCAGCTGGAGGGGCTGAGCATTGGGGCGGAGCTGGCGAAGTCCGACAGTCTCAGTCTTCAGGCCAAAAACGTCTTGAAATCACGCTTCAACGAGTTCTCCGCTCTATTGATATTGTGTGCTGACACATTTCACGGAACGGATCAAGACGCCGCTAAGCGCCTTGCCGCGGTTGCAGATCTGAACTCTGGTGACCCCCATGGGGGCAACTAATCATGTCGACACCGTCACAAGTACTTATGCTCGATGTGTCCGGTCTGAGCGCTATCGCACAACACGCATCGAAGATCGCGGATGCCATCATCGACGCAGCCGGGAAGATGCACACTACGATCCGCGATGATCTGCGTTGGGAGGGCGACGCGGCTCGAGCCGCTGACGACAAAGCTGATCGGGAACAAACCCAGATGCGCGCAATAGCAACGGCGTACGACGATCTCAGTGCCGCTTGCTCAGGCGCACACAACGAACTGAACTTTCCTGTTTCCGAGATCAAGAAAATCCTGACGCATTATGCGACACCGCCAGTATCTGTGGGTGATGACTGGTCCGTGACCGGAATAGAAGATCCTGACTCCGAAGCGGGAATCCAACTCTCTCGACTGTCTGGCCTGGTGACAACCCTGGCGGCGGCCGATGTCAAGTGGAGCACTGCGATCGCTACCGCTAATGACGAGCTGTCACGCATGGCTCCCGCATCGGCACTGATCGCAGAGGATATTGCGATCCAACAGATCGAGTACAAAGATGAGCGGGCAAATCCCGACCGGGTCAGGACCTCTGCGGCGGCATTCCAGCAGATGTTCGGCCGGCCCCCCGTCAGCCCAAGTGATTGGTCGACCGCCGAAGTTTTGAATCCGAAGAGCTATTCCGACAAGTACCAAGGTGTTGATCCCGAGATACGCGTCGTCCGCATAAAGCCAGTGCCAGGACAAGGAGTGGTCCGAACCAGCCATTACATCGAGCAGCGCGATGTTAGTAATCCATTCGGTGGAGGAACGAATTTCAACCCTGCTGCGAGAGATATGGGCGACAACCGAACTAATGATGCCAATTTCGATCCAGAACACGCCCGGGTATCAACATACGTGGATTACGAGAACGGTATCGTTGTGATGCGGCAGAACCCTTCAGTCGAAATGAATGGCGATGGCTCCCCGGGTGATGCGAAAGTAGCTGCGCCGTCAGGGCAGGTTTGGCAGAATACGGATGGTTCAGTTCGAGTCCAATATTCTGCGGCAAACCCCTTCGCGCCGCCGCTTTCTGACGACTTGGGAAGCCATTCGGCCACGGTGAATGGAGACCTGGTATTCAGTCCAGGCGAAAACGGCGTGACCATCAACGGCACGCGGACTGACTATCCATCGTTGGAGGCGTACCAGGACCGACCAGACGGATCGACCAGCACATTGGCAATCGATCCGGCAGCTGTTGGAAATTCGGCAGGTCCCGCAATGAACCTACCGTTCCATCACGAGGTCGGGCCCGAGGGGGGAACAGCCTTTTATCAGTTCAACGAGCCGGACGGATGGAATTACGAGTACGACGTCCCGGTGCCGGGCGGTCCCAAACCGTCAACCTCCTTCGGCTCGGTGGAGTCCCCTCCGACTGTTCCCGCTCCGTCGCTGCCGAAGGGAATGATTTGATGACGACCGGAAGTACCGGTAGTTATTGGAGGGCAGCAACGTTCGCCGCTGCGATTCTGTTCATCATCCAAGTGATCGTACTGATCGCGTGCGCGTCGGTTTTCAAGACGAGTACGCTGTCGGTCTCCCCCCTCGCTCATCTCTCGACAGCGCTCGTCAGTACCGCAGTCGCCGGGATTTGCTGGGGCACAAGAAGAACTACCGGCGCAGTCGCCCGTGCTGCCGTGACGACGGCCGGATTGTGGTGGGCCTCCGCGTTATTGACGTTGATGCTGACCTGGATTCTCGAATGAACTCCATGTATTCCGACACCCCCCGCCGGGCGGTGAGTTCCCGCTGGTTCGGTCCGGCGACGTTCACCACGGTTGTGGTCGCCCTGTTTTTCAACGTCATTCCGATCACGGTGTACACGACGTTCGCCATCTACTTCGTGTTCCTGTACTGCCTGGAACTTGTCGTCGCCGGAATACTTATCCTGATCCGCGGCACCTGCAGGCACGTCGGTGCCGGTATTGCGCTCTCTGTCGCCGTGGTCGCAATACTCACGGCGCTGTTGTTAATGGGTACGGCTCTCGTGGAGTGACGGGGTTTTCGTGAGCTTGGAGGTGAGCCCGGGCATAGACCTTGTCACCGCCGGCGGCCGTGACGTACGTCGCTCATGCTCACTCGAGTAACTGGCTCAACATGCAGGGCGCCCCGGTCCGTCCAGCAGGCGTTGCCGGAAGCATCCGCACGGCACTAACGCGAGGCTGGAAGC
>NZ_BDCA01000056.1 GCF_001613265.1 Nocardia vermiculata NBRC 100427
CGCGGCATTCGGTTGCGCGGGCGCGGCGGCGTCCGGCTGGGGCGCCCCGGCGGGACCGGGAGTATCCAGCGTCACCAACTGGCCGAGCGAATTGGCCTGCTCGGTCTTCCAGGTGTCGCCGTCCTTCTTCATATCCAGTGTCCAGGTGGCCCGGAACGATTGCACCGGCACATTCGGCGCGGTCTGGGTGAGTTTCAGGACCACGATGGCGGTCGCCTTGTCGCGTTCACTGTCCAATGAACTGAGTGAGGCGCCCAAAACCTTGCTGTCGATCCCGGTCTTGGACTTCACGGCGGCGTCCTTGATCCGGTCCTGGTTCTCGTTCAGCTGGGTCAGCATGTCCCCCGTCATCGACGAACGCATCGTGGCGACGGAACCGTCCACATCGGCGGGATTCATCGAGGTCAGGTTGACTGCCGCCTGCCGGGCCGCATCCAGCGCCATATCGCGCGCATCGGTGCGCGGGCCGTCGGTGAACCACATCGCCCGGACCCAGCCGGCGCCGAACCACGCCGCCGCGACCACGGCCGCCACCAGCCAGACCGCCGCCACCGAGGTCACCACGGTCCGCAGCACCGAGCGACCGGAGTCGGACACCGACACGGACTCGGCAGCCGACGCCGGGGCCGGGGCACCGACAGATCCGCCGGAGTTCCGTACCGCCTGCGCCACACCCATACGCACCGTCTCGTCGGTGTCGATGCGCGCTGTCTGCTCGGCGGGCATCCGGACCGTCGCGTCGGTGTCCGTCCGCACGGTCGCGTCGGCATCCGTCCGCACAGTCGCGTCGGCATTCATCCGGACGGTCGCGTCCGACGCACCGACCGTGCCGCCGGTACCGGCTTCCGTGCGGAGAGAGTCGTCCCCGCCACCGGTCGTCGCACCGGTCTCGGCACGCACGGTCGCGTCGTCGGCTCCCCCGCCCTCCACAGGGGCCCGGGTCGCGTCAGCTACCGGGCTATCGGCAGCGTCGGCCGGCTCCTTCGCAGGTTGCGAGGTCGGCTTGGGCAGATCAGAACTCACAGCGACACCCTAGCGTCGTCGGTTTTCCGGGTTCGCCGCCCGGGCCACTCACCCCTTCGGGGTGACTCCGAGGAGCGTGGCCATCTGGATGGCCAAGGGGCTCAGGTTCAGCTTGTCCGGATCGGTCTTGGGGGTGGAATCCCACGGCTGCGGGACACTCGGATCGGCGTACTGCGCACGCGCACCGCCACGGACATCGGTCGGACTTCCGAACGGCACCGCGCATTTCGCGTCGGTGTTGAACGGGAAGTCGTCACGGGTGTCGTCGAAATCGGGATTCTGCGCCTTCATCTCGTCGAGAATGCGCTGCGTCCCCTCGTACCCGACGGTACAGGTCGGCGGATTGTTGGTTTCCAGCACCAGTCCGAAGTGGGTGGTGCCGTCACCGGGCGCGGTCGCCGAGGCACCGATCGACAGCAGCGGCAGCATCTGCAGCAGCGGCTTGATCGCCCACGTCTTCGTCGACACCGACTGCATCAGCAGCCGCAGATTCGCCAGATCCGTGGTCAGTGGCTGACCGCTCTCGTCGAGCAGCTTGCCCAGTTGATCGCCGGCGTCGGCGCCGGTGCCGATCAGTCGCCGGATGTCGGGATCGTTGGCCCGCAGTTGCACCGCGAGCTTGTCCAGGCCGTCGCTGAAGGTCCGGATCGCCGGCGACTGCTCGGCCTGGGTGCCGAGGACGGTCTCCGCGTCGCGGATCAACTGCACGGTCTGCGGCAACGATTCGACGCCGGCCTGGGAGAACTTGTTCAGCGAATCGACCAGGACGCGCAGATTGTCGCCCTGTCCGTCGAAGGCCTTACCGAGTTCGATCACCGTGGTGCTCAGCGCCTGCAGATCGGTCGTGCTCGCCAGCGTGTTGACGCTGGAGAGCAGTTCCTCGACCCGCGGCGGTGTTTCGGCGTTCTCGACCACCGACCCGTCGCGCAGATACGGGCCCTGCGCGGCCTCCGGCACCAGATCCAGGTACTGCTCACCGATCGCGGAACGGTTGGCGATGACGGCCTTGGACGACGCCGGAACCTTCGGTTTGCCGGAGTCCATCTCGAGATAGATCATCACGCCGTCGGGGGTGACGTCGAGCGAGTCGACGCGGCCGACCGGCACACCCCGATAGGTCACCTCGGCACCTTTGGACAGGTTGCCGGTCTCCTTCGCGGTCACCTTCACGTGATACGTGCCGAAACCCAGCATGTGGTCGAGGTGAACATATTTCGCGCCGACCAATGCCACTCCGAGCACGGCGATCACCGCGAAGGCGATCAGCTGATAGCGCACCAACTTACTCATCGCGGCTGCACTCCCAACTGTTCGAGAATCGAACCGATGGGGTTCATCGGGTCGATCGGCGCCGGCGTCACCACGGTGGGCGGCAGCGGCACCGCGGAGACAGTCGGCCAGCCGGGCCGCGGACCGTTGCCGTTGTAGTACGGATTGCTCGGGTTCACCGGCACCGGCGGGCCGTACGGCGGTGGGATATAGACCGGATCCGGCTTACCCACACCGAGATTGGACAGCAACGTGCCGATTTGCAGGTCGACCGAGAGCCAGGTGTTGACCGAACCACCGAAGGTCGACTTGATGGCCTCGTCCGGGAACGGGTAGGTCGGCACCAGCGGCAGCGCGGTCACCAGATCGGGTGCCGCGCGTCCGAGCTCCTGCAGCGTCGGCCGCAGCGCCTGCAGATCCCGGATCAGGTTGTCGTTGGACTTGTCCAGCACATCGAATCCGGCCTGACCGACCCGATCGAGCTGCTTCAGCAGTTCGATCAACTGCGGCCGTTGCTCGTTGAGGATCTTGATACCGGCGGGCAGTTCGTCGAGGATCTTGCCGATCTGCTCGGTCTGCTGCCCCACCCGGCTGGACAACGTGCCCAGGCCGTCGAGCGCCCGCTGGATATCGGTGACCTGCTGGTTCAGCCCATCGATCAGGGTGTCGGCCTGATCGAGCAGCGAACGCACCCGATTCTCCCGGCCGGCCAGCGCCTTGTTCAGCTCCGAGACAATGGGTTGCAGCTGAGCCACACCACCACCGTTGAGCAGCAGCGACAGCGCACCCAGCACCTGTTCGATCTCGACCGCGTGCCGAGTCCGGTCCACGGTGATGATCGCGCCGTCGCGCAGCTGCCCCTCCGGTTCGCCCTGCTTGGGCGGGGACAGTTCCACGAACTTCTCACCGAGCAGATTGGTCTGACGCACCTCGGCGTGCGCATTGGCCGGCAGTTTCACCGAGGAATTGACCACCGTGTGCACACTGGCGGACCAGCCGTCGGGGGCGATGTCGATGGAATCGACCCGGCCGACCGCAATACCGTCGACCTTCACCGCCGATTGCGGAACCAGATCGAGGACGTCGTCGAAGCGCACATCGATATGCAGTGGATGGTCACCGACATTCGCGCCACCGGGCAGCGGCACGCTGTAGATGCCGTCGGACGAGCACGAGCCCACCAGCAAGGCAGTGGCCCCGACCATCGCCACCGCTCCCAGGCCGCGCGCCGTTCTACGGAACGCGAAAGCTGTCATCGCTGGCCACCTTCCTGCTGCGACGGCGGCTGCCGATCGGACGGCGTGCCCGGAACGCTGCCCGGGGCCGGGTTGTTCTGGATGTTCTCACCGCTGAGAATGCCGAACGGCAGCACCAGCGACGGGGTCTTCACCCCGTTCGCGATCTGATCGGTGATCGTCGCGCACTGGTCGAGAATCGGGCGCAACTGCCGGGTGATCGCGTCGAATTTCGGATCGCCCGGACGCAATTTGCCCAGATCCAGCATCTTGCACACCGCGCCGAACGGATTCTGCAACTCGGGGAAATTGGCACGCATATCGAGCGTGCCGGATTCACCGTTGTGAATATTGATCAGGTTGCTCAGCGCCAGGGGCAGTACCGGCAACGCATCAGCCAGGTCCTGGCGCTGATCGGCCAGCGTCTGGGTCAGCTGGGTCAGTCCCTGGGCATTCTGTGCCACCAGTTCGCGGTTGTTGTCGACGAACCGGGCGACATCACCGAGCGCCACCGACAGCAGATTCAATGCCTGCCCGAGATTTTCACGCTCACCGGACAGGAATCCGGCCAGATCCGCGAGCTGGGTGTTGAATTCCCGCACCTGCTGATCGTTGACCGCCAGCGTGTGCACGAAGACCTGCAGATTCTTGATGGTGTCGAAGATGTCACCGCGCGAATCCGACAGTGTGCGAGCCGCATGCGAGAGCTGAGTCAGACTGTTGGCCAGCGCATCGCCGTTACCGGACAGATTCTGCGCACCGGTACGCACCAGATCGTTGAGCGCACCGTCCTTGTTGGCACCGTTGGGCCCCAGCGCATTCGACAGATCCTCGATGCTCTTGTACAGCCGGTCGACCTCCACCGGAGTTGCCGTGCGGTCCCGCGGAATGGTCGCGTTGCGCGGCATCTTCGGCCCGCCCTTGTAGACGGGAGTCAGCTGGATGTAGCGATCCGCGACCACCGACGGGGTGATCTGCGCGGCCTTGGCATCGGCCGGCACGTCGTAGTCCCGGTCGACGTGCATGGTGACCTTCACCTGTTCACCCTGCGGCGTCACCGAATCGACCTTGCCCACCGGCACGCCGAGAATGCGTACCTCCGAGCCCTCGTAGATACCGATCGACTTGTCGAAGTACGCGGTGATCTTGGTGGTGTTGTAGTTGTCGAACAGCCACCACAGCACACCGGCGATCACGACCGCGGCGACCGTCCCCAGAGTGAGGAAGATCGTGGTGCCGCGTCGCTTACCGAGAGCAGCCTGCATCAGTTGCCTCCCAGCGTGCGGATCGGCGCGCGGTCACCCGGAATTTCCGGCAGCGCCGGCGGGGTGAGGTTGACGAGCACCGCATCGAACCAGCGACCGTTACCGAGCACATTGGAATAGAGGCCGTAGAACGGCGCCGCCAGCTTCAACGTCTTGGAGATGTTCTGCTGATTGTCGTTGAGCATGTCGATCGACTTCTTCAGGTTCGTCAGCGCCGGGCCGATCTGTGCTTCGTTGTCGTGCACCAGGGCACTCAATTCGGCGGAAACGGTTTTCGCACCGGTGAGCAGCTTCGAGATGGCTTGCTGACGAATATTCAACTCGGCCAGCAGCTGACCGCCGTTGGCCAGCAGTCGTTCGAATTCGGCATTGCGGTCGGCGAGCACCTTCGTCGTCTGCTTGGTCGCGGCGAACAGATGCCGTAGCTGCTCGTCCCGCTTGGCCAGTGTTTCCGACAGCCGGGCCACACCGTCGATCGAACCGCGGATTTCCGGCGGCGTCCCGGAGAAGGCCTCCGACAGCACCCGGAAGCTGGTGGCCAGCTGCGCGGTATCGGTCTGCTCGATGGTGTCGGCGGCATCGCTGAACGCCTCCACCACGTCGTACGGGGACACCGTGCGGGTGAGCGGAATGTGGTCGCCCGGGTCGGCCGGATCCGATCCCTTCGGATCCAGCGCCAGATACTTCTGTCCGAGCACGGTCTTGATCTGGATGGACGCGGTGGTCTGGTCCCCGACCCAGGCATCCCGGGTGCGGAAGGTGACCAGCACTCGATCACCGTCGAGGCTCACACCGGACACCGAACCGACCTTCACGCCCGCGATCCGGACCTCGTTCCCCTTCTTCAGGCCCGCGGCCTCGGAGAATTCGGCGGTGTACTTGGTGCTCGCGCCGATGATCGGCAGCCGATCGAGAAAGAACGCCGACAGTGCGATCAACAGCACCATGAACAGGCCGAGCCCGCCCATGAATGCCGGGCTTCGCTTGCCGAACAGAGCCCGTTCCTGCATCAGCGGCCACCTTTCCCATGACAGCGTGGGGCCGGATTGGTGTACACCGGCTGATTCACCGTCGGCATATCGGCCGGCAGATTCAGGTTCGGTGCGTCCGCGGTCCCGGGACCGGCGACGATATCGATGCCGCACACGTAGAACTGGAACCAGGAGCCGTAACTGGCCGCGCGGCCCAGCTTCTCCATCTTGATCGGCAGGTTCGCCAGCGTCTGGTTCACTTCGTCGGAGCGATCGTTCAAGGTGCCGGTCAGCTGGTTCAGGCCCGCGATCGACCCCTGCAGGGTGGGCCTGGTCGGCACCAGCAGATCCGCGGTCGCCGAGGCGAGGTTGCTCAGCGAATCGACGGCCGAACCGATGGTTCCTCGTTCGGCGTTGAGCCCGGTCACCAACGCCTCGGTATTGACGATCAGATCGTTGAGCTGGTTGTCACGAGCGTTCACCACATCGAGGATCGAATTGAGGTTCTTCACGACCTCCCCGATCACCGCATCCTTGTCGGCGATCTTGTTGGTCAGGCTCGCGGTATGACTGATCAGATCGGTGATGGTGCCCGACTCACCCTGGAAAACCTGGATGATCTCGTAGGACAGCTTGTTCACGTCCTCGGCCGACAACGTCTGGAACAAGGGCCGGAAACCGTTGAACAGGGTGGTCAGATTCAGAGCCGGCTTGGTCCGCTCGAGGGGGATCGTCGCCCCCTCGGTGATCTTGTGGCCCTGCATGCCGGTGCCCTGCTCCAACGCGATGTAGCGCTGGCCCACCAGATTCCGGTACCGGATGGTCGCGGTGGTCGAAGCCGGCAGCGAATCCCGGTCGGTCAGCTCGAACTTCACCTCGGCGAGGCTGCGGTCGACGATCGAGACATCGGTCACCTTGCCGACCCGGACACCGGCGATACGGATCTCGTCACCGGGGTTCAGCGAGGTGACATCGGTGAACCTGGCCTTGAACGAGGTGCCGCCACCGGAATAGTTGGCGATGGTGAGTCCCAGCACGAACGTTGCCAGCAGGGTCACCAAGACGAAGATGACCAGTTTGGTCAGGGGCCCGCCCAGACCACGCAACTTTCCGCTCATCGCACACTCACCTCACTTCCACGCATCGCGGGTGCCGCGATCCGGGACACCCAGCCGGGCACCTGATCGGGCGAAACCCCATGTGCCGCACCGTAAATCGCACCCAGCGTGTGCTCCTCCGCGGGCGAACCCATGCTCGTGGTGCCGGTGGCACCGTAGACCGAGAACTGCGCGGGTGGCAGTTGGCCGATGTTCTGATCACCCGGATTCCGGGTCGGCGGCTGGTAGGAGCCGTCGTTGGCCGATCCCGTCGGGTACTGCCCGGCATCCACCCCCAGCGGCGGTTCGGGGAAACACACCGCCGGACGCTCGTCGAACCAGCGAGGTTCGTCCTGATTGGGCAGGTAGCGCCCCCGCGGATTCGTGATCTCGATCGATACCCGGGAGCCCGGCAGATCCGTGCCCTTGCCGAAGAGATCGTCGATGCGCGGCTTCATCTGCGCGAAGTTGCGCAGCGCGCAGGCGTAGGAGGGCGAGTAGGTCGCCAGCAGTTCCAGCGTGCCCCGCGAGTCCGCGGCCAGATCGATGATGTTGTCGTGGTTGACCGTCAGGAAGTCGGCGAGCTTGGACGACGTCGGGGTCAGCACCTGGTAGAGCGTGTCCAGCTGAGAACGCTTCTGCACGATGGTCGTATTGAGCGTGCGCAGGTTGTCGAACGCGTCCACCAGTTGCGGCAGTGCGTCGGAATAGGTGTCGGCCACCGTGGAGAAAGACCGGATGTCCTGCTGCAACTGCGGCATCACGCCGTTGAGATCGCGGAAGATGTCGTCGAGCCGATCGAGGGTATGGCCCAGTTCTTCGCCCTGACCCTCCAGCGCCTGCGAGAGCGCACCGAGCGTCGAGGCCAGATACTGCGGCGGAATCGCCTGCAGCAACGGCATGACCGAATCCAGCAGCTGGCTGACCTCGATCGCATTACCGCTGACGTCCTGATGCAGCGTCATCCCCGCCTGCAGATGCTTCGTGCTGGGATCCTCCGGCCACATCAGATCGACATAGCGTTCGCCGAACAGCGTCTTCGGCAGCAACCGGGCCGTGACGTTCGACGGGATCTTCTCGGCCTTGCTCGGATCGATCGCCAGATGCAATGTCACCTGGTGGTTGGCCGTTTCACTGGAACGCACCTCGCCGACGTTGACACCGCGGACCTTCACATCCGCATTGCGAGTCAGCGCGTTCCCCGCCGTATCGGTGATCAGATCGACCTTGACGACATCGGTGAACACCTTGTTGTAGACGGCGATCGTCCCTCCGAGGAACAAGGCCATCACCAGGAAGAACACGATGCCCAAGGTGCGTACACGCAATTTCTCTGTCGAGCGCCAGATCTGCACCCCGCGCGCACTCATGCTGTCGCCTTTCGGCCGCGGCTCTGACCGATCATCCCGCAACCCTCACGGTCGTCGTGGTCCCCCAGATCGCAAGACTGAGGAAGAAATCGAGAACGTTCACCAACACGATCGACGCACGCACCGCGCGGCCCACCGCCACGCCGACACCGGCCGGACCACCACTGGCGTTGAAGCCGTAGTAGCAGTGGATCAGGATGATCACGAAGGCGAAGATCAACACCTTGAGGAACGAATACAGCACATCCTCGGGTGGTAGGAACAAATTGAAATAATGATCGTATGAACCTGTGGATTGCCCGTTGAACCACACACTGATCTGTCTGGATGCGACATATGTGCCGAGCAGACCGACGATATAGAGCGGGATCACCGCCACGAATCCGGCAATCACGCGGGTGGAGACGAGAAACGGCACACCCGGTACCGCCATCACCTCGAGCGCATCGATCTCCTCGGAAATCCGCATTGCACCCAATTGGGCTGTGAAACCACAACCGACCGTTGCCGATAATGCCAGCGCCGCGACCAGCGGAGCCAATTCACGAGTGTTGATGTACCCGGTCAGGAAGCCGGTGAGGACCGAACTGCCCAGGGCATCCAGGGCTTTGAAACCCTGCAGACCGACGACCACGCCGACCGAGGCCGACATCATCACGACCACGCCGATGGTGCCACCGATGACCGCGAGCGCACCGGAACCGAAAGTCACCTCGGCCAGCAACCGCATGACTTCCTTGCGGTAATGCACCACGGTCCGCGGAATCCAGGCGATCGCCTTGGAATAGAACGCCATCTGGTCGCCGGCGCGATCGACGACGTTCACCGGCCCCTTCAGCGCAGCACCGACTCGGCGCACCCGCTTCGAAAAGATCGGAGGACGCTGCGAAACAACCATTGTCATGAACCCTTTGCCGGGACGATCTGCAGATACACCAGCGTCAAAAGCAGATTCACGAAGAAGAGCACGAGGAAGGTGATGACGACGGATTGGTTGACCGCATCACCGACCCCTTTCGGGCCGCCCTTGGGGTTCAGGCCCTTGTACGAGGCGATAACTCCGGCGAGTAGACCGAAGATGAGTGCCTTGAATTCACCGATCCAGAGATCGGGAAGCTGAGCCAGAGCGGAGAACGACGCCAGATAAGCGCCTGGAGTTCCGCCCTGCAACAGCACATTGAAGAAATAGCCACCGCAGATACCGACCACCGAAACGAGGCCGTTGAGCAGCAGCGCCACCAGCATCATGCCGAGAACACGCGGAACCACGAGGCGCTGCACCGGATCGATGCCGAGCACCTCCATGGCGTCGATTTCCTCGCGAATGGTGCGGGAACCCAGATCGGCGGCCACCGCCGACCCCGCAGCACCGGCAATGATCAGCGCGGTGACCACGGGAGCGGCCTGCTGCACCGTCGCCAGCACACTGGTTGCACCGGTGAACGATTCAGCGCCGAGCTGCTTGATAAGTGAACCGGTCTGCAGTGCCACAACGGCACCGAACGGGATTGCGACCAGTGCCGCGGGAAGGATCGAGACGCTCGCGATGAACCACGACTGCTCGATGAACTCCCGCCACTGGAATGGCCTGCGGAGGGTCTTACGCGCCACGGAGATGAGCAGCGCAAAAATGTTGCCGGCCTGCGCAAATCCCGACTCGACCGGAGTGCGCAGCCGTGCCAGGGGTTGATTCACGATTGCGTATGTTACCCGTTAGTTGGGTTGTGTCGCACGGTGGTGTCGTACGCGCCGCCGTCGTATTCGGGCGCGTGGCCGGTATACGCAGGCAGCACTTGTGTCTCGGCGTTCTCCTCCATGGATTCCCGGATCGCGGCCTGGGCGGTTTGCGGCAGGGTATGCATGATTTCCATGACACGCCGACGGCGACGCTCCA
>NZ_BDCA01000057.1 GCF_001613265.1 Nocardia vermiculata NBRC 100427
AACCGTAGAAGACGCCCTCGAACCGACGACGACGGTGCAGCAGTAAGTACATCACCACCGTGGATGCAGTGCCCCGAGCACCGCAGACAACGGCCTCGAAGAAGGATCTGGAACTTCCATGGGTAAGTACATCGATATCGTTAAGGCCTCTGGCGAGACATTCGCCGCCTACCTCGCCGAACCCGAGCAGGGATCCGGCCCCGGCCTGGTCTTGTTACAGGAGATCTTCGGCGTCAACGACTACATGCGCGAAACTGCCGAGCTGTACGCCCGAGAAGGCTATGTCGTGCTCGTGCCGGACCTGTTCTGGCGATCCGAACAGCGCGTGGAACTGGGTTACGACGACGACGGCGTTGCCCGCGGACTGCAACTTCGAGATGCGCTCGACAACGACACCGCGATCGACGACATCGCCGATACCGTTCGCACCCTGCGTGCGTTCGACAATCAGGCCGGGGGGGTTGGCATCGTTGGATACTGCATGGGCGGGTTGCTGTCCTATCTATCGGCGGTACGTCTCGACATCGACTGCGCGGTAAGTTATTACGGTGTCGGCGTACATGAGCACCTCGACGAGGCAAAGAACCTGCAGGTGCCGACCGCATTCCACCTGGCCGAGCTGGACGCATTCTGCCCCGAGCCGGCGCGAACCGCTATCCGTGCAGCGTTTACCGACAACGATCTTGTGCAGATCTACGACTACGACGGTGTAGACCACGCGTTCGGCACGACCGGACGAGACGTATTCGATCCGGTTGCAGCCGACCTCGCTTACGCTCGAACACTGGCAGTGCTACGCAACACGATCGGCCCCCGATACGATCTCAACGCGATCTGGGACAATCACGTCTACCACGAATTCGTCACCCGCGATGTGCCCGCGACCATGGCGACGATGATCGATGAACCGTACGTCAACCACATCCCGACACTTACTGGCGGAGTGGGACAGAAGGATCTGTCCCGGTTCTATGCCTACCACTTCGTCCCTACCAATCCCTCCGACCTGAAGTCCATCACCCTGTCTCGTACCGTCGGTGCCAACCGGATTGTCGAAGAACAGCTGCTGTGCTTCACACATGATCGAGAGATGGATTGGCTTCTTCCCGGTATCCCGCCCACCGGCAAGTATGTGGAGATCCCCCTCGTGGCCATCGTCACCATCGAAGGCGACAAGCTTTGCAACGAACATATCTACTGGGATCAGGCCGGTGTGTTGGTGCAGATCGGCTTGCTGGAACCGACCGGACTTCCTGTGGCAGGAATCGAACAAGCACGCAAGCTGGTCGACAAGACTTTGCCGTCGAACGAGTTGATGGCGAAATGGTCAACCAGCGAGGGGAAGCCGATTTCGTGACGGCCTCCGCACCGGAACAACACCGTAGCGCTTTGGTCACCGGCGGCGCCGGCGCCATCGGACGACATATCTGCCTTGCTCTGGCCCGATCCGGGTTCGCCGTCGGAGTCGGCTATCGAGGTGACAGCACACGGGCACAGGAAGTCGTAGATGAGATCAACACCGAGGGCGGAGCCGCAAGGGCCGTCCCAGCGGTGCTGGACGATCCGGACTCGGTGATTCCGACGATCGCAAGGATGCACGCCCAACTCGGCCCTCTGGGTGTGCTGGTGAACAATGCGGTGGCCTGGCCAGACAATGTCGAGCAGGCGGAGCCTTTCTACCAGACCACAATGGACTGGGCGTCGCTTGTGCGCACGAATCTCGAGGGCACCTTAGCGATCACTCGGCATTGCGCACAGGCAATGGCCCACCACCACTGGGGACGAATAATCACCGTCTCCACCGATCTGGTCGACGGTTCGATGCAGTCCGATGTCTCGTACATCGCCGCCAAGGGCGGGATGACTGCGGCCTCACGCGCGCTGGCGTGGGAGCTGGGGCCGGCAGGAGTCACGGTCAATCTCGTAGCTCCCGGCCTGACCGCCGAGAAAGGCGCCACGATTGCCCCGCATGTCGTCGCCGAGCTCGTCGAACACACTCCGCTTCGCCGGTTGGTGACAGCGGCCGAGGTCGCCGCGGCGGTGGCGTTCCTCGCGTCCGAGAATGCAGGCGCGATCACAGGACATGTCCTGACGGTCAGCGGCGGGCACTGAATCTCTTCGTTCCTTCGCTTCCGTCGAGCAGCAAAGGACGTAACGGAACCCGTGCGCCGCACACTCCGGCCGATAGACGAGGACAACGACACCGGACCCTAGACAGATGCAGTGCCCCGCCAAGCTCATCCTTGGCGGGGCACTGCATCTGTCCAGGACGAGAACCTCGCCTGCTTCAGAGTGACTGAACGCAACTCGTCTCGGAGCTGAACCCGTGGTACGGCTACAGCTTTTCCCACGTGTCGTCGGTGACACCCTCGTTCCGAAGAACTGCCTTGGACACCTTGCCGTTGGCAGTCAGCGGTAAGGCGGCGACTATACGCACATAGCGGGGCAGCGCAAAGGCCGGCAGATGAGGTTCCGCGAATGCCATCAATTTTTCGATCTCGGTGGTACTACCGTCGGTCATCTGCAAGCAGACCATCACTTCGTCCTCACCGAGATCACTCGGTACTGCGATCGCTGCTGCTGCAGCCACCTCCGGATGCTCGAGGAAGGCAGCTTCGACTTCGTAGCTGGAGATGTTCTCGCCGCGGCGACGTATCGAGTCTTTCAGCCGGTCGACGTATCGGTACATACCATCCGACTGTTTCCTCACCAGATCACCGGTGTGAAACCACAGATTGCGACGTGAGGAAGTCGTGGCCTCGGGGGCGTTGAAATACCCCGCCGAGATCAGAGCAGGTTGCCGGGGGCGAATGACGAGCTCACCGACGTGCCCGTCCGGCAGCGGGCAATCCGCGGCATCGACGACAGCGACCTCGTAGTCCGGATGGGGAAATCCCAGCAACCCTTCGGTGTGCTGGCCCAACGGGGTATAGAACGCCACTCCGATTTCGGTCATGCCGAAGCCCTCGGCCACTTCGACTCCGAAGTGGTCTTCGAAGTCGCGTTTGATGGCAGGTTCGATGCCCGGTCCGAGGATCACACGCAGTGCGGAGTTCTCCTTGTCGAACACCTCGGGTTTGCGGTTCCACAGCATGCTGCTCATCGCCCCGAGAAGGAAAGTGACCGTGGCCTCGGACTGACGCAGGCGGTCCCAGAACGCCGACACCGAGAACTTCGGACCGATGACCGCGCGTGCCTGGGCGCCCAGCGCCTGCAACAGCGTGGTCAACGCATTGGTGTGAAATAGCGGCAAGCAGGTGTACAAGGTGTCGGCCGACGTCAACTGCAACTGCTCGGTGCAGATCACCGACCACCAAAAGAACTGCCCATGGGGCATGATGACACCCTTTGATGGTCCCGTGGTACCCGAGGTGAACAAGATGGCCGCCGTCGTCTCCGGCACTACCGTAACTGCTTCGGCGCCGGTCTCCCCGAGCTGGAACTCGACTGCATTCGCTACCGAAGCGTGGTGTCGATCCACTTCATCGTCGGCATATCCGTCCAGCGGCTCTGTCGAGATCCGGACCAACACCGGATCCGGGTGATCGAATACATCGCTCGCCTCGGCGAGATTGGTCTCGGTGACACGATCGAACACCACCACAGTAGGGCGTGCTGCGCGGAGTTGGTGGCGCAGCATCTCCCCCCGCAGTGCAGGGTTGAGAGGAGTGAATACTGCTGCACTCCACGCACACCCGAGGAACAGTTCGATCATTTCTCGGCGATTGGCGGTGGCAACGACCACCCGGTCCCCGGGTGTGACACCGTGACGCTGCAAGAACTGCGCACAGCGGGCAGCGACATCGGCGAGGTCACGTCCGGTATAGGAGCGATCGGCGACGGTCAGTACCGGTTCATCCGCCTGGTGTTCAGCAGCGTGACAAATGATTTCTTGGAGCGTACGACGTCGATGAGGCCACTGACGCCACGGATGCGCCCCGATCGATGCTGGGGTCTTCATTGTGCACTGTCTTTTCTGTCACCACCGGATCGGTGGCCACGTAGATAGGCCGCAATATCGGCAGGGCAGCCGAAGACTCCGGCAGCCCTGCCGTCACGGAAAGTGGTGTTACCGATCGTGAATGTGTTCGCGATCCCATGTGGTGTCGGTCCTGCCGCGCTCGCGGAGTTCCGCTTTGCGTATCTTGCCGTTGGCGGTCCTGGGCAGTTCGGCAACGATGTCGACGAAGCGGGGCACAGCGAACTTGGCCAGCCTGTCGCTGCAATGGGCCACGATGTCTGCTGGGTGCAGTTCGTAGCCCTCCTTGGGCACGACTGAGACCATGACCTCGTCCTCGGCCATGTCCGATGCCACCGGAAACGCCGCGGCGGTTTCCACGCCGGGATGCAGACAAAGAACCTGCTCGACCTCGAACGAGGAGATGTTCTCGCCGCGACGCCGGATCACGTCCTTGAGACGATCGACGAATCTGAACCATCCGTCCGGCTCCCGGACCACCCGATCACCGGTATGGAACCACAAGTTCTGCCAGGCTTCGACGGTCTTGTCCGGCATGGTGAAGTAGCCGGTGGCGAAGCCGAACGGCACACGGGATCGCAACAGCAGTTCGCCCGGAGTACCGTCCGGAACTTCCACGTCGTATTCGTCGACGACAATCGCGTCGAAGTCGGGTTGCACGCGCCCCAGATAACCGGCCCGAGGCGCTTCTGGCGCCGAGTTGATCGCCGCGTTCGTTTCCGTGGATCCGAACCCGTCGCTGAGATCGAACCCGAAACGCTGCCGGAAAGGTTCGAACAAGGTGGCCGGTGTGGCCGGTGACAACGCGATACGCACCCGGTGGGCACGGTCGAAGGGACCTGGCTCACGGGACCACAAGATGTTGATCATCGCACCGAGCAGATAGGTGACCGTAGCACCCGATTCGGTGACCTCTTGCCAGAATCGACTGGCGGAAAATCTCCTGCCGACAACGAAAGTGGCACCCGAGACCAGAGCCTGGACGAACGTATTGAGGGCATTGGTGTGGAACAACGGCAGACAGGTGTAAAGGACATCCTTCTCGGTGATACCGAGCTGCTCACTGACATTGACGCCCCACCAGTAGAACTGGGCATGAGGGCAACACACTCCCTTGGACACACCGGTGGTGCCCGAGGTATAGAGCAGTGCTGCGGTGTCTCCCGGAGCAACAGGCGCGGCCGGTCTCGCACCCGAGAGTGCGGGGAATCGCTCGACACGTAGCGCAGAAACCGGCTCGGCGGAAGGGCTGCCCAAGGACCACACCCGCTCCAATGTGGAGGGGAGGGTGATCTCCTGGAGCCGTTTGAGCAGAGCGGGTTCGATGACCAGAATGCGGGCGCCGGAGTTGGCCAGCGCATGGAGAAGTTGCTCTCCTCGCAGTTCTGCGTTCAAGGGCACCGCCACCGCCCCCATCCAGGTAGCTCCCAGGATGGTTTCCAGCAGTTCGAGTCGATTGCCCGTCAGTGTCGCGACTCGGTCTCCGGACCGGATTCCAGCCTGTTCGAACACCGCGGCCGTCATGGCAGCGCGATCACGAACCTGGATGTAGGTGTAGGACGAGCCGTCGATCTCGAGCAATGTCTTGCTCCCGAAGGCGTCGGCCTGTCGGTTCAACAACGCCGGCAACGTGCATTCGGTGATGGGCAGTCCACGCAAGGGCGCGGACGGACGTTCGCGTGCAGCTAGTTCCACTGTCATCGTTTCTCCTGGGCGTGGGGTGTCGGTACGTACCCGATCGGGTTGTCCGGCGCTGTCGGAGGTATCGAGGTCAGCTCGATCGTCGTTCCCGGTGTGATGGGCGGACCGTGGACGGCCGCGACGACGATGGGGCCGAGGTCGCAGCGGACGGAGGCGAAGCGAGTAGGTGGTTCGGTGTGTTGGGCGGTCCACTCTTCGACGGTGCCCTGCCGTGCCATGACGTTCTCGAATTCGTGACCATGGCAGTGAGGGCACAGGAGCCGGAACGGAAAGGCGACGGTGGCGCATCGGGTGCAGCGCTGCATCTGGATTCCGGTAGTCACATCGCCTCCAGAATCGTCATGTTGGCGCACGCACCATAGCGGTAGGTGACCATGCCGTATCCGGTCACTGCCGCCAGGCGTGCTTCGACTTGCCGCTTCCCGGCGTGCCCGAGCAACTGCGTAGTCGCTTCAACGAGCCCGTGCAGTCCCCCTGCCGACCCTGCCTGGCCTGCGGACAATTGCCCGCCCGAAGTGTTGACGGGCCATCGGTGGTGGAGCATGCGATGCACCGCTTTGCCGAAGTCGTCATCAGGCACGAGCCCGAGGTCGGCGAGTTGGATGAGCACCATCACGGGGTAGTCGTCGTAGACGTTGACGAGGTCGATATCGGTCGGGTCCACGCCGCTGCGCTCCCACAGACCGGGTGCGATATCTGTCAATCCTGTCTGTAATCCGTCACCGGTGTGGTTGTCCCAGTTGATACTCCCGCCGATGGCGCGAACTCGGACAGTATGTCGGTCGGCAGCCAGGTCCGCTCGGGTGACGACGACAGCATCAGCACCGCTGACGGGGGGAACGCAGTCGAAACGCCGCAGCGGTGCGGCCACCATCGGGGCGGCAAGGTAATCGTCGAGTGTCATGGGCGTGCGGTAGACCGCACGGGGATTCAGCGATGCCCATTGCCGCTGGGCCACAGCGATGGCGCCGTAGTCGGTTTCCGCCAGTTCGTACTTTTTCATGTGGCGCTGGGTCAGCAGAGCGAACATTGCGTTGGGACCCGACATACCGGCAGGTGTGACGTGGTCTCGAGTAATGCCGTTGTATTCGGAGACCAGGATCCGGAAGTCGTCATGAGTCATACGGTCACCAGCGGCGATGACAATTGTGTTGGCGTCGCCGGCTTCGACTGCGCGTACCGCGTGTTGGAGCATGTTGACCCCGCTGGCGCCGCCGTTGGTGTCTTCCATGATCCAGCGCAGACTCAAACCACACTTCACGGCCAGATCGACAGCATGGTCGGGTTTGAGGGTGAAGCTCGATACCGCCAGGCCATCGATATCCGCAATCGTCAAACCCGCGTCGGCGACAGCACTGCGGATGGCGGCAGCAAGCATCGATTGTGTAGTCGTAGCGCCGGCGGGATGCCGAGTGTAGGGCTCTTCTGCAGCGCCGATAAGGACAGCAGTGTTGGCGGCGCTCATACCGACTCTCCGATGCGTCCTGTGTTCGCTGAGTTGTGATCGCGACCCGAGCCCGGCGTCGAAGTCTGGAACCGGCTTGCGGTCTCGGGAGCGCAGTAGACCGCGATGGTGCTGATCAGACCGAGAATCGCCAGGTAGATGGCGATCGGCCAGAAGTGCCCGGCCCAGGCGAGCAGGGCCGTAGCGATGAGTGGGGCAATGCCGCCGGCGAAGATCGCCGCGACTTCATGACCGATCGACAGACCGCTGTAGCGGACCTTGCCGGTGAACAACTCGCTGAAGAAACTCGGTTGGGTGCCGAGCATGGCGCTGTGGCACAGACCCACGGCGACGATGATGGCAATCCAGATCATTGCCGGTGTTCCCGTGTTCATCAGCAGGAAGAACGGCACTGCCCACACGACGACGCCGATCGCACCGAAGAGATAGACCGGTCGGCGACCTACACGGTCGGACAGTCTGCCGAAGCCGACCATGGTGAAGGTCTGCACGACGTTGGCAGCAATGATGGCCGGCAGGATGACATCACTGCTGATACCCAGATGACTGCCGTACGCCAGGGAGAAGACCAGAAAGATGTAGGAGCCGCCGTTCTCGGCCATCCGCGCACCGACCGTGAGCAGGATGGAGCGCCGTTGCGTGCGAATCGCCTCGAGTGCGGGGTAACGCTCGACCTTGCCTTCGGTCTGCAGCTCTTGGAAGACAGGGGTTTCGGTGATCTTCATGCGGATGATCAAACCGGCGAGCATGAGAACCAGACCCAACAGGAAGGGGATGCGCCAACCCCATGTCAGAAACTGCTCGTCCGGAAGGAGAGTGACCAGGGCGAAGACCGACGATGACAAGATGAAACCGATGGTGACGCCGACCTGGCTGAAAGCGGAGAAGAAGCCTCGGCGATGGGGTTGAGCATTCTCACTGATCAGCAGCACAGCACCGCCCCATTCACCGCCGACTGCGATGCCCTGGATGATGCGAAGCACAACCAGCAGGACCGGGGCCCAGAATCCGATTTGCTGATAGGTGGGAAGCAGACCGATCAGGGCGGTACATACGCCCATCATCATCAAGGTGATCACCAGCATCGACTTACGGCCGAGTCGGTCACCGAAGTGACCGAAGACAACACCACCGATGGGGCGGGCGACGAAACCGATGGCGAAGGTGCCGAAAGCCGCCAGCGTACCGGTCAACGAATCATCGCCGGTGAAGAACAACGGGCCGAAAACCAGTGCGGCGGCGGTGCCGTACAAGAAGAAGTCGTACCACTCAAGGGCACTACCGATCAAGCTGGCCGTTGCGACCCGTTTGATCGGAGTCGCCGGTGGTGAGGGGTTGGATCCGGGATTGCCGGTGTCAGTTGTCATCGATCAGGTCCTTCGAACGTCTCACGTCCCGTGCGAAATATGTTCGGGAATTGGAGGGGATGTAGGAGGGGGCTTGTGGGGTCGGACTCGATGGTGCGATCACCTTCGCGGTTGGAGCTCCTCGAGGTGACCGAGATGGCGGTCACGGGTTC
>NZ_BDCA01000058.1 GCF_001613265.1 Nocardia vermiculata NBRC 100427
CCCCGACCGGCCCCGGAATCCGTTCCGACTCGGTGAAACTGGCCGACCAACTGGTCGTCGGCGGCGTACTGGAATCGGGCGCGGTCACCTGCACTCGTGAACTGCGTGACCGTTTCTCCGCACTCGGCATCCCCGCCACCGTCGATATCCGGCCCACCGGCACCCACTCGTGGGGCTACTGGCAGCAGGACCTGCACAACAGCTGGCCGCTGTTCGCGCACGCGCTGCAGCGCTGACTCAGTCGGCGTGTACCGGTGCGCGTTCCTCGACGACGTCGACCGGTGCCGGTCGCTCCCGGGTCGGTGCCCAGAACGCGAGGATCGCGGCCACCACGAGTGTGGCGACACCGAGTACGAGCGTCGCCTGATGCAGGCCGTGTGCGAATGCCGCTTCGGCGTGTGCGGCCAACGGTTTCGCCGGTGGTCCGATGCGCTCGGCCACCTCCAGGGCACCGGCCAGCGATCCGGTCACCGGTTCACGGATCGGTTCAGGGATCTGGTCGGCGATCTCGGCCATGCGATGGGCGTAACCGGAGGCCAGGATGCTTCCGGACAGCGCGATGCCCAATGCGGCACCCATCTCGCGGGCGGCGTCGTTGACGGCGGCGGCGACGCCCTGTTTGTCGTTCGGTGCGCCGTCGACGATCGCCGCGGTCGCGGGTGCCGCGGACAGGCCCAGTCCCGTGCTCAGAATCAGCAGCGGCCACAGCACGTCGATGAATCCGCTGGTCCCGGTGAGCCGGGACAGGCACAGCAGACCGATACCGACGATCACCAGTCCCACGGTGGTGGGAAGCCGCAGCCCGTACCGTTGCGCCAGCGCGGGCGCGATGATCGACAGCCCCAGCATCGGCACGATCATCGGTGCCATCGCGACCGCGGACAGCAGCGGCGAGTAGCCGAGGATCAGCTGGAAGAACTGCACGATCAGCATGAACAGGCCGAAGGACAGCAGGAACTGCACCGCCACCGAGACCGTGCCGGTGGAAAACCCGCGCGCGGCGAACAATCGCACGTCCAGCAGTGGTTCGGCGACCCGCAATTCGATCAGGACGAACGCGGCCGCGACCACCAGGCCGGCAGCCACCGCAACCAGTACCAGCGGATCGGTCCACCCGCGCGCCGGCGCCTCGAGGGCGGCGATCACGATCAGGCCGACCGCCGCGGCACCGGTCACCGCGCCCCAGGGATCGAAGCGTGCCCGGTCGCTGTCGGTCGATTCGGGGACCGTGCAGGCCGCGACCGCGAGTACCGCGCCCGCGACCGCCATCGCGATCATGATCGACAACCACGACCACTGCCACAGCAGCAGACCCGAGCCGAGGATGCCCAGAATCGCACCGCCGCCCACGGTTCCGGCCCAGATGCCGACCGCGGTGTTGCGTCGTTCGGGTTCCACCCCCGCGGTGAGCAGGGACAGTGTCGAGGGCATCACCAGTGCCGCACCGGCACCGCCCAGCGCGCGTGAGCCGATCAGCCAGCCCGGACCGTCCAGCAGCAGCGGTAGCGCGGAGGCGAGGGTGAAGATCATCAGACCGGTGATCATCACGATCCGGCGCCCGTATCGGTCGCCGAGCGCGCCGGCGGGCAGCACCAGGCAGGCCAGCGCGAGGGTGTAGCCGTCGATGATCCAGGTGAGCTGGGATTGCGTCGCACCGGTGGCGGACGCTATCTCGGGCAGCGCGGTGTACAACGCGGCCATCGATGCGATCACCAGCGCCACCGCCAGGCAGGACACCACCACCACCCATCGGCTCTGCGCCGGGGCCTGCTCGGTCGTGGTCGCGTTCACTGCGCCTCCCAGAAACGATACTGACAGTTTCGCTATGCTACTCGAAGTATCGTTTCTTCCCTAGAACTGTTTTCGCGCCTTCCGCCCCGCGAGTCCGCCGACGAGGAATCCTGGACCCATGCCCTCTCCCACCTCGATCGAGCCCGAGGACGATCCGCGCAAGGTGCGCTCGCGCCGCCGCCTGCTCGAAGCCGCGGCCGAACTGCTGCGCGAGGGCGGCCTCGAGGCGGTCACCATCGACGCGGTGACCCGGTTGTCCGGCGTGGCCCGAACCACCCTGTATCGCCACTTCACCACGCTCGCCCACTTACGCACCGCCACCTTGGAACAGCTGATGCCCCCGGTGGTGCAGATCCCCGCCGCGGGCCCGTTCCGGGAGCGGATGATCGAACTGATCACCCGGCAGGCCACCGCCATCAACGACGTGCCGCTGCATCTGACCACACTGGCGTGGCTGGCCACCGCCGGCGAGCAGGTGCACGGCGACGGTGTGCGCGCCGGGTCGTTGCGCGCACATCTGATCGAGAACTACCGTCGGCCCTTCGACGAGTTGTTCGACAGCCCCGAGGGTCGTGCACTGCTCGGCGAGCGGGATCTGACCAAGGTGCTGGCACAGCTCATCGGTCCGATCGTCTTCGTGCGACTCACCGGAATCGGCCGCGCCACCGAGGCCGACTGCGCCCGCATCGTCGACGATTTCCTCGCCGCGAGCGCTGCCCGGCACGCGGCTGAGCAGTAGCGCTCGGCCCGACGTCGGATCAGCGCCGGTCGAGCAGCGCTCGCGCGAGGGTGTCCAGGACGAAGCCGATCAGGCCGATCACCACGATCACGGCCATCACCTCGTCGTAGGCGAGCTGATCGCGGGCGTTGAGAATCTGGTAGCCGAGCCCGGAACGTACGCCCAGCATCTCGGCAGGAACCAGGACCACCCAGGCGATACCGAGCCCGATCCGGAATCCGGACTGCACCGGTCCCCGGATCGCGGGCAACACCACCGAGGTGAGCTGCTCACGGCGGGTGGCACCGAAGGATCGGGCCACCAGCATCAGGCCGGGATCGATCGCGCGGACACCGGCGGCGGTATTGAGCACGATCGGCCACACCGAGGCCGCGGCGACGAGGAAGATCACCGGCTCGTGCCCGATCCCGAACAGCGCCACCGCGATCGGCGCCCACGACAGCGGCGAGATCATCCGCAGGAACTGCACCACCGGTGCCACCGCATATTCGGTAGCCGTGTGCAATCCGAGCAGTAGTCCCAGCGGAACCCCGACGGTGACCGCGATCAGCAGCCCCACCAGGAGCCGCCACATACTCGCCGCGATATCGGATCCCAGCACGCCACGATCGAACAGATCACCGAGCGCCCCGGGCACATGCTGGGGCGCGAATTCTCGCAGCAGCGATTCCGGGCCGGCGATCACACTGGTCAGCAGCCACCACAACAGCACCGCGACCACGACGGCGACCAGGCGCGTCACCCAGGCGGTGGTGCGGGGGCGAGCGTCGACGACGGTATTCACGATGGGTCGATCTCCTCGGTGCGGGTCAGTCCCGGCAGTCCGAACGCGCCGGGCCCGCCCGCATGATCCAGTGCGCTGCGGACGAACCGGTCGTCGACCAAGTCGGCGTGCACACCCGCCGGATCGAGCCGGGACAGGAACCGGGTGTCGCCGTCGACGGCGGTGTCGTGCATCGACGCCACGAGTTCGGCGGTGAAGCTCGGAAAGGGGAAGGGCTGGAAGCCGATGCGCTGCGGATTCCACTGTGGATGCCGAACCGGGATGCGGTCGGAGTAGGTCAGCGACTGCGTGATCGCCGGAAGCGGCTGCGGGAGATACCTGCCCGACAGGGTTCTCGCCGTTCCCTGACGGTTCGCGCCGATCCCCTGTTGTGCGGCGACCACCATGTCGGCGACCAGCTGCGCGTCATCGGGCCTGCGGTCGATCAGGTCCTGGTGCACGACCAGTGCGCAGCAGGCATGATCGCGCCAGTTATCGCCGAGGAAGCGGTGGATACGGCCCACTCCGCGCAGTTGCGCGCCGGCATTGAACGGGTCGGCGACGGTGAACGCGCTGATCGAGCCGTTCGCGAGGGCCGGAATCATATCCGACGGGCTCATCACGATCAGTTCCACCGTGCCCGCGGATCGCGACGCCGAGCTACGGATCACGGGCCGTAAACCGTTGGCCCGCAGCAACTGCTGGATCACGATGTTGTGGATCGACCACCAGAACGGAATCGCCACCTGGGTGCCGGCCAGCTGCCCGAGTTCGGTGATCTGCGGCGCCACGGTCAGAGCCGAACCGTTGGTGTGGTTCCAGCCCAGGATGCGCGCCGGCGCACCGAGTGCGAAACGCAACTGGATCGCCATCGGCATCAGCAGATGCGCGATATCGACCTGCCGAGTGAGGAACGCCTCGGCCAGGGCCGACCAGCTACGGAACAATACGGGCTCGGCGAAACGCGGCCCGCGGTCGGCCACGAGCAGCGGCGCCGCGTCGGTGATCGGCAGATAGCCGATGCGCAACCGTTCCCCGCTGCCGTCGCGCTGCTGGGCGGCGGCCACTCCGAGGTCGGCCAGCCCGGCGAGCCCACCGGCCGCGACCAGGCCGGCGCAACCGCACAGCAGTCCACGCCGCGAGATCGTGGGACTCATACCGTCACCGAGTCGTCCCGGTAGCGGTCGAGGATGCGTTGCCGCACGGTATCGCGCTGCCCGTCGTCGCCGGTACGCCGGAATTCCTCGCGCACCGCACCACGGTCGCCGAGCAGCACGATCCGGTCACCGAGCCGCAGTGCCTCGTCGACGTCGTGGGTGACCAGTACCGCGGTGCAGCCCAGCTCGGCCACCAGATCAGCGAGCCAGTCCTGCAGGTCGGCGCGCACCGCGGGGTCGAGCGCGCTGAACGGTTCGTCGAGCAGCAGCAACCGCGGCCGCACCGCCACGGCCCGCACCACCGCGACCCGCTGTGCCTGGCCGCCGGAGAGCTGATCCGGTGTCCGGTCGGCCAGTCCGGCCAGGCCGAAGCGTTCCAGCAGCTCGTCCGCGGTGGCGGCATCGAAGTCGGCGCGGTGGCGGGCGAACCGGCCGCCGAAGCGCACGTTGTCGCGCACGCTGAGCCACGGCATCAGCAGCGGCTGCTGGAACACCATGCCGGTCGTCGGGTTCGCATGCCCGTCGTCCCAGCCGATACTGCCGCCGTCCAGCCGGTCCAGGCCGGCGATGATCCGCAGCAGCGTCGATTTCCCACTACCGCTGGGGCCGAGGACGACGAGTAGTTCGCCGGCGGTGATCTCGAGGTCGACGCCGTCGAGCACCGGCTGGTCGCGATGGGAGTACGTTTTACGCGCGCCCGCTAGTCGTACTGCGACAGTTCCCATCGCAATTGGCCTTCCGAGGGAGATTGAACGGGCAGGAATGCGGCCTCACGAAAGCGCCGGTTGGTCGCCGAGGACCGGGCGAATCCGGCACCGCCGCGCAGCACCGACTCGAGGCGGGTGGCCTCGACCGCCACCCGTGAGGCCTCCAGCCGCAGCCGGATCACCTCGGCCGGAGCGACCGCCGCCGAATCGGCGGAGTAGCTGAACAACCGATCCCGCAGCGAGGTGTGCCGGGCGGCGAGATCGGCGTGCTCACCGGCGAATTCGGCGCCGAGCCCGTCGAGCCGCTGACCGGATTCGAGCACCGAGCGACCGGCGATGCCGGTGCAGAACGCGGTCTGCAGCAGCAGGAAGATCGGCCGGATCGTCGCGCAGAAGTTCGGCAGATCACCGGTCACCAGCTGGTCCGCACCCACCTCCACGCGGTCGAAGTGCAGTGCCGTCGACGCGGTGCCGTTCAGGGCGAGAAGTTCCGGTGCGGTCCGGATACTCACCCCCTCGGCATCGGCACCCACGACCGCCACGCGGCCCGTTCCGTCGTTTTCCCATTTCCCCACGGTAGGGATAGACGTTGACTTCCTCCCCACGCTTGAAGGCGGGAGATTCCAACCTCACGGTCGGGTTTTCCTGTTTCATCGACAGTCGCCTTCCCGCATCAACTGCGAGGCGGTCTCACACCATCTCCGCAGGCTTGCACGGCCAGCCCAGCCGCAAGAATATTCCTCGCCGCGTTCACATCCCGATCATGGACCGCGCCACAACGACACTCCCACTCGCGAATGTTCAACGGCATCCTCTCGACTATCCGACCACACACCGAACACGTCTTCGACGACGGATAGAACCGGTCGACCGCCACCACCGTGCGCCCGTACCAGTCGGCCTTATACTCCAGCATCGACCGGAACTCCGACCACGACGCATCCGAGATCGCCCGCGCCAGCGAATGGTTCCGAACCATGTTCCGCACACTCAAATCCTCGATCGCGATCACTTGGTTTTCGCGCACCAACCGAGTCGAGAGCTTGTGCAGATGATCGCGGCGACGATCCGCGATCCGAGCATGCACCCGCGCCACCTTCAACCGTGCTTTCGCCCGATTCTTCGAGCCCTTGTCCTTCTTCGAAAGCACCCGTTGAGCTTTCACCACGCGGGCACGGTCGAACTTCTCGTGGCGAGGATTCGAGATCTTCTCCCCGGTCGAGAAGGCGTACACAGACGTGATCCCCGCGTCCACGCCCAGCGTCGAATCCGTGGCCGCGTACTCGGCGATCGTTTCCTCCACCAGGATCGAAATGTGGTAGCGGCCCGCCGAGTCCAGCGAGACCGTGACCTGCGACGGCTGAGCCCCCTCCGGCAACGGCCGAGACCAGCGAATGTTCAGCGGCTCCGCCTGTTTGGCAAGCTTGATCCGGCCATCCCGATACGAGAACGCGTTGTTCATGTAGGTGGCCGAGTCCCGCGTCTTGCCTTTCTTCTTGAACTTCGGATACGCGGTTTGCTTGCGCCAAAACTTGTCGAACGCACCTTGCAGGTGTCGAAGCGCCTGCTGGAGTGGAACGTTGGAGACCTCGCTCAACCATTCGGTGTCGGTCTGCCGCTTCCAGTCGGTGAGCGATTTCGCTGTGTCCACGTACGTGACGCGCCGCTGTTCCAGCGTCCAGGCGGCGGACCGTTCCGCCAGCGCACGGTTGTACACGTACCGGACGCATCCGAACGTTCTCGCGAACTGTTCGACCTGATCCGCGGTCGGGTAGAAGCGATACTTGTACGCCCGCTTCACCACCCGAGATGCCATGCCTAACATAATAGCATGCTAGCCTGTTAGTGATGCGCTATCCTCATAACTGAAGCTAGAGGTTTGCACGCTGCGCTTCTCGATCAACGCGTCGTCGTAGACGTTGGAGGCCCAGGCGATCGGGCCGGACACTCGATCCTCACCGTCGGCCACGAGGGGCAATTCCCCCAGGCCGGCGAGGTGCTTGAGTGCCGCGGCCATCGCCGTGACACCAACTCGCTGCCCGTCGGCGTGCCCGGCCAGATATCGTTCCCATACCGCTTCGGTTGCGCGCCAGACATATTCGAGGCTCATGCGCTGCGCCCCCAGCGAGAATCCGGCGGCCAGGCTCTCGGCCGCGACCTCCTCGACCACGCCGGCGAACTCCGCCACGTCGGTTCCGCCCAGACCCGCGGTGAGCAGGCCGTGGCGGCCGGCTCGGCGATATCGGCGCGTGTATCGGTGGTCGCGGCGTCCAGGGCCGCCGCACGGTCGCGCGCGAAGGTCACAGCGCTCGCGTGCTCCGGTGTTTCCAGCGCTCGCGC
>NZ_BDCA01000059.1 GCF_001613265.1 Nocardia vermiculata NBRC 100427
TGTTCTTTGAGAACTCAATAGTGTGTCGATGAATGTCAGTGCCAAATATTTATTTTGGTTCCGGCGCTTACACCCCCGTGTGGGTGTCGGACATTTTTTGTCAGCTAATTTTCCGGCTGGCGTTTAGGTTAGGTTTTCGGACTCTGGTTCGAGATTATTCTGATTCACTCTTTTGAGGGTGTTTCTAGAGTCTTCAACGGAGAGTTTGATCCTGGCTCAGGACGAACGCTGGCGGCGTGCTTAACACATGCAAGTCGAGCGGTAAGGCCCTTCGGGGTACACGAGCGGCGAACGGGTGAGTAACACGTGGGTGATCTGCCTTGCACTCTGGGATAAGCCTGGGAAACTGGGTCTAATACCGGATATGACCACTGATCGCATGGTTGGTGGTGGAAAGATTTATCGGTGTGAGATGGGCCCGCGGCCTATCAGCTTGTTGGTGGGGTAATGGCCTACCAAGGCGACGACGGGTAGCCGGCCTGAGAGGGCGACCGGCCACACTGGGACTGAGACACGGCCCAGACTCCTACGGGAGGCAGCAGTGGGGAATATTGCACAATGGGCGAAAGCCTGATGCAGCGACGCCGCGTGAGGGATGACGGCCTTCGGGTTGTAAACCTCTTTCGACAGGGACGAAGCGAGAGTGACGGTACCTGTAGAAGAAGCACCGGCCAACTACGTGCCAGCAGCCGCGGTAATACGTAGGGTGCGAGCGTTGTCCGGAATTACTGGGCGTAAAGAGCTTGTAGGCGGTTCGTCGCGTCGATCGTGAAAACTTGCAGCTCAACTGTGAGCTTGCGGTCGATACGGGCGGACTAGAGTACTGCAGGGGAGACTGGAATTCCTGGTGTAGCGGTGAAATGCGCAGATATCAGGAGGAACACCGGTGGCGAAGGCGGGTCTCTGGGCAGTAACTGACGCTGAGAAGCGAAAGCGTGGGTAGCGAACAGGATTAGATACCCTGGTAGTCCACGCCGTAAACGGTGGGCGCTAGGTGTGGGTTTCCTTCCACGGGATCCGTGCCGTAGCTAACGCATTAAGCGCCCCGCCTGGGGAGTACGGCCGCAAGGCTAAAACTCAAAGGAATTGACGGGGGCCCGCACAAGCGGCGGAGCATGTGGATTAATTCGATGCAACGCGAAGAACCTTACCTGGGTTTGACATACACCAGAAAGCTGCAGAGATGTAGCCCCCCTTGTGGTTGGTGTACAGGTGGTGCATGGCTGTCGTCAGCTCGTGTCGTGAGATGTTGGGTTAAGTCCCGCAACGAGCGCAACCCTTATCTTATGTTGCCAGCGCGTAATGGCGGGGACTCGTGAGAGACTGCCGGGGTCAACTCGGAGGAAGGTGGGGACGACGTCAAGTCATCATGCCCCTTATGTCCAGGGCTTCACACATGCTACAATGGCCGGTACAGAGGGCTGCGATACCGTGAGGTGGAGCGAATCCCTTAAAGCCGGTCTCAGTTCGGATCGGGGTCTGCAACTCGACCCCGTGAAGTTGGAGTCGCTAGTAATCGCAGATCAGCAACGCTGCGGTGAATACGTTCCCGGGCCTTGTACACACCGCCCGTCACGTCATGAAAGTCGGTAACACCCGAAGCCGGTGGCCTAACCCTTGTGGAGGGAGCCGTCGAAGGTGGGATCGGCGATTGGGACGAAGTCGTAACAAGGTAGCCGTACCGGAAGGTGCGGCTGGATCACCTCCTTTCTAAGGAGCACTTCTACATGATCGTTCGAAGAGTCGAATCCGGTTGTGTCAGAGACCGTTTGTGTCCCCGTCAGTGGGACCGCGGAAGCTCATGGGTGGAACGCTGACAGGTTCTCTGCGTCAACGGTAATCGCGAGTGGTTGCCGGTGGGGATATATCGACACACTGTTGGGTCCTGAAAGAACAGACGTTCTTTCCAGGCAAAAAATAGACTTGCTCGGATTTTTCTGAGATACCGGCCTTCTTGTGAGGGTTTGGTCCAGGAGTTTCGGATCTGGGTGGGTGTGTTGTTTGAGAACTGCACAGTGGACGCGAGCATCTTTGTTAGTAAGTGTGTAAGAGCGTACGGTGGATGCCTTGGCACCAGGAGCCGATGAAGGACGTAGGAGGCTGCGATAAGCCTCGGGGAGCTGTCAACCGAGCTGAGATCCGAGGATTTCCGAATGGGGAAACCCAGCACGAGTGATGTCGTGTTACCCGCATCTGAATATATAGGGTGTGTGGAGGGAACGTGGGGAAGTGAAACATCTCAGTACCCACAGGAAGAGAAAACAATAGTGATTCCGTGAGTAGTGGCGAGCGAAAGCGGATGAGGCTAAACCAGGGACGTGTGATAGCCGGCAGGCGTTGCGTTTCTGGGGTTGTGGGGTCTTTCTTCTCATCACTGCCGTGGTGAGCGCAAGTGAGAAACCGTTGTGTTAGTCGAAGTGGCCTGGGATGGTCTGTCGTAGAGGGTGAGAATCCCGTAGACGAAAACTCGACGGCTTGTGTGATTGATACCCGAGTAGCAGCGGGCCCGTGAAATCTGCTGTGAATCTGCCGGGACCACCCGGTAAGCCTGAATACTCCCTGGTGACCGATAGCGGACTAGTACCGTGAGGGAAAGGTGAAAAGTACCCCGGGAGGGGAGTGAAATAGTACCTGAAACCGTGCGCTTACAATCCGTCAGAGCCTTCCCTTCGGGGTGGGGTGATGGCGTGCCTTTTGAAGAATGAGCCTGCGAGTCATCGGTGTGTGGCGAGGTTAACCCGTGTGGGGTAGCCGTAGCGAAAGCGAGTCCGAATAGGGCGTTGTGAGTCGCATGCCATGGACCCGAAGCGGAGTGATCTACCCATGGCCAGGGTGAAGCGACGGTAAGACGTCGTGGAGGCCCGAACCCACTTAGGTTGAAAACTGAGGGGATGAGCTGTGGGTAGGGGTGAAAGGCCAATCAAACTCCGTGATAGCTGGTTCTCCCCGAAATGCATTTAGGTGCAGCGTCACGTGTTTCACACTGGAGGTAGAGCTACTGGATGGCCTAGGGGGCCTACAAGCTTACCGAAGTCAGCCAAACTCCGAATGCCGGTGTGTGAGAGCGTGGCAGTGAGACTGCGGGGGATAAGCTTCGTAGTCGAGAGGGAAACAGCCCAGATCGCCGGCTAAGGCCCCTAAGCGTGTACTAAGTGGAAAAGGATGTGGGATCGCTGAGACAACCAGGAGGTTGGCTTAGAAGCAGCCACCCTTGAAAGAGTGCGTAATAGCTCACTGGTCAAGTGGTCCTGCGCCGATAATGTAGCGGGGCTCAAGTACACCGCCGAAGCCGCGGCACTCAGACGTTAAGCCTGCTTTCGAGCCAGGTGTCTGGGTGGGTAGGGGAGCGTCGTGTAGCCAGGGAAGCGCCGGTGTGAACTAGGTGTGGAGGCTGCGCGAGTGAGAATGCAGGCATGAGTAGCGAAAGACGAGTGAGAAACTCGTCCGCCGAATGACCAAGGGTTCCTGGGCCAGGTTAATCCGCCCAGGGTGAGTCGGGACCTAAGGCGAGGCCGACAGGCGTAGTCGATGGACAACGGGTTGATATTCCCGTACCCGTGTATCCGCGCCCAATGGCGAATCAGTTGTGCTAAGTGCCCAAAAGCGGATGGACCTCCTTCGGGAGGCCGGATGTGGCTGCGCATGACCCTGGCTGTAGTAGTCAAGCGATGGGGTGACGCAGGAAGGTAGCTGGGCCCGGTGGTGGATTACCGGGTGTAAGCCTGTAGGGCGTTGTGTAGGTAAATCCGCACGGCATTGAGCCTGAGAGGTGATGCGTAGCCGGTTGAGGTGAATTCAGTGATCCTATGCTGCCGAGAAAAGCCTCTAGTGAGTTGGTACACGGCCCGTACCCCAAACCGACACAGGTGGTCAGGTAGAGAATACTGAGGCGATCGAGAGAACTGTGGTGAAGGAACTCGGCAAAATACCTCCGTAACTTCGGGAGAAGGAGGGCCCGGTCTGGTGATGAGTCTTGCACTCGGAGCTGGGTTGGGTCGCAGAGACCAGAGAGAAGCGACTGTTTACTAAAAACACAGGTCCGTGCGAAGTCGTAAGACGATGTATACGGACTGACGCCTGCCCGGTGCCGGAAGGTTAAGAGGACCGGTTAGTGGGACTTGTTTCCGCGAAGCTGAGAATTTAAGCCCCGGTAAACGGCGGTGGTAACTATAACCATCCTAAGGTAGCGAAATTCCTTGTCGGGTAAGTTCCGACCTGCACGAATGGCGTAACGACTTCTCTGCTGTCTCCACCACAGACTCGGCGAAATTGCATTACGAGTAAAGATGCTCGTTACGCGCGGCAGGACGAAAAGACCCCGGGACCTTCACTATAGCTTGGTATTGGTGTTCGGTACGGTTTGTGTAGGATAGGTGGGAGACTGTGAAGCATTGACGCTAGTTAGTGTGGAGTCGTCGTTGAAATACCACTCTGGTCGTATTGGACTTCTAACCTCGGGCCATGATCTGGTTCAGGGACAGTGCCTGGTGGGTAGTTTAACTGGGGCGGTTGCCTCCTAAAGTGTAACGGAGGCGCCCAAAGGTTCCCTCAGCCTGGTTGGCAATCAGGTGTTGAGTGTAAGTGCACAAGGGAGCTTGACTGTGAGACTGACAGGTCGAGCAGGGACGAAAGTCGGGACTAGTGATCCGGCACCGGCATGTGGAAGCGGTGTCGCTCAACGGATAAAAGGTACCCCGGGGATAACAGGCTGATCTTCCCCAAGAGTCCATATCGACGGGATGGTTTGGCACCTCGATGTCGGCTCGTCGCATCCTGGGGCTGGAGTAGGTCCCAAGGGTTGGGCTGTTCGCCCATTAAAGCGGCACGCGAGCTGGGTTTAGAACGTCGTGAGACAGTTCGGTCTCTATCCGCCGCGCGCGTGAGAAACTTGAGGAAGGCTGTCCCTAGTACGAGAGGACCGGGACGGACGAACCTCTGGTGTGCCAGTTGTTCCGCCAGGAGCACGGCTGGTTTGCTACGTTCGGAAGGGATAACCGCTGAAAGCATCTAAGCGGGAAGCCTGTTCCAAGATGAGGTTTCTTTCCCCCTTTGAGGGGTTAAGGCCCCCAACAGACCATTGGGTTGATAGGCCAGAACTGTAAGTGCAGTAATGTATGTAGGTGACTGGTACTAATAGGCCGAGGGCTTATTAACGAAGGTGTTACGCGTCCACTGTGCGGTGTCTGAAACAACACACAGGCATCGGAGAATGCTGATTGGTTGAGGATTGCCACCATGTGTTTGGTGGTTTCTTGGCTGGTTGGTTTCTGGTGTCGGGTTTCATAGTGTTACGGCGGCTATAGCGGTGGGGAAACGCCCGGTCCCATTCCGAACCCGGAAGCTAAGGTCACCTGCGCCGATGGTACTGCACTCGACAGGGTGTGGGAGAGTAGGTCACCGCCGGAACTATCTTTATTGGGGAGGCCCTCAACCTTACGGTTGAGGGCCT
>NZ_BDCA01000060.1 GCF_001613265.1 Nocardia vermiculata NBRC 100427
CACCCATCGTGCGACACACCCCTGGACTCGAACGAGTGGATGTGTCCGTGCTCGGGACACGAGGGGCTTCTCCATCTCTTCCCTAGAGGACATCCCCTGCGATTTTGTTCGTCGACACGAATCAAGCGTAGAGACGAATCTCTTCTGTGCTGCTCAACCATCGTCGAACAGCACACACCGTCAACCTCTCCGTTTTCAGCGGAACGCGGGAACGCTCGGTGCTTCACCGTCTACGCGGGGACGGAATTAGGATTAATTTCTTTGTTCGACAGTGCAACGTTCGAGTAGGGCCGCCAACTTTCCGGAGTCGATGCGGTCGTTGTCGTCGGCGATTCCTGTGGAAACGAGGATATGGTCGACAAGGCCTATGAATGACTCGACGTTGTCCGGCGTGACCCCGCTGGCCAAGGCGAGCGGATGGTTGTGGAGTCCCTCGCGAAGGGCCTCGAGTTTGTGGGTGTCGGCGGCTAGTCCTGTGCCGGGTCCGGAGGTGGTGGGGATATCGACGTGGCGGCGTGCGAGTTCGCCCAGGCGGGGAAGATCGGATTCTGAGACGGGAGTTTGGTATTTGAAGGCGATGCCGCCGAAGTGCAGTCCGGTCCATCCGGTTCGTTCTCGTGCTGAGTGGAGTGAACGGAACTCGTGGTCGTCGCCGTCGAGGGAGACGCCGGCGTTGTCGGACCAGATGGCGTCGAGAGGAATACCGCCAGGAAAGTGCGGTGCGAGGATGTTCAGTGCATCAGTTGCGCTGCGGCGAATGACGTTTGCGCCCAGGAAGATGTCGGGGTGCTTCAGGCGGACGTGATCGATGCATCGGGCCAGGCGGATGTCATCTGCGTCGTGATCGATGAGAAAGACTCCGGAAATGGGATGTCGACGAGCGACCTCGACTTGTTCCGAAACCTGGTCGAGATCGTGGACGTGGATCACGGGATATATGCGCATCGCGATGCTCCTGCTGGTTGCGTTGGAGGTGTCAGGGTCGTACGCGTATCACCGTGGATGGGGCAAGGCCCCACTCCGAACGTCCGAGTCGGCTCGGCGGTGCGACCTTGGAAAAGTCGGGAAGTCCGTCCTTGGCCAGTACGGCGCTAGCGACAACGACGTTGACGACGCGTCCGAAGATCAATGAGCAGTTTCCCATCTCCACGATCGTGTGCTTGACGCATTCGAACGCGATCGGCGCTTCGGCAACCCGAGGGACAGCCAGGACATCGCTGTCGTGGGGGTTCATTCCCGCCTGGGTGAACTCATCGATCTCGTAGGGAAAGGACTCGGAAGTGGCATTGATGGGGTCGATGAGTGTTTCAGTCCCGATGTTCACAACGAATTCACCGGTTTCGGTGATGTTGCGCCAGCTGTCCTTGTGACCGACCGAGTTGAACTGCACGATCGGAGGCCTGGTGGAGGCAACGGTGAAGAAGCTGTACGGAGCGAGATTCAAGATCCCGGCGCTCGAGCGCGTCGACACCCAGGCGATAGGGCGCGGCACCACCGAGGCAGCCAGGACGTGATAGAAGTCCGCAGCACGCATCACGGCCGGATCGAAACGAGTATATGAGTCGGGGGTCGGGTCGATCGAGTACATGGGAGAGCGGCCTTGGGTCAACAGCACGCCCCGGCGGTAAGGATGTCCAGGCGTTTGGCCAAGTTCTTGTCCAGATGGGCAACGGTGCTGATCAGGTGGGTTCGCAAGGCTTGGCGGGCCTGCTCGGGCCGGTGCGCAACGCACGCTGCGAGCATGCGTTCGTGTTCTTCGCGGCGGAGGGTGAGTTGGTCACCATCCTGTTCGCTGGTGACACGGTAGCGTTCGCTGTTGAGCCAGGTCGGGTCGATGGAGCGGAGCATCCATACCGAGCCGGCAGCGCGGTAGATGGCGTAGTGAAAGTCCTTGTGTGCAATGCGAGCCTCGATGATGTCGCCGTCTTCGAGTGCGATGCGCTGCCGTTCCAATGCCTCGCGGGCCGCCGCTTCGTCGTCGGCGTCGAAATTCTCGGCGGCGCGGCTGCAGAGGATGCCTTCGAGCGTGATGCGGGTCCGGTAGGTGTCGATGAGGTCGTCCGTCGAAATTTCCCGGACCCGCGCCCCCTTGTGGGGGGTCATCTCGATCACGCCGATGGCCTCGAGCTGGCGGAGTGCCTCGCGGATGGGCATCATGCTCATCCCCAAGGTGGTCGACAGCTCTTGCAGCCGGAGTGGAGCGCCCGGCGGGATATCACCGTTGCAGATGGACTCGAGAATGGCGTTGTACGCCTGTTCGAGTGTTGTCGAGCGCTTGGGTTTCTTCACTCCGGCTGCGGTCATATCAGTAGCTCCCGTTCAACAGTTCGCCTGCACGGGGAACGTACCGCTTCAGGCCGAGTTCTTTCAGCAGCTGGTAGGTGGTGGCGACGGCTGCAGACAGCACAGGCTTGCCGATTCGGTCCTGAACGACCTGGACGGCAGCCAACGACGGCATCTGCACGCACGCAGACAGCACGACTACATCGGCCTGACTGTGGTCGAGCCGTTCGACGATGTCCACCAGCGCCATCGGGTCCCGGGAACCGACCTCGAGGTTGTCGGGAATTTCGAGGGCGATGAAGTCGGTGACCTCGAAGCCCTCACCAGAGATATAGTCGACGACCTGCTCGGTCAAGGGGCGCATGTACGGGGCGATGAGGGCGACCTTACGGGCACCGAGTACCTTCAGCCCGTCGACCAGGGCGCCGGCGCTGGTGACCACCGGCGCTTCGGCGTCGTTGTCGACGGTCACCTGGTGCAGGCGCTTCTCCGAGGTGCAGTGGTACCCGGCGCCGCGGGTCATGATCGCTACCAGACAGGCGTAGCCGAGGACATCGACGTGGGCGTCGGACAGCTCCAGGGCGCAGCGATCGGACTCGTCGTCCATCGCTTCGAGCTGAGCCTTGGTCACTTCTTTCATCCGCATACGCGAGGAGTGGAAAGTGAAGCGCTCGGGTTCGACCTCTTCGCGGGCACGCAACATCGCGGGGATCTCGGTTTCCATCGTGATGTTGGAACTCGGGACGATCTGGCCGATGCGGTAGGCGCGAGGGGATGCCGGTGTGGTCATGGTCAGACCGCCTTGACAGGGTTGGCCAGGGTGCCGATCTTTTCGATGGTGGCGGCCACGACATCACCCGGGGTCAGGTACGTCGGCGGGGTCATCGCCGCACCTACGCCCTGAGGGGACCCGGTGGCGATGATATCGCCGGGTTCGAGAGTGACTCCGGAGGTGATATCGGCAATGAGCTGGGGAATCTTGAACAACATGTGCCGAGAATTTCCGTTTTGGCGCTGCTCACCGTTGACGGTCAGCGACAACTGCAGGGTGTGCGGGTCACCGAGCTCGTCCGCGGTGACGACCATGGGACCGAAGGGCTTGTAGCTGTCCTGTCCCTTGGAGAAGAACCACTGCCCGGAGCGGCGCTGGTCGCGGGCGCTGATGTCGTTGACGATGCTGTAGCCGAAGACGTGGTTCATCGCGTCATCCTCGGTCACCGACTTGGCGATATCGCCGATGATCACGGCGAGTTCGCATTCCCAGTCCAGCTGTTCGGTCAGCTCGCTGTTGTGCAGGATCGGCTCGTCGGGGCCGATCACCGCGGTGCCCGGTGTGCTGAACAGCACCGGCCGCGTCGGCAGGTTCTCGTCGGTGTCGAGGGATCGGCTCGATTCTTCGACGTGCTCGACGTAGTTCAGTCCGACACCGATGAGCTTGCCGGGACGGAACGGGGCGTGCAGCACCACTTCGTCCAGTGAACGGATGGCTTCCGTGGGCCAGGACTGGGTAGTGGCGACAGCCTGGGCGACCCGCCGGTGCAGATCCGGGCCAGCGGCGATGTAGTCGCGCAGGTCGTTGGGAACATCGATCACCGACTGCAGAGCAGGGACGAGATCGAGGACAAGAGCACCGTCGAGGACGACGCCGAGGTGACGTGCCCCGCCGGTGCCGAGGCTGAAGTTGACAAAGCGCACGAAATTCTCCTTGCTCGATGAATATACGGAAATCTCTCAGGCTGTCTCGGTCTCCTCAGGAACTTCCGTGAGGTAGGGATGGGGGAAGGTAGGCACGTGGTGACTGTTGAGGACGACGCTGGACTGCGGTTGCTGATTGACGCTGAGTTGGAAGATGTCGAACCGGTTGTAGTGGCCGATGATGTCGTGCATCTGTTTGGGTTGGATCGATGCAGTGATGTCGATGTCGGCGTACACGATCCCCTCATCGTCGATGAGAGGCGTGGTCATCAGCCGCCCGTCTGGACCGAAGATGCCACTGAAGGCACTGTGCGGACGCTCGAGTAGCGTGCGGGCGGCCTCGTTGTGTGCCACGGTATCGATGATCTGATCTGTAATCGCGGCACAGGCGACGATGGTGAAGACCTTGCCTTCGAAGCTGTGTGCAGCAGCACGGGTCTTGATGGCTTCGACCATGTCGTACTCGGCCGGTGCAACGGGAAGGGCGATGTAGTTGGCGATGTGGACCTGCTCTCCTTGCGCCAGGAGACTGAACCGGGCCAAGGTATTGGTGTTCTCCCCGCAGGCCAGTCCACCGAGTCGCCCGATTCCGGTGTCGTAGACGCGCAGTGAGCTGCCGTCTCCGCCGGCCCAGGTCAGCTTCTCGGCCCAGGTCGGCACCAGCTTGCGGTGAACGCCCAGCAGTTCACCGGTATTGCTGATGAACAGGACCGAGTTGTACAGAGTGCCCATGGAGTACGGGTCTCGTTCGTTTACTCCGATGACGACGTGGGCGTCGGCTGCGCGAGCAGCGGCACACAAGGCTGCCACTTCGGGACCGGGGATGTCGATGGCTGCGTGAAATAGCTTTTCGAACCAGGGACTCCCTTCAACGGGCGTCATGGTCCAGTTCCAGTAGGGATACGCCGAGACGAACACCTCGGGGAAAGCGATCAGCTCAGCGCCGTGTGTGCTCGCTTCTGCGATCAGATGGCATGCCTTGTCCACCGTGGCGGGCGTGTCGAGGAACTCCGGAGCCGCCTGCACTGCGGCGGCTCGGAACTTCGGGTAGGTGGTCATCTCAAGAGTCCTTTACTGCGAAACCGGCTAGCCATCTTGCAATGATTTGATCAAATCTTACGGGACATGGCAAGGAAGAATTTCCCGCTTTGGCCGCAGGCCTCCCCCTGGTGACAGATTCAGTCCTTCAACCAGGAGTATTCGAGTACGCCAAGAGAGTTGACTCGATCACGAAAAATCAACTTTCGTGAAAAAAGTCGCACTCAGGTCTCGCGTTTGATCAAATTTCGGTCTAGCGTTCCCCCCAGCGGCGACACACCCCCTCGGTGAGTCAGCGCA
>NZ_BDCA01000061.1 GCF_001613265.1 Nocardia vermiculata NBRC 100427
GCGTGCGGTATCAGGGCTATTTCATGATGGTCTTCGGGACCGCCACGGTCGCCGGACCGGTACTCGGCGGCTTCTTCTCCGACTACGACGTGCTGTGGGGTATCGACGGTTGGCGCTGGGTGTTCCTGGTGAACGTGCCGATCGGCGTGCTGGCGCTGGCGGTCGTGGCGAAGGTACTCAACGTCCCTCATCAACGACAGCGGCATCGGGTGGACTGGTTCGGTGCGATCGCGCTGGCGATCTGTGTGGTGCCGTTGTTGATCGTGGCCGAGCAGGGCCGCAGCTGGGGCTGGGATTCGCAGCGATCGCTGATCTGTTACGGCGTCGGCGCGGCCGGGCTCGTGCTTTTCGTGCTGGTGGAACTGCTGATGAAGAACGCCGCCTTGATTCCGTTGCGGCTGTTCCGGAATTCGACCTTCTCGATCACCATCCTGGGCGGCTTCATCGTCGGTGTCGCGATGTTCGGCGCGATCAGTATGGTGCCGTTGTATCTGCAGGTGGTGCGCGGCTATTCACCGACCAAGGCGGGGTTGTTGATGCTGCCGCTGGTGCTGGGGATCATGGTCGGCTCGCTGATCGCCGGGCAGATCACCAAGGTGACCGGGCGCTACAAGATCCTGCCCGTTGCGGGCACCTTCATCATCGCCTGCGGTGCCGCGCTGTATGCGCAGGTGCACTACGACAGCCCGTTGTGGCAGCCACTCGCCTACAGCGCGATCATCGGGTTCGGCCTCGGCGGCTGTATGCAGACGTTGATCATCGCGGCGCAGAACGCCGGTCCGCGTTCGGATATGGGTGTGTCGACGGCGTCGGCGACCTTCTTCCGGCAGATGGGTGGCACGCTCGGTGTGGCGGTGTTCCTGACGATTCTGTTCAACCTCATGCCGCGCAAGATCATCGATGCCTTCGGCGGCGTCCTGCCACCCGGATTCGACACTGCTCAACTCGATCGACTGCAGGCCAATACCAGCGGAATCGCAGCCCTACCACCGCAGCTCCGCGATCCCATCCTCATCGGTTTCACCGATTCGCTGCAGTGGGTGTTCTACACTGCGGCCGGGGTAGCCGTACTCGCCTGTCTGGTGTTGCTGTTCATGAAGGAGATTCCGCTGCAGGATGCGCCGCCCGCCGCCGAGCCCGCGGCGAATCCGGATCGTTCCGGCGGCGCTCGTTCCGAGGCCGGGATAGAGCCGCTGCCGGTCGTGGGCGGCGGGCCCCGGCGGGTGGGTCCGGGACACACCGGGCCGGACGCCGGTGCCGACATCTCGGAGTCGACGGTGCTGTCCGGTCGTATCCTGCGCGGCGGTGCGCAACCCGTGACGGATGCGGTCGTCACCTTGATCGACCAACGTGGACACCAGGTTTCGCGGGCCACGGGTGCCGCCGACGGCGCCTTCCGGATCGATGCGCCCGAGCTCGGCGACTACGTCCTGATCGTCTCGGCGAACGGGTATCGGCCCGCGGCGGTCAATGTCGCCGTCGGAACGCAATCGGACCCGCTGGACGTGACACTGACCGGCGCGGGGGAGTTGACCGGGATCGTGACCGCGGGCCGGCGCGGACCGCTGGCCGGCGTCACCGTGACCGTCACCGACCACCGCGGTGACGTGGTCGGCGCCGCGGTGACCGGCGCCGACGGTGGTTACCTCTGCCACGGTGTGGTGACCGGAACCTACACGCTGGTGGCGGTGGCCCCTGGGCGTCAGCCCGTCGCCGGCGCGCTGACGGTGCCCGAGACCGGGGTACTGCGCCACGATATCGAGCTGGCCCCGATGAGTGTGCTCACCGGCCGGGTGTGCGCCGGGAGCAGGGCGGTCGCCGATATCCGTGTCACCGTGACCGATTCGGACGGTGAAGTGGTGACCTCCGTGTTCACCGATGCCGAGGGTTACTACCGCATCACCGATCTCCCCGAGGGCGACTACACGGTGGTGGCGCGAGGTTATCCGCCGGTGAGTGATCGGGTCGTACTGGCGGGTGATCGCAACAGTCACGACATGCGACTCGGTCACCGGCCGGCACGGCCACAGGAGGCCGGCGAAGACCGCACCGGCGCAATGGTTTACAGCGGTGTGCGGGAAAGGCTGTAATCGTCGGACCGTTCGATCAGTCGGCCGCGAAGGCCTCCGCCACGATCGGGCGCACCTGATCCATTCCGGTGCCGGGGCGTTCCCGCTGGACCGACGTCATATCGACATCGGGCAGCCCGCAGGCCACCGCCCATTGCCACGGTGTGAGGTCGCCGTCGACGTTGAGGGCGAATCCGTGACTGGTGACCCCGCGGCTCTGGCGCATCCCGATGGAGACGATCTTGCGGCCGGTGGCCACGGTCCACACCCCCGTGAGTAGTTCCGAACCAGGTGGGGTGATGCGGCGCTGCGCTGCGATGCCGAGCCGGTCCAGGGCGGCCACCAGGCGATGTTCGACCTCGCGGATGTAGTCCACCACGCCCTCGTCGGCACCGAGTTTCACCACCAGATATCCCACCAGTTGGCCGGGGCCGTGGTACGTCAGCTGCCCGCCGCGCGTGGTCTCCACCACCGGAATGCCGTGCTCGGGGTCGGGCAGATGGCCGGTGGGGGTGCGCCGCCCGACGGTGTAGACCTGCGGATGGCTGAGCAGCCACAGAGTATCCGGCCGTTCGTCGCGCTTGCGCTGTTCCACCAATTCGACCATGCGTTCCATGGCCTTGTCGTAGTCGACGAGTTCGTCCTGGATCAGTGTCAGCGGCCGCGACCTCATGATCCGAGAATACGTCCGGCCCGGTGCGGCGATCTCAATAGGCTTCGGTGTTGAGCTTGTCGCGTTGTGGTCGCTCCGCCCGCAGCGTCATGTGCTCGAACGGAAATTCGCGGTCCAGTTCGGCGAGGCCGTCCCGCTCCTCATCCGCAGGCTCGGCCCCGTCGGCTGCAGCAACAGTGCCCTCGGCTGCCGCAGTAGCGTCGCCGACCGGTGAAATTCCCTCCGTGTCGGTCTCTGTGACGGGAGCGCGGTGGCGCTTGTTGTGCACCACGCTGCTGAGGTAGGCCGCACCGATGATCGCGACGCCCACCAGGCCGGTGATCATCTCGTCGAGGTGGAAACCGGTGGAGATCAGGAGAACTGCGGCCAGCGCGCCGATTGCCCAGTGCGCGCCGTGCTCGAGATAGATGTACTCCGACAGGGTGCCCCGCCGGACCAGGTAGACGGTGATCGAGCGAACGAACATGGCACCGATCAGCCCCAGTCCGAGGGCGATGATGATCGGGTCCGCGCTGATGGCGAATGCTCCGATCACGCCGTCGAAGGAGAACGAGGCGTCGAGCACCTCGAGGTAGAGGAATGCGAAGAAGGCGGCCTTGCCGGTGAGTAGTGCCGTCTGCGAGGGGCCCTCGATCAGCGAATCGTTCTCGAAGTGTGCGCCGAGCCCGTCGACGAGGAAGTAGGTGGCCATCCCCAGCGCGCCCGACACCATCACCACGTCGGCGCGCTCGTTCGGAGCGAGGAGTCCGGCGGTGAGTACCAGTGCGATCAGTGCGATCACCACCGTGAAGGTGGAGAAGCGCCCGATGCGTGCGAGCGGCCGTTCCAGCCAGCTCAGCCAGGTGATCTCTCGCGGTGTGCAGATGTAGTTCAGGAACAGCAGCAGCAGGAACATCCCACCGAAGGTCGCGATCTTCGGATTGGCGTCGCTGAGCAGGGTTTCATAGCTGGGACGCCCGTCCGGGAAAAACGCCGCGCCGTCCGGCGGCGGGTTCAGCGCCAGCTGCAGGGCATCGAATGGGGCCAGATGCGCACTGATGCCGACCACCACCAGCGGGAACACCAGGCGCATACCGAAGACCGCGATCACCATGCCGATGGTCAGGAAGATGCGCTGCCAGAACGGGCTCATCCGTTGCAGCACACCGGCATTGACCACCGCATTGTCGAACGAGAGCGATACCTCGAGGATTCCGAGGGCTGCTACCAGCACCAAGGCCTCCGGTCCGCCGTACAGCGTAGCCACCACCAAGGACGCAGCGGCGACGATGAACGACAGGGCGAAAACTCGCACGAACATGCCGATGCCTTTCGTCAATCCGACACCCGCGGGGGTTACGACTCCGCGGGTCACAGCATTCAGAGTGCTCGCAACCCTGGTCTCGATTGTGACAGTTGACCGGCTCGAACCACAATCGATCGCCGTCTCCGGCCGTGGGAGGAAGTCGAACAGCCAGGCCGGGCAACGACGTGGGCAATGTTGTCTTCTCGATCACAGTGATGGTAATCCCGCATCGGGGATCGGTGGTGGCGCGGGAGTTGCCAGGAGGGGGGTGTGCCGGGTGTGCGGCCGGTCAGCAGTGTCGTAAAGGTCCGTATTCGTTGACTGTTTTGGGTGTTGTGCCGGATTTGAGATGGCTCGGTGTGGTTTCGATCCGCCCGGGTCACGCCGCTGTTCGTGGGGCGAGTACGCCTGGATGTCGATACCGCATCGGTTTGGGCAAACTTTTGGTAACCCATCGGTGTCCGAATTGGAATCGGTGCGAGTCGAGTGGCGGCGTGTGGCGCTCCGGGGCATGTGCATTCCGCCTCGGTCCGTATGTATAGTTGGCCTCAGCAACTAGTTGTACATGCTAAGCAATTGCGTCGCGGGGAGAAGGTAACTCGATCATGGTCGTAGAGGCCTGTGATCCCGGCACCGGCGCGACCGAATTGGATGTGGCCGACCGTCTCGGTGCACAACTGATTCGATTGATGCGGGCGGTCGGCAGAACCAAATCGCAGATAGCCAAGCACGGCCCGGACGGGCTGGAGCGCTTGGCTTATGCGGTGCTGTTCTGCTTGGTACACGACGGTCCGCAGCGCACGGGCAAGCTCGCGGACACGTTGCATACCGAAGCTTCGACCATCAGCAGACAGACTCGGTCGCTGGTGGCACACGGTCTGGTGGAACGCCGGGCCGATCCCGTGGACGGGCGCGCCTGTGTGCTGGCGCCGACCGCCGAAGGGGAGCGGGTTTTCGAGGAGAACCGTCGAAACCGCAACCGCTGGCTGGCCGAGGTGATGGCCGACTGGCCCGAAGACGAACGGGCCACGTTGACCGATCTCCTCGAACTTCTGGTCAGCGGCATCGAACAGTCCACTATCACCGCGGATTCGAATTAGGGCTACGTACATGACGACTTCGACCACTGAGGCTCCGCCGGCCGCCGCTCCGGTGAGCGCTCCGGCAGCGGAGGATGCCGTCTCCGCCGGGCAGACGTATCTGCCG
>NZ_BDCA01000062.1 GCF_001613265.1 Nocardia vermiculata NBRC 100427
CGAATCGCTGCGGGACGGCTCTGCCGACCACCCGAGCGCACTGCGCCGCGTCTTCACCTCCGGTGAGGCACTCGGGGCCGAGACCGCAACCCACTGGCGTGAACTCGTGGGCGCACCCCTGCACAATCTGTACGGCCCGACCGAAGCGGCCGTGGATGTGACCTTCCACAAGGTGACCGCGGCGGATACGGTGACGGTGCCGATCGGACGTCCGGTGTTCAATACTCGTGTCTACATCCTGGATTCCGCCCTGCGGCCGGTGCCGGTCGGGGTCACCGGTGAGCTGTACCTCGCCGGCACCCAGCTGGCCGAGGGATATATCGCCCGTCCGGACCTGACGGCCGATAGGTTCGTCGCGAACCCGTTCGGCCCCGGCGACCGCATGTACCGCACCGGCGATCTGGTCCGCTGGAACCGTGCCGGCGAACTGGAATACCTGGGCCGCTCCGACTTCCAGGTGAAACTGCGGGGCCTGCGCATCGAACTCGGCGAGATCGAATCGGCATTGCGGACTCAGGAGTACGTCGCGGATGTGGTGGCCGTGGTGCGCGACGACCGCCTCCTCGCCTATGCGGTGCCCACCGCCGGACAGGTGCTCGATATCGATGCGATGCGGGAAAGCTGTGCGCGGCGGCTGCCGGAGTACATGGTGCCGGACCGGTTCGTCACACTGGAAGCCCTGCCGCTCAACAGCTCCGGAAAGCTCGACCGTACCGCGCTACCCGAGCCGGAGGCCGTGGTGCGAACCTACCGGGCCGCCACCACCAGGGCCGAACGGGCCGTCGCCGCGGTGTATGCCGAGCTGCTCCACCTCGAGCGGGCCGGCCTCGACGACGATTTCTTCGCGCTCGGCGGCAATTCGCTGATCGCCACCCGGGTCGCCGCACGGCTCGGCGCCGAACTCGGCACCGACCTACCGGTGCGCCTGATCTTCGACGCGCCGACCGTCAGCGGATTAGCCGCGCGCGCATCGGAATTCATCGGCCGCGGCACGGGCATACCGTTGACAGCGCGGCCCCGGCCCGACCTGGTGCCGCTCTCGCCCGCGCAGCAGCGCATGTGGTTCCTCAACCGCTTCGACCCCGGCGACAGTGTGCACAATATTCCGGTCGCGCTCCGCCTGACCGGTGCACTCGATATCGACGCGCTCGAGTCCGCCCTGGCCGATGTCGTCGTACGGCACGAAACACTGCGCACGGTGTACCCCGATATCGGCGGTACCGGTTACCAGCAGATCCAGCCCGTCGACCACACTCCGGTGCTGACCCGCCTGCACGGCGGCGATACCGCCACACTGATCGGTGGCTTCATCGCCGAACCGTTCGACGTCACCACCGAGGTGCCGCTGCGCGTGGCGCTGCTCGGTGTCGAGCCCGCCACCGTACCCGTTCCCGCCGCCTTACCCGAGGCGGAACATATCCTGCTCCTCGTCGTGCACCACATCGCTGCCGACGGATTCTCGATGGCACCGCTGACCCGCGACATCGCCACCGCCTACGCCGCCCGCCACGCCGGTGCGGTACCGCACTGGGACCGGCTGCCGGTCCAGTATGCCGACTACGCACTGTGGCAGCGGGAGGTGCTGGGTGCCGAATCCGACCCCACCTCATCGGCTGCTGCCCAGCTCGACTTCTGGCGCGACCGATTGCGTGGCCTGCCCGCCCGGCTGGAACTGCCCACCGATCGTCCGCGCCCCACGGTCGCAGGACACGCCGCCGGCACCGTCACCGTAGGTTTCGACGCCCGGCTGCGCACCGATATCGATCGGCTGGCCGCGCGGCACGAGAGCACCCCGTTCATGGTGGTGCACGCCGCGCTGGCGGTGCTGCTGGCCCGGCTGTCCGGGACCACGGACATCGCGATCGGTGCGCCGGTCGCCGGGCGCGGCGCCGCCGCTCTCGACGACGTGATCGGCATGTTCGTCAACACCCTGGTGCTGCGCACGGATATCCGTACCGAGCAGAGCTTCGCAACGCTGCTGCGTGCGGTGCGCGAAGCCGATCTCGCGGCGTTCGCCCACGCCGACATACCGTTCGAACGGCTGGTGGAGGTTCTCGATCCACCCCGCTCGCCGGCCCACCACCCGCTGTTCCAGGTGGCGCTGTTCTTCCAGAACCTGGCACCGGTCGTACTGGAACTCGACGAGCTGACCGTCGGGGAGGTTCGCCTGGACACCGAGCTGAACCCGTTCGACCTGCAGGTCACCGTGACCGCCCGAGAGCTCGGGATCACCTATGCCGGCGACCTGTTCGACCGGACGACGGTCGAGGCCCTGGGCGGGCGGCTGATCCGGGTACTGGAAGCGGTCGTCGCCGATCCGGGCCGACCGGTCGGCGATATCGACCTGTTCGCCGGCGGTGAGCGAGACCGGGTACTGCGCGAGTGGAACGACTCGGCGCACCACGGATTCGGTCACGAGCTGCTGCTCGACGAATTCGAGGCCCAGGCCGTGAGCACCCCGCACCTACCGGCCGTGCACTACGTCCCCGACGACACCACCGCGCCCGTGGTACTCACCTACGGTGAGCTCTACAGTCGCGTCAATCGGCTCGCCCGGCATCTGATCGCGCTCGGCGTCGGCCCGGAATCGCTGGTGGCGCTGTCTATTCGGCGCTCACCGGAGCTGGCGGTCGCGATATACGCGGTGCTCGAAGCCGGCGCGGCCTACGTGCCCGTCGACCCCGATCATCCGGCGCAGCGCATCGCGCACATCCTGGACTCCGCACGCCCCGCGGTACTGCTGACCACCTCCGGCGCCACCGTCGATTTCGATGGGCCGGTGGTCGACGTCGAGGCCGAGGTCTGCGACGGCTATCGCGACGACCCGATCGCGGTGCAGGAGCGCCGGGCACCGATCTCTCCGGCGCACCCGGCCTACGTGATCTTCACCTCCGGCTCGACCGGAAAACCCAAGGGCGTGAGCGTGTCCCATGCCGCGATCGTCAACCAGATGACGTGGATGCAGTCGGAATACCGGCTCACCGCGCAGGATGTGTACCTGCAGAAGACCGCGACCACCTTCGATGTCTCACTGTGGGGCTACTTCCTGCCGCTGCGGGTCGGTGCCACCCTGGTGCTGGCCGCCCCCGACGGTCATCGCGATCCGGAGTATCTCGCCGAGACCATCGCCGCGCACGAGGTGACGGTCACCGACTTCGTCCCCTCGATGCTGAGCGCCTTCGCCACGGTGGCACGCCCCGCCCAACTCCGTTCGCTACGACGGGTTTTCGTCATCGGCGAGGCACTGCCGGCGGAAACGGTACGTGCCTTCGCCGCAGTCAGCGCCGCCCGCCTGCACAACCTGTACGGTCCCACCGAGGCCGCGGTCTCCATCACCTACCGCGACGTCACCGGTGTCACCGAGGGGGCAGCACTGCCCATCGGACGGCCGGAATGGAACAGCCGGGTCTACGTGCTGGATTCGCGACTGCAACCCACCCCACCCGGGGTCGCGGGGGAACTGTATCTGGCCGGCACACAGCTGGCCCGCGGGTATCACGGCCGCCCCGACCTCACTGCCGACCGGTTCGTGGCCGACCCGTTCGACACCACCGGCGCGGGCTCGCGCCTGTACCGTACCGGCGACCTGGTGCGCTGGGACAGCAGCAGTGCCACACCGGAACTCGTCTATCTGGGACGAACCGACTTCCAGCTGAAGTTCCGCGGTCAGCGCCTCGAACTCGGTGAGATCGAGGCGGTGCTGGCGGCGGTGCCCGGGGTTTCCGCGGCAGCCGTGCGACTGGTGACCGCCGCCGGGGGAGAACATCTCATCGGCTTCGTCACGGCGAGCGCCGGCGCCCGCGGCCTCGGCGCACAGGTCCGCGCGGCGGCGGCCGCCCAGCTCCCCGGATATATGGTGCCCTCCGCCGTCGTCGTCCTCGACGCGTTCCCGCTCAACCCCTCCGGCAAGCTGGACCGCGCCGCCTTGCCGGATGCCACCGACCCCCGGGTCGCCGACGTATTCGCCGCTGAGCAGTACCAGGAGCCAGAGACCGCGGCGCAGTGCCTGGTCGCCGAGGTCTTCGCCACGGTGCTGGGGATCGATCGGGTCGGAGCCGGCGACGACTTCTTCGCCCTCGGCGGCAATTCCCTGATCGCGACCCGCGTTTCGGCTCGTCTCGGTGAGCGGCTCGGCCGCCGGATTCCGGTGCGGGCGCTGTTCGAACACCCCGGCGTCGCCGAGCTGGCCGACGCGCTCGACGCCGGTATCCACGGCGCGGGTGTCGCGGGGCCGGTCGCCGGTCCGCGTCCAGATATCGTCCCGCTGGCACCGGTACAGCAGGGAATGTGGTTCCTCAACCGGCTCGATCCGGACTCCGCCGCCGACAATATCGTCGTCGCGGTCCGCATCCTCGGCGAGCTGGATCCGGCGCTGATGCAGGCGGCCTGCACGGATGTGGTGGCCCGGCACGAAGCCCTGCGGACCTACTATCCGCTCGACGCCGACGGTGCGGCCTGTCAGATAGTGCTGCCCCCGGAGTCGGCCGGGCTCGAGTTCGCACTGCGCGACGGCGCGGCAGCAGCGCACATCGCCGAATTCGCCGCCGCCGGATTCGATGTCACCGCCGCACCGCCGGTGCGCATCATGCTGATCCGCGAATCGGACACCAGCACGGTGATCGTGGTGGTGATGCACCACATCAGCGCCGACGGCTATTCGCTCGACCCGCTGCTGCGCGATCTGATCGCCGCTTATCTGGCACGCCGCTCGGCCCGTGCTCCACAATGGCCGACGCTATCGGCCCAGTACGCGGATTACACACTGTGGCAACGACAGTCGCTGGCTTCCGGGGCGGCCGAACAGCTCGATTTCTGGACCCGGACCTTGGCCGAGCTGCCCGCCGAACTCGGCCTGCCCACCGATCGGCCGCGACCCGCCGTCGCCTCGCGCCGCGGTGCGGTAGTGCGTGGCCGCATCG
>NZ_BDCA01000063.1 GCF_001613265.1 Nocardia vermiculata NBRC 100427
TGCTACCTCTCGACCACCACGCCGAGTCCGGCCTCGACGCGGCACTGGACGCGGTTCGTGACCGCTTCGGTGCCGGAACCGTCACCCGTGCGGCCCTACTCGGCCGTGGTGAGGGATTGTCGGTTCCGCTGCTACCGGACTGACCGCGGTGCCGGAACGAGCGCAAGCCCTCATCGGCGCGGCAGCTTGCCCCGCGCCACCAGATCGTCGAACAGGATGCGATCCACCGGTGGCACCGCATCGCGGTCAGCGTAGGTGAACCACGCGATTTCGGCGATCTCACTACTCGGCGTGAGCGTCCCGGTGTACTCGGCGGTGTAGCAGCCCATTCGCACGGCAACCGGCTCATCGCCGGGTACATCGGCCTGATAGGTCCCGACATGCAGGATCGAGCCGGGAAGCAGCGTGACGGTGAGTTCCTCGGCGATCTCGCGGATCAGCGTCTGCCGATCGGTCTCGGCGCCTTCCCGTTTCCCGCCGGGAATGTAGAACTCGTGCTTGTCGCGGGGCCGCGCGCACAGGATCCGGCCCTCATCGATCAGCACCCAGGCGACGGTGTCGATCAGGCGCCGCGACGATTCGATCCGCATCCGCGCAGCCTACCGGGCAGTCGGCGTGTGCCCGGGCCACGGTGGGCGGCCCGGGCACACGTGATAGACAGGGGCGAACTCGCGAGTCGGAAGGTGCCGAAGCATGCCGGACAGTACGCACACCGCGAGCCCGGCGACGGTCATCGCCGAGCGTTATCACCGTGGTGGTAGCGCCGGGCATTACGGCGACGGCGCTCGGCTGGCGCTGGTGATCGAGGGTGGCTCGGCCCGCGGCGCCTACTCGCACGGCATGGTGACCGGTCTGGAAGAGCTCGGGCTACTGCGTTGTTTCGACGCGGTCTACGGCGCCTCGGCCGGCGCGCTGAACGCCGCCTGGCTGCTGTGCGGGCGAGCGGCCCGATCACGGCGAGCCTGGTATCCGGACGTGATTCGCCGCGTCATCGCCCCGGCTCGGATCTTGCGTGGCGGGCTCGCGGTCGACACCGGTTTCCTCGTGCACACCGTGTACGAACGCCTCGTCCCGATGGATTTTCCGGCGATCCTCGCCAATCCGGTGACCTTCCACCCGATCGCCACCGATGTCAGCGACGGTCGCGCCGTCGATCTGCACCCGTCCATCCACGACGTGGCATCCCTGCAGCGCGCCCTGCGCGCCACGACCTGTATGCCGGTGCTGGCCGGACGGCCTGTCGCAATGGACGGGAGGCGCTACGTCGACGCCGGCTTGTCGGAATCGGTGCCGGTCGCCACGGCCCGCGCGCAGGGAGCAACCCACATCGTGGTGTTGCGCACCCGCCGGGCGGACGAGATCCCCAGCACTCCGTCGTCGTTCGAACGCCGCGTGGTCGCCCGTGTCCTCGGACCTCGGCTCGCACAGAGCTGGTCGCACCAGTCGGCACAGTTCGTCGTCGACGAGCAGCGGCTGAACACCGATCCCTCGATCCTGCAGATTCGTCCCCCGTCGGACTCCCCCAGCATCGGGCGCGTGGCACGCGATGCGCGGATTCTCCTGCAGGCTCTGGATCTGGGACGAGCGGTGACCGTCGCAACGCTGGGCCGGTGCGTGGAGGGCGGGCAGCAGGCGCCGAGCGAGCGCGACACCGCGGTCTGACGGTCCCTTCGACAGGGCTGGGCGGCGCCGGCGGTTCGCGGTCGAATCCGGCACATTGAGGTCGGCAACTGTCCTCTACACCGTGGATGCTCGTCGTATGCCTGACAGTTCCGCAGCAATTACCCCGTTTCGTATCGATGTGCCGCAGGCCGATCTCGACGAGCTCTCGGATCGGCTCGCCCACAGCCGGTGGCCCGATGCGTTACCGGGTGTGGGCTGGTCCTACGGTGTGGACCGGGAGTATCTGATCGAGCTGGCCGAGTACTGGCGCACCGGTTACAGCTGGCGCACCCAGGAAGACCGGCTCAACTCGCTGCCTCAGTTCTGTACCGAAATCGACGGCCAGAACATACATTTCATCCATCTGCGGTCGCCGGAGCCGGACGCGACCCCACTGATCCTGACCCACGGCTGGCCCAGCACGCCTGCCGACTTCCTCGGCATCCTCGGTCCCCTGACCGATCCGCGCTCCCACGGTGGCGATCCCGGTGATGCCTTCCACGTGGTGGCACCGTCTGTTCCGGGCTTCGGCTTCTCCGGCCCCACCCTCGACACCGGCTGGGATGTGGAACGAATCGCTCGGGCATGGGCGGAATTGATGACTCGGCTGGGCTATGAACGCTACGGCGCCCAAGGAGGTGATTACGGCAGTCTCATCTCCCCCGCGCTGGGCCGGACAGCGCCGGACCGGGTCATGGGTGTCCACGTGAACGCCCTCGCCAGTGCCGCCACCGCCTCCGGCGACGAACTCGACCGACTGTCCGAACCGGACCGGGCGAAAGCCGCGGCCAACGAGAGGTGGTGGTACCAGCACAACGGCTACGCGACTCAGATGGCGTTACGACCGCAGACCCTCACCTACGCACTCAACGACTCCCCCGCCGGGCAGTTGGCGTGGAACCTGGAATGGTTCGTGGACTGGGATCCGACGGCCACCGATCAGGCTCCGATCGACCGTGATGCGATCCTCACCGATGTCACGACCCTCTGGCTGACCGGCACCGCCGGCTCGGCCGCCCGGATCTACCGTGAATCCCTGTCCGCCTGGGGCCGCAAACCCGCCCCCTCCGGTGTACCCACCGCGGTGGCCAACTTCCGGGGTGATCGTGCGGTGCGCGGGCTCGCCGAGCAGGCGCATACCGTGGTGCGCTGGAACCATTACCCGGTAGGCGGTCACTTCGCCTCGTTGCAGGCTCCGGCCGAACTCGTCATCGACATCCGAGAGTTCTTCCGTTCTGTCGGCTCCTGCTGATCGCCCGGACTTCGTTCGCAGGCAATTCAGGCGGTATGAACGGGGTGCGATTCATCCACCTGAATTGTCGCATTCGTCCATTTCCGACAATTTCTTCCGAAAACCACTCTGAAATGCGGGAACCGGTACGGCCGGGACCGCTTTCCGCGGCTACTCGTTTTATTAGTTAGCACGTAACAACTATATTGAAGTGCGGATACCGTCCGATTACCGCTTTATCTGGAGCTACTTTGGAATCCGCACCACCATCCGGGAAACTCGACGTCGGCGATGTCCGGACGATCCAACGGCGCCGCCGCATA
>NZ_BDCA01000064.1 GCF_001613265.1 Nocardia vermiculata NBRC 100427
CAGTCCCGTCGCAGGTTCAAATCCTGTCAGCCCGACAGATAAACCCTTCCGACCCAGGTCGGGAGGGTTTTGTATTCTCCAAGAGATGTATCAGTCAGACTCTGGCCGGCTTCGCCGGCACTGAACGGTGCAGTTCCCACTGCCGTGCATCGCGGAACGCCCGAGACGAGCAGACTTTGCTTCGGAGGTGATCCAACCCAAATCGATTGACATCCGCCGGGCTTCATCGAGGATGATACCCATGGTTGCGCCGAAGGTGATCTTGCGGAAGATGACGGAGACGGAGTACGAGCAGGCCACCCGCCACCGCGAGGCGGAGGGGATCCGGGAGCTCGCCAAGCTCATCCCCGAGGATGAGGCGGTGAAGCGGGTGTTGGCAGGTACGGCCCACTTTCTTCCGCAGGGGTGCGATACCGCAGGTCATCACCTTGTCGTTGCCGAGAACGAGGCCGGGGAGGTCGTCGGTGATGCGTGGGTCGGGCCCGATCCGCAGGATGCGACCGGTACGGCGGATTCCGCGTGGTTGTACGACATCAACGTGTTCGAGCGGTTCCGGCGCAACGGGTACGGGTCTGCGATCCTGGCGGCCGCGGAGGAGCTGGTTGCCGGCGAGGGGCGGACGAGGCTCGGGCTGAATGTGGTGGGCGACAACGACGTTGCGATCGCGATGTATCGGCGCAACGGGTACCACGTCTCTTCGATGCAGTTGGACAAGCCGCTTCGATAAGCGCACGGTGTCGGTTGGTTCGGCCGTCTGGCGTGGGATGCGGGAGGATGGGGGAGTGAAGATCCAGCAGGTGTCCGATTCGGTGTATGTGGTGGCGGGGACCAATGTCAACTGGGCGTTGGTGTCCGACGGGTCCGGCGTTGTTGTCGTCGATGCCGGGTATCCGGGGGATACGGCGGCGGTGCTGAAATCGGTGCGGGAGATCGGGCACGGGCTGGGTGATGTGGCGGCGGTGCTGGTGACGCATGCGCATCTCGATCACATCGGGGCCGTTCCGGAGCTCGTGGAGCGGGTGGGGATGCCGGTGTACACCGGCGCGAATGAGGTTCCGCACGCCAAACGTGAGTATTTGCAGCAGATTTCGGCAGTGCAGGTTGCCCGGCAGCTCGGTTCGTTGCGGGGGGCTCGCTGGGTGGCCGATACTGCGCGGGCCGTGGTCGGGCATCTCGGGACGTCGGTGCCTACCGCGCAGGCGGCGGAGCCTGCGGTGTTGGCGGCGTTGCCGGGTGGGTTGACTGCGGTGTCGACGCCTGGGCACACCGACGGGCATACGGCATATTTCATGGCGTCGGAGGGGGTGCTGTTCTCCGGTGACGCCCTCGTCACCGGTCATCCGCTGTTGCGGGGGACGGGACCGCAATTGCTGCCGGATGTGTTCAACCACAACGAGAGTGGAACCCGGGCCAGCTTGCGGAATCTCGCGATCGAGGATGCGCACATCCTGGTTCCGGGGCACGGTGAACCGATGCGTGGTGATCTGCCCGAACTGGTCGCACGAGTCATTGCCAGTGACTTGCCGTAGTTGTCGTTGCAACCGGAACCGGTAGCGGTGACCGAGGTTTACCGCACAGTGCGCCGATATCGGTATACCTCGCAAAACCGGTGTTGAGGGTGTTTCGCCGGAAGGTTGCCGGGTACGTCTCGGGGTGTAACCGAAGAAGCTGGGCCGCGGGGCGGCCGGCGAATTCCGGCCCGTGCCGTGGGCTCATCCAACCGTATCGAGGAGGAGAGCAACCATGACAGGACGGCTCGACACTCTGATGGACAGTACGGTCTACGACTCGCACGACGACAAGATCGGCAAGGTCAAGAACATCTACGTCAACAATGACACCGGATCGCCCACCTGGGCTTCGGTGTCCACCGGACTGCTGCGGCACGATTCACTGGTGCCGCTGGCCGGGGCACAGCAGAACCGCAACGGCGATGCGATCCGGGTGAGTGTGGACAAGGAGATGGTGAAATCCGCTCCCGCGGTCGAACAGGACGGCCGCATCAGCCAGGAGGGCGAGCAGCAGCTGCTCAGCTACTACCACATCGACCCCCGTAATGCGGGATGGGACGCCTACGGCCGCGCGATGCGCAACCCGGAGCCCGGCCGTCATGCCCGCCCCGAGTCCGACCTGGATGCCCGTTCCGAGGCCATGGCGGCGCCGACCGCCGGCGACGAGGGACTGATCCGCTCCGAGGAGCGCCTGAACGTCGATACCGAACGGGAAACCGTCGGTACCGCCAGGCTGCGCAAGTACGTGGTCACCGAGGATCAGACGGTGACGGTGCCGACCAGCCACGAAGAGGTGCACGTCGAGCGTGAGCCGATCACCGACGCGAACGCGGCGCCCTCGTCCATGGGCGACGAGGAGCAGGAGGTCACGCTGCACCGTGACCGGGTGACCGTCGACAAGGAGACGGTGCCGGTGGAGCGGGTGCGCCTGGCCGTCGACGATGTCGAGGAACAAGAGACGGTCGGGGACACGGTGCGTAAGGAGCGCATCGACACCGAGGGTGCCGACACCATGAACCGGGCGGATCGCCGGTACCCCGATGATCCGCGTTTCAGCGACGATCGCTGATCACGGTCCCCGTCAGGGGGGCGTTCTCCGATTCACGCGGTAGGAACCCGCCGGAACCCGGACGCTGGTGGTTTCGGCGGGTTTCCGCTGAGATTACCGTAAGGGGAACTGTGGCAACCTAGTTGGATTGTGCGATCAACTGCGCCGCCAGTGTGCGTCCGGTGCGCAGGGGTTCGAGACTGTGCTCGAATTTGGAACCGGACAGGGCGCCGTCGTAGAGCAGCTGGATTCGGCGCGCGAGTGGATCCGGATCGGTGCTGCCCGCCCCCACCGTCGGCTACCTGGTCGAATGGGATATTCCGCCGGAGATCGACATGGAGACCTACCTGGCCCGCAAGAAGGCCAAGGCGCCGAAGTACGCCGATGTGCCCAAGGTCAGCTTCCTGCGCACCTACGTGCGCGAGGACATGGACAAGTGCCTGTGCTTCTACGGCGCCCCCGACAAGGCGGCAGTGCGCCGGGCGCGGGATGCGGTGAGTACCCCGGTCGACCGGCTGCACGTGCTGGCGAACCCGCAGTCGTGACCGGCGCCGCCACCGCGTCGAGGGTCGCCGACCCCTC
>NZ_BDCA01000065.1 GCF_001613265.1 Nocardia vermiculata NBRC 100427
GGATTCCCTGTTCGAGATCCCGAGCGCACTACGCCGGGTGTTCACCTCCGGTGAAGCACTGGACGCGGGCACTGCCGCCCGGTGGCGGGAGCTCGGTGGGGCGCCCCTGCACAATCTGTACGGCCCGACCGAAGCGGCCGTGGATGTGACCTTCCACAAGGTGACCGCGGCGGATTCGGTGACGGTGCCGATCGGTCGTCCGGTGTTCAATACTCGTGTCTACGTGCTGGATTCCGGGCTGCGGCCGGTGCCGGTCGGTGTCACAGGTGAGCTGTATCTGGCAGGTGAGCAACTCGCGCGAGGCTACGTGTCCCGTCCGGAGCTGACCGCCGAGCGGTTCGTCGCGAATCCGTTCGGCACCGGCGGCCGTATGTATCGCACCGGCGATCTGGTCCGTTGGAACCGGGCCGGCGAACTCGAGTATCTGGGCCGCAATGATTTCCAGGTGAAATTGCGGGGCCTGCGCATCGAACTAGGCGACATCGAGGCCGCGCTGTCGGCGCAGCACGACCTGAGCCGGGCCGCGGTTGTCGTTGCCGGGTCAGGTGACCGGGCACGGCTGCACGCCTATGTGGTGCCGGCCACAGGCGCCGCGGTGGATCCCGGTGACGTGCTGTCCGCGGCGAGCCGGGCGCTGCCGCTCTACATGGTCCCCGCCGGTCTGACGATCCTGGACGAACTCCCGCTGACTACCTCCGGCAAGCTCGATCGCGCGGCACTCCCACAGGTCGATACCGGCGACAGGCACGGCTACCGTGCCCCGGCCGAGGGTTCCGAGGCCGTCGTCGCGGCGGTGATGGCCGAACTACTCGGCCTGGACCAGCTCGGCGCGGACGACGACTTCTTCGCTGCCGGCGGTAATTCGCTGCTCGCCATGCGGGTCGTCACGCGGGTCAACGAACTGCTGGGCTGCGAAGTGAACGTCGCCGAAATCTTCGGCGCGCCCACGCCGGCCCGGCTGGCCGAGGCCACCGACACCGCCGCCGACCGCACCGCGGCACCGGTGACCCGGATGTCGAGGCCTGCGCGAATCCCGTTGTCCCTGGCTCAGTCCCGAATCTGGCTGCTCAACCGCATCGACCCCGAATCGGCGCGCTACAACATCCCGTTCGCGCTGCGACTGCACGGTCCGCTGGACGAGATCGCGCTGTCGGAAGCCGTTGCCGATGTGCTGGTGCGGCACGAATCGCTGCGCACCCTGTTCCCCGAGGACGACCAGGGGCCGCGGCAGCAGATCCTGTCTGTCGGTGAATGCGCGGCGACCGCGCTGGTCCTGCGTACCGTCGATGCGCCCGCCCTGGAGGCCGAACTGGCCGCAGCAGCGGCGCGCGGCTTCGACCTGCGCACCGAGATCCCACTGCGGATCACGGTGTTGCGCCATGGGCCCGACGACCATGTGCTGCTGGTCCTCGCCCACCACATCGCGGCCGACGGCCTGTCCACCATGCCGTTGGCACGCGATCTGGTGACCGCCTATGCGGCCCGCCGCGATGGTGCGGCACCCGGGTGGCAGCCGCTGCCGGTGCAGTATGCGGATTTCACCCTGTGGCAGCACGCCCTGCTCGGCGACGCCGGCGATCCGGACTCGCGGCTGCACACACAGCTCGAATTCTGGCGCCGGGAATTGGCGGGTCTGCCGCCGGTGGTGGACCTGCCCACGGATCGGCCGCGCCCGGCGATCGCTTCCGGGGCCGGCGCGACCGTCGAATTCACCGTCCCCCCGGAGCTGACCGCCGCGATCGAAGCGCTGGCCCGGAGTGCCGGCGTGTCGACTTTCATGGTGCTCCATGCCGCCTATGCCACTGCGGTGGCGAAGCTGTCCGGCACCGACGATCTCGCCATCGGCACCCCGATCGCCGGGCGGTCGGCGCGCGCGCTCGACGAGGTGGTCGGCATGTTCGTCAACACCCTGGCTCTGCGCACCCGGGTCCACGCCGGTGACCGATTCACCGATCTACTGGCGCAGGTCCGTGCGCGTGACGTACGTGCCTTCACCCATGCCGATCTGCCCTTCGACCGGCTGGTGGAACAGCTCGACCTCGAGCACTCCCGGTCCTACGCACCGCTGGTCCAGGTGCTGCTGTCGTTCCAGCAGCACACCGGGCCCGACCTGCGGCTGCCCGGGCTGGATATCGCCGAATATCCGCTGACCAATCCCGTCGCCGCATTCGACCTGGCCCTGACACTGACCGAGGTGACCGGTGCCGCGGGTCGTGAACTGCGCGCCGAGTTGCGCTACGCCACCGACCTGTTCGACCGGGCCACGATGCACAGCCTGGCAGGACGCCTGACCCGGGTGCTGTCGGCCGTGGTGGCGGAACCCGATATCCGGATCGGCGCGATCGACCTGCTGGAACCGTCCGAACGCCTCCGGGTGCTGGAGCACTGGAACGCCACCGACGCCGAGATCGCCGGCCCGGCAACGCTTGCCGAACTGTTCGAGGCGCGGGTATCGCGCACGCCCGATGCGCCGGCCCTCACCTTCGGTGGGACGACGCTGACCTATGCGGCATTCGCCGGACGGGTGAACCGGCTCGCCCGTCATCTGATCTCGCTGGGCGTGCGGACCGGGTCGCTGGTCGCGGTGGCAGCGCCGCGCTCACTCGAGCTGCTCACCGGCATCTACGCGGCGGTTACCGCGGGCGCGGGCTACGTGCCGATCGACCCGGACCATCCGGCCGAGCGGATCGACTATGTCCTCGAAACCGCGAAGCCGGTGTGTGTACTGGGTGCCGCCGAGGCGCCGATCG
>NZ_BDCA01000066.1 GCF_001613265.1 Nocardia vermiculata NBRC 100427
TGAGGTTCACCCCGAATGGTGGACAGGGGTTTAAGCAGCTTCAGCTGCCATTGTCAGTAACTGCTCGAAACGGACGGGACTGATGCTACCGATCGACGAGTGTCGACGGCGATTGTTGTACCAGTCCATCCAATTGTAAACCGAGGCAACGAGTTCAGCCTTCGTTGGGTAAACGTGCCGATAGTAGTGTTCATGCTTGAAGCTCGACCACAGCGATTCGGATGCGCTGTTGTCCCAGCATATTCCGGTCGCGCCCATCGATCGTCGCAGCCCGTGCCGGGAGCAGGCCTGGGCGGTCAATCCAGCGGTGAACTCGCCGCCGCGGTCCGAATGCAGGATCGTGGCTCGACAGTCGCCACCGCGGGCCGCGACGGCAGCGTCGATAGCCGCGGTGACCATATCCGCGCCGATGTGGTCGGCGATGCTGTAGCCCAGCACCCGGCGAGTGTGTCCGTCCCGGACAGCACACAGGAACATGTCACCTTCACCGCAGGTCAGGTAGGTGACATCGGTGGTCCAGACAGCGTCGGGGCGCCCCTGGTCGAACTGGCGTGCCACCAGGTCGGCCGGGAACGACGCGGTCGGATCCTGGACGGTGATTCTGACCTTGAAGGTTCGTGGGCTGATGCCTTGCAGCCCGATCGAGGCCATGATCGCTGCGACCGTCTTGGCCGACACCCGCTCCCCCTGATCTCGCAGCTCGTCGGTGATGCGGGGTGATCCGTAGGTGCCGGCGGAGGCTGCGTGCGCGTCCAGGATCTTCACCGTCAGATCGGCCCGCCGCTGCTTACGGTCGGTCAATTCCGTTGCTGCCGTGCGCTTTTTCCATTCATAGAAACCCGATGTCGACACCTCGAGCAGTCTGGCCATGCGGACCACGTCGAACTGTTCGGACACGGCAACGGTGCCGGCGATATCGGCCACCGCCACGGCATCGGGGGCGGCGTACTTCACCATCAGTTCGAACCGGGCCGGTTCTGCTGCATCGCGGCAAAGTACGCCGACTTAGATTCAAGCTGTCAACGCAACACACTCGGCAGGCGTCCGATAGTCGAGGCATTTGCGTGGCCGGTTATTGAGGCGGTCGGCGATGGCGTCGAGGTCGGCCTGGCTGTAAGTACTGAGGTTGGTTCCCTTCGGTAGATACTGGCGAACCAGTTTGTTGGTGTTCTCGTTCGTGCCGCGTTGCCATGGACTACGTGGCGCGGCGAAGAACACTTCGATACCCGTTGCCGCACTGAGTATTCGATGATCAGCGAGCTCCATTCCACGGTCCCACGTCAAGGAGCGCCGTAGCGCTGGATGCATCGACGCGTAGCGGTCGATAAGCGCCGCGACGACGGTCTCGGTGCGTCGGTCTGCCAGTTGCACGATGGTCAGGTAGCGGGTCTTGCGATCGACGAGGGTGGCGATCTGGCTGAATGTTCCGCCGATCACCAGATCACCCTCCAGGTGCCCGGCACCGCTGCGGTCTTCGGCGTCGGCAGGCCTGTCCTTGATCGACCGGGCCCCGATGATCTGAGAGCGCCATTGCCCTTTCACCGTGTGCCGCTTGTTTTTTCGTATCGGCCTGCCGGTCCGAAGTTTCTTGCACATGTGTTTGGGAATGACCTTCCATCGCGTGGTGTAGACCGATCGGTAGATCGTCTCGTGGCTGACAGTCATCTCGGGATCATCGGGATGGTCACGGCGCAGCCGCTTGGCGATCTGCTCTGGAGACCACTCCCGGTCCAGTAATTCGACCACCCGCTCGCGCAGAATCCGGTTGCGGGCCAGAAGTGTTGGCTTCGGCCTGCGACGCTGCTCGTCAGCACGCTCCTGAGCCGCGACAGCCCGATACGCGGCCCGCCCGCCGTTGCGGTCGACTTCCCTGCTGACCGTGGATACTGAACGGCCGAGAACTTCGGCGATCATACGAAATGACTGGTCAGCGCTGATTCCGCGTGAGATCGCCTCTCGTTCCTCAACAGTGAGATTGCCCCAACGGACGGTCCGTGCCCGCGGCGCGATCCCGCCGTGGTGCTTCAATACCGTGAATACCGATCCTGGAGGCTTGTCCAACGCGCGCGAGATCACGCTGATTGATTCGCCGGCCCGCCACCGACGCCACAACTCGGTCTTCATCGCCTCCGACATCCCCGGCCGCCCGACCCTCGCCACAGACCCTCATTTCACCAGCACCGTTGCGTTGACCAGTTGAATCTAAGGAAGCTTTTTTCAGGAAGGCGATGTCCTTGTCCTGCTCGGCGACCTGTTTCCGCAACCGGAGCAGTTCTTCTCGTTCCGCTGGTGAGAGTGGCTTTTCGCCGTGGACAGCGGCGGCATCGAGGCGGCGGCGTTCGTCGGCGACCCAGCGGCCAAGCAGGCTTTCGTGGATGCCGAGTTCGCGGGAGACCTCGGCCACGGTACGACCGGAATCGATCACCCGGTGGGCGGCCTCGACCTTGTACTCGGTCGTGAACGACCGACGTTTCCGAGACATGAGAACATCCTCCCAGCAGGATCGATGATCCTGCCAAGTCGGTGTCCACT
>NZ_BDCA01000067.1 GCF_001613265.1 Nocardia vermiculata NBRC 100427
CCTCGATCTTTCGTCGGGTCTGCGGCCCGGCGTGATCGGGTTCGGATTGGTGTTTTCGGATGGTATCCCGGCTGGTGGGTGTGGTCGATCGGCCCGTGTCAGCGGGCTGGCTGCCGGGTTCCACGGGCCCGGTGGTGTCCTTTCGATGGTTGTAGGGGTGGGTTCGTGCTGGTCAGGGTGGGGCCAGGCGGGTGAAGGCGTTGACGGCGAGGCGGGTCCATGGGTTGTGCGCTGGTAGGCGCAGGTGGACGCGTCGGGCGTGGCGGGCCAGGCGGGCGGGAAGTGAAAATAGTCGCAAGCGTAGGGTTTTCGGTTCCCAGCGTTGTGCCGGGTGGTCGGTGAGGGCGAGGATCTGCATCCAGGCTGTGAGGTCGAGCGCGAGTGCGACCAGAGCGAGCCAGATGCGGTTGGCGTCGAAGCCGTGAAACGGCAGATTGCGCAGACCGGTGTCCTTGGCCGCTTTGATGCGGTCCTCGCAGCGAGCACGTCGGCGGTGGCGCAGTTCCAGATCCGGCAGCTGGCCGCGGGTGGTGTTGGTGACGAACGCGGTCAACCGCAGTCCGTCGTGGTCGGTGAACCGCAGCTGCGCGCCGGGGTGCGGGCGTTCTTTTCTGACGATCAGCCGCATTCCCGGTGGCCAGCCCGCCAACTCGACGACCCCGGTGACCTCGACGACCCAGGCGCCGTCGCGGACCTGTCCGTCGGCGTCGTAGGCCGGTGTCCAATCCGCATGCGTCAAATGGGTATCCATGGCTGTGACGATGTCGTCGGTGAGGGTGAACCCGATCGAGTACTGCACCCGGCGGCGGTGGCAGTAGTCGATGAACTCGTGGGTGCCACCACCGGAATCGGTGCGCACCAACACTTTCCGTCCGACGCGCCATGATGGCCGCCACGGCAGCTGGGACAGGGCCTCGCGCAGGACCTGCTTGTGGTCGGCGGCGGTGTTACTGCCGGCGTTGCCCGCCCGCAGCATGGCCGCGGCCGGCTCACCGGTGCCGGTCGCACCGTGGTCGATGAACGACCATAGCGAGTGGAAACCGAAGCCGCGCTTGAATGTTGGTGCGGCGTTCTGCTTGTCGGAGTGCGCATCGGTCAACGTGGCATCGAGATCGATGATCAATGGTTCGGCGATGCTGATGCCGTGATCGGGCGTGTGCTCACCGGCTTGTTCCCACGCCCGTGTTCGCGCGTCGGCACGAGCGGTTGCGATGGCCGCCAACGCTTTCCGTGTGTCAGCGGCAAGTGCGGCAATCGTGCGTGACACCGTCGGATCCGACGCCACCGCACCGAACACCCCCGGCTCGGCCCGCAACAGCGCCACATCCGCAGCGCAGTCACCACCCACCGCGAGCGAGACCGCCAGATCCAGCACGATCTTGCCCGGGTCGTGGATCGCCGACCGCTTGCGCCACGACTGCAACTGTTCCGACAAACCCCTGATCAACCCAGTTTTCTCGGCAGTGCGCAGCAGCAACGCCGCACCCGCGTTCGACACCACACCCGCTCCGTCACCGCCGATGACCAGCCGCGGATACGGGGAGATAGACTTGCTCACCAGAAAGGTGCTCCAAAACCTCGATCAATTCTTCCTTCGCAAGTCGAATTATCGCAGGTCGGAGCACCTTTCGCCATTTCAGTCACACACTGTGACACAGCTCGGTGAATTCACGAGG
>NZ_BDCA01000068.1 GCF_001613265.1 Nocardia vermiculata NBRC 100427
AACGAGAGTTCAGCTCGATGATGACAGCGAGGATGTGCCGAGACTACCAACATTTGATCAAATTTCTACCCCCCTGCGACGGGATGGCGGGGTTCATCTCTTCCTGTAATGAATCATTTCTGAAAACTGACACTTCAGCTGCCAGGATCGCGGAATGAGGCCCGGGCGAGAACCCGCTACCGACACTATTTGATCAAATCCTTGCTTCTCGATTGATCTGGCGAACAACCAGTTGGGCCTTCCGAACTTGCACGAACAACTGAGTTGAAGGCCACAGCCGATCCCCAGAAACACTCCTGGACGGGAGAGTCGACGATGGAGGTTCGCGCTGAAGTCGTCAGTAGTGCAAGTGCAGCTCTGGACCTGCGCGGTTCCAAGCTCATGCCAGGAAGGGATGCTTGCGAGCTTGTCGAAGTCCACAGACATTCCGCCCCCATCTCACTGCGCCTCTACCTCTGAACTGGGGAAACGCCGAGATGAGAAGGTTCACCGACACGAATACGGAAACCGATACTGGCTCGTAGAACCTACACCTGCGAAGCGAAACCGCACGATAAGTTGACGCGGCCCCTTGTCACGCATGGTTTGTGCGGGATTGGTGTTGCTAATTGCCATTAGCGCACCATCAACGTCGAAACCCCAGCTGAGCGCGTTTTCCTGCTCGAAAGCGTCGGTACGGGTCGGTAGGCTCCCGTTCCGTGCCCGATGACTTGATCAACCGACGCACGGACGACGTTTCCGTGGCTGTGCCGACCTCGATGACGATGACCGAACGGCTACTGCTCGCGAACCAGGAAAGGATCCTGGCCGCCCTCGTTTCGGACGACGCCGACTACTACACGCGACGAAGCGAAATCCTCGAAGAGGGGTACACCGCCGAGTACGGTGACGTATTCGCAGCGGTAGAACCAGAACTCACCCGCACCGAGTGCGGCCTGGTCTGGGACCTGCTCGACATGTTCCGCATCCTCAGCACAAGCATCGAGGAACTCAGTCCAGCCGATCGCGCCACGCTCGGAGAACAGCGCATCAACCGGCTGCGGTTCCGAGGATTCGACCTCGCCGACGAACTCGAGGGTCGACTGTTGTCGTACGTGCGGTATCTGGTCCGCGGGGAAAGATGGGCGGAAATCGGTCCCCGCTTGGAGGAAATCGGCGACAACGGGAACTCACATCACCGGTGCTTACCCTTCTACCGGCTCCTGCTGGCCACCTACAGGCCGATCATCGACGCTCGCACAGCAGAGCGAGGACACAGCCTCGATGCCTACCGCCTCGACCTCGAACAACTCACCGAGTTGGCGGAAGTCAGCTTCCGATGACGCGGATCCGCACGATAGCCGAATCTATGGGCGTATGGCCGAAATCCGCTGGACCAGTGGCGCCCTGTGATGCCGCAGCGACTACCCGGTTCGGCGCCCGGACTCACTTTGCACCCCACGCTGACAAGATGCCTGCCTGTGCACGCATTCATCGATGAGTCCAAGCGCGACGGCTACCTACTCTGCGCCGTCACCGTCGCCGTCGGCGATGTCACGCCCCTGCGTAAGCAGATGGACGCGCTGCGTCCGAGGGGCAGCTCACGCATCCACATGAAATCCGTCAGCAAGAAGGACGCGCCGAAGCTGGTCACCGAGGTGGCAAAGTTCAACGCCACTAGTT
>NZ_BDCA01000069.1 GCF_001613265.1 Nocardia vermiculata NBRC 100427
CGGACAGCACGACTCGAAGTATTATGCGGTGGACGTGCCTCAGGGCGCGACCGCTTACGTGACCGCCACCCTGTCGATGCCACACCGGACGGGCGCCGGCAGCACGAGCGATGTCAGTGCCATGAGCATGAAGGTCTACGGCGAGAACGGCCAGGACTGCAACGAATTCGTCAACGAGATCACCACCGACTCCAGTGAGGGCGTGGCCTTGAGCGTTGCGGAGACGTGGGACGGCGCGACCGAGGAGAAGTCGAACACCAGGACCTCGGACGCATGCCGAGGTGGCGGGCGCTACTACTTCGCACCCGAATGGAAGGGCGTCGCGGACGGCATGCCCGATCAGCTGCCGATGGAACTTCTGGTTGCGGTCGAACCGGGTGTCACCGACCCGGGTCCGGCGTCGTCGACGGCCGACACCACCTTCACCGCGCCGTCGGGCGCTGCGGTTCCGGTCGTCGGCGCGGGATCGTTCAACGTGGCCACGACATTGGACGGATCGGGCAGCTACAGCGATACGTTGCAACGCGGTGAAGTGGTCTACTACCGAACCCGGCTGGACTGGGGACAGGGCTTGGCCTATCGGGTGACCTTCGCCGACACGGGGAAGGCGAAATCCGAGGAGTACTCCAACGTCAAGACCGCGCTGTACTCGCCGACTCGCGAACAGATCGACATAAAGAGCGACGCCTATCTCGGTAGTGAGAGGGCCCTGCCCGATGGCGAGTCCGCGGTGGCAACGGTGCCGGTGCGTTACCGCAATCGCGAATCCGGTCCGGGCAGTGGCAAGGATCAGAGCATGGCGGGCTGGTACTACATCGCCGTGAAGGTCTCTCCGTCGGAGGGCGGCCCGGTACCGATTCGTCTCGATCTCACTGTCGACGGCACCCCCGAGCCCGGCCCGGCCTACGCGTCGGCCACGACGAACGGGGTCTTCGGTGAGAATTCGGCGGCGTCGAACTCGGCGCAACCGCCTGCCGGGGCCGATCGGCCGGCCGCACAGGCCGAGGCGAGCGATGACGGTGGCGTGTCCACGACGGTCGTCGTACTCGGCATCGTGGGCGTGATCGTGCTGATTGCGCTGGTCGGAGCGGCAGTTCTACTGGGGCGGCGTACCGCCGGCCGGAAGTAGCCGCCGCGGTTCGCACTGCGCAGATCACCTGTCTACGGCCCGGCATTCCCATGCGTGGGAATGCCGGGCCGTCGATGTTTTGCCCCGGAACTGCAAATGTCCTGTTCGACTTCCCTGCAGCAGTGGAGAATCGCTTTCCCGGTCGCACGCGATGTCGCGGTGGTGCGTAGGGTTCGTCGATCTGTAACTGTCTGACTGGAGAGGTATGTCGAGATTGAGAAGGCTGCTGGCCGTAGGGGTCGCGGCAGCGGCCGTGGCACTCACCGCGGTGCCGGTACACGCCCAGGAACAACAGGATTCCGCGTACGCGCCGACAATGGTGGTGCTCGACGCGTCGGGTTCGATGCAAGCCCCGGACGCAGCCGGTGGCACGAAAATGGATGCGGCCAAAGCCGCGGTCCACACTTTCGTGGACGCGGCGCCT
>NZ_BDCA01000070.1 GCF_001613265.1 Nocardia vermiculata NBRC 100427
TGGCCAGTCCCCGGTGTTGCGACCATCCGGTATTTGAGTCCGGGGTCGATCGGTGTCAGTTGATGTCGCAGGCCACGGGGTGATGGGTGTGGCTGCAGGTCGCAGCGTACTCGGCCGGAGTTCGGTAGCCCAGCGCCGAGTGTCGGTGCCGGTGGTTGTGGTCGGTTTTGAAGTCGCCGATCACGACGCGGGCTTCGAGCAGGCTGGTCCAGTGATTGCGGTTGAGGCATTCGTGGCGCAGCCGTCGGTTGAACGACTCGATGTATCCATTGTTCCACGGTGTTCCCGGCGGAATGTAGGCGATCCCGACGCGATCGGCGCAGAATTGTTGCAGTGCAACCGAAATCATTTCCGGACCGTTGTCCATACGTAGCACCTTCGGTGGACCACCGGTAGCGGTGAACACCCGTTCCAGCTCGGCGACCAAGCGTTCAGCGGTGATCGAGCGTTCAGCCAGGTGCAGTAGCGATTCGCGAGTGTGTTCATCGACCATCGACGCGATCTTCACCGCTCGCCCGTCGATGGTGGAGTCGAACTGGAAATCCAGCGCCCACACCACTTTCGGAGCATCGGCGTCGACTATCGGCGCCGAGGACTGTCCGGCACGTTTCCGAGGCGAGTACGCGCGGACCTGCAGGCCTTCTTCACGCCAGAGCCGGTGGACACGTTTGCGGTTCACTCGGTGGCCCTCGTCGAACCGCAACGCCGCCCACGCCCGCCGGAACCCATGACACGGATGTTTCGCCGCATACGAACGCAGCCACTTGCGTGCTCCGGCGTCGGGATCGTATGGGGTGTGCGCGGCCGGCAGCCGTCGATACGTGGACCGGTGGAGCCCAACAACCTTGCAAGCGAACCGCTCCGACACGCCCATCACCTGCTGGAGCATGTCGGCGGCTCGACGCTTGGCCGCTGGGCTCAGAATTTTCCCTTGGAGATCTCCCGCAACGCGTCTTTCTCCAGCTCCGCGTCCGCGAGGAGCCGCTTGAGCCGGTTGTTCTGCTCGCGGAGCTCTTTGAGCTCTTTCGCCGCGTCGGTGTCCATCCCGCCGTAGGAGCGACGCCAGTTGTAGAGCGTCGCCGCCGATACTCCCAGGTCAGCGGCGATCTGCTCACCGGTCCGGCCTTCCGCGGCGAGCTCGTCGGCACGGCGCAGTTTCCGCACGATGTCTTCCGCGGAATGCCGTTTCCGTCCTGCCATGTTCTTCAGTGTCCCTTCCGGCCCTCACCAGGGCCAACAAGGACTCTAAAACCAGGCGGCCTCATTCACCGGGGACAGGCCA
>NZ_BDCA01000071.1 GCF_001613265.1 Nocardia vermiculata NBRC 100427
TAGTTGAGCGTAGTAGGCGGTCTCGTACTCGGCCGGGGTGAGGTAGTCGAGCCGGGAATGCAGGCGGGCGTTGTTGTACCAGTCGCACCATTCCATCAGCGCGTACTCGACATCGGATATGGTCTTGAACGGACCGTGTCGGCGCACTACCTCGGTCTTGAACAAGCCGATTATCGATTCGGCGAGTGCATTGTCGTAGGCATCACCAACTGATCCTATCGATGGAGAAATACCTTGCAGTGCAAGTGATTCGGTGAAGTTGACCGAAACATATTGAGATCCCGCATCGGAGTGATGTATCAGTCCGGGCTCGACTGGATGCCCGTAATGATCACGCCGCCACACAGCCATGTTGACCGCTTTGGACACCAGCGGTGTCGTTTTCGACGCCGAGATGTTCCAGCCGACGATCGCGCGGGAGTAGGCGTCGAACACGAACGCCACATACGCCCACCCGGTCCAGGTCGCCACGTAGGTGAAATCGGCCGCCCATACCTGGTTCGGCGCGGTCGCGGTGAAGTCGCGGTTGAGCCGGTCACCGGCGCGTATCCCGTCTTTGGTGGGGATCGTGGTCCGATGTCGCCGGCCTCTGACGGCGCCGTTGAGCCCGAGTTCGCGCATGATCCGGTCCACGGTGCAAAACGCCACGGCATGGCCCTGACGGCGCAGCCAGCGTGTCATCTTCCGGCGCCCGTAGAGCTGTTCGGGTGCACCGTCGAGCCCACGCAAGGTGTTCTCGACGGCCGCATCGACGACGTCGCGCGCCGAGGCCGGCCGACGGCGGGCCTTGCGATAGGTCCTGGGCGCGATCTGGACTCCGTGCATCGACAGTGCGCGGCAGATCGACTCGACGCCGAAGACCTGGCGGTATTCGTCGATGAATCCGACGATCAGCGGTGTCGCGGGTCGAGTTCCCGCGCGAAAAAAGCCGAAGCGAGCTTGAGGATCTCGTTGGTCTGCTTGAGATCTCGGTTCTCTTTGCGCAACCTCGCGAGCTCGTCGCGCTCGACGCTCGACAGGCCCGGCGAAGCCGGCACGGTTGCGGACGGCGCCTGCTCGAGGGCCTTCTTGATCCACAACCGCAGCGTCTCGTGGTGCACGTCGACCATCGGGCCGATCACGCGCGCGGCAGCGTAGGCGGATCCGTACTCATCGAGCCGTTCGAGAGCCAGGCGCACGGCCTTCTCACGAACCTCGGGCGGGTAACGCTTCGACATGATGGGAGCCATCTTCCTCAAAGACGGAAGCGGCCCCAAATCCGTGACGGTTC
>NZ_BDCA01000072.1 GCF_001613265.1 Nocardia vermiculata NBRC 100427
AGTGTGGTGTGTGCGGGTGGTGCAGAGGTATCGCGGAATACCCGCTGCATTACTCGTGTCGCCTCAGTGGTGCGGTGGCGACATCGTCGTAGAGGTCCAGGTCCTCGGAGATCCGGGTCAGTTCGGACAGGCCAGCGGGACGCTCGGCGCGGCGGTACTCGCGGAACGCCAGCACATCGGTCAGGCGCACCCGCCGATGTCGGACTGGCCGGGTGAACGGAATCTCGCCCGCATCAAGCAGTTTCACCAATGTGGGCCTGCTCATACCGAGCAGCTCAGCGGCTTCCTGTGTGGTCAGCGTCGTATGTAATGGCGCTACCGTCACCGCCTTGCCATCCGACAGTGCGAGCGCCACGAGACGCAACGCCTCGAGCATCTCCGGTGGCAACGCGACCGACTCGCCGTCGGCCGATCGTAGGACGGCCCCTTCGAGTGAGGTCGGGGTGGCTAGGAAGCGATGCACTTCGGCCAGTTGATCAGGGTGCTCGGGCAGCAGTGTGCGTTCGTTCAGTGTCTCGGTCATCGCACCTCCCTTCCTGGTCCCCACCATGCCCGACTTTCGAATAGTTCGAAAGCGGATTGCAGTGTCGTGGATTCTCGCTGCTCGCTCACGGGATCCCCGACCCCCGACCCTCGGCGGGGCAGGCGAGGCCGACTTCGGCGGCGGTGATCTCGAATCCGCCTGCGCGGCTGATCAGCATCGACGTCGGCTGACGCGATAGTCGGGGCCGGTATTGTGGACGACAAGTTCGCCACCAGTCGAATCTCAGCCGACGTGGCCTGGTTGATTCGAGGGTCGAAAGGAGCAGCGTCGGCACATGGCAGCGGACCTGACCGTGACCCGGGCGCTGGTGATTCCCGCCTCCGAGTTGCGTGAGCGGTTCTCCCGGTCGTCGGGCCCGGGCGGGCAGCATGTCAACACGACCGACAGCCGGGTCGAGCTGTCGTTCGACCTCGCCCGCTCACCGTCGGTGCCGGAGCTCCTGCGGGTCAGAATGCTCGACCGTCTGGCCGCCCGCCTGGTCGACGGGGTGCTCACGATCGCGGCGTCGGAGCAGCGCGCACAACTGCAGAATCGTGCGGCCGCCCGCGAGCGCCTGGCCTCTTTACTGCGTGATGCCGCCGCGGCTCCGCCACCGGTTCGTCGCGCCACCAAGCCGTCGCGGGGAGCGAAGGAACGCCGCATTGCCGCGAAGAAGCGGCGCGGTGTCACGAAACGCAATCGCCGCGTCTCTCCGGACGA
>NZ_BDCA01000073.1 GCF_001613265.1 Nocardia vermiculata NBRC 100427
TAGGTGTATGAGGCCATGACGTTGGTGACGCCGGCGTGGAGGCGGCTGGCTGGTGGCCGGTTCCCGGCGGCTGAATGTGGTCGATGGTAGTTGTAGTGGATGTTCCAGATGCCGAGGGCGTGGGCTCGTTGGTGTTCGGAGGTCCATTCCCTGGCGTAGAGGAACTCCTCGGTCAGGATCCGGTTGTAGCGCTCCACCTTCCCGTTGTGGCGGGGTGTGTAGGGCCTGATCCGCTGATGGCGTGCCCCTCGCAGAGCCGCGGCGAAGTCCGCGGCTCGGTAGCAGGAACCGTTGTCGGTGACGATCCGCTCGAGGTGAACGATGCCGTGCGCGTGGAAGAACGCACGGGCACGATCCATGAATCCTCTTGCTGTGATGGCCTTTTCATCGGGTAGGGCTTCGGTGTAGGCGAGGCGGGAGAAGCCGTCGACCGCGGAGTGCAGGTAGACGTATCCGGCTTTGGCGCCGCGTCGCTTCGCGGCATCGGTGGCTTTGGCCTGGGTGGAGCCGCGGCCGTGGGCCCGCCAACCGCCGCCCTCGGGGATACGCCCGACCTTCTTCACATCCACATGGACCATATGTCCGGGTCGTTGTGCCACGATCCGGCGAGGAACCCGATTGTTCTCGCCGGTCGGGTCGATGAACCGGCGCCGGTTCAGGCCGAGGTGGCGTAACTGCCTGGTCACGGTCCGCACCGCGATATCGACACCCTCGCACCGTAATTCGTGCGCTATGCGTTGGGCCGGCCACTTCTTTCCCCGTCGCATCTTCTCGATCCGGGTCGTGACCTCGGCCGGTGTGGCAGTGGGTTGATGGTGGGGGCTGCTGGAACGGTCCATCAGGCCCAGCTCACCGTACTGGCGGTGGCGGTTGACCCACTTCGATGCGCATTGCCGCGAGATGCCCATCTCGGCGGCGACGTGAGCAATCGGGCGGGCCTGACAGCGCCGGATCAGGCGGCGACGGCCTTCGACGGACAACGGGGCATTACGGTGGGTCACGGACGGATCTTTCGGCTGGGCGGACGGAGGATGTGGTGTTTTCCATCCTGCCGCCGGGAGATCCGTCCCCTTCAACTCACCCCCGCCCGAGCGTCAACAACCTCATCACCCACAAC
>NZ_BDCA01000074.1 GCF_001613265.1 Nocardia vermiculata NBRC 100427
CTAGGTTCTGTCTCGAAGTGAGTGATGGGGTGGCACCGCGTAGCGATGCCACCCCATCAGCATGTTCGACCGAAGCTGTTGCCCGCGTTGGCGTATAGGCGAGGTCTCCGGTATTCGGATTAGCGACCAAGCAAATCTGAATAGCACCGGAGACCTCGTGGCCAGCGTAGCGGTGGCGGGGCGAGCGGACCTGACCGATGCCCAATGGGCTCGGCTGGAACCGTTGCTGCCCCGTGGGAAGAAGGCGGGACGCCCGCCGAAGTGGACGAAACGGCAGCTCATCGACGGGATCCGGTGGCGGTGCCGGGTCGGGGCGCCGTGGCGTGACGTTCCCGCCGAATACGGGTCGTGGCAAGCGGTGTATGGGTTGTTCCGGCGGTGGCAGCGGGCCGGGTCGTGGGCCGCGATCGTGACATCGCTGCAGGTCCTGGCCGATGCCGGCGGGGTGATCGACTGGCAGGTCAGCGTCGATTCCACGACCACGAGGGCCCATCCCCATGCTGCGGGCGCCCGCCGGGAGGTCGGCGAGCAGGTCGAACCGCCGTCCGGTCCTGGTGAGTGCGAGCCTGCTGATCATGGGCTGGGGCGGTCGCGGGGCGGGTGGACCAGCAAGCTGCACCTGGCGTGTGACCAGGGCTGTCGAGTGTTGTCGGTGATGATCACTGCTGGTCAAGCCGGTGATAGTCCGCAGTTTCAGGCGGTGCTGAACGGCATCGCGGTGCCGAAACTCGGTGGCGGTCGGGCGCGGGTGCGTCCGGAGCGTGTGCTGGCCGACAAGGCGTATTCCAGTCGCGGTAATCGGGAGTGGTTGCGTCGCAAGGGGATCAAGGCCACGATCCCGGTCCCGGCGGATCAGGCTGCGCACCGGCGCCGTCGCGGTGGTGGCGGGGGTCGGCCGTATGCGTTCGATCCGGTGATCTACCGTGACCGCAACGCCGTCGAGCGGGGCATCAACCAGCTCAAACAGCATCGGGCCGTGGCAACCCGGTTCGACAAACTCGCTGTCCGCTACCAGGCCACGATCCACATCGCGGTGATCAACCAGTGGCTCAGACACTCGTGAGGCAGGACGGGCCACAGGCCCGTCCTCCCTCACTTCGAGACAGAACCTAG
>NZ_BDCA01000075.1 GCF_001613265.1 Nocardia vermiculata NBRC 100427
CTAGGGCTTGTATCGAAGTGAGGTGAGGGGTAATGCCGCGTAGCGGCACCACCCCTGTCTCGGTAGCAGCGGAACATGTTGGTCGCGTTGGTATATGGGCGAGGTCTCCGGTAGATCGGTTTAACGACCAAGAAAAACCGGAGACCGACCGGAGACCTCGTGACCAGCGTAGCGGTGACGGGGCGCGCGGACCTGACCGACGCCCAATGGGCCAGGCTGGCACCGTTGCTGCCCCGCGGCAAGAAGACAGGACGCCCTCCCACATGGACGAAAAGGCAGCTCGTCAACGGGATCCGATGGCGGGTGCGTGTCGGATCGCCGTGGCGGGACGTGCCAGCCGAGTACGGGTCCTGGCCCGCGGTGTATGGACTGTTCCGCCGCTGGCAGCGGGCCGGCGTGTGGGCGCTGCTGCTGAAACTGCTGCAGGCGTTCGCCGAGGCGGCCGGCTCGATCAGGTGGCAGGTGAGTGTGGACTCCACGATCATGCGCGCGCATCAGCATGCTGCCGGTGCCCGCCGTGACGGTGAAGGCCAGGCCGAACCGCCGGGCTGCAACGGTGAACCAGAACCGGGTGATCACGGGCTGGGCCGATCGCGGGGCGGCTGGTCGACGAAGCTGCATCTGGCGTGTGAGCAGGGCTGCGGGGTGCTGTCGTTGCTTGTCACACCCGGTCAGGCTGGTGACAGTCCGCAATTCACCTCCGTGTTGGATGCGATCTCGGTGCCGAAAGTCGGTGGTGGACGGGCCCGGATGCGGCCCGAGCGGGTGCTGGCGGACAAGGCGTACTCCAGCCGTGGTAACCGGGACTGGTCACGTCGCCACGGGATCAAGGTCACCATCCCGACGCCGTCGGATCAGGCCGGCCACCGGCGTCACCGTGGCCGGTCGGGTGGTCGTCCGCCTGCGTTCGACAAGGTCGTCTACCGGGACCGCAATGCGGTCGAGCGAGGCATCAACCAGCTCAAACAGCATCGCGCGGTGGCAACTCGCTACGACAAACTCGCTGTCCGCTACTTGGCCACGGTCCACGTCGCGGCGATCAATCAGTGGCTGCGGCACGAATGAGGGCGGGCCACAGGCCCGCCTCTCACCACTTCGATACAAGCCCTAG
>NZ_BDCA01000076.1 GCF_001613265.1 Nocardia vermiculata NBRC 100427
TGGTGTCCGTGGTTGTCGGTGTAGGCGGCTTCTTGGTAGAGGTCGAGTGCGTGCATGACGGGGAAGTCGTTGAACGAGAACAGGCACGCATCGTTGCGGTCGTCGTCGTTGGCGTGTTCGTGCCAGGCCCACGAGGGCACGCAGAAGATGTCGTTTTCCTGCCAGTCGAACCGCTGTCCGCCGATGATGGAGTGACCGCGGCCTTTGGCCACGTGGTAGATCACCGACCCGGTGTGCCGATGCGCGAGCGTGGCCTGACCGGGACGCAGCAGCTGCATGTGCGCGCCCATCGTCGGCATGACCGAACCGCCGGTGAGCGGGTTGACGTACTCCATGATGATGCCGTCGTACGGTGATCCGTCGGAGACCTCGGCGCGGGCGAGCAACGCCTCGTAGGTGCGTTCCCACGGGTAGGCCAGCAGCGGGGAGTAACGCTTGCTCCATCCGCGGTCGGCGGGGGTGAGGATCCCGGACCCGTACTCGTGCAGCGAGGTGTTGACGACTTTTCCGGGTTGCTGATGCAGCTCCGGATGCACGGCGTAGAAGTTCGCGTCGAGTGTGTTGACCAGGGGGATGTCGAGTCCGTCCTGCCAGATCACCGGGGAGCTGGCCGAATCGTTGCCGTGTTCGTGCCAAGTGCCACTCGGGGTGATCAGGAAATCCCGCGCTCCGGCCTCGAGCCGGTCGCCGTCGACGATCGTCCACGCTCCTTCACCTTCGATGACGAACCGCAGGGCAGAGGCTGCGTGTCGGTGTGCGGTCATCGACTCGCCCGGGTTCATGATCTGCAGTCCGGTGTAGAGCAGACCCACGGCCGCACTGAGGTCCTTGCGGCCGTCGTTGACCAGCATCACCACCCGTCGGCCGGCATCGTCACCGGAGACCAACGAGGCGGATTCGAGCACCGACGGTCGCAGCTGCTGATAACGCCACAGCATCGGCACCGATTTCGGTTGTGGATACCAAGGCTCGATGTCGTTGGCCACCGTCCACAACGCTCCGGCGCCCATCGTCTCGAGCCGGCGGTAGAACTGCACCAGCTCGTCGGTGTCCTCCACGCGGGACCGGCCGAGGATGTCTTCCCTCATATCAGCAACTCCTTCCAC
>NZ_BDCA01000077.1 GCF_001613265.1 Nocardia vermiculata NBRC 100427
GAGCCAATTCCCGTCCGCGCCGCCGTCGACCCCGTTCAGCAGGTACAGGGTGGGAGCCGGGCGTGAACGGTCCGGTGCCGGAAGCACGTCCACCCGCACCGGGATATCCATGGCCGTCGAGTGCACGGTCATCGCGAGCGCGCGGGAGGAGCCGGGCCGCACTGATTCGAGCGCGGACCCGTCGGATGCGGGCTGCGCGGCTGTCGACACCTCCGGTGCCGAAACCGGCACGGGTACAGCAGCATTCACCGATACGGCCGTCGGGCCTGCGGGTACCGGATGTGCAGCAGGGGGCGATGCATCCGTCGCCGGAACTGCAGTCTCGGTGGCGAGCTGCGCCGTACCAGGCGTTGCCGGGGGTTCGTGGGCGGTGGCCGTCGCGGCGGTGAGTGCCAGGCAGAGCGCGGCGGCCGCCTGGGTCACGGCCGGGGAGACCAAATGCGAGACACCGGTTTTCACACGCCAACCTCGATAGGAACGACATATCGGCGCCGACGTTAGGCCGGTCACCACGTGTGCGGCAACGGCTCTCGTATGCCTTTGGCATCGATGCCAGTTTCGGCTCCGATGCGCTGGTATCCGCCACAAACTTCCCCGATATCGATGGAGCCGGCGCCGGGCCGGCCGTTGACTGGGGACACTATCGAGATCGGAGTGCGAGGATGGAAAGCCATCCGGGGAAGATGCGAATGTCACGGGCCGTGGCCCTGCTGTCGGCGCTCACGGTTGTCGCGGCGTTGATCACCTGGTCCGGCGGCCGGGCCACCGCTGAGCCGTCCGGCGACCCGATGGACGTGCGTGCGCCGAATGGTTCGCACATTCACGATATTCGGCCACGCGACGACCGGATCCTCGACCTCGGTGTGTATTCGGCGGCGATGCGGAAAGTCGTACACGTGCAGGTGCTGCGCGCCGCCGACCCGGATCGGCCCGCGCCGACGCTGTATCTGCTCAACGGCGCCAATGGTGGCATCGGTGACGGTAGCTGGACCG
>NZ_BDCA01000078.1 GCF_001613265.1 Nocardia vermiculata NBRC 100427
ACGAAGCTCGCCGAGGTGCCCTTGACGAAGTCGGTGGTCAGCTTCAGCTGCCGGGCGAAGTCGTCGACGTCGATCGGGGTCGGATCGGGAGTCTCGTCGATCAGCTCGATGGTCACCTCGGCCGCGGTCTCGGTGCTGCGGTCCTGAAAGGACTGGCGGCCGACGAGATTCGTCGTGTCCTCCGCGAGTGGGAGCCAGGCGCCCTCGGCGGGCTTGTCGACGCCGGCGATGAAGCTGAACCGGCCGTCCGCGTCGACCGGGATGTCGTCGTTGGAGATCTCACCGGTCGAGGCCATGGTGCCGTCGATGTGGTAGCGGTTCGCCTTCGAGCCGAAGGTCATCAGTGGCACGGTGCCACGGGTGCCGCTGATCCGGTAGCGGTGCTTTCCGGAGACGTTGGCGCGCATGTAGATGTTGTCCGGGTTGTCGGCGCCGATCTTGCACTTGAGATGGGGATCGAGGGCGTTGGTGATGGTGGGGTAGAGGGGGTCGGAGTTCTCGATCGAGTTGAGTGAGGCGTAGCGGAGCAGACGGATCAGGTAGCGCACGCCCTCGGCTTGATTCATCGGGTCCTGTGGCGCGGCCTCGTCGATCAATGCCTGTCCGGCGTCACGCAGTTCGTCACAGAAGTCGTTCCAGGCCTTGTTCACGGTCATCGGATCCTCCACGGTCGATGGGTGCCGGTTTCTCCGGAGAACGTACGGCCGGTGTATCTGGGTGGGCGCGATTATCTCGGTGACCAGGACACGCTGTCACCGGCAGCGATCGGCACCGACAGGCGCGCGGCCCGAATACCGCCGTGGCATCCGGCGGCGACGCAGTCGCGCA
>NZ_BDCA01000079.1 GCF_001613265.1 Nocardia vermiculata NBRC 100427
GATCACGATCATCCTCGCTACAAGTGGGTGGCACTGTCGAACACCACCCTCGGCATGTTGATGGTCACCATCAACTCCTCGATCGTCATCATCTCCCTGCCCGCCATCTTCCGCGGCATCGGCCTCAACCCCCTCGAACCCGCCAACGTCAGCTACCTGCTGTGGCTGCTCATGGGCTTCCTGCTCACCTCCGCGGTCCTCGTCGTCATGTTCGGCCGACTCGGCGACATGTACGGCCGCGTCCGCATCTACAACCTCGGCTTCGTCGTCTTCACCCTCTGCGCGATAGCCCTGTCCTTCGACCCGTTCGATCTGGGCAACGGCGCACTGTGGCTGATCGGGTGGCGCGTGATCCAGGGCGTCGGCGGCGCCATGCTGATGGCCAACTCCACCGCCATCCTCACCGACGCCTTTCCGGCCCGGGAACGCGGAATGGCACTGGGAATCAACCAGGTCGCCGCCGTGGCCGGCTCATTCCTCGGCCTGCTCGTGGGTGGTCTGCTGGCCGAATGGGACTGGAAGGCGATCTTCTGGGTCAGCGTGCCCTTCGGCATCCTCGGCACCGTGTGGTCCTACCG
>NZ_BDCA01000080.1 GCF_001613265.1 Nocardia vermiculata NBRC 100427
ATGGTGTCGAGGTATTGGCCGGGTGTGGCGGTGGGTGCGTCGTTGTAGGTTGGGGTGCCGGTGATGGGGGTGCCGATGGGTTTGTAGGTGCGTAGTGCTGCTTGGCTGACCCGTGGCAGGATTTGTTTGAGGGCGGCTCCGTCCACGGCATCGTTGTAGGTGCCGCCGGTCTTCTGGGCGATGCATGTCAGTTGTTCGCGGGAGCGGTCGTCGACGCCGAATCCGATGGCGTGGACGATGATTTTGGCTCCGTCGCGGTTGAGTTCCTGGGCGACTTCGCACGGGTCCGGTGGTGCGCAGGTGTCTTCACCGTCGGAAACCAGGACTATCGAGCGTGAACCCGACTGCGGGAGTTCTTTCGCGGCGGCACGCAATGATTCCCCGATCGGGGTGTAACCACTTGCGGTGATCCCGTCTACTGCGGAATTCAGTCCGGCCTTGTCGATCGATTCCGGCTTACGCAACGTGACCACATCACGACACCCCGCGGACTTCTCCGCATCCGAATTACCCGTCGCAGTCCCATACACCGACAGTCCTACCTCGGACTCTGC